>NZ_LT907782.1:0-1200000 GCF_900206265.1 Nitrosomonas ureae | reverse complement strand
TAACGAAGAATGGTGAAATTTCCGCTAAATTTGATTCAGAATCCTGTGGGTGTTCTGATCGAATAATTCCAATTCTTGCAGATAGACCAAAATTCTCGGGAATTCCACCAATCAGAAAACCTGGATTTAATCCCGCGTAATCTAATATCCAGGCCAGCATCGAGCTGGTCGTGGTTTTGCCGTGCGTACCGGCAACGGCAAGCACCCAGCGATGCCTCAAAATATTTTCTGATAACCACTGTGGGCCGGAAATATAAGGTAAATTCCGATTGAGAATTTCTTCCATCAACGGGTTTCCGCGGGTAACCACATTACCAATTACGAATATATCCGGCTGAAGCCGGATCTGCTCGATTGAATAACCCTGTATTAATTCTATTCCCTGAGATTCAAGCTGTGTACTCATCGGCGGATAAACATCTTGATCGCAACCTGTTACTTTGTATCCGGACTCTCTCGCAATGGCTGCAATGCCTCCCATGAAAGTGCCGCAAATCCCAACAATGTGAATATGCATGATCCAGCTTAAAAGAAATCTTAATTAGAGAAAATCGAAAATGAATAGATTGCGCTTCTGTGTAAATTATAGTTTATAAGCTCAGTCAGTAATACCCATGTAACGTAGTAGTGTAGTATTTTATAAATTCAACATACTTTTCTTAGTGAATATTCACCCATTGATAGAAAAAAGTTATCGTGGTCGGTTTGCGCCATCTCCAACAGGGCCGTTGCATTTTGGTTCACTGGTTGCGGCTATAGGCAGTTATCTCGATGCAAAATTTAATCAAGGTAAGTGGCTGATCAGGATAGAAGATATAGATTTTCAGCGGGAAGTGCCCGGAGCCGTAAGTGAAATCTTATTTGTACTGGAAAGGCTTGGCATGGAGTGGGATGAAGAAGTCGTTTTTCAAAGCCGGCGTCTTGAAGCCTATCGGGAAGCACTGAATAGATTAGAGAAACAAAATTTAATATATCCGTGTACTTGTTCAAGAAAAGAAATTGCTGATTCCAGCATCATCGGTCTTGGTGGCCCCATCTATCCTGGGACGTGTTTGAAAAATCCTTCTTTATCAGACAAAGCATGTTCACTGCGTATTCAAACGAATGAGAATGAAATTCAATTTCAAGATATTTTAAAGGGCCCGTATGCACAAAAACTCAAGCGGGAAATTGGCGATTTTGTACTACGCCGGGCTGATGGGATATATGCTTATCAATTGGCCGTTGTAGTCGATGATGCTGAGCAGGGTATCACGCATGTTGTTCGTGGCGCGGATCTTTTGGATTCTACGCCGCGCCAAATATTTCTACAGCGATTGTTAGGGTATAGTACGCCGCGATATATGCATCTTCCGATCGTAACCAATGCGGTGGGTGAGAAACTCAGTAAACAAACCAACGCCGAGCCCATTGATATGGCAAATGTGCTGCTGCAATTGTTTAAGGCACTGTGTTTTCTAGGACAGACGCCTCCAGCGGTAATTCTTGAAGGAGATATCTCTTCTTTTTGGCAATGGGCGAGAGAAAACTGGCAAGTCAATCTTATTCCTCGATAATTTCTTCTGTATTGTAATTAATTTCGAATTGAAGCTATCAAACAATATTTGTGCTAGTCTGTAGTAACGACGATTAGAAGTGTCTTAGAAAGATGCTGAGGTTGAGAATTACGTTAACGGGGAAATTGAGTATTCCCAAGCGACAGCAGGTAAGGAGATGGCGTGGCTTTTTTGCCTTTTAATATAACCAAACAAAAAAAACTGAAAGTGATTATTGTAGGCGGAGGATATGCAGGGCTTGCTGCATTGACCAATCTGTTGCAATTTGCTCCCGATACGGATATCACACTCATAGATCCCAGAACACAGCATCTGAAGATTACGCATTTGCATGAAACATTCAGGTATCCTCTAACAGATTTATTGTTTTCATTTGGTGATTTAGAGATTCGTTACGGATGCAAGCATGTGCTGGCATCAGTGGATTTTGATCAAAATACGTTGCAGGATTGTCAAGACAGCAAACAATTAATTCTTGATGAGGCGGTTTTGAATTTTGATTATATGATTATTGCATCCGGCTGCGAAAACAGTGCATCAGGTCCTATGGCTTCAAAAAATGTATTGAACTTGTCTGATTTTACTACCGCAACGGGATCTGATCTATTAGGAAATTTTCTCAATCAAAACAATGTTCCGAATCAATCGATTTCAGTTGTAGGGGGAGGGGCAACCGGCATACAGTTTCTGTTTGAGATAAAGCAATTCCTGATGCGTAAGAAGTATAAAACAGAGTTACGTCTGATTCATTCAGGTGAGCGTGTTCTTGAGCAATTTCCTGATGGTTTTGGTAGGTATGCTGAATCTCGGATGCGCGATTTGGAAATTGCTTTTTATCCTAACACATACTACAGTGAGCAGGGTTCTGATAAGATTCTTCTGACTGAAAAAATAACAAAAAAGCAATTTGAATTACCATCCAGACTGGCAATTTTGTTTCTGGGCAAGAAGCAGCAAAAAACCTATACGGCTAACGCTTTTGGACAGATAGTAATTAACCGGAAGCCGTTACAAAATATTTTTACGGCTGGTGATTGTTCGTACTATCAATCTCCGGGATCAAATACGCTGACGGCACAATCAGCTGTTCGTAAAGGAAAGTTAGTGGCGCGTAATGTATTGCGCCATTCAGGTTTTCCGGGATTGCTTGAGCCTTATATACACCACGAATTAGGCTATGTGGTAAGCATTGGAGCTGCGGATGCTGTTGGTTGGCTGGTTTCGGAAGGAAACCTGATCACCGGTATTCCGGCACTGACAATAAAAGAGCTCGTAGAAACCCAATATGACTTATTATTGGCAGGAATCGATACTTACGTGGTTTAGCAGACACTACGCAGGAGATATATATGCTTGGTTTGTTCAAAGATAGTCCTGTAATAGGCAAGGCCAGTACAATTATTCAAAGTCCGGCAGATAAGCTTTTCAATTTCATTGGTAATGATCTGCTTATTAACTACCCCAGATGGTCACCTGAAGTTAAAGAACTGGAAAAATTGACGGATGGCCCAATACAGTTGGGAACGGTATGCCGTCAAGTACGCATTGACCAAGGCAATCGATCGGAATCAACTTTCAAAGTTAAGATTTTTGATGTTGGTACACGTATTTGTTTTGAAGGAACATCCAATCCCTATCGATGTGACTATGTGATGGAATCAGTCAATGCGACTGATAGCAAAATGACGTTTACCTTTGAACTGCTGAGTCTTGATCTTCATGTGAGGCCTTTTGAGAAGCTGGTGCGCATAGCAGTTCAGGATGGAACGGAAAGAACTGTAAAAAACATCAAAAAAATTATTGAGGCAGATTTGGCCAGCTCAAAATAATCAATCATTACAATGCGTATTTAGCCAATAGCTGATTAACCTGGAGAAAAAATCATGGATTTTATCGTTGAAAAAGACCCTGGATTGATTCCGCAAGTATTGTCCAAGATTCTTGATTCTTGTGTCAATGGAGTGACACTGGCCGATCCTGACCAAGAGGATTTGCCTTTAGTGTATGTTAATAAGGCATTTGAAATTATAACGGGTTATACGTTGGCGGAAACCGTGGGTAAGAATTGCCGTTTCTTGCAGGGAAGTGAGCATGATCAATCTGGTGTTAAGCAACTCCAGGAAGCCATTAAAAATAAAAAACCTGTAGAAGTGGTATTGCGAAACTATCGCAAAAATGGCGAACTATTTTATAACCATCTGCTGGTGTCCCCACTTTTTGATTCAAACGAAAACTTACTCTATTTCCTCGGGGTACAGTACGATATTACTCCGCAAATCCGGGCGGAAGAAGAAATCAAAGCACTGAAGGAGCAGCTGGCGGTACTTAAGAAATAAGGGCTATCAGATACAAAAATAAGATTATCCGTACCACTAGATGATGTGGCAGAAGTGGTATCGGGTGCGGCGTTTCCGATACATGATCTATTTGCTCTACCCGTTGAGGTCTAATTAAATTATATAGAACCCTGGAAATCGAGAGTATCGCCGAGTTTGATAGGGGCTCCAACCTCAGATAATGCAGTCACGAGATTAAAGCTATGAGATTCCTGTGGAAACGTAAGGATTTCATATGCTTTATACACTACAGATATGACATATCAGACGAAGTATAGGAGCAGCTAGAGGCCATCTGCTTGGATGCCAAGGCGTTGGGGAGGGTTTAACTGCCAATTCCACAATGCTGTATTCTGGATTATGCGTACGGGTGCGCTATGGCGGGACTTGCCGCCGGAGTGAGGGGGAAAATCAGGGCATGGAAGCTATAATCCCTGCAAAGAAAAGCCGTATAGCGCAAAGGTTCTACGATAAAGCATTGTATGAATTGCGGCATCTTGTCGAAAATGCTTTTCTGCACCTCAAGAGATGGCGCGGCATCGCTACACGATACGCCAAAAACACCACCTCTTTCTTCGCCGCTGTATAAATCAGATGTATTGCTCCAAATATCTCGTGACTACACTATCTGAGCCAAGAGGAAAGAAACGCTCATATTCTGACAATCCCATTATTGAATACAAAGTAAGGCTATTCAATCTTACCAAAGAATTTCAGAATATCTCCAGAGCTTGCAAGAAACGAATATATCGAGCAATGAGTTGCTGAAATCTGACTATCATTGGTATTCCTCGCACATATGCAAAGGTGA
This sequence comes from Nitrosomonas ureae, assembly GCF_900206265.1. Lineage (NCBI taxonomy): Bacteria > Pseudomonadati > Pseudomonadota > Betaproteobacteria > Nitrosomonadales > Nitrosomonadaceae > Nitrosomonas > Nitrosomonas ureae. The sequence goes on along the minus strand of NZ_LT907782.1, from coordinate 1,195,297 downwards.
TGTCACCACAAATCATTGCAGTGGTATTGATAACTTGCGCCGCGCAAGGAAACCTGATGAAACAGAGAGAGAAAACAGAACAATGCAAAAATGTAGAACAATGTACCCACTATTGATCGCTTTGATTGTTGGATAATTTTAGAAGCAGTTGATTAATTATCAGATGAGTATCAGGTTATTGTCATGATCAGAAAATTACCTCGCTTATTGTTGACTAAATCAATCGGGTATTGTATAGTTGATAAAATTAATCGGGTATTATTTTTGCTAACACTTATTTAGAGGATTAATCATGAGATTAACTACAAAAGGAAGATTTGCGGTTACCGCGTTACTTGATCTTGCTTTGCAGCAAAGCAGTCATCCAATAACACTGGCGGATATCAGTCAAAGACAGAAGATTTCCTTGTCGTACTTGGAACAGTTATTTGCAAAGTTGCGCCAATCTGAATTGGTGGATAGTGTGCGTGGTCCTGGAGGTGGTTATTGTCTTTCAAAAGATTTAGATAAAGTATCGATAGCCGACATTATTCTTGCGGTTGATGAGCCTATCGATGCCACGCAATGCGGCGGTAAAGAAAATTGTCATAATGATGGAAAGTGCATGACACATGATTTATGGGCGAAATTGAATGAGCTCATTTTTGAGTATCTTGGTGCTGTTACACTTAAGGAATTGGTGGATAATCAAATCAATCAACAGAATGAAGCAATCGTTCCCCTTCTTGATATGCGACGTGAAGCTGATATACGACGTGAAACAACGGTTGCGTACAGCTGATATTCGTTTTTAATAAGATTTTCCATTCTCAAAAAATCTAACAATGCTTTATAGATAAATTGCTATAGAACAATATTATTAAGTCTGTGTCTAATTAAATTAGGATAAGTTTTTGCTTATACGAAGAAATAATACATTGGACTAAATTATGCTTATTACACTAACTGAAAATGCTGCAAAATATATTCAGCAACAACTTGCGAAGCGCGGTAAAGGACTTGCACTCCGTGTTGGGATTAAAAAATCGGGTTGTTCAGGATTTTCTTATACGTTTGATTATGCTGATGAGATTAACCCCGATGATGAGTTATTTGAGTCACATAAAACTAAGATAGTAGTTGATAGATACAGCCTGCCTTATTTGAATGGTTCTCAAATCGATTTTGTCAAGGAAGGTCTCAACAGTTCTTTCCAGTTTATTAATCCGAATATTGATAATACATGCGGTTGTGGCGATAGCTTCAGCGTAAAAGAATCCGTTTAGATTTAATTAATAGTAATTTCGATTCCAGTATATTTCCGGTTTGTATATCAGTAGTCGTTTTGATGTAATTTAAGATTGTAGGATATCTGTTTCAAATTATATAAATACTAAAATAAAGGAAGAAACCAAATGAGTGCAGTACTGCAAAGTCTGGTTAATCAACCGTATAAACACGGCTTCGTCACTAAAATTGAATCTGATGTTGCTCCCAAAGGGCTCAATGAAGATATCATTCGATTAATTTCAGCCAAGAAAAATGAGCCTGAGTGGCTTTTGTCATTTCGCCTGGAAGCTTATCAAAAATGGTTAACAATGAAAGAACCTGAATGGCAAAACGTTCATTATCCAAAAATTGATTTTCAAGCTATCAGTTATTATTCAGCACCAAAGCCCAAGAAAAAATTGGCAAGTATGGATGAAGTTGATCCTGAATTATTGCGTACATTTGAAAAGCTTGGTGTGCCGATGCATGAACGCGCGGCACTTGCAGGTGTCGCTGTCGATGTTATCTTTGACAGTGTTTCGGTAGCTACTACTTATAAGCAAAAGCTTGCGGAAGTCGGCATCATTTTCTGCTCCATTTCTGAAGCCGTGCATAACCATCCAGAGCTTATTCAGAGATATCTGGGAACTGTTGTGCCTGTGGGTGATAATTATTTTGCAGCTTTGAATTCTGCAGTATTTACGGATGGTTCTTTTTGCTTTATTCCTAAAGGTGTCAAATGCCCGATGGATCTGTCCACCTATTTTCGCATTAATACAGAAGGATCCGGACAGTTTGAGCGTACATTAATCATTGCAGAGGAAGATGCTACTGTGTCTTATCTTGAAGGCTGTACGGCGCCTAGATTTGATACTAATCAGTTACATGCTGCAGTGGTTGAGCTGGTTGCGTTAGATAATGCAGATATCAAGTATTCAACAGTCCAGAATTGGTATGCTGGTGATGAGAATGGGATTGGTGGTATATACAACTTTGTTACTAAGAGGGGTTTGGCAAAAGGGAAGAATTCTCGAATTTCATGGACACAGGTAGAAACCGGTTCCGCAATCACGTGGAAGTATCCGTCATGCATATTGCGGGGTGATAATTCGGTTGGAGAATTTTATTCAGTTGCGGTAACCAATAATTATCAACAAGCTGATACTGGGACGAAAATGATTCATCTCGGGAAAAATACGCGCAGCACCATAGTGAGTAAAGGTATCTCGGCTGGCCATTCTAACAGTAGCTATCGTGGTCTGGTACGTATCTCTCCGACCGCCGAAGGTGCGCGAAATTACTCGCAATGCGACTCTATGCTTATTGGCGATCAATGTGGTGCGCATACTTTTCCTTATATTCAAGTTCATAATAACAGTGCAATTGTTGAGCATGAGGCGTCTACTTCTAAAATTGGCGAAGATCAGCTTTTTTATTTTTCGCAACGCGGCATCGATGCAGAAGAAGCAGTTTCAATGATCATTAATGGTTTTTGTAAGGATGTGTTTCAGCAATTGCCAATGGAGTTTGCTGTTGAAGCTACCAAGCTTCTCAGTTTTAAGTTGGAAGGGAGTGTCGGATGATTGTTAATAACAGTAAAACCCTTCTCATGGTTCAGGGGCTGCGTGCCAGTATTAATGGCACTGAGATTCTCAGAGGCATTGATCTCACGATAAAAAGTGGAGAGATTCATGCAATTATGGGTTTGAATGGATCCGGAAAAAGCACTTTGGCAAAAGTGCTGGCAGGCCACGCTGCGTATGAAATTACAGCAGGAACCGTGCGGTTTGAAGATAAAGATTTGTTGGAAATGGTACCTGAGGATCGCGCACGCGCTGGATTATTTTTGGCTTTCCAATATCCGATCGAAATCCCAGGTGTAGCAAACACGCAATTTCTTCGTCTTGCCTATAACACAATACAAGCCCAACGAGGCAAGGAAGAGTTGGATCCTCTCGAATTTGATGATTTTGTGCGCGAAAAAATGAAATTATTAGATATGAATCCCGATTTCTTGGATCGTAGTGTCAATGAGGGGTTCTCAGGTGGTGAGAAAAAACGAAACGAAATTTTGCAAATGGCCTTGTTAGAACCCAAATTGAGTATCTTGGATGAAATGGACTCCGGGCTTGATATCGATGCACTTAAAACCGTAGCCAATGGTGTTAATCATATTACTAATAAAGACAATGCCACAATTTTAGTAACGCACTATCAACGTTTATTGGATTATGTTGTGCCTGATTTTGTGCATATTATGCAGTCAGGCCATATTGTGTTGACAGGTGGTAAGGAATTAGCACTTGAACTGGAAACACGAGGTTATGACTGGGTTACTGCAAATAAACGGTCAATTGCCGGAGCAATCGCATGAGCGAAACAGTTGCTACCGATTACCTTGATTGCTTACTGAAATCTTGGTCGACAAAATCAAATGAGCCGTTATCATGGTTAAATCAATTACGTGCTCGTGCCATTGATCATGTCAGTACGCAGAGATTACCCACGAAGCGTGACGAAGAATGGCGCTTCACTGATATCTCGGCACTTACTCGCCTATCCTTTCAGTCTGCACAACCGCACACTAATTTGCAAACGCAGGATATTGAACATTTGTATCTGAAGGAAGCAAAAAGCTCTCTGGTGTTTGTAGATGGCTATTACTCTCCGCAGTTATCGACCCATGTTGATCCCGCAGTACTTCAGATTGGCAATTTATCAACATTCTTATTAACACATGCATCAGTTCTGGAATCTCATTTTGGTCAATACGCTAAATTTGATAACAACGTATTTGCTGCGCTCAATACAGCATTCCTTCGTGATTGCGCATTGATCATTGCGCCAAAGAATACCGTCATCGCAGAACCCATTCACTTATTGTTCATTGCGACACAATCAGAGGTAACTTGCTATCCACGCTGTTTGATAATTGGAGAGCCCGGAAGTAACGTAACATTTGTTGAGGATTATGTCTCTCTTCGGGAGACCGCCTATGTGACAAATTCAGTAACAGAAATTAGCTTGTCAGCGAATGCGCACGCGAAACACATTAGAATTCAACGTGAAAGCGCACAAGCTTATCATCTGGCAAATTGCGCAGTTTCATTGGTTCATGGAAGTAACTATCAATCGGTCAGCATTTCATTAGGAGCGCAGATTTCCCGCTACAATCTGAATGTTCAATTAGGTGATGAAGCTGCAGAGTGCACGATTGATGGGCTTGCGTTAATTTCAGATAACCAGTTGGCCGATACGCATACCTGCATTGATCACATAAAACCAAATGGAATCAGTCGTCAACAACATAAATGTATCGTCAATGATAAAGCTCATGCTGTATTTAATGGAAAAATTATCGTACGGCCTCATGCGCAGCAAACAAATTCATCACAATCGAGCCGTAACTTGTTACTGAGTAAAACTGCACAAATAGATACAAAGCCACAACTGGAGATTTTTGCCGATGATGTTAAATGTGCGCATGGAGCAACAGTTGGGCAGCTTGATCAAGAAGAAATTTTTTATCTACAAAGCCGTGGCTTATCAGAAGCAACAGCACGCAGTTTATTAACTTACGCCTTCGGTGCGGAAATAATCAATCGTATTCCCGTAAATTCACTCAGGCAGCAGTTGGAACAAACTGTACTTAATCAAACTCGGGGTAGTAAATTATGAATTCAGCGCATGCTTCTCTGAAATCAGAAATTACTTCTGACATCAATTGGAGAAAGGTTCGCACCGATTTTCCTATTCTCGATCTGAAAATTGACGGAAAACCGCTTGTCTACCTTGATAATGCTGCATCCAGTCAAATGCCACAATTAGTCATTGATCGCTTAGTACGCTATCAAACTAAACAACACGCAAATATTAATCGTGCCGTACATTATTTATCTGAAGTTGCCACGCAGGAATATCACGATGCACGATGTAAGTTACAACAATTCATCAATGCACGCGAAGATCGGGAAGTTATTTTTACCAGCGGTACAACAGATTCCATTAACTTGGTTATGCAAGGATATGGACGCAAATTTATCCAAGCAAACGATGAAATTATTCTTACCACATTGGAACATCACTCTAATATTGTTCCGTGGCAAATGCTGGCTAACGAAAAAGGTGCAAAAATTCGTGTTGTCCCAATTAATGACAAAGGCGAATTAGATGTCGACGAATATGAAAGGTTATTTAATGAGCGTACTAAGTTTGTCGGTTTGATCCATGTTTCGAATGCACTCGGTACGATTAATCCGATTAAAAGAATGATCGATTTCGCTCATCGATATGATGTTCCTGTGTTAATTGATGGTGCACAGGCTGCTCCTCATATACCTATTGATGTGCAGGCGCTTGATTGCGATTTTTATGCATTCTCAGCGCATAAATTATGTGGTCCGACCGGAGTAGGCATGCTCTATGGTAAAGCTGCACTCCTGGAATCCATGCAGCCTTATAAAGGTGGCGGGGATATGATCGCATCGGTAACTTTTGAAGAAACGATCTATAACACCATTCCTCATAAATTTGAGGCAGGTACTCCACCGATTGCCGCTGCAATTGGTTTTGGCGCTGCCATTGATTATTTGACGGCTATTGGTATCGAGAATATTGCTGCGTATGAATTTACATTGCTTGATTACGCAACCGAATGTCTTGCTCAAATCCCTGGTGTTAAGATTATTGGTACAGCGAATGAAAAAACTGCTGTCATTTCTTTCACCATTGATGGAGTCCATCCACATGATATTGGAACCATCTTAAATCAAGATGGCATTGCCGTTCGTACCGGGCATCACTGTGCACAACCTGTCATGCAGCGATTTAATGTACCGGCCACCTCCAGAGCTTCATTTGCTTTCTATAATAGCAAGACAGAGGTTGATGCTTTGATTGCCGGGATTAAAACAGTTCAGAAGGTTTTCTTATAATGCATACCAATTCTTTGTATCAAGAGGTCATTCTCGACCACAACAGAAAGCCGCGTAATTATGGCAAGCTGGATCAAGCGAGTCATCATGCAGTGGGTCACAATCCGTTATGCGGTGATCGTCTGGATATTACATTGCAACTTGAGAATGAGCAGATCTGTGATATTGCATTCCAAGGAGAATCCTGCGCAATCTGCAAGGCTTCCGCATCGATGATGACAACTGCAGTCAAAGGGAAATCTCGTTCGAATGCGGAAATACTGATTCATGAATTTCGCGAACTGGCTACTGGAAAACTGGATACGAGTCATCCGCATCATCTTGGGCGATTAACGGTTTTCTCAGGCATTCGCGACTTACCGACGCGGGTTAAATGCGCAATTTTGCCGTGGCATACTTTGCATGCCGCACTCAACTCTATTTCTAATACTTCGACCGAAGCCAATAATGATTCCGCACAAGTAGTATCGAATCATTCTGTTGGTTGAGTGTCAGTTTAAGATCTGTGCATAACATCTATTAGCCATCCATACTGCATATCAATCGCAGTTTCAATACCTTAATACTCACAAAATGCCAAAAATCTCTGACATTGAAGGAACACCCAATAAGAATGCTTTAAAATTCATTCTTAAAGAACCATTGACATGGGGCGTTGCACGTTCATTCGATAATGCTGAAGCCGCTAGAGACGACCCGTTAGCATCTGCGTTATTCGATATTGATCATGTCACGAATGTCTTTTATATCGATCATTGGATCACTGTTACCCAGGATGGTGAGGCTAATTGGCAAGACTTGGCGCGAGATATCGCCGACCCTATCCGTGCAGCGCCGGCCGCTTCTGCGCAATCTGCCGAAACCATCGCTACTGCTAGCCAGGCTCTGGCGAACTTGAATCCGGAAGATCAACTGCGTTTGGAGAAAATCAATATTTTATTAGATGAAGAGGTACGCCCTTATCTGCAAAGTGATGGTGGTGATTTGCATATCCTGGGACTGGAGGGCAACATTCTGCGTATCCATTATCAAGGTGCATGCGGTACATGTCCCAGTTCAATTTCGGGTACCCTGAGAGGAATTGAGAATATGCTTAGAACCCTAGAGCCTGATATTCAAGTTGTTGCCAGTTAAATGTCCGGCATAAAGAAAGGTGGCATAGCCACCTTAATTTCGATCAGTCATCAAACACGTTTTCGGAATTCGTTGTTGTGCGGATCAATCTCGATTTTATCGCCAATCTCAACAAAAGCCGCCACTTGAATTTCAAAATTTGTTCCCGCAAGGCGAGCGGGTTTCATGATCTTGCCCGTTGTATCGCCCCGTACTGCTGGTTCGGTATATTCGACTTCGCGTACAATTGTATTGGGTAACTCAACAGAAATCGCCTTGCCATCGTAGAAAGTTACCTGACATACATCTTCCATACCATCCGTCAAGTAATTCAGAACGTCTGACATGTTGTCAGCCTCAACTTCAATCTGATTATAATCCGCATCCATAAAAACATAGAGCGGATCAGCGTAATAACTGTATGTACAGTCTTTTCTATCCAGAACAACTAAATCGAATTTTTCATCCGCTTTGTAAACAGTTTCGGTTGTAGTACTGGAAAACAGGTTCTTCAATTTCATTTTTACCACAGATGCATTACGGCCAGACTTGGTAAACTCTGCCCGTTGTACAACCATAGGGTCATTACCAATCATTATGACGTTGCCTGATCGTAGTTCCATTGCGGTTTTCATAGTTCAATTCCAAATTTTAAGTTAGAAGTTAGATTAATGTGGGTATCAACAGTAAGCTTTGAGCTTGATAACCGGGAATTATAGCTGATTTTCAGCAAACTGCACCAGATTGGATGTTAAATCTTCCTGTTTCAGCAATTGCTTAACCCAGTTCTTATTATGCTGAACCAAAGGCTCGTAACAAGCTGCGAAGTTTTTCCAAATAAGATTATTTAATTCATATTTCTCATTCCAACCGTGCCACATTGTTTGCACGGCGGATGCAACTTTGACAGGTAACCCTGCTGTGTATAGCGTAAGAAACGCATCCAATTTATCCCGATGAGCATCCTCCTGCTGAGGGTAAATATTCCATATGAAAGGTTTAATCGCCCACTGTGCGCGTATAAAAGAATCTTCACCGCGTACAAAATTAAAATCACAACTCCACAGCAATAGGTCGTATTCCGTTTGTTCCATAAACGGAATAATCTGAATGGTAAGTCGCTTATAGCTTATTAATGCCTTAGTCTGGCATGTTGTATGATTAAATAGTGCTGAAATGCGATCAGCAGCAATTCCTTGCGGCACGATCAATAAAACGGGTACCGTTGATTCTGATAATACTTGAATGAAGTTTTCGATGGGCGCGGTTTGATAACAAAACAATGAAATGCGTATCTCCCCGGATTTTCTTCTAGGTAAATCTTTGCGTCGGAAGAATTCCTGCTCTGCTGCATGGTTAAAGGCATCATGGCTCGCCAGAAGATCCTTCTCCCGCAACAATCCGCCAGTGCCCGGCACAAAGCCGGGAAAAAAGAATGTTTTGGTTAAAGAAAAACGGGGATGCGGTGAAGGTAAACCATGATATTCAGTCACCCAAGGTTCGGCACTCAGATATTCCAAATTAATCCAGACAGGATTGGTTTCTTTCTGTAACATCGCCATTACATATTTTTCAGGCAATTCACACGCGAATGCTTCAATGATTACGTCTCCCGGTTCAGTATCCACAAATGATCGTTGCCAATAGCAAATCTCAACGCATTGAATGATTTGGTACTGAGCTCGAGAATTTACATCCGGTGCTATATTGGCAAAGCTGCCTAAATTATCAACCCACAATCGTACTGAATGGCCATGTTCATGAACCAGTTGCTTGGCAAGGCGCCAACATACGCCAATATCACCGAAATTATCGATAACTGTACAAAAGATATCCCACCGGCGTCGCATTGAACTATCGACAAGTTATGTTTGGAATCATCTTTTGTGTGAGCACTGATATTGCCAAGAGTATTGCATCGCGATAATTGAGAAATTTAATCACGTAATTATCGTCTTAGTCGCTCTTTTTCAGAATGGCGCTTTTTTGCTGTTCAAATTCTTGTTCCGTGAGCACGCCGCAATCGCGTAGTTGTCGCAATCGTTCCAGTGCCATTATCTGTTCATGTGGTTGAGATTCCATTGATGGAAGAATAGAGTCCGCCTCATTGCTTGTTGCAGTTTGCCTAGATGCAAAACTGAGAAATTTTGCCATTTTTGAAAGCAATGTTTTAATTAAATACCATACTCTTGGTAATACCCACAGGGTAATACCCATAAACACAACAAATAATATCAGGAAGATTTCCGGATGCTTCAGCGCTGCCCACATCCCCGTGAACACCAAAAAATCCTCCGTGATGGAAGCTGACCAATTCGAAACCGGTTCAGGAGATGTGTTTATCAACAACCGTGTGCCAGCTTTGGTAGCATGGCTGGTTGCAGCCACACCGGCTCCTAAAATACCTGCGGCAATTTCAAGTGCAGGTGTCACGTCTCCGACTGCGCCGGCTGCTAGCATGGCACCTGCAGGAATTCGAACAAAAGTATGAATAGAATCCCATGCAGAATCCATTCCAGGAATCTTATCCATAAAAAATTCAATGAAATACATAATACCGGCTGCACCTATCACCAGGGGTTCTTGTAATACCGATAATTCAGCAGGCAAATTAATATGACCTGTCGAGCCACCCACTCCCAGCACCAATAAAACGGCATACAGATTAATGCCGCTGGCCCAGGAAGCACCCATCATTAAAGCGATTGTTGCTAGCAGTGTTTCGTAATTTTCCATATTAGAATTTATTCATCCATATTATGGGGCATTCTGAGTTTTGTTAATCACATCGACATGAAGATTGAATTTTCCTTGAACGCGTTCTTTGAAATAGTGCTTGAGCGGATCGTGAATGACCCGAAACGCCATTTCTTCCCACGGCATTTCTTGTTCGGATACCAGTTTGACTTCCAGGCTTTCGATTCCGGGCTTGAAATCGAGGTCTAGCAACTTTGCCCTGAAAATAAAATAAACTTGGCTGATATGAGGCAGGCTATATACTGCGTATAAATCGCCAATTTCCACACGCGCATTAGCTTCTTCCAGAGTTTCTCTCGCTGCGGCTTGTGCCAGCGTTTCGTTATTTTCCATAAAACCGGCGGGCAAAGTCCACCAGCCTTTACGGGGTTCTATCGCACGCTTGCACAATAAAATTTTATCTTCCCATTCAGGAATACATCCCACAACCATTTTGGGATTCTGATAATGAATGATATTACAGGTGTTGCATACATAGCGGGGTAGAGAATCGCCCTCAGGTATCATCAATACGACAGTGGCACTACAGTTGCTGCAATATTTCATGGTGCGTCCTAACTTGCTTATTCAGTAAGATCAAAAACTCAGTTTTCCGTGACGGTAAAATTCCTGATTGCCAGCTGATTTCCCGATTCATCGATTAATTCCACACGCCAGGAACCTATTCGTTGGTGATCCAGTTGCTTGCTGGCGTGAGTGCGCCAATTGCTATTATGTACTTGCAAGCGTAATTGTGAATCCAGTTTGTTATTAAAATACCAGTTAACCCGGATATTTTTTCCTTGCAGGTTTTGTAATTGCAGGTAGAAATGGATGGGCTTGGTTTCTCCCGGTTTTAATTGTACAGTATCAATCGAATCAACGGGCTCGCGCCCTTTGATTGCATGGGTTAACAAGGCTCTAAGAACTTCGGGTTGATCCGATGTTTTTTGCGGCTTGGATTGAGGTGCGGTTTTGGGAGCATTTTTGTCTGGTGAGGTGGGTAAATCACTAATAGAGCTTGTTTTTGGTTTTCTGGCGGGTAGGATGATGGTTTGAGGTGGGGTAATGTTACTGTCGGTTGTCGGCGCTGATGGGGTAGGATGCGTGTTGATCAGGGTGTCTGGCTCAATTCCTGCCGGGTTGTCGGATGTGTCGGGTTTGGTTTCAATCTCTGTCGGAGGCAACGTGCTCTCAGGTGTGGAAATTGCTGAATCATTTATGGACCTCTCAGAGCTTTCGCTACTGAAAATTAAATAACCGAGTAAAACTAAAATAGTTAGCAGGGTGAGTGCGGCAATAGAAATTTTTCTCCAATCCAGGGATTCTTCATAAACGATTTCAGGTTCGGGGTAAATTTCCTCGATGGCTTGCGGAGGTTCTTGCTGAATCTGAATGCGGATTTTTAATGTATTGTTATTATTGCTCATAATGTACTTTTTAGAACAAGATGAAGTCACAGGGTTGGTTTTTTGACGAATGCGCAGTATAAAGGATTTTTGGTCAAGAACTGAAACCGTGTTTTACCGGGATTCATTATACTGATTCGATATGAATGAAAGAATCGAGAAAATAAGGCAACGCATACAAGATTTACGCGCCGAGATCGAGCTGCACAACTACCGGTATTACGTATTGGACACTCCATCCATTCCCGATGCCGAATATGACAGACTATTGCGCGAGTTGCAGCACATTGAACAAGACTATCCGCAACTCATCACAGCCGATTCTCCCACACAACGCGTGGGTGCGGCACCACTCAAAGCTTTCTCGCAAATTGTGCATCGTAGGCCGATGCTATCGCTGAGTAATGCGTTTGACGATGCCGAAGTGGAAGCTTTCGATCGGCGCGTGTGTGAAGGGTTGGCAGTGGACAATGTCGAATATGCGGTAGAGCCGAAATTTGACGGACTGGCTGTTAGTTTATGTTATGAAAATGGAATTTTTAAAACCGGTGCGACACGTGGCGATGGCTATACGGGCGAAAATATCACATTGAATCTGAGAACGATTAAATCAATTCCTTTGTCGCTGCCGGTCGAGAATCCGCCATTATGGCTGGAAGTGAGAGGGGAAGTATTAATGTTGAGAGCGGATTTCCTGGCTTTGAATCAGCGTCAATCCGCTAAAGGTGAAAAAGAATTTGCCAATCCGCGCAATGCAGCAGCAGGGTCGTTACGTCAGCTGGATCCTGGTATTACCGCAACCCGGCGTTTAACTTTCTTTGCTTATGGCGTTGGAGAATATCAGGATTGCCACATGCCGTTGGATAAACACAGTCATGTAATGGCCTATCTTGCGTCGTTACATTTCCCCATTGCCAAAGAAGGTGGCGTAGTTAAAGGGTTGCAAGAATTGTTAGCGTATTATCAAGCGATTGAGGTGCAGCGCGTGCGCTTGCCGTATGATATTGATGGCGTGGTGTATAAAGTCAATTCCCTGGCACAGCAGGAACGGTTAGGATTCGTATCGCGCGCGCCACGATTTGCGCTGGCGCACAAATTTCCGGCACAGGAAGCGATCACGCAACTGTCGGGTATTGAGATTCAGGTTGGAAGAACCGGCGCCTTGACGCCGGTCGCGCGCTTAAAACCGGTATTTGTCGGTGGCGTGACCGTTACCAATGCCACTTTGCACAATGCGGATGAAATTGAACGCAAGGATGTGCGCATTGGCGATACCGTCATTGTTCGCCGAGCGGGTGATGTGATTCCGGAAATCGTATCGGTAATACTGGAAAAACGTCCGGTAGATACGCAGGTTTTTGTGATGCCGGAGCATTGCCCGGTATGTGGCGCTAAGGCCGTGCGGCTTGTGGATGAGGCGGTATCGCGTTGTACCGGTGGATTATTTTGCCCGGCGCAGCGTAAACAGGCAATTTTGCATTTTGCTTCGCGTCGGGCGATGGATATTGAGGGCTTGGGCGATAAGCTGATTGAGCAGATGGTGGATCGGGCGATTATCCGTACCCCGGCGGATTTGTATAAATTGGGATTAAGTGCGCTGGCTGATCTGGAACGCATGGCGGAGAAATCAGCCGGTAATATTTTGCGCGCGATAGAAAAAAGTAAGCATACGACATTAGCAAGATTTATCTATGCATTGGGGATTCGTAACGTTGGAGAAGCCACCGCAAAGGATTTGGCGGCGCATTGTGGCAGCCTCGACCGGCTGATCGAAGCCGGTAGTGAGCGTTTGCAACAAATTCCGGATGTGGGTCCGGTGGTGGCGCAAAGCATTGCGGATTTCTTTGCCGAAACCCATAACCGTGAAGTGATTGAGCAGCTTCGTGCCTGTGGAGTGCATTGGAGTGAGCATGAGGGAATATCCGTTTTGGCCGGAGAAGCGAGACCCTTGCAGGGCAAGACGTTTGTTTTAACTGGAACGCTACCGATTATGAGCCGTGAAGAAGCTAAAGAAAAGATTGAATTGCTAGGGGGGAAAGTGAGCGGCAGTGTTTCCAAGAAAACAGATTATGTCGTCGTGGGTGCGGATCCGGGCAGCAAATACGACAAGGCGCTGAGCTTGGGTATTGTTGTGCTTGATGAAGCGGGATTGCTGGAATTACTGCAAGAACGCTGAAATTGCCATGCTGACTTATTCACAAGCGCAACAAATCCTGGAAACGGCGGAACTGATTTATTCCGAGCGAACGGTTGCTCAAACGGTGCATCGTATGGCACGGGATATCACGCAGCGGTTATCGCAGCAACAGCCACTGGTTTTATGCGTGATGGGCGGTGCGGTGGTATTTACCGGGCACTTGTTACCGCAACTTCATTTTCCGCTGGATTTTGATTATTTGCATTTGTCACGTTATAACAAGCAGCTACAGGGTGGGGAAATTCAATGGCGGGTTGAGCCTGGAGAGAGTGTCAAAGATCGGGTTGTGCTGGTGCTGGATGATATTCTGGATCAAGGCCTTACGCTTGCTGCCATTCGTGATAAAGTGCTGAAAAATGGCGCAAAAGCATTTTATAGCGCGGTGTTTACCGAGAAAGAAACGAGCAAGCCGAAGCCGCTTCAGGCTGATTTTGTTGGGCTGATCGTTCCGGACCGCTACGTTTTTGGGTTCGGCATGGATATACACGGGGTGTGGCGGAATTTACCCGCCGTTTATGCAGTAAAAGATTGAATCCAAGTTTGGGAGAATGATGTTTGCAATTATTGGCGGCAGTGGAATGACGCAATTATCCTGCCTGGAAATATCGCGCCGGGAAATCATACGTACCCCTTACGGTGAGCCTTCCGGCCCATTGACCTTTGGCAAGATGAAAAATGAAGATATCGTTTTTCTGGCGCGGCATGGGCATGGACACACGATTCCACCGCATGCGATCAATTATCGCGCAAATTTATGGGCGCTGCATTCATTGCAGCCTTCGCATGTCATCGCCGTAGCGGCGGTAGGCGGTATTCGCGCTGATCTGGCACCGGGGCGGCTCATGATTCCGGATCAGGTTATTGATTATACTTATGGACGCAGTTTCACTTTTTTTGAAGACAAGGAACAGCCCGTCACGCATATTGATATGACATTGCCGTATAGTCAGTACACCCGCGCCTTATTGTTGCAAGCGGCAAAAAATGCCAACGAAGCAGTTTTCGATGGCGGAGTTTATGCCGCGACGCAAGGTCCCCGGCTGGAAACAGCCGCCGAGATCAACCGCCTGGAGCGCGACGGCGCGGATATCGTAGGCATGACCGGTATGCCGGAAGCCGCGCTGGCAAGGGAGCTGAACTTAAATTATGCCAGCATTGCCGTGGTTGCCAATTATGCCGCAGGACGCGGCACTAACGTGAACGGTATTCCGTTGAAGGAGATTTATGCGGTATTGGAGCAAGCGATGATGGGCGTCAGAAACATTCTGGAACATGTGGTGAGCTGCGATGGCCATTAAACCGGTACTCAAAATGGGTGAGCCATTGCTGCTGCAAGTGGCTAAACCTGTCGATCGATTCGATACCCCGGAACTGCATGCGCTGATCCAGGATATGCAGGATACCATGGCGCATTTGAATGGCGCGGGCCTGGCGGCGCCCCAAATCGGCATGAGTCTGCAAGTCGTCATTTTTGGGTTTGAAAAGAATCAACGTTATCCCGATGCCGACGAAGTGCCCTTTACCGTGCTCCTCAATCCGCATTTGACGCCATTATCCGACGACAAAGAAGACGGCTGGGAAGGTTGCCTCAGCGTACCCGGCCTGCGCGGCGTCGTACCACGCTATACGAGCCTGCGCTATCAGGGCTTCGATCAATACGGCTCAGCGATCGACCGCAACGTCAATGGTTTTCACGCGCGCGTGGTACAGCATGAATGTGATCACTTGCAGGGGATTCTGTATCCGATGCGGATCAAGGATTTTAGACAGTTCGGGTTTACGGAGGTGCTGTTTCCGGGGCAGGTGGTTGTGGATGATTAGATTTATACCATTTATCTGATATTTGTTAGGTTTGTATGTGTATTGAGCAGTTTATCGAAATCTCAAAGGCGTTATTGACACCAACAATTGCTGTGGTTACAACATACATTGCGTATCAGCAATGGAAGATAAATCGACAGAAGCTATTTCTTGATCTTTATGATAGACGACTAAAAGTATACGAGGAAGTCCGACAGATTCTGGGTATTGTTGTTCGAGATGCAGGAGCGAGTTATGACGATTTATTAAAATTTCGTAAAGCTGTTTCTGAAGCAGATTTTTTATTTGAACCAGAAATCTCAAAATATATCGAAGAAATATATCAGCATGGTGTGAAGCTTCAATCCTGGAACAAGCAATACCGTGATTCTACACAACCTAAACCATATGGATATGATCATCAAAAAGTTTGTGAGGGAATAGAAACTGAGCTTAATTGGCTAACACAACAATTCGAGCCAACGAAACAGAAATTCAAGAAATATCTTAATATTAGCTACTAGATACTGAGTTGTGACAACTATGATCAAGTTGAATATCAGAAATCAACTGCATCCACATTAGGTCTAATTACTACCAATATCACCACCGAAAACAGAACCAGTACTAGATAATCCGAATCTCATACAATCGTAACAATTCGTAGGTATCACATCGTAGTGAGGAATTTACCAATTGATCAATAAGTTTGTGTCGCCCCAATTGTCGTTGGTTAACTTGTATGTTAACATCATACAATGAGAACGATTCATTTTTACCGATCGGAGTCAGGCGCTTGTCCGGTAGAAGATTTTTTGGATTCCTTATCGGGAGAGCAAGTGCAAAAAGTAACTTGGGTATTGCAGTTGATTGAAGATCTGGAAGTTATTCCTGCGCAGTATTTTAAGAAACTGGTGAATACTGATGATTTATGGGAAGTTCGAATTCAAGCAGGAAATAACATTTTTCGATTATTGGGTTTTCTGGAAGGCAAGCAAGTGGTGATTCTAAATCATGCTTTTCAGAAAAAAACACAAAAAACGCCTGCAAAAGAAATTCTGATCGCCGAAGCGCGTAAGAAAGAATATCTCAAAAGGAGAAAATAATCATGAGTGATTTAAGAAAATATGTCAGCAAGCGGAAGGCGGTTGATGTTGCATTTAATGAGAATTATGAAGAAGGCTATCAGGCTTTTAAAATAGGTGTGCTGCTTCGACAAGCCAGAGAAGCCTCCGGGCTAACACAAGAACAGATTGCTGAGAAACTTAACACAAAGAAATCAGCAATATCGAGAATCGAAAATCATGCCGAAGATATCAAACTATCGACTTTAGAGAAATTTGCAGCCGTTCTTGGTTGTAAAATTGAAGTTTCTATTAGTCAGGATAGTTGAAAAGCAGTACCGATAAGGTGCATCGAATGGATTATGACCTGAAAAGGCTAGTAACTTGCAAAGCAGGGGAAACGCTGACCAGTGATGAACTTCAATGGGAATCGATGCATGGTGGTCTGGGTTGGAGAGATGGAGTCTGTCTTGCGCTTTGGTCGCTACTCAAATAACCCGGAAATCACTATCATCAGGTCAGGCTTAACCACCACCAGTATCACCACCGCAAACAAAACTAACACTGGAAATTCATTGAACCAGCGGTAAAATACGTGACCATGCTGATTGGCATTGTTTTTAAACGCTTTAACATATTTTCCGCAGTAATAATGATAGATGATCAGTATCAATACCAATGCCAGCTTGGCGTACAACCAGCTTCCCGAGAAACCGTAGCCCAGCCAAAGCCACACGCCGAACACTACAGTTAGCACCGCGCCGGGGGTCATGATGCCATAATACAGTTTGCGCTCCATGATCTTGAAGCGCTCTCTGCCGGGTTGGTCTTCGCACATCGCGTGATAAACAAACAAACGTGGAAGGTAGAATAGTCCCGCGAACCAGGTGACCATGAAAATAATGTGCAGTGATTTAATCCAGAGCATGGCGATGTGAATGGCTAGTATTAAAGTTGTATGATGGTGAGTGTGTAATTTTAGCGTTATTCCTTGAGATTAGGGGATTATTGTAATATCTGCGGTTTGATTAAAGAGCGAAATGACTATGGATCAACATTATCAAAATTTAGTGCAAAAATTGGAAGAAATTGCCCATTTAAATGGCGTGATGAGTACGCTGGGGTGGGATCAGGAAGTGATGATGCCTGCAGGCGCCGGTGAGGCGCGCGCGAAACAGATGGCTGCGCTGGCGGGGGTGATTCATGAGCGCATGACTGATTCTGCGCTGGGGGATTGCTTGAATGAGTTGAAAGAAAAAAATTCAGATTGCTTGAGTGAAGTTGAACGCTGCAATATCCGTGAAGCGCTGCACAGTTATGAGTTGGAAATCAAAGTGCCGAAGCGGTTGGTGCAGGAGCTGACAGAGTTGGGTTCGCGCGGGCAGGGTGTTTGGGTGATGGCGCGGCAAGAGAATAAATTTTCCGATTTTGCGCCGGTGTTGAAACGTTTCCTGGCATTGAAGACCGAGTGGGCGCAGTGTGTATCGCCCGATTTGAGACCTTATGACGCCAATATCGATCTGTTTGAGCGCGGCACCACGATGGACATGATCACACCCCTGTTCGAGCGCTTGAAGCAGACGCTGATACCGTTGATCGAAGCTATTCAAAATCATCCTCAACAACCGGATACGTCATTCCTGCAGGGCAGGTTTGCGCTCGATAAACAGGAAGCGTTGGCACGTAAAATCAGCCAGGATATCGGTTTTAATATTCAACAAGGTCGGATCGATGTGTCGGTGCATCCTTTTTGCGGTGGCAGTCATCCCACCGATGTGCGGATTACAACGCGTTATAAGGATAGTGACTTTATCGAATCATTGTATTCGGTAATTCATGAAACCGGTCATGCACTGTACGAACAGGGACGCCCGTATGAGTTGGGTGATGTGCCGGCCGCGGAATCCTTAACGATGGGAATTCATGAATCCCAATCATTGTTTTGGGAACGCATGATTGCTCAGGGTAAGCCATTCTGCCTGCATTATTTCGAGACGATCCGGGCCACATTTCCCGATAATCTGAAATCCGCCACTGTGGATTCGTTTTATCGTGCGATCAATACGTGTAAGCCGGGTTTTATCCGTGTGGAAGCGGATGAGATGACTTATCCGTTGCATGTCATATTGCGCTACGAGATCGAAAAGGGTCTGTTTGACGATTCGATACGGGTCGATGATTTACCCGGGATTTGGAATGAATTAATGCAGAAATATCTGGGAATTACGCCGCCCACGGATACGTTGGGCGTATTGCAGGATTCGCATTGGAGCGGCGGGGCGTTTGGGTATTTTCCTTCGTATACATTGGGTGCGATATATGCCTGTCAGTTTTATAACACCTTAAAGAGCGAGCAACCGGAGACGGAAACAAACATTACAACAGGAAATTTTGCGCCGATTAAAAGCTGGTTAAACGAAAAAATTCACCGCCAAGGCAGACTTTACACGCCACAAGAGCTTGTGCAGCGTGTAACCGGTGAAGCTTTGAATCCGGAACATTTTATTCATTACTTAACCACTAAATACAGTGAAATTTACCAGTTGGCTTAGTTTGGTTTGATTTCGCTATACTTGTTTGCGACCTGGATTGCTTTCTATCCATTTCTTGACACGATTTGCGTCACCGATACGCGTATTTTTACCCCATGAATTAAGAAGCACGATAACAACGGGCTGCCCGGAAATTTTGGCGTGCATGACTAGACAGCGCCCGGCCTCATTCAGGTATCCGGTTTTGGAAACATCGATAGTCCAGTTCTGGCTGCGCACTAAGCTATTGGAATTGACATATTGCAACTGACCGCGTTTGTTTCCCGGAGATACGGAATGTTGTGATGCGGTGGAGAATTCGCGTATTACCGTATAGCGATTGGAGGCAGCGACCAGTTTGGCCAAATCGCGTGCAGTCGCTACATTGTTACTGCTTAATCCTGTGGGTTCGACAAATCGGCTGCTAATCATACCCATTTGTTTGGCTTTGATGTTCATGGCATTCACAAATGCCTGAGTACCACCAGGGTAGGTGCGCCCTAACGCTGCCGCTGCGCGGTTTTCTGAGGACATCAATGATAACTTCAACAACTCATGTCTAGAAAGCTTACTGCCTACGGGTAAACGGGAAGTGGTGTACTTTAGCTTGTCAACATCAGCATTCTCTATCGTGATGATTTCATTCGGTGATAAACGTGCATCCAGCGTAACTATGGCCGTCATCAATTTGGTAATGGAAGCAATGGGCATAACCTTATCGGCATTCTTGTCGTAGATGACGTACTCATTTTGTGCATTAAAAACGAGAGCCGCCTGAGATTTAATATCCGGATTGTTTTTTTGTGCCAGGGAACTGCCAGTATAAAAAAACAAAATGCAAGATAAAATAAATACTTGTTTCATTATTTTCCTTCTCAATGAGTAAAAATTGCAAATCAAATTTGTATTAATTCATCTATTTTTATGAGCGAGGAAAATATCTTTTAAGCATTTTATTATCAAGATATTTTTATTGGAATCTTACTTTTCTTCTGAGAACGATAATTTTTTGTGTCGATTTAATGGATCGTCATGATAAGTAGTTATTGATATCCATTAATACGATGTGACGATCCAGGAAAAATTATTCAATGTGTTGAGCGATTATTTATCCGCTTCATGATACATTTTGCATTGAGCACACAAAACAATAGATCAAGCCGACAGTGCTAAATTTATTCAAATCCCTATTCAATCGATGCGATTGTTTTAGGTGATAAAACATAAAAAGCGATCCACTCAAGCTTGACCTATTTATGAGGTGCTTTACAACTGATTAATTATTTACCAAAATTTGGCTGTTTGATTTTAGCAGGACAGGTAATCATTTCACCGTCAGTGCGATCTCTAATTTTCTCACCGTCTTTTTTGCCTTCGCATGACATTTGATTCAAGATATCCTGGGCAGACATTGGTGGCATTGAAGACTCTTTGTTTCCGCTTGCCATTGTGACAGAAGATCCTACTAAAAAAACCAAACCGATTGCAGCGATCAGAAATTTGCTCATTTTCTACTCCTATATTAATGTTATGAAGGAAGCCAATTTTTATATACCTGACTTACCAACCATGAATTTATCACAATCAAGGCCGTAATGGCCATTTCTTTTTCAAATTAATGAACTGGGGAATGCGTGCATTTCTTGCGATTAATTGAGTTTAAATCAATTAAGGGCGATGACAGACTTTATTAAGTTAGGGTGGATTTAAATATGAAGTGCAATTTTTATTCTTTGCTCTCTTTCAAAATACATAAAAGCATTTGAACCAGGTTGATCTGGAATTTTTCCCAATCATTCCCATCACCAGATGGCACCTTGCGCGACTGAGTAGATGATGGGAGCATCCTCGGACTTAATCGCTGTCTTTTTTGTAAAGCCACGATTCAGCAATTTAGCGATTGATCAGCGCGATTATTTCTTTTCATTCATTGAGCTGCTATATCGTACGCTGGAATTTTTTAGTGCTATGATTTGACTGTGACTTATTTCCAAACGCGCCCTTGCTTGCGCGCGGGGCGATTTGTTGTGTAGCCGTTCGCCATGTTTGTCCTTTATGAGGTTGCTTAAGCCTGTTCTATGCGTCCTTGTATATCAGATGCTAAAGAAAGCATTATTACAGGAAGAAATCCCCTCAAAATAAAGAAAATGAGAAGTGCAAAACCAGAGATCAATTCACACAACGATACTTGGAAAAATTTTGTGTGCAGTTCAGAAACCAAGACTAGCCAGAAAATCATCTACCTGATCTTGATTGCATACGACATCATTTCTTTTCTCAGGATTGGTAACTGGCCCATTCATAAGTCCTTCATCATCCGCATGGCTCTTCTTGACAGAGACATTGGCCAACAATAGATCAATGAGATCTTTTTCTAAACTTTGGACCATATGCGTAATTTTCTTGATTACTTGACCTGTGAGATCTTGAAAATCTTGTGCCATCATTATTTCAAGCAGTTGTGTATTGGTTGCATTAGTTTGTTCAGGTACTTTGTCAAGATATTGAAGTGTTTCAATAAGCAATGTTTTGAACATTTCAGTGTCTGGGTTCACTTGCTGGGTTTCAAAGGCTTGTTTCCATTGCTCGGATAGATAAATTGCATTATTTGCAAGCTTTTCTTGAATCGGCATTGCGATCTCCGTGGCATTGAGTGCACGCTCGGCAGCTTGTTCAGTTTTTGTGGCTACATAAGTCAATTTGTCTTGAGCTTCGGGCACTTCAGCAGCAATCTCTTGGAGACGTGTGTCATATCCTAATTCTCGCAAGCTATCATGTAAGTTTCGTGTTAATAATCCAACCTGATCAATAACTTTCTTGTCAGTTGTTATTAGTTCTTGGTTTTCTGTAAGATTGACTTCAGAACTTTTTGATGCATCTGCTAATTGAATCGATTTTCTAGATTTTTTGGGAGTGGATGCTTGATGAATTTCGTTAACCTTTATTTTTGTCTGATGTTTTGTATTCATAGTTAACTTACCTGTCTGTTATTAAATGGAATTTACGCTTTCTCAGCTAATTTGGTTTTCATGTTCTGGAAAATTTTATTTAGTTTCTCCTCAAGCACGGCAGCAGTAAATGGTTTAACGATATAACCACTTGCACCCGCTTGGGCGGCAGCTACAATATTTTCCTTTTTAGCTTCAGCGGTAACCATGAGGACGGGAATATTCTTTAATGCCGAGTTTGCGCGCACATTCTGGAGCATAGTTAACCCGTCCATATTGGGCATATTCCAATCAGATACGATAAAGTCAAAATTACCATCTTGCAGTTTACGCAATGCAATTGCACCATCTTCCGCCTCGTCAACATTGACAAATCCAAGTTCTTTTAGAAGGTTGCGAACGATTCTACGCATAGTAGAAAAATCATCGACCACCAAGAATTTTAAATTTTTGTCAGACATACTTTTCTCCGTAAATAGCTATATTTTTGGTAGTACTGGAATTGCAAAATCTATCACTGGCTAATTAAATGGTTTGGTTTGTATTAATCTTGCCTGGTGTGTTTACGACAGATGATTGTTAAAATTTAGGTCAAATAAGAAAAGATTGGGTGAAAATCGTGCTCTAGATTAAGAGCTTTGCGATTGAAATTTCCGAAGGTGATATACGTAACCACGAATCCCTAAGCGTGCAGTTTTTAGAGGTTTTAATGTGCTGCAGATGGATGTTTACCGATACTTCCCGGGAAAATATTTGATTAATTAGTTGCTGTAGCCATTTTCTTTGAACCAGTTAACTGCATCCCTAATTGCTTCACGTGCCGGGCGGTATTGATAACCTAATTCATGTTGTGCTTTTTTACTGGAGAAGAACATCAATTTCTTAGCCATACGAATGCTATCCAGTGTTGCACGGGGTTCTGAGTGTGTGAGACTTGCAATTCTTTCCATCCACCATGCCATAGGTAGCATGACGCTGATAGGTATGCTGATACGAGTCTTTTTTACTCCCTGGATTTCATCGATGGCTTGCAAGATTTGCAGTAGAGTCATGTCATCGCCACCCAGTATGTAGCGTTCTCCCGGCTTCCCGTTCTGGTATGCCAGTAAATGACCATACGCGATGTCATCAACATGAGCAATATTTAGACCAGTATTCACATAGGCAGGCATGCGATCCAGGAGTGTATCCAATATAATGCGCCCGGTTGGGGTGGGGCGAATATCTCCCGGGCCTACCGGGGCTGAAGGGTTAACGATAGTTAAGGGTAAATGGTGTTCATCGGTTAATTGCTTCACAATTTGTTCAGCAAGGTATTTGGAGCGTTTATAGTATCCGGTAATTGCGGAAATATCTGATATAGTCTCTTCGTTAGCCGGTGATCCATCGGGATTTAGGCCCAGTGCTGCTACGCTGCTGGTATAGATAATACGTTTTATGCCTTCCTGATGCGCAGCCATGATGAGGGCACGCGTTCCATTGATATTGATATCATACATGGTTTCTGGATCAGGAACCCAAAGACGATAATCAGCTGCAACATGAAAAAGATTATCGCAACCCTGAACCGCATGTTTAAGGGATTCATGGTTACGTAGATCGCCTTCGCAAATTTCAACCGCAAAACTCTCAAGATTCTTGCGATTACTGTTCGGTCTAACCAAAACCCGAACATCATGGCCGGCTGTTAGCAAGCATCGCATAACCGCTGAGCCGAGAAATCCAGTTGCTCCTGTAACTAATGATTTCATATTATTGTAATTGCTTAGCTAATTTCTGATAACGCCGCTGAGTGTGAGCTAACTTCTGGAAGTTTTCTGGAAGTATACTTGAACAATAGCTCGAGTATCCAATTGTGGCTGGCAAACAAACTGGTTGTCAGGATAGTTGCTTTAACACTACGGCGACTGATCTTGACTTGTGCACCTTCAGAAAAATTCCGGTGTCGATTTATTTTATTAAGCGTCAAGATGGCCATGCCAATTGCCCATAAACAAAATCGGCGAATGCCTCTCTCGTGCGGAGGAATTAGGTTGGTATAGATCAGGGCGTTAAGTAGATGTCCTTTAGCCACTCCCAATAGTTCTGCCAATCCAGCTTGAAATTTGGTATCGTTCATACCCGGCTGTAATTTGCTAAGGTTAAATCCATTCTTAAGGAAAATATCTTGTGGCAGCCAGCAGGCACCCCTTTTACGGTCATCCCATATATCTTTGAGAATATTGGTCATTTGTAAGCCCTGTCCAAATGATACGGCAAGTTTCATCAAGACGGGTTTGTGTGCATTAATTTCCGCTGAGTAATCACAGAATAACTCGGTTAACATTTCACCGACAACGCCTGCAACGTAATAGCAATACTGATTCATTGCAGATAAATCTTTGAGTCCCTCCAAAGATTCAGTTTCCTGATAATCCACCATGCCTTGCGCCATAATTCTAACGCATCGCTCCAGTGCCCTACGCTGCACGGGATTAAAACTGTGCGTGATACGAATAACTGCGGGGGTATTCTTTATTAAGTCATGTTCAGCAGGAATGGTTTGATCAGAAAGGAGAGGGTGCAATTTTAGTGAAAATTCCTCCGCTGATGCATTTCCACATACTACTTCGGCAAACATATCCGATAATTGCCGGGTTTGTTCTATCGTCAAAGCATTGTCATCTTCAATCGTATCCGTGATTCGACAAAGCAGATATGCATTGCCTATGATGCGTCGTAAAGGCTCGGGTAATTGTGGAATGGTTAATGCAAAAGTGCGTGAGACACCCTGCAGAATGTAGTCTTGATATTGTTCATCATTGATGCGAGAGTGGCTTGTCATTGCAGATTTATCATAAAGCGGTACAACTTGTTAGTATAATTAAATGTATCTCCTGATTCATGCTGCTTATTAAGATAGAGTTCTCTCGTTAGAAAATAACTGATCAATCGTTTCACGCTGCCGGATAATGTGAGTAGTATCTTTATCTACCATGATTTCAGCAGCACGTGGTCGTGAATTGTAATTTGAGCTCATACTCATACCATATGCACCGGCTGACATGATAGCTAAAAGATCTCCATCGATCAGACCGATCCGACGATCATGACCTAAAAAATCACCAGTTTCGCATACAGGTCCTACGATCTGGTAATCTTCGATTTCTCCAGAATTTTTGTGAACGGGTAAAATTTCATGATAAGCATCATAAAGTGCTGGACGCATCAAGTCGTTCATTGCCGCATCAACGATTGCAAAGTTACGTGCGGGTGTATGTTTTAGGTATTCAATGCGCGTCAGAAGAATGCCTGCGTTACCCACCAAAGAACGGCCGGGTTCAATTAGAAGGCGTTGTTTTATTTGATGTGTGTTGATACAAAGTGCGGAAACATAATCACCAATCGACGGCAGAATTTCATCGTTGTAGCGAATACCTAATCCTCCGCCTAAATCCAGATGCTCAATCTCCAGGTTTTGCGCTTGAAGACTATCCAATAGGTGGAGCATTTTTTTGCTGGTTTGCATGAAAGGCTCAAGTTCCGTCAACTGCGAGCCAATGTGGCAATCCAAGCCGATAAAGCGAATATTGGGATATAAGTGCGCGGATTTATAGATCCTTTCAGCTTCACGGGCGGGAATACCAAATTTGTTTTCTTTGAGGCCGGTGGAGATGTATGGGTGTGTTTTGGCATCGACATCCGGATTTATACGTAAACTGACCGGTGCAAGCTTGTCCATATCTTTGGCAATCCTATTCAAGGCAATTAATTCAGCCTCGGATTCTACATTGAAACATAAGATATTCACTTCCAGAGCCATACGCATTTCATACCTGCTTTTTCCAACACCGGAAAAAACTATTTTTCCCGGATCTCCGCCTGCTTTGATGACACGCTGCAATTCCCCGCCGGATACAATGTCGAAGCCGCTGCCAAGTTGAGCGAAAAGATTGAGTATGGCAATATTTGAATTGGCCTTAACTGCAAAACAGATCAGATGATCACGATTTGCAAATGCTGTATCGAACGCTTGATAAGCCTTAGTCAATGCTGATCGTGAGTAGACATAACAGGGTGTTCCGAATTTTTCAGCAATCTGCTTTAGAGGTACTGATTCGACAAAAAGCTCATCGTCGTGGTAGATGAATTCCGGAAAGCCGCTCATTTTCTTTCCGTTTCACTTTCACTTGGCGCCATGCGGTTAGCTTCATCAGTTTGAGGGAGAAAAAGCGGACCTTTATGACCACACGCACTTAAAGAATAAGCTAAGAAAATGACAACACAGACTAAACGCATGAATGAACCTTAAATGATAATTTACCGGATACTATCATAAGCGAATGACAAATTAATCAAACTTGCGATTAATTTTGGCAATCTTATTAGGTTAAGCGGGAGGCAGTTCTCCGGTCAGCCAGTTCACTAATTCATTAATCAGTTTATTACTTGCAGAACTTAAGGCAAATACCGCGCCTGCGGCATCAGCAGAAGGAGTGCTTTCGATAGCACTGAAATCTTTTTGAGCGAATAGTTTGCGGGAGTTGTGTTCAATTAAGCTAACACGAAAGCTAACCACGACATGGCTGGAGTCAGTGGCATCGAACAGCTGGATAAATTCGTTCAGTTCAATATGCAAAGTATAATCAGCTTTTACTATGCCGCTGTCTCTTATGACTTGCTCAGGTGTGCTGGTAACGATACGGTGACGTATCTGCTGAGTGAGCAATGTAGCAGGAGTCGCTATCCAGCGGCTATTAGCATAAGCATATGATTGTGCAGGATTATGATAAATCAGCCGATAATGGATAGCCGTATTATCCAGCCAGGAGGGTGCTGCCGCATCAGCAATTAGCAAGCTTTTTCGATGTAGATAAGGTTGATTCGGTGTTTGTTCGATGGATGATAAATGCTGCATGCTAAAAGCATAAGTCGATATTGCGGGTTGAGGTTTATGCAATCCTGTGCAACTCGTGAGTAGAAAAATAGTAAAAATCAACAATAGCATTTGCTTCATGGTTTATTTTCTATAGGTGGGACGAAACCGGTTTCGCCTGGACCAGGTGATGACGGAGAGCGACCAAAGATCAAGCTCTGGGGGTTTTCTTCTAATTGATAAAGCACTTTATCCAGGTTACTGGAGTTACGTAGTAGGCTGTGACTCAATTTTCGCAATTCAGGGATAGTAGTGGCAAGTTCCTGAGTGCTTTGCGACAAACTATCAAAAATACCTTCTTTTTGATTGGCTTTAGCTACAGTAAGATTGAGCTCACCCAGCAGTTGATCCAAACGTTTGACTAAGGTACCTGATTCTATGGTTAATTCAGTGAATGAACTTAGCACTGGTTGCAAGTGGCCAGCAATACCGTCAAAATTTTTGGTTGCTTTATCGATATTTTGTAAAATTTGTGAAATATGATTCTGGTTTTGCTCATTCAATAAATGATGCATCTTTAATACTAGCTTATTGACATTGCTTAGCAAATCCTGTCCTGAGCCGGTGACTTCATCCAATAAGGATCGACGCATTGGAATTCTCTCATCACTCAGTATTTCATTATTCACGCCATCGTCGTTTAGCTGAATATAAGCGAGTCCTGTAACACCCTGATAGCCTAATTGTGCATAAACACTTTTTCTCAGGATAACGTTCTCGTTGACTGCAATATGGATGAGTATTTGGTGCGGATTATCGGGATCAAATTGAATTTTTTCCACTTTACCAATATTTACACCGCGATAGTGTACGGCAGATTGAGGATTCAGCCCGCTCACCGATTCTTTTGTTACCACGAGATAATCTGTGCGCTTGGTGTTGTTGCCGCTGAACCACATGGCGACTAAGGCCACAGAGATACTCAATAAAATAACAAAAATGCCGGCTATGAGGGCATGGGCACGGTTTTCCATGTTTGCTCCGAGTGATTTTTTTGCTCGATTTTATGCCGTATGCTTTTAAAAAAACTAGTGATGAATGGGTGTTGAAAGCGGCATATCTCATCCAGGGTACCTGTCACGATGACTTGTTGATCGGCCAGCACGGCAATACGGTCAGACAATGCTACAAGTGTTTCAAGGTCATGGGTAACCATGACAATAGTGAGATCCATTTCAGTGCGTAAAGCAAGAATCAGTTCCACAAAACTTTCACTAAGCTCGGGATCCAGTCCGGCTGTAGGTTCATCGAGAAACAATACTTTTGGATCCAATGCCAGAGCGCGGGCTAAAGCGACGCGCTTGATCATTCCTCCAGATAGGGCTGCCGGCATTTTATTGGCGTGTTCCAGTTCAATTGCCACCATATTGAGTTTAACCATCACCAAATCACGAATCATGTCTTCATCGAGTATATGCAACTCACGCAAGGGCAGTGCAACATTATCGAATACAGTCAATGCACTAAATAAAGCCCCTTGTTGAAAAAGCACACCGGAATGGCTTCGTATGACTTTTTCTTGACGATTGAAGGTGGCATCATTCCGGGAATGGCCGAAAATTTTTACGGTTCCCTGGGAAGGTTGCTCTAATCCCAACATATGTCGCAGCAAAGTCGTTTTTCCACTACCCGAGCCGCCGATCAAAGTCAGAATTTCGCCGCGATACACATTTAAATTGACATCGCGATGGATATCATGATTACCATAGCGGGTGTGTAGCGATTCAATCTCAATAATACATTCCGGTTCCGTCATGAATCTAGGGGAGTCCTACGTCAGAGAAGAGCACTGCAAAAATTGCATCAATAATGATTACCATGGTGATGGCGGTTACGACAGAAGCGGTGGTACCCTCGCCCAGGCTTTCAGTGTTTGGTTTAATTTTTAATCCAAAATGACATGCAATCAACGCTATCACCATTCCGCATACAATCCCTTTTCCTAATCCTAACCACAAATTTCCTACCGGCACGGAATCCGGTAGCGCAGTAATGAAATAATGATAGTGTAAACCCAGCTGTATTTCTGCTGCAACCATACCGCCTAATAATGCCACTGCACTGGTCCACATGACCAGCAGCGGCATTGCAATGCCAAGACCCAGAACTTTGGGTAAGATCAATCGTTGACTATGGGAAATTCCCATGACAGTCAAAGCATCCAATTCCTGAGTTACGCGCATGACACCCAATTGTGCCGTCATCGCTGAGCCAGAACGACCTGCTACCAGTATTGCCGCCAGCATGGGGCCCAGTTCGCGGATGATGCTAATTCCCAAGATGTTGATAATGAAGATATCGGCACCAAATAATTGCAATTGTTTGGAGGAGAGGTAACTTAACACAATCCCGATCAGAAATCCTACCAATGCGGTGATACCCAGCGCCTGAGCACCGGTTCGGTATAGATTTGCAGAGATTTCCCGCCAAGGAATATAAACAGGATGCCGGATTAAGTAAATCACATCAAGCATTAACTGGCCAATCAATGCAATTAAGCCTACGGAATGCTGCCATAAAACCAGTACCAGTTTACCTAGGTTAGTGAGTGGCCACAGTAAATCTCGATGTTTGATTTCTGATTGATGAGCGGGCAGCCGTTCTAACCGTTGAAACATCTTTTCATGTTCGGGACGTAGTTGTAAACGATTGGGACGCTTAGTTTTCCATACGCGCCAGAGCAGGATGGTGCCAGCAGTGTCGATTTGCTCAATGCCCGTTAAATCCCAATAGAGATTCTGATTTTTAGCCTCACGAGATAGCT
Source organism: Nitrosomonas ureae (assembly GCF_900206265.1). Taxonomy (NCBI): domain Bacteria; kingdom Pseudomonadati; phylum Pseudomonadota; class Betaproteobacteria; order Nitrosomonadales; family Nitrosomonadaceae; genus Nitrosomonas; species Nitrosomonas ureae. Next base: position 1,165,638 of record NZ_LT907782.1, on the reverse strand, counting down.
CATCCTCTAACGGTTTTAACAAGGATTCCAATGCCGCTAAAGTATAGTTACCCGTCAAGATAATGTGAGGAGAGCCATCTTTAGTACAAAGTTGATACCAATGATTCATTGTTTCGTAAGAGTAAAGAACAGATATTAATTTAGACGTGACCTAGTTATAGAAATACCCAATGTTTAAACCCGATCGAGGCTAATTCTAATATTTACACGAAGATTTGTGCGTCTTGATCTGCCTGTGCATACTGCGATCTACTTGGGACAGAAAGTGCTATTGTATAGGGTTATGACAAATAAAGCGGTTTAATCAGGCTTGTTATCCTCCTGACGAGCATTCAGCAAGCTTACTTTGTTTGCGCTACTGCGGCGCGAGCTAATGCTGGATTATCGGAAAAATATTTCTTTATCCCCAGAAACATTGCATCCGCCATTTTGCTCTGATAGTCTCCGCTGCGCAATTTTACTTCTTCTTTGGGATTGCTGAGAAAAGCAGTCTCCACCAGAATTGAAGGAATATCCGGTGACTTGAGTACTGCAAAACCAGCCTGTTCTACATTCCTTTTGTGTAGATGATTGATGCTGCCAAGTTGTTTCAGTACATATTCAGCCAATTTAACGCTATCGTTAATGGCGGCATTGAGTGACAAATCCAGTAGCAATTCCTTGATATCTTTTGATTTCGATGTGATGTCAATGCCTCCCATCAAATCACCATCAACGCTGTTTTCCTTGTCGGCGAGCCAACTGGCCGTAGTTGAAGTGGCACCATGCTCAGATAAAGTGAATACCGAAGAGCCATGAGCGTGCGATTTCGGATTGGCGTCTGCATGTATGGACACGAACAAATCGGCATTGGCGCGCCGGGCGATTATCCGCCGCTGCGGAAGCGAAATATAATGATCGCCATCCCGTGTCAGAATAGCCCGCATGCTGGGTTCTTTATCAATTTTTTCCTTAAGTTTTCTGGCAATTGCCAGCGTAACATCTTTCTCATAGGTGCCCTGTTTTCCGATCGCTCCGGGATCTTTCCCGCCGTGACCGGGATCAATTGCTACCACGATAATCCGCGGTACCATACTTTTTTGTGGTGTCGAATTGGGCTTACGGTATTGTGCGGCTTGAAAACTGCCTGGTTGCTCAGCCTGCATTACAGGTTGCGGTGGTTGGATTTTTGGGGGAGACGGAGGAACAACCCGGATCAGGTTGGATTCTTTTTTGCTGCTGTCTTGTATTAATGAGGCGACCAATTCATCCAGAACATCCGTCTCAAACTTTGCTTTGGCGGCAGGTTGGGTACGAGTGTTCAAATCCGCGTTAGCTGCTTTGTGCGGATGATAAATATCCAATATCAAGCGATAGGCAAAATTTTCTTTCGGCGGTACAACAAATGTACGAGGAACGACATGCGCTTTAAGATCAAACACCAATCGGATAACGTGCGGAGTGAATTGACCGATACGGATATTTTGCACAAATGGGTCGATAGCGTCCACTTTCTGAGGTAAGGTATGCAGTACCGGATTAAGCTTGGTGTTGTTTAGATCAATAACCACGCGGTGCGGGTTATCGAGCATACTCAGCTCATATTCAAGCGGCCGATCGGATTCAAGGGTGATGCGTGTATAATCAGGAGTCAATCCAACGCGAACGGATTGAACGGTAGCATCCGCAGCCATAGCGGATTGGTTTAACAGTATCCAACAACAAAAGATTAGGATCAGAGGCGCCAGAAAAATATTTTTTACGCTTACATTACTGCAAACGTTAAAGTATGCTATCAAGTATTTTTTTCTGTAGTCCAATGTATCAGGCATTGTTTTCCTGTCTCTGTGCCGCTTCGGATTTCAATATTTCTGCCGGAATCAAGTATGTTAAGAAAGCACCGCAAATCGGCGCCGGGCAATAAGTTCCCTGCTTTTTCAGGCCACTCCACCAAGCAAATAGAATTGGAATTAAAATAATCGCGAAAACCTGCTTCTTCCCATTCCGAGTAATCATTGAATCGATAAAAATCAAAGTGATACAAGTATAACCCAGAGATTTTGTAGATTTCAACTAAATTATAGGTAGGGCTTTTGACGATATGCGAGTATCCAAGGCCGTGTAAAATACCCCGAGTTAAAGTGGTTTTACCGGCGCCTAGATTGCCAAGCAGATGAATTGTCATGCCAGGGTGTAAGCAAGTTGCTAATTTTTCACCAAATTTCAAGGTTTCCGCTTCGTTGGAAAGATAGTGAGTATGGCTTTGTGCTGATCCGCAATCTGTCGAATAAATGCTATGCAAAAAAATACCTCAACAAATAAAATATCTGATTATGCCGCATTGGCAGTTGCCGTTAAAACATGGGGCAAGGAACTGGGTTTTCATGATGTCCGTATTGCCGATGCAAACGCGGATATCACTGTAATCGAATCCGGTTTTTTCTCATGGCTGGATAAAGGATATCACGGTGAAATGGATTATATGGCGAAACATGGCACCAAACGCACTCGTCCCGCCGAACTTGAACCAGGAACACTGCGAATTATTTCCGTGTGTATCAATTATGCACCACCCTCCGTCAAAAATAGCTGGGATGTGATCCACTCCGGTGAACGCGCATTTATTTCACGTTATGCACTGGGGCGGGATTATCATAAGGTTTTGCGTTCCCGGTTGCAAAAACTGGCGGATAAAATGACGGCGGAAGCAGGGGCGTTCAATTACCGGGTATTTTCCGATAGTGCGCCGGTGATGGAAGTGGCATGGGCGCAGAAAGCCGGTCTGGGCTGGCGCGGTAAGCATACTTTGCTGTTGTCGCGTCAAGCGGGTTCGATGTTTTTCTTGGGTGAAATGTATGTCGATCTGCCGCTTCCCGTGGATGAAGAAACTGAAAATTATTGTGGCAGTTGCAGTCGATGTATCGACATTTGTCCAACGCAAGCGATTGTTGCGCCGTATGAGGTTGATGCGCGGCGCTGTATTTCCTATTTGACCATTGAATTAAAAGACAGCATTCCCGAATCGCTACGTCCGCTGATTGGCAATCGCATTTATGGCTGCGATGATTGCCAATTGGTGTGTCCGTGGAATAAATTTGCCCGAATCACTAACGAAAATGATTTTCATGTGCGCAATGGATTGGATGATGTATCGTTGATTGAATTATTTAGCTGGGATCAGGAAACATTTGAAGCTAAATTGGCGGGCAGTGCGATACGCCGTATTGGTCATATACAGTGGCTGCGTAATATCGCGGTTGGCTTGGGGAATGCGCCGTATTCGGTGGAAATCGTCCAGGCGCTGCAAGCGCGGTTAAATGATGCTTCAGTTTTGGTGCGGGAACATGTGCAGTGGGCATTACAACAACAGGATATGAAAAGAACAGAACAGCAACAGAGGAAAACATATGATGAATAAACGATCCGTTATCGGCACACCGCTGAGTCCGTCAGCGACCAAAGTCATGCTGCTGGGCAGTGGCGAACTTGGTAAGGAAGTGATTATCGCGCTGCAGCGTCTAGGTGTGGAAACCATCGCGGTAGACCGCTATGCCGATGCACCGGGACATCAGGTGGCGCATCGCGCGCATGTGATCAACATGGCGGATGGTCAGGCACTTCGTGCGCTAATCGAGCGGGAGAAGCCGGATATCATCGTGCCGGAAATTGAAGCTATCGCGACCGATATGTTGATAGAAATCGAGCAGGCGGGGATTGCGGCCGTAATTCCGACTGCGCGTGCCGCTAAACTTACAATGAATCGCGAAGGAATTCGCTGCCTTGCGGCAGAAACACTGGGTTTGCCTACTTCACCTTATGTCTTTGCCAATAGTTTGGATGAACTGCGCGCCGCAATTGATGGCAAGATCGGTTATCCCTGTATCGTAAAACCGGTGATGTCCTCGTCGGGCAAGGGACAATCGCGTATCGAAAATGCAGATGATATTGAAGCCGCATGGCATTACGCCGCGAGTGGCAGCCGGGTGAATCAGGGGCGGGTGATTGCCGAGGGAGTGATTCATTTTGACTATGAAATTACGCAACTGACGGTACGTGCGCTGGGTGCGGATGGGAGCGTGAAAACGCATTTCTGTGAAGCGATCGGTCATGTGCAGGTGCATGGCGACTATGTGGAAAGCTGGCAGCCGCAGGGAATGTCACCTATAGCATTGGAACGCGCACGTGAGATGGCTAAAAAGATCACTGATGATCTGGGTGGTTTAGGTGTTTTCGGTGTGGAATTGTTTATCAAAGGCGATGAGGTGTGGTTTAGCGAAGTCAGTCCGCGGCCGCATGATACCGGCATGGTGACCATGTGCAGCCAGAAACAGAGCGAATTTGATTTGCATGCGCGTGCCATTCTGGGATTGCCGGTGGATACCCTTTTGTTGGCGCCGGGTGCCAGCGCGGTGATTTATGGTCAATTAGAAGCGCAAGGTATTGCGTTCTCCGGCGTGATTGAAGCGCTTAGCGTGCCGCATAGCGATTTACGCTTGTTCGGCAAGCCGGGATCATTCCAGCGCCGGCGCATGGGTGTTGCGTTGGCGAATGGTATGAACACGGACGAAGCGCGAAGCCGTGCTAAACTTGCGGCCAACCGGGTGATGCCAGTAAAAGTATAAATATCTGAATAACCAATAACTTGATAAGGAAAGCGATGACTATCGAAGAACTTAACACCAAGTACAAAATTGCGGGTCAACTTGAATTTATAGCGGGTAACGGCGGATTGCCGATGATCCGGGTGAATAATGCCAAGGCCGCAGCATTGATTTCGCTTCATGCCGGACAGGTGTTGTCATACCAGCCAGCCGGAGAACCGGAAGATGTTTTGTTCCTGAGTGAAAAAGCGTATTACCAGGATGGCAAAGCAATTAAAGGCGGTGCGCCGATCTGCTGGCCGTGGTTTGGTGCCGATCCGGAAGGCAAGGGTCGTCCTGGGCATGGCTTTGTGCGTAACCGCAGCTGGAATGTGGTAGCCACCGAAGCGTTGAGTAATGGCGATACCAAAGTGATTGTCGGACTGGACGATACGCCGGAAACCCAAGCCATCTGGGCGCATTCGTTCAGTCTGCGGCAAGAAATCGTCATCGGCGACACCTTGAACCTGTCATTGATCACGCGCAACACCGGCAAGGAAAAGTTCACCATTACCCAGGCGTTTCACACCTATTTCAAGGTCGGCGACATTACCCGCGCGAAAGTAGTGGGGCTTGCCGGTTGCGATTATCTCGACAAAGCCGGTGGCGGCAACACGCAAAAACATCAGACGGGCGACGTCGCCATCGACACCGAAGTCGACCGCATTTATCTGGATGTTGGCAACACCTTAACGATCGACGATAGTGCGCTGAACCGACGCATTCAGATTACCTCCCAAGGCAGCAAAACTGCAGTGGTATGGAATCCCTGGGAAAAAATTTCCAAGGAAATGGCCGATCTGGAAGATACCGATTATCAACGCTTAGTATGTGTTGAAACCACGAATGCGGCAAATGATGTCGTGGAAGTAGCACCGGGAAGAGAGTGCAGGTTAATTGCGAGCTACCAGGTGACACGTAACTGATTCAGAAGGATGAGTAGGCTGCAGTTGTTTGCGACATCATGAAAAATTTTGTATTGCATTGAAAAATTTTTTTTCGCCTAAATCGGATGCATATTTCTTCCAATCAAAATAAGGCCCCGGATCGGTTTTGCGTCCGGGTGCGATATCCGAATGCCCGGCGATATGCCGGATGGGATAGTGATCGCACAGGCATCTGGTTAATGCGCTCAATGATGCGTATTGCGCATCGGCAAATGGCATCAAATCGCTACCTTCCAGTTCAATGCCCAGCGAGAAATCATTGCAGCGTTCTTTGCCTTGCCATTGGGATATGCCTGCATGCCAGGCACGTTTAGTGCAAGGGACAAATTGAATGATCATGCCATCGCGGCGGATGAAAAAATGCGCCGATACTTTCAATCCTTGTAGCGATTGATAGTAAGGATGTGCTTGCGGATCGATCTGACTGGTAAACAACTCAATCACGCCAGTGCCACCGAATTCGTCGGGCGGGAGGCTGATATTATGGATCACTAATAAGTTGATTTCCGCACCCGCCGGGCGTTCATCGCAATTAGGCGAGGCAATGAATGAAACGACATCAACAAGACCGGATGTATCGATTTGCATGCGATAAAATGAGTTGAAAATTAAATGATGCTGCATGGTAGCTTAGCTTAACCAAACTTGAAAACCGGAATCACATGAAGCAAGGCAAATTCATTACGCTGGAAGGTATCGACGGCGCGGGTAAATCGACCCATCTGGCATGTATAGCCGAACTATTGCAACGTGCCGGGAAACAGGTTGTGGTGACGCGAGAACCGGGCGGGACCGCGTTGGGCGAACAGTTGCGCGCACTGCTGCTGGATAAATCCATGGCCATGCATGCGGAAACCGAAACATTGCTGATGTTCGCAGCGCGGCGTGAACATTTGGATAAAGTGATTTGGCCCGCTCTCGCGCAGGATCAGTGGGTGGTGTCGGATCGTTTCACCGATGCCAGCTTTGCCTATCAGAGTGGAGGCAGGGGATTGGATAGCGCTAAATTGGTCATTCTGGAGCAATGGGTGCAAGGTACCTTGCAGCCTGATTTGACATTGTATTTCGATGTCCCGGTTAATGTGGGGCAACAGCGTGTGAGTCGAGGAGGAGTCGCGGATCGATTCGAGCAAGAGCAAGCCGATTTTTTTCTAAGAGTGCGCGCGGCGTATCTGGATAGAGCGCAACGGTTCCCAGATCGCATCAGAATTATCGACAGCAATCGATCGTTACCGGAAGTCAAAGCTGCGGTTGAACAAGTCTTGCGGCCCTTGTTGCATCATGAGTGAAATTTATCGCTGGCAACAGGGAATTTGGTCGAAATTGATGCGTAGCCGTCAATTCCTGGGGCATGCGTTATTGCTCAAAGGTAAGCAGGGCATCGGCAAATATGATTTTGCGCGCCAACTGGCCAAATCATTGCTCTGCACTGCACCCACGGTTGATCATGAGGCTTGCGGAAAATGTTTGAGTTGTGGCTGGTTTGAACACGATAGCCATCCTAATTTTTATTCCGTGATGCCGGAAGCACTTGATGTAATGTCCGGGGAAGACAGCGAGAAGAAAGAAGGCAAAGAAAAATCCGCCAGCGCTACGACTAAGAAAAGCGCCAGTCAGCAGATCGGCGTCGAGCAGATTCGGAAATTGACCGATTTTGTTTATCTGACCGGCCATCAAAGCGGTTACAAGATTATCCTGATTTATCCTACGGAGACGATGAATACCGCCTCAGCCAATGCATTGCTGAAGAAACTCGAAGAGCCGCCGGAGAATGTATTGTTCATACTGATTACGCACCAGGCGCAGCATTTGCTGCCAACCATACGCAGCCGTTGTCAGCAGATTACGATGCCGATACCGGATGTCGAATCTTCCGTGGCGTGGTTGCAACAGCAAGCGGTCAGTGATCCTGAAGGTAAGCTCGCTGCTGCGGGTTATGCGCCGTTATCCGCATTGCTGTTGGATAAAGGAGAGTACGCAGTGCACTATGAACAATTCATTCAACACATTGCCCATCCCAAGCAGTTTGATCCACTGATGCTGGCCGCAGCGTTGCAGCAAACGAGTTTGTCAATTGTGGTCAGTTGGTTGCAAAAATGGTGCTATGACTTGGTCAGTTATCGCACGACCGGAAAAATCCGCTACTATTTGAAACAATCGCAAGCCATTCAGGCGTTAAGCGAGCAGATCAATCTGTCCGGCTGCGTAACTTTCACCCGCGAACTCTATATCAAACAGCAGCTATCGCATCATCCGCTCAATCCGCGTCTGTTTCTGGAAGAAATGTTCATCGCGTATGCCATTATGATGCGGGGAGAGTAATCACCCATCATTTCTTCTCAAACGTATCGTCCGCTTTCAGAACTTTCAGCGCCGCGCTGGCGCAGACTTCATCATATTCAATTCCCGGTGCGCCGCCGACGCCGATGCCGCCCACCACTTCACCACCGATTTTGATCGGAAAGCCACCGCCTAATAGCAGAATGCTTTCGTTCAAATGCATCAAGCTTTGCAATTCCGGTTTTTGCGTTACCAGCATGGCAAATTTATGCGTTGAATCACGCAAGCTGTTGGCGGTATAAGCCTTGCGGCGGCTGCTATCGAGCGTGTGCGGCCCGGCGCCATCGGCTTTCAACTGCACCTTGAGCAAACCTGATTGATCGACAATAGCCACGCTGACTTTAAATCCATCGTCGTGGCATTTTTTGATTGCCGCCATCGCAGCCTGGGTTGATAATTCAAGTGGTAGAGTTTTTTGTATAGGAAAATCCTGCGCTGCAATCTGAACGGACGCGGTATACAACGTAAACGCGGAAATGCCGGTTAATAATGATTTGAGTGTAGAGGTCATCATCGAATCCTTTGAATAAGTTTCCATACAAATACATTAATATTGCACCATAAGATTATCACTGTTTTAATTGATAACACACCTTAATATTTGCGAGAAGAGGTAATGACATGATTACAAAAATGATCGATTATCTGGATGGAAATACAAGTTTGGAGGGCTATCTGGCCTATCACGACACCGGTAAGGCTCAGCCCGTGGTATTGGTTGCGCATGACTGGAGTGGGCGGCGTGAAATGGCATGCAAAGGCGCGGAAAGAATCGCCGATATGGGTTATGTCGGCTTTGCGCTGGATATGTACGGTAAAGGCATATTCGGTGCTGATGGCGACGCGGAAAAGAATGGTGCCTTGATGGCGCCGTTTGCTCAGGATCGCTCTCTGCTGCGGCGCAGAATCACCGCCGCCTTGCATGCCGTACGCCAATTGCCGCAAGTTGATGCTGCCAAAGTTGCCGCGATGGGCTATTGTTTCGGCGGCATGTGTGTGCTGGAACTGGCGCGCTCCGGCGCGGATGTGCAAGCCGTGATCAGTGTTCACGGCATTCTTGCGCCGGGCAATGTCGCCAATGCAAATATCACGACAAAGGTGCTTTGTTTGCACGGCCACGACGACCCGATGGTACCGCCCGAGCAAGTGCTCGCATTTGAAACCGAGATGACCCAAGCGAATGTCGATTGGCAAGTGCATGTCTACGGCGGCACCATGCATGCCTTTACCAACCCCAAAGCCAATAATCCCGGCTTTGGCACGGTATACAAGGAAATCGCGGCGAATCGGGCGTATCGGTCGATTGAAAATTTTTTGAAAGAGGTTTTTGCGTAAAAATTTAAGCCTTCGGCCTGACCGTCTCGCTCCGTCTCGACTGTCTGCCCGAAGGCGATTGATCAGAGGCCTGCCGGCCTCTTGGCCCGCTTTTTCAACCTGGGGCCAGACGAAACCCGATGAGAACGTTGCGATCAACAGGCTCGTACCCGTCGCGGACAGCGGAGCGCGTGTACCCGCCGAGGTTGAACCAGGAACCGCCACGCAGCACGCGGACTGTACCCTGGTCAGGACCAAGCGGATTGGTCGCTGCTTGCTGAGGGTATTTTTCATACCAGTCGGCGCACCATTCCCATACATTGCCATGCATTTCATACAATCCCCATGAATTCGGCGGTAATGATTTGACCGGAACGGTTCTTTCCCGGTATAAGCCTTTCCCGCCTCCGGCATAAGGGTAATTGCCATCATAATTGACTTGCCCGGGCGTGATGCTTTCTCCAAACGAAAATGCCGTGCGGGTACCCGCACGGCAGGCGTATTCCCATTGTGCCTCGGTTGGAAGCTGGGCATGTAAATCCGGAAACAGCGTATTTAATTTTTCGATAAATTTTTGTATATCGAACCAACTGACATTTTCTACCGGAAGATTCGGATCATCCTGGAAACGGCTGGGATTATCTTCCATGACCGCTGTCCATAGCGCTTGCGTGCAGGCGCTGTCGGCCAGCCAGAAACCATCAGTCAACCTGACTTCATGCTGTGTTTCGTTATCATATCTTTCCGCTTCGGATTCCGGGGAACCCATCAGAAAGGTACCGGGGGTGATCCAACGAAAGCGCTGGCGGATACCTCGATAATCCAGATCCATGTATAAACCAAAACTATCCTGACCCCATTCGCTGGCCCATGGAGAAGGGAAAGCTGATGGCAGAGAATCGGCTTTCTCTGAATTCACAAAGGTGTGCATACAAGCGAGTGAATAAAAGTCAAAATCAGTGACCAGGCTGTAGTCGCCTCTCCGGTGGGCTTTCGCATAAGGCTCCGCATAGGACTACTCGTGCACCGGAGGGCATTTTCTTTTTGCCGCACCGTACATGCGGACTGGATGACGATCTGGTTGAAAGAGGCATCCGCACTCATCCAAGCTGGGGCCAGACGAAACCCGATGTTATCGTTGCGATTATCAGGCTCGTTCCTGTTGCGGACAGCGGAGCGCGTGTTCCTGCCGTTGTTGTTCCAGGAACCGCCACGCAGCACGCGATAATTGCTATTGATCATCACCCATTCCCATTGTCGTACAGACAGGGGTGCAATTGCAAATCCCGTTGCCGCCATGTTTTACTATGTGCAGGTAAGGTGGCGGCAAGAATAGCATCATAAGTGGTTTGCAAGCTTTGATCGTCAATAAAGCCGAGTTTCCATGTCGCTTCGTAATGTTGTCGCAAGTATCGATAGCGACGTTGCTTACGTGCTGTTAGTCGCAGGGTACCAGGAAAAATCCTAAAACCACAGTAGGTGATTCCTTGTGTACTTCGATTAATTTGAATGAGTGGTTTTAGTTTTAATTGGCAAACATTGCGAACATAGGCAGTTAACTCCTGCAACACTATTCGTGCGTCTGAATTGTTTTCGCACCACCACACAATATCATCCATATAGCGAATGTGAGCGCACACTGCCGGATGATTCAATAGAAAACGGTCAGTGCTGTCCAGGTAATAATTGGCGAAATATTGAGAAGTCAGTGAGCCGATAGGTAATCCTTTACCATGAGTCGATTGATAAGAGCGGATGATCCTTTCCAGTAATTGCATGAAAGCCACATCCTTAAACCGGCGGGACAGCAAATTCAACAAGCGTGCATGGTCGATTGCTGGAAAATAATGCTCTACATCGACTTGCACAAACCAGGGAAAGCGCTGCAGATTGCGTTGTACCTGTACGACCGCAAGATGGATGCCTTTGCCTGGACGGCAGGCAAAGGATGTACCGACCAGTGAATTTTCAAATATTGGAGCAGCACAATTCATAATCGCATGATGCAATACCCGGTCGGTAAAGCTGGCGGCGTGGATGGTGCGACGTTTGGGATCGTGAATGACAAATGAACGGTAATTACCATCAGGTACTTTCTGTTCAAGAATATCATTGTGTAACTGTGTAATGCTTTCATCCAAATTCATGAAAAAAGACGTTACAGCGGGACGGAAGCGTTTACCTTTGGCTGCTTTCAACACGGCAAGCAGTAAATTATCCCAAGCGGCGATCGCGGTTAATTCAATCCGGTGTCGTTTCATTTTTTTCGGGCTTTATGTTTTGATCGATGGAGGCCCCACGTGCGGTTTGCAAAATCTGTAGAAAAGGTTTTCCATACTTCTCCAGGCGTGCTTTTCCGATTCCCTCAATCTGTGCGAGTTCTGCGAGTGTATTGACAGATTGAGTGACCATGGCGGCTAATTGCGCATTGGTGAATAATGCATAAGCAGGAATACCTTCTTGTTCGGAGAAGGTTTTTCTGAGATTGCGCAATTGCACATACACGGTAAAATCCCGCTCACCGAGTGTTTCCTTGTAATCGATGACTTCACGCTTGTTAGCCGTGTTTTTTATGGAATCTTGGGAGTTACTTTCCAAAGCGGTGATGCATATCGACCAATAGCTTTCATTGCCCAAATTGACAAATTGCTTATCAATGGTCAGCACACGATGTTGTGCACAGAAAGAATTTAACGCCTGCTGGATTTCTTGCGGAAATTTTGCAGGTATCGTGAAAAACTCTAATTTCATGTTTTTATCGGATAAATGTGGCTATTAGTAAAATTACATATTTTTTTATGTAAATTTTTATGTAAAAAATTCTTTAGGCCTTCGGCCTGACCGTCTCGCTCCGTCTCGACTGTCCGCCCGAAGGCGATTGATCAGAGGCCTGCCGGCCTCTTGGCCCGCTTTTTCAACCTGGGGCCAGACGAAACCCGATGTTATCGTAGCGATCATCAGGCTCGTCCCAGTCGCGGACAGCGGAGCGCGCGTTCCCGCCGAAGTTGAGCCAGGAACCGCCACGCAGCACGCGGACTGTACCCTGGTCAGGACCAAGCGGATTGGTCGCTGCTTGCTGAGGGTATTTTTCATACCAGTCGGCGCACCATTCCCATACATTGCCATGCATTTCATACAATCCCCATGAATTCGGCGGTAATGATTTGACCGGAACGGTTCTTTCCCGGTATAAGCCTTTCCCGCCTCCGGCATAAGGGTAATTGCCATCATAATTGACTTGCCCGGGCGTGATGCTTTCTCCAAACGAAAATGCCGTGCGGGTACCCGCACGGCAGGCGTATTCCCATTGTGCCTCGGTTGGAAGCTGGGCATGTAAATCCGGAAACAGCGTATTTAATTTTTCGATAAATTTTTGTATATCGAACCAACTGACATTTTCTACCGGAAGATTCGGATCATCCTGGAAACGGCTGGGATTATCTTCCATGACCGCTGTCCATAGCGCTTGCGTGCAGGCGCTGTCGGCCAGCCAGAAACCATCAGTCAACCTGACTTCGTGCTGTGCTTCGTTATCATTTCTTTCCGGTTCGGATTCCGGGGAACCCATCAGGAAGGTACCGGGAGTGATCCAACGAAAGCGTTGGGTGATTCGTCGAATAGTGAGTTCAGCGAATAATCCGAATGCATCTTGTCCCCAGGCTGATGCCCATGCGAGTGGATTGAAAGCTTCAAAATGTAAACGTTCTTGTCCGGTATGCAAAATTAAAGCAGGGTATGATTGCAGCGCTTGTGATTCTACAGCTATTTCCAGTGGGTTAGGTAAATGAGGCGTTGGATGCTCGCTGGATGAAGAGGTTTCCCATTGCCAGGGGCGGTACGTTGATATCCTTTCATGGTACTGATTGGCCCAGAGCAGCGTGTCGCGATCAATTTCCAATGTGGCTAGGCGGACGATTCCTGTTGGTAAGTGCGAAGTTGCGGGTAGCAGGCTTAGTGCAGAGTTGATATCGAGGACGAGTTGCATGCGCTGCGTTGAAAGAGAGTGTGACATTTTTAACCATTCGGCAGGATCGATGCCTGCCGGTAAGCCTTGATGGCTTCGCTCGGGTTCGGCTCGATGGACGGCGACCGAAAGTCTCGTGATATACGATTCCTTCTGCTTCAGCACGGGTGCTGCCCAGAGTACATGCCGGTCGGCCAGTTGTACCATGCGCGCGTGTGAAAGCGTGCCTTGCTTCTCAGGTGCTTGCAGCGTATTGGTAAGTTTTTTGAAGAAATCACGTGCTTTATTCGAATGCGCCGCTTCCTGCGGGAGTATTTCTAGCTTTGTTAAATGTTGCCACAATAATGTTTCTTCATGGTGAATTGCCTGCGGAAGTTGTGCATGCCAGTTGCGCAGGCAATCCAGCGTACGCTGCTGTAGTGTTTCCGGCAATTGCCTGAATTTGCCGCGCCAGCGTTGTACGGCCCAAGGTGCAATGGCACAGGCGGTTGCGGCGGTATCCAACTCGGGATGACACCATACTTCGCCCTCAACGCCGGAATCGCGATTCCCAATGGGCAGAAAGGTGCGCAATTCACGCAATAAAGCAGGTTCTATGCGTGTTGCGACTGACATCATAGTCAATAACGTTTCTGCAGCTGCGGATAACCGGGTTTCGAAATCAATTTGATTCGTGTCTTGTGCAGCTTTTCTACGCAGAGGCCGAAGGTAGCTATCCGGGCTTAAGCGTAAGCATGTAGTCTGGTTGGTGAGTTGTGAGCGCAAATGCTGAATCGAAGCAGGTACCAGGACGATTACGTGTATCCCACGTTGCTTCAGTTCAGAAAGCTTTGATTGCCAGCACGTCATTGGCCAAGAGTGCGCAGAATCGGTCATTCCCAAATCGCTGACAATCAACATTGTGCTGCCGGGTGTGAGGTGCGGCCATGGTGTAAATTGTGTATGGGGCTGGTTTTTCAACATGCGTTGCACCGGCATTTGTGGCACACCGTGCAAGCGGTAGCAATGTACATTTTGATGCAATTGATCATGCAATTGCTGCTGTAGCCAATGCCAGTCATGCCAATACGGTGTTAGACGATCGGAGAAATCCAGAATCACAGGAAGCGGATTCGGCCAACTGAGCCGCTGCTTGCGCGGGAAACGACACACCACACGACCATGCGAAAGTTGTTGCGTTAGGCGTAAAACATCCAACGTGGAGCAACGCGATTTCGCCACCGCTTGACGCAGTTTTGGCCACAAACGTGTCCAGGGGACGATGGGTATTGCTTGCGGTGTTTGATAGCTGGCATCCCAAGCTTTCATGTCTTGCTGGTCAAGCACGTTGGTTTCATTTGGCTCGGGTTGCTGCCAGGCTTCTTTTGAGGTTACTGCGTCAATGGATGTCAGATGATAAGGGCGAAAATTGATTTGGTGCCGGATTTGCTCCGTAGTTACAGGTTGAATCAGATCTGGATTTGTGCCATCAATTATATTTGTCGTGGAATCGATGATTTCTTTAGTGAGAAGTGGTGTAGGTAAAAAACCCAGTACGGCAGCGAATGCGTTTTGTCTTGCCCGATCTTCTCCGGCCATGGCAAGGGCGAGCAGCAAATCTGCACGTCCCCTTGCGCCATTGAATCGAAGATTATTTGGGTTAGATGATTGCACGAACAGTTACAGATTGTTGCCTGCTATATCCGGCTGCTTGTGGTAGGCGAAACTATACACACGATCCAGCCATTCGGATTGTTTTTGCGGGTTATTAGGGGCAAGATGCTCCAGTCCTCGTAGTAAATCCAGATATTCCGCCAAGCCCGGTTGCGGGCCATCGCCACGGTTTTTATCCCGTTCTTCCATCAACTTGGTGGCTGCATCATCCAGAATTTTTTGCGTCAGAGCAGGGCGCTGATCATTTGGATCGCGTTCAGGATCCCGGAAATGAACACGCGCGCGTTGTTTGATCCATGCTGCAAAATCAGTATCCGGAACGATGTTCAGTACCAGACAGCGGCGTACAAACGCTGGCGGCAGTTCGCGGTCTTCATTAGTGGTGATGATCATCAATGGCCGGTTGCCGCCTGCTGATTTGACTTCCATCGCTTCCCAAGGCAAGCGGAAACCGGTGTTGGCCAAAACTTCTAGCAGGCTATTGGGTAATTCGCTATCGGCTTTGTCAATTTCATCGAGTAATAGCACTGTGCCATGGGTGGATGCCTGGTCACTTTGTTTCTTGATTTTACCATCTTGCAATATCAGTGATGGATTGGGGCTTTGTGTTGCGGCTTTTGAGTGTTTTTCTAAATATCGCGCGGCACTGTCCCAGTTCAACGCCCACCACAGCGGGCCGGGACTGACATAATCTAACGGACTGACTGAATTTGCGTTACTTTCCCGAGCTTGTGCATCAGCCAATCGGGCGATCGCATCAAAATGCCATAATAAATCCTGCGGTTCAGTGCGCGCTGTGATGACTTCATAAACAAACGCCCGCCCTAAATACTCAGCTGCTGCGCGCGCCAAATCGCTTTTGCCGGTACCGGGTAAACCTCTCGCTAGCAGCGGTCTGCCACTGGCTACAGCCAGATCAATGGCATCTTGCGATTTGCCATCGAGCCAGTACCAGGATTCTTGCCAAGTGCCAACAGTGGGTAAATAAAGTTGTTTTGCGAGGGGGTGTTGAGGTGGCTCGATAGTCATGGTTTTTTATATAAATTTTGCAAGCAGGGTAATGATTTTCTCGACGCTTGTACCAATGCCTTCAGCCGTTCTGAAACCTTCAAGAATTATCTTGGTTTTCGACAAAACATTGCTATCAGGATTTTGCTGTTTCTGGATTTCAGTCCTGATTTGATTGATAGCTTGCGATAATTCAGCAAACTGCGCTTTGTTGATTTCATCACGTTTATCAGCTTCTTGAATTACTTCTGTAAGTAGTCGTTGTAATTGATCGGAGACTTGGGGGGTGAATTGATGAGTGTTGTGGCCCACATGCGCATCTGTTTGTGTGCCTGTCACAATATTTACTGTAGCGTGATCTCCAAAATTTCCCAGATTAAATTTCGAATTCATTGTGGCTTCCTCTGGTGACGAGCGTTGCAACGATCGCAATTCTGATTTCTCCCATATATACCGCTCCATTAATCCTTCCAACTTGGCTTCCGAGGTATGCAGCCAATCTTCGGATTTGTTTTCCCCATACACATACATCCATATCAATCCATCGAGTCGTTGGCGAAATTGATCCGCAACGGAGCGAATATGTAACGGATTGTGATTTGCATTATTTTTCAGATAAAGCGCCTGTATGGGTGCATTCTCAGGCTTGTCGCTATAGGCGCTGAGAATGCCAATGAGCGATTCTAAAGGATTTTCTTTAGAATTGGACCTATCAGAAGAATGACCTAGGGAAATTAACAGATCTTTTGCTATTTGATTGCATATGGAAGCTTCATTAAGTTCACCGGTTTCGGGAAAGTAGTAATCGATATTCTGAGAGAAAGGATCTTTTTGCCCGTTCTTGTGCTCTCTTTGGTTTTCATCGTAGATTGGTAGATAGCTGTAGGTTGTTCTGCTGGCACCGATCATTTTTGCTGTTTCATTATTTCTTACCGCAATTTTCGTCAAACCGTTATCGTTAGATTCACAATTTTTGCGTACCAGTGTTTGTAATAAGTAGCCAAAAAGCTGCTCTGTTCCCGATTGAGTTAACTGAGATGGATTGGGTGAGCTTTTTACTGCGGTTAAGTACTGTGCAATCTGTAAGTGTCGATCACTTTGGCCAGAGACGAGATAGGTTGCAATCTCTTCAGTGTCTCTTTTTAAGCTAGGATTGGTCACAATCAAGGCGTCAATAAATACATTGACAATCTGTTTCAATTCTGCTTTTTTTAGTTGCTCGATCAGTTTGGTTCTGAGTTTGATTTGCCATGATTCAAGTTGTGTAGATGTTTCTGTGAAACTGACGGTATTGGCTAATGGTTTTTCTGTCGGTGTGACAGGCTTGTGCTCAGGTTGTTGCGGCAAGCTGGTTTGTAGAACATTCAGTGCAATAAAATTAAGCAATAATCGATGTTGAATTGAATCTTTGTTTTCTGGTTTTGCGATCGAGAAGTGATCGGAACCTGGCAGCTTGTAGGGTTCTGGAAAATAAAGTGCACCAGTGAATGGTTCGACGACTTGTTTCAGAAAGACCATTTTTTTTAAAATAACAAACTTGTCTTCGATAATTTCCTTCCCGTAAATCGTTAATCTGTTTGAGCCGATCAAGTTCTTGAAATCTTTATTTAAGTCATTTAACCACTGATTGTTTTGACTGAAGCGTAGTACATCGGCTTGTGAATGATTCATCATTTGCGCAATCGGCCCTAGCCAGTTTGCATAGTCTGATCCTAATGAAGGCGATGCGACCAGATATAACCCCACGGTTATTTCCTCGAGGTCATATGCCCGAGATACCAAATATCTTCGAACTACGATACCACCCATGCTGTGGCACACGAAAACCAAATTTTTACTTTCGAGTACATGATCCAACTTTAATCGTTCTTTTAGATCATCAACGACGTCTCCTAGATTGTATGATCCGCTGAAAAAATCAGTTTGATATGTGTAAATATAGATTCCAATGGAATTAAGCGCCGATTCGTTCATCAGTAATTCGGGCCAATAAGCGTTGCTTTCTTCATTCTTCCAACAGTCTTTGCCGTTCGATAAAAAGCCATGAACGAAAATCACTGTTAAGTCTGAGTTACTCGATTTACGAATCCATTCACCTTTCACAATGGTGCACCTTTTAAGGATGGTATAAAGTTTTACAAAAAACGGATTCCAAGCCTACTTTTAAGATTCTTCCAGGATGTTGTAGTCGTTTGCTTATCTTAAAATAAGTTTTCGTTATTATCACTATATTCGTTCCAGCAAAATTCGCCTGATTTCTTCATCGGTCAAAACGATGGGATTGGTTTTCATGCTGCTGCCGCGGCAGTTGGCGATGATTTTATCTAATGCGGTTTCTTGCAATCCGTAATGTGACAGTCGCGGCAGGGCGAGTTCGTTGGTCCATTGCACTAGCAGATCAATTAGTGCGTTGTACGCGGCTTGGGGATCGATAAAACGTTTCTGGCACAGAATTTCTGCGACATGCAGGTACTTTGCCAGTGCTTTGTTGGTGGGTTTGCGCGTCAGCATGCTTTGAATGTTGATTTGGGCGGCGGAGGCGACCAGGGTACCGCAGACGACACCATGAGGAATCGGATAAAAAGCACCCAATGGTGAGGCTAGGCCATGCACCGAGCCGAGGCCGACTTGTGCCAGTGTGATTCCTGATAACAGCGCGGCATAGGCCATTTTTTCGCGATGTTGTGCAAGCTCCCCTTGCTGGTGGTAAAGTGGGATCAGTGCATCGCGCACGGCGTGCAGGCCGCTGATCGCCAGAGCATCGGTGAAGACGTTGGATTTGGTGGAAACATAGGATTCCAGTAGTTGTGTCAACGTATCCATGCCATTGGCGGCGATCACACTGGGCGGGCAGCTGGTAAGTAAATCCGGATCGACGATGGCGTATTCGGCGACCAGTTTGTCGTGGCGGAAGGATTTCTTGAACCCGTTTTCGCCTTGCACGCTGAGTACGGCATTTTTGGTGGCTTCGCTGCCGGTGCCAGCGGTGGTAGGTACCGCGATGAATGGAAGAGCCGGGCCGTGGTACGGTAACTCCGGGCCGACGCCTTCGAGGTAATCCATGACAGAGTGTTGAATTTTCACTAGGCCGGCAATGGCTTTGGCAGCATCCAATGCACTGCCGCCACCGATCCCGACTACGGCATCAAAAGTTTCATTTGCAAAAGTTCTAACAAGATCATCGATCAGAGCGGGGGAGGGTTCTTCGGTAATTATGCAATGCTGCCAAGTAATCGCACGCTGTTTGAGTTGATCCAGAAAAGATTGCCCATGACTGGTACTCAAGAACGAGCGTGCACCCGTGACAAGCACAATATTCGACCCATAGCCTGTAATGATATCCGGCAGTTTTTTGATAACACCCGTGCCAAATTCGATGCGCGGCAGCCGGGCGATAGAGAAATTAAGCATCGGAGTTGTTCACGATCGGATATAAACCTTGATAGACGACACCTTGGCGGGGTTCAGCCATCCAGTCCGCGACGGTATCGCGCCATGCCAGGTAATGCGCGGTTGCTTTATGGGCGGCTGCGTCCTGCTGGGTTTTATAGGCTTCGTAAAAGACAAATTTTGCTGGATCATCCGCGGATTGCAAAATATCGAAGCGCATATTACCCGGCTCAAGGATGGAGTTTTCGTGATTGTATCGGCAAGCTTCCTTGAAGGCTTCCACTTTTTCCGGTTTGACTGAAACAGTGACGATGGTTACATGCATGATTTTATTCCTTTCATCAATTCTTATCGTTGGGTGGTCGAGAAATCATTTGCGTTGCTGTTGTGGCGCTAGAAACGAGCTTAGAACCCTTATTTATTTGGTATAGATTATTTTCTCCCTTGCTTATCAGAGGCTGGCTGCTGAGTATTGCGTTGGTTGTCAGAACTGCCCGGATAGTTAACCCGGGTATGCAAGTCTGCGGGTATTCTACTACTAATTTTGTGGGAATTTTTCAGGCATTCGCGGCATCTTGGAGTTTCAATGGCAAATCTTCGGTCTTGGGTTTAATGGTTCTGTTCGGATGGGATTTTAGGTTCATTTTATTGATTTTGAAGTTTTCCCTACAGGGCAATATGGCTATAATCACAATATTGCCCTGTCATCAGAATCTTATATATGCTTAATAAAAAAGATGTTGCACCACCTTCTCTGCTTAATAAATTAGTATCTTTGACTACAATTCGAGACATTGAATTGTTCGAGTTCAGTTTATTGAAAACTTTGGCTGAACTTTTAAGTATTAATCAGATTTCAATGTATAAGCTTGATCAGACCAATGCTACGTGCTGGCTGTCTACTTATTCAATTGATTTGATTCAGGATGATAGTAAAAGACAACTTTCAGAATCACAGGAGATTTATACCTCCGAAATCACGATTCCTGAGGAAATTAAATCCGCCCAGCTATGGATGGAGACAACCAGAAAGCCTTATATTCATTACCAGGGAGACCGGTATCTGGTGGTTTATCCCATACTGGCTGTGAACAAAATTGAGGAGATGTTGACTTTTGAGCTTCCTCATCCCTTGACTGAAGGAGAGATGCTGATTATTTCCAGCTTGCTGAGTATTACACATAACTTCCGTAGTCTGTTGGATGAAAGTCAGAAAGACAAACTAACCGGTTTATTGAATCGTCAGACTTTTGAAGTGAATATCAAGAAAATAAGTGCACTCACTGTGGGTTCTGATATTGATCAAGATCATGACGGTAATATATTGAACCGCAGAAGGCCAAGGGTGGAAACAGAAAAGTTCTGTCTTGCTATCATTGATATAGATGATTTTAAATCGATCAATGATCGGTTTGGTCATATCATGGGAGATGAGGTTTTACTGTTATTGTCCTATGTGATGAAGCAAAATTTCCGCGCAAGGGATTTGTTGTTTCGCTTTGGGGGAGAGGAGTTTGTGGTGATTTTCCGTGCCCCCGATAAAGAAGAGGCCTATAAAGCACTGGAGCGTTTTCGCAATAAGATTCAGGAATATCACTTCCCGCAAATTGAGACGGTGACGATCAGCATGGGTGCAACTTTGATTAATGAATTGAATTACCTGGCTTCCGAAATCATTGGACGCGCAGATCAGGCGCTTTATCACGCCAAACAGAACGGGAAAAATCAATTGCATTTTTACGAAAATCTTTTGGAGAATGGGCATGTTTTCGATAAAAAAGAAGCCAATACAACAGACTTCTTTTAGCAATGCGACTATGGGCGCTGCATAAGCGATACTTTGTTGCGACTAAAATAATTGGGGATTACCAGCGGTAATAGGGCCCATAAAAGCCACCACGGAAATAAGGATAGTAACCTGGATAGCCAAAATAAGGATAAGGTCCGTAGTAACCCCGGTAGTCATTATAATTAGGATAGGTCGGCCAAAGATGAATTGCCGTTGCAGTTAGTAATGGTACCTGAATAACCCTTTTGCCGACGGTTTGTTCAATATTCCCCGTAATTACCCCGGCAACGGTAATTTCCTTATCTTTGGCATAGACAGCCGGATCCAGAAACTCGGCGCTTTTAACTACAAAGCGGCCTGCACCTGCTTTGTGCAACTGCGGGCGGCCGCTGAAATCGAGAGGGTAATATAAAACCTGTATCAGACTTGCATGCGCTTCATTTTCCACGTCAATAATCACGCCTCCCCAGCGAACAGGCGCGTCTTTATAATTATTGATGTCATGGCTGATCTGATGATAGGAAACGTTTATTGCCGGCGCATTTTCGATTGCAGAGGGTAATCCGGCGCAGGCGCTCAGTAGCAAACAAAGCAATAGTAAAAATGGTTTCATGATTCTTCTCCCGCGATTTATCGGAAATTGCTCCGGTGCAATGTATTAATTCAATTGTTGTACAACATATTCAATGTGTAAGTTTGTTGGTAAGACTCTTGCTGTAAGCTTTAGTTTGAATTGTAGAATTGATCAATAGAAATATTCATACGGGTATTAATGCACTAGCCTTGGGTGTGCTTTGGGGAGTGTCTATCTTGATTATTTACGTTTGAATTTGCCTTGGATTCATCTATTCGGTGCGGCATTGACGGTTGATAATCTCCAACGCAATTCTAATAAAGATAAATAGAAATCTTGGCTGACAGATCGGGTAAATTTTGGTTTTGCAGATTTTGATGAAAACACACGGGGGTGCGGGTGGCATCTTATGTCATCGATAAAATTTTTTCGTGTATGACTACTTATCTTGCGGGTCGGTGATGGTAATAGTTAAAAAATCGCCTCAGCAGATAGCTGCGCGCTATCGAAACAGCTGTGAAGATCACTCCGATTTGAATGTTTTGGCTTATGCTGACTTCTATTTCATAAAGCGGAAATACGATCATTTGTGCGGCCAAGGCTATGAAATAACCGATAGTCACATTAGCGAAAGATTCTGTAAGTGATTGGACCCTGGTTTGCATATGTTTCATGAAGATTGAGTTTTCGGCGCTCGCTATTTCTTTGTCAGCAATAGCATCGAACAAGTAAATGAAACAAGGAGGCCAAGCAGTATAGGTGTCAATACTGATTCATTTCCGGTTACTGCATAATATCCGTATAGGATCAATGAAAGTATCAATGTGATTATCAATATTAGTTTTGTCATTTTTTAGATTTCTTGCGTAATTAAAGATCGATTTAGCGATTGCGTATAAGCTAGTCAGTTTTTTCTTTAGAAACTATGTTACCTGAGCGCGCCGGATTTATCGATTTCGGGCGTATCTCTCACTGACTTATTTTGCCGTCGCGTTGCAATTGGCGGTTATCAATAATCGGGCAAAAGAGAGCGATGAAGATTGAAGATGAGTAGGGATAAGATAACCCAATTGGAACTGGGAGCACAAGACTGCATAAGAGATTCTTGGGCAAAGCCTATCATTTGCGAAATTTCTCATTAATAAACTGTGCAACCAGTAATCCCGCAACTAATGCAATTGCAGAATATAAAACGATCTCCAGCATATTAGACATTTCAGAATCTCTCCATGGTTAATTAATTGAATTTCAATCATACTATATTCGATATCATGCATTGAATATTTCAATAAAGTGATGATCATGAGGGATTAAAATTGCTGAAGGAGATATAAATAATGAGAATAATTAAACAATTAGTCGTGGGGGTGTTGCTGTGTTTTATTTTTTCGTCGCAGATTCAGGCCATGGAAGAAATTTCCAATAGAGTTTATGTTAACAGGGCAAGCACGAAGATTGTAAGTGGTATTGCGAATATAGCCACCGGATGGATGGAGTTACCAAAAAATATTAATTTGTGGAGTCAGAGAGATAGCAATGCTGTCATAGGTGCTGCCGAAGGATTATTATGGGGTGTTTTTCATACTGCAGGTCGTACTGGAGCTGGTGTATTGGATTTTGCCACTTTTTGGCTTCCAACTTACCCAACCCCTGAACCGCTGTTTGTTTGGGATGATTTCTCGCAAGATTCTGATTATATTGGGTGGCGTACGGCTCGGTGATAAATTGCTTTGATTTCGTACTGCCTGTCACTGAGCTGTATGTTCAAATACAAAGGTGGAATCGAGAAGAGGTTAAAATTTATATCCTCGATGGAGCGCTACAATACCTGCGGTAAGATTGAAGTATTCCACGCGCTCGAAGCCAACCTGCTCCATAAGTTCTTTCAATTCATTTTGGGAAGGATGCATGCGAATGGATTCCGCTAAATATTGATAGCTTTCCGCGTCATTTGCAATCATTTTACCCATTGCAGGTAGTAATTTGAACGAATAGGCATCGTAGGCAGGTTGAAGCAACTTCCAAATTTTGGAAAATTCCAATACCAGAACCGTTCCGCCTGGTTTTATGACCCGTAGCATTTCTTTGAGTGCAATATCCTTATGGGTCATATTTCGCAAACCAAACGCGACACTGACGCAGTTAAAATAATTGTCCGGAAAAGGTAATTTTTCGGCATCACATTGAGCGACCGGAGTCGGTGTACCTTCATCGATCAGACGGTCACGTCCGATCGAAAGCATGGAATTGTTAATGTCAGTTAGCCACACCTGCCCCGATTTACCTACTTTCTGTAAGAATAATACACTTAGATCTCCAGTGCCGCCGGCAATATCCAATACCTTGTCGCCAGGTTTTACTCCACTGGTTTCCATCACAAAACGTTTCCATAATCGGTGCATTCCCATCGACATCAGATCGTTCATTAAATTGTAGCGTTCTGCGACAGAATGAAAAACCTCAGCGACTTTGCCGGCCTTTTCATCCTCTGCAACGGTATTAAAACCAAAATGAGTTGTTTTAGTCATGACATTAATTTGAATAGAATGTGGCGTTTGAATAATTATTGATAAATAAGTTACTTACAGGAATGAAGCGTCTTTGGGGGTTTGATTTCGAGTTCTCTGCTGGCGCCGGCTGCTTCTAAGCGCCGCAAGTAACGTTGCCACATTGTATCCTGATTAAGACCAAAGTTATATAACAGATCCCATGAATAAAGCCCGGTATTATGGCCATCGGTGAAATTAAGTTGTATGGCATAATTGCCAACAGGTTCAATTTTACTGATACCGACCGTTTTCTTGCCGGTTTGAAGTACCTCTTGTCCCGGACCATGGCCGCTTACTTCGGCAGAGGGTGAATGAACGCGTAAAAATTCACATGAGAATTGAAAGGATTTGCCATCAGCAAAAGTAATATCCAGAATTCCGGATTTCTGATGCAATTTGATTTCTGTCGGATGCGGTGTGTTTTTGGTTAAACCAGCCATGATCTTTATTTAATATGATGAATTAAGGATATGCAATGGCTCCATTGTAGCAAACTGTGCAAAAAAATATTGATGCAGGAATACAAGCATGAGCGCAAAAATACTGATCGTGGAAGACGAAGCTGCTATTCGGGAGCTGATTGCCTATAATTTGCAGCAAGCGGGATATGAAAGCATCTGTGCTGAGGATGCGGAAAAAGCAATGACAATCATCCATGATTCACTGCCGGATTTGATTTTGTTGGATTGGATGTTGCCCAATATGACCGGCATAGATTTTGCACGACTTCTACGGCGCAATGAGCGTACTCGTATCATCCCCATTATCATGCTGACAGCACGAACCCAGGAAGCGGACAAAGTGGCCGGACTGGAGATAGGAGCGGATGACTATGTGACAAAGCCTTTTTCACCGCGCGAATTGATCGCACGCATTAACGCGGTCTTGCGTCGATTGATCCCGGAAGCTTCTGCGCAAGTGGTTGAAATACATGGATTGCGATTGGATCCCGTCAATCATCGTGTTACTGACGGAAATAAAGAAATTGAACTGGGACCTACAGAATATCGTTTGCTGCATTTTATGATGTCACATACCGAACGCACATATTCGCGTAGCCAATTATTGGATCGAGTATGGGGTGATCATGTATTTGTCGAAGAGCGTACTGTGGATGTACATATCCGCCGGTTACGAAAAGCTTTGCAATGGTCGGGTAAAGACAGCTGGATACAAACTGTCAGGGGAGCAGGTTATCGGTTCTCGGCAGTTGCTCTAGCCCTCACTGATGATTCAAATAAGAAAATCTGATAATGTTTGTTCCGGAGGGTGTTACAGTGATGAATCTGATCGATCAAAGCGCTGATCCGTGTGTATTGTGATGCTTCTTCAAGCACAGTGAATTTTAGTAATGATTGCAAATTTTCTCGGATAATTGTCTTATTGTAGGGTAGTGCTTAAGTGTCTGATATCTGGCAGCGTTTATCAAATATTCTTTTCCTTGTCTTCATTACAGCATTACTATGGATAATCTTTGGTGCTGTGAAAGCACTGATTTTTTTCAGTGTGATCATGCTCTGGGTTGTATTTCATCATATTCGCCATTTGGTTTTGTTAGAGCGCTGGCTACAGCTTTCTGATCATTCTCCAGCAAGCATCCCAGCCGGTTCCGGAGCCTGGGATGAGGTATATGCTCATTTGGCGCGCTACGTGCGTCAACATAGTCAGAGCCAGGAAATGCTGAGTATTGCCTTAAAGCGAATGCAAAGCGTTACTTCCGCTATGCCAGATGGCATTGTTATTCTCGATATGAATGATCGTATTGAATGGTGTAATCCGGTTGCGGAGGAGCATCTAGGAATCAGTCTTGCATTGGATGTCGGTCAGCAGATTACCTATTTGGTGAGGCAGATACCGTTTGTCGAATATCTGACAGCACGCCAATATAGTAGCCCATTAATTTTAAAGCAGACCCGATTGCAAGGATTGATTATTTCCTTGCAGTTAGTGCCTTATGGTTATAACCAGAAGCTTCTGATCAGCCGAGATATTACGCGCTTTGAGAAAATAGAAACGATGCGGCGCGACTTTATTGCAAATGTCTCGCATGAATTGCGCACACCGCTTACCGTCATCAGTGGTTTTCTTGAAACATTGTCCGCTGATGATAATGTTAATAGCAGCTTCAATAAGCGTGCCTTGGCACTGATGACTGAGCAAACAACTCGCATGCAGCGATTGATTGAGGATTTGTTGATTCTGTCACGTCTTGAGAACGAGCAGAATAAGGTCAGCGAAAAAATAGTGAATGTAGTGAGCTTGGCGCAAGATCTTTTGCAAGATGCAGAATCTCTGAGTGCAGGGCGGCATCAAATCAAATTAACTGTTGCTTCGCAAGATCAGCTCTTGGGGAGCGAGGAAGAGTTACGTAGTGCTTTTGGTAATTTGGTCAGTAATGCGATTCGTTATACTCCGGACGGCGGGGAAATAATTATCAGCTGGGAAAAGCGCCATGATCAAGGGTTGTTCTTTGTGCAAGATAGCGGAATCGGGATTGAACCGGAGCACATTCCGCGATTGACAGAGCGTTTTTACCGTATTGATAACAGTCGTTCAAGAGAAACTGGTGGCACAGGTTTGGGACTGGCAATTGTCAAACATGTTTTGAACCGGCATGAGGCGCGTCTCGAAGTTATTAGTAAAGTAGGCAAGGGTAGCCGGTTTAATATCTGGTTTCCAGCTAAGCGTTTAGTTTCTGGAAATGCGTGATTGCTTAGTATCTATCAGGGAAACTGGTGGTTGGTATTTTATTCTTGACTTTAAAGGCGCTAATTCAAGTGTATTTAACCTGATGAGGGTAGACGATTTGGGTCGTCTGCATCCGAGTTGCGCTAACCTGTTCTACTTTGATAGGCGCTAGTTCAGTTTAAATAATTGATAAAGGCGTGGGTGGAATAAAAAAAACAGCCACTGGTTTCCCAGCGACTGTCAGTTCTCTATTGGATCTTTCGCAGATCCTATTGCGTTGCTACTAATTATCTGATTGCTGATGTATTTTGATCAAGATTAACACGAGCTTTGTTGATTGATGGATTTTCATGATCCATTGTTATTTTTTTGTGTAGATCCGCATTATTAAGGCTTTCTGCCAAAACTTCCTCGTATTCGCGAATATTAGCGGTTGTATGCGATTTGAAATCCTGACCTTGTCTACCATAGTAATAAGCGTGGGCTTCGTAATCTTCGAGTGCAGCTTTGTTTTTTTGTAATTTTGCTTCGGTTTCCTTGGCAACATTTTCATAATGCCGTGTCAACGCGGCATGATCGTTGTCATCGATACCTTCTACTTCCACGGCGAATACTGATGAAGCAGCTAAGCTGAATGCCAAAACAGAGATTAACGTTAAGAATTTTTGTGCTTTCATGATCAGTTTCTCCAATGCCAGATTGATGACTGTTATGATAGTTTCATGTGATGTGGCGAGTATATTGGGGAAACCCTGTTTTTTATCTAATGGTTTCCATTAGGTGTTATGTTTTTTATTTTTGCTATGTTTTCTTGAAGTAACACGTGGTTGAACAGTGTTGGTGTGGTGTCGTGACCAAATAATGGCTGCTATTCCTGCCAGAATCATTGGAATTGATAGCCATTGCCCCATTGTGATCCCTAAAGTCAGTACGCCCATGAAGCCATCTTCTGGTTCACGGAAAAATTCTGCGAAGGAACGTAAAACACCGTAGCCAATCATAAATGCGCCCGTGACTGCTCCAGTGGCGCGTGGTTTGGTTGAGTAGATCCAAATAAAAATGAACAGCACTACGCCCTCAAGCGCAAATTGATACAATTGAGAAGGGTGACGGGGAAGTTCGTCGACATAAGGGAAAACCATACCCCATGGAACATCAGTAGGCCGTCCCCATAATTCGCCATTGATGAAATTGCCAATGCGACCAGCGGCCAATCCCGGTGGAATCAATGGGATGACAAAGTCAGTTACCGCAAGCCATGGCAGATGATATTTGCGAGCGAGCAATATCATCGCAACAAAGACACCCAGAAATCCACCATGAAAAGACATGCCACCTTCCCATATGGCGAAAATATGTAACGGGTGTTCTAAATAATAACCAAACTGATAGAACAACACATGCCCCAGTCGTCCACCCACTATTACCCCCAGCATGCCGTAAAAGAGTGCATCATCAAGCATTTCATAAGTAAAAGTGCTGTGTGGATTATGTTTGATACGATATCGCCCTAGCAGAATGAACGCAACAAAACCAAGTAGATACATCAATCCATACCAATGCACAGAAAGTGGCCCTAGCGAGATGGCAACCGGATCAATTTGCGGGTAAACGAGCATAGTTTTGGCCTTATTTACGGTAAAATATCAAGCATTATACCAATTGCGCTGGTATACACCGTGTCATAGATTGTATTTTTATCTTATTCAGGAGCAAGCATGCCAGATAATAAACGTAGTCAGGCTATTACTCAGGGTACTCAACACGCGCCTAGTCGTGCCATGTTGCGTGCAGTCGGTTTTAACGATGAGGATTTTAATAAACCGATTGTCGGAGTTGCTAATGGCTATTCAACGATTACACCGTGTAATAAAGGATTGAACGAGCTATCGTTAAAAGCTGAATCAGCATTGAGGCAAGCAGGTGCCATGCCACAGATGTTCGGCACCATTACGGTGTCGGACGGGATCTCGATGGGTACTGAGGGCATGAAGTATTCTTTGGTTTCGCGAGAAGTTATTGCGGATTCGATTGAAACCTGCGTGCAGGCTGAAAGTATGGATGGTGTGATTGCTATCGGTGGTTGCGATAAAAACATGCCGGGTGCAATGATTGCGATTGCACGCATCAATGTGCCGGCAATCTTTGTTTATGGTGGCACGATTAAGCCGGGGCATTATAAAAATCAGGATCTGACTATTGTCAGCGTATTTGAAGCGGTGGGACAGCACAGTGCAAAGAAGATTGATGATCAGGAATTGCTGCAGATTGAGCGTAATGCCTGCCCGGGTGCAGGTTCTTGCGGTGGCATGTTTACTGCCAATACAATGTCATCCGCGTTTGAAGCGATGGGTATGAGCCTGCCCTATTCTTCCACGATGTCGGCTGAAGACGATGAGAAATTGATCAGCACCGGACAATCCGCCGAGGTATTGGTTAATGCCATCAAAAGGCAAATCCTGCCGCGTGACATCATCACGCGTAAATCGATTGAAAATGCTGTGGCTGTAATTATGGCAGTGGGCGGATCGACTAATGCCATCCTGCATTTTCTGGCGATTGCGCATGCGGCTGAAGTCGAGTGGAGCATTGATGATTTCGAGCGGATGCGCAGTAAAGTGCCGGTACTGTGTGATCTTAAACCCTCTGGACGTTATGTGACCGCTGATTTGCATCGGGCGGGTGGAATCCCGCAGGTGATGAAAATGTTGCTGAATCACGAGCTGTTACATGGGGATTGCCTTACGATCAGTGGACAAACTATTGCGGAAGTTTTGAAAGCAATTCCGGATACACCTCGTGCCGATCAGAATGTGATTCGCCAATGGGACAATCCAATGTATGCGCAAGGACATCTGGCTATTTTGAAAGGTAATTTATCCACTGAAGGGTGCGTGGCGAAAATTTCCGGAATTAAAAATCCGAAGATTACCGGGCCTGCGCGTGTATTTGAATCGGAAGAAACGTGCATGGCGGCAATCCTGGCGCGAAAAATTCAACCCGGTGACGTAGTGGTCATTCGTTACGAAGGTCCCAAAGGCGGCCCGGGTATGCGCGAAATGTTGTCGCCGACTTCCGCTTTGATCGGTGAAGGTTTGGGTGATTCGGTTGGATTGATTACCGATGGGCGTTTTTCCGGTGGAACATACGGCATGGTGGTTGGCCATGTGGCACCGGAAGCTTTCGTCGGTGGAACCATTGCACTCGTGCACGAAGGAGATTCAATTACCATTGATGCCGAACGGCGACTGTTGCAATTGAACGTGCCTGATGATGTGCTTGCGCAACGCCGTGCATCCTGGCAATCGCCGCCGCCGCGTTATGTGCGTGGAGTTTTGGCAAAATATGCAAAACTGGTATCAAGTGCCAGTGCAGGCGCAATAACGGATTGATTCCGTGCATTATCGATATTATTTAGTTCATGCGTGTTCACTGGAACTAAATAATTTACTCCGAAGTCTCAGCAAGGCAGTATCATCAGAGCCTGCAGTTGGGGTGGTAAGTGCGTGAGGATGTTGAGCAACAGATTGAACGTTGAAAATCACAAAACTTATAGGAATTGCTGCAAGTCTGTAAAGTTCGGGTTAGAATATCAGCCCATTTATAATTTTAATAAGGAAGAGATATGAAAAAAGTATTAATTGGAGCAGTAGCTGCATCTGCCTTTTTCTTAGTCGGTGTTGCACAAGCAGATGCCGATCTGGCAAAAAACAGTGGTTGTTTGAATTGCCACAATGTTGATACTAAGTTAGTGGGCCCAAGCCTGAAAGATATTGCCGCTAAATACGCAGATCAAGCTGATGCGTCTGCCTATCTGGCAGATAAGATTGTAAAAGGGAGCAATGGAGTTTGGGGTCCGATCCCAATGCCACCAAACGCTAACGTTAGCCCGGAAAATGCTAAAGTGTTAGCTGATTTTATCCTGACACTGAAGTAATTAAGTATTCAGAATTCAGAAAAGCCGACGTCTAAAAGCGTCGGCTTTTTGTTTGCATAAAACTTTTATTATTGCGGTAGGTAAAAATGAAGACTCGTATTAAGTGGAAAGGCAACGTTAGTTTCGTGGCTGAATCCGGCAGCGGTCATTCGATATTGATGGATGGCGCACCTGAAGCAGGAGGACAGAATCAGGGGCCGCGGCCAATGGAAATGTTGTTAATGGGGTTAGGCGGTTGCACTACATTTGATGTGGTGCTGATTCTGAAAAAAAGCCGTCAGGATATTACCGATTGCGAGGTGGAAATTGAAGCTGAGCGTGCATCTGTCGACCCAAAGGTATTTACTCATATTCATTTGCATTTCATTATCACAGGTCGCAATTTGAATTCACAGCAGGTAGAACGAGCGATAAACTTGTCCTCTGAGAAATATTGCTCGGCTTCGATCATGCTCAAACAGACGGTTAAGATCACGCATGATTTTGAGATTATTAATTCCTAGTTATCAATGAATTGTATGGGTATAAATCTATGCCGCTAAAATAAACCTGATTCGTGGGCTTGCTGATCAGCGTGATAGCTGGAACGCACCATTGGCCCGCAAGCAGCGTGACTAAACCCCATTGCAAGTGCCGCATGCTCGAAAGCTTTAAATGCTTCGGGCGTAACATAACGCATGACTGGTAAATGGCCGATACTGGGTTGTAAATATTGACCAATAGTCAGCATCTCCACATTGTGACTGCGCAAATCATGCAATACTTCCATAATTTCCTCGTCAGTTTCTCCCAAGCCCAGCATTAAACCTGATTTTGTCGGGATATAAGGAAAATTATTCTTGAAATCTTTTAATAACTTCAGTGAATTGTTATAGTCTGCGCCGGGCCGACACTGCTTGTATAATCTGGGTACGGTTTCGAGGTTATGGTTTAAAACATCCGGTGGGCAAGCTGAGAGTTTTTCCAGGGCAATTTCAAGACGGCCTCTAAAATCCGGTACCAGAGTTTCAATTTTGGTAGTTGGAGAGTGAACACGTATTTCGCGGATGCAATCGACGAAGTGTTGAGCACCACCATCGCGCAAATCGTCACGATCTACACTGGTGATCACTACATATTTTAATCGCATCGCCGCAATTGATTGCGCCAAATGTAACGGTTCATCGGCATCTGGGGGCTTGGGCCTGCCGTGAGCGACATCGCAAAAAGGGCAGCGGCGTGTACATAAGTCGCCCAAAATCATAAAAGTTGCCGTTCCTTTTCCAAAGCATTCGCCAATATTGGGACATGATGCTTCTTCGCAGACCGTATGAAGCTTATGTTCGCGCAGCAGCCGCTTAACTTCGTAATAGTTTTCGCTACTGGAGGAACGAACGCGAATCCACGAAGGTTTACGCAACAGATCATTGCGTGATTGTGGCGCTATTTTGACAGGATTGCGCGCAGTTTTGTCAGCGCCTTTTTGCCGGGTATCGGTGGTCATGATGATAAACTGATTATCCTTTAAGAAGTTTTACTTGTAATTGATCTGCTAGCTTGTTGCTTAATATTTCTAACCCATCGGGAATGCCCAGATCTTTGGTTTGTGTAACTTGGAGGCCCTGGTAACCGCATGGATTAATGTAGGAGAATGGAGTCAGATCCATATCCACGTTCAAAGCGATGCCGTGATAACAGAAATTTTTCCTGATTTTAAGTCCCAATGATGCAATTTTAGCGTTGTTGACGTAAACACCCGGCGCCTCAATCCGTTCTGATGCATCGATATGATAGCTCTTCAATAAATCAATTACAGCACTTTCCATGTTTCTGACCAATTCGCGTACGCCGAGTTTTAATCGGCGTATATCCAGCAGCAAATAAGCAACAATCTGTCCCGGCCCATGATAGGTGATTTGACCGCCACGATCTGTTTTAATGACATCAATACCATGACTGTTTAATAAATGCTCATCCTTTCCTGCAATCCCTTGAGTAAACACGGGCGGATGCTGTAATAACCAGATTTCATCATAGGTTTGGACAGTTCTGGCTTGGGTGAAATCCCTCATGGCCTGCCAGATAGGCAGATAATCCGATAACCCGATAGTTTTTATAATAAAGCGCTGCTGTGCATGAGTGGATAATAAATGCTGGTGTCGCATGGATAATCACAATACCACCGAGATCATGGGATGTTCTGATAACGCCTGATATAAATCATCCAGCTGGGATCGGGAAGTCGCGCGAATGGTACAGGTGAGGCTTAAATAAGTACCATTCCTGCTGGTTTTGATCGCCGTAGTGTTAACATCGAAATCGGGGGCGTGGTATTTAACAATAGCCAGGGTTGTTTGAGTAAAGTCCTGCTGTGCTTTCCCCATAATCTTGATTGGAAAATCACAAGGATACTCGATTAATGAAGCTTGTTCTGTCATAACTGCCAATCGAAGATAATTTGATTTTTAATCAATTTGTTAAACGGCTTGTAATTTGTCCGCGCATGTGAGTTGCTTTATATTCTTGATAGAGCGCATGCAGCTGCCTAAATAATTCTCCTGGTTTGCCATCTCCCACGGATTGATTATCCAATAAGGTAATCGGCATGATTTCTTTGGTCGATGATGTCAGCAGAATTTCATCAGCCATGCGCGTTTCCGTTTCAGAAATTTCCCGGATTTCATGAGGAATTTGATTGGCTGCAGCTAGTTCGAGCACTACATCATATGTGATTCCGGGTAGCATCAAATTACTTTTGGGGGGGGCAAACAGAACTTTATCCTTAACGATGAAAATATTACTGGCGGCACCTTCGGTCAGGAATTGATTCCGGATCAAGATAGTTTCAAGTGCATGCCTATCTACTGCCAATTGCCGCAACAATACGTTGGGTAACAGAGAAATGGCTTTGACGTCGCAGCGAATCCAGCGATTATCGGTAGCTGTAATAGCCGATGCACCAGTTTTGAGCAATTCTTCGGGTGGCTGCGGCAACGGATTGCTCATAATGAAAACAGTGGGTGGAACGTTCGCAGGAAAAGCATGATCGCGTTTGGCCACTCCACGGGTGATGTGCAGATAAAGATATTGATCTTCTCCATCATTATTGGCAATGATCTGGTTTAAAATGTTTTTCCATTCATCATTACTGCATGGATTCTGCAGACGTATACCATCCAGGCTGTGTTGCAGACGTATAAGGTGTTCAGCAAGTCTGAAAGGTTTGCGTGAATATACGGGTATAACCTCATACACACCATCTCCGAAAATAAAGCCACGATCCAACACAGGAATGAATGCCTCTTCGATGGGCATAAACTTGCCATTCAGATATATCATGCGAGATTCTTTTTGTGAGTTAAGTTGGAGATTAATTAAACAACAATTTTACACTATCCCATGCACGACCCAGGAAGCTGGCTGAATCAACCTTTTCCAAGGCCACTAATGGGTAAATTTCGACCGTCTTATCATCGAGTGTAAATTTGACTGTGCCAACTTCCTGTCCAAGTTGAATTGGTGCAATCAGAGGTTGTTTATACTCCATGGTGGCTTTTAATTTGTCCGCCTGCCCTTTGGGTAGTGTGAAAAAAACATCGCGGTCGAATCCGGCTTTCAATTCATTCTGAGTGCCTTTCCATAAATGGATAGTGGCAAGTGAATCATTTTTTTTGTACAGATGCAGCGTATCGTAAAATTGAAAGCCATAATTAAGCAGGCGTTGACTTTCTATACTGCGTGCATTGGCCGATTTGGCACCAATGATCACTGAGATCAATCGTCGTTTATCCCGTATCGCCGATGTAATTAGGCAATAACCGGCAGCTTTAGTCCAGCCTGTTTTCATGCCGTCAACATGCGGATCGATCCATAGCAGCCGATTTCGATTAGGTTGGGTAATATTGTTATAGGTATACTCTTTTAACGAATAAAGTGGGTAAAAATCCGGAAAATCACGAATAATCGCCGTTGCCAGTAATGTTAAATCATGGGCTGTTGTATAGTGACCGGGGTCAGGCAATCCGGTTGTATTGGTGAAATGTGTGTTCTGCATTCCCAGGCGCTTCGCTTCCTTATTCATGATAATTACGAAGTTTGCTTCCGAACCTGCGACGGTTTCAGCTAGAGCAATGCAAGCATCATTACCGGACTGGACGATCATACCGCGGATTAGTTCATCCACAGTAACCTGTTTATTGGGCTCGATAAACATGCGTGAACCAATCATGCGCCAAGCACTTTCGGATACCACGGCGGTTTGATCCAGCGCAAGCTGCCCCTGCTTTAATGCCGAAAACACCACATAAGCAGTCATCAATTTAGTGAGAGATGCCGGTTCTATGCGTTCATGCACATTTTGTCCAGCCAATACTTGTCCCGTTTGATAATCTGATAGCATAAAAGCTTTAGCAGCTACAGGAATTTCTTGTTGCTGTGCAGATGCTGATGAAACAGTCAGGCACGTTAGCAATAATACAAATAAAAGCTTCATATGAATCCGCAAAAAATGAATATTATATCTTGCCGTCAAAGAATCTAAAACCTTCTAGTTTTAAAACACAATAGATGCAAGACTAATTGACAGTTTTTAGAAATTATCATGGAGTAAGATTAGCAAACCGGCATCGTGAACAATCAGCGATAAAGTGAAACTGCTGGAATTTTTTCATGAACAAAGATAGCAGATTTCTCAATTATTGAAAGCGGATTTTAGGCCGGGCATATTCATATCGAAGGCATTATCAAAATTTAATCTTTTTTATCATCGATGGTATCCACCTAGATAGTGTCTCCCGATGAAATTATGCCTTCCATGCAGGTGTTTATGTCCACCGATAAAGTATCGGTATCCCCCGCGCATATGTCTGGATCCGCCGATAAAGTGCTTATGTACTCCGATGTAACCTGGATTAATGTAAATGGGCGATTGATGTCCATAGCCGTGGGCTGTGTTTCGATAGTACCCTAAGCCTCCATAGTATGGGGTGGCCACACATCCACTCAGAGAAAGTATCCCAATTATTATAGATCCAATAAGAATGCTTTTTACATTCATGATTTGTCTCCTGATTAAAACTAAGGCATAGATAATTCATAAAAATTTTTATATAAACTTCATCTATGTTTTTTAGTGCAACAACCATCTATTTTAATTGTGCAAGTTTTGGGCTTAATAGAAGCTGAATGCAAACTTATTGGATATTTCTTAATGCATTGTAATAACCGGATAAGTTTTTGCAGAAATAGGATCTTATAAATATTTTCAATCGATTGTTGCTCTAATCTCTAATGCCGGTGTAGTAGCCTGTCATGATGATTGTCAGTACATAATTTTTTTAGTTTGGAGCTTCGTTAGAGAATCAATTATTACATCGAATTTTCCGGACCTGTCTTGCAGTTGCTGATTGTTAACGATACATCGGGGAAGTGATTGCCTAAAGCAGCTACTTATAAGTTCGATTACTGTAGAAAGTAGAAAATATTGGAATTGATTTTGCAGGTTATTCAGGTGTAACGTAATTGTACAAAATATCCTCTGATAACTATGATATTTTCCAAGTTAAATTCTCTCCGGCATAAAGAGGAATCAATTTTTCATTTGCAAATTCGAATTGCTCGGGAACAGTCCAGTATTCTTTTTTTAACGTAATATGGCTGCTATTGCGGGGTAATTGATAGAAATCCGCACCATAGAAACTGGCAAAAGCCTCCAATTTTCCAAGCGCACCTGCCTGTTCGAATGCTGTGGCATATAATTCAATAGCGGCATGGGCTGTGTAAATGCCAGCGCAGCCACAGGAATTTTCTTTATTGATCTGTGCGTGCGGCGCACTGTCAGTACCCAGAAAAAATTTCGGATTCCCACTGGTTGCTGCATTTAGTAATGCTTGACGATGAATTTCGCGTTTCAAGACAGGCAAGCAAAAGTGATGAGGACGGATACCGCCTTGAAAAATCGCATTACGATTCAACAATAAGTGATGTGCCGTAATCGTAGCAGCAATAAATTTGGATGCTTCTTTTACAAACATTACGGCATCAGTGGTAGTGATATGCTCGAATATGATGCGCAAACTGGGAAAACGCCGTATCAGAGGATCTAGCACACGATCGATAAAAATCTTTTCTCTATCAAATATATCTACAT
Source organism: Nitrosomonas ureae (assembly GCF_900206265.1). Lineage (NCBI taxonomy): Bacteria > Pseudomonadati > Pseudomonadota > Betaproteobacteria > Nitrosomonadales > Nitrosomonadaceae > Nitrosomonas > Nitrosomonas ureae. The sequence continues at coordinate 1,128,739 of NZ_LT907782.1, read as the reverse complement.
TGGCATCTGTTACTTCACCATGCACCAGCAACAGCAGATTATTTTGTTCCATTGCCTCCAAGGTTGCATAGCATTTGGTAATATCGGTCACTCCGGCATCCGAATTTGTGGTCGCGCCGGCCGGATACAGTTTTACTCCCTGTACCGCTTTACTTTCTTTTGCTCGAGCGATTTCTGAAGGTGCTGTATTGTCAGTTAAATACAGTGTCATGAGCGGATCAAAGCTGCCATGCAACGGCTCAGGTAAAGCAGCCAAAATTCTTGCACGGTAAGATAAGGCCATATCTGTTGTTACAATCGGCGGCTTAAGATTAGGCATAATGATTGCGCGCGCAAATTGCTTTGCAGTATGAGGTAGTACGAAGCGCAATTGCTCGTCGTCACGTAAATGTAAGTGCCAATCATCTGGACGGATAATAGTTATGCAGGTCAAGGGTTAGTAGCCACCAAATATAAGGAATATGGTCTGAATTATAGCGTAGGCATCATCATTGTACTATTCGGGATATCGTACATTTTTTAACTTCAATGCCAGTTGATAGAGCGAATTCTTGCTTTCACCAGTGATCTCTGCTGCGAGTTTAACTGATTGTTTTAACGGAAGTTCAATGAGCAAGCATTTTAATGTGCGCTCTGCTTGTTCACTGATTTCGGATTTATCCGTAGGTTCCGCACCGGACAGCAATAAAACGAATTCACCTTTTTGCTGATTGATATCTTCTTGCAGCCAGGAATGAATTTCGTATAAAGTTCCTCGGTGGATAGTTTCAAATAATTTAGTTAATTCCCGGGCAACAGTCAGTTCCCGCTGAGGCCCAAAAACATCCAGCATGTCGATTATGCATTCCAGAATCCGATGAGGCGCTTCATAAAATATTAATGTGCACAGCTGTGGTTTTAATTCGATTAGTGCACGTTTACGTAATCCAGTTTTAGCCGGTAAGAAACCATAAAATAGGAAATGTGGATTTGTAATGCCGCTGGCTGATAGGGCGCAAATTGCTGCATTTGCACCGGGAATGGGAATAATTGAGTATCCCTGCGCACGTACGTATTGAACTAGGATTGCGCCTGGATCGGAAATGCCGGGGGTGCCTGCATCTGTTATTAAAGCAACACTTTTTCCGCTATTTAATAGTGCCAGAATCTTATTGGAAACGACTGCCTCATTGTGTTGATGAAGGCTAATAAGTTTGGAGGAGATGGCGTGCGCAGCAAATAAATGTCCGGAAACCTGTATATGTTCTGCGGCAACCACATCTACTTTTGTCAGAATATCTAAAGCCCGTAGACTGATATCGTTTAAATTTCCTATTGGTGTGGCAACCACATATAATGTACTTTTGCTCGGCATGATCCTCACAATGCAACGTTTTTTTACCATTACCCTAGCGGTAATCTTGTTATTAAGTTTTAACTTTTCATCAACGGCGACCGATCTCGATGAACAAGGCCGGTTGGAAAGTTTACCGGAATCCGCACTAGTACCCCATATTGCGCTATTACTGCCTTTGGAATCTGCTTCATTTGGTGAAGCTGCTAATGTTGTGAAAGATGGTTTTGTGGCTGCCACACAACGCGGCGAACCGCTTCCAGCAATTATTCGGTTATATTCTACTACTGACGATCCGCTCGATATTTTGATTACTTATTATCAGGCACTCAATGCCGGTGCAATATTCATCGTCGGCCCTCTTACGCGTGACGGTGTTGCGGCTGTAGCCTCCAGCCATTTCTCAAATGTACCTACTTTAGCACTGAACACTGCAGACAGTGATGCTACCTTACCACCAAAATTATATTTTTTTGGCTTGCAAATGGAATCTGAAGCGAATCAACTTGCTGAATTAGCACTGTCAAGCGGTAAAAATCATGCCATTGTCATCGGTGATGACAGTCCTTTATCCAAACGGCTCCAGAACGCTTTTACACTGCGATGGCAAAATGAAATTGATAAAACTGCCGAATCATTTTTGTATGCTGATAATCCAATTACGCTTCAGCAATTTCGTAATTTGACTGCTGGTAGCGGTCATTTAGTTTTTCTTGCTCTGGACGCAGTTAAGTCACGTTTGCTACGCTCTTACCTTGATCCGGAAGTGCCTGTATATGCTACATCACAGGTTTTTTCAGGAGCAGATAATTTTTTATTCAATAATGATCTTAATGGTATTCAGTTTCTTGATATGCCCTGGCTACTGCAGCCCGATCATCCTGCTGTCATGGCTTATCGTCATCTCAGTCCCACTAGAAGCATGGATATGGAACGCCTTTATGCGCTGGGGATTGATGCTTTCCGGTTGCTGGCAAATTTAATGTTGCCACAACCTGTTAGCGCAATCGCTATTGACGGTGTAACCGGGCAGATTCGCTATCAATCACCTAATCAATTTGTGCGTGAGCTTGTTGCAGCACAGTTTGAGAATGGTAAAGTTCAACTCATAAAAAATGCAAAAAATATTGCAGAAGATGAATGGTAGTGAAGCTGAAAAAATCGCTTTATTATATTTGCAGCGGCAACATTTGGTTTTGGTCGAAAAAAACTATCGTTGTCGCTTTGGAGAAATTGATCTGATAATGCGCGATGGAGAAACGCTGGTTTTCATTGAAGTGCGTATGCGCACAAATGAAAAATATGGTGGAGCAGCAGCGAGTATTACTTCTAAGAAGCAGTTAAAAATATTAAGAACCGCACAATATTATCTAACTGAATTAAAAATAGAATCACCTTGTCGATTTGATGCACTTTTATTGTCTGGTATTAATGGACAGGAGATCGAGTGGCTCAGAGATGCGTTTGGCGAATAAGTAGAGCAGTGGCTATTTGTTAATAAGAAAAACAATGCAGAGATATGAGTTAATTCTTTGTTTATCCTATTATTAGGATAGTTAGCCCGATTATTGTGATCTGCAGGTCATGGAAAAATGGTTTGTATGGGTGTAACGAAGGAATAAAATTTGAGCTATCTAATTATATTGATCTCTACCGGGTCTATTCTCAGCTCCTTGAGGCGTAAGCTGGCGAAAATCAGCGACTCGAGGAGTGCGCCATTAATACTTTAACGCTTACGACGAGTGTTTTATTTTGCGTACCCTCTATAGTAACTACCGTAAATATGCTTTCAATGAGCACGGTATTTTAACAAACATTTCGCCCACAATTAACATATCCGACAGATTCCTTTTATAACTATCAACTTTCGATAGTCACTTCCGTTAAGTATTTTAAAAACTTCAATTCATATACTAGTTGATTTAATTAACTTCATTAATTTATAACAATACTGGGTACGTTATTCAATGAATAAATATCAATTAAAAAATATTAACTCGAGAGTAAGAAAGAAATATTATAGGATCAGAGGCTTATTTAATATCTTATATCGGAGCATAAGAGAAAAAATTAATAAAGGCATGGATAATGACATATTACCGTTAGTCATTGCACCATTAATTTTTATTAGTTTTGCTGGTTTGGAATGGTGGAGTTGGTATCTTGATGTGTCAATTCCTTCGCCTATTTTAATAATAATTATTGCAACTGGACTAGGTGCACTATGCTATATCTACGAATTGTTAGAGCGCAAAGAGACAGCAGATAAAAAAGAAAGGATTGGAGTTACTGCAGATCATAAGCACCCGGAATTACATTAGAAACAGAAGTGCATCGAAATAGTTGGGCATTTTTGAAAAGTGAAGTGGTCACCTGCAACAACTGTACAACCTGAGTGTAAAATTAAGCTCTGCTATCGTTAGTTAATCAGGCCCGATCAGCCTGATGAATTGCTTGATATTGATAATAAACCTCGTTGGGAGTTCGGGTATCAAGGACCTTGATGAAAACGTTCCTGATTGTACCAATCAAACCACTGAGTCAAACTTTTCCTTATATCCTTTAAATTACTGAGTGCGCCAATGTATAAGAACTCATACTCATACTCATACTTAGACTTTGGGCCATAATCGTTCAACAAAATATTATCATGATAACAACCTGTTCCATTCATACTGATCTGTATATCGTGATTCTTCAAAACAATAATCCATGCTTTGCTGGTAAACTGAGCATTCTGATTGGTATTGAGTATCGCGGACAACTGAGATTTTGAATCTCTCCGGGATATATTCCCCGCCCCTTGGGGCGTAATATATTTGCGTGAGCGAATATATACATAAGAGCCATAATGAAACAGTGCTGCTTTATCATGTGGTGTTTCCGGCGAAATATCGCCGCGCCGTATTTGATGAAGCTGTGGACGGGGTGTTGCGGGATGTCTGTTTAGATCTCGAACGGCGTTACCAGTTGAAATTCATGGAGATTGGTACAGATAAGGATCATGTGCATTTTCTGGTGCAGTCGGTTCCCGCATACAGTGGGACAAAACTGGTGACACTGATCAAGAGTATCACGGCGCGGGAGGTATTTCGCTTATGTCCTCATGTGAAGAAACAGCTGTGGGGCGGGGAATTCTGGACTGATGGTTATTTCGTCAGTACAGTTGGCCGTCATGGCGATGAGGACACAATAAGAGATTACGTTAAAAAGCACGGAGATGTCTATCAGCAGTTATACGAAGACAGACAACTCGCTCTCTTCTGATACTCCGCTGCTTGCGGCGGGGTTGTTCATTAATAAAAATATAATAAATAAGTTTCTTTTTTAGAAACCTATTAAAAAGAAGAAGCGTTTGATAGAGATTCAATTCAACTTTGGAATTGAATCTCTTTTTGTTTTATATCGACGATTAGGCAATTGGTTTGCGTTTGGATGGAGTACAGAGCCGATGAACTGCATCTGTATACAGCTATAGCCATTTCTTTTTTTTGAAATAAATAAGTAAGCCAAGGCTAACTAAAATAAAGATTACCCATACTGCAGGATAGGCCCAGCGCCATTTCAGTTCAGGCATATATTCAAAATTCATGCCATAAATACCTGCAATAAAAGTCAATGGTATGAAAATAGTCGCGAAAATAGTCAGGATTTTCATTGTTTCATTCATTTTGTTACTAATATTGGAAAGATAAATATCATGCATTGCTGAGATTCTTTCGCGAAAGGATTCAAGTGAATCATTAACACGTAGCACATGGTCATAGACATCACCAAAATAACGCAATGTTTTTTCCTGCAATAACGGGGTATCAATATGTTGGATTGCTGCCAATAATTCACGTAATGGAGAGATATTACGTTTCATTGAGATCAGGCTGCGGCGTATTTGTTGGATAGTTTGTAGTATTTCTTTATTGGAATTGAGCAAAATATTGTCTTCCAATGAATCGATGACATCATCCAAGCTATCTTCTACTACAAAATACTCATCAACGATGGTGTCAAGAATAACGTATGCCAGATAATCACTGCCTTTTAGCCGCAATCGACCACTGCGATTTTTCAGGTAATGATAGACGGGATCAAATGTAGTATCAGATTTTTCTTTGAAAGTAATAACATAATTGGCTAATAACAAAATACTGATTTGCTCGTACTGTAGGTTGAAAATTTTGTTCTGATCAAGACTGATGCCTTTGATGACCAGATACAGAAAATTTTCATATTCCTCTAGCTTGGGGCGTTGGTGCGTACTTAAAATATCCTCTAACACTAAAGGATGAATGTTCAATTCATGACCGATCCTTTCGACAATATCAATATTGCTTAGTCCGTCTATATTTACCCAAGTGATCAATTCGTTATTTTGCAACGGTTGCAGATCTGAGACTGATGAAATTTCATGATAGATAAGTGTCTCGGCACTGTATTGAATTGCTGAGATTTTACATTCTGATTGATGCTTTGCTCCGATGTGTATCAATGTTCCCGCGGGAAGGCCGGCTTTGTCGGCCGCGCTGCTTTGTGGGGCATGATCAGTTTGTCGATGCTGAGAGTCTGAATAAAATTTTATATGCATTAAGCTTGCCTAAGATAAAGGAGTTAGGCGTTTATTTTAAGCATTCTGATTATGGTGTGGAGAGATGATTGGTAAGGATTTGATTGAACAGAAAAGTATAAGATAAATCTGATTCGCTAAGAATACTCCCCAAATGAGGGGAATTGCTCGTTAAATTGTGACTGAGTGTTTAAAAAATTTGCTCGGATAGATCTGAAGAGCCAATTTGACTGGATTGACTTGGTTTTTTGTCATTTTGAAGAGAACACCAGTCTTGCCATACTTTGCGTGCTTCTTCCACATCGCTGAATGTCCAGAGTACAACGCCATCTTCAGTCATTAGTGTTGCCATTTTATTGGGCCACTCTTTGATTAAGCAGTACATTATTTTCTCCTTGTTATTTTATGATACCGAGGAGCATAACCAAAAAGTATGAAAATTTGATGACTGTATTATGAAGAATTTATGACAATGCATGTATTATGTAGCATTGAACGTCTATTGATGGCATGCTGTCTTTAAGATATTTGGTGAATGCTTAAATTTTTTATTTTGGAAGGAGTTGTCATGAGAAAGATGAATTATTATTTAATTGCTATCGCGGTATCCTTTTTCATAAGCGGATGCGCAACTAATACAGGCGGTACTGGTTCGCTGGGGGCGATCGATCAGGGCCTGTCTACTGTGGAAAGTGCGGCGCAAAGCAGCCGGCAAATCCTGAATACCGGAGCGACGGCTGCAAATGATCCGGCTGGAATGGCGCAAATTGGCTTGGTTGATATTTTATCTCATCGCTTGGGTGTATCGCCGCAACAAGCATTAGGTGGGGCCGGAGCCATATTCCAGATGGCTCAAACTAATATGGATCCGCAAGCATTTGCAACAATATCCCGATCTATTCCAGGAATGGATAACATGTTGAGCGCTGCACCTGCGATGTCAAATTTGTCTGGCAATTTATCTTCATTGATGGGAGATAAAAATAATTCGTTGGGGAATGCTGCTGCATTGGCGGCATCCTTTCAGCAATTGGATCTTTCTCCCGATATGATTGGTCAATTTATTCCTGTTATTACCAGTTATGTAAGTAAGGCAAGTGGGCAAGCCAGTGCTAGTTTGTTGCAATCCGCACTGACCGGACGTTGAGGCAGAATTTACGAGTAACTAAGGCGGAAAAGAATCAGATTTATCGAAATAACGTACGGCATCTTGTACATCAAGCTTTTTGCATTCATTGATGTACAAGGTGTGGAATATCACTTGATTGGAAATTGATTAGTCGTTTAACCCCAATCTTTCCATCCGGTAACGCAATGAACGAACTGTGATGCCTAATGTTTTAGCTGCTTTAGTACGATTGTATCGGCTCTCATTCAACGCCTTGACAATGGAATCTTTCTCCAGTTTATCGAGATAATCCTGTAGCGGTAGATTATGATCTGTCCTCACTTGAGTGGCTATGGCGGAGATTTGAGTGACTTCTGCCGCATCGTTGTTTGGTATTGCTTCAACTTTCTGATTCGGCAATTGCAATTCTTCTATTCCAATGTCCACATCCGGACAAAGCGCTAACGTGCGTTCCAAAATATTTTCAAGTTCACGAACATTCCCTGGAAAATCATAGTTCTTGAGCATGATCATGGCATCTTTTTTGATGTGACAGATAGGTCGATTGGTTTCCTGGCAATGCTTTTCCAGAATAGCTTCTGCAATGAGCGGAATATCTTCGCGCATTTCACGCAATGCAGGCATATTCAATTCAATGACATTCAAACGGTAATACAAATCCTGTCGAAACTGACCTATTGTGACGCAGTGATTTAGCTTTTTGTGAGTGGCACTGATAATTCGCACATCAATATTTTTTTCTTGTGTATCCCCAATCCTTCTTACTTGTTTTTCCTGAATGACCCGAAGCAGCTTAACTTGCATCGTTAATGGCAAATCGGCGACTTCATCAAGAAACAAGGTACCGGCGTTGGCGGTCAGAAAAAATCCATCATGATCTTTTTCCGCGCCAGTAAAGGCACCTTTCTTATAGCCAAAAAATTCACTTTCCATCAAATTTTCTGGAATTGCGCCACAGTTGACTGCAACAAATGGTTGCTTGTGACGGGCACTTCTTTCATGAATCATTTTTGCGGCTAATTCCTTACCACTACCGGATTCACCACTGATATATACTGCCGCTTGACTACGCGAGAGTTTGTCGATAGTTACGCGTAACTGGCGCATGGATTCGGATTCACCAAGTAGCGTGCGTTGTTGACTTATTTCACCTTGTCCTGCTGATTCGATCTTTACCGGTGGAAGGCTCAAAGCCGATTTAACAAGATCACGTAACTGCTTCAAGGAAACAGGTTTTGGTAAATAATCAAAAGCGCCTGCTTTCAGCGCAGCTACTGCATTTTCTGTGGTGCCATACGCAGTAATAACAGCAGTAGGAACATCAACAAAGTGCTGCGAAATATATTTAACCAGCTCCAATCCATTGCCATCAGGCAATCGCATGTCGGTGAGGCATAATTGAAAAGAGTGTGATCGCAGTAGCGCTTTAGCATCATGAATACAAGTTGCGCTAGAAACTTCCATTCCCATTCGGGCAAGTGTGAGCTCTAACAATTCAATAATATCCGGCTCATCATCCACAACTAGTATTCTGGGAGATAAAGTCTTCTTTTGCAGATTAATCCGTTCATTATCTATCGACATGGTTCACTGCAACTAAATATTATTCTAAAATGCCCACTTGAAGAATCTTCAATATAATCAAGCGATGACTGATTAGTTTCACACAGTTCACGCGCCACATATAAACCCAATCCTGTGCCACCATCGGCAGTTGTAAAGAAAGGCTCAAAGATTTCTTTGACCTGCTGCGGATTCACACCCGGACCATCGTCAATAATATTCAGACAAACATTATGCCCGTTGGTTGTCGTAGATAATTCAACAAGAACACTGCCCGCTTGCTTGCGACAATGTCGCCATGCATTCCGGCACAAATTCCAGAGTATTTGGGTCAAGTGATCGCGATCAAAACTGACTAAATCGTTATTGGCGTTTTGAAATATGAATACATCGCTATCAATTTTTTCCACATCGCAAAACTCTTCAAGAAATTTCTTGATAAAATCGTGAGCTTCTAAGATATCCGGTTTTGGAATGTTACGTCGGTTTAGTTGCAATACATCCTGTACGATTTTGTTTAATCGCCGGGTATTATCACAGATGATACGCACCAGGCGGGGATCGGTATGATTTTCTTGTTGTTCTTCCTCCAGAAGTTCCGCTGCGTGATTGATAGCGGACAGCGGGTTACGAATTTCATGTGCAATATTGGCTGTCAAGCGTCCCACTGCTGCCAGTTTGAGTTGCTGCAACTGCGCTTGTATACGCCCCATATCCTCAAGAAAAACTACAACCCCGTTGCTGAAATCAGCTTGTATAGGTAGAAAGCGGGTGCGCACTAATGCATGACTATGCGTTAAGCGCAATAGATCGAAACTCATCTTGCTATCCCCTTGCCAACTTTTAAGTCGGTCAGCTATATCAGGTGCATAGTCGGAAAGCTTGAGCGATTTTGGGTTAGTTGCAGATGATCTTAAATCGAGCAGCTTATCAGCGTAGCTATTATGCTGTCGGATAACGCCATGTTTATCGATTACCAGTACGCCTTCCTGCAGATCCTGAATGACCAGTTGATTGACTTGTGACATATTTGCCAGATCAATACCCCGTTCCTTTGCTAGCTGCTCACTGGCTAAAGTATGTTTGGCTAATTGATGTGCCAGCCAAGCTACAGCAAAATACGCCATGCTCAATAAACCCGCTTGTGAGTACTGAGCCGAATAATAGTTAACCGTAAGCAAGGAATAGGTTTCTTGCAGCAATAAGCTGATTGTCGCAATAGATGCAAGAAATAATGCTAAACGACCGCGGCTGATTAATCCCGCTGCTGCGAGGGATATCAGCAGTATGGCACCCAAACCGCTCTGCAACCCGCCGCTGGCATAGAGCATAATGGTAAAAAAAACAATATCACCAATCACTTGTATGGTTAATTGCCAATTAAACCCGGGGGTTCTTAATTTAACCAGCAACAGGGATATACAGCTGCAAACTACATGTGAAAGTCCTGCGTACAAAAATAGGGTGTAATGATGCGAGCCAAAGTTCGTGAACTCAAATTTCCAAACACTAATGAGCAGGCTACTGCCCAGTATTATGCGGTAAATATTGAAATAATAAAGCGAACACCAATACGGGCCGGTGTACTCAGCACTTGCTGGTTTTGAATGGAAAGGCCAGAATATTGAGTGTTTTGTTTGTGATGAATAAGTAGGTGTTGACACAACGATTAATTTAAGACGAGGAGCCTAAAAACCGATCACAATGCTCCTGACAACAAAAATATTTATCATGTTGCCTGATCGCTTCACTTTTAGGCAAATAAACACCGCAATGCACACAATTGACCGTATCTTCGATCGAATCCTGATTCGATATATTTGAGTCTTTCTTAGAATGGTGGCTCTTAATTATCCAATAGATCAATATCGCGATTAGGATATAAAAGAATAATTTTCCCATTTTTCTTCAGTTCTCTATGAAATGACATCAATCTAATTATTAAAATAATTTTTTTGGATTGCCAAAGAATGAATTAATTTTTTCCGTATTGAATCGGCTGCTGTTAACACGGCATAAGTTAAGCATAGCAATTTTGGCCTCAGGCAAATGATCAAACAATGATAGTTTTACTGCCTATCAATAAAATATATAGGGATTATGAAGTCTCAGGGTGATTTCATTATTCAATATTCTGAACTTGCTCTCGCATTTGCTCAATGATCACCTTCAACTCCATAGAGATTCGCGTGATTTCCAAATCAACCGACTTTGATCCGATGGTATTGGCTTCGCGATGCAGTTCCTGCATCATGAAATCGAGCCGTTTCCCGACATAGCCGCCCTTATTTAGAATGTGCTCCACTTCATTCAGATGTGCTTGCAGACGCGAGAGCTCTTCGTCCACATCGATTTTTCCGGCAAATAATGTAATTTCCTGGTGAATCCGTTCATTTTCATAGTTACCTAAAATTTCTTCAAGGCGAGTACGCAGCTTTTCTTCAAAAGCCGAGATAAGTGCGGGAATCCGCGGTGATGCTATCTGTAAAAGTTGACGCATTTGCTCGATGCGATTCAGTAGAATTGATTTGAGTTTATTACCTTCCCGTATCCGTGCGGTTTTTAAATCGTTCAGTGCAGTTTGCAGCAGCATTACCGTGATTTCATCGAATTCTTCGATATTTGCGTGATTACTTCCCAATATGCCAGGCCATTTAAGAATTTCTGCGACGGTTAGCGATGCCGCTACGGAATGTCGTGTTTTAATCATTTGTTCCAGTTGCAGTAATTGCTCTAATAGCGTGTGATCCAGTTGTTGCAAATTTACCGTGCTGACTGATGGGGAAAAATTCAGACGGCATTCGACTTTGCCGCGACCGAGTTGCGCAGTGAGCAGTTCTCGCATTACTGCTTCTTGCTTGCGGAACTCATCCGGCAGGCGGAATAGAATATCCAAATAGCGGTTATTGACTGAGCGTATTTCAATGCTGAAAGATCCGTGAGGTGTTTCCTGGCTAACCGCGGCGTAACCGGTCATGCTGAATATCATGATAGCTGTCTTCTTGGAAATAAAGATAAAGATGGAGAATGTCGGGATGAACCGAAAATACTATAGCTGCAGATTGCCGGAGCAGGTTTGCGGTCAAGCACGCCGCTAGCGGTGAAGGGCGTATTTTTATTTTCTGGATCAAACACGACCTGACTGGCATCGATGTGTCTATAGTCTCCGGGGGCATTGAGCCGCCAGAGATTAGGAATCGATGTATACGGTTGGTGCAGGCAATATGCCTGAGAGTCGCCATGAATTACCAAAACCGGTTTGGCGAATTGTGCAACTTGGCGCTTAATCAAATCACGCAGCTTTCGATAGCCATCGCAATTCGTGCGATTCTCGATTGTACAAGCAGGCTTCTTATGATCAAAATTAAAAATATCGGCGTGGAATGCAATGACAAGTGCTGACGCGGATTCTGCCGCGATGAATAATTGCCGTAACCATTGTTCATTGGCTTGATCGCGATAATCGGCTTCGTCCAAGGCATCCTGCAGGTTGCTGCGTAAAATTTCCATACGACCGTTATTTGTTCCGGGAACATGCAGTGTGGCAAAAACAACTGGACTGGATTCCCATCGTGCATTTTCGATAAAGCCTTCTTGCCGCACAAGACCGGGAATGTCTTTAGTTAATTGATGGTGATCCTGGTGAAAAAAGAGCTGACGCAAGAAGTTGAGCCGTTCCAGTTCGTCATAGCGCGCGGAAAAGGTAAATCGATCACAATCCACCCATTCATTGTCGCCGGGGGTATAGACAACTCTATGGGGATTGAGCTGTGCAATTTGGCGGTAATGATCCAGGAACAATTCGTCGCTGCAGCTTATCCGGCCCTGCTTGAAGTCTCCCAGATGAATGAGTACGGGGGGGTTAAGTGTGCGAATGGCTTTGGCGATGGTGCCATCAGGCTGCTCCAGCAGGGCATATTCGGTATCGGTGTAAGGCATGTCACCCATAACAACAAACCGGGTAAGATGATCAGCCGAGGGGGAGATTAAATTACTAGCCTGCGTGGATACTGTAAAAAAGATGAATAATAAAATAGCCGGTATCCATATCATCCTGTGTGCCCTTATGCGTTGATATGATCCTGAAACACCAAACCGGCGTGTTCGCGTAATTTATGAAAACGAATCGCCGGCCAGTTTTCTTCTGCGACACTTAATTCCGCGCCAAAAGCGGCCAGAAAGGTGGGAGCATCGACAGCATCATAGGCGATCCGATGCGCGTTGGCTTCAATAAATCGCTGTAGTTCACGTGTATCGTCACAAGTAATCCAGCGTGCCAGTTGATATTTAGCTGGCGTTATCCGGGCAGCCACCGCATATTCGTATTGCAGTCGATGAGTAACCACTTCAAACTGTAACGTACCAACGGCACCGAGTAATAGCAGGTTACCCAAATGTGGACGGAATACCTGAATCGCACCTTCTTCACCCAGTTGTGTCAATCCCAGCTTCAATTGTTTGCTGCGTAACGGATCTGAAATTTCAACGGTACGGAAAATTTCCGGAGCAAAAAAAGGCAGACCGGTGAATTGCAATACCTCTCCTTCGGTCAGAGTGTCGCCAAGTTGCAACGTACCGTGATTCGGTATGCCAATAATATCTCCGGGATAGGCTTCTTCAAGAATGTCACGACGTTGCGACAAAAAAGATACCACTGTACTGGTGCGGATATCCTTGCCGTTGCGTGCGACTTTCAAGTTCATGCCGCGCTTGAAATGACCGGAGCAGATACGCACAAAGGCAATGCGGTCGCGGTGTGCCAGATTCATATTGGCCTGAATTTTAAATACCATGCCGGAAAATTTTTTTTCATCTGGCAATACTTCGCGCTGAATAGCGTTACGTGACTCGGGGGGAGGAGCCAAATCGACCAATGAATCGAGAATTTCCCGCACACCGAAATTGTTGATCGCGGAACCAAAGAAAACAGGGGTTTGTTTACCCGCAAGAAACACTTTATGATCAAAAGCCGGTGTAGCCCCTTTAATCAACTCGATTGCCTGTAAAGCGCTGGACAAATCCGTGCCGAAACGTTGTTGGATCTGCGGATCGTCAAGCTGCGCGATCATTTCATTTTTATTGTCGACCCGGTCAGATCCGGCTTGAAATATGCGCATACAATCATTTTTCAGATCGCAGACACCTTGAAAGTTTTTTCCCATGCCGACCGGCCAGGTGAATGGAATGGTGGCCATACCCAGGGTACGTTCGATTTCATCAATCAAATCCAACGGTTCACGCACTTCACGGTCCATTTTATTGACAAAAGTGACGATCGGAGTGTTGCGTGCACGACAGACCTCCAGCAGACGTAATGTCTGTGCTTCGACGCCATTGGCGGCATCAATTACCATCAGTGCGGCATCGACTGCGGTGAGCACACGATAGGTATCTTCTGAGAAATCCTGATGGCCGGGAGTATCGAGTAAGTTAATGACGCAATCGCGGTATTCCATTTGCATGACTGAACTGGCGACCGAGATACCGCGTTGTTTTTCGATTTCCATCCAATCCGAGGTGGCATGACGGCTGGCTTTGCGTGCTTTTACGCTGCCGGCGATATGAATCGCACCGGCATACATCAACAATTTTTCAGTCAGCGTAGTTTTACCTGCATCAGGATGGGAAATGATAGCGAAAGTGCGGCGGCGCGCCACTTCGTTATGAATGCTCATGATTTCAAAAAACTTGTTGGTGTGGATAAAGGAAACAATGGGTTGTATGCGTTGCGCTGAATGTGCTGACCGGCGGATAGGTCACGCGGCAAATGGGCATAGCGCTGGCGCAGCGTGGATGGAAGTGACAGCCGGTTGGCGGTGTGACTGGAGATGGCAGGTCACCTTTCAACGCAATGACTTGGCGGTCGGGATTGGATTCAATTTGCGGAACTGATGATAGCAACGCTTGGGTGTAGGGATGCCTGGGATGGCTTATCACCTCATCAATACGCCCATATTCAACAATTCGTCCCAAATACATGACAGCAACCTCATCAGCCAAATATTCCACAACAGCGATGTTGTGGGTAATAAATAAAAATGCAAGCCCTAAATTATTTTGCAGCGATTTGAGCAGATTCAGGATTTGCGCCTGAACCGATACATCCAGTGCGCTAGTCGGCTCATCGCAGATTAATAGTTCCGGATTAACCGCCAAAGCACGCGCAATGGCGATACGCTGCCGCTGACCACCGGAGAACTCATGCGGATACCGCCATTTTACCTCAACAGGCAAGCCCACTTGACGTAATAATGCATCAATTTTTTTCTCTCTTGAATCAATTGACGATGCAGCGTGAGTTTTAGAGCCATTTTTTTTTCTGATGATCAGCGCATCCATGCCTTCCCGCAGAATTTCAATAATTCGCATGCGCGGATTCAGTGAAGAGTAAGGATCCTGGAATATAATTTGAAATTGAGAACGTATTTGCCGAAGCTGATCGCGTTTCAGAGAAACCAGTTCCTGGTTTCTGAAGCGCACGCTTCCTGCGGTTGGTTCAATCAATTGCAGAATGCTTTTACCGATCGTTGTCTTGCCGCATCCCGATTCACCGACTAATGCCAAAGTTTGTCCGGCAACAATTTTTAGCGATACGCCATCGACTGCCTTAACGTGACCGACTACACGTTTGAATAATCCTTTGCGAATCGGGAAGTGGACTTTGAGTTCGGTAACTTGTAATAATATTTCTTCTGTCGTATCGGTTTTTGCATCAAAAGCGATGACTCGCTGCTCAGCGTTATTTGCTGATGGTTTCTCCGGGACATTTTGCTGATCCAAATACAGATGACACCGCACCTGATGGCTTCCCGATGTTGCCGGATGCCATTGGGGGATGGTATGGTGACAGATAGCCAGTGCTTGATTACAGCGATCAACAAAACGGCAGCCCTTAAACTGTTGTGCAAGGGAGGGCACGTTGCCCTGAATAACAGTTAATGCCTGATCACGTTTTTGTTTTCCGGGTAAAGATGCAAATAACTGCTGTGAGTAGGGATGAGCCGGGCGGTGAAAGAAATCATCCCGGGAAGCCAGTTCGACGATTTCTCCTGCGTACATTACTGCGATGCGTTTAGCCATTTCGGCAACTACGCCCAGATCATGCGTAATCAGTAAAATTGCCATGTGCGTGCGCCGCTGAACTTGTCGCATCAAATCCAGGACTTGTGCTTGTATTGTCACATCCAGGGCTGTCGTGGGTTCATCGGCAATAAGCAACTCGGGTTCGCCCGCAAGCGCCATGGCGATCATGGCGCGTTGTTTCATGCCGCCGGAAAACTGGAACGGATATTCATGCATGCGTTGCGTTGCATCAGGAATGCCGACCTGTTCCAGCAATTCCTGAATGCGTTGCCGGGTTGCATTTTTGGATAATTGCAAATGCTGGTTCAATACTTCTTCAATTTGCTCAGCAATGGTCAGCACTGGATTCAGGCTCAACATCGGTTCCTGAAAAATCATACTGATGCGTTTACCCCGGATTGTGCGCATATCCCTTTCAGAGAGTTGCAAAATATCTGTGCCGTTGAGTTTGATTTTTCCGGCAACAATTTCACCTACTTCAGGTAGCAAGCGCATGACGGAAAGTGCTGTCATTGACTTGCCGCATCCGGATTCTCCGAGTAATGCAAATGTTTCACCCGGTAAAATGGCCAGAGACAATCCATCGATTGCACGCACGGGCGCATTGCCGGTATGCAGCAAGGTTTCAAGATGCTCTATTTCCAGCAGATTTTTCATGGTTGATGAGAAGATTCGGTTGATTTGATAGCTTGGGATATTTTGCTTGATGGTTGTGATTTGTTTTCTGATTTCTGAAAGAATTTCTTGCTTTGTTTTAACGTTCTTGTGCGTGGATCTAAAGCGTTTTGTACTGCATCGGAAAATAAATTGGCGCTCAATACCAAAGTGAACATAAATCCAAATGCTGCCAGTAATGCCCACCAGACTATCGGTTCGCGTGCCATTTCCAAGCGTGCCGCGTTAATCATAGTGCCAAAGCTCATCGTGGAAGGATCGACACCCACGCCGACATAAGATAAAACCGCTTCGGCCAGAACCAAACCACTAAAATCCATGACTGTCGCAATTAAAACGATGTGCATTACATTCGGTAAAATGTGGCGCGTGATGATGCGCCAATGCGAGACACCAAAGGCATGGGCTGCCTGGATATACTCCAATTCGCGCAGCTTCATCGCTTCGCCGCGAAGCAATCGGCATAAACTGGTCCAACTGGTCACGCCAAGAATAATACAAAGGAATAACAAACGCAGATCGGCACGTGCGGCGACGGTTTCGAATAATTCTGAATGGGTTTCGATATACACTTGCATCATAAGTACTGCAGCGGCGATCAATAGGACGCTGGGTATGGAATTCAGTGTGGTATAAATATATTGAATGACATCATCGATCCAACCGCTGAAATAACCCGCCATAATGCCGAGCAATAGCGCAAATGGCAGCATAATCAACGTGGTCAGAGTACCAATGACCAGAGCGACACGAATGCTCTTGAGTGATTGATACAGAATGTCTTGTCCAACCTTGTCAGTACCTAAGACATGGTAGTGACCGGCTAATGCTGTTCCGCAACCGATAATCAGCAGCAGAATTAATAAGGTGATCAAAATGGCGTGCCAGGGAATTTCCATTTTGCATCGCAAAATGGTTGCGATGGTTTGGGGAAAACTTTTCTGATGTCGATGTGACAATAACGTGATTAAACCTGCGGTAAACAAGCACCAGACCAGAAAACCAGCCATCAAACCTTTTGTGCTGCGCCATGTAATATCACCGACATGATCCGTATCAGGATTTTGCAGGTGAGCTCCGCCGTATTTAAGTCGGGCGAAGGTTCGGACCTGGCTGCCATCGGGAAGCTCAATCGTTTCTTTTGCGTAGAGGTGTGTCGCCAATGGCGCGGAATAGGTTTTTTCCATATTCGTGCGCAGTGGTGTTACCAGGAGATCAAGTACGCTCAAGACTTCCACACTGTAAACGTTTTTCCCATCCGGAGTTTTATGATCGAGAGCGGGGCGAAAGTGGATAGTATCGAGTAACCCTACGATCAAGAAAAAAAGTAGCACTGTCAGCGCGGACATGCCGCTGGCACTATGTCCTACACGTCTCCAGGGGGTCAATAGATGTTCGTTTCGTCTTACATACCAAATCAAAAAAAATACAATACCAACGAATAAATATATAAGTGCATCTGTCCACAGGATAATGGGGTTGAAAGACATAAATTAGATGATTTTTGCAGAGGGGATCATGTTATTTAATTGCAATGGGGGACTTATATCATAAATGAAAGTTGAATTTGAAAAAACAACAACTGGTAATAATCACTTAACGAAATTATTACCAGTTGTTAAAGGAAGCTCTGGACAAACGCATTTGAAATCAGGCGATAAATCTACCCATTGATTGTTAAAGATTCATCACTAGGCCGATAATGACAGGGTGAGTTTTTCAAAGGCTTAGAGCGATAAGTGATTAAGACAATTACTTATTTCGTGGGTATGAATTTAAAAATTTTCGTACTGAAGCCGGTCTTCGCGTCTGATCAGTTCGTCGATGGTGAGGCCAATTGCCGGTACCCCACTAAATACCGAGCCTGTTCTTTTTTTGTTAAAGTGCTCCAGCATGGTTGTATAAGCTCGGGGCGGTAGTGGAAAAAACTTTGCTTCTTTTACCAACAAGAGAGCATTTTTCAGATAAAACTCCACAAATTCCTTAACCTCAGGCTTCTCGATGGCTTTAACATTGACATAGATAAAGATCGGGCGTGATAAAGGTTGATAGCTGCCATTTTCGACAGTTTCGACCGCTGGAGGAATAGCGCCTTGCCCTTTTCCATTATCGATGGCAACAGCTGTGACTTTGTTCTGATTCTCAATGTAATAGGAAAATCCAAAAAATCCCAGACCATTCTTATCGCTGGCCACCCCGTTAACCAATACGTTGTCATCCGGGGATTGAGTGTAGTCGCTGCGGCTTGATTTTGCCTTACCTACAATGGCTTTGGTGAAGTAATCATAAGTGCCGGAATCCGGATCGGCGCCATAGAGTTTGATGGTTTCATCGGGCCACGTCGGATTGATTTGTTTCCATCGGGTCACCGTGCCTTGCGCAGCCGGTTCCCATATTTTTTTCAATTGTACCAATGTCATGGCCGTTGCCCAATGATTCTCCGGATTAACCGCTACGGTCAAGGCATCGAAAGCTACCGGGATTTCAACGTATTGAATACGGGAATTTTTACAATCCTGCATTTCATTCTTCAGAATGGGCCGTGAGGCATTCACGATATCGATCTCACTGCGGCAAAATTTCTTAAAGCCGCCACCGCTGCCGGAAATACTGACCGTAACATTCACTGTATTTTTTTTTACGATTTGAAATTTATCGGCGACTGCTTTGGTAATGGGATAAACGGTGCTGGAGCCATCAGTTTGGATAATCGATTGTGCGTTTGCAATACTAATACCTACACAGAGTAGGAGCATTATGTTTAGTATCTTGAAGATGTATATTTGCGGCATGTTGTCCTCCTGGTGTGAGATGGATTGTGTTGGGCAGCCTACTATAGATCATAATAATCCACATATTGTTAGCCTATAGTTTAATTGTGAGGTATTTGATATGAGCTAAGACTCAGAAGATAGATTTAAATGTAATGTAATGAGAACTCGGAGTTTTCTGAGTTCCCATTGTGTGCGCAACGCAAATCGCTTTTAAAAATCGATAGTCCATTGAGTCAAGAATGCACTCAAATCGCCATTATTCCAGCCATTAGTCCGTGCACCAGCGCCTCCGGAATATCCATCGGTATTGGTAATGGGCGTTCTAGCCGTATTGATATCCAGCATATGTATAACGTTTGCCTGAAACTTAACGTTCGAGTGAGGGTACCAATTGAAACCGAACCGGACCATATCAGCGCGTCCGCCTCTGATGACTCCCGAATTCATATCAATGTAATCATAACCGGCAGCCAGTTCGAATGCGCCCCATCCCGATCCATTCCATTGGAACGGCCGGTTTGGTCTAATCCGGTTTGCTGCGCCGTTTCTGACATGGTAGGCTTTGGATTCCCCGGTCAGGAAGTAACTCACGAAACCATAGTAACCCGTCAAGTGTTCTCCATCATAACCAACCCCATTGATATTGGTGCGTAAAAACTCTGCTTGTGCTGAGAAGGGGCCATGAACAAACCATGCTTCTGCACCATATCGATCATAGCTGCTAATCTCGCGCCGGTTTGGATCGTTGAGCGCACCGGTACTTAAGTTGCCGGTATTCAGGACATTACTGCGATCCACATTGGTTCCCGGGAATGCGACAAATGACATACCGCCGCCGCCGCCGTTAGAGCCTTCCCCAACCATAGTGCCATCGGCTCGATACTGCGTGTTGACTGCGGTGTGTCCTGCGGAGATGCCAACGTGTAAGAACTTGTTTTCATCTTCCATCCAGGGTCTGCCGCTGACGCGGCCTATGCCTTCCCAACCCGTATCGCCCGAGCCGTTGTTGCGGCTCTGGTTGCCGTTTGCATTCACCGAAGTTGATGCCGCTGACCACGCTCCAATAGGCTCGGTTTGAAAAGCCAGTCCGGTTTGGAAGCGTGTTACTGCATAATTAGCGCCGATACCTGTTTTGTAAGTATTGGGGTTATCTACAAACGAATTGACTGACATGTGGCGCTCGATAAAGGTAATAAATCGATTGCTGGCAGCTTCTTCCAGACTGAATGGCTCTTTGAATGAGCCTATTTTATAAGAGAGTGCGTCCGTATGATTCAGGCGTACGAAAGCATCCGTAATTCCGGATCCCACAGAACCATTGCCACGACTAAAATCAAACTCGAATTTATAATCCCATATTCTATAAAAAGTGCCTTCAACACCCAGTCGAGCGCGGCGGATATTCATGCCACTATTCAGCTCATTCGCGGTATTGGAGCCGAAGGCAGGGTCGGGATCATTGACGAAATTATATTGTGAAGCGGGTTGTATCCGTCCATTAAGCGACATTGAAAAATTTCCATCTTTAGTGGCCCAATGTAAACCCCGATCATCAAATGTACCATGTATCTTCTCAACATCCTTAATGCGTTCTTCCAGCACTGAGACTTGGCTAGCCAGACGTTCGTGAATGGTTTTGTCCGCTACCGCTGTGGTTTTTCCCTCACGCATCGGAGTCGATTCGGCCACTGTTTCTTTTTTCTCTGATTCAGCAGGTGCCGAGGAGGGGGTAGTAGCTAGCTTGGGGGATTCGGGTTGCGCCGATGGATTATCGGTTTTTACATACGTACCCATATGAACTCTATTCGGTCCAGGTTCCGCAAAAACTTGTTTGGTTTTTGTATCAACATACAAATCCAATGCATAAGCGCTGGAGATGGCACATAAATTGAATATTACTAGGGTTGCTAAAATAAGGCTGAAAAATTTCATTATCTGTCGTTAATCCAGGATTGAAAAATAAATTGCTAGACGAGACAGGAGTTATATAACAGCAATGTTACATTTTTGTGACAACATCATTTTTTTTACAAAATTGTGACAATATTGTTACTCGCGGGCTTAGGATTAATTTGTTAATTATTTGAAAGATTGGATATTAGTTTATAAAATATTCTTGCATTTATAGAGTCGGTGACTATTTTGTAAATGCCCGACGGAGTTTTCACAGATTAATGGGAACTTTCATGAAGAAAGCCTCTGTCTAATTTGTGTTGGGTGGTGAAAGTAGATTTCCATCTCAAACAAATTTTTCTATTAACAAACAATCTGTTAAATTAATAGGAGGTAAACATGGCAACAACCTATGGCACAACTAGCGGCGCGGCGAGCGCCAACTATGACATGTCGCTGTGGTACGACTCGAAGTATTACAAGCTGGGCATGTTAACGATGCTTTTGGTAGCGATATTTTGGATCTGGTACCAAAGGACATTTGCATATTCACATGGCATGGACTCGATGGAGCCTGAATTTGACAAGGTATGGATGGGACTGTGGCGCGTACACATGACACTGATGCCACTGTTTGCGTTGGTAACCTGGGGGTGGATACTGAAGACCCGCGATACCAAGGAACAACTGGACAATCTGGACACCAAGCTTGAGATCAAACGTTATTTTTACTGGATGATGTGGCTGGGTGTATATTTGTTTGGTGTTTACTGGGGCGGCAGCTTCTTTACCGAACAGGATGCAAGCTGGCACCAGGTGATTATTCGTGACACGAGCTTTACACCGAGTCACGTAGTGGTATTTTATGGCTCATTCCCGATGTACATTGTATGCGGAGTAGCGGCCTACCTGTACGCGATGACGCGTCTGCCATTGTATAGCCGCGGCACATCGTTTCCGTTGGTGATGGCGATTGCGGGCCCATTGATGATTCTGCCGAACGTAGGATTGAACGAATGGGGACATGCTTTCTGGTTCATGGAAGAACTGTTTAGCGCACCGTTGCACTGGGGCTTTGTGATTCTGGGCTGGGCGGGTTTATTTTCAGGTGGTATTGCAGCACAGATTATCACCCGTTACTCTAACCTGACCGATGTAACCTGGAACAACGCAAGCAGAGAAATTCTGAACAATCGTATCGTTCCTTAATTTTAATCTTTGATGTTGCAGATTTGTTCCTGCCGCTTTCACAAGCGGCAGGAATCCTTCCGTAGTACAACTTTTCCTATCAGATTATTCGGAGAGATCTGAGTAATTCTCAATTTATCAGGCTAATTTTATGCTGGAAGATATCGTCGCGATAATACATCAGTGGGTATCTATCGATGTATTGATCGGTTTGACGGTCGCATCGATTATTGGCTTCATTGCTTCTTTAGTCGCTATTCCATGGATTCTGATTCGCCTACCGAGTGATTATTTTGATGTGCGCATTCCTCGTTACTGGATGAAGGAGCACCATCCAATACTGCGCATTATCGGATTAATCGTTAAAAACCTTGTCGGTTTTGTATTTTTGATTGCAGGCTTCATGATGCTTTTTCTACCGGGGCAAGGTTTGCTGACAATGCTGATTGGGATTTCATTGTTGGATTTTCCCAATAAACGCAAGCTGGAAGCCAAAATTATCGGAAAGCCCCCGCTATTGAATATTATTAATGCGATGCGTCATAAATTCAATAAACCGCCATTGACGTTATCGCCTCCTTCAGAAAAACAGTCTTCACTTTAAAGCCCAGTTTCCGGAATGGACTGAAACTGGCTTTCCTTCATTATTTATTCACATTTTCCTTTATAGTTTCTTCACAAGTTTTTAATGGCTATATCTTTATGATTTAATTAAATAAAATAACTTATTATGAAAGAATGATCCTACATAAACAAGGACAAAACTAGGACAAGCATCCTGCAAAATTGCTGCAGCTTGTCCCTTATTTTTTGAACACTACAAGCATATTATCTTATTGCCAAAAATGAGAAGTGGGATGAAAGAGTTAGAAAGATTATTACCGTATGGCACTACATCCTGTTGATAGACAAAAACAACATTACGAGAGGGTAAGAATTTCGCAATAAATCAGAGTATTAAATTTTCTGTTGAATAGTTTGTCAAGTAGCGGAATGCATCTGATTTGGAGGGATAGGGCGTCAGCAATAATATTTTTCTCTCAAATTTAAGAGAGAGTTATTAAAAATTATTAACTTAAGTGTAGTGAGTCACCACAGTGCAGGAAGTGTTTAGCTTGCTAGATTTATAAATAAATACGGGAGTTAGATAAAATGGCAAATTTCAGCAGAACCGATCTAGATTTTCTACTTCAGCAAATAGCAATTGCTGATGCAGATTCTGCCGCGCAGCAATCAGGCACTTTCAACGCATTGCCTGGACTTGTAGGTGATCCTCTGATTCCTTTTGGTTTGCGCAATGTTGATGGCACTTATAATAATCTAGAAGATGGTCAGAGCTTGTTCGGAGCAGCGGATAGGGTATTTCCACGCTTACTGGCGCCGGAATTCAGACCTGGAGAGAATATACCCGCAGGCTTTCCTGGAGCGGGTAATCCGACCCATTATAATCAGAAAAACGGTTTGGTATTTGATTCGCAACCGCGTTTGATCAGTAATCTGATTGTGGATCAAACAGAAAGTAATCCTGCTGCGGAAGCTGCTTTTAATAACACCGTCGGCTCGGAGATCGTTAACGGTATTCGTTTCGACGGTACGCCTTTTCAAACCTATTTTATTCCGAATGTTACGCCCGATGCAGGGTTATCCGCGCCGTTCAATTCATGGTTTACGCTTTTTGGCCAGTTTTTTGATCACGGATTGGATTTGGTGAATAAAGGTCAAAGCGGTACCGTTTTTGTTCCGCTGCAACCGGATGATCCGCTGTTTGACCCTGCGCCGGGTGCGCCGAATTTTATGACCCTGACCAGAGCGACTAATTTACCTGGTCCGGATAACATCATAGGTACAGGTGATGATATTCACAATCATATTAACCAAACAACCCCGTTTGTAGATCAGAATCAAACTTATACCTCGCATCCTTCGCATCAGGTGTTTTTGCGTGAATATGCAATCAATCCGAACACTGGTGATCCGGTCTCAACTGGTAACTTGCTGGAAGGTTCCGGTGGTTTGGGCGGTCTTGCAACCTGGGCCGATATTAAAGCACAAGCTCATACCATGCTGGGTCTGAATCTGACCGATGTTGATTTAACAAATCTGCCATTACTGGCAACTGATACGTATGGAAAATTTATTCCAGGTCCTAACGGTTATGCGCAATTGGTGTTGCAGGGAAACACTTTGCTCGAAGGTAATCCAGCCGCTAATGGTGGAAATGGAGTAAATATTCCAGGTAATGTAGTTCGTACCGGCCATGCCTTTTTAGATGATATCGCCCATACGGCTGTGCCTAAATTCGCTGCCGGTGTGCTAAATCCTGATCCGGATACCGATGTGGGCAATACACCCGCTGCCGGTACTTACGATGATGAGTTACTCGACAGACACTTTATTACCGGTGATGGCCGCGGTAACGAGAATATCGGATTGACCACGGTGCATACCGTGTTTCATGCGGAACATAACCGCAAAGTCCAAGAAGTTAAAGATTTGATTACAGCTAGCGGGGACCCGGCATTTATTAACCAATGGAAGCTACCCGGTAATCAGTGGGATGGCGAGAAATTGTTTCAAGCTGCACGTTTTGCAACTGAAATGCAATATCAACACTTGGTGTTCGAAGAATTTGCCCGTAAAGTACAACCGAATGTCGACGTTTTTATCGGCTATGACAGCTCGATTGACCCTGCCATCATGGCCGAGTTTGCCCATGTGGTGTATCGCTTTGGTCATTCGATGCTGACTGAAACCGTGGCCAGAACGAATGCAAATGGCAGCAGCAATGATATTGGATTGATTCAGGCATTTTTGAACCCAGTAGAGTTTGCCGACGATTACACGAATAACCTCAATGCCGCAGCAGCCGTGGTGAGAGGTATGACCAAACAAGTCGGCAATGAAATCGATGAATTCGTGACCGAAGCTTTGCGCAACAATCTTGTAGGACTGCCGCTCGATTTGCCGACGATCAACATGACACGTGCTCGCGATACCGGTATTCCTGGTTTGAACGATGCACGCCGTATGTTTTTTGAGGATAGCGGGCTCAGTGCCGTGACGCCTTACGTGAGTTGGGCCGATTTTGGCGCGGAGCTCAGACATCCTGAATCGCTGGTTAATTTTATTGCCGCTTATGGCAATCATCCAAGCATTGCTGCTGCCACGGATAATGCAGGCAAACGTGCCGCAGCGCAAGCGCTCATCGATGAAAATGGTGACTTTCTAAATAGCGACAATGGCTTCACTACGGCCAATACTGGCTTGGATTCGGTCGATTTCTGGATTGGTGGATTGGCTGAGGCGCAAGCACCTTTTGGCGGGTTATTGGGTTCAACATTCAACTTTGTGTTTGAAACCCAAATGGAAAACCTGCAGAATGGCGATCGTTTTTACTATCTGGCGCGTACCGCCGGGCTTGATTTCCTCACGCAACTGGAAGAGAACTCCTTTGCAGAAATGATCATGCGCAACCTCCCGAATGTGAAACATCTGCCATTCGATGTGTTTTCCACTCCGACTTACACTTTTGAAGTTGGTAATTTGGGAACTTCCGGTCCGATACCGAATGACCCGAGCACTCCTTATAATGAAACCGCGCTATTGATCAGGGATACCTCATTAGGTCCAAATACCATTCGCTATAACGGTGGAGAGCACATCGTGATGGGTGGTACCGATGGTGCGAATAGAATGCGTGCAGGGATTGGTGACGACACGGTATGGGGTGATGGCGGCAATGACCGTATCGAGGGTAGTGCGGGTAACGATTCACTCAATGGTGGCGATGGTAATGACATCATTACCGATACCTCGGGTGACGACAATATCAAAGGTGGGGATGGGCATGATGTGATTAACGGCGGTGCTGGTATTAATCTGATTTTGGGCGGTTCGGGTCATGACTTTATTATAACGGGTAATGATATTTCGGAAGTGTTTGCCGGCCCGGGTAACGACTTTATTTTCGGTAACGCGCCGAATGAAGTCATGCAGGGCAATGAAGGCGATGACTGGATTCAAACTGGAACGGCCGATGGTTCTACCGGTGACAATTTCGATCCCTTCAATCGTGATCCGATTCGCGGCAATGATATGTTTGTGGGTAGCGGCGGTCTCGACGAATTCATTGGTGAAGGCGGTGATGATATTATGATGGGCTTGGCTGGTGCCGATCGGAACGATGGCGCGAGCGGCTTTGACTGGGCCGGGAATGTTGGCAGCACAGTGGCTGCAAATATTGATTTGGCCAGACTCCTTGTTCCAGGCCCCTTTGTAGATACCGCGGATCGTTTCGATCTGGTTGAAGCCGCATCGGGATGGAATCAAAACGACATCATACGGGGTGACAATCGTACCAGCGTTGAATTGGAGCTGATAGATCCGGTTACCGGGCAAAACAACGCGCTGGATAACGTCAATCAACTCAACGGAACGCATACGGCTGCTGAGCGGATTGGCATGATCAGCGGGTTGAGTGCGTTGCTGAATGGAGCTACGAGTTTCAGCTCCGGCAACATTTTAATTGGTGGTGGCGGTAGTGATTCAATTGAAGGCCGCGGCGGTGATGACATTATCGATGGCGATGCGTGGTTAAATGTTCGCATCAGCGTACGCACCGATCCTAATAACCCTGCAACGCAAATTGCGACTTTCCCCAATATGACGCCTGCGTTGCGGACTGCGATGCAGAACGGTACGTATAGCCCCGATCAATTGGTGATTGTGCGTGAGATTTTATCGAACAGTACTGGCGTCGATACCGCAGTGTATCAGGATGTATTTGCCAACTATGTCATCAATTCAGACTCGACAGGTACTTTGTTTATTGATCATGTCAATCCTGGTAATGGTGGCGGTGGTGCTGACGATGGCAGCGACAGGGTTCGTAACGTTGAGCGGTTGCAATTTACGGATAGGCTTGTCATTGTCGGTACTCCCGGTGACGATAACTTGGAGGGCACTGCCGGCAATGATGTCATTTTGGGTTTGACGGGCAATGATACGCTGAATGGTTTGGGTGGTGTCGATATTCTGAGAGGCGAAGGCGGCAACGATACCTATATTGTCGATACCACGACCGACACGATTACAGAGTTTGCCGGTGCTGCAGGTGGTACCGATACCGTTGAAAGCTCGGTAACCTATACGCTGGGTCTTAACTTGGAAAACCTGACCCTTACGGGTGGCGCAGCGATTAATGGAACGGGTAATAACGTGGGTAACGTGATAACCGGCAACGCCAGCAACAACATACTCACCGGTCTAGGAGGTAACGATACGCTGATTGCCGGAGGTGGTACGGATACACTGCGGGGCGGTTTGGATAACGACACGTATGTAATTAGCAATTTACCGGTCACGATTACCGAGTTGCTTAATCAAGGTATCGATACGGTTGAGAGTCCGGTGACCTACACGCTTCTTGCCAATGTTGAGAACCTTACTTTGACCGGCGGGAATGCGGTCAATGGTACCGGTAATGGCTTAGCCAATATTATTATCGGTAACAGCAACAACAATACTCTTAACGGCGGAGCCGGTCTCGATACGTTAAATGGCGGTGATGGCAACGATACGCTGAATGGCGCAGCGGGCATCGATATACTCAATGGCGGCAATGGTAACGATACGCTGATTGGCGGACCGAGCGCCGATACTTTGATAGGTGGAGCGGATGCGGATATCTTTGATTATCTAGCAACCGTGGGTCATTCCAACCCGGCCAATAGAGACACCATCATGGACTTTGAAACGGGAATCGATACCATTGACCTGAGCGCGATCGATGCGAACGTATTGGCTGCATTTCCCGGTAATCAAGCGTTTATCTTTATCGGAAATGCCGCGTTCAGTGGCGGCGGGCAGGTGCGTTACGACTCTGCAACGGGTTTGTTGCAAGCCAACATCAATGGAAATGCTGCGGCTGAGTTCGAAATTCAGTTATTCGGAGCACCAACGCTGGTTGGGGGAGACTTGGTGCTGTAAGCACCAGGGAAGGGAGTGACATCCATCAAATAAAAGCAATTTGATGGATGTCAATATAAGTTTGGCAGGGCCTATACATAATCAAGACGCACCCAAAGTGTGAATTTAAAAAATAACTGTAGAGTAGGAGGGCATTATCATGAAAAATGGAGAGTATGAATCCAATCGGGGTAACGTCGCTGATTCGGATTCTCCATCCAATGAATCAAGGCGTGCGTTTTTTAAAACAACGGGTGCCACGATTCTGGCCGCACCGGCCATTTTAACTTCGCGTGAAAGCTCAGCACAAGCCATTCCGGATGAATCGTTACCACCTAGCCCGCCCACCCGGCCTTGGCAAAGAGAATTACCGGAGGAGGTTGAGCCGCTGGAACAAACTGATTTGTCCAATGACGCTTTCCCTCCACAGGGGGTCGCTAATACCGAAAATGGAGAATGCGGGCGTAACGATCATCAGCGTTGGGATGATTTTTTTGGTGCGCATCCGCTTGAATCCGGTCAGGCCGATACTTACGAGCTTCGAGCTGAAGCGATTACGGATTATGAGTTCCATCCGGATTACCCGAGGCAATTGGTCTGGCACTATATCGGTAAAAACTCAAGTGGCGGGGATTATCATAATCCCACCTTTCATGCGCGTTATGGGCGCCCAGTAATAGTGCGTTTATATAATGAGTTACCGGATAATCATACGGGTTTCGGCACGCCGGAAATCAGTATGCATTTGCATAACTTGCATACACCTTCCGAGAGCGATGGTTTCCCAGGGGATTATTTCAGTGCAACTAAGGCAGGACCAACGCTGAGTGGGCCAGGTCAATTCAAGGATCATTTTTATCCCAATGTCTATGCGGGATACGATGAATTTCCAAAAAGTGCCAAAAACCCCGTGGGTGGTGATAAGCGTGAAGCGTTGGGAACGCTGTGGTACCACGATCACTGTCTGGATTTTACCGCGCCCAATGCCAACCGTGGTTTGGCCGGTTTTTACTTGCTTTACGATGAGCTGGATTCAGGTGACGAGCATGATCCTAATCCGGTCGCTTTAAGATTGCCCAGCGGTGCTTATGATTATCCGTTAGCTTTTCAGGATAAGCGTTTTGACGCTAACGGCATGCATATTTTCGAAGAGATGAATTCGGAAGGCACACTGGGTGACAAAGTGACGGTCAACAGTATTATTGAACCCGTACTCAAGGTGGCAAGCCGTAAATACCGTTTTCGCCTGCTTAATGCAGGCATAGCACGTTTTTATCAGTTTCATTTGGTTACGGCCAACAATGTGCAACAGTCTTTCACCTATATCGCCAACGATGGCAATTTGCTGCCGAAGCCGCTGCTGAACCGCAAGAACGTCCGTCTGGGCGTGGCCGAGCGTGCGGATATCGTGGTGGATTTTTCTTTGTATCCGTTAGGAACGGAACTCTACCTGGTGAATCGCTGGGAGCAAACCAGCTCGCGCGGGCCCAAAGGTGTCAAAGCACCGGGAATGAAGGTACTCAAATTCATCGTTGATCGCGAGCCGGATGAACCGGATGTCAGTCAGGTTCCGGCCAAGCTGCGCCCGATCCGCAGACCGACCGCTACGGAGATCGCGACGGCTCCGGTCAGATACTGGCGCTTTGAGCGCAAAAACGGTATGTGGGCGATCAATGACAAATTTGTGAACGTCCGCTCTGCGGGTGCGAATATGGCTATGGGCAGCTTTGAAATCTGGGAACTGGATAATCCGTCCGGCGGCTGGAGTCATCCGGTGCATATTCATTTCGAAGAAGGGCTAATCCTCAATCGTTACGTGGATGGCATCGAAGTGCCTGTCCCTGTACATGAGAGAGGGCGCAAGGATGTTTACCGGTTGGGACCGAATGAGAAAGTGAGACTATTCATGCGGTTCCGGGATTTCCCTGGTAAGTATGTGATGCATTGCCATAATATGATCCATGAAGACCACGCCATGATGGTGCGTTGGGATATTCTGGGTTAAGAAAAGAGAGAGGGGGATATCATGAATAAGGAAAATAACGAACCCGTGGGTTCACGCAGGGAAATACTGGCTGGCATGGGACTGGCGGCATTGGGTTTGATTGGATTGAATTCGGCTTGGCAGAAGCTGGGTTTCAGTGAAGCTAAGCCTGCGCTTAATCCCAATATCAGAAAATACAAACCGGCGGATAGCGCCGCGCCGTTTCCGAACGTTACGCTATACACGCATGAAGGCGAGGCGGTGAGGTTTTATGATGACCTGATCCGCGACAAAGTGGTTGCGATCAACATGATGTATTCGCAATGCTCCGGCATTTGCCCGAAATCGACGGCGAATCTGCGGGAAGTGCGGAATATGTTGGGCGAGCGTGCAGGTCGCGATGTTTTCATGTACTCCATCACGCTGGATCCTGAGCGCGATACGCCGGAATTGCTCAAGCAATATGCTGATCGCTATGGCATCCAGGACGGCTGGAAGTTTCTGACGGGCGCGCCGGAAGATATCGAATTGATCCGCTACCGGCTGGGTTTTTATGATGTCGAGGAAGACGTCGATAACATCAAGGAAAATCATACCGGCATGGTGCGCATTGGCAACGATGAACGTAAACGCTGGAGCATGGCGCCCGCATTGTCTGATCCATGGCAAATCATGGCAACCATCAATCATCTGGATCCAAAGGTTGTGCATACCGCAGAGGCGCACACTTAGAAGTACGTGCTTAAGTGTTAGGGAAGCTCTGAATAAATCCTGCGATAAAGTCGGAGCTTCCTTAATCACGATAGCAATGAGAAAGATAATATTTATGTTGGATAGTTATGAATTACTTAAAACTATCCCTTAAACGGAGGACGTTGAATCATGAAGCTCTTTAAAATAAAAGAAATTACTGACATAGGCAAGAAAGTGGGTTTTGCTTTTGTCTTTGTGGTGGCAATGATGGGACTGAGTATGCCATCAGCCAATGCGTCGTTAGCCGGTAAGGGTTTAATATCCCCAGTGAATCATTTCCCGACCTGGTTTTCCGACACTAACGGCACTGTTTTGCAATTATGTTTGGATGGCGATGGAGCTACGGGTATGTGTTTCTTCGACCCTGTGATTCCAGGCAATGCAACATCCGAAGCGACCGGCTTTGGCGCGGAGGCGTTTTGGTGGTCGGCTGATGCTGCTCTGAATCTGGCTGGAGGGGGACGAGCTAATCTGGTGCTGGCTTTGGAGGCAGCTTATGGTGCGGGAGATCCCGCACCGAACGATCAGTTCGCTTTTGGGCGTATACGTATCCGAGTTGATATACCGGTTGCTGGTGAATATAAAATCTGGCACCCTTTTCTCAATGAAGTTGACGGAAACTGTGCGCCGGAGGTTTATGATGCTACGGCCGGTACGCGCGCTATTAATGTGACTCGCGATATCGGTGGCGCCGCGCCATTTGAAACCATGTTAAGTGGTGAGGTGGGTCCTTTCCTGATCTGGGATCCGGATATTGCACCGTTTGCACCGGACGGTTATGTGGGTGATCCTAATATTGATCATGAAGTAATCGGCGGTCATTGCGGTGTTAATTATTTCCGCATCGAAGGTCCGGTGGGTGTGGATCTGGATGGTGCCGGGCAGAATTTTGTTGAGACCAACTTATTTTCTGTAACAGGTAAAATATATGACGAAGCTAATACCCCGCCAGGAATTGAACCTGTGCGCGCTACTTATTTCCGTACCACAAACGCGACCACCGGTAATACGACAGCTCGTATCAATGTTTGGGTGAAAGCGCCGATCACCGCTACTGTTGCACTTAGTGGTATACCCCAGGCGAATCAAAACGGGCCAATGACATTCGATGATGCCAGTACCTTTTTCAAGCGCGCAACGTTGAATGCAGCCAATGGTCTTTCTGTACCTGACCAAGTAACGGTTACTGCCACAAGTACCAACGGCTTACAAACCGTGCAAGATATCGATGTTATTGACGATGTGAGAATTAGTCTGGCAACTTGGACCAAGGCGACGGGAGAAATAAAGGTTGTGGCCTTTTCGAGTGATAAGATAAGCCCGACTGCGGGCGCTATCCCTGAACTTACGCTGCGTATAGGGGCCGCTGCGTTCCTAATGCCGCAAGTGGGTGTTCCCGGACGTTATGAAGTGGTGCTATCGGGGGCGGATGCATTCCTGGTACCGCCAGCACGCGTTACGGTAACGTCTTCACAAGGTGGCAGTGATACCGCGAGAACTGCGGATTAGTCATGTTTAAACAGTAGCATATCTCTTGTTCATATCGAGGGATCCTGAGATTATATCCTTGCAATAGTACCCAGCAATAAAAAACTCGACTGCATAAGCGGTCGAGTTTTAAAAGAAAAAGGGACTTGCTCAAGCTTTCCCTTTCATATTCATCTATCATTTTAAGTTGGATAGTATCTTCCTGACCAAGACAATTTAGTAGAAATAGTTGCTTGCAACCTATTATTTCACTTCATACTTTGTAGGTATGCTGTATAAGAATCCATTGTAAAAGGTGTTTTATACAGGGCGGATATAAGATTAATCTGTTCATAATCCAAATGCAACTGAACATACTGCCTTTAACATCATTGGATGTATCCGAGATTGCCGAATTGGCGCGCGTAATCTGGCAACATCATTATGCGCCTATTATTTCAACGGCTCAGATTGATTATATGCTGGCGCAACGATACGAGCCCACGCTGATTGAGAATCAACTCAAGGATCCCAATATCTGGTGGAGAAAGCTGACTCTGGATCAAACCATTATAGGTTTTTCCTGTTGTATGCTGACCGGGCAGCCAAACGAGCTGAAAATTGATAAACTGTACGTCCATTGTGATCATCATCGCAAAGGCTACGGGGCGATGCTGGTGGCGGATGCCATTAACCTCATGCAAAGTAAAGACTTGCAAACCCTGATACTCACAGTCAATAAACGCAACCATAGCGCTATTGCTGCTTATCAGCAGTATGGATTTGAAATTGCAGGGGATAGTATTGTCGATATCGGGGGAGGCTTCGTGATGAATGATTTTTTGATGACGCTGACAGATATGAGCCGTTGGAATACGTGACCGATGAAATTAAAATTTACCAAAATGCAGGGTTTGGGGAATGATTTTGTGGTCGTGGATGGTATCAATCAAACGGTGAATCTTGACCGGCAGCAAATTCGCCACCTGGCGGATCGGCATTTCGGTATTGGCTGTGATCAGTTGCTGTTGGTTGAAAAAGCGGAAGGGCAGGCGGATTTCCGCTATCGTATTTTCAATGCCGATGGCGGCGAAGTTGAGCAGTGTGGCAATGGAGCGCGGTGTTTTGTGCGCTATGTACATGATCATGGTTTGACGCAAAATAGCGAAATCCGTATCGAAACTTTGAGCGGTGTGATATCGCCCAGGCTGGAAAACAATGGAAATATCACGGTGAATATGGGAGAACCGATCTTCGAACCGGAGCGGATTCCGTTCATTGCTGATCAATACGCATTGACTTATCAGCTTGAATTACCGGATAGCCCGGTTACAATATGCGCGTTGTCGATGGGGAATCCACATGCCGTGCGCGTGGTGACAGATATCGCGCGTGCGCCGGTGGCAACCGAAGGCGCGTTGATTGAACAGCACCGGCGTTTTCCTAATAAGGTCAATGTGGGTTATCTGCAAGTGATTGATCGGAATCATATCAAGTTACGCGTATTTGAGCGTGGGGCGGGTGAGACGCTGGCTTGTGGAACAGGCGCTTGTGCTGCTGTGGTGGCGGGCATTACTCTGGGTTTGCTGGATCGTCAGGTTGTCGTGAGTACGCAAGGCGGTGAGTTGACAATTAACTGGCAAGGTTACGGTGAGCCGGTCTGGATGACCGGCCCGGCAGTCACGGTATTTGAAGGTGAGATTAATTTGTAATCAATCAAGGAACTATGATGAAACCGGAAGAAGTTGCACAGTATTTGCAGGAACACCCGCAGTTCTTCAATCAGTATGCTGATTTGCTGGCGGATCTTCAAATCTCCCACCCGCAGGATGAAAAAGTAATCTCGCTCAATGAGCGACAAATCATTGCCTTGCGGGAAAGAAACCGGGTGCTGCAGGATAAGCTGCTGGAGTTGATCAGCTTTGGTGAAGAAAACGATGCGATCGGAGAGAAGATGCATCGCCTGGTAATCGCTTTGCTTTCTGTTTCAAATATCGATGAATTGTTCCATGCTCTGTACTTCAGTTTGAAAGAGGATTTTGCTATTCCATTGGTGGCAATGCGGCTCTGGAATGTTGCTAATGGCGCAAAATCCCATGCTGAATTCACTCCCGTCAGTGAGGATGTGCGTACTATTGCCGAGAGCCTGCCGCAGCCCTATTGCGGTAATCATATTGCGGATGAAATCAAGCAATGGTTCGGAGAGGGGGCCGAGCATCTCAACTCGTTTGCGATGATTCCTTTGAATACCGCGCAAACCATTGGTTTAGTGGTTTTGGGCAGCCCTGATGCTGAACGGTTTTATACTGAAATGGGGACGTTGCATCTGAAACGGTTAGGGGAATTGGTGTGCACTACCGTGACACGGTACGACCAAGCCGAAACCGTAGGTGGTTTGGCCGATCAGCAGAATGTGATCGATGACCAGCACTCCTGAACTGCGAGCTGTTGCCTATATCGATCATCTGGCTTATGAGCGGCGCTTGTCGCCGCTGACTTGTAAAAGCTATGCACGTGATATTCGCGTTTTGTTGGAACATCTGGGTACGGATGATTTAGCGCAAGTGCAATCGCCCAATATCCGTCAAGCGATTGCGCAACTTCACGGTAAAGGGCTTGGCGGCAGAAGTTTGGCTAGAATGCTGTCCGCCTGGTGTGGTTTTTATAATTTCTTAATTCGCAAACACGGCTTTCAGCATAATCCTTGCCATGCTGTGCGTGTTCCCAAATCACCGCAAAAATTACCGCATGCATTGTCACCTGATGAGGCTACACGACTGTTGCAATTTCCCGTTGAGAATATTTTGCTCGCCCGCGATAGCGCGATGTTTGAGCTATTCTATTCCTCCGGTTTAAGGCTGGCGGAATTGACGCAACTTCGGCCTGAGGATGTTCATTTTGCGGAAGGAACAATCAGGGTTCTGGGCAAAGGCGGCAAAACTCGTATCGTTCCGGTAGGCGAATATGCGTTGCAATCATTAACAACGTGGTTGGCGTTGCGGTTGCAAATTATCAAACCGAATGTGACTGCACTTTTTTTATCCCGACGCGGTGATGCGATCAGTATGCGCGCTATTGCTTATCGACTGAAAAGCAGGGCGAGACAGCAGGACCTGCACCAAAATGTACATCCGCATATTTTGCGGCATTCGTTTGCTTCCCATGTGTTGCAATCCAGTGGTGATTTGCGCGCAGTTCAGGAAATGCTCGGGCATGCCCATATAACGTCCACTCAGGTGTATACCCATCTTGATTTTCAGCACTTGGCAAAGATTTACGATGCTGCACATCCACGAGCCAAGAAAAGAAATTAAACGCTGATAGGGTTTTTCTAGCAAAATTGGCTGGGCTTTATACGTTATAATCGAATTTTGTAACGCAATAAGAAATTTCATGACAACAATTGTTTCAGTGAGGCGTGGCCATCATGTTGCATTGGGTGGCGATGGTCAGGTAACGCTTGGTGCCGTAGTGGCTAAATCCAGTGCCCGTAAAGTCCGCAGACTTTATCATAACAAAATTTTGGCCGGATTTGCCGGCGGGACTGCCGATGCTTTTACCTTGTTTGAAAGATTTGAAGGTAAGCT
This sequence comes from Nitrosomonas ureae, assembly GCF_900206265.1. Classification (NCBI taxonomy): domain Bacteria; kingdom Pseudomonadati; phylum Pseudomonadota; class Betaproteobacteria; order Nitrosomonadales; family Nitrosomonadaceae; genus Nitrosomonas; species Nitrosomonas ureae. Next base: position 1,092,782 of record NZ_LT907782.1, on the reverse strand, counting down.
GGAAGCCCATCATGGGCATATCATGCGTGCTGCGGTTGAATTGGCCAAAGACTGGCGTACCGATCGTATTTTGCGCAGACTGGAGGCTATGCTGGTGGTAGCCAATGAAGAGGCAACGCTGATCGTCACCGGTGCTGGCGATATTATCGAACCTGAGCTGGGTATTGCCGCGATCGGTAGTGGGGGTTCATACGCATTGGCCGCTGCGCGTGCCTTATTGGAAAATACGGATCTACCCCCCCAAGAAATCGTAAAAAAAGCGCTGACCATTGCAGGTGATATCTGTATTTATACCAATCAGGATCATATTATCGAAATGATCGATTGAATTTCTCGATTAGCAGAAGAATTTTTATCCATGCGAAGGTTTAAGCTATTAACTTGTTAGGTCGGTAGCTTAGCCGATGTTTACACTACATCTACTACAAAATCTGAAACCATGTCACAAATGACTCCACAGGAAATTGTTCACGAACTGGACAAACATATCATTGGCCAGAACTCAGCCAAACGGGCTGTTGCGATCGCGCTGAGAAATCGCTGGCGCCGCCAGCAGGTTGCTGATCCGTTGCGTCAGGAAATCACCCCGAAGAACATTCTGATGATCGGGCCAACCGGTGTCGGTAAAACCGAAATTGCACGCCGGTTGGCCAAACTCGCAAATGCGCCTTTTATCAAGATCGAAGCCACTAAATTTACTGAAGTCGGCTATGTCGGACGCGATGTCGATTCAATTATTCGCGATCTCGCGGAAACAGCCGTGAAAGAATCACGGGAAAGAGAAACCCGAAAGAAACAACCGCTTGCGGAAGATCATGCGGAAGATCGTATTCTCGATGCGCTATTGCCGGGCTCCAGGGATTTCGGCTCATCAATGAATGCTGAAGACCACAATAATCTGACACGCCAAAAGTTTCGTAAAAAATTGCGTGAAGGGGAGCTGGATGATAAGGAAATTGAGATCGAAGTAGCGGCTTCACGCGCCAGCATGGAAATTTTTGCGCCGCCGGGAATGGAAGATCTGACATCCCAAATTCAAGGCATGTTTCAAAATATGACCGGTGAGAGAAAGAAAACCCGCAAATTGACGATTCGCGAAGCAAAAAAGATACTGCTGGAAGAAGAAGCTGCGAAAATGGTCAACGACGAGGAGTTGAAACTTTCCGCCCTGCAGAATGTAGAACAGAATGGCATCGTGTTTCTGGATGAAATAGACAAAATTGCCAGCCGGGCAAACAATGCCGGCGGGGATGTTTCACGCCAGGGCGTGCAGCGCGACCTGTTGCCTTTGGTGGAAGGTACAACCGTTTCCACCAAATACGGAATGATCAAGACCGATCATATTCTGTTTATTGCCAGCGGTGCCTTTCATATGTCAAAACCTTCCGATTTGATTCCGGAGCTGCAAGGGCGTTTTCCCATCCGTGTGGAATTGGGTAGCCTGAGTGTGAGTGATTTTGAGCAGATTCTGACCAATACCGATGCCTGCCTTACGCGTCAGTATGAAGCACTGTTGGCTACCGAGGGCGTAACATTGCAATTTGGCAGTGATGCGATCAAACGCCTGGCGGAAATTGCCCATTCTGTTAACAGTAAGACAGAGAATATTGGTGCCAGGCGCCTGCATACCGTGATCGAAAAGCTGCTTGAGGAAGTTTCTTATAATGCACCCAAACATAGCGGTGAAACCCTGGTCATCGATGCGGCTTATGTTGATGAACGCCTTAAGGATTTGTCGCAAAGCGAGGATTTGGCAAGATATGTGTTGTGATCGTTGCCAGTATGTGTTCCAATTTTCCAAAACCCTGCAGTAAAACCACAGGGTTTTTTAATCGGTTTTATTCAAAAGAAAAATATTTCTTCAGCTTATCGAGGAAGCTGCTTGAATGGGTTTGAATTGCTTCCTTTTTCGGAGACAATAAATTTTCCATGGTCAACAGATAAATTCGCGAGAGTTGGTCAAGGTCATCGACGTCGACATACTCATTCAGTTTGTGAATGGTCGCGTTACGCGGACCAAATTCAACCACCTGGGAGCAGATATCTGCAATAAACCGGCCATCCGAAGTGCCTCCTGAGGTGGACAATTGTGGCTCCACAGCGGTGACTTTGGTAATGGCGGCACTTATCGCGTCGGCTAATTCGGCTTTGGGCGTGAGATACGGTTTCCCTGAGAGTTCCCACTGTAATTCATAATCCAGTCCAAGTTTATCGAGGGTTTCATGTACTTTGGCTGTGAGAGATTCAACCGTGTTGGCGGTGGAGAAACGGAAATTAAACAATAAATTCAGGGTACCGGGAATCACATTGGTGGCACCTGTTCCAGCATTGATATTGGAAATATGCCAGGTTGTCGGGGGAAAAAATTCATTGCCCTGATCCCATTCCGTATGTGCCAGTTCAGCAATCACCGGAGCAGCCAGATGGATCGGGTTTTTGGCTAAATGCGGATAGGCGATATGTCCTTGTATGCCTTTGATGGTCAGATTTCCGGACAAGGAGCCGCGGCGGCCGTTTTTGATCGTATCGCCCAGTTTGTCTGTGCACGTCGGTTCACCCACGATACAATAATCGAGTAACTCACCGCGCGCTTTAAGCGTTTCGGCTACTTTTACGGTACCATCGATCGCCACGCCTTCCTCATCTGAAGTGATCAATAATGCGATGGATCCTTGATGGTGGGCATGCTGAGCCACAAAGGCTTCAATCGCGGTAATAAAGGCTGCCAGTGATGATTTCATATCAGCAGCACCGCGTCCGTATAAGCGTCCATCGCGGATAGTGGGTATGAATGGATCGCTGTCCCACTGTTCCAATGGTCCAGTGGGCACAACATCAGTATGTCCGGCGAAGCAAAGCAGGGGTGTTGTGTTGCCGCGTCGGGCCCAAAGATTATCGACATTACCGAAACGCATTTTTTCAATATGGAAGCCGAGTTTTTCCAGATGATCGATTAAAATTTGCTGACACCCATCATCATCAGGAGTGAGTGACCGGCGGGCAATCAGTGTTTGTGCGAGTTCCAGTGTGTCATTGGGCATAATTTCTTCCTAGGTTGGGTGAATTGATGTTTTAAGTTCCAGATGGTTTCTGTTTTGACGCTTATACCTATAACTGATGTGTAAGGAAGCATTTCTTGCGAATAACAACATAGTGTGACGCGATGAGGTCAGAGGCGAGCCACGGAACGGATGATCGAAAATAGGAATTTTCAAAGGTGACCTTCAGTATGCCAGGCGTGCTTAATTCTTTGCATAATCGATAGAATCGTTTTTCTCGGCGCACCAATATTCAGCCGCATAAACCCGCTGCCTTCCTTGCCGAATTGTATACCGGGGTTCATTCCGACGCCTGCTGCATGGATAAAAAAATGCTTTAGCTGTACATCGGTCATGTTCATTGCGCGGCAATCCAGCCACAACAAGTAAGTGCCTTCGGCTTCGATTACCTTGATTTTTGGTAGTTGCTCGGTTAAGAAGGTTGTAACGCAATCGCGCGTGTCACGCAAATAAATCAATAGCGCTTCTAGCCATTCTTCGCCTTCGCAGTAGGCGGCCTCAAACGCAGCGATACTGAAGGGATTGGATGCACTGACGTGAAAGGTGTTGAATGTCTGTGTGATGGCACTGCGGATGGATGCGTCGGGAATAATCAATGCCGACAGGTTTAATCCGGGAATATTGAAGGTTTTGCTGGGCGCTACTGCCGTAATGATTTCAGTGTCATTTTCTGCAATTGCGGCGAGAACATGGTGTTGATTGCCCGGGTAAACCAGATCAGCGTGAATTTCGTCAGAAAAAATGATTAAGTCTTGTCTTTCGGCAATTTGTAACAGCTGTGCCAGCTCATCGGGTTGCCAGACCCGGCCCACCGGGTTATGGGGCGAGCATAACAACAGCAGTTTTGCTTCCCGGGCACAGTTTTCCAGGTGATCAAAATCGATGGTGTAGCGGCCATTGTGCAGAATGAGTGGATTTTGAATCAGCACCCGTTCGGTTTGTGTAACAGCCGAGAAAAAAGGAAAATATACCGGGGGTTGAACAATGACCGATTCACCGGGCTGGGTGAACGCCATTATGGCGGCATTGATCGATGGCACCACGCCGGGGCACGGAATAATCCACTCGCGCTCGATGCTCCAGCCATGCCGCCGCTGCATCCAGTGAATCAGAGCATCGTATAAACTGTCAGGGAAAAGCGTATAGCCGTAAATCGGGTGACTGGCACGCGTTATCAGTGCCTGGGTGACTGCAGGTGGAGCGGCGAAATCCATGTCCGCCACCCACGCAGGGATGACCTCGCTGTTGCCAAACATCGCTTGCAGCCCGTCATACTTGACGCTGTGAGTTGCTGTGCGGTTGATCTCATGGTCAAAGTCAAAACCACGATTCAAGAAATTTTCTCCCAGATAGTGACTTCCGACAAGGTGTGCTGGAATTTGCGCTTGGTTTCACGAATGACAAAGGGCACGGACTGAGGGCCTTGTATCAGGCGGAAGTTTTTGCCGAGAATTTCTTTCAAACCATCCAATGTGGTGAAATTCTCGCCATCGCGCTTAAAGCCGCCCACCCAGGATTCTTTCTTGGTATGTTCGGTCAGCCACGTGTAGGGCGACGCAATCATCAACAAACCACCGGTGTTAATGCGCGTATGAATGTCGCGGAGCAGCTTATGTGGATCATACAGGCGGTCGATCAGGTTGGCAGCGAGTATTAAGTCATATCCGGTAAAAATCGCTTTCAAATTGCAGGCATCGCCCTGAAAAAATTCAACGCGATCTTTGACGTGATCCAGCCCGAGATCGGATAGCGTGCGTTCCTTATAAGAAACCAGATCGCCTTCTTCGGTTAAGGTGTAACGCAGTACACCTTGTCGCGCGAGTTGTACGCCTTGGCCGATGAATCGCGCGGAGAAATCGATGCCGGTGACATGATCAAAACCGCGTGCTAACTCAAAGGTGGAGCGGCCGGATGCACAGCCCAAATCCAGCGCGGTGCACCTGGGCTTGTTTCCCATGGCTGCGAGCGCAATTTCGGCTAGTGCTTGGGAGAAATTGGGTACATCGAAGTAGCTGTCGCCATAATGAAATTCTGCATACTCCGACAGCAGTTTGTCGGTCTCGTAATTGGAAGCCGGCAGTGTTGCTGGCGCATCCGACACTACATAACGGAAGCCCGCATGCTGGAAGAAATGGCGGCGGAAGGCATAACGTGCGCTGTACAGCGATTCGTTACCGCAGGCAATCCACGAACCGCCCTTGATCAAGTTATGCTGACCGTCAAATGTCGGTGTGGTGAAGTCGTCATATAACGGATGGACGTCAAAGCCGGAAAAAGGATAAGTAGGCGTTTCTGTCCACTGCCAGACGTTTCCAATGATATCGAAAAATTCGCCATAAGGAAATTCAGTGACCGGACAACTCGATGCATAATAATCCAAATGCAGATTGCCGCAGGATTTCGTATCTCTCGGTACTTCGGATAATTGTGCAGTATCATAGAGCCGATACCATTCATCTTCAGTGGGCAGCCGCACCGGCTGTTTGGTCTCAGCGGCTTTCCAGTTGCAAAATGCCTTTGCTTCGTGATAATTGATTTCAACCGGCCAATCCCAGGGCATCGGAATTTCTTCGGTCATCAGGCGCAAGTACCATGAATCGTCTTTTCTGATCCAGAATACCGGGTGTTCTGCATGCGTGAATTTTAACCAGGAGCGGCCTTCTTCCTGCCAATAATTTTCAAGATGATAACCATTGGCTTCAACAAAAGGTAAGAATTCCTGGTTGCTGACCAGAAACTTGCTCGCTTGAAATGCTGGGACATCCGCTGTATGTAAGCCGTATTCATTATCCCAGCCGTAATGTTGTTGATCGGTTTTATTTTTTCCGATTGTTACGGTGCCGGCAGCAACGTGAACCAATTCATTTTGCGGCGCGGTGCCGGATTTGCGGCAGGGTTGCCAATCCGCATGCGGTTGCACAAAATGTAACCCGTGCTGGCGGATCAGTACCGAAGAAGTTTCCAGATGGATACGTTCGTGTTCAATACCCATCAGAATCGGCCACCAGTCGCTTTCCCAGGAAATGGGCAAAGTCAGCGGCATGGTGCTGATCAATTCATCGACCAAAGTGCGCATGGATTTTCGATAAGCGCGCACTTCTTCGACACTGGGCCAATTGTAATGTGTGCTGTCCAGATCGTCCCAGCTCATTTCATCGACGCCCACGGCAAAAATCGATTCCAGGCGGGAATCGATACGTTCGGCGATCAGTCCGGCAAGAATCAGCTTGTTAACAAAAAAGGTTGCAGTATGGCTCAGATAAAAAATCAAGGGATGTCGCAGTGTAATCGGTTTCTTATAATATGCCTCGTCATTACGCAGCGTTTCGAATAGTTGCTCATAGCGATCCAGCGTGGTGTGAAAATAATGACGTATTTCCTCACGTTTTAGACTGATATCGGCGCCATCGAGCAGCGGTGTTCTTGGGAATAAGGGTCGTGACATAACGTATTTTTAACGGATTATTCAATTCTTTGGCGGGTATTATAACACCTCACGCTTTTCAGATCATGTTCAATCGGGATAATTGTCAATTTACCGGCAATTTGAGAAGCGGCGCACGAGATGTGCAGTGTAACTATAAGTCGTGGTAGAGCGGAATAAATTAGCAATCTGACAGACTGGCTGCCCGCTTAGAGCAAATCCTTATCGCATGAGTATTTCTTTTGATGATACAAGTCAGACATCCTGGTGTAATAGAGTCTGACTTGTAAAGTACTGCTAGAGACGGATCTTTTGATTTCTTATTGGACAACCAAGAAATCAGCTGCTGATAACGGAGCAACACCGGCGATGGTAGCGAATTGAACTGCTGCGCCGGCGCCATTGCCGTTGGCGTCATATGACAAGGCGCCGGTGGTGGTGTCGTAAATTAAGAAATCGTTAGCATCTGTTGCGACTGCACCCGGGCCGATCTTGAGATTACCCGCAGCTATGCCTCCTGGTGCGCCAAGGCTGGTGAATATATCGTTGTCCAATCGAATGGTGTCGACAGGTGCAAAAAAACCCATGATGGTATCCACGTTGGTCGCACTATTCAATGTGGTATTGAACAGATAGTGATCGGTAGCGCCGAGACCCGCAAAAAGCGTATCGTTACCCAGTCCGCCAGCTAAAATATCATCACCATTGTCGCCCCGCAAGATATCATTGCCGGATCCGCCTTGCAGAATATCATTGCCGTCTCCACCGGCCAAATTATCGTTGCCATTTCCGCCAGTTAAAGTATCGTTGCCACCCAGGCCAAAAAGGCGATCATTGCCGTTTAATCCGCTGATGATGTTAGCGGCTGAGTTGCCATTGATTTTATTTCCATTTTCATTGCCTGTGCCGTTAATGATGGCGGCACCTGTCAAATTGAGGTCCTCGATACCAAACCCCAAAGTATGTGTGACGGAAGAATTTACCAAATCGATGCCTCCTAGTGCATCATTGAAAACTTCTGCTGCTACATCGCTAAGATTATCAACAAAGTACACGTCGTTGTGATCACCTCCATCCATGTTATCAGCCCCTGCGCCGCCATCTAATACATCATTTCCATTGTTGCCGCGGAGAATATCGGTTCCATTAAAGCCGGAAATCGTATCATTGCCATTGGTTCCGTCTAATTGTGGAAACAATTGAAAAAAAACACCATTGAATTGAACTGTGTTGTTGTCATTAAAATTTGTACCGTTAACGACTGCCATTTTTTCACCTCACATATTGTTGAGAAATTTAAATGAAAAGCTCCATGCTACAAGTATTTTATTAGTTAAGTGCTACGCCCAAATCAGCAGATATTTATTTCTTTTGAACGTATCACTGAGTGAGTATAACCATAATCCATGACGATATTGTGAACATTGTATAACTCGATGTTCTTGTTTAAGAATACCCTTCCATTGGAAAAAAGATTCGAGTTACATGCTCATAGTAATCGTGTGTGAGTGAATTATTTGTGCGGAAAATCACAGCGCAATGTAAATTGACAAATTAATAAGCAGAATCCTCAATCGCTATACGAAATCAAGATGACAATTGATCTAACGCAAACTAGACCTGATCGCCTTAAACACGTTAGAATTGCTAATTTTTGGTCTCCGCTTATTCCATGCACACTTGGCGCAGGACATCAGAATACGCTAAGACACCGATTGCGCTTACCATAGGTAATTTTGATGGTGTCCATTTAGGCCATCAGGCTATGCTTGCCCGTTTAAAGAGTGCAGCCAATCAGCTCGGACTTCCGGCTTGCGCGATGACTTTTGAGCCGCATCCGCGTGAATTCTTTACACCCCATCAGGCGCCGGTACGCTTGACCGGTTTACGGGAAAAAATGAATGGCTTAATTCAGACAGGGATCGATTGTATTGTTATCTGTCGTTTTAATTCTGATTTTGCCAAACTCAGTCCGGAACGATTTATCACGCACATTCTGAATCAAGAATTACATGTTCGCTGGCTGCTGGTGGGCGATGATTTTCGTTTTGGAACACGCCGTGCTGGCGATTCTGCTACGCTGCTAGCGCTTTCTGCAGAAAATGGTTTTACTGTGGAAGTCATGCCGAGCGTTCTGGTTGATAATCAGCGTGTTTCCAGTTCCGCGATTCGTCAGGCACTGGTTGCCGGTAATTTGGATGAAGCCGGAAAATTGTTGGGCAGGCCGTATAATATCAGCGGCCGTGTCATAGATGGCGACAAATTAGGCAGGCAAATAGGGTTTCCCACAGCCAATATTCAGTTGAAGCATTCCCCGCCTCTTAATGGCATTTTTGTCGTGTCGGTATATGGTGCCAATCCGTCGTCACCGGAGATTCCACTACCCGGGGTTGCCAGTTTGGGGATACGGCCAACCATTCATGACAATGGCAAGCCTGTATTGGAAGTTCATTTGTTCGACTTTAACGATGAAATTTATGGGCAGCGCTTGCGGGTTGATTTTCTGCACAAATTACGTAACGAAGAAAAATATGCGGATATCGGCACGCTTGTGCGGCAAATTGAAAAAGATGTCGCGCAAGCCAAAGAATTTTTTATGACGGCCCCCACCCATTTTAATCGCGTGTGTGGCGCTTTTTAACTTATTTGTACTTTCATGATTGATTATAAGAAAACCTTAAACTTACTTGATACGCCTTTTCCGATGCGTGGCAATCTTGCCAATCGTGAACCCGGTATGCTGAAAGCCTGGCAAGAAAAGAATCTGTACCGGAAAATTCGTTCTGCCAGCAAGGGGCGCCCAAAGTTCATACTGCACGATGGTCCGCCTTATGCCAATGGTGATATTCATATTGGTCATGCGGTCAATAAAATCCTCAAGGATATCATCATCAAAAGTAAAACCTTGTCCGGCTTTGATGCGCCCTATATTCCCGGCTGGGATTGCCATGGTTTGCCGATCGAACACCAGATCGAGAAAAAACATGGCAAGCATTTGCCAGCCGATAAAGTGCGCGAACTCTGCCGTGCTTTTGCCCAAGAACAGGTGGAGCGTCAGAAAAGCGATTTCATCCGTCTGGGCGTGCTGGGCGATTGGGAACATCCTTACCTTACGATGAATTTCAAAACAGAAGCCGGCATTATTCGTGCTCTGGGAAAAATTTATCAAAAGGGTTATCTGTATCAAGGCCAGAAGCCTGTTAACTGGTGTATCGATTGCGGCTCCGCCCTGGCTGAAGCGGAAGTGGAATATGAAGATAAAACCTCACCCGCCATTGATGTGGGTTTTGCAGTTTCATTCTCGTCTTCGTCACTGAGCAAAATATTTGGCGTCCCTATCCCTGAACATGCCCAAACTTATGCCATCATCTGGACTACCACACCGTGGACATTGCCTGCCAATCAAGCCGTCTGTGTTCATCCCGAATTTGAATATGCGCTGGTGCAAACGACAAAAGGCTTATTGATACTGGCCAGTGAACTGAAGGAGGTTTGTCTCGGGCGTTACGACTTGACCGGTAAAACACTGGCCACCTGCAAAGGCCAGGCACTGGAGCACGTGTCATTGCAGCATCCGTTTGAGCCGCGAAGGGTAAAAATCATATGTGGCAAGCATGTCACGCTGGAAGCCGGTACCGGACTTGTGCATACGGCGCCCGCACACGGTCTGGACGACTATTTCGTCGGGCAAAATTACAACTTGCCAAGTGACAGTCCGGTTGGGGGCGATGGACAATTTGTTGCGCATGTCCCTTTGGTTGGCGGGCTCTCTGTGTGGAAGGCCAACGATATTCTTATCGATACGCTCAGAACCGGTGAGCATCTTTTTTGCCTGAAAAAGATAGAGCATAGCTACCCTCATTGCTGGCGCCATAAAACCCCCATTATTTTCCGTGCCACGCCACAATGGTTTATTGGCATGAATTTGCGCAATGCAGATGCTTCATCCACGCAGGATAGAACACTGCGGGAACTGGCTCTGCAGGCAGTCTATGCTACGAAATTTTTCCCGGTATGGGGGCGGGCCCGTCTGGAAGCAATGATCAGGAATCGTCCGGATTGGTGCGTATCACGTCAACGTAACTGGGGTGTGCCGATGACATTTTTTGTGCATAAGGACACGCATGCGCCGCATCCACGTTCACTGGAGCTGCTCGAACAAATAGCGCAAAAGGTCGAGCAGCAAGGCATCGAAGCCTGGTTTGCGTTGGTGGGCACTGAATTGCTCGGTGAGGAAGCCAAGGATTATAAGAAACTAACCGATACCCTGGATGTTTGGTTTGATTCCGGCACCACGCACGATACTGTTGTTAAAGCAGATGCACATCTTACATTCCCGGTTGATTTATATTTGGAGGGTTCCGATCAGCATCGTGGATGGTTCCAATCTTCTTTGCTGACGGGTTGTGCCATTGATGATCGTGCGCCGTACAAGGCGCTGCTTACGCATGGATTTGTTGTGGATGGAAACGGTCACAAAATGAGCAAATCCAAGGGCAATGTGATAGCACCACAAAAAGTGATGGATACTTCAGGGGCCGATATCCTGCGCTTGTGGGTTGCATCCACCGATTATTCCGGAGAGCTCTCCATTTCCGAAGAAATTCTAAAACGGGTCATTGAGAGTTACCGCCGTATTCGTAATACGCTGCGTTTTTTACTGGCTAATCTGATGGATTTTGATCCACAAACGGATTCGATTGACGTCGCGGATTGCTTGGAAATTGATCGTTATATGCTGGTGTTAACAGCAGCATTCCAGAAAGATTTAATACAGGGCTATGAACGCTATGAATTTCATCAAGTGGTCCATAAGCTACATAATTTCTGCTCTGAAGATTTGGGCGGCTTCTATCTGGATATTCTCAAGGATCGTCTGTATACCGCAGCAGCGGCAGGTTTGCCTCGCCGTTCGGCACAAACTGCGCTGCATCATATTACCCATTGCCTGGTACGTTTGTTTGCGCCGATTCTGAGTTTCACTGCGGAAGAAGTCTGGGAACATCTGACGGGCGATAGCGAAGATAGCGTGCTGTTGCATCATTGGCATAACTTTCCGGTGCAGCCTGATGCCGAACATCTGCAACTGCGTTGGGCGAGAATACGTACCTTGCGCTCACACGTATTGAAAAAACTGGAAGATTCCCGTATTCAGGGAGAAATAGGTTCTTCTTTGGCGGCTACGGTTGAGATTCGTGTCTGCGCCGAGGATTTCACTTTGCTTAGCTCACTACATCACGATTTACGTTTTGTGCTCATTGTCTCTGCAGTCAACCTGATACAGGTCAATGATTCGCAGCAGGAAAGTATTCTTGTGACGTCCAGTCCCCATACAAAGTGCGAACGCTGCTGGCATTATCGTCCGGATGTCGGGCATCACGCGGATCATCCAACTTTATGTGAACGTTGCGTTTCCAATCTTTATGGTAATGGGGAAGCGCGCAATTATGCCTAATACCCTACGATCATTTTCTGGAAACCTCATGCTATGAAGCTTCACATCAGTTTGGGCATAGCCTTCGTTATTTTAGTGCTGGACCTTGCAAGCAAATACTGGGTAGAGTCTACGCTGGAATTCGGTCAGGTCATTCCGTTGACCAGCTTCTTTAATCTGGTGCTTACCTATAATCCCGGTGCTGCATTCAGTTTTCTGAGCGAGCAGTCCGGTTGGCAACGCTGGTTTCTCAGTGGTATTGCAGGCAGTGCAGCGCTATTGATTGTTTATTTGCTCAATCGGTACAGACATGAGCGGTTGTTTTGCTTGTCATTGAGTCTGATTCTCGGAGGTGCGCTGGGTAATTTGTATGACCGCATCACATTGGGCCATGTGGTCGATTTTCTGGATTTCTATATCGGCACTTATCATTGGCCCGCTTTCAATGTTGCCGATTCAGCGATTTTTATCGGTGCAGTGTTGATGATCTATGAAAGTTTCAGAAAAGATAAGATGGAAGGTATCCAAAGAAAAACCAAATAATACATTCTACTTTCCCGATTTCTTCTCTTTGGTAATAGGGTTTTGCAAGGTATACCCATGTTCTTTCATTTTATAACCCCCATAAGCACCTGCGCCCACGGCAGCCAATGTCCAGCAACCGGGTAATAGTGTCACCGCCATCAATAAAGAAATTGCTTTCAGCATCCACCTGTTTTGCATCATAAGCTCCTAAACAAAGCCTGTAGTTTCAATATAATAACCATCGTTTAACGATTGGTCTATTGTATCAACACTGACGCGCCACAGAGTAGATATATTACGTTGAATGTGATTGGTGGATCGTCAGTGCGGGGAGAGTTAGCGGATAAAACAGCTGAAGCTGTCGATACGGATCGAACTGAAATAACGGATTTAATTTGGTATACAGGCTCTAGGAATTTAATTGTATTCGAGCCCGACAAGCTCATCGTAAACGTAATTAATGAAATTTTTGCCTACGCCATGCTTGTCGGGAAATCTAATTAAATAGAGACCTTTGCACGGTTATTACGCGGCACCATAATTGCGTTAAAAATTTGCAAAAAATGCTCATTTACCCCGTGTAAACTCCGCTTTTTCGCAAATTTTTGCCTTATTCTCGTACCGCTCATGACACCGTGCAAAGGTCTCAAATAATGATAATTCACAGTACAGAAATTCGCTGGCAATCGGAAATCAGACACATGCCACCGAAATCTTTTATCTTGGGTTGCAGCACCGCGAGAAGCTTATCCGCCTGATTCTTATCGCAGACAAGAACTAATACTGCGTTATATTGTTCCAGGATAAAGTCGTCTTGATCCCGTTCACCCGTTGAATCAAAACCACCTGCTTTTTTAATGAGTGTGTAGCCATACACTTCGGCTTCATGAAACAACTGGATCAAATCATCCAGCCTTTCTTCATGAATGACAATCTCGATCCGTTTCATTGATACAAAGGATTCGGGTGTAGAAAACATGATTTTTCTCCATAAAATATTAATATCAGAACAGGGAGTTAAGCGCTTTCTGTGCTAATTGCTGAGCAATCTCCCGAAGAACTTCAAAGCAATAAGTTGTATTCAAGCAAATAAGTCACTACTTTAATTTCTGCTAATTCAAGGGCACTGGGCGGCGGGGGGTCTTTTTGGTGCCGCCGCCCTGATACCCCACCACGGCACAATCTTACAAATGCCAAACACGTCTTATTGCAGCTGTAATTCCAATCACCAGGGATAATAGGTTTCATGTAAATACTGAGCAGCCGCGTAATACATGGGAATACCCACAACCACGTTAAATGGGAAAGTAACCCCGAGCGATAAAGTCAGATAGAACGACGGATTCGCCTCGGGGATCGCAAGGCGCATTGCCGGTGGAACCGCGATGTAAGAGCAGCTGGCGGCCAGTACTGTCACCAATGTAATGCCACCGACTGAATAGCCCAAAAGGAAATGTCCCACAAATAATCCGGATGCCGCCCCGATCAAGGGCATGGCGATACCGAAGCCAACCAGGAAAATGCCGACGGATTTAAATTCAGACAGCCTTTTCCCCGCTTCCATCCCCATATCACACAGGAAAATACATAACGCGCCCATAAAGATGAGCTCGAAGAAAGGTTCGATTTTGTGGTAACTGGGTGCTGAAACAACCGCACCAATAGCCATGGAGCCAAATAACAACAAGATACTGCCGTTGGTGAAGGCATCGATTAACAGATGTTTCATCATTCCTTTGTCAGTTTTGGCCGTTCCCCCCATGACTCTTCGGGAATAACCGGCAAGAACCAAGCCAATCATAATTGCGGGTGATTCCATAATGGCCAGCATAATTACGGGGTAGGCCTCATATGTCACACCGATACCGCCCAGGAACGCAACCGCTGTCATATAGGTCCCCGCGCTTACCGAACCATAGTGTGCGGAAATGGCTGCAGCATTCAGGGGATCGATTTTTCCAAGTCCGCGCAAGATAATATAAGCAATGATTGGCAGCACAATGCCAAACGCAAGCGCTGCCCATACAGCGGAGAGAGCATCTCCCATATCCGCTGCGGCAAGCTCTTTGCCGCCATGTAACCCGATGCCAATCAATAAATAGATAACGATCATCCGGTGCATATCCGGCGGGAACTTAAGATCCGATTTGATGAGACAAGCAAACATGCCGAGCGCGAAGAAAAGTATCGCAGGTACGAGAAGACTGGATAGTGACATGATTATATTCCTCCTCTTATTCCGGTTTGAATAAGCTGCGCTTTCTTAAGCCCCTCCGAGATTTCATCAGCAAACTTGACGCGTTTTATCCTTTGAGGTGCAGGTTGCTGGGATTGATCGCGCTGAAGTTCAAGGGGAATTTTCTCTGCCGGCGGATTCTTGGATGCATCGGTGGCGATTATTGTGCCTGGTAGCATGAGTAAAGCTGGCAGAGCAAATTTGTAAGCCAATCTATTTTTATTCATTTCAGTTCTCCAAACTGTTAAATGTTTTAACCTAGCGTAGTGAAGAAATCACATCAGAAACCATAAGCTGTCGTTCATAAAGCCGGAATGATTGCTCTGTTTCCTGGGTGATATTTCTTATCTTTTATCAATGCAATTTATGTGTGAAGACGGGTTTATTTTTTACCCTGTCGAAATCCTACAGGAGAATAACAAGGGGTAATATTCGTACCGACACGTAAGTGCAAGCCCTTATATATAAACAATATGTATAAAATAATTGCTTTTTATCGTAAGATTTACAGCCTCTCTTCCGCGAATCTACTAACAGGAAACTATTTTGATCACCGTACCCAGAAACCTGAGTTTCGTAACGATGTTTGAAGCTGCAGCAGATGCAATGCTGCTGGCTGAAGGATCAGGCCATATTGTGCTGGCCAATCCAGCCGCGCAACAGTTGTTCGGTTATTCCGCAGACGAGTTGAGCGGGCTGGCGATTGAGATACTGGTCGTGCCGCGGTACCGGAAACAATATCGATATCATCAAGAGCTTTTTTTAAACAAGCCGGTGAAGCGCTCTATGGGTGCCGGAAATGAACTCATGGTGTTAAGCCGCGATGGCAAAGAAATGTTGTTGGATATCAGTCTGAGCCCTATCAGAGTGCAGCAGCAACTTTATGTACTCATTACCTTCAACGCCATTAATCGACGTCTTGATGTCGAGGAAGCGCTGCGAATTAGTGAAGAGCGCTTGCGTTTGGCCAAGCAAGCTGCGGGCTTGGGTATTTTTGACTACGATATCAAACGCAATATCATTTATTGGGATAAACAGATGCGCAAGCTTTGGGGTGAGCCTTCTGAAACAACCGTAAGTTACGAAGAGTTTGTCGCGAGGATACATCCGGAAGACCGGGCGGGGAGACAAACCGTTATTGATTATGCCATGAATCCCGCCGGTAACGGTGAATTCAAGGCGGAATACCGCATTGTTGATCCCCTTAATCATATCGAGCGTTGGATATCCGCAAGTGGAAGAGTATATTTCGAAGCGGGTTATGCGAATCGATTGATAGGCGTCACCCGTGATGTTACGGAGCAGAAAAATACTCAGAAAAAGCTTCAGATGCAGCGCGACGAGACAGAGAATATACTTAAACAACAAATCGCGGCGCGAACGGCCTCAGCAATAGCTCATGAACTTAATCAACCACTGGCGGCAATTTCGGCTTATAGTGAGGTGGCTCTGCATGCGATTCATAACGATGGTTTTACCTCAAAC
Organism: Nitrosomonas ureae; assembly: GCF_900206265.1. Lineage (NCBI taxonomy): Bacteria > Pseudomonadati > Pseudomonadota > Betaproteobacteria > Nitrosomonadales > Nitrosomonadaceae > Nitrosomonas > Nitrosomonas ureae. The sequence goes on along the minus strand of NZ_LT907782.1, from coordinate 1,076,619 downwards.
AGCCTGAAAAGAGCGCTTGAGGGTTGCGTGGAACAAGCGCAACGTGCCGGGCGCAGCTTGCATGAGCTGTTAGCTTTTCTGCAGAAAGGCGAGTTGGTAACCGAGCGTTTGAATCTGAACGATTTGATACGGGATGCGTTAACTATTGTAAGTAATGACGGTCATGGAAAATTTTATCTCGCGCTGCATTTGCAGCAAAATCTTCCGGTGGTGCAATGTAATCGTATACAAGTGCAGAAAGTTCTGGTAAATCTATTCCGGAATGCTGATGAGGCTATGCGCGCTGTAGATTTACCAACACTAACGATCACCACTCAAATAGATACTATGAATGGCACTGATAAAGCTCTAGTGATTGTTCAGGATAATGGCCCAGGACTTGACGCGGTCATGACAAAACGCATATTTGAACCTTTTTTTACCACTAAGCCAGCCGGTATTGGCATGGGGCTTGCCATCAGCCGCGCATTGATTGAAACCAATGGCGGTCATCTCTGGCTGGATCCTGATACACAATCCGGCGCCAAGTTTCTTTTTACTTTACCCTTTGCCCCATGATCATGCATGAACCGACTGTATTTATTGTAGATGACGATGCAGCCGTGCGGGATTCGCTGATGCTGATGATTGAACAGGCAGGCATCAGAGTACAAGCTTTCGAGCATGCGGACGCTTTCCTAAGTGCTTATCATCCTGATTTCTTTGGTTGTATCATCATCGATGTAAAAATGCCGGGGATGGATGGTTTGCGTCTGCAGGAAGAGCTCACTTGGCGCAAGATTGCACTGCCGGTGATTTTTCTTACCGGACATGGCGATATTCCGATGAGCGTGAGAGCGATCAAGGGAGGGGCGGTGGATTTTCTGACAAAGCCGGTGATCCGGGAGAAACTGCTGGTTTGCGTGCGCGCTGCTTTCGCAGAGGCGAAGAAAAGGATAAGCGACATTGCACGCAATAAAGAAATGATGTCGTGTCTGATAAAGCTCACAGGACGTGAACGGGAAGTGATGACCCTGGCGGTGCAAGGGCATACTAACAAAGAAATCGCATCTTGCCTGGGTATCAGTCATCGCACTGTTGAAATCCATAAATCCAAAATCATGCAAAAAACCGGCGCAAGCAATTTGCTGGATCTTGCACGTATTGTTCGGGAAAGTGATTTGGGTGAATAATTCTGCGGCGCATGTTCCATGCTCGAGTAATATCCATATCAATTTTAGATTATTAAAATTTTGATAAGCGGAAGATGTCGTTCCTCAACAATGGAATTCTCAGGTAATGTGTCAGTCTAATTTTCGGTCTGATATTATATATATTCAATGGATCTTTTTATGCGAAATGCGAAGCGGATATTTCTGGCAATTGCGCTGCTTTCAATCGTGGTAAGTAGCTCTGTTTGGGCGCATGGACATCGACATAGTCATTTAAGTATCGGTCTGGGTTATTACGGGCCAGGATATTATGGCGGTTACGGCTATGGGGGCTATGGCTTCGGCCGCTATGGATTTGGCGGGTACGGTTATGGCTATCCTTCCTATTACTTTCCGCCTGCTTATGCTTATCCTCCGACGGTGATTGTTCCGACTACGCCGCCTGTGTATATCGAGCAACAAACCCAGCAGCCCGCACAATCGGCCCAGCCCGCGCAACCACGTACTAATTACTGGTATTATTGTAAAGATCCGGATGGTTATTATCCATATGTCAGGAACTGCCCTGGCGGTTGGCTGCAAGTAGCGCCGCAACCGCCCGGACAATAACGTGAGAGGCCGAGTATGTTAATTTTGAGAAGATTATCCATCCTATGGGTGACAGGTTTAATAACTGCCTGCGTGAATCTGCCGACTGGCCCGAGCGTCATGACGTTGCCAGGCACTGGAAAGAGCTTTGAGCAGTTTCGTATGGATGATTTTGAGTGCAGGGCTTATGCCTATGAGCAAGTTGGCGGTAAAACGCCGCGGCAAGCTTCTCAAGCGAGCGGTATAGAAAGCGCGGCGATTGGTGCAGGGCTTGGTGCCGCTGCAGGTGCCGCTATAGGGGGCGGACAGGGCGCTGCAATTGGCGCAGGTACCGGGCTTCTAGCGGGCGGTGTTGTTGGTTCGGGCACGGCTGAGACTTCCGGGTATATGGGTCAACGGCAATACGACATGAGCTATATTCAATGCATGTATGCAAAAGGCCATCGTGTGCCGGTTGCGGGGAGAATTACGGGTAGCCCGCCGGTGAACAGCAATGCCAGCCCAGGGATCACAAGCCCGTCAGAAAATTTTACGCCGCCGCCACCGCCATCCGGAAATCCGCCCCCTCCGCCTCCGCAATAAATGCAGGGTGACGGTATTGTGCAACGCAATAAAATTAATGAAGCAAAATCGATTTTCAGTGATAGGAGATTTTGAAATGATTGAACAGGAGAAAATCGTAGCGCCGGAGATAGTGTCTTGCGAAGTATGTTTCAAAGAGATACCGTTATCTGAGGCGACGAGTGTGAAGGCGACAGATTACATCGTATATTATTGCGGTCTCGAGTGTTACGACAAATGGAAGAAACAGGATGAAGGGGCTGAATCTCCAACGGATAACTGAGCCAGCAGGCTGCGGTAGATCGTTCAAGTCATCTTTGGGTTGTTTCGGCTGCAGCATGAAAGCTTTTTATTCGGGCATTTAACAGGCGGGTCATGCCTTCCGCCCCTTGCCGCATGACTTGATGATGATTCCATTTGAATAGGGGTGATGCGATTGGAGCAATCAGATTTATCCAACGCCGGTTAGGATAGACGTGCCAGTGATAACGCACCACGGTTAGTTCATTTTCACGGAAAAAATTCCACCGGCCCGTTCCAATAATATCGCCCTGTGCTTGACCTTCCAGCAGCGTAAGCGGGATCCAGCCAGTGACACGCAGGTCAAATGTAAAACGATAGGGAATCCGTCCTTTCCAAGTAAAGCGATGCACACTGCCAATGCCATTTGCATCGCCGCTTTCAAGTTTTTCCACTGCTTCAACACCTTTCCACCACATTGGCCAATCCAGACAGTGACTAACCGCATCGCATACTTCTGTTAAAGGTGCATCAATCCGCCATTCTGTGACAAATTTAAATTCTGTAGTCATGCTACTACTGGTCAAAGAAATCGGAAGGGAATACCGGATTAATTCGATATTCTGACATTTCCACTTGTTCAATCCAACTGCCATCCGCTTTGTAACTGATTACTTTAAGAGGAAGGCCCGTGGTGATGTTCAACCACAATTGGAATCGGGCTATACCATTTACGCTGAAATCCCGTTCCGCTTCGACATTGAGATGTAAAGCGGTTTCTCCGGCAATTGATTCCTGGCCGATCACAGTGGTTGTGCCATGATCTTGCAGTGTCATGATGTTTTTATACAAGGCGCCGAGATCCGAATGATCGATCCGCTGACCTGATGGATTCTGGATCATTTTATTTTCCGGGCTTAAACTGAAAGAAGGGAATTTGCCGTGTCCCAATACCCATAATTTGACCTTTCCGGACTTCGGGCTATAAATCAATGCTGCGCCTTTGAATGCCGGTGCAATTATTTCTATGCGAACATGGCCCGGTTTCTTGAAGTAATAGCGAATGATATCCGGATTGCCGGGCTGCTTGCTGTGTGTGGATTTGATCGTTACCTGATAAGTGTCTACGTGTTGATAATGGTCAGCAGCACTTTGAATCGGGTTTGTACTATCCGGTACAAATAGAGCCATGGTTAGCATTATACCGGGCAGCATGAATATAGCGCCTTAGAGAGATACTGAATCATTGTTTGCGCAAGAATTACGGTGATGGAATGACGTAATCCGCTGTCAGCATTTCCAGCAGATGCCCATTAGGATCGCGAAAATAAACGCCACGACCGCCATAGTTGTGATTGATCGTCATGTCGTCCGGAGTACCCGGGCCGCTGCCGTAGGGGATGTGCTCAGCCTGCAGCCGCTCAAACAAAGTGTCAAATTCTTGTTCGGATACTTTGAATGCATAGTGAAGTGGCATAAATTGTTCCTTGTTATCGAAATCGAGGCTTAATGTGTCATTCACGCGCACCACAATAAAATGTGAAAATACGCCCACGTATTCAAAACCGAATACGCGGCTATAAAATTTCGCCGATGCGACTTTATCAAAGCAGGGCACAATGGTGTGATTAAGGGTAATGGCCATATCTGTTCTCCTTGCAAGGATTATTTATTAATAGAGACCTTTGCACGGTTACTACGCGGCACGATAATTGCGTTAAAAATTCGCGAAAAATGCTCATTTACCCCGTGTAAACTCCGCTTTTTCGCAAATTTTTGCCTTATTCTCGTACCGCTCATGACACCGTGCAAAGGTCTCTAACATTAAGTTATGTTCCACAGAATGTTTGATACACACGTTCCGACGGTGCGGGCGGTGTGCGGTAATCATAGTATTCCGATACATCGGCATAGGGATGAGCCACTGCCGCCAACAATTGTTGCATCACCGTATAATCGCTTCGTTCGGAAGCGGCGGTGAGCGCCTCCTCAACGCGGTGGTTGCGTGGAATAATTGCAGGATTGTTGGCCTGCATCAAACGCACCGATTGTTCTTTAGTTGCGGATTGGCGCGCCAGCCGGGCTTGCCAGCGAGCATGCCATGCTTCAAAGGTTTCGTCCTGAAATAGGCTATCCGCAGGCAAAGTTTCTGCCGACAGCGCACGAAAGGTATTGGTGTAATCCGCTTGATGCTGATACATCCAGGTAAGTAAGCCGGTGATCAATTCGGAATCATCGGCTTGTTCCGTCAGCAATCCTAATTTCTTGCGCATCCCCGTTATCCATTCGGTCTGGTAGATTGCCGGGAAAGCATGGATGGCTTCTTCCGCTAATACCACCGCTTTTTCTGATACCGGATCAATCAGCGGCAATAAGGTCTCGGTCAAGCGCGCCAGATTCCATTGCGCCATCAGCGGCTGATTGCTATAGCGATAGCGGCCGTTCTGATCGATCGAACTGAATACCGTGTTGGGGTTATACGCATCCATGAATGCGCACGGGCCGTAGTCGATAGTTTCGCCGCTGATACTCATGTTATCCGTATTCATTACGCCGTGTATGAAGCCCAATAGCACCCATTGCGCAATTAATGCAGCTTGCCGCTCGATCACCCGGTTGAGCAGCGACAGATAAGGATTTGCGGCATTATTCAGATCGGGATAATGACGTTGAATCGTATAATCCGCCAGGATTCTAATCGCATCAGCACCTCCTTGCCCGGCGGCATATTCAAACGTGCCGACGCGAAGGTGGCTGGCGGCTACGCGGGTCAGAATCGCACCGGAGAGCGGAGTTTCACGCATCACCTGCTCTCCGGTGGTGACTACGGCAAGACTGCGCGTCGATGGAATACCCAGCGCATGCATCGCTTCACTGATGATGTATTCGCGCAGCATCGGCGCTAAAGCCGCGCGACCATCACCACGGCGTGAAAAGGGCGTCTGGCCCGAGCCTTTGAGCTGAATGTCGAAGCGCTCGCCAGTCGGCGTGACATGCTCACCTAGTAGGATTGCCCGCCCATCGCCCAGCATCGTGAAATGACCGAACTGATGGCCGGCGTAGGCTTGCGCGATCGGTAGCGCGCCCGGTGGTAACTCATTTCCGGAAAACAGCAGGCCAGCTTCTTCGGTAGTCAGAACGCCGATATCCAATCCCAACGATGCTGCGAGGGCGTGATTCACGATGACGGTCTGGGGTGCGCACACAGGGACAGGGGACAGTTGCGCATAAAAATAATCGGGCAAGCGCGCATAACTATTGTCGAAGCGCCAGCCCACGCGGTCACCGGTAGATTGTTTTTTAGCCTTCATAGTTCTTTTTCGTATTATTTGAATTGGATATTGTTACACCATACACGATATTGTAAGTTGCATAGCGTACAATCACAGAATCCATTTATGACCGCTATTTGGATGATTGGTTTGGGCGCTTGATTATCTGGCGCAGAGATTTTAGATAGGGATAGTAATGTACTTCCAGTGAATGACGGGGACGGGCAATGAATTGCTGTGCCCAGTTTTTTCCTTCAGTAATGGCCGATTCACGCCAATTGCCGGGTAACCGGATTTTGCCCGTCAACAACTGTCCGATGAGTTGGGATTGCGCTTCTACGAGTGTCCAAATACAACCTTGTGGCTGTATCAACCCGATGAAAAACAAGCTGGGATGATCGGGATGAAAGATGCGCAAGTAAAGCGGAATGTGGGCGGCATCCTTCCAGTTAATAAAGTTCGCATCAAAAAATGGAAAGCTGATTGTGTAACCGGTTGCGGCAATGATGACATCGTATTCCTGCGATAAGCCATCGATAAAATGGACTGTTTGCCCCGAGATCCTTTGAATGCCTGGGCGAGGACGTATTTTGCCATGCCGGATTCTATCGAAGATCTGCGAATTGATGGTGGGGTGGGCCTGTACGGGTGAAAAATCAGGCTCGGGTAATCCATAATCACGATAGCGCCCGATCTGAATGCGCAGGGAAATTTTCTGCAGCCGGTTTTGCAGGCGCTGTGGTAGCCACTGCAACGCAGCCGCAAAGGTATCGGTGGGTTTTCCCATAATGAGTTTGGGAATAATATACTGCGGCGAGCGCAAGCTCATGTCCACGCAGGCGGCGTCACGGCTTGCATCAACCGCGCAATCGCAGGCGGAGTTTCCGGCGCCGACTACGAGTACCCGCTGGTGTTCTAATCCTTGAGTGGTTCTATAGTCATGGGCATGCAGGTAGTGTCCGGAAAAATCGTCTTTCCAATCCGGGTGGCGCGGAATGGATAGATGTCCATTGGCAATGAGGAGATAATCAAATTCCGCTTCGGTACCATCACTCAAAGACAAATGCCACCGTTCCTTTGCTATTTTCCTGACATGCTGAACGGCGACATTGAAGCGGATATATCTTTCCAGCTGGAAATGCCGGGTATACGCCTGAAAATAAGCCAGTATCTGCTGGTGGCTGGGATAATCCGGATAGTGATTCGGCATCGGAAAATCACTGAACTGCGACATGGATTTGCTGGAAATCGTATGGGTTGCGCTGCAGATGCTGCTATGACTCGGTGCCGCTGTATACACCCAGTTGCCGCCGATCTGATCGCTTTCCTCATAGCAAACGATGTCTTTCAGGCCAGCTTCCACCAGATGCTTGATAGCGGTGAGACCGGAACAACCGGCGCCGATGATTGCAATGCGCATTTTTTTATTTCTAACTTAGTGAGTATCGCGTGATCAAACAATGGCTTATTTTATCCTACTTGATAGAATTATGATCAAGCTTCCGGATGGATGGAGTACATCATAGACAGCCCGCAGGTAATGGGAACATTTTATAATGCTATGGTTTTATATGGATAACCCTATGAAATATTGTGCTTGGTAGTCTCGCTACTAAGCGTATACACTCATCTTTCTACACATTCACAACGGTTGGAATTATCTTGGCTTCTCCACGATTAGTTACAAAAAATGAATCCGAAGAACCCACTTTGCGATTGGCGGTGTTGATTGACGCCGATAATGCCCAAGCGGCCGTCATTGAGAGCCTTCTGGCTGAAATTGCGCGCTTTGGAGAAGCGACGGTAAAACGTATTTATGGGGATTTTACCGCCCATGCCAGTGCTTCCTGGAAGAAGGTGTTGCAAAAATATGCGATCAAGCCGGTGCAGCAGTTCGCTTATACCACGGGAAAGAACGCGACCGATAGCGCATTGATTATTGATGCGATGGATTTGCTCTATACGCGTAAATTTGATGGGTTTTGCTTGATTACCAGTGACAGTGATTTTACGGGTCTGGCCATGCGGCTTCGTGAAGAAGGATTGATGGTACTTGGGTTTGGCGAGAAGAAAACACCGGATGCCTTTCGTAATGCATGCCACAAATTTGTGTTTACCGAAATTCTGCGTTCAAGCCCGGTTAGCGAATCGACCGAACCGCCACCCGGGGCCAAGACTAAAAAGAAGTCCACAAGAACCAAAGCTGCTACAAAGACAGTGGAACAAAAGCCTGAGTTTCCGGAAGAATTTGTTCTGACCGCATTGGAGCAATCCGTTGATGATACGGGTTGGGCTAATCTGAGTGTTTTTGGGAGTTACCTGACTAAGCTGCAGCCCGACTTTGATTCCAGACTCTATGGCTACAAAAAACTCTCGGATCTTGTCAAAGACAAAACAGCTCTGTTTGAAATCGAAGAACGGCAACTGCCGGGATCCGACAGAACGACTCTCTATCTTCGTGCTAAGACGTAACCATGTTGCCGGTAATCACGCAGCCAGCTCATTCGCAATTATTTCTGCCTGTTTCAACACCCTCTCGGTTGCCAGTAATTGCATATCCGGGGGGTAGCCAAACTGACGCAAGGTGCGTTTCACGATTACTTTCAGTTTGGCTTTCACGCTTTCCTTGATGGTCCAGTCGATCGAAGCATTTTGCCGCACGCGCTGTGTCAGCATGATCGCCAGCTCCCGCAGCTGGTCATTCTGCATCAGTTCCCGTGCGCTATCGTTACTGGCAACCGTTGTATGGGCTTGTCGGAAAACTCAAAAGAGCTAAGAAAAACAAAAAACCAGCAACGACACATCAAGAAATCGCAGAATTAACAAAGAATAGAATTTCTGGAAGCCTTTTCTGCCGTCAATTTGCCTGATTGGGCAGATTGAGGGCGGATTTATCCTATGTATGGCACAACGTAATTCGATCAACCCCTAATGTCATTAGCCGCTTGAGATTGAATACCAGCGCCCGAATACCCACCTGAAACTGCACTTTCACCAACCCGCGATAGCGAACTTTTTTATTGCGATGCGCAAACACACGTTCATAAGGTGCGCGAATTGCTGATAACCAACGATCTTTATCGCGATTCTTCTCTTTCATACTGTTCTTCTTGATGGTCCCATCATGACAGCCTTTCCGCTTGAGTGTGATTTTGACAGGATTCAAGCCATATCCTTTGGCTGCATAGACTGCGCCGCCATTGGGGCAAACATGCTGAAAACCGTGTGCGTCAGTCACTTCGGCAGAAGTCGCCGCAACCTTGTTAATCAAACCACTCTGCATTTGACCATTACATGTATTCCGCCGCGTCGATGTTTTTGCGTAATTTGTCGGCGGCTTTCCACAGTTGTTTTTCCAATGGCTCTGTTTTGATTACTTTGGCTTTAGCCATGGTGTCATTCTTTCCTTTTTAGCATTGCGATAAACAGTGCAGGGTTTGATGATTGATCAGGTAGTTTATGACATAAAAACCCCAGGACTTCAAACTTTCTGTGGATTCTGTATCGAGGCTTGATTGTTCGGCTTTTCCTGAGAAAGGAGCTTGCTTGTAACCGAGGTGCGTATCAGTTGCGATTATCGTGGGATAACGGATAACGGCTGGTATTGTTATCATAGACCGTTGCGGTATTTCCAAAGACCATTGCATTATTCAGTACTTAACTCCTAAAAAAGTTTTTAGAACGATTCATCATGTTGATATTATTGAACAACATTACCATTCCCTTGAATGAAATCGAGATTCAGGCGGTACGCTCGCAAGGCGCCGGCGGGCAGAATGTGAATAAGGTATCGACTGCGATTCATTTGCGCTTCGATATCAACGCATCATCCTTGCCGGAAAATTACAAAGAGAGGCTGTTGAATTTGAAAGATAGCCGGATCTCCAGTGAAGGTATCGTGATCATCAAGGCGCAACGGTATCGCAGCCAGATCAAGAACAGGGAAGACGCATTGAACCGGTTGCAGGCACTGATCAACAGTGTCATTGCCGAGATCAAACCGCGCAAACCCACGCAGCCCACTAAGGCATCCAGGATCAAGCGCTTGGAAGGAAAGACAATTCAGGGCCGGAAAAAGTCGCTACGCGGCAAGATTGAGGTGACGGAATAATCGTTTGAGCCGTGCCCGTTGACCGCTAGGTAATACACCATTTCATATTTAATGATATATCATAGGGTTAGCGATTTTCTGCCGGTGTGTCATACCGGTGAATTGTCAGGGGGTTGATAAAATCATACATAGAGAGGCGTAACCCCATCAATAGATAGGCTTATTTGTGGCCAAAGCAGCAATTTTCTGTTAGCTTGCCAGGGTATGTGTTGATAGCCCATGGTACTTGAAGTGGAATAGCTCATACGTGGAATTACTCTCATGTAAATGATGAATCAATACGCATGCCTACAAATTACTTATTTTCCAGTGATGTATCAAAATTTCAAGAACTTATCGATCTATTGCCCATCGCCATTTTTATCAAGGATACCGAGAGTAAATTATTGGCGATAAACAAAGCCTGCGAATTGCAATGGGGTCTGAGTTTTAAGGATCTGCAAGGTACGGATGCCAGTCAGCTTTTTCCACCCGCTCAGATGGAGCACTTTCTCGCCAAAGATCAGGAGGTATTTGAGAGTGGATGTCAAATTGATTTCGAAGAAACCATGTGGAATGCGACGCTTAAGCAAAACCGTATGGTTCATACCTTTAAAAAACCGATCTGTGACACATCAGGAAAGCCTTTGTATTTGATCGGTATGTTTGTTGACATCACGGAACGTCATATGGCTGAACAGCGTATTCTGGAGATGGCAACCTACGATATTTTAACCGGGTTACCCAACAGAGCCTTGTTGAAGGATCGCATCGAGCGGGCGTTAGAGCATGGTAACCGCAATCGGGAACGCGTGGCGGTATTGTTTATCGATCTGGATAACTTCAAGGTCATCAATGATTCATTAGGCCATGATGTGGGGGATAAACTGTTACAAGCAGTGGCGGCCAGATTTGTATCCATTGTGCGGGGTGAAGATACGGTAGCCCGTCAGGGTGGAGATGAGTTTATCGTGTTACTGTCCAATCTCGAAAGTGTTTTTGATGCCGAGGCAGTAGCGCAAAAGATATTGAATGCATTGCAACTGCATTTTCTGATCGACGGGAAGGAACTTCATATCAGCGGCAGTATCGGTATTTCCCTGTTTCCGGATGATGGCGAGGATATATGGACATTACTCAGGAACAGCGATATTGCGATGTATCATGCCAAGAAGAATGGTCGCAATAACTGCGAATTCTTTAAGCCGGAAATGAACAGGCAGGCAAAAGAGCGGCACTCCATGGAAGTCGCTTTGCGAAATGCGCTTAAACGCGATGAACTCCTGCTGCATTATCAGCCGATTGTTAACGTCAATGGCGGCAAAGCCGATGGTTTCGAGGTGCTGTTACGCTGGCAACGCCCCGGTGATGGCCTTATTTATCCGGTCAAATTTATTCGATTGGCTGAAGAGACTGGTATGATCATACCGATTGGAGAATGGCTGATGCGGCAGTCGTGCCTCCAGATAAAGGCATGGGAAAAGCAAGGCTATGAGTTTCCCAGGTTGGCGATCAATCTTTCTGCTATTCAATTCCGGCAGAAAACCCTCGTGGAAAATATTGTCCGCATCCTGGATGAAACCGGAGTGACAGGACATTACTTGACGCTTGAAATCACTGAAAGCGAATTGATTGAAGATGTTGAAGAAACCATCAAGACATTGCGGCAATTAAGTGAACTTGGGATTGAAATTTCGATCGACGATTTTGGTACCGGTTATTCCAATCTGAGTTTTCTCAAGCGCTACCAGATCAATACCTTGAAGATCGATCGCTCATTCGTGCGTGACATTCCCGACGATCCGGATGATACGGCGATCATTGATGCCATTCTCGTCATGGCGCATGCCCTGGGCCTGCAAGTGATTGCGGAAGGGGTGGAGAATGAGCAGCAGCTGGCTTATCTTGCTTTGCATGGATGCACCCGGTTTCAGGGTTTTTATTTCTCTAAGCCTCTGCCAGCCATTGAGATTGAGAAAAAAAGATGGTGAATCCATAAACATTTCCTACTGACTACAGTTTATCCGGGTTGATGAGTAAGTAGTCGAATTGACGTTACGATTCGAGCGTGCACACACGCTTGTGCTTTGATGGATGAGTTTTATCGAGCAATGGAATGCCGCTGCAGTTTAGCATCCTTAACCATCATTCCGACCGAAAATATAAATGCATGGATATGTTTTCCGGTCGAAATGGTGATTGCAGAATAAGTTATTGATACATGATTTAAGATGCCTGTGTATCTCAGGATGATTGACTATTAATCAGTGATGCAGGAAGGGTAGGCGCTCGGGCAGGTTGATCTTAAACCACCTGATGGAGTGCCGGTTTGCCTTTTCCAGCTCATTACTTCTAACACTTGACCGACATATTCGGGAAGGCGTTGCCAGAATATATAGTTGGATTTCAATTCATCGCGTCCGAATATTAGCAACTCCTGAACAGTCGGCACATGACCGAGTTTGTCGCCACGCGTGTTCAAATAGTTGACTTTTTCCACTGTCGGAGCGATCGGTACAACACCTGAAAGCTGAGAGAAGTAGGCGTAAGCACCTTGGGGAGAATAGGGGTTCCCAACAAAATTCAAACCGGGTTCATCGGGATAAATATCCGGGCAACCGAGTGCCCCGCCCATATCGACCATTGCAGTAGTGAGCTGTTTGAGATATTCGCGCGGGTAGTTGATCTCTTGGATAGTCATGGTGTTGGGAAAAAACGTACGTGCTTTCTGCTGTACGATAATTAAATTATTAAACCATCCATCGGTTTGAGCAGCCGTCAGTGGTGTTATCGCTTGTCCCATAGCCGTTTCGATCATGCCGATGCCTTCAAAATTCGGATGCGAGTTGTAGCGCTCACCCAATGCCTTAAACAGCGCGACCAGGCGATTACGCACATAAGGATTCCATAATTTAATGTTATAGCCGTCTATAGAGGTCGATCCCCAGTCTTTAAACGGAAATGCGCCGCCTTCAAATTTAGGTGCCTTCAAATAATCCGGTATGAGCTTCCAATCAGCTTCGAATGATTTGGTTTGCACCTGAATAACCAGGCGTTTTCCTATTGCGGTGAGTTTCTCCAAGTGCTTGTCGATGGAGGAGAAATCATAGACGCCTGGTGATGTTTCGATCCAACCCCATAAGTAACGCAGTTGCATGCCACGCAGTGCAGGGGTTGCTTCAAGTTCTTTGTAAACTTGTGCCATGTAGATCGGATCATCATTAGCCCAGTTTTGAATGGTGTAATAGTGGCCGGGATGCCATTTTACCCCAGTGGTTCCAGGAGGTATCGGGGCTGCATGCACTGATGCCAAAGAAGCGATAATCATGCTTATGACGAATAAAGCTGCAATGAATAGTGCATTTATCCGTTTGAAAGCGATTGATAAAATAATGTTCAATTTCATTAAACTGTCTGGTTTCATATAAGATTCCTATAGTGATTTTGAAGAGGTTATCGTATTGCCCGGAATTCTGAGAGTTGCTTTTGAAAACTTTCTCTTGTTCACTTAATCCAGCTTGTAAATGGAAGTTATTTACGTTTTGGGCTTTTAAATATCCCCCGTTGAGTGCTTCCTAATGCAATCTCTTTTTAAGAACATTTTTTTCTGATGGGAGAGATTCCTGAGTGCCTTTCAGAAAAATGACGTTAGAAAAAGATGATGATCACTATACCGAAGCGGAGAATTTTCGAATTCTGAAATAAATATAGAATGGGGGGTCTTTTTGGTGGCAATAGAATTTCTTTATTTATTATTGACTTGGCAATTATTGCCGGAAATAGGGTGCATAAATCTTGCACCAGAAGGTTTGCGGGAAAATAATTGATAGAACTGACAAGGACGGAGGGAATGCGCTATAACTATTCACAAAAGGATCCGCTCAGCGCTACTGAATGGCAGCAAAATCGGGGATTCTTGGATAAGAGACCGGATGAAATTTCCGGTGAAACAATACAGTGTCGATTTACAATTTAGCGTAAATGATTCTGATGGTTTTTTAACAGACCGGAATGCTGATCTGACAATTACCAATTACTTCATGGAGCCGGGTAATTGCCAGATGAAATCACGATTGCTACCGATCAAAAAATATTATTTTCCAATGCATGAAGGATAAGTTTTGGGACAAGCGGCTCTCAAGCCGCCTGAGGGGGTGCTTTTTTGATTATTATAGTTCATAACCTCCAGTACATCATCGACATATTTAGGGATACGCTGCCAGAATATGTAGTTGGATTTCAATTCGTCGCGCGCGAATACAAGAAGCTCCTGAACGGTGGGTACATGGCCTTTTTTATCACCACGCGTATTTAAATAATTGACCTTCTCCACGGTCGGTGCTATCGGTACAGTTCCTGAGAGCTTAGAGAAATAGTGATATGCGCCTGGGGGGGAATAGGGACTGGGAGGATAATTAAGACCGGGCTCATCCGGATAAACATCCGGGCAACCGAGTGCTCCTCCCATTTTTACCATCGCGGTAGTGATTTGCTTGAGATATTCGCGTGGATAATTGATTTCCTGAATGGTCATGGTGTTAGGGAAGAATGTTCGTGCTTTTTGCTGCACAATGATTAAATTGTCGAACCATTTATCAGCTTGAGCCGTTGTCAGCGGTTTCACCGCTTGACCCATAGCCGTCTCGATCATGCCGATACCTTCAAAATTCGGATGGGAGTTGTAGCGTTTACCGAGTGCCTTGAATAAGGCGATCAGGCGATCACGTACATAGGGATTCCATAATTTGATGTTATAGCCGTCTATAGAGGTCGATCCCCAGTCTTTAAACGGAAATGCGCCGCCTTCAAATTTAGGTGCCTTCAAATAATCCGGTATGAGCTTCCAGTCAGCTTCGAATGATTTGGTCTGCACTTGAATGACCAGACGTTTGTTCATTTTAGTTAGCTTGGCAAGATGTTTGTCGATGGAAGAGAAATCATAGACCCCCGGTGATTTCTCCAGCCAACCCCATAAGTAACGCAGTTGCATGCCCCGCAGCGCGGGTGTTGCCTGAAGCTCTTTATAGACTTTTGCCATGTAGATCGGGTCGTCATTAGCCCAGTTTTGAATAGTGTAATAATGACCTGGATGCCATTTTACTCCGGTAGTTCCTGCCGGTAGTGAGGCTGCCTGTACTGTTCCAACGGATGCAACCATCGTGCCCGTGACGAGGGATGCTGCAATGAATACAGCATGCATCCGTTTGCGTACAGTCGGTAAGATAATGTTTGGTTTCATGAAATTCTCAACTTTCATTTAAGATTCCTTTGATGAGTTTGAAGAAGTTGTGTATTGCTCAAAGTTTGGAGAAATGCTTCGCAAGATTGTCTGATTTACTCCAATCAGTCTGCAAATGAAAACTATTTACATCGCTGATGTTCATAAATACTCTTTTCTTCCTAATGCAATCTCATAATTTGAGCGCCGTTATATTCCGGATTGCAAAGAATCGCGGATATTTCTCAAAAACACATTATCAAAAAACAGATAATGAGCGCTATTTAGAGCGGAAAACTCCTGAATAAGAACTACCCGCTCTTTTTAATACGTGGCAAATTGATTCATTATCATCAACTTGCCGATTGGCATGGAAAATGTGGTGTACACAGTTAACCATCGAGAGTTTTTTCTGCAATGACTTGAATTGCAGACAGTATTCAGGGAATACTGCTTATGAATGCCACAAAAGCACCTGCTGGATATTGCTGGACCAACCGTAGATCGGGTGATCCTTTGGATAAAATATTGGAAGGTTGTTTCCGTGTATAACAATAACAGCCAGTAATCCAACAGGTCGTCTGTAGTAGCGCAAAACTGATCTGGCAGCTGCCCATTTCAATACAGCGATTTGACAAATCGCTCTTGCGCCTACTACAAATCAGAGAATTACTAATTCTTTATACAGGAAGAGTAAGCAGTCGGGCAGGCCGCTTTCAGGCCACCGGACGGAGTACTTTTTTGATTAGTAAAATTCATAACCTCTAAGACATTATCGACATATTCAGGGACACGCTGCCAGAATATGTAATTGGATTTTAATTCGTCCCG
Source organism: Nitrosomonas ureae (assembly GCF_900206265.1). Taxonomy (NCBI): domain Bacteria; kingdom Pseudomonadati; phylum Pseudomonadota; class Betaproteobacteria; order Nitrosomonadales; family Nitrosomonadaceae; genus Nitrosomonas; species Nitrosomonas ureae. The sequence continues at coordinate 1,060,668 of NZ_LT907782.1, read as the reverse complement.
TGCAAATACAAGAATCTCCTGTACAGTGGGCACATGGCCTTTTTTATCGCCCCGCGTATTTAAATAATTGACCTTTTCTACGGTCGGCGCGATAGGTATGGTTCCTGAAAGCTTAGAGAAATAGTAATAAGCACCTGGAGGGGAATATGCATCTCCTGGAAAATTTAGACCGGGTTCATCCGGATAAACATCCGGGCAGCCAAGTGTCCCACTCATTTTTACCATTGCGGTAGTGATTTGTTTAAGATAATCGCGCGGGTAGTTTATTTCCTGAATCGTCATGGTATTAGGAAAAAAGGTACGCATTTTCTGGTGCACGATGATTAAATTATCAAACCATTTATCAGTTTGAATCGTTGTCAGTGGTGTTACTGACTGCCCCAGAGCCGTTTCTATCATGCCGATACCTTCAACATGGGGATGTAAGTTATAGCGTTGACCCAATGCCTTGAATAAGGCGATCAGACGGTCACGTACGTAAGGATTCCATAATTTAATGTTATAGCCGTCTATGGTACTGGACCCCCAGTCCCTGAATGCAAAAGCGCCGCCCTCATATTTAGGTTCTTTTAAATAATTGGGTATGAGCTTCCAGTCGGCCTCGAATGATTTTGTTTGCACCTGAATAACCAAGCGCTTACCCATGGGTGCGAGTTTTTCCAGATGCTTATCGATAATCGAGAAATCATAGACACCCGGTGATTTTTCGATCCAACCCCATAAGAAACGCATTTGCATTCCACGTAATGCAGGGGTTGCTTTTAGTTCTTTGTAGACTTTTGCCATGTAGATTGGGTCATCATTGGCCCAGTTTTGAATGGTGTAATAGTGGCCTGGATTCCATTTTACTCCGGTGGTTCCGGCAGGTAGTGAGGCTGCGCCTACTATTCCCACAGGCATAATAATCATACCAATGACGAATAATGCTGCAATAGTTATCGCATTTATTCTCTGAGGTATATTGATTAGTATTTTGTTTGATATCATGAAGTTACTAATTTTCATGTAAAGTTCCTTTGACGAGTTTTGAAGAAATCATGGTATTGCTAAAAATTTAAAAATTGTTTTAAGAGCTTGTTCTGGTTAACTTAATACAGTTCATAAATGAAAACTATTTACGTCTTAGATTTGTTTAAATATTGCCCTCCCTTGGGTTTTCCTTGCGCAATCTCTTTTCTCGAGTATTACTCTATTTCTGCTTGGAAAATTCGTGAGCTTCTTTCAGAAAAACATCATTAAAAATGCTAATGCCTATTCTTCAAGGTCAAGAAATTTTTGAATGCAGAGATATATAAGATATTGATTTTTTAAATTTAAATAGGACTGTCTTATTTGCCATAAGATTGATAGTTTTTGTGGAAAATGTGGTGCGCAAACCTATCCTTAAAGGTCTTGCGCAATAATCACTTGCGTTGCCGACAGTACTCCCCTGAATACTGCTATGAATTCCACAAAAAGTATCCGCTTAACGCTACTAGAACGTTAGAAGATCCGGTAACTTTATTCGATAAGATGTTGGAAGGTTATTTCTGGCTTGACATTACAAAGCCAATCAACCAACGATTTATCAGATTCTCAATAAATAAATAAATTGTTAGGTGTAAAAAGTCTATTTGCGAAGTGCTGTAGAAATTAACAGCATTAAATTTTGCTTGGTAATAGACAGTTTGCTGAAGCTGAGAAATCTATTCGAGGCGAATGGAATTTCAGTTGTGTGAATGAGTAATAAATCTTATGTATGAGTTATTTCAAATCAACCACTATAGTTACTCAAGATATAGTAGCTTTCATCATTCTAAGAGCATTTAAGAATCATTATAGATTTCTTGTTTGAATCATTTGCGGTTACTTTATCGATAAAAATCGATACCGCCCTCATACTCACAACAGACACGATCATCGCCAATTAGCTCGATTGGTCAACTGTTATGTTACTGAATTTTTTTCATGAAGTAGCAACGATGTTACGAATATTGCCAGTATTTCAGCTGCAGTTGTTGGGGTCTTTTTAGTCATTAATTTCATTGTAGTTTTCCTTTGAAAATTAAGTTCTCATCGATTCAATTTTTCCTGATGAGTGACATCAAATAGTGCGAGATATTTTCCCGCACGGCAGGACTATACGTGGGAATATTAACCACGTCAACAATTATGATAAATATTTAGATCAGCAGTATCCGGAACAAGTGTGATTAGATTCGGTTTGCTGAAGGTGTATCGTCGATCTTTTTACGTTTCATAATTTTAAGTAATGAATTAAGAGAGGCTCTGAGTAGATTGATTATGTTAATAATTCGATAAGTTTTTTAACAGCATATAAACGTGCAACCACTTAAACAGGACAAGAGCGAAGCCTTGAACATATCGGGCATATTCCAACGGTTATAGGATATAACCTGAAAAGGTTACCCAAAGATAAAAGGTAATCCAATTGACGAAATCGGTACAAAATTATACGGAAACATTAGAACAGATTTATCGCAATGAATCCCGACGTGTACTAGCTACGTTAATACGCTTGCTGGGAGACATCGATCAAGCAGAGGAAGCGCTCCACGATGCATTCAAAATTGCACTGGAGCAATGGCCGCAACAGGGTATACCAGAGAACCCTAAGGCTTGGTTGGTGTCTGTAGGACGCTTTAAAGCCATTGATAAATTTCGGCGTAACGCGCGTTTCGATAGCATTGATGAAATACCCGCTCATCTTGCTACTTTAATTTTTCCGGTTGATGACAATTCGGATGGAAGTCTGGAAGATGATCAATTACGCTTGATTTTTACCTGTTGTCATCCGAGCTTATCGTCAGAAGCTCAGATTGCCTTGACCTTACGAGAAATCTGCGGGTTGAGTACTGAAGAAATTGCTCATGCTTTTCTGATAACACCCAAAACAGTTGCCCAGCGAATTGTGCGCGCCAAAGCAAAAATCCGTGATGCACGGATTCCCTATGAGGTTCCGGAACGGGAGCATTTACCAGATCGTCTGGATTCAGTTCTAAAAGTTATCTATTTGGTATTTAACGAGAGTTATTCAGCCTCATCCGGTACTGAATTGATGCGGCATGATCTCTCAGTTGAAGCAATACGTCTTGGCAGGTTACTCCTGGAATTGATGCCGTCAGAGCCGGAAGTTCTCGGACTTCTGGCTCTCATGCTGCTGCAAGACTCGCGTCGGGCCGCCCGAATTAATGCGCAAGGCGATCTAATTTTACTTGATGAGCAAGATCGCTTACTCTGGAATCGTGATCAGATCGATGAAGGTGTGATTCTGGTGAAACACGCACTTGGTTTGTCAGGGTTTGGCGCTTATACATTGCAGGCCGCTATTGCCGCCGTGCATGCCGAAGCACCGAGTTCAGGAGAAACCGATTGGCGCGAAATTGTAGGATTGTATAACGTACTCAAGCAGATTTATCCGTCGCCTATTGTCGAATTAAATCGTGCGGTCGCAGTGGCAATGCGCGATGGACCGGCAATAGGATTAGAACTGATCGAAGCGCTCATTTCTCAGGGCCAACTGGCGGATTATCATTTCATGTATGCCGCCAAGGCTGATTTTCATCGCAAATTAGGGCAGCTTAATGAAGCAATTGAAGCCTATCAACATGCTTTACAACTTACCCAACAAGCACCTGAACGGCGGTTTCTGCAAAAAAGATTGACTGAGCTACAAAATCAATAAACTCATTGTCGATTTTGCCCACTGTCAATCGACTATTGAGCGCAGTCATTTTTCTCGGTTCAATATAAGGAATTAACTATGAAATATCTTTGTTTGATTTGTGCCGAAAAAGTTATGGAGCAAATGTCAAAAGCCGATGCTGATAGGCATTACGAAGAATACCGTGAATTTACCGCTGACATCCGCAGGAGCGGACATTTTGTCGATTGCAATCGTTTATTACCTCCATCAGCAGCCATTACGATCAGGGTACGCAAGGGCAAGATTTCAAGCACAGATGGCCCTTTTGTTGAAACTAAAGAACAGCTGGCCGGTTTTTATTTGATTGAAGCCCAGAATTTGGATGAAGCTATCCAGCTGGCTGCCCAAATTCCACCCGCGCAGGTTGGTAGTATCGAAGTCAGGCCGATACACCAATTCGAAAAGCGGTAACGTGGGAAAAATCGAGAATTGAAACATTTCGCTTGCGAAAATTAATAAGCTGAAAAAATTTTTTCCGGTTTGTCGATTTCTACAGGTTTTATTCGACTAAGCAACGAAATCAAGCTATTTACAACTTGATTGATCATATAACTTAATCTAAGGAGTAATCAATTGCGCTACATGATCATAGTCAAAGCAAGCCAGGATTCGGAAGCAGGTGTTATGCCTGAAGAACAACTTATCGCAGAGATGGCGAAATTTCATGAAGAACTTGCGGCAGCAGGTGTGTTGCTGGATGCATCCGGCTTACAAGCCAGCTCAAAAGGTTGGCGCATCCAATACAGCGGAAATAAACGTACGCTGATCGATGGTCCGTTTACCGAAACCAAAGAGCTTATCGCTGGTTATACCTTGATTCAGGTTGCATCAAAGGCCGACGCTCTTGAATGGAGTAAGCGTTTCCCTAATCCTGCGGGCGAAGGAAAGAATTGTGAAATAGAAGTGCGGCAATTATTTGAGCTGGACGATTTTGAACCCAGTGAAGCTGTCGAGCGGTTTCGTGAGCTGGAGCGCAGTAAAAATGATTAATGCATTACTATTTGCCCAATCAAAAAATCTTGTTTTTAATTTTTGCAGAAAGGGGAAGTGTTATGTCTCAGTCAAATCCGCTTCTGGCGGCAAGTTGATTTACGCGTGAATACGAAGTGTTGATAGACTTGTGAGTTAAGCCGCATTAGTTGCGTGTGCAGATTGAAAGTTCGTTAAGTTTAACTTTAGTAAATATCTTACAGGAGAAAACAATGGGAAAGTATGTTGATGGTTATGTGATTCCAATTGCTCAGGATAAACTGGAGGAATATCAAAAAATGGCTGAATTGGCTGGCTTGGTTTGGAAAGAGCACGGTGCCCTGGAATATATCGAGTGTGCGGGAGATGACCTCGATCAGAAAGAGTTGGTGTCATTCAAAAAATTAACCGATGCCGACGAAAATGAAACGGTTATTTTTGCATGGATCGTGTTCGAATCGAAAGAACATCGTGACCGGGTTAATCAGGCGGTTATGGCTGATCCACGTTTGGCGTCTTCGATGAACCCTGATTCTCATCCCTTCGATTGCAAGCGGATGGCCTATGGTGGTTTCAAGACAATTGTTAGTTTCTAGTTGGTTTTATTAATTCAGATTTATTGACAATTTTTTATTGAGGAGAAGACTATGCGGTATTTGCAATTTACTCTATTTATTGTGTTTTCTTTGTTAATGACAATGGGTGTTCTTGCGAATGACCAAAAGAATGATAAACCCATGAGTCATGAAGAGATGATGGAAGTTTATGCTAAGTTAGCTACACCTGGAGAACCGCATAAATTGTTTGCAAGTCTTACGGGCAGTTGGATAACCAAGACGAAAGAATGGATGGATCCGCAGAAACCGGCTGTAGAATCAACCGGATCTGCAGATATCAAGCTACTGCTAGGCGGCCGTTTTCTTCAGCAGGAAATCACGGGCAGTATGCATGGAAAGCCGTATTCGGGTATCTGGACTGTTGCGTACGATAATCTGCTTAAACAGTATATCTCGACATGGATCGATACCATGAGTACGCAAATTTTCATGATGAACGGTACGGCGAGTGCGGATGGCAAGATCATTACCTTAACAGGACGGCATGCTGAAGTAGGTGGAGGATATATGACGCATCGTTCTATTTGGAGAATTGTAAATAGTGATGTACAAGAATTTATCATGTATGGAACCCATCAGGGTGGTGATGAAATGAAAATGCTTGAGGTTATTTATACTAGAAAATAACAGCTTGCATCGTATGGCTCGGAAAATTTGTTTGCGATAGCTCAGTAAGGTAAGTCCCCGGTTTTTCCGGGAGGCTCACTGAGGTTTGCCTATGCGACGGTCATTGAGAATCTTCTATCTTGGCCAAGAGGAGGAGATTCAAGATGAAAGAGTATCAGGGTTTGACCTACATAAAATGGATTGTAAGTTCCAGATGGTATTAGGAAGCGTAGAAAGCGGATATTTGGGGTGTTACGCAAGCATCTGGGCGAGATTGAGGGCAAATGCTATGATCAATAAATTGAATGTTTAGTTGCTATTTCTGGGCGGTTTGTGGCTTGCGAGGCACCTCTGAGGCGCTCAGTCAATAGCCTCCAGCTTTGTCCCAGGTGATTTAACTCTGCTGCTTCTGCACTCAAGCCCCATGAACAAGTACTGCAGCAAACTGGGAATCTTCAATGCCGATCGGAATGCTGAGGAAGAGTGAGTGTCTGTAATTATATTTAATATCAACACGTTATTAATTGAATTTGGAAATGAGCTTAGAAAAGTGTCCGGTTTTATTTGGCCAGAGCAATTCAGTTTATTTCATTTTTCTCATTTGTTCTTGTTTAATAATATAGCGCTGTATCATAGCTTCCATATTTGCTGCTAGATTAATAAATTGACACCCTGCACGCATACAATTTTGCCCATTACGTAAAGTGATTTCGTAGGTGTTTTTTACTTGGATAGTAACGTTAATAGTACCAATCTCTGGAAGCATGATTTGGCAATTGTCATAAATTATTCCTGGGTCAAAATTGATAATTGGATGTTGATCAATGACCGCAGTACCGCCACAACTTATATCCAGGAGTGCGACCTCAGCTTTAGAAGTCGTTGTGTTTTTACCGGGTATTGGAATAGCACATTTAAGTGGCTTTACGATAGGGGTGGATATGCGAAAATGATTCCTTCTTTGTATGCGTAGGAGAGTTTCTGGGATATTAACTACGAATGCATCTTTATTATTGAAGTAAATTTTCTTGATTTGATTACAGACAAACTCTATTTTTACTCTATTTTGCGTGGTGACAAAAACTAATTCTTTGGAATTGAGAGCTTTTTGGCAATGTTTCTCATTGATGCCATAATCAATGACCATTTCTTTCCTGTCAGAGTTTATGGCTAGAATCGATGTCAGTATAAAATCACTTTCATAATCGGGATAAAGTGTAATGAGTGAATCCGCTTGCATGATTCCGCGAAGTATAAAGAGAATATCAATTTCCGAGCGGATGCGGAATTTCTCATTTTTTTCATCAGAGAATAGTGTAGTCGGTTCTAATACTTCATATGTTTCAGTTTCCTGATTAGGTGCAAGCATTGTCAATTTCCCTCCAAAGTTTGTTGTGCGATCTTGCTGCTAAGACTGTTAGCAGTCACCAGGGTTGTTTCTGCTTTTTCCAGGCGATAAAGCCATGCAAGTAATTCAGCGACTGCGACATAAAGCTGTGGCGGAATGCGGTCATCAAGATTTACTTGCATCAATAATGCAACTAGTTCACTTGATTCATGAACATAGATATTTGCTTCTTTAGCACGCCGAATAATTTCTTGAGCAATGAGACCACGACCTTTAGCGATTACTTTAGGTGCGATTTGTCCTTCTCGATACGCAAGCGCTACAGCGGTGGAGTAAGAATCATTTGTTGTCATTGTATTGAACTTCTACTGTTTTGATAGTTAATCCTGCAGATTGCATATCTGTCGTAAGCAGAGACCGATTGCCTTTTAATAAACTAGTTGTGTCTACCCGCGATGTTTCTATATTAATATTAATACCTTGAGCGTTAACTAAAAGAGTCGCAGTAATATCTCCTAATTGTGGTAGTGATAAGTGAAATTGTGTACGCCACTGTACTGCAGGATCGGATTCACCACTCTTGCTTTTATCTTCAGGTTGTTCACAGATCTCCCACTTCATCGGCTGCCCCTGCCAAACTTCACCTTGCCAGAAGAGATGCCCGGTTTCCAGTGTGTTTAGCTGTTGTTGTACTAATGACATACTCTGAGTATGCGCTGGTATTTCAGGAACTAGCGAAGCAGAAATCGCTGTTTTAGTCATAGATAACTCAGGTATCGCTAACAGTAATTTACTTTGTGGTTCTTGTTGTAAATTTTCCAGTGTATTTTCTCCATTAATCCATTGAGCCTGATGCGATTCATAGAATAAACCACTTTGGATAATTGCTTTTTGCAATAAACCGGGTAATTCAGTGCTATTTGTTGGTGTTCCATTCAGAAGTGGAGAAGAACTTGTTAGGAATTGGGTGGCATTAGTTGAGGCATGTTTCAAAGTGTCATGTATTAGAAGATCGATAAATCGCCCAGTGGTGCTTATTGAAGTGATATTTTCTTTTGATTTTATAATAGCTTCATCGAGAATGAGGAATTTTAGGTTTGGTTGGTGAGAAATAAAAACTAGTTCTATTTTACTGCCGGGTTGAAATTTTACTGGCAAATCTATTTGAAGCAGTTTGTTGTTAACCAATACCTTGGAGTATCCGTTAGATAAACGTGCTTCAATGAATGCCTGATATTTCTGACCTTGTTCAAATTTGCTAGAAGAGTCTTGTGAATCAAGAATTGCTGTTACGGGTATTACCGGTGATACAGATTTTATCTGTGTTAGAGGCGTGATTAAATCAGTTTTGATTATAATTGGATTCAAGACAGCTTATATTCGTTGTTTGTATTTATCCGATAAGAGCAACATATTCTGATTCTTAATTTGAGTGTTTATATAGTGTTAATAGGCTGATAGGTTTGTTGGAGATTGCGTGTGCGCCTATTGATGCTGAGCATTTCCTGTAATCTTGCCATCCATGGCTCAATAATTGCCCGAATTTGGGCATCGTTATCCAATATTTGATGAATAATTTTTATTTTTTGTTGTTGTAATTCCCTATCAAGCGGAGGCTCTGTATCATTTTTTTTGAGACTTTCGGTCAGCTTCCTGCATTCTTGTTCTAATGATACTAATTGATCCCATTCGCTATTTTGTGCAGCGGTCAGCATTTTCTCGGTTGTTGCTAAAATGGTATTGTAGATTATTATCGTATGTGCATTGTCCATTCTTTTACATATCCTTTTTTGTTACAAAATATTTGATTAGATAGCGATTGCTTTTATTGTGGTTTTCGCCTGATTGGATTCTCCGATTTCTTTCCAGGCGCTATATAGTTCAGATAAAAGCTTATTTACTTCATCTAATATTTCAATGTTATTTTGAATATTAGCTACTAATAATTGATGTGTCATATAATTATAAAGTGCTTGAAGCTTGATTGCTAAATCACCACCCGCTTTCATATCGAGACAAGCACTCAGGCCCTCGTCAATTATGGTTATGGCTTTTGAAATCATTTGCCCCTTTTCAGCTATTTCGTTACGCTGCATATGCATTCTAGTTTTTGCTAGAGCTTCCTGTGTGCCTTCAAATAACATTAAAATAAGCTTGTGCGGATCAGCTGATTCAACACCTGTTTCAATACCAACGCGTTGATAGGTGGATATTGCATTTGTTGTGAAAAACATTTTGTATTCCTATCTCATAAAATTAGTGATTTTTAGTTATTAGTATTAGCACCGGGCAAACTAGATAGTTGCTGTGCCAAGAATTCACTGGTTTGTTTCATACTCGCAATTGTTGTATCTAAAGCTGTAAATTGGGTGCGAAATCGTTTTTCTACAATTTCAAGACGACTGCCCAGCGCTTCGCGTTGTTTATTTATATCCTTGATAGATGTGTTAATGCCATCCATGCGGCCATCAATTAAGCCATTGTTTTCAAGCATTCCATCAATCATTCGATCCAGTCTTGCAGCAAAGCCATCTGTTGCAAATAACGATGAAACATCCTTGGTAGGATCATTGAGTGAAGCATTTAGTTTGCCGTTATCTAACAATAGGGTGCCGTCTTTTTGGAAGCTGATGCCGACTTGCGATAGTGTATTTAATTCTCCTGCAACACTACTTTGTAAGCTTGAATTCAATATACCTCGCAACTGGGTCTGCACTGCTCGTACTGTTGAGTCTCCAGTCAGAATAGATGCTTGTTGGTTGACTTGGTCATAATTAGACAGGCTAGCGATGGTTTTTTGCAGTTCGTTATATGCATTCACAAACGTACTAACTGCAGTCTGTACACTTGTTGTATCCTTCGTAATTGATAAGCTGGTAGTTGTCCCGGGATTTTCTCTGAATAAATTGATTGTCATCCCTTGCAATGCATCGGTGATGGTGTTGGATGGCTTGGTAATGGTAATTCCATCTATTACTAAGGTAGCATCCCGTGCTGCGACGGTTTCAGACATATTTGCTGTACCACCAGTTGAAGCATCATAAGCAAGTTTTGATAAGCCATTGTTATCAATATTGTTTAAATCATCGTCACTGACTGTGATCTTTAAAGCATTATTCAAACCAGAATCATTGGATGATAAAACCAGTCGATTGCCGTTGCCGTCGTTGACGATACTTGCAGTGACACCGATACTGGCTTTATTTATTGTATCCCGTATATTTGCAAGAGATGTTTGATCGGATTCAATAGTGATCGACGCAGACGCTTTTTTTAAATTCTCAGTGAATGTCCCATCTATGTTATAGGTACCAAATTCAATGGTTAGCGTACCACTGCCGATGATATCGCTGGGTGATGTAAAAGATTCGGATTTTATTTTTTGTGCCTGTGCGAGAGTTTGTACTTCAATTTGATGCGCACCTATTTCTGCACTGGAAGTTGCGTTAACGGAAGCGATCGTAGAATCAACAATCGATGCCTTGACACCTGTGAATAAAGACGAATTGGCTAATGTTTTAACGGTACCCTGGAAGGTAGATAGTGCACTTTTTAAGTTACCATAGGCGGAAAGTTCAGCTTGCTGTCTCGCTTCTTTCGTGCTTAGCTGCAGGAGAGGTCGTTGTTCGATTGCCATAAGTTGGCTAATGATTCCATTGATATCTAGTCCTGAACCAAGACCTGGTGATGAGATCATGCTGTGTTCCTCACTTTATCTAATTCTGCAACAATAATATTAGGCACAGTCGTTAAATAAAGCGCCGTGGATTTTGCTGAGCGCGCGTGCTATATCAATCATTTCTTCAGTTGGAATTTGACGAACTATTTCATCGGTTGTGGCATCCATAACTTTAATTACTGTTTTGCCAGAATCTTCGTCTATAGAGAATTTCAAATTTTGTTGCACGGCTAGCGAAAATTTTTCTATTTTACCAACAGCCTCATGCAATTGATCAGCATTGGCTGTGATAGATTGTGCTATTTGGTCAGGAACATTTTCATTGTTGGTCAGATTTGTCGAAGACTTGTTCGTAATCGAGGTAGGATGAAAAGTTGTAGATAGAGAAACAATGTTGCTTGTATTTCCTGTTGAATTAGTGATCATGCTAAATCTCCTTCTATACGGGTGACTATGGGGTAGTCATTATAGAATCCGTGAGCTACCCCAAAGTCATTCTCAGATGATCGCTTATCTCAATAACGATAAGACATTGTTGGGTAATTGATTAGCCTGTGCCAACATCGCTACACCAGCCTGCTGAAGAATCTGGGATCGTGTCAGATTCGCCGATTCAGCAGCAAAATCAGCATCTCTAATCCGAGAGCGTGAAGCTGACAGATTTTCCGAAGTGGACTGCAAATTTGACATCGTGCTTTCAAGGCGATTCTGCAGAGCACCAAAGTTAGCGCGTTGACTATTGACTGTACTCAGAGCAGCATCGACAATCGATAGGGTGCGTTGTGCTGCATCATACGAGGTAACATCAACTGCGTTGGTAGCTTGTAGCTGTGCACCGTAAGTACCAGCTGCCGCTGTACCAGGTGTTGCTGCATCTTGAAAGACATCGGCAACGGCCGTTGTTACACTGAATGACTGAGAAGAATCGAGCGTCACTTTGCCGGTGTACCAAGCACCGTTGCCATTAGTCCATACACCTGTAGTTGCATCGAGCCCACCGCCGGCAAGTGTATCTGCTAGGGAGTCAGTGGTGCCTGTATCACCGTCGAGGACTGCTATGTCGGAGACAGTGATACCAATTGCAGCTCCAGTGTTGTCATAGGAATTATTCAAAATGCGAAGATCGTTCCCGTTCGCATTGCTTAGCTTAATAGCCCAATAGCCATCTTCTGTTTGCACAGCTTCGGCAGTAAATCCTGTCTTGGCAGAAGCATCATTGAATGCTTTGATTGCTGTGCTCAAGTAATTTCCAGAATCGACATCGGATGCATCATCCGCTCCACCCGTTTTAAAAGAAATTGTCGTGAACTTTGGATCAACCGTATTTGCATTGGTCGGGTCTGAATAATCGGTTGAAATTGCAAAAGAATAAGTAGTGTTCTGTAGAAATCCAGCACCGCTACCGGTCGCTGCACCGAGTACTACTTCGGTAGAAGCGGAAGCATTCACGCCACTGCCGGTTTTGTTGATTGAGCTGGCTATCTCAGCAGCGCTGGCTCCCGCACGATAATAGACATCAAAGTTTCCTGAGGAAGTAGAAATTCTGAAATCACCTGCAGCGGCTGCGCCGTTAACGCCTGATGCATCGCCAGTTGTTCCGCTAACCAGTACAGCATTGCCGATTGCATCGCTATTAGCGCCGATTGTTCCCGCGACAAGATCACCAACACCGCCTGCAGTAAAAGCGGCTAGGCCACCGATACGATAGTTGCCGAATGAATTGGTTTGAAAATTTCCTGACGATGCAGAAATAGTTTGATTGGCGTTAGCGCCGACTTGAAGATTGAAGGTGCCGAAAGAGCCGTCGAGCAAATTCATTCCATTAAATTGAGTTTGAGTAGCGACACGTTGAATTTCAGAGGTTAATTGCGTGACTTCAGCTTGAAGCGCTGCACGATCACTTGCAGTGTTTGTTGCATTCGATGCCTGAACCGATAATTCACGAATACGCTGTAAGTTGTTGCCGATTTCTGTCAATGCACCCTCAGCAGTTTGCGTGAGTGAAATACCATCATTGGCATTGCGGTTAGCTTGATTCAATCCGCGAATTTGTGTCGACATTCTTTCAGAAATCGCCAAACCAGCGGCATCATCTTTAGCACTATTGATTCTCAATCCAGAAGATAAACGTTCTAAAGATGTGTTCAATGATGACTGTGATGAATTAAGGTTACGTTGTGCAGTCAGTGAAGCAATATTTGAATTTATAACTTGAGACATTTGGGTTCTCCTATTTACATTTGGCATTATTGCCAGTCGGTTTTTCCGCGATCCAGGAAGGTATAAAAAACCTTGGGCGGATTAATCTTTAATTTAAATTACGGTGGTGACTTCCTCGCAATCCAAGAAGAAAGGCAAGCACCGTTGATTGCAGTTATCGGAGATCATTCTAAAAAGTTTAGGATTTTACTTTTGTATTCTTTACCTAATCGTTTGGTTAATATCAGCTATTCGTGTTATAAATGTTTTTTTTAAAATTTTTAAGTAAAGTAGAATTCATAAAAAAATTCAGTTAATTAGTTTTGTAACTTAACTCTTTAGGTTATATCGGCTTCATTCAATGAGGTGCTGAGATGGTCAATGAAGAAGAATTAAAAATATTGCTGATTGAACATTCTGCAGAGGATGCTGATGTGGTTTTGAAAATACTTTCACAAAGCTGTTTTCAAATAAACTATCAGTGTGTTACTACGGTTGAGGATTTGCAGGAAGCACTGAAGATACCCGACTGGAATGTAATTCTGTCCGATTATGCTTTGCCACGATTTAATGCGTGTGATGTGCTCAAATTGATAAAAAATCAAGGATTGGACACCCCCTTAATTATTATTTCAAGTAATGTCGGTGAAGAGGCGGCTGCATCTATCATGGCTTTGGGCGCATATGATTTTATGATGAAGGCCAATCTTGCTAGATTAGTACCGGTAATTAGACGTAGTTTGCGTGAGGCAAATAATAACCAGCGGTTTATTACTGCTCAAACTGCATTGCAGAAAAGTGAAGTACTTTTTCAAGCAATTACATCTAATCTCCCCGGAGTTGTGTTTCAATTTCAGTTAAACACTAATAATCAAGCTAGTTTTCCATATGTCAGTGATGCAAGCGAAACGCTACTGGGGTTATCTCCCCAGAAGCTAATGAGTAACCCGGAGCTTTTCCCGGAATTAATTTTAGCTGAAGATAAAGAATCCTATTGTCAACTAATGATGACATCTGCCGAGCAGCTTTCAACCTGGAATTGGGAGGGTTGTATTCAAGTTAAAGGAGATAGTGATATTAAATGGATTAGTTTACGCGCAACGCCTAGAAGAATGCTCGATGGAGTCATGCTGTGGGATGGCATTATGATAAATATTACTCGCAATAAATTGGCAGAGCGTGAGATTGCACGTTCGCGTGAACAATTGGCCGAGCTATCTTCATATTTACAGAAGGTTAAAGAACAGGAGCGAGCTCGAATCGCACGTGAAATTCATGATGACATTGGCGGAACATTAACTGCCATTAAATGTGAATTACTCCCTTGTTTGGATAAGACAGCAAGAAAGCTAGAATTTTATCAACAGAAAGCGAAATCTATTGAATTACTAGTGGACCGGGTAATCGACAGTACTAGACGAATCTCACTTGATTTACGTCCGGGAATTCTTGATTGTGGGATTGTTGCCGCTGTGCAATGGCAGGCAAAAGAATTTAGTGATCGTACCGGTATTGTTTGCAAAGTATCATGCGACAATGATGAAATATCTTTAGATGCGGACTTGGCGATTGCGATTTTTCGAGTGTTTCAGGAAACACTGACAAATATTTCCAAGCATGCCAATGCATCACGCATTCAGGTAAAACTTGTTGAGTTGGAAGGCTTGATTCTACTTGAAGTGATGGATAACGGATGTGGAATTACTGAAATTGATATGAAGAAGCAAGATTCGTTTGGAATACGAGGAATGCGTGAACGATGTCTGCAATTAAAGGGAAATTTCCATATTTCTGGAGAATCGGAAAAAGGAACTAAGGTGACTATTTTGATACCAACTGGGGATTTGGAATGTCATTCTGAACAATCATATGATTTAAATAATAAATTTAAAGAGTTGTCCCCATCATATTCTGTTAAGAGGAGAAAGAAAATTTCTCTGCTTTAAATCTCATCAGGTTATATTCCCCACCACTTGCGGTAGGGTTCTTTATTAGCTGGAGGTATACACATGATTAGTGTAATGATTGCCGATGATCATGCGATCGTTCGTCAAGGTTTGAAACAAATACTCAGTGAGACCGATGATATTAAAGTGACCGGGGAAGCAGAGACAGGTTTCCAGGCGATCAAAATTGCGCGACAGCAGGACTTTAATGTCATGTTATTGGATATATCCCTGCCAGACAGGAACGGTATTGAGATTTTGAAGCAGATAAAGAAAGACAGACCAAGTCTGGCAGTACTAATGCTTAGTATGCATAATGAGCACGAGTTTGCTATTCGAGCATTAAAAGCAGGTGCATCAGGTTATCTGAATAAACAAAGCGCACCTGCGCAGCTGGTAGTGGCTATTCGGCAAGTTGCTGCGGGAGATAAGTATGTTAGTCCTGTTGTCGCGCAAGAACTTGCTAATATTATTAACTCCGATACCGATAAACCCCTTCATGCCACTCTATCTGATCGTGAATATCAAACGTTGTGTTTTATTGCAGCAGGTAAAACTTTGTCTGAAATATCATCCGAGATGTTTCTAAGTCCCAAAACAGTGAGTGTTTATCGTGCACGATTACTCGAGAAACTCAAACTGACAAACAACTCCGAGATCATTCGCTATGCAATAAAAAATAAATTAGTTGATTGATATAGTTAAGGATGTTATTACCATCAGCTGAATATTAAGTTAGTTTTAATCGCACTGCGAAAATCTCAAGTCTCAAGTCTTAAGGTTTGCTTCCGAAGCGGGATACTTCTTATTGATCAATTTTTTCCTGAAATACACGCCAGAATCTGCTGCCAGGTAATGGTAATCGCTTCATTTTTAGTTGTGTCTAAAAGTAAAGATTATGCAGCGGTTGCTAACAACTGTTTGGATGGAACTCTACTCTTGACCCGTTTTGTGGTTTGTCCATAATAATTATTGATAGATACTTTTTTAGAAGCGATTAATTCAGCTTTTTTAACTGTATGGTTAAGTCATCGAGTTTTTTGTTAAATGTAACCAGGCGTTCTTTTTCCTGTGTAACAACCGTGACTGGTGCTTGTTTTACAAAGCTGGGATTGGAAAGTTTAGTTTGTGCTTTGGATACTTCAGCTTGAATGCGAGTAATTTCCTTGGATAAACGTTCGCGTTCCGCTTCCACATTTATCTCTATTCTCAGCATTAATTTGAAATCTCTGACAATTGCCACAGGAGCATCTGCGTTTGGTAATCCACCGGATTGAATTTCTATATTTGATAATTTAGCCAATGAAAGTAAGTAGGGAGAGGACTCTGTTAACATTTGTGAATCACCAACGGCAAGGAGTGGTACCTTGAGTGCCGGTGATAGTTTCATTTCACCGCGCAGATTGCGGCAAGCATTGATTATTTCTTTGAGCAACAAAATATCCTCAAGAGATTGTTGATTGATTTTTGTTGCATTTGCAATCGGGTAGGGCTGGCACATAATACTTGCACCTTGTTTTCCTGCAAGGGGTGCCACTTTTTGCCATAGTTCTTCGGTAATAAATGGAATGATCGGATGTGCGAGCCGTAGTATGGCTTCCAATACGCGGACTAAAGTTCGGCGCGTTGCTCGATGAACCGAATCCTGCTGATTGTTTAATTGCACTTTGGCCAACTCAACATACCAGTCACAGTATTCGTCCCAAACCAATTCGTAGATTTCACGTGCCAAAAGATCAAAACGATACTGGGTAAATGCCAGCTCGATTGCTTGCTCAGCTTGTTGCAAGCGACTGATAATCCATTGATCGGCTGCAGAATACGATAGTGGTAATGACTCATCCAATCCGGTGTCTTTGCTTTCACAATTCATGAGTACAAAGCGTGTCGCATTCCACAGTTTATTGCAGAAATTGCGGTATCCTTCACAGCGCTGCAGATCAAATTTGATATCACGTCCGTGTGAAGCCAAGCTGGCAAATGTGAAGCGCAAGGCGTCGGTTCCAAATGCCTGAATGCCTTCGGGAAAGTGTTTGCGGGTATTTTTTTCAATCGACTCGGCTTGCTTTGGATTCATCAATCCGGTTGTGCGCTTTGCGATCAAATCAGGTAGGGTAATGCCATCGATCAGATCCAGAGGATCCAGGACGTTCCCCTTGGATTTGCTCATTTTCTGACCCTCGGCATCGCGAATCAGGCCAGTAATATATACTTCCTTAAAAGGTATTTTGTTGGTGAAATGTAATGACATCATCACCATGCGCGCTACCCAAAAGAAGATAATATCAAATCCCGTAATCAATACCGAAGTTGGCAGAAACGTTTTCAGTTCCGGTGTTTCATCCGGCCAGCTCAAGGTGGAAAATGGCCAGAGCGCCGATGAGAACCATGTATCCAGCACATCGTCATCTTGTTTCAGATTGCTGCTGCCGGAAATTTTTTGCGCTTCTTCCAGATTATGTGCAACGACGACGTTACCATCTTCGTCATACCATGCCGGAATACGATGGCCCCACCACAATTGGCGCGAGATGCACCAGTCCTGAATATTTTCCAGCCATTGATTGTAAACATGCGTCCAATTGTCCGGCGTGAACTTAATTTCGCCTTCGGCAACGGCTTCTAATCCACGTTTAGCCAGGCTATCCATCGCGACATACCATTGATCAGTCAGCATCGGTTCGACGATGGTTTGGGTGCGATCTCCTCGTGGAGCCATCAATTTGTGTGGTTTGGTCTCAACCAGAAACCCTTGTGCATCCAGATCGGCAATGATTCTTTTTCTGGCATCAAAGCGATCCATGCCCTGATATTCTACCGGAGCCAGATCATTGATTTTTGCATCCAGGGTAAAAATGTTAATCGGAACCAGGTGATGCCGTTGCGCAACCAGATAGTCATTAAAATCGTGAGCCGGAGTAATTTTTACACAACCGGTGCCAAATTCCATATCGACATAAGAGTCTGCAATAATTGGAATAGTGCGCTCACACAGCGGTAGTCTGAGATGTCGTCCGACCAGGTGCTGATAACGCGGATCCTCGGGATGCACGGCGACGGCCACATCACCCAGCATGGTTTCTGGGCGGGTGGTGGCGACAATCAAGGCGTTTGTTTGTTCTGCGTCGGAACCATCCGCTTGTTCCAATGGGTAGCGAATATGCCACAACCAGCCATTTTCTTCTGTTGCTACGACTTCCAAATCGGAAACGGCGGTTTGCAAGACAGGATCCCAATTCACCAATCGTTTACCGCGATAAATGAGTCCTTCCCGATATAAGCGAACAAATACTTCGGTAACTGCGCGTGATAGCCCATCATCCATGGTAAAACGCTCGCGCGTCCAATCACACGAAGTGCCCATGCGTCGCATTTGCCGGGTGATGGTAGAGCCGGATTCCTCTTTCCATTGCCATACCCGTTCTAAGAATGCTTCCCGGCCCATTTGTTGCCGCTTGAGATTCTGCTGATCCAGTTGACGTTCAACCACAATCTGTGTGGCAATGCCGGCATGATCAGTACCTGGTTGCCATAAAGTATTGTACCCCTGCATGCGGTGATAGCGCGTTAACGCATCCATCAAGGTATGTTGAAATGCATGTCCCATATGCAATGTGCCCGTAACATTGGGAGGTGGCAGCATGATGCAATAAGCGGAACGATTTTCATCGGCAGCTGGCTTGAAATATCCGGCTGATTCCCATTGGGAGTACCAAAGATTTTCAATATGCTTGGGATTAAAGCTTTTTTCGAGATCCATGAAATTTAAAGGGTGTAAATGTGGCTAGTAAAGTTACCATTATAGCGGATGGCATACCGTGCGTATGACAAGAAACACGGGTTATTTAGAACCAGTCAGTCGACAATCTCTATTGTTATACAGATGTGGGTGAGTCTTGTATTATTTATAACGATTATTTGATTTGATTAGTCAAACGGACTTCCAAAGCGTTTGCCAATGCTTTTTTATTCAGCGTATCCATTTCAATATTTGCATCCCTCAACGCAGCATCGAGTATCAGTTGGATCGGTGTAAGGCGTGCGGGCTGTGGTTGAATTACGGATGGATGCAGTACTACTACTTCGCTTAATAATGGTATCGTACTTGCATCCATGGATACTGTTTTGTCGGCCTGCTGCGCGCTTGCAGTGAGCGTTACGTTACTTATTGCCGGAGTGATTTTACCTTGACTCTGATATTTGTTGAGTAAGCTGCGAAATTTTTCCAGTATTGCGGCATCATCAAAATCGATGGCAGGTTTATTCTCATCCATGATAAAAGAAACAGCTGTTAGTGTGGTTCGGATTGATCGTTTAAATGGTAATGCTGTATCTCGTAACCGGCATTCTTATAAAAACGGTAACGTTCGCGTGCTGCCAGCTTATCCTCATGAGAAGTGCCTGCGATCTCGATTAAGCGGTCGAATTGATCGAATAAGTGTGGAGATTGATCATGCAGATTGATTAACACATCAAACGGGGAGTTGACTTGAATTTGCCCACTCAGAATCACCGGTGTTGCGCTAACCAATTTAGCATCGTCCAGAATATTACAATGCGGAATAAAGCTGGTAGATGAGAATGTCCATAGTAATTGATCTAGCTGGTCCAACAATTTTGATGCAGGCACGTAAATCAATACTCTCATATGCTGTTGTATTGCCTTGGCACAAAGCCGGCAGGTTGTTTGCAATTTATTGTTTGATCCCGAGTAGAAAAGAATCTGTGTCATAGCGATCAACGCATTGGATTTATACGAAAATAACGTCATTTAGAGATCTTTGATTGCGTAATTAGGAATTGCGTTAATAACGGTACCGGTCGGCCGCTTGATCCTTTATCTTTACCTGATTTCCAGGCCGTTCCTGCAATGTCCAGATGTGCCCAGCGGTATTTCTTGGTAAATCGGGATAAGAAGCAAGCCGCTGTGATGGTCCCCGCAGTTCTGCCACCAATATTGGCAATATCTGCAAAATTGCTTTTCAGCAGATCCTGATAATCATCCCATAAAGGCAGTTGCCAGGCGCGGTCAGCGGTGAGTTCCCCGGCAGCCAAAAGTTCTTGCGTAAGCTTGTCATCATTACTCATCAAGCCAGTGGTGAAATTACCTAAGGCAATCACGCAAGCACCTGTCAAAGTGGCGATGTCAATCACCATTTTGGGGTTATAGCGTTCGGCGTAGGTTAATGCATCGCATAAAATCAAGCGTCCTTCTGCGTCGGTATTCAAAATTTCAATGGTTTGTCCGGACATGCTGGTTACTACGTCTCCAGGCTTTGTGGCTTTACCGCTAGGCATATTCTCGGTTGCGGGAATAATACCGACCAGATTGACCGGCAATTTCATTTCGGCAACTGCGAGCATTGTGCCGAGTACGCTACCGGCTCCGCTCATGTCGAATTTCATTTCATCCATTTCGGCGGCAGGCTTGAGCGAAATGCCACCCGTATCAAAAGTTACTCCTTTGCCGACTAAAACAATGGGATCTTCTTTTTTACTCAGCCCATGATATTCCAGCACGATTAATTTTGCCGGTTGTTCGCTACCGCGAGCAACAGCGAGGAAAGAGCCCATACCTAGCTTTTCCATATCTTTTTCCTCTAATATGGATGCTTTGAGTTTATGCGTTTTGGCGAGATTCTTGGCTTGCGTGGCAAGATAAGTAGGGGTGCAGATATTCGGTGCCAGATTACCCAAATCTTTGGTGAGATTCATACCATGAGCAATAGCCAAGCCTTGCTGCATGGCCTGTTCACATGCGATCAACTCTGACCGGTTATCGATACATAATAATATCTTGCGTAATTTTCCCGGATTGTTTTCCGGTTTACTTTTTAGCTGATTAAACTGATACACGCTACTGATTACAGCAATAACGGTTTGGCAGATCTTCCACTCATTCGCACGTTCTTTAATGGGGAAATCAGATAAAAACAGCATGACATCAGTTACTGCTGTTTTTTGTAAAGTACTGAAAATGGAATTGATCGCTCCTAAAAATGTTTTTTCCTTAAATTCCTGTTCCTTTCCTAGTCCAATCAATAAAATTCTTTTAAAGTGTATGCCCGGAACATTATGAAGCAACAGTGAGGTATTTACCTTTCCGTCCATATCACCTGACGTAAGTATGCTTTTAATATACCCTTGTGTAATTTTGTCCAATACTTTTGCCGATTCAGTCATTTTTCTTGATTCGAAAATTCCAATGACTGCACAGGCACCCCGCTGTTTCTCCGGGGTTCCAACTTTAATTCCAAAATCCACGTTCGACTCCTTTGTCAAGAATGTTTATTGAACAATTAATCAGCTTGGTTTTTTTATTCAGTTAAATGTCTTATAACCGCTTTGTTCCAAATAATCAAAACAATTTCTACGATAATCTAATAGCATACAACTTGATTGAAAAATGATCATTTGATGAGAATCAAGAAGTATGGTGAATAATTTGATAAGTTATAATAGATAATCCTTGTAGAAATAAGCAAATATGCTGTGTTATATATTATAATGAAAATATAATCAGTATGTTATTCAATAGTATATAAGTATTGTATAATAATAAGGATGGTAAGTGATTGATGATGTATTGAAAAGAAGATTAAATTTTTGTACAACGTTGCCAACTTTGCCTGCGGCCGCTGTCAAAATAATTGAACTGGCGAATGATCCTGACGCCGATATCGGAGCAGTTTGTCAATATATTTCCTTGGATCCGGTACTTTCTGCAAAATTACTTCGAACTGCTAATACACCATTATATAAATCCCGCCGGATCGCAACAAATATCCGGCAAGCTGTCAGCATACTGGGTACGCACACCGTTCTTGTAATTGCGCTATCCTTTTCATTAACGAATTCTCTAATCAAAAATCCATTATCGAGCCAGAGTTCCATTTTTGATAACAATATTTTTTGGCGCAGGTCGATAGCTTCAGCACTAGCAAGTCGTGCACTTGGAGAACAGCTTGAATTGAACTTTCTGGATGATTTATTTCTAGCAGGTTTGATTCAAGAGATCGGCATCCTTGCATTTTGGATCATTATGCCAGAAGAATATGGGGTGGTTTTTGCCTCGACTACTGATCATGATACATTGCTCAATAACGAGCGCGAGGCGTTTGGTGCCGGGCACGATGAATTAGGGTATGCGCTGCTTAAGAAATGGCATATACCTGATTACATTGCGTTATCTTGCATTAATAGTCACAGTCAACCGGAACCGAAAAACTTGGGTCCAACCTTGCAGGCATGTTTGGCAGTTTCTCGTTACTTGGCGGACTATTTTTTGTATCCCCATGATACTGACAAAATAACCGCTTTAAACCAAGTAGCACAAAACTGGCTTGGATTTGATACAAATGTACTTATTGAGGTTATCAAGATCATGGAAGTGGAACTGAATGCCGTTGAGGATTTGTTTGAAATGACGCTGCATGATTCTTCAGAAGTCAACGGGATTCTGGCTGAAGCGAAAGAATTGTTGATGATCCATAGCCTGTCAAGAATCAAAGACCTGGAAGATAAATCGCAGCGCGATGGATTGACAGGTGCCTATAATCGCACGTATTTTGATGAAACATTACGGCGAGAGTTTAATCTGTCAACACAATATAATTTGCCGTTGACCGTGGCAATCATTGATCTTGATCATTTTAAGCATGTTAACGATACGTACGGCCATGTTGCAGGAGATTCGCTTTTGGCCACTGTAGTGAAAACGATTTTTGACCAAATCCGCCAGGATGATACGTTGAGTCGCTATGGTGGTGAGGAATTTGCTTTAATTCTTCCGGGAACGCCGCTTTCTGCTGCAAGAAATCTCATTGCCAGATTAAAAGATTCGGTTGCCGCAATTTCGTATAAATTTGATAGTAACAGCATTATCCATATTACTGCTTCAATTGGAGTTGCCTCATATTATGAAAATGCCGCATCTTTCCATGATGCAAAAGACTTGATTAAAGCTGCGGATTCTGCACTTTATGCGGCTAAACATGCGGGGCGCAATCAAATTATTGAATGGAGCCCCAGCTAGGATCATTATTTATGAATCTAATCCTTCAAGGACTGGAAGTTAATAACAGCGATTTACGGTCTGTTGCAAAACTAGCCCATGCAGATGGAATTGAGCGGATTACCGGTCAAGCCTTTCGTTTGACAAATGCGACATATTCCAATGATATCCCTGAATATTGTTTGCACTCGGAATTGGATTTTGCGTTTGTAAAACCCGAACAAAAATTGTCGGATATTAAATTAATTGTAATGGACATGGATTCTACGTTGCTGGCCATTGAATCCATTGACGAGATTGCTGATATGCAGAATTTCAGGCCTGAGGTTTCAGCGATTACACTGCAAACGATGCGGGGTGAAATAAGCTTTGAAGAAAGCCTGACGCGCCGGACCTGGTTATTGCGAGGTTTGCATCAAGATGCATTGCAGAAAGTCTACGATGAGCGAGTCAGGCTTAATCCCGGTGCCGAGAAAATGCTGCAACAAGCGAAGCGGTGCGGGATAAAGACAATGGTGCTTTCGGGTGGTTTTACATTTTTTACCGAACGGATTAAGGAAAAATTGGGGCTTGATTTTGCGGCTGCCAATGTATTGGAGATTGAAAATAATAAACTGACCGGAAAAGTAGTGGGAGAAATTATTGGCAGGCAAGGAAAGGCGCAAGTATTAAAACAAGTGCGCGATAACCTTGGGCTGAAACGTGAACAGATCATTGCGATTGGAGATGGCGCAAATGATCTGGGCATGATGGCTGAGTCCGGGATCAGCATTGCTTATCATGCCAAACCCATTGTTCAACAGCATGCAACGTATTCGATTAATTATGTGGGTTTGGATGGTGTGATCAATCTATTCGCATGAATTTGCAGATTCTTCAGTGCAATAAATGACCTAATAATTGGGTTCATACATCAATGATCTAACATAGTTGTCAAGATCCTCCGGCATACTCAAACTTGTCAGCTTTTCTTGGATAGCCACTTGGCAGACGGCAACAGCGATAGCATGTGAGACTTCACGTACGCGAGTCAGTGAAGGGTAAACTGCGCCGCTGTGAATTTCTTGTTCCGAAACAATGCTTGCTAATACATCTGCGGCGGTCAAAAACATGCTTTGTGTTACCAGTCGGGCGGCACTGGCATATATACCGAGGCCTATGCCTGGAAAAATATAAGCGTTATTGCCTTGTGCAGGCTTAAGTAATTGATTCTTGTATCTTACGGGATCAAACGGACTCCCGCTGGCAAAAATAGCTTGTCCATTGCTCCAATCATAAGCTTGCTCAGCCGTGCACTCGGTATGAGAGGTTGGATTCGATAAAGCGATAATAACCGGACGTTCATTAACGGCAGACATTTCTCGTACAATAGCTTCGGTGAAAGTCCCTGCCACGCCAGTGGCACCAATCAGTACATCCGGTTTGATCGTGCTGATGGCATCAACGAAACTGCAAGCAGGGTGCTCATGTGCAAATGGTTTGATGCGGGGTTTAATATTTTCGTTGTGCGCAGTTACAAGACCTTTTCTATCAATAAACCAAAGTCTTTTCTGTGCTTGCGATTGGTTTAATCCAGCGGCAATGAATGCATTCACGGCCAGTTCTGCAGTTCCGCTTGCAGCAGATCCTGTGCCCAAGAACATGATATTCAGGTCGGTGAATTTTTTCTTGGTAATACGGCATGAGGTATAGATACCCGCTAAAGTAACTGCAGCAGTTCCTTGGATATCGTCGTTAAAACACCGTACTTCCGGGGCATAGCGATCTAAAAATTCAAATGCATGCGGCGACAAGAAATCTTCAAACTGTATCAATGCATTCGGGTAGCGTGATTGCACCGCTTTTACAAATTCATCCACCAGCGAGCGATAAGCATCAGCGTTAATACGCGGGTAAGGATAACCCAGATATAACGGGTCTTCGCGTAAGGGGGTATTGTTGGTGCCTACATCGAGCATGACTGGCATGCATTGGGCCGGATGTATTCCTGCGCATGCAACATACAGAGCGACTTTTCCGATGGAGATACCCATACCATTGGCTCCCAAATCTCCCAAACCTAAAATGCGCTCTCCATCAGTCACAACAATGACCCGGATATCTTCTTCGGGCCAGTTTTTTAGGATGGTGGCAATTTCGCCACGGTCTTCAGGGGAAATATAGAATCCTTGCGCATTCCTGAAAATATGCGCAAATTCCCTGCAAGCTTCTCCCACGGTCGGGGTATAGACTAATGGCATAATCTCTTCGATATGATTAATCATGGTGCGATAAAAAAGCCGTTGATTGCGTTCCAGCAGGGCATTTAAGAATATATATTTTTCTATGGCGCTATTTTTGCGGCGCAAGCTACCGAGTACACGTTCTATTTGCTGGTCTAGGTTTGCAACATTATAAGGAAGCAATCCCCGCAGGCCGTAAAGTTCACGTTCTGCATGTGTAAATCCGGTTGACTTGGTATGAGCCGGGTTGGTCAGCAGTGTTCTTCCATGTAAATTTTTCATAGTGATTGGGATTTCCTGAAAGATTAGAGAATCATACTACTTGTCTTGCTATTCTGGATAATTCTAAGTGATTCCAAATTGGACAATCGAGGTAACGAAAGATAGACTTATCCGTTTTGGTAGGAAATACTTGAGGATTTTTGTTCTCAATGATTCTGGAGGTTTTTGCCGGATAAAGTGAGTCGGATTCGAATCATTGCAATATAACTTCTATGAAATTGCGGCAAAGCAATTTTGATACTTTCTTTGTATAACAAATTCACGCAAAGAAAAGTTGAGTCAATATGAAAAATCTCCCACAACAATAGATTCGATGCAAGTTTGGAAGATCTTTTTGTTAGACACTTTTAGTTGACAGTCTTAATTAATAACTTTAATGAGGTAATCAATAAAATTATGAATCAAACGCCTTTTTCTATGCCTAATCCAAGCTTATATACTGAGGAAGATGTAGCACAATTAGTGCATACTTTTTATGCGAAAGCCAGAAAAGATCCTTCGCTAGGCCCTATTTTTGAAGCGCATGTGATTGATTGGGATGCGCATTTTGTACAAATGACTAATTTCTGGTCAGCGCAATTACGCGGGACTAGCAGATTTCGTGGAGCACCGATGCCTAAGCATATTGCACTGCCAGAACTTACTGCCGAATTATTTGAGCGTTGGCTGCAAATTTTCCGGCAAACCACCGAGGAGATGGGTAATCCGAATTTACAGCAGCATGCCAACGCCATTGCATCTTTTATCGCAGGTCGATTATGGCAGGGTTATCAAATCAGTAATTATCCTGATAAGCAACCGATTGCGCTGCGCACTCTATAGCTTATTATGACCTGATCAAGGTTTAATTTGAATATTAAAAGCAAAATTATTGTTTTCTCTATTCTGGCTACACTGATTCCTGCTGTAGGGTTGGGTATCTTGTCGTTTCAGCAAAATGACGCGATGATCAACGAGAATGTTACGCGTGAGCTCCGTGCTTTGGCTAACTATGCCGGCCGGGAATCAGATTTATGGATTAAGGAGCAGGCTCTGGTTGCGCGTGATCTGGCAACATCTATTTCCACTTCTAAAATTCTTATTGAGGGACTATCCTTAGAAAATCAGCCGCAGAAAAATACATCCAAGGCTCAGCAAGGAGCCCTGGAGCTTTATCTGAAATCAGTGCACCGGCGGCTGGAGGAT
The DNA here is from genome assembly GCF_900206265.1 of Nitrosomonas ureae. Classification (NCBI taxonomy): domain Bacteria; kingdom Pseudomonadati; phylum Pseudomonadota; class Betaproteobacteria; order Nitrosomonadales; family Nitrosomonadaceae; genus Nitrosomonas; species Nitrosomonas ureae. Next base: position 1,033,895 of record NZ_LT907782.1, on the reverse strand, counting down.
GTATTGGAATTGACGGTGGTTGATGTGGAAGGTGGAATAGTTGCAAGTAATGTAGCAACACCTTTATCAGTGACGTTATCGCAGAACTGGCCGGAAGATGCTTCTATTCAGGGCGATGTCGTCATTTCCCCGGAGTGGAATGAGAATTATGCAACTGCAATTTTAAGTGTGTCGGTACCCATATTATCGATTGATGACTATATCCTGGGAGCGCTGATTGTAACGTTTGATATGCGCGGCATTCAATCAGGTTTAAAAGATAAAGTTAAATCCCCTCTCGGTGAAGTTCTGTTGCTAGATAAAGCCGGAAATATAATGTTAGCCAGTGATACCGGGGTTCTGAAGACAAATGAGTCGAGGCTGTTTGATCTCGATGTAATGAAACTCTTAAACGAGAATCCGGGAGAATATGAGATTTTTGTGGGGCCACAACAAGAGAAAGTGGTCGGTCTGGCGTACGAATCAGAGAAACTTTCTGTTACGATCGTTGCGTTCAGAAGCTATGAATCTGTTTATTCGGCTTGGGAACAGCAACGTAATTTCTTTGCTGGTCTGATCAGTATCATTATCTTTCTGGTGACAGCCATTGCATTACGTATGAGCCATGCCATTGTGGCTCCTTTGCAGAAACTGATTAACGCCACAGAGAAAATTGTGGAAGGTGATCTCAACGTCGAATTAATCACATCGCAGCGTGATGAGGTAGGCCAGCTTACGCAAAGGTTTAATCAGATGACTGATAAGCTGCGGCAGAATCAGATAGAAATTACTGCTGCAAGTGATGCGATGCAGAAAAAAAATCACTTGTTGGAAACGCTATCGGTTACCGATAGTTTAACGGGGCTTTATAACCGCAATAAGCTGAATGTGATCATTAGCGATCAGCTAGCTCGATATGAACGGAATAAACGTCCTTTTGCTGTACTGATGATCGACGTTGATCATTTTAAGACTTTTAATGATAACCTCGGACACGTAGCTGGCGATGAGGTGATCGCTGCAGTAGCGAAAAAAATCTCACAATCAATTCGCAACGTTGATTTTGCCGCCCGTTATGGGGGTGATGAATTCATTATCATTCTGACTGAAACCGCTGTAAATGAAGCGATGAAAACCGCGGAGCGGATACGTGCACAAGTTGCGAATGTGCATTGCGGTTCGCTTAATAAAACACTCAGAGTTACGCTGAGTATCGGGATTATTCAAAGCGAACCGGAAGATATTTCTTTGACTACGCTACTAGCCCGGGTGGATAGCGCGTTGTACCAAGCCAAGCGTTCCGGGCGTAATCAAGTCCACTGTGTAGCGCCTATGCCGAAAGTAAAGCAGCAACACAGTTGACGCTACGGCGTGTTGTTTCCTCTTACTTCTAACCCTATGTTAAAAACCCATCCTTGATTCTGCTCATGCTGCACCCTTAGCCAGGAACCCAGGCTCGCATTAGCTGATACTTTGGTATCTTTCTTCAGCATGCTGATTATTTTGGCATTGGCATTGGGAGCCGTGCGTATATTGACATTCGTCTTTGTGTGCAATTGTATCGGTGTAATAAATTCAAAAAAGGAATTGTTATCATCGATTGTTTTCTTGCGATTGGGATGCGTGATCAAATCGATCAATTGTTTTGCTTGTGCAACGTAATTCATAGCTGCAGCAAATTGATCCTGAGTAAAAAGGACTGAGGCCGTTTCAACGAGATGATGTGCTTGCACTTGCAGGATTTTATCGGCTGCAGGAATTTGAGCCTGTTTCAAGCGCTCTAGGCTTACTTCAGTTTCCGCTATGGCAGAAGCGGTGCTGGATTTAGTAGCTAACCGATGTAGTTTAACCTGAGTACGGACCGCCTCTTTATTGACCTCTTGCAGTGTTTGCGCTTGATTATTTTGTTTAACCTGCTGATCTCGTATTATTTTGTCCTTTTCTGCAATTATTTTTTCCAGACGGTCAATTTCTTTTTTTAAGCTTTCATCCTCGACTGTGGCTACCGGTAGGGGTTCAATGACCGGGGTTGGGACAGATTCCTGAGATGCGCATCCGCTCAAATTTAAGGCCAATAGGCATAAAGTAACCTGAGTTAATAATGAGCCCAGAAATGTGATGGGAAAAGATGGTATAAATGAGAATAAATAATTCATATTTTTGCTTCCAATAATTTTGGATTGATCAGGATGATATTTATTAATTGATTCATATTCATGCGTTTTGGGATCGAACTGGTTCCAATTGTAGTATGAATGCGAAAAATTTTTATTACCCTTTATCAATAATCCCGTAAATTAATTGCAAGCCCAGGAAATGGATAAAATAGCGTGTTCTTTACAATCGATTGATTTTAAAGGTTTAAGAAGGAATATCGGTACTTGAACGTGATTGAAGCTGCTCTTTCATTGCCGAGTAATTCAAATCCGCTTATCAACTTTCTTTATCATGGGATCAAAATCAATCTTTATATGAGGAATTTCTTATGAAATGGCTCTTCGGAATTATTATTTTAGTTTTGCTCGTGGTGTCGGCACGCTTTAGAAAGTTTGCAGGTTACTTCATTGTGATTGGCATCGTGGGCGGTTCTTTGATTTGGGGATTCCAAGAATACGAGAAAAATAAATCTAAGAGTAGGATTTCTTCTGCAGAAGTGATCTTGAGAAACATATCTTTTGAAGCTATAAACAATAATGAATATGAATTGACGGGGCGCATCGTTAATAACTCAGAGAAATACACATTGAACGGTCTCCAACTAAGAATCAATGCGAAAGATTGCGCAAATGATGGTGATACGCATTGCATCGTTTTCGCGGAAAAAAAAGAATACATCTATATAACGATTCCTCCCGGGCAAGCCAGGGATTTTAAAAAAGAAATAAATTTATACTCAGATCAGAATCTGGAGAATAAGTTAGTATGGGATTATTCGATTGAATACGCAGAATCGAAATGAGTAAATTTTGTTATATCCCGTCAGCTGCAAATTAGGTGGAATGGTTTTCCAGTTTAGATTCCTGCGCATCTCGGGAAATAGGATTCAGGGCGCTCGATGATTCGGAACGCCATCACCGGATAAAACTTGCAGATTCCCGGGTGATACATCCGTGCTTGCAAACGCAGCTGCATTGCATACGGTTGCCAAATCTTCTGACAGATTCAGAGCAAGTTGTGCGCGTTTCAGCGCCAGCCGCGCATGAAGTTTGGCGGCTTCCTGCATGGGCGCATCCCCAATCAAAGCCAGTGATTGAAGCGCTTTCTGCAACCTGATCATCACTTCCACCGTGCCGGCGCCGTCACGAGCGATACCGGTGAAGGCATCATCGAACATGTCGTGAATTGAAATCTCGGGGACTTCCACCCGGTTATACTTCGGGGTGTGTTCCTCTCCAGCCTTGAGAGGGGCATTCCACAGAACAAAGAGCCGCACCAACGTGCCAATAATATTAATAGCCGTGCCGGGATCATTGACTGCGGGCGACAATGCGCGGCAGGCAATCTCCGATAAAACTACAAGGCCGAATCGCGGATCATCATCGAAAAGCCGGTTGTCTCCGATTTGAAACGATTGAATGACTTGCTGCTTGTCGCTCTCTGTTATTTCTCCCGAACAAGTGCTGATGTAGGCCAATTCTCGCCCGGGAGCTGCAAATGTGCCCGGCAAAGCCGCAATCACCACTCGGCCTTCGTTTTCTTCCGCCCATGTCTCAAGGGCTGCAATATCGATATGCTGTACATAGCCTACATGTGACGCGAATACTGCCCATCCGTGAACCTGTGAAACTACCGGTACACCATCGAGGGTGGGCGACTTCTGCCGAAGCCTCAATGCTTGGGCAGTTGCTTGTTCAACCTTGGCGATAGTCGTTCCGATGCGGCCCAGACGAGCAATGCTGTCCACCCAACGCACAAACGTTATGATCACAACGCCGAATACAATGGCCGTGAGGATGAAAAGTGTAAACCGTCCTGCTGCTTCGAAATAACCGTTCTTCATCGCCGTCAAAGCCACAATGCTGTATATGAAAGCGCCAATGAATGTCGATAGTGCATTCTGTGATCGGTCATCGCCGATCACCAGTGAAAATGATCGCGGTGTTGCTGTGCTGCTTGCCGAAGCATAGGCCGAAACCATGGAGGTTACTGCAAAGGTGGCAATAACCAGCATGCTGGCGGCCATGATGGAAAGTATGGTTTCAACAGGCTCGGGTTTAATTGTGGGAAGAATTAACCCTAACTCGGTGCCATCCGCAAGTTTGGCTGCAAGGGCCGCAGCGATCGACAGTAGGCAGGCAGCCAGCGGTTTTACCCAGAGGCGTTCGCGCAGTCGATTGATAAAAAATCTCAGTTGATCGGTTGAAATTATAGAGGGCATCTTGTGCTCCTTTGCGCCGCCACATAACGTTAGGGATAAGTCGGATTTTGACTTGTATTGGCATGCAAATAAATGGAATTCATTATAACGCTGAATAATCTTGTGGCTTCCGCGTATTTCCAAAACAGGTCAAAACGGTCAAGGATGTCTGGAAGAAGAAACTCTTCCTCCCTAACCCTGTCGGATGACTGATGATTAAGAAACTAGAATGGAAGGGGTTTTGCACGATGACGCGGAAAGATGTACAACGTGATTTTTTGGCGTCTGTGGTGGTGTTTCTGGTGGCCTTGCCGTTGTGCATGGGCATTGCCATTGCTTCCGGTGTCCCTCCCGTGAAGGGTATTATCACCGGTATTGTCGGTGGGCTGATTGTCGGGCTTCTTGCCGGTTGTCCGCTACAGATCAGCGGCCCGGCTGCGGGTCTGACCGTACTTGTCTTCGATATGATCCAGCGTTTTGGCGTAGACAAGCTGGGAATAGTGGTTCTGGCGGCAGGCGCCATCCAAATCCTGGCGGGATTTCTCCAGTTGGGTCAATGGTTCCGGGCCGTCTCCCCTGCGGTTATTCAAGGGATGTTGGCGGGAATCGGCGTGCTCATCCTGGCAAGCCAATTTCACATCATGATTGGGGACACGCCTAAGGAAAGCGGGCTTGAGAATATTTTGACCATCCCCGAAGCCATGAGGAAAGGGTTGATTCCTCATGAGGGAGATGACCCGAGCCATTGGGTGTCGGCCCACATCGGAATTCTCACGATCGCAGTCATTATTCTGTGGCAATTCCTGGTGCCCAAAAGGTTTCAATTTGTCCCGGCTCCGTTGGTGGGGGTATTGGTCGCCAGTGGCGTAGCTTATGTGCAAAATCTCTCCATCGATTATATTGAGTTCCGTGATAGCCTCGGTAGCTCGATCGATTTTTTGAAGATAGAGGATTTTGCCTCCCTTCTCGATCCATCCCTATTGTCCATAGCAATCGCCATTGCCTTTATCGCCAGCGCGGAAACTCTTTTATGCGCCACTGCCGTCGACCACATGCATTCGGGGCCGCGGACCCGATACAATCGGGAAATGTCCGCTCAGGGAGTTGGCAATCTTTTATGTGGATTCCTTGGTGCTTTACCCATGACCGGGGTGATCGTCCGTAGCAAAGCCAATATTCAGAGTGGAGGCCGAACCCGTGTTTCAGCTATTCTGCATGGCGGATGGTTACTGCTCTTTGCCGGACTTTTTCCGCAAATACTCGAACGGGTTCCTATCGCGAGCTTGGCCGCCCTTCTCGTGTATACCGGCTATACCCTCATCAATGTGCAGGCTATCCGGACACTTTCCATGTTCGGCCGGGGAGAAGTCGCCGTGTATGCGGTGACCCTGGTGACCATTGTGACAACTAATCTCTTGATAGGTGTGCTTGCAGGGTTCGGTGTGGCACTTGCGAAGCTGATTTATTCAACCAACACCCTTAAGGTTTCCGTCGACCCAGGGATAAACGATAAACCGATTTCCATCAAATTCTCAGGTGCCGCCACGTTCGTAAGTCTTCCCAAGATGGCCAATATCTTGGACGACATCCCCTTGAAGAGAAATGTACATCTCGATTTCGAGGATCTACGCTATATTGATCGCGCATGCCTTAACTTATTGGTTTCATGGAAGAGATTTTATGAAGCCAGAAACGGAACAGTGTCTTTCGATTGGAAAGCGTTGGAAAACAGACTGCTCGGAGGAAAATGGGGGCAGGAGTAGAATTGAGAATATTGTCGATGAATTACATAAATCTTTGTTTTGTAGTCTATATTCGAGATTCTGTTCCCAGCTGTGTTGACCGGGTTTACAGTACCCGCTTTTTTCTTGATTTCCGATCTGACCCCGTTTGTGTTAATTTGGCCACAACAAGGCACTTTTGCACTTCAGTGGATTGCGCGCAGACGAATCGAGTAGTCGATTCCTGACATTGGAATGTTCAATTTTCGACAGCCGCAAAACTTAAAAATGCAGACCTCGGAGGATGAGTCTATGACTGACAGGAAAGCCATGCGAGCAGAGCGAGATTGGAGTTGTCCCAATTTGACGGACATTTTTTTCATGGAGTCGAGAGAGTCTCGACCTGTGAAAGCGAATTGTAGTCTATCGCGATTTGATTTTTCTCATTCAGTTTTCTCTCAAAATTGTTTGGTGATAAGTATCCCAGTCCAGAATGCCTGCGAGTGGGGTTGTACCATGACTCGATCCAGGTGAATATGGCCAGCCTTGCTTCAGTTTTATTTTTCCAGGAGCGCCTATCGATCAATTCACATTCTAGGCTGGCAAAAAAGCTTTCAGCCATCGCATTGTCGTAAGCATCCCCCACACTGCCCATGGAGGGACGCACACCCATTTCCCTGCATCGCTTGCCGAACTCAACACTGGTGTATTGACTACCCTGATCGCTGTGGTGAATCACTTTGCCCGGTTTACGAGTGATTAACGCCATGTTCAACGCACTGATCACCAGACTTGCTGTCATGGTTTCGCCGAAAGACCAGCCCACTACCTTACGGCTGAATACATCGATGACCACGGCTAGGTACAAAAACCCTGCCCAGGTAGGAATGTAAGTCATGTCCGCAACCCATAGTTGATTGATGCTAGCTGCCTTGAAATGACGTTGCACTAAATCCGGTGCAGGGTGGTCACGCTTATTCCGATGAGTCGTGATCACAAAGCCTCGCCTGCGACTCACTCCTTTAATTCCAGCTTCACGCATCAACCTGCCTACGCGCTTATGATTGACCCTGACTCCACGATCGGCTAACTCAACGGTAATGCGGGGGCGGCCATACGTACCATCGCTTGTACGGTATATAGCCATGATCTGCTCGATCAATCGACAGTTGGTAATGGCCCGTCGGCTGGGTGTGCGTTTTGCCCAGTCATAGTAACCGCTGTGCGATACACCAAGTGTTTCACATAGAACACGAGCCGGAAATTGAGCCCGGTTTGCCTTGATTAATTGGTACACCTTCCCCATCAATCCGTGTTGTTTGCAAACCAGGCCGTAGCCTTTGCCAATATGTCACGCTCCATCTCCACACGCTTGAGCTTCTTACGCAATTCCAGCAGCTCCTGCCGTTCGTTGGCACTCAAGGAAACAACACTCGATGTTGCAGCGAAAGCAATTGTCTGGCTTGATCTAATTGGTACACCTGCTGCTCGACACCAGGTTTGTATCGAAGTGTAGTGGCAACCAAATTCCTTGGATAATTGCTTGGGGCATTTGCCTAATGCTACCAATTCCACCATCTGCTGACGAAACTCCGGTGGGTAAGCAGGTTTGTAGTTTTGTGTCATATTTCTTCTCCTTTAAACAGAACATAATGTGTCCGTTCAAAGGGGGCAACTCCATCCTGACGAGTGGACAATGCTCCCTCTTTTCTCATTCACTGCCGATGAAATTGCAGCAAAGGCGAATCTTGCTACCGATATTGTGGAAAGAGTACTCGGGGCATTTGAACTGCCATCAACAGAGCGCAATGAAGGATTCAACGCACTGCACGATTTCAACGTTATTACGGCTATGCCCCTACTGCGGACGCGGAGCGGAGAATTCTTATCACTGCAGACTTACTCATTGGCTGAAGCGATATACGAGGCTCCTCATCATTGGATGTATCAAGACGAGGCATATCGTCCAACACTCTCGAAGAACCGAGGTGACTTCACTGAAGATTTTGTAGCCGAGCGACTCGGCTTGGTCTTTGGGAAGGATCGCGTTTATTTGAATGTAGATATATTCAGAACCAAGGCAGCAAAGGTATCTGATGTAGACGTTCTTGTCGTTTGGGGCAATCGGGCCATCATCGTGCAGGCAAAATCAAAGCGCCTTACACTTGAATCGAGAAAAGGAAATGATCAGGTTATTCGCAACGACTTCAAGAAGGCGGTACAGGTTGCCTATGACCAAGGTGCCGCTTGCGCTAAAAACCTGATCGAAAAGGAATGCAGGCTCGTGGCCGCTGATGGGCGCGAGGTCGTACTGCCGGATGACATCAAGGAGATTTACATCTTCTGTGTCGTCAGTGATCACTACCCAGCTTTGAGCTTTCAGGCACGGCAATTCCTGAAGACAGAATCCATTGATCGGGTACAAGCGCCGTTGGTTATGGACGTGTTTGCTGTGGATGCCATGACCGAAATGCTTCAGTCGCCCCTGCAGCTTCTTAGCTATGTGAACCGACGGGCCAACTACGCTGAGCAACTCATGGCATCGCAGGAACTAACGATCCTTGGCTATCACCTGACGAAGAACCTGTGGGTGCAGTCTGACGTTAATCTGATGCATCTGTGCGATGACTTTTCGGCCGGGTTAGACATTGCGATGGCGGTGAGGCGAGCTGGCGTGCAAGGGGCAGCCACACCCGACGGCGTTCTGACTCGATTTGGGAAGACGACGGTTGGGCGAATAGTGAAAGAAATAGAAGCTCGACCAGACTCTGCAACTATTGATCTCGGCTTCCTGCTCCTAGAAATGAGCGAGCAGGCTGTGAAGGAAATGAGTCGCGCTGTAGACAAACTGGCTGCTCGGACTCGTGCTGATGGTCAGGTGCATGACGTCACGTTCGGATTTAAAGAAGGTTCAGGCATTACCTTCCATTGCACTGATGAGCCATCAAACGTAGCTGGCCCTCGACTGGAGTCATACTGCACGCTTCGTAAGTACCGGGAGAAAGCTTCGCAGTGGTTTGGTCTCTGCATGACTTCAACGGGTCCAGACGTACAATTCGGTGTCTCGCTGCTCTTCCCGTGGAATCAAGATGCGCAGATGGATGAGAAAACCAAAGATATGAAGGAGCCGGTTCCGATCGACCAGGCTCTTCAGACACTGATGATGAGGCGAAGCCGAGCGCGCAAGATTGGCCGTAACGACCTCTGTCCTTGCGGCAGTGGGCGCAAATACAAGAAATGTTGCCTTAACTAAATTGATTGTCCCTCGACCTAAAGGAACTTGGAGACAGGTCTGGAATTGAGAATATTGTTGATGAATACCATATATTTTATGTGTTGTAATCAGCAAGTAGCCCGAATAAGCTTGTGTCTCCAGTAATTGAATTGATCCTAACCTGAAAAGCTTATATGGGCTATAACTAGGGCATATGTGCACAGTTCTGATTCTGATGGTCGCCTCAGATCCACTGCTGACTGATGGGGCTACCAATCATCAATACATTCGACACCAATCTGGTGTATGACCACGATGTGCTGTTTGTTAGAACCCCAAAACAATCCAATGCCGTTAATGTGGCAAGGCTCATTCCGAACCGACACATTATTACCTCGAGATATGCGGGATTGCTTGGAATTTTCTACACCTACCCAACGAAACGACACTTTCAATCCTTCTAGGAATCTCAATACAAAATCATCGAATTATTTCTTAAACGTAAAAATCACTCAATCTGCTGTTTCTTAATACCCTGCCAGACTGACAGATACCCCTCCTATATCAAAAGACCGCGTTACCTCAATATCTCGGTTGCTGTTCGATTGCAACGACTTTGATCGATCTCGGAAAGGATTGATGAAATGACATCGAACTGTCATGAAAGTGAAATATTCAACTTGTAGTATGCATGGGCATTGTTGATGAGGAATTTATGCCAAACCATTTTTTTAAAAAAACAGCTTTATTTTCCAGCGTGATGATTTTGCTGTTATCTACGTCCGTAGTGATGGGGAATAGCCTGGAGAACCTGGCCAAGTCGTTGGCCAAAATTCGCGGTGAAGTGGAAACGCTACAAATGCAACTGGATCTCGAGAAGGAAAAGCACGGCAGCAGAATATCAGCACTGAATTCGCAACTGGCGGATTTAAGTGTTGAAGAGCGGCGGCAAAAACTGAGTATTGAGAAGTTGCAGCATTCCATTGAGAAGCTGGGCGTTACTGCGAAACAGGCAGAGCAATCGGGTGAAAGTTTGAAGCCGGTTCTGCTGGCGGCATTGGGTGAATACCGGCGGCATATTCAAACCGGCTTCCCCTTCAAAATGGAAGATCGCGTCAAGGCGATTAATGATCTGGAAAACAATCTGATCAATCAACAGATAGATCCCAACAAGGCGGTCAACCAGGCGTGGTCATTGATCGAGGATGAAATTCGTCTGAGCAAGGAAAATGGCATTTATCAGCAAACGATCATGCTCGACGGGGAAAAAGTGCTGGTGGATATCGCCAAGCTGGGCACGGTATTTCTTTTCTTTCAAACCAAGGATAACCAAAGCGGCATGGCCAGGAAGCTGGCGCAAGGCGGCTGGAAGTTTGAAATGGTGGATAACGCAGGCGATAGGGAGCGAATCAGGAATTTGTTTGATTCGTTGAAGAAACAAATTCGCCAGGGTTATTTTGAATTACCGAATCCGTTAAAAAAATGAAAATAAAATTATTAATCCTGACACTGTCAATGATTCTGCCGCATTTGGCTTTTGCGCAGGATCAGAAAGGTACTGAAGTCACCGAGAATGTATCGGTTTCAGCACCTGAAAGAAAGCCTGAATCCGCGCCTGCCAAGAAAACAAATTCAATCAAACAAGATACCGTTAACCTGGAAACGGCTTATAAACGTGAATATGCTTTTCTGGAAGCGCAGAAACGTGAATTGGCCGAACGCCTAAGAAATTATCAGGCCAGCGCCAATCGGGAAGAACAGGCGTTGAGCGGTAAAGTCAATGCGCTTGAACGCAGCTCGGTCGAACGTTCAGCCAGAATTGATCAGTTGAGCGCACAGCTTACCGAATCGGAACACAAGGAAGCCGCTGTGATAGAACGTAGCGATGCTCTGGAAACCACCTATTTGCAAGCTGAAGGGACGTTGAAGAATCATGGCATAGAAATGCCCGAGGCAATGAAGGAAGCCAAGGATAACGATCCGGTCAAAGTTGATTTTTTGTTTAAGCAGGCATTGTCTTTACTGCGGAATCTCGGCGCAATCCAGACCAAGTCAGGTCATTTTTTCTTGGCCGACGGTAAACAGGTTGAAGGATCGTTGATTCATCTGGGCAATATTGCAGCTTATGGCATCAGCGACGGTGGCAGCGGGAGTCTGGTTCCTGCGGGAGGAGGGGATTTCAAGGTTTGGAAAAATGCGGGTGCAGAAAACGCCACTGCATTGAGCAAGAACGAACAGCCGGATGTTTTGCAGTTGTATCTATTTGAATCACGCACCAGCTCCATTGATGAATCCCCTGAGAAAACCCTCATAGGCATTATCGATTCCGGAGGTCCCATTGGTTGGATCATCGTAATACTGGGCGGCTTTGCAGCTTTGTTGTCTCTGATCCGTGCCCATTTACTGCGGACGAATAGCGCTAACACCCAACAATTGACGGAGCAGATTCTTGGTGAATTGGCTTCCGGCGATCTGGAGGTGGCCAAGAAAAGCTGTGAAGACAACTCCTCCGCGATCGGGCGCGTGTTGCACTACACCCTGCGCCATTTGAAAGATGACCGGGATCATATGGAAGGCATCGTGTACGAGGCCATTCTGCAAGAATCCAGCCCATTGGATCGTTTTGGCACGGCAATATTGGTGATTGCTTCCGTAGCGCCGCTGCTCGGTTTGCTGGGTACGGTAACCGGCATGATCGAAACCTTTGACATGATTACCGAATTTGGTACCGGTGACCCTAAACTTTTGTCGGATGGTATCTCGATTGCTCTGGTAACAACACAACTCGGCTTGATCGTGGCCATTCCGGCGCTGATGCTGGGGTCATTGCTGTCTTCCTGGGCGAAAAACATTAAACGCGATATGGAGCATTCAGCGCTCAGAATCATCAATGTTTTTTTGGGTGGCGGACTGGATATCGATGAACCGAATGTATCCATTGTGGACGAATCTGCCTTGGCCTTAGGTAGTACTTGAAATGGATTTCGCGGAATTGATTCTGATCATAAAACAGCTGCTGGCGGCGGGCGGAATCGTAATGCCGCCTTTAGTGCTGTGCATCCTATTGCTATGGTATGGCTTGGGTTATCGATTCTGGGTAATGAAATCACCCAAAAGCATGGGTGTGCGCGACTTATTGAAATATTACCAGCAACACGATGACAAGCCCGCCGGAAGTATCGTTGCTCAGGCCATTAAGCAAGGCGTTCGATTGCAACAGAAAGGGGTGAAAAATCTGCGACGTCATTTGGATGCTGCTTTTTATGAATATGAAAGGGAGATCGGTAGATTTTCCGTTTTGGTGCGCATCGTCATCATCATTTCTCCTTTGTTGGGTTTGTTGGGAACAGTAATCGGGATGATTGAAACATTCGATTCATTGGCAACGATGACCTTGCATTCGCAATCCGGGGGAATCGCCGGGGGTATTTCACAAGCTTTGTTTACCACCCAGATGGGACTCACGGTCGCCATCCCCGGTTTGCTGGCGCACAGCATCTTAAACCGCAAGCAGCATCAAATAGAGTTGGATCTCGCGCAAGTCAAGGACCTGCTGTGTCATCAGATCCATAGCCATCACCCAACCAAGAGTTTTTCATCATGAGACACAAAGAATCGGCGGAAGTAGAAACCACCATCGATATGGCGCCCTTGATCGATATCGTTTTTATCTTATTGATCTTTTTTATGGTGACAACGACTTTTGTCAAGGATATGAAACTGGAGTTGGAGCGACCCAAAGCGAATAGCGCCGTAGCGGCATCGAGCAAGGCGATCCGTTTGTTTATCGATCGCAATGGCGATACGTACATGGATGGCGAACCCGTGCGGTTGTGGTTGATACAAAGCAAGTTACGCGATGCGCTGAGCACGGCCTCCAACAAGATTGTTCTGGTGGTGACGGATGAAGGTGTGCCGGCAGGAAGATTGGTAGAAGTAGTGGATCAGGCGCGTTTGGCGGGTGCCGAAAGCGTAGGTGTTGCAACTAAAAAAGAAGCGGGGTGAAGAAAATGAGAACTATCAATATGAAACAGCATTTGGCTGGAGCTGTGTCGATGTTATTCGGCCTGGTATTTGTATTTGGGTTGATCGTGATACTAAATCACTACATGGGAAAGATTGAAAGAACGCCTCCCCAGGACGTGACGGAAATCTCCATGACGCGGGAGATCAAACAAGAACCCAAAAAAGAGATCAAGAAAGTGGAGCCTAAAAAGCAGGTATCCCGTCCGCAAGCGCCCGCGCCTTTCAAAGGATTGGATACTGCGCTATCCGGCATTGATTTGGGTTCGCTGGGTTTGGATAACGGACAACGCGATATTGACGATGGTTTGCTGGGTAAAACCGGTAACGCCGTCATGACCGCCGATCTGGTGGATATTCCACCTAAACCGATAGCGCGCGGATCGTTCAAATATCCGCCGACAGCCAAAAGGAACGGTATCAAGGGCTATGTTGTCTTGTCGGTGTTGGTTGAAACCGATGGTTCCATCAATCAGGTACAAGTGCTGGAGTCCAGTCCATCCGGGATTTTTGATGCGGCAGCGCTGCAAGGCATTCGCGCTTGGCATTTTGAACCGGCGAAGTACAAAGGTGACACGGTTCGTGTCTGGGCCAAGCAAAAAATTCGCTTTGATTTATCTTGATCGTTGATATGAAAAACCACGGGCTCTGGCAATTTCATTACCTGATTTATGTGGCTATCGCCCTGAGTTGTTACGCTTATCCTGCGGGAGCAAGCGATAATAAGGCGCAGCAACCCACCGATTTTATTGAATTGGCTGCGGTCATGCTTAAAGATGGGCATCATGACCGCGCTTTGCTGGCATTGCAAAGTGTCGATTTAGGCAATAAAAAAACCGATCTGGCCCGATTTTATACGCTGCAAGGTTTATCGTATCTGGGATTGAACGACCTCGAAGCAGCCAAAGACAGCTTGCGGCTAGCAGTCAAGAATGGACAAAAGGATCCATCCATCTTTATCTATTTGGCGCAAGCTTACTTCGGAGTGAAAGATTACAAGAATACCCTTGATGCCCTTGAAAAGGCCGGTGCGTTGGTTAACAAGGATGCAGTCTTAATCAGTTTGAAAGCGGAATCCTATTGGCACTTGCAACGAACCACAGCGGCGATCGATACCTTGAACGCAGGGCAGCGCACTTTTCCATCGGATTCTCGTTTTCTCAAGCGCAAGGTGTTTTATTTTGTTGAATTGGGACTCTATCAGGAAGCTATCCGATTAGGCCGGGAATATTTCAAACGCGCGGATGCAACCGCTACGGATTATGTCGCCTTCGGCAATGCATTGCGTTTGAGCCGGGAATATCGGGAAGCCATCAACATTCTTGAAGTTGCGCGCCTGCAATACCCGCATGAGGAAATGGTGGCAAAACTGCTGGCGCATACTTATCTGGATCAGGGGCAGTTGAATTCCGCAGCATTTATTCTGGAGCAGGCTTCATTATTGAATCCTGTCTTACAGGCGGAAGCCGCCGAAATCTACCGGCGCGCAGGCCGGTTTCACAAAGCCTTGACGCTCAATGAAAGCATCAGTGATCAAAAAGTGAAGTTGAAACAGCGGTTATCGATTCTGCTGGCATTAAAGCAATTCGAACATGCCGCCAATATGGAGTCCAGTTTGTACCGTACCGGCTTATTGGAAGACCAGGATATTCGCTATGCATTGGCTTATGCGCTATTTTCGAGCCGCCGTTTTTCCGCGGTCGATAAGCACCTGCAACATCTCACGAACGCTGAACTTTTTCGCAAAGCCACGGAACTTCGCCGCTTGATGGAAGTATGCAAAAACGAACCCTGGCAATGCACCTGATGCGTACGCTCGCCATGCCGCCTTAACCATCCGCCCGGAACGGCTCTTTCGGTCAATCCATAATTAGAATTTATCTCCATGAACCAGCGTGTTGTAAGTGGAGAGGGGGCTTGATACGCCAAATGAATACAAAAAAATTAAAAAAAATTTTCTGGTTTTGCAGCATAATCGCGATTGCTTTGATCAGTACCTTTGCTCGGGCTGAAACTGAGAAAGCCGAGTTTGCGATTTATTTATTTCAGAACGGAATGCCGATTGAAAATGCTGAGCTATCCATTACCAGTGAATGGTATGACAAATCCAATGCAGCATTAATTTTTGAAGCCACGCCCTCAACCTATAATTGGCGTTCGGACGGGGATTCCGCGTTGAAAACCAATGCGAATGGCAGCATTGCGGGGAAATTACCGCCCGGATCGTATCAATTCACGCTCAAAACCCAGGATCAAGAATTTACTTTCGATTTACCCCTGCGTCCGGCTGAGAACGCGCAAATACTGATCACCTTCTATCCCGGAAAAAAGCAGCCATTGCTCAATATTGAAAGCTCGGTCGCAGGAACGTTAGCCGGTATGGAGGCAACCGCGAGCGAAGCGCAAGATCAGGGGGAGGGTATTATTTCCGTGCAAGTGATATCCGCAGAAACACAGAAACCGATCAAGGATGTACAAGTTTTTCTGAGTGGATCCCAGCAAAAATTAAGAACGGATGAGCAAGGTCGGATAAGTGCCACGGTTGCGGCCGGCAGTTACAGCGTTTCTTTGTTACATAGCGCTTTCAGCAGCCAAACGCAGGATGATGTCAAGATCACTGACGCGCAAACCACCGAACTCAGCTTCAAGCTTACCCCTGCAGGGGTGGAATTGGCTGAATATGTGGTTTTGGAGCCCCATCTGGCAGGTACGGTGGCTTCGGTGATTGAAGAGCAACGCACCGCCACATCTGTTTCAACCGTATTGGGTGCCGAGCAATTTAGCCGTGCGGGCGATAGCGATGCCGCTAGTGCGTTACGAAGGGCATCCGGACTCACGCTGGTCGGCGGCCAGTTCATTTTTATCCGTGGATTGGGTGAGCGATTCTCAACCACACTGGTGAACGGTGCAGCGATTCCCAGCCCGGATCCGACCCGTCGCGTGGTGCCACTGGATCTTTTCCCCACCAATATTCTTGAGAGTGTGCAGGTGCAAAAGACCTACTCGCCGGATCGCCCGGCGGAGTTTGCCGGGGGCACGCTGGAGATGCGCACGCGCGGCATTCCGGATGAGTTCTTTTTCAACCTCAATTTGCAGGCGGGTGTTAATGACAATACCACCTTTCAGGAAGGTTTGACGTACAAGGGAGGCGGCATTGACTTTACCAGTTATGACGATGGCGCGCGCGCCATGCCCGATTCGCTGGATGCTGCAATCAAGGATGGAAACCTGCGTCCGCAATCCCCCTTTAATCCGAATGGCGTTACGCCCGTGCAACTGGAAAAACTTGGCGAGGATTTGTCAGGGGTGTGGGATGTCAACAGGAAAAAGATCGGCCCCGATACGGGCATGCAAGCGTCTGTCGGCGATCGTTTTTCTTATGGTGATTTTACCTGGGGTTACATTGCAGCGGCTGGCTGGAAACAGGAATTTAGACGGCAGAACGAAATCAACCGCGAATTTGCTACGGATGATGGCGAGTTGATCAAAAAAATGGATTTTGATACGCAACGGTCGCTGCGCGAAGTGCATCTGACGGGTTATGGCGGAACAGAACTGCAATATAAGGATACGCATAAGCTTTTTGCGAAGACCATGTTCTTGCGCCAATCTTTCGATGAAGCCAGAGTTGCTCAGGGATTTACCGATGCTGAAACTTTTGATATCCGCAGAACGCGGCTTAAATTTTTCTCGAATCAATTATTCATGCATCAGGTAGGGGGTGAGCACCGGTTTGATCAATTGAAGGATTTTACCGTTAACTGGTTGTTTACCGATGCCACCGCCGATCGGGTTGAGCCTAAAACACGCGATTATCGTTACGATGATGTTTCAAGAAACGGCAATTTCTCTTTTTCGCGTCAGGTGGATAGCAATCAGATCATGTATTCCGATCTGATTGACCGGGATCGAAGCTGGCGTGTCGATGGGAAATTGCCATTAGAGGTTTTGCGTGATTATAAAATAACGATGCACGGCGGTTTTATCACCCAGGATAAAACCCGTGACTCGAATATTCAGCGCTTTAACTATTTTACAACATCCTTCGATAATTCCGTTTTAGCTCAACCCTCGGTGGAAAATATCCTGCAACCCGCCTTCATCGGGAGGAATGGATTTCAACTGCGTGATGTCACCCGGGCCAGCGAAAGCTACACCGCGTCTCAAAACCTCTTTTCTTATTATGGAAAAATGGACTGGTTGCTGCACGATAGAGTCAATATCACCGGTGGATTGCGATGGGAAGATAATGATCAGAAGGTCAATACATTCAAGGATAATTTGCCCACAACCGCAAGACTGAACAGAGTTGATATGTTACCGGCAGCAACGGCTACGATGTTTCTTACGGACAAACAGCAACTGCGAGCGGGTTTTAGCCAAACATTATCACGACCGGATTTCAGGGAATTATCCATCGCTCCCTTTACCGATATCAATACCAACCAGGAAACCATCGGTAATCCGAATCTCAAACAAACCGCGATCACCAACTGGGATGTGCGTTGGGAATATTACTTATCGCCTAGTGAAAACATCTTTGCCGGTTTTTTCTGGAAAGATCTGACCAATCCCATCGAGTTGGTCACTCAAGTGGGCTCTGGCGTGCTGAATACTTATCAGAATACGGATAAAGCGAATATTTATGGGTTTGAATTTGAATTGCTAAAAAAATTGGATTTTGTGCATCCGCAATTGCAAAATTTTTATGTAGGTGGCAATTACACATGGTCTACATCGAAGGTTCAATTAAGCGCCGAGAATCTGGCATCGCTGACGACCGTCGAAAGGCCCTTGCAAGGTCATTCTTCGCATATCGTTAATTTTCAGATCGGCTATGATAATCCGGCCTGGAAGACACAGGCGACCTTATTGTACAACGTCTCCAGCAAACGTATCGTAGCCGCAGGGCTACTGGGAACGCCCGATAAATACGAGCAGCCCTTTCATCAAGTCGATTTTGTGCTCAGCCAGAATTTGTATCGGGGAATATCGATGCAGGCATCAGCACAAAATCTATTGGATGACGATGTGCTCATCATGCAAGGTGACGAAATCAGCAGGCAGTTCCGCCGTGGACGCTTCTTTAACTTTAGTGTTCGCTTGGCTTATTGATTGTAGAAAATAATACAATTTTCACATCATGAAGCGCATGATTTTTCGATCACACCATTGATGCCGCTGTTACCTGATGCTATATCAAAAACAGAACGCCGGGAGCTCCCGGTAAGATCTATCATATCTCTTAGCTTTACCGATCGTTATTAATCCCTCCAGGGAGTGGTTTTTTGCATGTGTTTGACAAGCCCATACAAAAATTTCCAATTAACTTCCTACACATACAGTCAGAATTATCTGAATTGTCATTCAATGATTTTTGTGCCACAGTGCCTGATCTCGTCAATATATTCTAATAAAAATAATTTAAATTAACGACTTGCGGTATGCGATGGAATATTCTGCTGATAAGTATCCCAATCATTTAACCACTTGGTTCAAGGCTAAGATGACGGTGAATGACCTCAGGATTGATGGATAAGCTGCAAATCTCTTCTTATTTGGAGACAAAAAATGGCAACGCAAAGTATTAATGTGGCAGACCTGGATGGAGAGAACGGTTTTCGTCTGGTTGGCGCGCAGGGGTCTGGTTTTTCAGGCACCTGGGTAAGCAATGTAGGAGACGTCAATGGCGATGGCCTGGATGATGTGATTGTTAGTGGCTTTAATTTGATTAGCTATGTGGTGTTTGGCAAGGCCGATGGATTTGATGCTACGTTGAATCTGTCCAATCTCGATGGCAGCAATGGTTTTCGTCTGGATAGCGGAGCAAGCTCGGTCAGCAGCGCGGGGGATATCAATGGCGATGGGTTGGATGATTTAATCGTTGGTAAACATTTTGGTAATACGCATTACTACTACGGTAATAGCTATGTGGTATTCGGCAAGTCATCGGGATTTGATGCGGAGGTAAATTTATCCGATCTTGATGGCAGCAATGGTTTTCGTCTGGATGGTGTGGCGGCGTATGATTATTCAGGTTTTTCAGTTAGTAATGCGGGTGATATCAATGGAGACGGTTTTGATGATGTGATCATTGGCGCTTACGGAGCTGATCCGAATGGTAATAGTTCCGGCTCCAGCTACGTAGTGTTTGGCAAGGCATCGGGATTCGATGCGACGATGAATCTGTCTGTTCTCGATGGCAGTAATGGTTTTCGTCTGGATGGAGGTAGCACGGTTAGCAATGCAGGAGACGTCAACGGAGACGGCTTTGATGATGTAATGATTGGGGGTACCAGGATCGATGAAAATGGTGACCGTTCCGGTACTAGTTATATTGTGTTTGGCAAGTCATCGGGATTCGATGCAACGATGAATCTGTCCGTTCTCGATGGCAACAATGGTTTTCGTCTGGATGGAGGAGCGGGTGCGATCAGCAATGCGGGGGATGTCAATGGCGATGGTTTTGCTGATTTGATTATTGGGGATTTTTCAGCTGACCTGAACGGACGCAATTCCGGCTCCAGTTACGTGGTGTTTGGCAAGTCATCGGGTTTTGATGCAGTGCTAAATCTGTCTGCTCTCGATGGCAGTAACGGTTTCCGGCTGGATGGAGCGACGATTAATGATCTCTCGGGCCGTTCTGTAAGCAGTGCGGGGGATGTCAATGGCGATGGTTTTGCTGATTTGATTATTGGTGCGCCTTTTGCTAATCCGCAAGGGGTATTGACCGGTTCCAGTTACGTGGTATTCGGTAAGGCTTCGGGATTTGACGCGGCAATGAATCTATCCGATTTGGACGGTGATAATAATGGTTTTCGTATTGATGGTCCGAAATTAACAGCGTTTGATGGATCGATATATGATCGTCCTTTTGGCGGTTCGGTTAGCGGTGCCGGGGACATGAATGGCGATGGATTTGATGATTTGATCGTGAATGCGCCCAATTCGAATTCAAACGGCGATGATTCCGGCCCCGGTTACGTCATATTCGGCCGTAGCGAATTCACCGATGGCGGCGTGGATTTCCCGCCTCTGCCGGAGGTGAGGGAG
Source organism: Nitrosomonas ureae (assembly GCF_900206265.1). NCBI lineage: Bacteria > Pseudomonadati > Pseudomonadota > Betaproteobacteria > Nitrosomonadales > Nitrosomonadaceae > Nitrosomonas > Nitrosomonas ureae. The sequence goes on along the minus strand of NZ_LT907782.1, from coordinate 1,013,548 downwards.
CCCATGATCAGTATCAATTTATCCAGTCTGGATGGCGGTAACGGTTTTCGTCTGAATGTGCTTGATAGTTATTATCTGGATGCCATATCGGTCAACAGCGTGGGTGACATGAACGGCGACGGTTTTGACGATATGGGAATCGGGCTTGTCTTTGAGAAGTACTATGGAGGAAGTTACGTCGTATTTGGTAAAGATTCAGGTTTTGATGCCACACTAGATTTGACTGGATTTGACGGTAAAAATGGTTTTGCGCTTGGCGGCACTAATCAAAGTTTTGTCGAAGGTGTCGGTGATATAAACGGCGATGGTTTTGATGACGTGGCTCTAATTACAGGTTCATATGGTTATTATAGTTTTTATAGCTCCGCATACATCATATTTGGCAAGTCGGGTGATATTAATCCCGGGAATTTAGCCGATCTGGATGGGAATACCGGTTTTCGCATCGATGGAGTGCCCGATGGTAATTTTACCGGTAGATCATTTAGTGGTGCGGGAGATATCAATGGTGATGGTTTTGATGACGTGATCATAGGCTCCGAATTCGCTCCCTATCAATACAACGATGAAGCCAGTTACGTGGTGTTTGGTAAATCATCCGGTTTTGATGCAGTGGTAGATGTTGCCGAACTTAATGGGAATAATGGTTTTCGCATCGATGGTTCGGTTGAATCGGTCAGCAATGCGGGAGACATCAACGGCGATGGGATTGATGACGTCATTGTTGACGGCAATATTGTATTCGGAAAATCTTCAGGTTTTGATGCCACGATGAACTTGTCCGATCTTGACGGCAGTAATGGTTTTCACATTGTTGGTACTTTCGGAGAAGTCAGCAGTGCGGGAGACATCAACGGCGATGGGATTGATGACGTCATTATTGGACGGGGTATTGTATTCGGTAGATCATCAGGATTTGAAGCCACGTTGAACTTATTCGATCTGGATGGAAATAATGGCTTTCTTTTGGATAGAATTGGAAGTGGTAGTGGATTTTTCGGCAATACAATCAGCGGAGCTGGAGACGTCAACGGCGATGGCTTTGACGATTTGATTTTTAGCAGTTCCGGCTTTAGTTACGTGATGTTCGGTAAGGCATTCGGGTTTGATGCCACGGTAAAAGTGTTCGAACTAGACCGCACTAATAGTGTTCGTTTCGATGGAGCGTCACGCTGGGTCAGCGGGGCAGGAGACGTCAACGGGGATGGATTTGATGATTTAATGGTCGCCGACCCGGGTGCTAATCCTGGTGATGACGCTGCTTATGTGATCTTTGGCAAAAGTCAGTTTACCGGTACCGTAACCTATGTGGGCATTCCTGAAAATAATGATGTTTTTACAGGCACCGAGGCGGCGGAGCGTTTTGATGCGAATGATGGTAATGACTTATTGATCGGCGGTGGCGGGGCGGATGTGATGTATGGAGGGCTCGACGATGACACTATCCGGGTGCCCGATCTGGATTTCCAGTTGGTTGACGGTGGCAAAGGGCACGATACGCTGGCTTTGGATGGAAGCGGAATACATCTGGATCTGGCTGATGTCCGGGGAAAAATCAATGGCATTGAAACGATAGATCTGAGCGGTAACGGAAATAATACGTTGAAATTAACCACAGCGGAATTGCTTGCTCTGCCTAGCGATACTTCAGGCACCTTGATCGTCAAGGGTGATATCGGCGATGAAATTACTGTACGCGGTAATCATTGGGTGGATGGAGGAATCCAAGGTGGTTTTCATACGTACAAGCAGAATGGAGCGGTATTGAAGGTGGATGAGGCAGTGCGGGTTGAATTCTCGGATATTGGTATCATCAATTTGTCCGGTCTCAATGGTAAAAATGGTTTTCGCCTGGATGGAGTGGACGCGCGTGACGATTTGGGTAGGCTGGTAAGTAGCGCTGGAGATGTCAATGGTGATGGTTTTGATGATTTGATGGTTGGCACGCCATATGCTGATCCGAACGGTTTATTTTCCGGCTCCACCTATGTAGTGTTTGGCAAGGCTTCTGAATTTGATGCCAAGATGGATTTATCCAGTCTTGACGGCAGTAATGGTTTTCGCCTGGATGGAGTAAAAAATAGTGATTGGTCAGGTGATTCCTTTAGCGATGCGGGAGACGTGAATGGTGATGGTTTTGAAGATTTGATTATAGGTGCCTACAGAGCTGGAAATTTCTCGGGTTACAGTTATGTTGTGTTTGGTAAATCGTCAGGTTTTTCTGCGGTGATGAATTTATCCGATCTTGATGGGAAGAATGGTTTTCGCATGGATGGTGAAGTAGGTGGTCGATCGGGTGCCTCTGTGAGCAGTGTGGGTGACGTTAACAGTGATGGTTTTGACGACGTGATTGTTACGGCCGGTACCACTGATTCCAGTTACGTGGTATTCGGCAAGGCTTCAGGATTCAGTGCCACGATGAAACTATCCGGATTGAATGGCAGTGACGGGTTTCGCCTGAATCAAGCGGCAAGCTCGGTCAGTAGAGCGGGAGATGTCAATGGCGATGGGTTCGGTGATGTGATTATTGGTGGTGTCTTTGGTGTCGCTTCGAATTATATTTCCTCTAATTATGTGGTGTTCGGTAAAGCTTCAGGTTTTGATGCGACGATGAATCTATCCGGCCTGGATGGTACCAACGGTTTCCGACTGGATGGTGAAGCAATCTTTGATTCTTCGGGCTCCTCTGTGGCCGGAGCGGGAGACGTTAATGGCGATGGCTTTGATGATGTGATTATTGGTGCTTTTCGTGCTGATCCGAATGGCAATGAATCCGGCTCCAGTTATGTGATATTTGGCAAGGCATCCGGATTTGATGCGACGATGAATCTATCTGGCCTGGATGGTATCAACGGTTTCCGCCTGGATGGTGAAGCAGTGTTTGATCATTCAGGTATTTCTGTGGACGGAGCGGGGGACGTAAATGGTGATGGCTTTGACGATTTAATTATTAGTGCAGCCAACGCCAGCCCGAATGGTGCTCTCGGTTCAGGTTCCAGCTATGTAGTATTTGGCAAAGTATCCGGATTTGATTCCACGATGGATTTATCCAGTATTGATGGCAACAATGGTTTTCGCCTGGATGGCGAAGCAGAAGGTGATCGATCGGGTTTGTCAGTCAGCAGCGCGGGTGATGTGAATGGTGATGGTTTTGATGATTTGATTGTCGGTGCGCCTGATGCTGCTGCGAATGGTGACGAATCTGGCTCTAGCTATATCATATTTGGCCGCAGCAGCTTTAGTGATGAGGTGGATTTCCCCGGTACGCCCGGAGACGACATTTTCACCGGCACCAAAGCGGCGGAGAGCTTTGAGAGTGGTGATGGCAACGACCGCATGATCGGCCACGGCGGCGCAGATTCATTCGATGGCGGTGCCGGAAATGATTATATTCGCATACTAGACGATGACTTTCTGTTTGTCGATGGTGGTTCGGGCACCGATACCCTGGGATTGGCCGGGAGTGAGTTCAATCTCGATCTGTCTAGTGTGATCGATAAGATTCACGGTATCGAGACTATCGCTTTATACGGTGTCGGGGATAATTCGTTGACGTTGACCGCGCAGGATGTCATCGATCTATCGGGTGAGACGAATACGCTGAAGATCAAAGGCAACGCCGGCGATAGCGTGGTTGGATTGAGCAGCGGCTGGGTTGATGGCGGTATTCGGGGTAACTTTCATGAGTACATACAGGGCGATGCGGTGGTGCTGATCGGGGTGAATGTGATCACGGATTTCCCGGTAGGTTAACGAGCCTTTCAGAATTACTCGATTGTTAGAAACAGATCGAAAAGAGCGCATCTTCCGGTTTGTTTTTTTACCCAGCTTGCGCTTTAGGGTGTTTTCCTGATGTTATTTCAGGCAATAAAAAAGCCACTTGATATCAAGTGGCTTTTTTATAACGAGGAGATTTTATTAATTAACTTGGGTATTGCTGCTGCCGCTTACAAATTGCGGTGTTTGACTTTCACCAGCTAATTTGTAATGTATCGCTGCCTGAGCTTTATTCTCAGCTACTAATTTCTCATATTCACGAATGTTAGCTTTCTCATGAGATTGAAAATCCAGACCTTTGCGGCCATAGTAAAAAGATCTTGATTCATAATCTTCCAAAGCAGCTTGGTGTTCTGCAAGCTTAACTTCTGCTTCTTTTAATAACACTTCATGTTGCTTTGCCAATTGCAGATGTTCTTGAGCGGTTAAAATTTCTTCAGCGCTTGCGGAACTGAAGGGCAGACCAACAAAAAATAAAGCAGCGATTAATGATATTGCTGTAATAGTTTTTTGGGTTTTCATGATCTTTGCCTCCGAAATAAGTTTTAACGATTGAGTGCATATTAATGACTCCGGCATCCAAAATAAATCGGGAAACCCTTGATTCTTATACTGGGGAAACCCTTGCTGACCCCTAAGGGAAACCATTAGAATTTATGGAAATAAACTTTGTATCAAGGTGTTAGCAAAAGCATTAAAGTCAGGTCAGCAACCCATGCACCAAAATTTGTTCAATTGCTTTGCTTTCAGTCTTTACAAATACTAGGTTGCAATATCTGATGTCCTGGTACGACAACTTCTGCAGAGAATGCGTTTTTCAGCCAAACTTTCCGCTGTTTTCCAAGCATTCCTCAAGCTTCTTTAAAACCTACATATACAGTCAGAATTATCTGAATTGTCATTAAAGTATTTTTGTGCCACAGTGCCTGATCTCGTCAACATATTCTTATAAAAATAATTTAAATTAACGGTTTGCGGTATGCGATGGAATATTCCGCTGGCGAAGCTACATAATCATCAGATCACTCAGTTTATGATCAAGATGATGGTGAATACCCTAGCAATTAATGGATTGCTTGCAAATCCCTTCTTATTTTGGAGGCAAAATAATGGCAACGACAAGTATTAATTTATCAAGCCTTGATGGCAGCAATGGATTTCGTTTGAATGGGGGTACAAATGGTGCTGTCAGCTCTCATTATCTTGATGGTCTCTCTGTTAGCAGTGCAGGTGATATTAACGGGGATGGTTTTGACGATATGGGAATTGGGCATATTTTTGAGAAAAACTATCATGGAAGCTTCGTTGTGTTTGGCAAGGAATCGGGTTTCAGTGCCACAATGGACTTGGATACCCTGAACGGTGAAAATGGTTTTGAGATTTACGGAGGTAAGAGTCAAAGTTTTGTCGAAGGAGTCGGTGATATTAATGGAGATGGTTTTGAGGACGTAGCGCTTATTACGGGATTTGTGAGTTCATATTCCTTAAATAGCTCAGCCTATGTGATATTTGGAAAACCTGAAGATTTCAACCCCAAATTGAAATTATCTGACCTTGATGAGGATACGGGTTTCCGCATAGATGGGGTAAAAGGCTATGATTTCTCAGCTAAATCATTCAGCGGTATAGGAGATATCAATGGCGATGGCTTTGATGATTTGATTATAACCTCTCTGGGTGATGATCCCTACGATGGATATTCGGGGGCTAGTTACGTGGTGTTTGGTAAATCATCAGGTTTTGATGCGCTTACGAATGTGTCCGATCTGGATGGCAGTAACGGTTTTCGTATAAATGAAGTTCCAGGGAGTTTTGCATCTGGAGGATCGGCCAGCGATGCAGGGGATATCAATGGCGATGGTTTTAATGATTTCATTATTGGTATGCCTAGCGACGATCTAAACGGGCGTAACTCCGGTTCCAGTTACGTGGTGTTTGGCAAAGCTTCGGGATTTCAAGCCGCAATGAATCTGTCTGATTTGGACGGCAGCAATGGTTTTCGTTTTGAAGACATAGCGCTAGGTGATCGGTTGGGTAGCAGTGTTAGCACTGCGGGAGATGTCAATGGCGATGGTTTTGATGACGTGATTGTCAGCGATAGTTCATTCAGCGGCAATCCAAATAATTATGTGGTTTTTGGTAAAGCCTCCGGTTTTGAAGCCACGATGAACCTATCCGAGATTGACGGTAGTAATGGTTTTCGTCTGAAGGGGATAGATAATGGATTTGTTTTTATCAATGTAATCAGTGGTGCAGGGGATGTCAATGGCGATGGCTTTGATGATTTGATTATTGGTGTTCCTAGTGCTGATCCAAACGGCAGTGACTCTGGTTCTAGTTATGTGTTATTTGGCAAAGCTTCGGGATTTGACGCTGAGATAACGTTGTCCGATCTTGACAATAGTAACAGTATTCGTCTGGACGGAGCGGAAGAAGATGATGAATCTGGTATGTGGGTTAGTGGTGCGGGGGACGTCAATGGCGATGGCTTTGATGATTTAATGATCGGTGCTCCAGGTGCTGATTCATATGGTTCCAGTTACGTGATCTTCGGTCGCAGCGATTTTACCGGTAATGACGTGGATTTTCCCGGTACACCAGGAGACGATAATTTTACTGGCACTTCAGTTGCGGAGAGTTTTGAGGGAGGGGGTGGCAACGACCGCATGATCGGCCGGGGTGGTGCGGATTCGTTCGATGGCGGTGCAGGTAACGATTACATCCGCATACTGGGGGATGATTTCGAGCTTGTCGATGGTGGCTCGGGTACCGATACTTTAGGACTGGCCGGTAGCGGATTCAATCTCGATCTGTCCAGCGTGATCGATAACATTCACGGCATTGAAACCATCAGTTTGTATGGAGTCGGAGATAACACGCTGACCTTGACGGCGCAGAATGTCATCGATCTGTCGGATACAACAAATACCTTGAAGATCAAAGGTAACGCGGGAGATAGCGTGGTTGGGTTGAGCAGCGGTTGGACGGATGGCGGCGTTCACGGAAATTTCCACACGTATACGCAAGGTGAGGCGGTGCTGTTGGTCGGGGTAAATGTGACGACGGATTTCCCGGTAGCCTGACAAATCGCTCAAAAAACTATCGCATTGGTATGTGGTGCTGATCTGTGGTGATCGATAAAAGGTCGCTTGAATCGTGAAGCGACCTTTATTATTTTGGCTTCACGTTAGAGTTGATTTGTGATGGTCCTTGATCGCCTGAGTGCGTATTACCACCCCGTTTATTAATGGTAGAAAATAATAAGATTTTAATTAGCTGTTTAGCGCCAACTTCATGTAGAGTGTCGCCGGATCATAATTTCTTTCACTTGACTGGGTTGCTGATGCTTCAGATGAATCAATTATCTCTTTTGCGAATGTTTATTGATTGGCTTGCGAACCCTGCGCTACAGCCACTATGAACGGTATCCGGTAAGCATGTTGCAAAAACTAACGCTGTTATTTCCGCTATGGATGATTGTGCTGTGCGCGGCCGCATTAATTTGGCCGGAGTGGTTGATCTTCCTGAATCAAGGCTCCGTCGTAGTGTTAATTCTGGCGTTTGTCATGCTGTGTATGGGGCTGACGCTCACGTTCGATGATTTCCGCCGCATTGTTCGCATGCCCAAAACAGTAGCCATTGGTTTTGCGGCGCAATATTCCATCATGCCCCCGTTAGCTTACGGTATAGCGTATACGCTTAGCTTACCCGATTATTTTGCGGTCGGTCTGATTCTGGTGGGCTGTTGCCCTGGTGGTACGGCTTCAAATCTGGTGACTTATATTGCCAAGGCGGATGTTGCGCTTTCCGTTGTCATGACGGTTTGTTCCACCCTGGCTGCAGTCGTGCTGACGCCGTTACTCACGCAATTGTTTGCCGGTGCGCTTGTTCCGGTGGATAGTTGGTTATTGTTCAAACAAACATTGCAAGTCGTAATACTGCCCGTTGCGCTGGGCGTTCTGCTCAATCGCTGGGTGCCGCGATTGGTGCAAAGCGTAATGCCAGCTGCACCTTTGCTGTCCGTGTTGGGGGTATGCGTAATCTGTGCCATTGTGTTTGCAGCTCATGCGGAGTCCATTCTCAATCATGGCGCTGAATTGCTGCTTGCAACAGCTTTGCTGCATGGGGGTGGCTTTTTCATTGGCTATCACTTGGCAAAACTACTCGGTTGCCAGTTGCAAACTGCGCGCACGATTGCGGTGGAAGTTGGCATGCAGAACTCCGGTTTGGCCATTGTGCTGGCTAAACAGGCATTTCCAATGCTGCTGTTGACGCCCGTTGCAGGAGCGGTTTCAGCACTCATGCATTCGTTGATTGGCAGCTTGCTAGCTGTCTTATGGCGTATCCGAATCCCATCTTAGTTGCACATGTCCAATCGGGACGGCTTACAATTACAGACAATAAATTCGGTCGTCAACTCTTTCATTTTTTGGTTAACCGAATTTTTAATTTACATGGGAATGTAATATCCCTGTCATGTTGGTTTGTTAGATTTGCGTACCTATTTAAAACTTGGAGGTGGGTAAATCATGTTCAAATTAAAACATATAAAAGAAAAATTAATGACTGCGTCAGCAGTGCTGTTGAGTGCTGCTGCGCTCAATGTACAGGCAACGGCCACATACGATCCGGCATCGGGCATTGTTGACCTTCCCGTGGTTGAAGTTTTGAGTGGCGGGTCGTCGGCATTCTACAGTGCTCAATTACAACTTGCGGGGGACGGATTGCAGTTGATTGCGGCCAATCCTATTGCAGCTACAACAGGACAACGTAACGTGTTTGACTCCGATACGAGCTCAGTGCATGTTGCTTCGGTGACGGTTGGAGCCGACAGTTTTTATGCCAAGTTGAAATTGGTGCCTGGGTCGAATCCGATGAGCTTCACGATCGATCAACTGGTTAATAATGCATTTACGGGTTGTCCTGGCTTTGCGCAACCCGGTCCAACCGCGAATTCCTGTATCTTGAGTGGCACGATTACAACCAATGTTACTTTGACAAAAAACATTGTGTGGGTGCTCGAGGGACCGGTCTATGTGGGCGGTGATAACACCCAAAGTGCTACCTTAACAATTAATCCAGGCACTAATATTATCGGTCTGGATAAGGCTTATTTGTGGATCAGACGGGGTTCAAGAATTCTGGCTGAGGGCACACCGGACAATCCCATTGTCATGACGGGTGCAGTGGGTCAGGATGCAGGCGAGTGGGCCGGTCTGGTTCTGGCAGGTAACGCACCGGTTAACGGATGTAATGTAGGTGTACCTGTGTGCGAAGTTCCTTTCGAGGCGGTTACCACCGAGATTTATGGCGGTAATAATCCTGCGGATAATAGCGGCGTGCTTAAATATGTACAAATTCTTTTTGCCGGTGATGCGGTTCGTCAGGATGAGGAACTTAACGGTTTGACGTTTAATGGTGTGGGTTCAGGAACGATTGTTGATTACGTGCAGGTGCACGCAGGTTTGGATGATGGTATCGAAGTTTTCGGTGGCACCGTGCAAATGAAGCATCTGGTGTTGACGAACATTCGTGACGATTCTCTCGATTGGACCAATGGCTGGCAAGGCCGTGCGCAATTTATTTTAATCAAGCAGGCGGCTGATTCGGGTGATCGCGGGATTGAAGCCGACAACAATGAAGTCGACAATGGCAGTACTCCCCGCGCTCAGCCAATTTTGTCCAACATGACTATTCTCGGTCGAACAGGTAGTGCCGTGGAAGGTGTGTTGTTACGTCGTGGAACCGGTGTCAACATCTGGAATTCTGTGATTGTGGGTGGATTCTCGTCATGTTTAACGATTGATGGTCCGGCAACTTTTGCTCATGCGGGCACTCCTGGCAGCTTAAGCGGCACTTTGACCATACAAAATTCATTTGTTAATTGCACCGGCAACTTTGCGGATGGCGAAGGTGCTACGTTTGCAACAGCGGATTGGTTCTTGTCGCAATCTGAGAATCAAGAGGGCGATCCTTTACTGAGCGGTTATTTGCCAGCCTCCGGTTCACCGCTAACCTTGGGTGGAGTCTCGGTGAGCGATCCTTTCTTCACCGCAGTCGATTATATAGGTGCATTCAAGGATGAGAACGACGATTGGACCAGAGAATGGACATTTAATTTTAATTAATAGGTGTCTGTCTTGAATGCTTTGTTGTTGTTACGCATGCATTGAAGTTTTCGCAGTAGCACCAACGTATTCATTGAGAAGAAATCGCTGGATTTACCTTCCGGGGTACCAGCGATTTTTTTATTTAAGGGCATCTCTAGAAATCGCAAATTTGCGAGCATTCGTTCTGCGGGTTGCCTGCTTACCTCGTCTCATCTTATTTAAAACTCTGAATGATTAGAGGCGACCTCAAGAATAATTCGGAATGGTTGAACCGGTCAGTGTCGGCAGGTTTCTACGACATCAAGCATTCATGAAAAATTCATTCAGTTGACATCAGTATTTCATATTAGGCCGATATAGTTGCGGCAGTGACGACAGTAAGTCGATTGTCCGGCGGTAAACCGAATCTAATTAAATTTTCAGGAGAAATTCATGAATAAATCAACTTGGGCGCTACCGGTTTGTGCCGTGTTGACTACATGGGTTTATGCTGAAGCGGTGCTGGTAGATGGTCCCATGAGTTTCAAACCAATCGCAGCTTCTGCTTATGAGCAAACGACAACCGATCCACGTATTCTCGATAGCGAGCCGTGGGTCATTCCCAAAGGTTTTACGCAACATATTATTGCAGACGAGCGTCATCTGGATATTTATCCTGGATCGAATGATTTACCCGACATGAATACCGTTAATGAAACCGGAAAATATGCAGGCCGCTATTTATATCGTACCCATGAAGTGCGACCCGGTCTTGCGCCTTACGCCGGGGGCGCCGTTTCGATTGTGGATTTGCAAACCGGCAAAGCTGATATTCTGGCGCAACGTCATGATTGGGAAGGTTTGGATGGTTTGGTGTGGACGCCCTGGCAGACACTTCTTTTCGCGGAGGAAACCATATCGGCGGCACTGCCTGATCCTGACGCGCCTGACGCAGAAAGCGGCATGTTATACGAAATAATTTTCGCCAAGAACGATCCGACCATCGCAGCAGAAATCAAAGTCCGGCCCTTGTTGGGGTCACTTTCTCACGAAGGTATTGAAATCGACGATGAAGGAAACGTCTACGTTATCGATGAAACTAATACGGGCTCGATTTACAAATTCGTACCGCATACCTATGGTGACTTGAGCAGGGGTCAGCTATATGTTTTACGCGTGAAAAATAGTATCAAAACCGGCGAGGCCGAATGGGTTGCGCTGGATATGGATCAAGTGCAGGTTAATGCCAGGGTCGCCGCCCAAGCTGTAGGCGCTACACCTTTTTGCCGCCCGGAGGATTTGGAGCGTATCGAACATACTTTGTTTGCAGCATTGACCTGTGAGGATGCTAACGATCCGATCAACACTAACGGCCCTGGTGCAATATTGGCTATTAAACTGGCATCCGTTCCGATAGTGAGCTACTTCGTTCAGCCTGGAGTGAATGTGCCTCATGAAGTTCGACCCACAAGTACGGCCATGGGTGTAACCGGGTTCAAGCGACCCGACAATCTGGCGCGCAGCCCGGACGGTAAATTGTGGATTGTTGAGGATAACTCCAATAGCGATATCTGGGTTGCTCTGCCGGATGAAGATGGCGATGGTTTTAGTGACGGCGTGTATTTGTTTGCTTCATTGAAAGATGCTGCTGCGGAAGGTACCGGTATCTATTTTGGTAAGGATCCGCATACGTTGTTTGTAAACATCCAGCATTCCGGTACCGGAAATGACAAGACCATGATCATTACCAACAAGCGGTTGGATCGGGTCGGGGAATAATCTCTAAACACGCTTACATAAGGAGTCGTGCATGAAAATTGATAATTTACTGGTGCGGGTAGCTGCATCCATGGGTTTTGTATTGCTGAGTATCATCACCGGCATTGCAGTTTATGAGCTGACCGTGGATTGGGGAAGTATTTCAGGCTTGTTTATGGGGCTTTATCTTTATTCGGCCTATTTATTGTTTGCCATTATGTGCAATAAGCCTGGAAATAAAATACATCGCTTTAATATAAAATCTTCGCCGAAAAATAAACCCTCGGTATCGCGTAATAAAATTTATGAATATTAAAATTGTGTGCGCATAGTACAGTACTGCTTAACTTCTTCTCAAAAGATTTTCTATGCTTTCCTCTCGATGCATTGGAAAATAACCGCTTAACCCAAGCACTTGAATGGTTTAAAGTGTCACAACAATCCTGGAGATCGTGGGCGTGTTGAATTGGGTTCTATGTTTTACCTTCTAACTATCTTTCCTCTCAGCCTGCTGATTGCCTGCAGTTACTGAGGGGATTCTCAAAAGCAATCTATTTGTCATCACTCTGTCACATTCAGTGATTAAAATTTCATCTTATATTGGATCTATGTCGCGACAGGAGCATTCGAATGAGAGGGCACTTTTTTCATGTATTGGCAGCTACCGCAGCGCTATTGTGCACAACACTAGCTGCTGGCGCTGATATTACCGGTGCGGGCGCTACTTTCCCTTATCCGATTTACGCCAAGTGGGCGGACAGGTATCACAAAGAAACAGGCATACGGTTGAATTATCAATCCATTGGTTCCGGTGGCGGTATCAAACAAATCAAGGCCGGGACTGTAGATTTCGGGGCATCTGACAAGCCTCTGACACGAGAAGAGTTGGAGAAGGATGGCTTGACGCAATTTCCGACGGTGCTGGGCGGTGTCGTGCCTATTATTAATCTTGAAGGAATCGAGGAAGGCCAGGTTAAATTAACCGGAAAAGTTTTGGCCGATATTTTTCTGGGAAAAATCAAGCGCTGGAATGATGCATCCATTGCGGAACTGAATGAGGGCATTGTTTTGCCAGCCAGCAATATTGCGATCGTCCATCGTGCGGATGGCTCCGGTACTACTTTCCTGTTTACGGATTATTTAAGTAAAGTGAGTCCGGAATGGAAAGCTAAAGTAGGTGCGGCTACTTCAGTGGCCTGGCCGATAGGTACGGGTGGAAAAGGCAATGAAGGCGTAGCCAATTTCGTGAAGCAGATCAAGAATTCGATTGGTTACATCGAAGCGGCCTATGTAAAACAAAACAAATTGCACTACGTGCAACTGCAAAATTTGGCAGGTCAGTATGTGTTGCCTACCGAAGAAAGCTTCAGGGCTTCCGCTGCCAATGCGGATTGGGATAAAGATTCCGGTTTTTACGAAATTCTTACGAACAAACCCGGTTCGGGTAGCTGGCCGATTACAGGCGCTACTTTTGTTCTAATGCACAAATCCCAGAGTAAGCCGGCGCAAGCGATGCAAGTATTAAAGTTTTTTGAGTGGGCCTATGCGCATGGGAGGGATATGGCGCTGGAATTGGATTATATTCCGCTGCCCGACAATCTGGTTGCTTTGATTAAGACCTCCTGGGAAGCCAATGTCAAAGGTAAGGATGGCCGCGCGATATACACGGTTAGCGAGTAGCCGATGAAAATGACATGCGTCTGGTCATTACAGCTATAACAACGATCCATGCCAAAAATTATTTCCACAGCAAAGCTGAAAAGGCAGCAGTTACTGGACCAGTTATTTCAAAAAACAACGTGGTTTTTTACCGTGATTGTTTTAATTCTGCTGGTTGCGCTGATAGGTTCGCTTGTCGTGGGCAGCCTGCCTACCATTAAGACTTTTGGTTTTAACTTCCTTATTAGTTCGGAGTGGAATCCGGTTACAGAGCAATTCGGCGCGTTGGTGCCGATTGTGGGTACTTTGGTTACCGCGATCATTGCACTGTCGATCGGTATTCCCGTGAGCTTCGGTATCGCACTGTTCCTGACGGAACTGTCTCCCCCGTGGTTGCGCCGCCCGCTTGGAACGGCGATAGAACTCCTGGCCGGAATTCCCAGCATTATTTATGGTATGTGGGGTTTGTTTGTATTTGCCCCGTTTTTTGCCGGTACTGTGCAGCCCTGGTTGCAGAATACTTTAGGAGATTTACCGGGCATTGGGTTTTTGTTTGAAGGTGCTTTTATGGGAATAGGCATGTTAGCCGCCGGCATTATACTGGCAATCATGGTCATTCCTTTTATCGCTGCCGTCATGCGTGATGTGTTCGAGATAGTGCCTTCCATGCTAAAGGAATCCGCCTATGCTTTTGGTGCTACGACTTGGGAAGTGATTTGGAACGTGGTTTTGCCCTACACCAAAAGCGGGGTTATCGGCGGGATTATGCTCGGGCTTGGGCGCGCATTAGGTGAAACCATGGCGGTTACGTTTGTGATTGGTAACGCGCATCAGTTGCATGCTTCCCTTTTTATGCCCGGAAACAGCATTGCTTCGGCGTTAGCCAATGAATTCACCGAGGCTGACGGGGAATTGTATACCTCGGCTTTGATTGAGCTGGGTTTGATTTTGTTCTTTATCACCTTTGTGGTATTGGCTTGTTCCAAGCTCTTGTTAACACAACTGAAAAAACGCGAAGGTGTTGCTACGTAAAGGTTTGTATGATTCCGATCTATACCCGAAGACGCATGATCAATATTCTTCATCTGACTTTCTCTGTCTTGGCTATGATCTTTGGTCTGTTCTGGTTGTTCTGGATATTGTTTGTCCTGATCGGTAAGGGATTGGATGGCATCAGTGTCGCGCTTTTTACCGAAATGACACCAGCACCGGGTAGTGCGGGCGGATTGCTCAATGCGATTATCGGTAGCCTGATGATGGTAACACTGGCCACTCTGATCGGTACACCCGTGGGTATCCTGGCGGGCACCTATTTGGCTGAGTTTGGTCAGCACGGCTGGTTAGCCTCAGTGACCCGTTTTATTAACGATATTCTGCTGTCTGCCCCGTCTATCGTTATCGGACTGTTTGTTTATACCGTCTATGTGGCCAGGGTTGGCCATTTTTCCGGTTGGGCGGGTGCTCTGGCGCTGTCAATCATCGTCATTCCGGTTGTCGTGCGCACCACGGAGGATATGTTGCGCCTTGTTCCGGATAGCTTGCGTGAAGCAGCCGCAGCTTTAGGCGCTCCCCCATGGAAAGTGGTTACACTGGTGACCTGGCGCGCTTCCGAGGTAGGTATTTTGACCGGCGTGCTGCTGGCAATTGCGCGCATCAGTGGAGAAACTGCGCCGTTGCTTTTCACAGCGCTGAATAATCAGTTCTGGACTGTGGATATGAATCAGCCGATGGCGAATCTGCCGGTAGTGATATTCCAGTTTGCCATGAGTCCATATGAATCATGGCAGGAACTGGCATGGGCGGGTGCATTGCTAATTACATTGAGTGTTTTGGGGCTCAATATCATTGCGCGCTTTTTCTTGCGTAAGAAAACATTGTCAACTTAAAGCATTTTTACCGCCCATTACCGGATTACTGATGAAAAGACAGAGGCATAAAACAACAGGTAATGAATATGAGAAACCAGCAGATATTGTTCTACAGTAAATTATTGGGATCGCACGAACATCCGAAAATTGCGGAAGAAGTGTCTGAATTTAAGGCTACGATGAATACCAATCAAGCAAAACAAGCTGATGCCAAAGTGACCATCAACGATTTAAACTTTTACTATGGCAGGCATCATGCACTCAAGTCAGTCAGCATGAATATTCTGGAGAAAAAGATTACCGCGTTTATTGGTCCCTCCGGTTGCGGAAAATCGACATTATTGCGTACGCTCAACCGCATGTATCAACTTTACCCCAGCCAGGTGGCTCGAGGCGAGATTAGGGTGGATGGCGTCAATATTCTGGATAAGAAACATGATATCAATATCCTGCGCGCTAAAATGGGTATGGTATTTCAGAAACCGACACCTTTTCCTATGTCCATTTTTGATAATGTGATATTTGGCGTGAAGTTGTATGAAAGCTTAAATCGTAGCGAATTAATGGAGCGGGTCGAATGGGCATTACGCAAAGCCGCGCTATGGGAAGAGGTTAAGGATAAGCTGAATCAAAGCGGCATGAGTCTCTCCGGCGGGCAGCAACAACGCTTGTGTATAGCCCGCACCATTGCCGTGAAACCTGAAGTAGTGCTGCTCGACGAACCAACTTCAGCGCTGGATCCGATTTCCACCGCACATATTGAAGAGCTTATTTTTCAACTTAAGCAAGATTACACCATTGTTATTGTCACACATAATATGCAGCAGGCAGCACGTGTTTCCGATTTTACCGCCTACATGTATTTAGGGAAATTAGTTGAATTCGGTGAAACAGATACGATTTTTACCACGCCCAAAGAAAAAGCCACCGAGGATTACATTACGGGTAAGTTTGGTTGATTTGCTGTGCTGAGACTGAATAGAATATATAGCCAAAATGGACTTGGCTTACCCTTGTTAACTCGATGTGTCTTGGTTTCTATATCCGGATGAGCACTCTCGATAGTAGTAACTGTAACACGTATGGTTTTTATGCTTACTGCTTGCGGTCAATTCTTTCAATATGTACCATTTATAACCGGGTGCATTCATATCTCATAACGCTTTATAATGAACCTCAATCACTTCCAGTTCTTCCACTCCACCTGGAGTATGCAACGTTACCACATCACCTTCATGCGTCTTGAGCAACGCCTTGGCCAGAGGTGAAATCCAACTGATGCGGCCACACCCGGGTTCTGCTTCGTCCATGCCAACGATACTGTAAGTTTGTTTCTCGTTTTGGGCATTACAGACTGTTACAGTAGCGCCAAAAAAAACCTGATCGCATTCGCCACGCTGCGAGGGATCAACTATCTCCGCGCTATCCAGGCGCCTGGATAAGAAACGCAAGCGGCGATCGATTTCACGCAAGCGCTTTTTACCATAAATGTAATCACCATTCTCTGAACGATCCCCATTGGAAGCTGCCCAGGTAATAGTTTTTACCAATTCGGGGCGATCCACTTTCCACAATTGATCGAACTCATCCCTCAATCGTTGATACCCGCCTGGCGTAATGTAATTCTTTAAACTCTGCGGTAATTTCGGTGTGTCGTCCAGGTCATCGTCGCCTTCATTTTCCTTGGTAAATGCCTTGCTCATACTTAAAAATTTTCACGATAAATTTTGAGTGGAACTTATTCTGCAATAGAATCAATTCAGCAACTGAATGATTTGAATGCCATTTCGTCAACGGTGCGTATTTTTGCAAACACCCCCGGTTGTTCCTTAGTCATTAACCACCTGCCGGAGGTCGGTGTTATGTAGGTATTGGTTAACTTCTATTCTTGACTAAGAGCGTATTGGCTACTGTGCTGTCAACAATGGCATCAACTTTCTCTAATGCCTTTCTGCCCAACAGCAATGGTGTTGAGAAACGGGAACGATCAATCAGATTGACCATGATGTTATAGGGTTTGCCATCAAAATGAATTTGTATCTTTACGACAGGACGTGAATGATATTTTTGAGCTTGAGTACCATCAATGGCACGTCTTTTTATTTTTGAATAGCGAACAATCGGTAAATTGTAGTGGAGTGTCTGTTCCAACTCGGGATGAGAGACTTTAAACTTTACATACTCTTCACCTTCTTTCTCATATAACTGAATATCTGTTGCGGATATTGAAGCAGTTTCGGCACCTGTATCCAGCTTTGCCGTCAGCGTAACCTCGTCAGGTGCCAGCGTTACCGGTTCAAGATAGCCATAAACGGATTTATTTGCTGTAACAGGTGTTGCAGTCAGAAAAAGAACTGCACTTATCAGCAGCAGAAAATTAAAATAAAACGGATAGGTTTTTTGTGATTTCATAACAAGTATATTTCTAGTAAAGATTCATTGTTCATTGTTATTTGAGCACACTGTGAGCTCATATTTTGAGCAACGATTTAATAATTATGCAACTACATTGATGCAGATTGTAATGAAGCAGCGCGCAGGAAAAGCAGGCGCTTTTTTAAAAATACCGAAAACTGTGTGAAGTGTCAAACATGCTGACTAACAAGCAGAAATTTGCAAAATTTGTATCTGCATGGCCGGAAGAGGTATAAATTATTGATTTTTATTGTGCTATCAGAGAAAGCTGCATGGGAAAAATCTGCTGCAGTGGGGAAAAGAGTGGATTAATCGATTGCAATCCACTCTTGCGAGCTGAATGCTCAATGAAGAACGGTGATTATTTATGGGAAAGTCTTACGGTTCCGGCGCTGTCCAAATAAGCACCGAGGCGTTTTGCCAGGTAAACTTCCACGTCGCCTGTTGATGTGCTGGTTTTGGTTTCCAAGCCAACGCCACAAGCCCATAACTGTGCATCTAAGATCGCGATGCGGGAATTGTGGTTTTCATTGATTGTTTTAGCTTGAAAATTGGCATAGGTATTGTTTGTTCCTTTAGAAGTATCAACAACGACAGTTCCATCGGGAAGCGTGATCAGAACACGGCCATTCGCTATCAGTGCGGCGACTGTGTTAGCTTCATTAAGTAGTGAGTTGTAAGTAGGCGCACCTGTAACCCCATTCAGTTTGTTTTTGAATTTTGTTACTTGTGCCGGTGTCAATATGGCATTCAGATTTGCGTAGGCAGGTGCGGTTAATTTGGTTAGAACTTGATCCCCGCATGCGGCCATTGCATTGAAACTAACCAACAACAATGCAGCAACTAAAGACAATAAAGACATTTTTTGCATTTTCATGTGAAATCTCCGATGTGTTTTTAAAGTATTGCCAAGCACATTACGAGCACTGAATGTGTTCAATAATGCATCATTCGTATTCGCACACATCACGTATGTGACGAGCGTGATGTATGCGAGGGGTATGCTAGCAAGCGACCATGACATGCCGATGTCAGCAAGATTGCAGTAGCATTAAGTTTGTGAGAATGAGTGGAAATGAGGCATTAAATAATAGGTTGAGTGATCTGAATCAGAAAACCGTTTTCCGGATACATCAGTAATGAGTTTGACAGTCCAGTGGATACTCGGTATTTTGCAGCTAAAGAGGGGGATACTTCATGCTTGTGTGTTTACGCGAAGAATAGTGTCGCGATGCCAGGGTGAGGGGGTCTGAGTTCGTGATAGTGGAATTGATTAATAAGAGAATGTTATGTCTGAAGTAGCCGCTGTAATTCAAAAAAATGATAATACTAATAGTGCCGGGCTGAGCGTGCAGGCTATTAGCGAATTAAATGATCGTTACCGCTCGCTCAATTTTGAGGAACGCCTGCGCAATCTCTATGTTGATTTTCATCCTGAAAAAGTGATGGTGACCTCCTCTTTTGCAGCAACCTCTGCTTATTTCTTGCACATTATTTCCCGTATCCGTCCCGAACAGGTTATTTTTTTTGTAGATACGGGTTTTCATTTTCCGGAAACCTTGTTATATCGCGATTATTTGATCGGGTTATATCATCTTAAAGTCAAGGATCTGAGAGCGGATGCCTATCAGCACTGGTACAGCAAGAAAGAAAAGTTGTATGAGGTGGATCCTGATTTCTGCTGTACGATAAATAAAATTAGCCCGTTGGAAGAAATCAAGCCCAACTATCATGTTTGGGTGTCAAGTTTGATGAGCTGGCAGACGGATCATCGTGCAAGTTTGAGCATTTTTGAAGAACGGCGGGGAATTATTAAATTTAATCCGATGATTGATGTGACTCGCGAAGAACGCGACGCCTATATCCTTGAGCATAAATTACCTTTCCACCCGCTTGTGGCTGAGGGGTATTCCTCGATAGGTTGCACGCATTGCACTGTGAAAGGTGAAGGCCGTTGCGGTCGTTGGGCCGGAAAACCCAAGACCGAGTGTGGCTTGCATCTTTAATTCACCAGCAGATATACAGCTATATCTTTATGGTAAATCTGTACTTTCGATTGTGATCTTAAATTGATCGGTGGCCGTGACCAGAGCTGATTGTATGCCGGGCTCCCATGCCGAATGGCCGGCATCATCAATAATGATATATTCAGCTTGTGGCCAGGCCCGATGCAGATCATCGGCGCTGACGATTGGACAGACCGCATCATAGCGCCCTTGCACAATGATGGCGGGAATGTTGTGCAGTTTATGCACATTTTTCAGCAAAGCGTTTTCCGGTAAAAAAATGTTATGGCTAAAGTAGTGTGCTTCCATGCGTGCCAAACCCAATGCGACAGTATCGCTGGCAAAATAACTGATCGTTGCGGGATTGGGCAACAGGGTGGAGCACGAACCTTCGTAGGTGCTCCAAGTGCGCGCGGCAGGCAAATGTATGGCTGGATCAGGACTCATCAGACGCTGATAGTAAGCCGCAAGAATATCGTTGCGTTCCTCTGTCGATAGCGGTGCGACCAAAACACGCCAAGCTTCGGGAAATAAATTGCGCAGTCCGTAAAGAAACCAGTCGATTTCCTGCTTGCGGCAAAGAAAAATTCCCCGCAAAATAAAGCCCAGGCAGCGTTCTGGATGTGCTTCGCCGTAGGCAATCGCCAGTGTGCTGCCCCAGGAACCTCCAAATACCAACCATCGATCAATTTCCAGATGTTGTCTGAGTAATTCCAGATCGTTAATCAGGTGAGGGGTTGTATTTTCGCGAATTTCACCGAGCGGGGTGGAACGTCCAGCCCCCCTTTGATCATAAATGACAATGCGATAATACGCCGGATCAAAGAAACGCCGGTGCGCCGGGGTTGATCCGGCTCCGGGGCCGCCGTGCAGAAATATTACGGGAATTCCGGCAGGATTTCCGGACTCTTCCCAATACATGGTGTGAATTTCATCCAAGGGTAATCTTCCTTGACCATGAGGCTCGATTTCAGGGTATAATTCAGCAGTTAAATGATTGTCCATAATGTGTAACGAAAATGATTTCTGATGAATGAGTCATGAAATTGAGGGAATAGCGTGACAAACCGCACAGAGTTTAAAGCTTAAATGAATTATGGTTCTGATATATTGCTTGAAAGATTGCATAGGTTGCATACTGTATCAATGTTTTAAGGAATAATATATGCCCAATACTATACTGAAAGGACGGGAAGTTTCCATGTTACGTGAAGAGATGGAGATTTTGATGAATGAGCGTCAATGTTTGCTGGATACCACAGGGGCCGCGGCCATGTTTGTAGCCAAATTGGATAGCGCTGTGTTGCCCGCATCGGCTTGTCAGGCGGCGAAAATTTTATCCAGTTCGCTTAATAGCTTACCGGAAGAAACCTTGCAGGATGCATTGGAAAGAGTGAAGTTAGTATCTGCAGTCCGTGCATGAAAAAAAGCATAATCTAGGCGCACCAAAGGTTGGGCTTGTACTGACCGGAGGAGGGGCGCGTGCAGCTTATCAAGTAGGGGTATTGCGCGCTATTGCGGAATTACTGCCGGATAAGTCGTGTAACCCGTTTCCTGTTATTTGTGGAACATCCGCCGGAGCTATCAATGCTGCCAGCATAGCCGTTGCAGCCAACAATTTTTCTGAAGGTGTGGCACAGTTAGAGGATGTTTGGTCAAATTTTCACGTAGATCAGATTTACCGCTCTGATCTGGTCGGTGTGATTCATAATACTTTGCGCTGCTTGCTATCGTTAATTTCGACTGAATACGGTCAGCATAATCCGATTTCTTTATTAGATAATGCACCGCTGGAAGCGTTGTTAAGGAGCCGTTTTTCTTTTCGCACCATCCAGCACTGCATCCGCTCCGGTTCATTACATGCCTTGGGGTTGACCGCATGGGGCTATACCTCGGGACAGTCGGTTACATTCTATCAAGCGGCAAGAGAAGTTCTGCCTTGGAAAAGAGCGCAGCGGCTGGGGGTTCCGGTTGAAATCGGGGTTGAGCATTTAATGGCTTCTTCGTCGATACCTTTTATTTTTCCAGCCGTGAAATTAAATCGGGAATATTTCGGTGACGGTTCGATGCGTCAGATGGCCCCCATAAGCCCGGCGCTTCATCTGGGTGCCGATAAGGTGTTGATTATCGGTGTACGTAAACCCGTGACTGATGAACCCAAACGTACCAGTGCTACGAGTTATCCCCCTTTTGCGCAGATTGCAGGGCATGCGTTGAACAGTATTTTTGTCGACAGTCTGGATGTTGATCTGGAACGCTTGTTGCGCATTAATGAAACGCTGAAGTTGATTCCCTCTGAAGTATTTAAACAAAACAATATTTCACTGCGTCCGGTTGAAGCAATGATGATTGCGCCCAGCGAAGGTATCAACGAGATTGCACAGAACTACGCTCATACCCTGCCGTGGATCATGCGTTCTCTATATCGCGCTATTGGTGCCATGGGGCCCAATGGATCGACCTTGCTGAGCTATGTGTTATTTGAAGCCCCTTTTTGCCGGCATTTGATTGAATTGGGTTACAGCGATACTTTACAGCAGAAAAACGAGCTGCTGAAGTTTATTGGTGTTGAGGATCAGGCAGGGAAAAATGGTGGTTGAATTTTTTGTGATTTTGATTTGAATTTTAACCGGGAAAGATTAAATGGCGTTTGATAGTCCGCAATTCTGGATTGCTGTTATGCAAATCATCGCAATTGATATCGTGCTGGGAGGCGATAATGCGGTTGTCATCGCGCTTGCTTGCAGGCGCTTGCCGGAACATCAACGCAGACTAGGCATTATGTGGGGTGTTGTCGGTGCTATTGGGTTACGTGTGGTATTGATCTTTTTTGCGCTCAGTTTGCTTGCTATTCCCTATTTAAAAATTGTTGGCGCGGTACTGTTGCTATGGATCGGTATCAAGTTGTTGCAACCGGAACCGGCAGAAGTGCATGAAGTTGATGCCAGTACGACTTTAGTGGGCGCAATTAAAACGATTATTGTGGCCGATGCCGTGATGAGTCTCGACAATGTAATCGCTATCGCGGGTGCGGCTAAGGATAGTATGGGCTTGGTAATTTTTGGCTTGGTCATCAGTGTGCCTATTATTGTGTGGGGAAGTCAGCTGGTGATGCGAGTCATGGATCGTTATCCCGTGACGATTCTGATAGGTGCGGGACTGTTGGGGTGGATCGCGGGCGATATGGCGGTCACCGATGTGGCGACCAAAGATTGGGTCAGTACCCAGGCAAAATATTTGCATTGGATCGCGCCGCCGGTAATGGCTTTGCTGGTGATTATCCTGGGTAAAGTGTTGGCTGCCCGACAGCAGGCCAAGATTGGTCCTGTCATTGATTTGGTTGATGAAGAAAAATCCAACTGATGATTGCTGTAATTAAAAATAAAGGGACTGATCATGCTAAAAATCCTGTTACCTGTTGATGGTTCTGATAATTCCGACAAGACGGTCAGTGAATTTATTCGATTACTGGAGTGGTATAAGGAAAAACCGGAATTGCATTTATTGAACGTGCAATATCCTCTCGATGGCAATGTCTCGCTCTTTATTAATCAATCGGATATCACACAATATCATCAGGAAGAAGGATTAAAAAGCCTGCAATCCGCGCGGGATTTACTGGATCAAGCGGGAATTCCCTACCAGCACCACATTACTATCGGAAATCCGGCTGAAATGATTGTTCGTTTTGCGGTCGAAAAGCAATACGATCAGATTGTTATGGGGCCGCGTGGTAAAGGTGGCATACAAGGTATGTTGCTGGGGTCGGTGACGAACAAAGTGATGCAACTGTCAAACCTTCCCGTATTGCTGGTTAGATAATATTTTTCTGAGGCCACTGCATTGAAACTCAGGGTTCTCGGATGTAGCGGGGGAGTGGGAAGCGGTGCGCATACCACGGCCATGTTATTGGATGATGATGTTCTCATTGATGCCGGAACCGGGGTGGGAAATTTGACCATTGCAGAAATGGTCAAGATTGATCATGTCTTGGTGACGCACGCACACTTGGATCATGTGGCTTTTATTCCTTTTCTGGTGGATACCGTGGGCTCCATGCGTACTCAGCCGATAATCATTCATGCCATACCGGCGACACTGGATATACTGCAAAAACACTTATTTAACTGGTATCTCTGGCCGGATTTTACAAAAATCCCAGTCGCCACCATGCCTTATATGCGCTATGAGGCTCTGGCATTAGATCAAACCCTTTGCCTCAATCAGCGAAAAATCACCCCATTGCCTGTGCATCATACTATCCCGGCTGTGGGCTATCAGCTTGATTCCGGGCAAGCCAGCCTGGTATTCACCGGTGACACTACGACTAATGATGCATTATGGATAGCCGTTAATAAAATTGAAAATCTGAAATATTTAATTATTGAATCGGCTTTCTGCAATCGGAAGCGGGACATCGCTCAAAGATCCCGGCATTATTGTCCCAGCTTGCTGGCAGAAGACCTGAAGAAACTGGAACGAACGGCGGAGATATTTATCACGCATTTAAAACCCGGCGAGGCTGAAATAACGATGCAGGAAATCAATCAGTGTATGGAAAGTTATCGTCCTCGCCAGCTTGAAAATAATCAATTACTTGAATTTTAGGATGTGATGCCATGAATGCAACTGTATTAACGCCTCATCAGCCGAAAGATACCTCTCATACCTCTGAGGGATCGGATGCGATTGCGAATTTCCGTAAAGTTGTCGGCAAGATAAATGCTGCCACTAATTTAGACGAAATTATGGCGGAAGTCAGTAAAGATATCTGTGCGCTATTTAATGCGGAACGATTAACGATTTATTCATTGAGTGTGGATAAATCATGTTTTGTGACACGGGTTAAAACAGGCCTTGATTCGTTTCAGGATTTGCAAATGCCGGTAACGGAAAAAAGTATTGTCGGTTTTGCCGGATTGCACAAGAAAGTGGTCAATATTGAGGATGTTTACAATAAATCCGAGTTAAAAAAAATTAATGCAGCTCTTACTTTCTCCAACGATGTCGACAAACGTACCGGTTATCGAACCAAACAAATGCTGGCGGTGCCGATCTTAAATCCGAATAACCAAGACCTGTTAGGCGTGGTTCAGGTCATTAACAGCAATAATAATGAGCCTTTCTCAGCTGCGACAGTGAAGAAGGCCATTGAAATCTGCCAAGCGCTGGCGATTGCGTTTAATCAGCGGCAACAACCGGTGCGCCTGCTTAAATCAAAATATGACTATCTGATTTCCGACGCGGTGATTTCCGCCGCGGAACTTGATCTGGCAACACGTTCGGCACGAAAAAAAGGCTGCGATTTAGAAGATGTGCTGGCGGATGAGTTTCAGATTGCCTTGCCGCTCATCGGTAAGGCACTGGCTTTGTTTTTTGGCGTCAAGTACGAATCTTTTCGGGCTGATCGGGTCAAGCCGATGGATTTGCTGAAGAATATCAAAAAAGATTATGTTGAAAGTAATGCCTTGCTACCCATTGATGAAACCAAAGAAGGCGTGGTGGTTTTAACGCTCGATCCGGAGCAGATCAAATCGCAGCGTATTGCAAATACGATTTTTCCCAAGCACAGGATTATTTATGCGGTGACTACCAAGCGTGAATTCAC
Organism: Nitrosomonas ureae; assembly: GCF_900206265.1. Lineage (NCBI taxonomy): Bacteria > Pseudomonadati > Pseudomonadota > Betaproteobacteria > Nitrosomonadales > Nitrosomonadaceae > Nitrosomonas > Nitrosomonas ureae. Next base: position 988,368 of record NZ_LT907782.1, on the reverse strand, counting down.
GGCGACGGTAGAGCAGTTTTATGGCAGCAGTCAGGACGAGGCGGGGGCCGGTGATATCAATGAAATGCTTTTCAATCTTGGAGACGAGCATGTTGAGGAGAGCTCCAACGACATAGAGGAATCTTCAGCCGCATCGGATAATGAACTGGTCAAACTGGTGAATAAAATCATTACCGATGCCTACAAGATGGGGGTGTCCGATATTCATATCGAACCTTTTTCGGGCAAGGAAAAAACCAAAATCCGTTTCCGCAAGGATGGTTCATTGATGCCCTATATCGAGATTCCGGCCAGTTATCGTAATCCGCTGGTGACACGGATCAAGATCATGTGCGATCTGGATATTTCGGAGAAGCGCAGGCCTCAGGATGGCAAGATCAAATTCAGAAAATTTGCGCCACTGGATATTGAATTGCGGGTTGCGACCATTCCTTCGGCAGGTGGGGTGGAAGATGTAGTAATGCGTATTCTGGCCGCTGGAGAGCCGATCCCGTTGGATAAAATGGGATTCACCGAGCGTAACCTGGAGGAGCTGAAAAAAATTGTCAGCAAACCTTATGGGTTATTTTTTGTCTGCGGCCCCACAGGTTCGGGTAAAACCACCACGCTGCACTCGGTGCTTAAATATCTCAATCGCGACGATACCAAAATCTGGACCGCGGAGGATCCGGTGGAGATCACGCAGAAAGGCTTGAGGCAGGTACAGATTAACGTCAAAGCCGGGCTGACTTTTCCGGCGATCATGCGCTCGTTCCTGCGCGCGGATCCCGATATCATCATGGTGGGTGAGATGCGCGACAAGGAAACCACCAGCATCGGCATTGAAGCCTCGCTCACGGGGCACTTGGTTTTAGCCACGTTGCATACTAACAGCGCGCCGGAATCGGTGATTCGTTTGTTGGATATGGGGATGGACCCGTTCAATTTTTCCGATGCATTGCTGGGCGTGCTGGCGCAGCGGTTGACCAAGCGCTTGTGCAAATGCAAGGAATCGTATGTGGCCGGCGAACGGGAAATCAATGCGCTGTTAAACGAATACTGCGAAGAACTCAGGAATATCGATCATTTCAAAGCCGATCCCGAAGCCGCCATGCAAGAAATCCGTCAACAATGGATCGAACGGTACGGCGATGAAAGCGGGCGGATCATGCTGCATAAACCGGTCGGTTGCGATCTGTGCAATAACACCGGTTTTTCCGGCCGGGTGGGATTGCATGAACTGATGACCGCCACTGATGCATTGAAGAAGAACATCCAGGAACGCGCGCGCGTGGCTGAAATGCTGGTGACGGCGTTAGGCGAAGGCATGCGCACGCTGAAGCAGGATGGCATCGAAAAGGTTTTGCAAGGCGTGACGGATATTCATCAAGTGCGGATAGTGTGCATCAAGTAACTGATTCGAGTGAATGTGACGTAAATGGTCACATTTTGACGTAATGGGTTGCAGAAGCTGGACTCGTAAATAAGTCAAAAATAAATAGCGGTTTTATACCTGAAGGGATGGCCGGTTTTCCTATCCTTTCTTAAAGGATATTGGGTCTTGAGGAATGCTGGATGTTCTAAGACAGAAATGAAAAAAGCGCAATCCCTAAAGGGCATTGCGCCTTAACAAGTTGCTTGGATATTAGCAAATAGGGCCACCAGTAGACGCTGAAGTTTTACAACCACCTCCAGCGACCCATGATACTCCACCTGTTCCAGTTATAGTAGGTTGGAGTGTATAAGTATCACCCGCAGCTATTCCATTTGCAGCAACGGGAATAGCTGTAATTAATCCATTACCTCCTACTGCTACAGAAGTTACCGCGCCTGAAGCGCCTGCGTCATTTGGTACATCAGTGTTAGCACGGGCACCTGTTGCTGGGACTTGGATGGCGCCGGCAACAACACAAGCACCAGTTTGTACACACAATTCAACTGCAGTTTTGAATGGAGCCGTTGCATTAGTGACTTCAGTAAACCGCGCTTTTAAAGTATAAGTTTGATAAGCAGGTACGGCCACTGCAGCCAGAATACCGATAATAGCGACAACGATCATCAATTCAATCAATGTAAAACCTTTTTGTGTATGTTGCATTTGTTGTTCTCCTTTAAGTTGATTAGGGCACACAGTGTGTGTGATGCTTCATAAGCAGAAATCGTGCCAGAAATTTTTATTTAAGATCATTCTAGCAAAATAAATATCCATGTATCGGTTTGCCATTACCCTCCGATTCATGGATCGTGCATAAGAGTGTGATCGATTTTAGCCGGGTGGGTTTGATTGCTGACCAAAAACTTCTTCCCATAACGCCAGAACGGCCGTGCGATCGTCTTTCAAATGACTGCCGTCGACCCGGGCAAATTTCTGTGTTTGTCCGTCGTTCGGCGCGTTACCGGTCATGTCCGCGTCATCATTTAACCTCAGGCGATGTTGAATGCGGCGGAATTCCCGGTACGCCGAGCGTACTTGCTCCGCGGTGTTGGTCGAGATCAGGCCGAGTTCCCCGGCCAGTTTTAATAACGCAATGTTGCCGATATTACCAGTAAGTTGCGGATATTGGCAGGCATAACCCAGAACCAGATATTGCACGATGAATTCAACATCGATGATACCGCCGCGGTCATGCTTGATATCGAACAGGGCAGTGGGGTTGGGATGAACGTCCCGCATTTTCTCGCGCATTTTCAGAATCTCTTGTTTGAGTTGGGTTACATTGCGTGCTTTGCACAGAATTTCTTTGCGGGTGTTTTCAAATACTTTCCCGGCGTGTGGGTCGCCCACTACGAAACGTGCTCGGGTCAATGCCTGATGCTCCCATACCCAGGCTTGTTCATGCTGGTATTGCGCGAAAGCTTCCATCGAGCTGACCAGCAAACCGGTTGCACCATTCGGGCGCAAGCGCAGATCGGTTTCATACAGTAAGCCGGCCGATGTGTGGCGGGTAAGCCAGGCATTGATGCTTTGCCCCAGTTTGGTATAAATTTCCGCCGCATCGGGATGATCATCCTGATACAAAAATATCATATCAAGATCGGAAGCATAGCCCAGTTCTTTCCCACCCAATTTGCCATAGCCGATAATCGCAAATGCCGGCGTCTCCCGATGGCGTTTTTTTAAACCCGCCCAGGCCAGCTTCAATATGTTGTCCAGAATCAAATCGGCCAATGCGGTCAGATGATCGCTCAGCGTTTCGAGTAGTAGCGAACCTTCCAGATCGGTGACCAATAGCCGGAACACTTGCGCATGCTGAAAATGCCGCAAGACATCCATTTGCCATTCGATTACGTCATTTTTGGGATTATTGACGTGATTCAATTGATATACAAGATCGCGATTGAGTGCTGTCCAGTCCGGCGCCGGGTGCGGCACATTGTGACGCAATAACTCATCCATTAAAATCGGGTGACGTCCCAGATAGTCGCTGGCCCATTGGCTGATACTGGCTAGTTCCGCAACCCGTTGCAGGGTATGAGGATGCTCCAGCAGCAGTGCTAAGTAAGAAGTTTGCGCGCTGATCTTCTCGAGCAGCCGCAGCATGCGCTCGAGCGTAATTTCAACCGGCGGGAGCTTGGCCACGGCTTCAATCAACAAGGGAACCAGGGTATTGATCTGCTGACGGTTAAATTCAGGCAATTGATGATAAAAGGTACTGTGATAAAACAGTCGGAGCCGTTCGGATACTTTTTCCGGCTCGGTGAATCCCATTGTGCTCAATTGCGATGCAGCAGCTTCGGTTTGAGAGGTATCTTGTGCCTTGGTTTGCCACAAATAAGCCAGTGTGTCGTGTGTGCGCGATTTTTTGGGAGCGGCAAAAATGAGCTCAAAGTGACGCGTTACGTCTCTTCGATGAATATCCAATTGGTGCATAAAGTCGACATAATTCCGGAAACCCATGCTGCTTGCGATTAACTGCTGATCGTCCGGGTTCAATGGCAATGTTTGCGTTTGCTGATCATCCAGGTATTGCAGGCGGTGCTCCAGTTTGCGCAGGAAGTGATAAGCCTGAATGAGTTCTGTCACAGCTTGCTCCGGCAGTTGCTGCTTTTTTTTCAGGCGTTGCAAAACGCTGAGGGTGGGTCGGATGCACAGATCGACATCGCGGCCGCCGCGAATTAATTGGAAAACCTGCGTGATGAATTCTATTTCCCGAATGCCGCCAGGCCCCAGTTTGATATTGTCGTGCATTTCGCGGCGCTCGACTTCCTTGCGCAATTGCGCATGTAGACTTCGCATCGCTGCATACGCGTTAAAATCCAGATATTTGCGGAATACAAAAGGTCTGACTATTTTTTCCATCAGGGTCGATTGGGTTTCGGCATCCGCATCGCCTGCAATGATCCGGCCTTTGATCCAGGCGTGACGTTCCCATTCCCTTCCCTGTTTAATGAAATATTCTTCCAGCATGGGGAAACTGATGGCCAACGGACTGTTTTCACCATGCGGGCGCAAACGCATGTCGACCCGGAATACATACCCGTCTACGGTAAAATCATTCAGACTGGCGATCAGTTTGCGTCCCAGGCGGGCGAAGAATTCATGGTTCGAAATCGATTTGGCGCCATCGGTTTCACCCTCTTCCGGATAGACAAAGATTAAATCAACATCGGAGGATACGTTGAGTTCGCCCCCTCCCAATTTGCCCATGGCGACAACTAATAGGTGTTGAATGCTATGACTATGTTCGCCTCGCGGTAACCCGAAGCGATCGGGTTGTGTCATCCAGTTTTCATGATACTGAAGCGCGGAATTGATCGTGACTTCGGCAAGCTCGGTCATGCAGCGCATGACTTCATATAAATCGGCCTGGCCGTTAATGTCGCGAATAAATAAACGCAGCAGGGTTTGTTTGCGTAAGTTGCGCAGTACGCTGTGTAAAGTTTGCTCATCCGTGATATGTTTGGCGTAAGAAGCAAGGAATGTTTGCATCTCAACTTTTTGGAGAGGAAATTGAAGGGTTTTCAGTAATATATTTTTTTGCGCAGGTTCGCTTTCCAACAGGCGCTGCGCATAGCGACTGAAGGGTAGTGCTGCGGCTAGCGCCGCGTCTGGGGAGTGATCGGTGGTGTCCATTGTTGAACGGTTAATTCTTCACTGTGATCCAATCTGCTAATACCAGGTTAAGCAAAATCAAAATACAACGTTGTCAGAGTAAATGCTAGAATTCTGCATAATAATATGAATCCATGATTTTATATGGAATAATTAAGAAAAAAGAAAAAGAAGAGGTGCTTGATAAAAACGAGAATCCAATAGCACAATCTACCGATACTTCGTATATTGCTGCGGATTCAAATAATCAAAGCGATTTACCACAGAAAAGTACATGGCTTAACAACGATCTATGAAGGAAAATGAGAAACACCAGGGGTTCCGTGTGGCCGCGATTCAAATGGCCTCGGGCCCAAGCGTGACCGCGAATTTGGAAGAAGCGGCGCGTCTGATAGAGGATGCCGTTTCACAACAGGCCAAACTGGTTGTATTGCCCGAGTATTTTTGTATCATGGGGATGAAAGATACGGATAAGTTGGCGATTCGGGAGCAGCCAGGGGATGGGCAGATCCAGAAATTTCTCAGTGATACGGCAAAACGTTTGGGAATATGGTTGGTGGGGGGGTCGGTGCCATTGGCATCACCGGATCCAGACAAAGTTTATAATAGCTGCCTGGTTTATGCGGATAGTGGAGAGCAGGTTGCGCGTTACGACAAGATTCATTTGTTCGGGTTGCAATTGGGGCAAGAACATTATGCCGAGGAAAAAACCATTAAAGCCGGAGACAAAGTGGTGACTGTAGAGTCGCCTTTTGGACGTATCGGTCTATCGATATGCTACGATTTGCGGTTCCCGGAGCTGTTTCGCCTTATGAGAAATGTTGATATTATCCTTGCGCCTGCGGCGTTTACCGCAATTACCGGAAAAGCGCATTGGGAAGTATTGGTGCGTGCACGGGCGGTTGAAAATATGGCCTATGTGATTGCGCCCGGGCAGGGAGGTTATCACGTGAGTGGACGTGAAACCAATGGAGATAGCATGATCGTTGATCCTTGGGGGGTGGTGATGGAACGTTTGCCACGTGGTTCTGGAGCGGTAGTGGCGACAATTGATCCGGATTACCAGACCAGTTTGCGGGCAAATTTGCCAGCGCTGGATCATCGAACTTTACAGCCTTGTTAAATTAAAGTGCTTTCTTTGTGTACTGAATCAGCCTTATTCGGCTGGCGCATGCTCTATTGAGCAACATAAACGGAATATAATGACCATTGAATCTATGACAGAATCCACAGAGTTTGTTGCAATTGCAGATCGTTGCTTATTGACGCCCTATGATATTGATACTGCAGGATTGCAGCGCGTGTTGGGTCAAATACTCACGCATAAGATTGATTATGCTGATTTATACTTTCAATATAGCCGCTCGGAAGGTTGGATGCTGGAAGAAGGTATCGTTAAGTCAGGCAGCTTCAATATTGAACAAGGTGTTGGAGTTCGTGCGATCAGCGGAGAAAAAACCGGCTTTGCTTATTCCGATGATATCAGTATGCCAGCACTGATTTCGGCGGCGCAGGCAACGCGTGCCATTGCTGATCAGGGTGCCATGCATTCCGTGCAGATAGCAAAACATAATGGCGTAATGGATCGGCAAACTCAGTTGTATTTGCCTGACGATCCGATAGCAAGTCTTAAGGATGCGGAAAAAGTAGCGTTGTTGGAAAAAATTGAACGCTATACGCGACAGCTTGATCGCAGGGTTACTCAAGTAGTCGCATCGCTCGCCGGTGAATATGAGGTTATATTGGTAACCCGAAGCGATGGATTGCTTGCCGCTGATGTGAGACCGCTGGTCAGATTGTCTTTGCAGGTGATTGCCGAGGAAAATGGTCGTCGTGAGCAAGGCGTTGCTGGCGGTGGTGGGCGCTTCAATTACGCTTATTTTACCGATGAAATTTTGCAGGACTATGCACAAAAAGCTGTGCATCAGGCAATCGTCAATCTTGACGCCCGTCCGGCGCCTGCCGGCACCATGACGGTCGTCTTGGGCAGTGGTTGGCCTGGGATATTGCTGCACGAAGCAATTGGCCATGGCCTGGAAGGGGATTTTAATCGCAAGGGTAGTTCCGCTTTCTCAGGGCGAATTGGTGAGCGTGTCGCAGCACCCGGAGTCACGGTAGTCGATGATGGAACAATTCCACGCAGGCGAGGATCATTAAATATTGATGATGAGGGTAATCCAACCCAATGTACTGTATTGATAGAGGATGGCATACTTAAGGGCTATCTGCAGGATAGTTTGAATGCCCGATTGATGGATTCTCCGGTGACCGGCAATGGTCGGCGTGAATCTTTCGCACATATCCCCATGCCACGTATGACCAATACGTATATGCTTAATGGCGACAAGGATCCGGCAGAAATAATAGCTTCAGTGAAACACGGTCTATATGCTGCCAATTTTGGTGGTGGACAAGTCGATATTACCAGCGGAAAATTTGTTTTTTCCGCTGCGGAAGCTTATATGATCGAAGACGGAAAAATTACCTATCCGGTTAAGGGGGCAACTCTGATCGGTAATGGACCTGACGTACTGACGAGAGTGTCGATGATTGGTAATGATATGCTATTGGACCCAGGGGTGGGGACCTGTGGTAAAGAAGGCCAGAGCGTTCCGGTGGGCGTTGGACAGCCTACACTACGGATTGATGGGCTGACAGTGGGTGGTACAGGTGTTTGACGGCACGATATGAAACTTTGCTGTTGAAATATTTTTAACTTGTTGAATTAACAGTGGGATGCAAAAAGCATGAGTGCGGAATTGACCGGTGCTGAAATTACCATACGGTGTTTGCAGGAAGAGGGTGTAAAGTGTATTTTCGGTTATCCTGGCGGGGCTGTATTATTTATTTATGATGAATTGTTTAAACAGGATAAGGTGCGGCATATTTTGGTGCGCCACGAGCAGGCAGCGATACATGCGGCGGATGGTTATGCACGTTCCAGCAATAAAGTGGGGGTTGCGCTGGTGACTTCCGGCCCCGGTGTAACCAATGCAGTGACTGGTATTGCCACGGCCTATATGGATTCGATACCGATGGTAGTAATCAGCGGTCAGGTACCGACTAACGCTATTGGTTTGGATGCGTTTCAGGAAGTGGATACTGTTGGGATTACACGGCCTTGTGTCAAACATAATTTTCTGGTGAAAGATATCACAGAGCTGGCGCATACGATTAAGAAAGCGTTTTACATTGCATCGACAGGTCGTCCGGGCCCCGTATTGGTGGATATTCCGAAGGATGTTTCGCAGCAAAAGACCAAATTTGTATATCCTGACAAAGTATCAATGCGTTCTTATAATCCTGTAACGAAAGGGCATGCCAAGCAGATTAAAAAAGCTGTCGAACTGATTCTCAGTGCCAAGCGTCCAGTGGTTTATGCGGGTGGCGGGGTAATATTAAGTGATGCTGCGCCGCAATTGACCGAGATGACGCAAATGCTGAATTTTCCTTGTACCAATACGCTGATGGGATTGGGAGGATATCCTGCAACTGATAAGCAATCATTGGGTATGCTAGGGATGCATGGTACCTATGAAGCGAACATGGCGATGCAATATTGTGATGTCCTGATAGCTGTGGGTGCGCGATTTGATGATCGCGTCATTGGTAATCCCAAGCACTTTTTTAACGAAAACAGGAAAATTATTCATATTGATATTGATCCATCATCAATTTCAAAACGCGTAAGAGTAGATATACCCATTGTTGGCGATGTTTTGGATGTGCTCAAGGAATTAATCAAGCTACTTAAAACTGAGAAAGATAAACCGGATCATGTTGCGCTGAAGGAATGGTGGAAACAGATTGATTTATGGCGTGAGCGGGATTGCTTGAAATTTGATCGCAAGAGCAAGATTATCAAGCCACAAATGGTGATTGAGAAATTATTCGAGATTACCAAAGGCGATGCATTTATAACCTCAGATGTCGGCCAGCACCAAATGTGGGCAGCGCAGTTTTATAAATTTGACAAACCTCGACGTTGGATCAATTCCGGTGGACTGGGTACGATGGGATTTGGCATGCCTGCCGCAATGGGGGTGCAATTGGCAAATCCGAATGGGAAAGTAGCTTGTGTTACCGGCGAAGCGAGTATCCAGATGTGCATTCAGGAGTTATCGACCTGCAAGCAATATAAATTGCCGCTGAAAATTATCAATCTGAATAATCGTTACATGGGAATGGTCAGGCAGTGGCAAGAATTTTTTCACGGGAATCGATATGCAGAATCGTACATGAATGCGTTGCCTGATTTTATAAAACTGGCTGAAAGTTATGGACATATCGGAATGAAAATCGAAAAACCGGAAGATGTCGGAGATGCTTTGAAAGAGTCATTTAAGCTTAAAGATCAGTTAGTGTTTATGGATTTTATTACGGATCAATCTGAAAATGTTTTTCCCATGGTGCCAGGTGGTAAGGGGCTCTCTGAAATGATTCTGGTATAGAAAATAAATGCGACATATTATTTCATTATTGATGGAAAACGAGGCGGGCGCTTTGTCTCGTGTAGCAGGTCTGTTTTCAGCGCGTGGCTATAATATTGAATCGCTTTCAGTTGCACCCACTGAAGATCCAACTTTATCACGAATGACCCTCGTAACCGTTGGATCGGATGAAGTCGTGGAGCAAGTGACCAAGCAATTGAATAAACTGATCGAAGTGGTAAAAATTATAGATTTGAGTGATGGAAATCATATCGAGCGCGAGCTGATGCTGGTGAAAGTGCGTGCAGTTGATGCGGAACGTGAAGAGATTAAACGGTTAGCTGAAATTTTTCGTGGCTCTATTATCGATGTTACGGATAGATCTTATACTATTGAACTAACTGGCACCAGCGAGAAATTGGATGCATTTCTTGAAGCTATTGAATCCAGTGCAGTACTCGAAACCGTGCGAACCGGTGCTTCCGGTATAGGGCGCGGAGAATGGATTTTAAAGGTATAATCCGCAATTGCCAATTTGCGCGGATCTCAAGGTTAGTAATCCAGAGTATTCAATTCATTAAGAAGTTTTCTCTATTGCTCTCCGGTTTTACCCTAATTTTGTTAAAAGGAAAATAATGAAAGTTTATTACGATAAAGACGCCGATTTATCTCTTATAAAAGGAAAAAAAGTAACCATATTGGGCTATGGTTCACAGGGGCATGCCCATGCCAATAATCTGAGTGAGTCAGGGGTTAAAGTTACCGTAGGTTTGCGCAAGGGCGGAGGCTCCTGGAGTAAGGCGGAAAAAGCGGGCTTAAAAGTTAAGGAAGTTGCTGATGCGGTTAAGAATGCAGATGTTGTGATGGTCTTATTGCCCGATGAGGAAATTGGTCCGGTATATAAAAAGGAAATTGAACCGGGGTTGAAAAAAAACGCAACTTTGGCTTTTGCACATGGTTTTAATGTTCATTATGGGCAGGTAACGCCACGTGAAGATCTGGATGTCATTATGATTGCGCCAAAGGGGCCTGGTCATTTAGTGCGTTCAACTTACTTGCAGGGAGGTGGCGTACCGACATTGATAGCGGTGCATCAGAACAAATCAGGTAAAGCGCGTGATCTGGCCTTATCCTATGCAGCTGCCAATGGAGGTACGCGCGGGGGTGTGATAGAAACTAATTTCCGAGAAGAAACTGAAACGGATTTGTTTGGTGAACAAGTTGTGTTATGTGGAGGTTTGACTGCGCTGATTCAAGCTGGTTTTGAAACACTGGTGGAAGCCGGATATGCTCCAGAGATGGCTTATTTCGAATGTTTACATGAAGTTAAACTGATTGTTGATCTGATTTATGAAGGTGGTATTGCAAATATGCGTTATTCCATTTCCAACAATGCTGAATATGGCGACGTATCCCGTGGGCCACGTATAATAACTGACGAAACGCGTACCGAAATGCGGAAGATATTGCATCAGATTCAGACCGGTGAATATGCAAAGGAATTTATTCTCGAGAATCAGGCAGGTGCACCGGTACTTAAATCAAGTCGCCGTATTGCATCCGAGCATCCCATTGAACAGGTGGGTGCTAAGTTGCGCGATATGATGCCCTGGATCAAAAAGAATAAACTGGTTGATCAAGGCAAAAATTAACTAATAATTTCATTATTAGAATTCTGGTTTTTTTATTTACGGAGCTATTGTAGTAATTTATTTATGGCTTATTATCCTCATCCTATTATTGCTCGCGAAGGCTGGTTGCATATCGCGATTGCATTTTCTGCTGCGTTTGGCGCAGTGTTCCTGGTTGGTTGGCTCTGGTCAATCCCCTTTTGGGTGATTGCTTTTTTCGTTTTGCAGTTTTTTCGCGATCCACCGAGGGAAGTGCCATCTAACCGTAATGCCATATTGGCGCCGGCGGATGGTAGAATTGTTGCAGTTGAGAAAACTCAGGATCCTTATTTGGAGCGGGAAGCTGTCAAAATCAGCGTATTTATGAATGTATTTAATGTGCATTCCAATCGCAGCCCTATTGATGGTGAAATACGTGATAAATGGTATTTCCCGGGTAAATTCGTAAATGCGGATTTACCCAAAGCATCATTGGAGAATGAGCGCAATGCATTATGGATTAAAGCTGATAATGGTGCCGATGTGACTTGTGTTCAGGTAGCTGGACTCATTGCGAAACGGATTCTTTGTCAAGTATCCCCGGGAGATCATATGACGCGTGGGCAACGTTTTGGGTTTATACGTTTTGGCTCGAGAGTGGATGTATATTTACCGGTGAATACTAAAATTAATGTCAACATAGGCGATAAAGTGTCAGCAACATTGACAATTCTGGCTGAGTTTCGAGAAGAATAAGTCAGAATGGTAAGTTAATAAGTGGATTCTTTTTACTTTCTAGTAGAATTTTATTGTCAAAGGCCCTTGTTATGTTGTTTCTCAACGGTGTATTTGAATCAATGATCCATTGCCGCTCTTATTACTATCTGCATTTTCTTTCATTAACTAATAATGCCCGATTCCATATCAGAACGCACTGTACTCAAGTCTAGATTGCGCAGGCGTGGTATTTATCTGTTACCGAATTTATTCACGACGGCCGCACTGTTTGCTGGATTTTATGCCATTGTGCAAGCAATGAATGGGAATTTTGAGTATTCGGCAATTGCTGTCTTTATTGCGATGGTTCTTGACGGACTCGATGGTCGAGTGGCGCGCCTTACTGGAACTCAAAGTGAGTTCGGTGCCGAATACGATAGTATGTCGGATATGGTTTCATTTGGTGTTGCGCCTGCATTGATAGTATATGAATGGGCCTTGAAAGAAATGGATCAGTGGGGTTGGATCGTTGCGTTTATATACTGTGCATGCGCAGCTTTACGGCTTGCGCGATTCAATACTAATATCGAAGTGGTTGATAAACGTTTCTTCCAGGGTTTGCCCAGTCCCGCTGCTGCTGCGCTGATAGCGGGGCTTGTTTGGGTGACGATTAATTTTCAGATACAAGGAAGTGATGTTAAATGGCTGGCAAGTATCGTTACACTGTTTGCTGCATTTACTATGGTAAGTAACATCCCGTATTATAGCGGGAAAGAGATAAATCTACGTCGAAGAGTCCCCTTCTTTACAGTATTATTATTGGTTTTGTTTTTCTTTGTATTGATACCTAGTCATCCACCTTTGGTTTTGTTTTTTTTATTTGCAGCATATGCGTTTTCGGGATATTTTATTAAATTATGGCGGTTTGGTCGAAGCAAAAGAAGTAGTGAAACAATTAATTCCTAAAGTTTGCCCCTTGCATTCGAAGGAAAAACTAATTATATTTCCCATCATGATGTCTGAAAAGAAAGATAAATATTTTTTCTCCCTGTCTGCAGTTTCAATAAAGGCACGTGCGTGTCTGTTGTTGCGCTTTGCGCGCTAAATTTTCTCTCCCTAATTTTCTTTCTTCCCTATAAAATTCGAGTAGCGAATTTTATCTTACTTTAAGGTTTCTTCTTCATGTGGAGAGCATAATGCAAGAGCATTTAATTATTTTTGACACAACGTTGCGTGATGGTGAGCAAAGTCCGGGTGCATCCATGACTAAGGAAGAAAAGGTGCGTATTGCTTGGCAACTGGAGCGCATGGGGGTGGATGTTATCGAGGCGGGCTTTCCGGCAGCATCAAATGGAGATTTTGAGGCTGTGAAGGCAGTTGCTGACTCAGTCAAGGATAGCATGGTGTGTGGGTTAGCGCGTGCGATTGAAACTGATATTCAGCGTGCGGGTGAAGCGTTAAAAGGCGCGCAATCAGCGCGTATTCATACTTTCATTGCTACATCGCCGGTTCATATGAAAAGAAAGTTGCGAATGTCACCTGATCAGGTAATAACACAAGCCGTTAAGGCAGTGAATTGGGCGCGTCAATACACTGATAATATTGAGTTTTCCCCAGAGGATGCGGGTCGATCAGAATTGGATTTTTTGTGCCGGGTACTTGAAGCTGTGATCGATGCGGGCGCAACCACGGTTAATATTCCTGATACAGTTGGCTATACCATGCCGGATCAGTTCGGGACGCTTATTCGGAATTTACGTGAGCGCGTTCCGAATTCGGATAAGGCAATTTTCTCGGTTCATTGCCACAATGATTTAGGACTGGCTGTGGCTAATTCATTGACTGCAGTGATGAATGGCGCACGGCAAGTTGAATGTACCATCAATGGCTTGGGGGAAAGAGCGGGGAATGCTGCATTGGAAGAAATCGTGATGGCTGTTCGTACCCGACAGGATTATTTTCCTTGTGATACAAGAATTGATACAACACATATTGTTTCGGCAAGTAAACTGGTTTCGGGTATCACCGGCTTTCCAGTCCAACCCAATAAAGCGATAGTCGGTGCGAATGCTTTTGCACATGAGTCGGGTATTCATCAAGATGGCGTATTGAAACACCGCGAGACATATGAAATCATGCGTGCAGAAGATGTGGGTTGGGGTGCAAACAAATTATTGCTGGGAAAGCATTCGGGGCGTAATGCTTTTCGGAATCGCCTAATGGAACTTGGTATCGAGCTAGAATCCGAAGAGATGCTTAACAATACTTTCATGCGATTTAAGGAATTGGCCGATAAAAAACATGAGATATTCGATGAAGATCTTCATGCATTGGTATCGGATGAAGAGTTAGTATTGCATGAATGTTTCCGGCTAATCTCGTTGATTGTGCATAGCGAAACGGGTGAGATCCCTTATGCACGTGTGGTGATTTCGGATAACGGGAATGAGATGAGCGCTGATTCTGAAGGGAGTGGTCCCGTAGATGCCACTTTCCGTGCGATTGAAAAATTGCTTTTGAGCGAGGCGAAGCTGCAACTATATTCCGTGAACAATATCACCAGTGGTACTGATGCGCAAGGCGAAGTAACCGTACGATTACAAAAATCTGATCGTATTGTTAATGGGCATGGTGCGGATACAGATATTGTCGTGGCTTCTGCAAAAGCATATCTGAGCGCATTAAATAAGCTATGCAGTAAACTGGAACGGGCACATCCACAGGTGTAGTTACACTTAAGTTATTTATAAATTTATTGTCTTGATGCGATGAGAAATAAATTCAGCCTATTGATTTTAAAAATAGTTTTATTGCTAAGCTTTCAAGTGCAGGCATTTCAATTTAAAGATGCCACAGGTGAGCTTCATAACCTTGAGGATTATAAGGGACGCTGGGTATTGATTAATTTCTGGGCGACTTGGTGCGCTCCGTGTCTTAAAGAAATTCCTGACTTGATTTCTCTGTATCAAGATCGTAAAGATATTATGATTATTGGCGTTGCGATGGATTATAGTGATCCACAAGAAATTATGAGTTTTGTGCGTTCTCTATCAATCAACTATCCTATCGTATTAGGCGATCGTAAAATTGCTTCGCAATTAGATGAGATTTCATTATTGCCCAGCACGTATTTTTACGATCCTGATGGTAATCCAGCTGCACGGCAGCTAGGCATTATTTCACGTGAGAGTATCGAAAAATTTATTGAGTCAAAATCAATGGAAAAGAAATAATACTTACCCGTACTGACTTTGTAGGAGCTGTTTCTTATTGTTATTATTTTATTGATTATAAGCTTATCTCATTGTAATGATGCTTAGCGCCAGGTGGTTCGCCATTTATTGAATACAAGTTGTGGATAAAAAGCTTCCCCCAAGCTACCGTTATATCTTCCGAGCGCACGGAAATAATCCCCATTTTCCTTATCTAGGTAATGCCGAAGAATGGTGCATCCATAACGCAAATTCATGCGCAAGTGAAAGAGATTGTGATCCTGATGACCGATGACACCTACCCAGAATGGCATGATTTGCATATAGCCGCGCGCGCCTGCATGAGAAACGGCATATTTTTTAAAACCACTTTCAACTTGAATGACGCTTAGCACCAGTTGAGGATCCAGTCCTGCTCGCGTTGCTTCATAATAAACCGTTCTTAGAAAATCCTCTCGTTCGATTAGATCAGGTATGTATTTTTCTAAACGATGGCTCATGCTGATGAGCCAGGTAACATTATCTGCAATGGCTGCATACTCTATGTATGAGGCGGCCTGATCACTTGTTTCATGCAGAATGATTGTTTGTGTACTGGCGGCGAGCTGTTCATAACCCGGATTATTGGCATAAATGAGACTGGGAATGAGTAATAAAAGTATTGCGAAGGTTAATCTATGCATAGTTTGGTAAATATAAATGGAAAAATTTCATCAATAAAGATAGCTTCAGGAGAGCGATCTTTCCGGCCTTGATATTCAATAGTCGATTGTTTAAGCCCGCGTTCTCCAATCACTATCCGGTGTGGAATACCCATTAGCTCCATATCAGCAAACATGACGCCGGGACGTTCATCTCGATCGTCTAGAAGTACTTCTATGCGTGCATCCAAGAATTGTTGGTAAAGTTTTTCCACGATTTCTTTTACTTGAGGATTTTTCTGCAAGCCGATCGGAATTATTGCTAGCTGAAACGGAGCTATTGCAGCCGGAAAAATAATGCCATACTCATCGTGGTTTTGCTCGATGGCTGCAGCAACAATACGCGATACACCAATACCGTAACAACCCATTTCCATATATTGAGTGCATCCGGATTCATCTAAAAAAGTGGCTTTCATAATTTTAGAATACTTCGTGCGTAATTGAAAAATATGCCCTACTTCTATTCCTCGGCAAATTTCTAAAATGCCTTTCCCATCAGGAGATGCATCACCCGGAACTACATTTCTTATATCAAAAACATATTCCGGTAATTTGAGATCACGATCAAAATTGACATGCATCAAGTGAAAACCTTCTTCATTTGCGCCGCAAACAAAGTTGCTCATATTTATAACTGCTTGATCTGCAATCACGCAGGTATTTAACCCGACCGGACCAATATATCCGGGTACCGTGCCAGTTTCATCTAGAATATCTTCTTCATTTGCTAACTGAAATTCAGATAAAAAGGGTATTTTCCTTACTTTTAATTCGTTCAATTGATGATCGCCACGTAATAATAAGAAGAATATTTGATCATTAGTTTTTACAGCGAGTGTTTTTAAGGTTTTGTTCAATGGAATTTTCAAAAATTCTGCGACTTCAGTGCAAGTCTTTTTACCCGGGGTGGCAATTTTTTGCATGTTGCCATCGGGAATGCTGCGACTTTGAGGAGGTGTTGGTGAACTGGCCAATTCAATATTGGCCGCATAATCTGAATCAGGACAGAAGGCAATTGCATCCTCGCCGGAATCCGCTAAGACATGAAATTCATGTGAGCCGCTGCCCCCTATAGCACCCGTATCAGCTGAGACTGCGCGAAATTGCAATCCGATGCGAGTAAAAATACGGCTGTAGGTTTCATACATGAGTTGATAGGTCTGCATTAAACTATCTTCATTCGTATGAAATGAGTATGCATCTTTCATGACAAACTCGCGTGCGCGCATAACCCCAAAGCGGGGTCTGATTTCATCGCGAAATTTAGTTTGTATTTGATAGAAATTGAGCGGCAGCTGGCGATAACTTTTGATTTCCTTGCGTACAGTATCGGTAATGATTTCTTCGTGAGTGGGGCCAAAACAGAAATCATGTTTATGGCGATCTTTGATTTTTAGCATTTGCAGACCGAATACGTCCCATCTTCCAGTTTCTTGCCATAATTCTGCAGGTTGTATAGCGGGCATTAAAATCTCTACGGCGCCACTGCTATTCATTTCTTCACGTATAATGTTTTCGATTTTTCTTAATACTCTCAAACCCAGTGGCATCCATGTGTATAGCCCACTCCCAAGGCGTTTGATCAATCCGGCGCGCAACATAAGCTTGTGGCTGATCAGCTCTGCTTCCGCGGGTGCTTCTTTAAGTGTTGAAACAAAAAATTGTGAGACGCGCATGAGCTATTCCATTATGATAAGAAATAATGATTTTACCGTGAAATGCTTGTTGATAGTGTGCAGTAATCCCATGAGTTATGCGCTCGTGATTTGATTAGGTAATCAAGGTATATGAAAAGACATGAGTTTTTGTTTTTGGGTTATGAATACTTTCAATCTATCGTAAAGTATGAAAAAATCCATTTATTTGATGGGTCAAATGAACAGTTCATATGATTGACCGTAATGGATATCGTCCCAACGTTGGTATTATTCTCTTAAATTCAAGAAACGAAGTTTTTTGGGGTAAACGTATTAGACAGAATTCTTGGCAATTTCCACAAGGAGGCATTAAGTCTGGAGAAAGTCCAGAGCAAGCTATGTATCGAGAGCTGAGCGAAGAAATAGGATTGCGTCCGAATCATGTTGAAATTGTTGGACGTACACGTGATTGGCTGAGATATGAAGTGCCTGATCGATGGATTAGACGGGAATGGCGTGGCAATTATAAGGGGCAGAAGCAGATTTGGTATTTGCTGCGATTGGTTGGGCGTGATAGCGATGTTTCGTTACGTCAAAGCACCCATCCGGAATTTGATGCCTGGCGTTGGAATCAATATTGGGTTGAGTTAGACTCGGTTGTGGAATTTAAACGCAAAGTTTATAAACAAGCATTGACGGAGTTGTCGCGTCTGTTAAAAACAGATCCTTGTCAATGTGCTGATTATGATGTGGATACTTTGGCAGGGGTTGGCAGAGAGGCTTTGACTGATCAATTGGAAGTGAATGAATAAAAAAATCTAACATGAGTGTATCTTAGGATCATTCTTTTGTTGTAAATTTGAGAGAAATAGAAGTGGATGGTTTAGTTTTATCTTTTAATAAAATTTTCCATCTGTGAGCTTTTCATCAGGCGTAATCGGCTGCGCCATTACAGCCGCTTATTATTAAATTAGGGAGAGTACCGATGAAGATGCATATACTTGTTGCATCACTTATATCGATTGGCATGCTTGTCATTTCGGTTAATACCTCAGCCAATGAGCCTATCCAACCTATTAAACCTGCAAAAGTTGAAAATGCTGATATGGTTGAATTAGGGAAAATGTTATTTTTTGATCCGCGTTTATCTATGTCTGGATTTATTTCTTGCAACTCTTGCCATAATTTGAGCATGGGTGGAACAGATAATCTTCCGAGTTCTATCGGTCATAAATGGCATCAAGGACCAATTAATGCTCCAACTGTATTAAATTCTAGTATGAATTTGGCGCAATTTTGGGATGGGCGCGCTAAAGATTTAAAAGAGCAAGCCGGGGGGCCGATTGCAAATCCAGGAGAAATGGGTTCGACACATAAAATTGCCGTTGATGTAATACAATCGATTCCTCAATATCGTACCTATTTTGAGAAAGCGTTTGGCTCAGACCAAGTTGATATTGATCGAATAACCACCGCAATTGCAGCTTTTGAAGATACATTGGTTACTCCGGGATCTCGTTTTGATAAATGGCTGGAAGGAGATAAAAAGGCTTTAAATCAGCAAGAACTTGAAGGATATACGTTATTCAAAAGTAGTGGGTGCACTGGTTGTCATAATGGGAAAGCTGTAGGAGGTGCACTGTATCAGAAGTTTGGTGTTCATCATCCTTATGAAACAAAAAGTAAGGTGGAAGGTCGAAAAGCAGTTACTGGAAAAGATACTGATTTAAATGTCTTTAAAGTACCAACTTTGCGTAATATAGAATTAACTTATCCCTATTTTCATGATGGCGCCGTAACCACATTAGAAGATGCGGTAAGAATAATGGGTAAAGTACAATTGGATCGCGACTTCAACAAGAAAGAAATTGATAGTATTGTCGCCTTTTTGAAAACGCTAACGGGTGTGCAGCCTGAAATTAAATTACCCATTCTTCCACCATCAAATAATAATACCCCTAAGCCAGTACCATTCTAATTGTTGAAATCAAACAGAAGACTGCTGAAATTTTAGTGTGACTATTATAAGTGTAAAAAGTGGGTTCGGGCCGCTCGGATTATTCATAGTCTGGGCGGCCTGAATGTGGAATAAAAGTATTGGATTGGCAAATTAATTTGATATAACTTTTTTGCTGAATGCTGAATGCTGAATGCTGAATGCTGAACGAGTAAAATCTAATATAGATTTACATTTAAAAATAAAGTAGAGTTACCATTCCGATAACGAATAATTAAAATAGGGAATTACCTATGGGTAACAAGGGACAGTTACTACAAGATCCATTTCTAAATATATTACGGAAAGAACATATTCCAGTATCCATTTATTTAGTGAATGGTATTAAACTACAGGGACAAATTGATTCATTCGATCAATATGTAGTGTTGCTGAAAAACTCGGTTACGCAAATGGTATACAAACACGCAATTTCTACAGTAGTGCCTGCAAGAGCTGTTACTATTCCCGTTGAAACAGTGGAAACGCGCGATGTCTGATATGCCTATTGGGCATGAATAAATTAATAGCATCCGATACAGCAATTTTGGTGGGTGTCGATTTCGGCTGCGGTACTCATCAAGACAGTTTGTTAGAGTTGCAACTGTTAGCTTCCAGCGATAAGCTTGAGGTTGTTGCAATTGTGACGGGAAAGCGATCCCGCCCTGATTCCACAACATATATTGGAAGGGGTAAAGTTGAGGAAATCGTGCGAGTGATGCAGCAGACAGAGGCTGGGTTGGTTATATTTAATCATGATCTGTCCCCAGCACAGCAACGAAACCTATCTTTGCGTTTAAATTGTAATGTTATTGATCGCACGAATCTGATTCTTGACATTTTTGCCCGGCGAGCTCACAGTCATGAAGGAATGCTGCAAGTTGAATTGGCTCAGCTGGAATATCTTTTAACACGTCTTGTGCGCGGATGGACCCATCTTGAAAGACAGAAAGGCGGTATAGGTTTACGTGGACCTGGCGAGACTCAACTGGAAACGGATCGGAGATTAATTAAAAAGCGAGTAAAATTACTTAAGGAAAAACTTTCGGATCTGCAGTGTCAACGAAATGTTCAAAGACGATCTAGGCGAAGATCAAACTCACTCACGGTGTCTATTGTTGGTTATACTAATGCAGGTAAATCAACGTTCTTCAACAAATTAACCCGTGCACAATCGTATGCTGCTGATAAGCTATTTGCTACACTAGATACAACAACACGTAAATTATTCATTGAAGAAGGCAGTACTGTAGTTATCTCGGATACAGTGGGGTTTATCCGGGAATTGCCGCATACATTGATAGCTGCATTTCGTGCAACACTCGAAGAAACCGTGCAGGCTGATTTATTGCTTCATGTGATAGATGCTAGTAACTCCAATAGTGACGAGCAAATTAAAGAAGTTAATAAAATATTAAAAGAAATTGGCGCTGATGTTATTCCACAGATCTTGATTTTCAACAAAATTGACTTAATCGACGCAACCTTACGCAGTGCAGGTTGCGTACGTGATGAATATGGTAGAATATCACGCATTCGTTTAAGCGCAGAAACAGGCGAGGGAGTTGAGTTTGTAAGGCAGGCGTTGACAGAAACAATCTTAGAAAACTCCAAAAAACTGAATAAAGAATCAATGGAAATAAATAATGGGCTTCGAGATTGTGCTTCTGTACAAGATTTTTTTTGAACGAACAAACAGGAATGATTATGGGATTAAATGATCCACAATGGGGAAAAAATAAAGGCGATTCTGGTCCACCAGATTTAGATGACGTGTTGCGGAATTTCAATAAAAAAATCAATGACATGTTTGGGCAAAAAAAAAGCGGAGGTGGTGATGATGGGCCGCGTACTCAAGGATCTAAGCCGCAGAGTAGTGGAAGCATTATACTAATCCTTGGTTTGTTGGTTGTGGTGTGGTTAGGTAGTGGCTTTTATATTGTCGATGAGGGCCATAGAGGTGTGGTATTGCGATTTGGTCAATATGTCGATACATCATCAGCAGGATTACGTTGGCACTTTCCCTATCCGGTTGAGAGAGTGGAAGTTGTGAATGTCAGTCAGGTCCGGACAGTTGAAATTGGCTACCGGAACAATGTAAGAAGCAAGGTGCTACGCGAAGCATTAATGTTAACAGACGATGAAAACATTATCGATATTCAGTTTGCAGTACAGTATATATTGAATGATCCAGAGGATTTTCTATTCAACAATAGAAACCCCGATGAAGCTGTACTTCAAGCAGCTGAGACTGCAATCAGGCAAGTCATAGGTAAAAGTAAAATGGATTTTGTTCTTTATGAAGGACGCGAACAAGTGGCAGCCAATGCAACACAGCTGATGCAAAAAATACTTGATCGATATGAAATTGGTATTTTGATTAGCAGAGTGACGATGCAGAATGCACAGCCGCCTGAACAAGTCCAAGCTGCATTTGATGATGCAGTAAAAGCAGGTCAAGATAGAGAGCGGCAGAAAAATGAGGGGCAGGCGTATGCAAATGATGTCATACCAAGAGCAGCCGGTAATGCGGCTCGACTAATTCAAGAATCTGAAGGGTATAAGCAGCGTGTTATTGTAAGCGCTGAGGGTGATGCCAGTCGTTTTGAACAGATTCTTACTGAATATAGTAAAGCACCAAACGTTACACGCGAGCGTTTATATTTGGATATGATGCAGCAAGTGCTTTCTAATACGAGTAAAATTGTTGTTGATCAGAAGAACGGTAATAATCTTCTGTATTTGCCGCTCGATAAACTCATTAATATAAGCGGATCAACTTCGGTTTCACCGGCCCCTACATCACCTGCAGTACAGGAAACAACACCTGATAGCAGTTTACGAGCACGAGAATCTTTTCGTAGTCGCGAACGGGAGATAAGATAAATGAAAAGTTTTACATCAGTATTCTCAGGCATCATTATTGCAATTTTCTTTCTGGGCAGTTCGGCAATTTATATTGTTGATGAGCGTCAGCAGGCAATTTTATTTCAACTTGGGGAAGTGATCGATGTTAAAACCGATCCAGGTTTATATTTTAAAATTCCAATTGCACAAAATGTACGTTTTTTTGAGAAGCGTATTCTGACAATGGACACTGAAGAGCCGGAACGATTTATTACTTCTGAGAAAAAGAACGTTTTAGTAGATTTGTTTGTAAAATGGCGTATCGTGGATGTGAAACAATATTATATCAGCGTACGAGGAGATGAAGGATTAGCTCAAACACGGTTAGCTCAAACCATCAATGCAAGTTTGCGTGATGAATTTGGTAATCGTACGGTTCACGATGTGGTTTCGGGTGAGCGTGATGTAATTATGGAGATTATGCGTCAAAAAGCGGATAATGATGCTCGATCCATTGGAGTGGAAGTTGTTGATGTACGCCTAAAACGTGTGGATCTTCCACAAGAAGTGAGTGAATCGGTATATAGGCGTATGGAGGCAGAACGAAAACGAGTAGCAAATGAATTACGTTCAACCGGTGCTGCTGAATCGGAGAAAATTCGTGCTGACGCGGATAAACAAAGAGAAATTATATTAGCTGAGGCCTATCGGGAAGCCCAAAAAACAATGGGTGATGGTGATAGCCAGGCTGCTGCAATCTATGCAGCTGCATTTCAGAAAGATTCTGAATTTTATGCCTTCTGGCGTAGTATTGATGCTTATAAGCAGTCGTTCAAGAATAAGGGGGATATGATGGTTCTTGAGCCCACCTCCGATTTCTTTAAATATTTAAAAAATCCTGCAGTTAGTAAATAGTAATATATGCTCTTGTAGAATTAGTTAAGGCTCTGTTTTATTACAAATAGATACAATTTAGCGTCCTAATGTATTTTCACTGAGGCGTGCGTGGATTTAATAATGGTGGATGCTTATGCAGAAATTCTGAGAATAGAAGCTATTGTTTATTCTATTTTGTGGCAGAGCCTATCATTTTTTTATGCTTCTCATTGAAGATATTATGAATGCGTAATTAAGCAGGAGTTATCATACATGTGGGAAAATTTCTTAAATGCAGTTGCACTGGTGTTAATTCTAGAGGGAATGTTGCCATTTTTATCTCCGGATACTTGGAGAGAAGCATTCAGGAAGTTAATTGAGACCAATGATAATCAATTGCGTTTCATAGGATTAACTTCAATGTTGATCGGATTAATACTACTTGTCGTCATAACTTAAATCATTTTTCACTTCCCTCTGACGCTTTGTCAGTCTTAGCATGCATAATTGGTTGCTCCCAGAATATGTTGAAGATATATTGCCAGCAGAAGCATTGCATATTGAGGTAACGCGTCGGCAGATTCTTGATTTACTGCTGACGCATGGTTACCAGCAAGTTATACCACCTTTATTAGAATACGTAGAGTCATTACTGTCTGGTAGTGGCAGTGATATGAATCTGCAAACATTTAAGGTTATCGATCAGTTAAGTGGACGAATGATGGGATTGCGCGCTGATATGACACCTCAAGTGGCAAGAATTGATGCACATTTATTGAATTTTAACGGTATAACACGACTCTGCTATGTCAATAGTGTACTACATACGATTCCATCAGGAATAACACAAACCCGTGAACCCTTGCAAATTGGTGCTGAGCTATATGGTCACTCAGGATTGGAGAGTGATTTGGAAGTGCAACGTCTTATGCTGGAGTGCTTGTCGGTTTCTCATATAAATGAAATTCATCTGGATCTCGGTCATGTAGCTGTTTTTCGTGGACTAATAAAAGGTGCTGGAATATCACGAGAACTTGAGGCCGAATTATTTTCGGTTCTACAGGCAAAAGATATTTCAACGTTACAGGAATTGTGCTTAAAGCTGAAAAAAGGTATTCGTGAGGCATTGCTCTTATTACCTGAGCTTTATGGTGATAAAAAGATTCTGGTCGATGCGATGGCGCGACTGCCTGACTATCCAGTAATTAGAACTGCATTGAATGAACTTGGTATGGTTGAAAAAGAGCTGAAGCCAGTAGTGGGGAGCGTTGCATTCGATTTAGCTGATTTGCGGGGGTATCATTATCATACAGGAATGGTATTTGCTGCATATGCGAGAGGATGTTCAAGTGCTATTGCCCTCGGTGGACGCTACGATGAAATAGGGAAAACCTTTGGGCGGGCACGACCGGCAACTGGTTTTAGTATGGATTTAAGAGAATTATCCAGATTAGTAAAACCTAAAAAATATCCCAAAGGAATACGAGCGCCTTTTGAGAAGAAGGATAAGAGACTGGAAGGTATGATTCAGCAATTACGTAAAGCAGGACATATTGTAGTTATGGAATTGCCAGAACAAAAGGATGAATTTATAGTTTGTGACAGACAATTAGTGTTGCTTGATGGGAAATGGATAATTAAAGAGATTTAATTTCTTGGGTTTAAATCCACAGATTTTTTGAGAATAGGATTATGACTAAAAATGTAGTCGTCATTGGTACACAATGGGGCGATGAAGGAAAAGGCAAAATTGTTGATTGGTTAACGGATCATGCTCAAGGTGTAGTCCGCTTTCAGGGTGGACATAACGCAGGTCATACATTGGTCATTGGTAATACTAAAACAGTATTGCATTTAATTCCATCCGGTATCCTGCGAGACAATGTTATTTGTTACATTGGAAATGGTGTAGTAATTTCACCAGAAGCATTACTAAATGAAATTGATATGCTGGAGCAGAATGGTATTGATGTTACTGGGCGTTTGCGTATTAGCGCGGCTTGTCCACTCATTTTACCCTGCCATATTGCGTTGGATAATGCCCGTGAAACTGCCAAAGGCGTAGGAAAAATTGGCACCACAGGGCGTGGTATCGGGCCTGCATACGAAGATAAAGTTGCTCGTCGTGCAATTCGATTACAAGATTTGTTTCATCGAGATCGTTTTGCAGCCAAATTGGGTGAAATGCTGGATTATCATAATTTTGTGTTGAAAAATTACTTTCATGTAAAGGTGATCGATTTTCATAAAACGATGGATGATGCGTTAATGCAATCCGAACGTATTAAGCCAATGATAGCGGATGTTCCGCAGCTTTTATTTGAGGCGCATAAAGCAGGTAATAATTTATTATTTGAGGGTGCGCAAGGAGCATTATTGGATGTCGATCATGGTACATATCCATTTGTAACCTCGAGTAACTGTGTGGCAGGTGCAGCAGGACCGGGTGGCGGAGTTGGGCCACAAATGCTGCAGTATGTGTTGGGTATTACCAAGGCGTATACAACAAGAGTCGGATCCGGTCCATTTCCGACTGAGTTGGACGACGATATTGGTAGACATTTGGCTTCGCGTGGACATGAGTTTGGATCAACAACAGGTCGTCCGCGTCGTTGCGGTTGGTTTGATGCAGTTGCGCTAAAGCGCTCCATTCAAATAAATGGTGTAACAGGATTATGCATTACTAAGCTGGATGTTCTAGATGGGGTGGAGAGCCTTAGTTTGGGTATTGGGTATCGATTGATTGACGGTAACAAAAGTAATATTCTTCCGGTTGGTGCGGATGATTTGGATTGCTGTGAGCCGATTTATGAGGAAATACCCGGTTGGGTAGAAAATACAGCAGGTATAAAAAAATTCCATCAACTACCCAAGGCCGCACAGAATTATTTGAAAAGATTAGAAGAAGTGTGTGAAATACCTATTGATATGATTTCTACTGGACCCGACAGAGAAGATACTATTTTATTGCGCCATCCATTTGAATAGGTTTCTTAATAAATTGTTATAAAAATGCGATGCGATCATCTCGTACGTGTCGTAGATTGGGAAACGGAAACTCTAACTCTACGAAATATTCGAACAACAGTTTTTATTCTTGAACAGCAGGTTCCAGTAGATTTAGAATGGGATGAGTTTGATATTATCAGTACGCATTTTCTGGTATTTAATAATCACGGAGAGGCAGTAGGAACTGGAAGACTATTGCCAGACGGACATATCGGGAGAATGGCTGTATTGAAAGAATGGCGAGGTAAAGGGTATGGCAGTGCGATGCTGAAAAAAATATTAGAGGAATTAAGGAGGCGTCAGATGCAAAAAGCAATGCTTAATGCGCAAATTAACGCAGTTAAGTTTTATGAAAAATTTGGATTTCAGCAAGTTTCTGCAGAAAAATTTATTGAAGCGGGAATTCCCCATGTCAAGATGATGATTTTTTTAGAATAAAATATAGCAATTCAGACCTGATCTGACAGTTATCCGGTTTGATGATGTGCCTGTTAGATCAAATTCAATTATTCAAGGCAGCGATTTTATTGTCCCATACCTCCTTTGCGTCAATTAAAGTTTGCATTGGCGTGCGCTCATAGCATCTTGCTCTGATGAGTACGCGTGCTGTTGTAACACTATCCATTTATCCCCTCATGTTGTAACTCTTCAATGGATTGGTAAACTTGCGATTCCCCGTGGTCTTGCCACGGGGATCTAACTAGGCTTTAAAATGTTGGGATGCGAAATGTTGTAGAGAAAGCGGGCCACTGTGCGTGGCAGATACATTATCACATTGTATTTCCTGTGAAATACAGACGTGGATTATTAGACGAGGCGGTTGTAAGAATCATTATGATGACTGCAAAAGAGATAGAAGATCGATACGACATCGAGTTTGAGCAGATAGGTTGCGACAAAGACCACGTACATATACTTTGTACGGCACATCCGAAAATTCCACCGGGTCAGATTGTTAGGGTTTTCAAAGGTATTACAGCGCGAGAATTGTTCAAGAAGAAGCCGGATTTGAAACGAGATCTGTGGGGCAGTGAGTTTTGGACGGATGGCTATTATGTTGCAACTATAGGAGAAGAGCGGACTGGAGTGTAGTTGAGCGGTATGTAAAGAATCAAGGCAAGCCAAAAGAAGAACTGCGTCAGCTTGAGCTTTTCTAATACCTCGTGGTCTTGCCACGGGATTGTTTATTCTTGCGCCGGAATGCTATCTGATAGAACTACAAGATTGTTTTGTGGAAACGCTCGCAAATATCGTTGGTCTGTGGATGATTGGCTTTGGTTTTGGAATGCTCGATGTCATTCAGTGCCAGATAGAACTGGTAATCGTGATTCTCTGACTTGCCGCAATATTCGGTACCACGGTCGATCAGGGGATACTGATGACGCACATACTCTGCTCGGCGAAGAATGGCAGCACCCGATCATTGAGCAAATCAGCCACTGTGATCGGTGTCTTGGTGGTATATAGCTTGGTGGCAGCCCACTTGGAATAGTTATCCGACGAAAGTCTGCTGATAAATCCGCCACACACTCTTAATAGTACCGACGTAGAGGGTATCTGGCTACAGAAATACTCGGGATGAGCGGTCTCGATTTCATCATGGGAACACCATCTTCTTGTTTCTTCTCCAGCGCCTGTACTGTGTCTCGGTTAACACCTTCCCGGTTTCGGCGATATGCTTTTCCAAGGCGGATAGACGCTTTTTGAACGACTACAGATTCTGGAGCAGCCACACCGAACGGACACCGGATAAACAAACGAAGATTCCGCATTTGCGCAGTTCGTGGAAACCCGAACTTGACCAAAAGCAGGCTGCTCCAAGGGCAAAAGCTGTGACAGCTGCCTCGCTTCTTCGAGGCGGTTCTTGATGTTGGGCTTGCGTTGGCTAGCATCAATCAGGGCATCAACGCCATCTGTTTCCACGGCAGCCTGATAGCGATAAAAAGTATCGCGAGAAAACCCCATCACCTTGCAAGCGCGGGATACAGTGCCAAGTTCGGATGATTAAGCAAACCAATTTTGTGTTTGATGACATTGTGTTGAACAATACTTATGGGATTACTCCTTTGCGCTTTCGCGCTTGGTTGATAAAGTTTCGCACCTCTATCAAACCGGGTAATCCCCCCTTTGGCAAGATCTTATTGTCAGATCAAATCTGAATTACTACTAATAATATTATCTATGATTATTTTACTTCGGTTTTACCCCATTCGTTCGCTAACGCATCCGAGGCTTGCTTCCATTGCTTAACTGCTTTCTCCATCGAGATCTTAGCTTGCTCAGACTTTTTCTTTGCCGTTTCGACTGCTTGTTCCGCTTCCGCTAATTTTTGTTTTGCTGTAGCCAGTTTTTTTTCAGCAAAAGTTAAATCTTTAGTGAAGGTTTCAGCATTCTGTTTAGCTTGTATCATTTTTTCATAGGTAATACTTGCATTTTTTTGCAAGTTCTCAATACCTTCTGCTTTAGCATACAGCGAGGCTGAGATGCAAAGAATAAATATAAAGAAGAGGATAAGCTCGCGGAATGAATTATAAAGGTCTAGATTTGAGTTAATTTTCATGGGATTGAAGGTGAATATTCATTCAAATTTAATTTCTCGCTGTTTGCGGAGTGGCGTCTCGTATTAAAGTATATCAGGAAGAGACCTTTGCAAAAACACACAAGCCTCTTATTCCGCTGTAATTCTGGTCATACGCCGGTCGGGTTTTATGTTTGCGTAGACTCCGGGTGATACTCGTATCGACATGATAGCCTTTCCTGACCTCGATATCGTGCGCTTGTATTTGCCGGTTGACTTGGTTTAATAGACCATCCACGCGTCCGCCGCCATTAACCGCGTTCTGAAACGCGACAATACTGAGTGGTCTGGTACATCATCTTACAACGGCAATCCCAGAAATCGCATCACGTGTAGATTCGAATTCGCCATGTCTTCCACTGACTCATCACTTAATCCGCCGTGCCAGAATTCTACCAGCAGCATCTTGAACAGCAGCAGCCCGGAATACGCCGGACGACCTGCTGCACGCTGCATAATGCGCTGCGATAGCTTGCCCTATCGAGGGCCACCCTATCAATTCATCGATTTGCTTCAGGAAATTCTCTTTCCGGGTACGGCGGGTTACATCATACTCCGAAAAACTCATGGCCATAGCTTCAATTCATTGTTTCAAAATATAGTTATATCATCCGATCCATTGCTCCAAGATTGTAACCGCGCAAAGGTCTCGAATCATCAACTTCAAAACGAAGTTTTACTTATCATTCACAGGAAACGATGTGGTAGCTATGGTCACAAGGTAAATCGTTGAGCGAAATCGGTCAGCAATTGAATCTCTCCGGGATATATTCCCCGCCCCTTGGGGCGTAATATATTTGCGTGAGCGAATATATACATAAGAGCCATAATGTAACAGTGCTGCTTTATCATGTGGTGTTTCCGGCGAAATATCGCCGCGCCGTATTTGATGAAGCTGTGGACGGGGTGTTGCGGGATGTCTGTTTAGATCTCGAACGGCGTTACCAGTTGAAATTCATGGAGATTGGTACAGATAAGGATCATGTGCATTTTCTGGTGCAGTCGGTCCCGCATACAGTGTCACAAAACTGGTGACACTGATCAAGAGTATCACGGCGCGGGAGGTATTTCGCTTATGTCCTCATGTGAAGAAACAGTTGTGGGGCGGGGAATTCTGGACTGATGGTTATTTCGTCAGTACAGTTGGCCGTCATGGCGATGAGGACACAATAAGAGATTACGTTAAAAAGCACGGAGATGTCTATCAGCAGTTATACGAAGACAGACAACTCGCTCTCTTCTGATACCCCGCTGCTTGCGGCGGGGTTGTTCATTAAACATGCCGGTTCGGTATTTTGCTACTTACAAAAAATCGATGGAATAAAGCCATCGCCGCTCAAACATTCGGCCAGGGACTTGTCGTTACTAGAGCGTGAGAAAATATCACGAGAACTATCGGCTAATTTATCCTTTAGGGCGATTGCCAGAAATCTCAACAGGGCCACGTCAACGGTTTCCCGAGAAATCTACCGCAATGGTGGATTGTCGAAATACCGTACCGTAGCGGCCGATAAACGCGTCTGTAAGCTTAATGACAACATCAGCTTTGCACTATCGTATCGGATAAACTGACTGGCAAGTGGCCACCCGACCCAGTGGTGGGTTGGCTGAAACAAACTGGTCCTGAAGCATCGACTATGCATATTTCACATGAAACTCTCTATAAAATGATGTTTATTCAATTACATAGTGCTTTAAAAAAGGAGCTGCTCCGGCAGTTGCGGGCGCAACGGGTGATGCGTCAATCCAGGCACTTCAATACCAAGGCAATGCCCGGGGCGGCATTATTGATGCGGTATCCATCCACGATCGACCGCAAGAAGTGAATGATCGAGTCATTCCGGGACACTGGGAGGGCAGATTTAATCTGCGGTACCCAAAAGTCGTATATCGCAACCTTAGTCGAACGAAGCTCCCGCTAAATTAACTGGAATATATACCTAAAAAGACCGATATATCCGTTTATTCACAGGAGCAACTCGACATGATGGCAGAAGAATCAAATCATCGACCAAGAAAAACATTGAATTTCTTATCCCCATCACAGAAAATTTCAGCAGTGTTGCAATGACCGGTTGAATCTTCAGTCGCTTCCTTAATATTTACCTCTCTAGCTTCAGTTGTCTGATTTGCAACTTCAACTGCCGAATTTCTTCCTGCTCCGGCGTCAGTTTCCCATTACCTCGGAGTGATTGATCAGCTTCATCCGCCTGGTATTCCCTGATCCATCTCCTCAGCATATTGGCACTGATTTCCAGGCTTTGAGATACTTCCGATGTCGTATGGCCCTGATCCAATACCAAACTGACTGCATCTAATTTGTATTCCTTTGTATACTGCTTCCTCGTCATCATTTCTTCCTCCAGTTAAGCTATTTTTCCTTAACTGGAATGTCCGAGTTTATTAAATCATGCCAGTATGGTGTAATTAACTACTTTTATTCAATCTTTTTTAAATCCGGCGTGTATTTTAATTATGGCAAATATTGGTTTTATCGGTCTGGGTATTATGGGGAAGCCTATGGCCGAGCATTTGATCAAGGGAGGACATAGTCTTTTTTTGCACTCGCGCAGCAGGGTCCCCGAAGATTTGATTGCATTGGGTGGAAGGGAATTTCTTTCACCTAAGGAAGTAGCTCAGCACGCGGATATTATTATGACTATGTTGCCAGATACGCCAGATGTTGAAAAAGTCTTGTTTAGCGATAATGGCATTATAGAACTGTTGAGGTTTGGTTCGGAGCATGTTAAAACGATTGTGGATATGAGTTCGATTTCGCCACTGGAAACGCGAAAGTTTGCAGCGCGTATCAATGCGTTGGGTCATGATTATGTGGATGCACCCGTATCTGGAGGTGATGTCGGGGCGCAAAATGCAACGTTGACGATCATGGTGGGTGCGAGCGCGACAGTGTTCGAAAAAGTCAGGCCTATTTTGGGATTGTTAGGGAAAAATGTAGTTCATGTAGGGGAAAATGGTGCAGGCCAGGTTTGTAAGATTGCCAATCAAATTATTGTGTCCTCAGCGATCGAAGCAGTGGCCGAAGCGCTCTTGTTTGTATCCAAGGCAGGAGTAGATCCAGATAAAGTTCGGCGAGCTTTGTTGGGTGGTTTTGCGGCTTCTCGGGTACTGGAAGTACACGGGGAACGCATGATTAATCGATGCTTTGAGCCCGGTTTTCGCATTGAATTACATCAGAAAGATTTGAATATTGCATTGGATAGCGCATCCGCTTTGGGTGTAAGCTTACCTAATACTGCAACGGTGCGAGAATTATTTTCTGCCTGCCTCGCACATGGCGGTGCAAAATGGGATAATTCTGCTATCGTAAAAATACTGGAAAAACTTGCTGATCACGAAATCCGAAAACATCGGGAATAATTAACCATATGGCTCTACCAGAACTTATTAACAAACTGCGTATGATATTGCCGCATGATGCGGTGCTATACGAAGTCGAAGATTTGAGACCGTATGAATGCGATGGTTTATCAGCGTATCGGGCTTTGCCGCTGGTAGTTGTGTTGCCGCATACGGAAGAGCAAATCATCAAAATTTTGCAGCTTTGCCATGCAATGAGAACTCCTGTGGTGGCACGAGGCGCCGGTACTGGCTTATCGGGAGGCGCACTTCCGCATGCACAAGGTGTTTTACTGTCATTGGCGAGGTTAAATCAAATCGTTGCGATAGATCCACTGGCGCGTTCGGCGCGTGTACAGCCCGGGGTCAGAAATCTGGCAATTAGTGAAGCAGTGGCGATGTATGGTTTATATTATGCGCCAGATCCTTCATCGCAGATTGCTTGCTCGATTGGCGGCAACGTGGCGGAAAATTCAGGAGGCGTGCATTGCCTGAAATATGGTCTTACTGTGCACAATATTGTTAAATTGCGGATTGTGATGATTGATGGAGAGCCTCTGGAAATAGGAGGTGAGAGCTTGGATAGTGCGGGATATGATTTGCTCGCATTAATAACCGGAAGTGAAGGTATGCTCGGTATAGTCACGGAAATTACGGTGAAACTGATTCCTATGCCGGAAAAAGCACAGCTGGTAATGGCGGCATTTGATGATGTGATCAAGGCGGGCAATGCGGTGGCGGATGTGATTGGGGCAGGTATTATCCCGGCAGGGATGGAAATGATGGATAAAATTACTATCCATGCAGTGGAAGAATTTTTACATGCGGGTTATGACCTGAATGCGGAGGCAATTTTACTATGCGAATCCGATGGCAGCGCAGAAGAAGTGGCCGATGAAATCAAGCGAATTTATGCCATTATGCAGCAAGGCGGCGCAACCAAAATCAGTACCTCGCGCGATGAAGCCGAGCGCCTTAGGTTTTGGGCCGGACGGAAAGCGGCATTTCCAGCTGCTGGAAGAGTGTCGCCGGATTACTATTGCATGGATGGGACGATTCCGCGCAAACGATTAGCCGATGTACTGCGCGGTATTGAGAAGCTATCCCAGGAATATGGATTGCGGTGTATGAATGTGTTTCATGCAGGGGATGGTAACTTACATCCTCTCATTTTATATGATGCCAATCAGGCTGGTGAACTGGAAAGAACAGAGGAGTTTGGTGGAAAGATACTGGAAATGTGCATTCATGCAGGTGGTACGATAACAGGGGAGCATGGCGTGGGTATGGAAAAAATCAACCAGATGTGCGTCCAATTCGGTAAGGGGGAGCTGGAAATGTTTCATGCCGTTAAGGCGGCATTTGATCCGATGGGATTGCTGAACCCCGGTAAGGCGGTTCCCACTTTACATCGTTGTGCGGAATTGGGTGCGATGCATGTGCATCGAGGTGAAGAAAGATTTGCGGAATTACCGCGATTTTAGAATCTATGCAACAAGCTATTATCGATCAGTATAAAGCAGTCATTCATACTGCATCTGAGAACAAATCCCCATTGCAAATACGTGGCGGCGGTACCAAGCATTTTTATGGTAATTCCTCATTTGGGCAGGGGGAGATAGTGTTAGATATGACGACGTATCACGGCATTATTGATTACGAACCGACGGAGTTAGTGATTACAGCATGCGCGGGAACACGCTTAATGGATCTGGAGTCTTTGCTGGAGCAACAAGGGCAAATGCTAGCATTCGAGCCGTCCCATTTCGGTGCGAATGCGACTTTGGGCGGTTGTATGGCGACGGGTTTATCGGGTCCGCGGCGTGCTGCTGCGGGTGCGGCACGTGATTTTGTACTGGGTATGCGATTACTCGACGGGAAAGGTAGAGATTTGCGGTTTGGTGGGCGAGTGATGAAAAATGTTGCTGGTTATGATGTTTCCCGACTAATGGTGGGAGCCATGGGTACTTTAGGTGTATTGCTCGAAATTTCATTGAAGGTTTTGCCAAAACCAAGGGTTGAAATTACATTGCAAATGTCTATGGATGAAGCTGCAGCAATTGAGAAAATGAATCAGTGGGCTGGCAAGCCGCTGCCGATTTCGGCAACTTGTTATGTGGGAGGTGTGTTATTTCTCAGGTTGTCCGGTGCGGAATCAGCGGTTCGCGCAGCGCAGGCAAAATTGGGGGGTGAAGAGTTGGCTGGAGGCAGGGACTTCTGGCAATCGGTGCGTGAGCAGTGGCATGATTTTTTTCAATCAGATAAGCTTCTATGGCGTTTATCGATTAAATCAACAACAGTACCGATTTTATTGCCTGGGAAACAATTGCTGGAATGGAATGGCAGTTTACGGTGGTTGCTTTGCGACGCAAGCGTAGATCAGGAGATTATTCGTAAAATAGCTAAAGATGCGGGTGGTCATGCTACTTTGTTTCGTAGTCGTGAGTTTCGCAATGCTGTATTTCATCCATTGGATCCGGTTATGATGAAAATTCATCATCTGCTGAAAGAGCAGTTTGACCCATCAAAAATCTTTAATCCCGGTCGACTTTATCCAGAATTTTAAATGCAAACCAAGCTTGCTGATTTTATAAAGAATTCACCGCATGGACAGGAAGCGGATGCCATTCTGCGCAGTTGTGTACACTGTGGTTTTTGTCTGGCTACTTGTCCTACCTATCAGATTCTGGGGGATGAGCTGGATAGTCCACGCGGTCGTATTTATCTAATGAAACAGATGCTGGAAGGGCAACCGGTAACGCAAAAAACGCAATTGCATCTGGATCGTTGTCTTACTTGCCGTGCCTGTGAAACAACTTGCCCATCAGGAGTACGTTATGGCACGTTGGTGGATATTAGCCGTGGCATTGTCGAGAAACAGGTAAAACGTAATCTTGGAGCAGAATTTTTTCGTTACACATTACGAAAAATTTTACCTAATCCATTGTGGTTCAATACATTATTAAGAATGGGTCAAGTCGTTCGTCCATTCTTACCACAAAGCCTTAAAAGAAAAATTCCAGTCAGGTCTGGCTCCCTCAACGCATGGCCTGCAGAGCGGCACGTGCGCACAATGCTGATTCTTGCTGGTTGCGTGCAACCATCATTGGCACCTAATATTAATATCGCTACTGCACGCGTATTGAACAGCTTGGGCATATCACTGATCAAGGCTGAGAATGCAGGATGTTGTGGTGCGGTTACTTTTCATTTGAATGCCCAGCAGGATGGACTTAATTATATGCGGCGCAATATCGATGCGTGGTGGCCTATAGTTGAGCAGAAAGGGATTGAGGCGATTGTGATGACCGCCAGTGGATGTGGGGTAACAGTTAAAGAATATGGACATTTATTAAGTCATGATCCGGATTATGCAGAGAAAGCGGCAAATATTTCAGCTTTGACCAAAGATATTAGTGAAGTATTACTGGCTGAAACCGGGAATCTGCAAGAATTGATCAAATTGAGAGTAGAGCCGAATCACACGAAATTATCCTTTCATTCTCCCTGTACCCTGCAGCATGGCATGAAAATTCCTGGCGTAGTGGAGCAAATTCTGACTCTTGCTGGCTTTGATTTAACCGCTGTGCCCGATGCACACCTGTGTTGCGGTTCAGCAGGTACGTATTCAATTTTACAGCCGGAACTTTCGCAGCAATTATTGAGAAACAAAGTCATTGCCCTTGAATCCGGAAAACCGACTAAGGTTGCTACTGCTAATATTGGGTGTTTGATGCATCTGCAAAACGGTACATCGATACCTGTTAAACATTGGATTGAATTATTGGACGAACGGTTAACCAGCCATAACGGTTAAAGTTTTATTATTTACCAGTAAATGAGTTTGGTTCGGGCAACAAAGACGCGCATAAGCACAAACTGAGTTAGATTTAATTTTTAGAACTCAGTCAGTGCCTTATCTGAATTAAGTATTTGCTCTTTGTGTAGGAAGATAAAGGAACCCCGCAGTTTTTTAGTTTCTGATAAAATCATCGTTTAAAAACAGAATAAAATTTATATGGAATTATCACTATTTCAAGATCATTTTTTGCTCAGGTTAGAAAATTTACTCTTTGTTATTACTGCATTAGTCAGTGGATCGTTATTGCTATGGCCAATATTTACCCAGCGCGGCATAAAAGAAGTTGATACGCGAGCGGCTGTACAATTAATCAACTACCAGGATGCACTAGTGCTTGATGTTCGGGATGATAGTGAGTATACCGCGGGCCATTTGCCGAACTCCAAGCATATTCCCGCTGAAAAAATTGCGGAACGCTGGACAGAACTTCAGAAGTTTAAAGAGAAGCCCATTATCGTAATATATCGTGGTGGTATTCGATCGAATAATCCCAGTTTGGTTTTGAAGAAGAATGGATTTGCTCAGGTAATTAATCTCATGGGCGGCATTGACGCATGGAAACGCGCAGGTTTACCAATTGCCAAACGCTAAAGAACCCTATGCCCAAAGTAATTATGTATACGACCGGTTTCTGCCCTTATTGTAAAATGGCAGAAAGTCTATTACGTTCAAAAGGCGTTGAGGTAATTGAGAAAATTCGTATTGACCTGGAGCCTGATCAGCGTGTTGAGATGATGGATAAAACCGGTCGCCGCACTGTTCCCCAGATTTATATCGGTGGGCATCATGTGGGAGGTTATGATGATTTAACGCAACTTGATCGTAAGGGGGAGTTGGTGGCATTACTGGCAGTGTAATCACGTAATCAGAGCATTGCGATTTAAATAATAAGTTAACTTTTTATTCATCTGGATATTAAATATGAGTGAGCAACAACAACCAGTTTTTGCCATAGAAAAAATTTATGTAAAGGATTTATCCTTGGAGATTCCCAATGCACCCAGTATCTTTTTGGAAAGGGATACGCCTGAGATCAATCTGCAACTTGGAACTAGAAATCAGAGTATTGATACTGGTTTGTACGAAGTGCAGTTAACGGTAACGGTTACCGCTAAGATTAAAGATAAAATAATGTTTCTGGTTGAGGCTCAACAGACCGGTATTTTTCGTATTCAAAATATTCCGAATGAGGAAATAGATCCCGTTCTGGGTATTGGATGTCCTAATATTCTTTTTCCTTATTTGCGTGAGGTAGTATCGGATATTGTGACTAGGGCGGGCTTTCCGCCTGTAATTCTTAATCCGGTAAATTTTGAAGCGATCTATCAACAAAAGAAAACAGAACCCAGCACACACTAAAAGAATAAAAAACTTGAAAAATAGAAGTAATTTGACAATGAAGAAAAAATTCCAAAATCTAACACTTAGATTGGAATATAAAATGCTGACTGCAGTGATGAGCATGTGGTTTTTATATCCAGGATATGTTTTGGCTGACATGGAATTTTTTTCAATAGCCGAGAATGCAATCGTTATGTATGACGCTCCATCGCTACAGGCCGATAAATTATTTGTTGCAGGTCGTCATCTACCGGTTGAAGTCGTAGTGGATGTCGAGGGATGGGCAAAAGTCCGGGATAGTAGCGGGAGTCTTGCTTGGGTTCAAAAGAAAGATTTGAGCCAGCAACGCTATGTCATTGTCATAGTACCATTGGCTGATGTTCACCAGTCTGCCGATATTAAATCGGAATTAATATTTCAGGTTGAAGAGAATATCGTTATGGAGTGGATGCCGTCGGATATCCAAGGGTGGATAAAAGTGCGGCATAGAGACGGTCAAACAGGCTATATCAAAGTCAACCAGGTTTGGGGTTCATGAAAATTGCTGTACTGGGCGCAGGTGCATGGGGTTCTGCATTAGCAATTAGTTTTTCTGCGCGTCATCAAATAAATTTGTGGACAAAGGATCCAGACCACGCGATTGACATGGGTAGCAGGCGCATTAATCAATCCTTTTTGCCAGGACATTCGTTACCTGAATCGCTAAATATTACCTCGCAACTCACTGAAGCGCTTGATAATGTTGATCTTGCTTTACTTGTTGTTCCCATTGCGGGTTTACGTGAAACTTTACGAACTATTGTTGCGAGCAATATCAGAGTGCCGCTAGTATGGGGATGTAAGGGCTTAGAGACAGGAACTGCTTATCTACCTCATCAGATCGTTGCGGAAGAATATGACGTAACGCTTTCTCGCTGCGGAGTTTTATCGGGCCCCAGTTTTGCGGAAGAAGTTGCACGAGGGTTACCGACAGCTTTAACATTTGCCTCTACCGATCATGAGTTTTCAAGCAGAATATCAGTAGAATTACATAGCTCAAGACTGAGAATCTATACGAGTGAAGACATCACTGGTGTGGAAATTGGAGGTGCGATAAAGAATGTAATTACCATCGCCGCAGGTATTTCTGACGGCATTGGGTTTGGTCACAATGCGCGTGCCGCATTAATCACACGTGGTTTAATGGAAATCACTAGGCTGGGTCTGAGCTTGGGCGGAAAGATGGAGACTTTTATAGGGTTAGCGGGTGTAGGTGATTTAATTCTGACAAGTACGGGCGATTTATCTCGGAATAGGCAAGTAGGTTTGATGTTAGCGGCGGGGAAAACATTACATGATATTTTAAATGAACTTGGACATGTTGCTGAAGGTGTGCATGCAGCGCTATCAGTGCTGCAGTTAGGTAAGAGATTGAATATTGAAATGCCCATCACACAGGCAATTTGCAGTATTTTACATGAAGGGGTGTCAGCACGGTGTGCTGTAGAGGTGTTGTTAAATCGTGAACAGAAATCAGAAATTTATTGATATTCTATTAATGCGAAGAAGAGTAGGTGGTTTTTGCCCTATTTTATAGGGTATTGTTTTTATATGATTTTATTCGTGTTGCATAAAATATGTTTTTTCGTGATGTAGATTGATCAAATAATTGATGTGGCCGAAATGCCTTAATTTGCTTGACCGTGCGTTAACGGCTTGATATAAGTGCGACTGCAGTATTTGCTTGTGATTTAATTACCATTAAACTTAGAAGGGGAATTATATGAACAAATCCGAACTTATTGAAGCTATCGCAAAATCGGCTAAAATTTCCAAAGCCTCGGCAGGAAGCGCATTGGATGGAGCATTAACTGCAATAAAGGGAGCGCTTAAAAAAAATGAGAGTGTAACTTTGGTCGGATTTGGGACTTTTAAAGTAGGTACACGAGCTGCACGTACGGGTCGTAATCCTCGTACGGGAGCAGCTATTAAGATCAAAGCAGCTAAGGTTCCTAAATTCAGTGCTGGTAAAGCGCTCAAAGATGCAGTAAACTAGCGCACTTTCTGATTGGGGTGCTTAGCTCAGCTGGTAGAGCGTCGCCCTTACAAGGCGAATGTCGGCGGTTCGATCCCGTCAGCACCCACCAATCAATAGCCAGTTTGGGAGTGGTAGTTCAGTTGGTTAGAATACCGGCCTGTCACGCCGGGGGTCGCGGGTTCGAGTCCCGTCCACTCCGCCAAAAAAAGAATGAGTAATAGGATTTTAATCCTCCGAGTTTTTTCCACTAAAATAGTTTTCGCAGATTCTAATTGTGTTTGATCTAGTCAATCGAAAAAAGCGTGTTGTTCAAGTAATTCTGGGCTTAGCAGTTTTGCCATTTATGTTTTGGGGTGTGGAATCCTATAGGAATGATGGTAGCGAAGGCTATGTTGCGGTCGTCGAAGGTGAAGAAATTTCTCGGCGAGAATATGAACAGGCATTACGTGATCATCATGAAAGAGTGCGGGCTATGCTTGGCGCAAACTTTGATAGCGCGATGCTTGATACTTCTGAAGTGAGAAGCTCTGTACTTGAAAGACTGATTCAGCAAAGGCTATTGTACCAAGAAGCTGTTAAAAATGGCTTCGTTGTTTTGGATTCACAGTTAATTAAGACAATTCAGGATGTCCAAGCATTCCAAAAGAATAATAAGTTCTCTAAGCAACAGTATGAGGAATTATTGCGTAATCAGGGGCTTACTCCGGTAATATTTGAGTCGCGTGTGCGCAATGAATTATTGCTGCAACAATTACTGGATGGATATAGTGAAAATGCCATTACGCCTAGAACTACTACTGAGAGGGTACAGTATCTTAGTGAGGTACGACGTGAAATCAGTCAGTCGAAAATTACGCCGGATCAATTCCTTTCTCAGGCCATACCCGAAGAAGCAGATATTTCGGCTTATTATGAGCAGCATAAAACAGATTTTGATTTGCCGGAACGTGCCAAAGTTGAATATCTGGTTTTGTCGTTGGAAAAGGTGGCAAAAAATGAGTTTGTGAGTGACGAGGCGATCAATACATATTTTTCAGAACATCAATCGGAGTTTGGTCAATCTGAAGAACGTAAGGCTAGTCACATATTAATCAGTGTATCTCCAGATGCGCCGGAAGAGGAAAAGCAGATGGCGCGAGAGAAGGCTAAGAGGATTTTGGAGCAGGTTAAACAGAATCCTGATCAATTCGCAGAAATAGCCAAGGAGCATTCAGATGATCCTGGTTCAGCAATGCGAGGAGGCGATCTTGGTTTCTTTGCCCGCGGAGTCATGGTTAAATCTTTTGAAGATGAAATTTTTTCGATGCAATTGGATGAAATCAGCGACATAGTGGAGACAGATTTTGGTCTGCATATAATCAAATTAACTGCAATTAAGGAAGAACGGCATCCAGATCTAGAAGAGGTTCGTGAACAAATTGAGAATACGCTCAAAGTTGAAATGGTAGAAAGTGTTTTTGGTGAGATTGTTGAAGATTTTAGCAATGTTGTTTATGAGCAGGGTGAAAGTCTGCAAGCAGCAGCAGAAAAATTTGAATTAATCATAGAGAAAAGTGATTGGATTACAAAAGATTCAAAAGAGCCTGCGATCCTTGCCAATGAAAATTTGTTATCAGCAATTTTCTCAGATGACGTTATTTCAAATAACCGTAATACAGAAGCTATCGAGGTAAACCCTGATACATTTGTTTCTGCGCGTATTATTGAATATAAACCGGCTACTTCGCAATCACTAGCGGTTGTTAAGGATGAGATTGTGGAGAAACTCAAGAAAGAGATGGCTGTATCAATGGCTGTAGCAGAGGGGCAAGAAAAGCTTGTCCGATTGCAGGCGGGGGAGGTTCTTGATGATGTTGCTTGGGACGATGCGCAGTTGATTTCTTATATGCAGCCACAGGGATTAGATCATGAGGTTCTACGGGCTATTTTTCGAGCAGAAGTTGATGAGCTTCCGGCTTATGTCGGTGCGGTTAAACCGGAAGGTGGATTCAATTTGATACGAATTAGCAAAGTCATAGAACCTGATTCAGATGAAAAAACAACGCCTGAGAACTTCGCTAAACAATTGCAGCAGATGATAACACAAGAAGAAATATCATCTTATCTGGCTGCAATCAGACAACGGTATGATGTCAAAATCATACAGAATAATTTTTGATTTTGGTTAATCACTGAGATTAAATGCGACGGTATTGAAACCTGCGTCTACATAAGTTATCTCACCGGTAATTCCACTAGCCAGATCACTGCATAAGAATGCAGCGACATTGCCAACTTCTTCGATGGTGACATTGCGTCGTAGCGGAGAGACTTTCTCAGTATAACCTAATAACTTTCCAAAGTTTCCAATACCGGAAGCTGCCAGAGTTTTAATTGGTCCGGCAGAGATAGCATTAACACGTATTCCTTTTTGACCCAGACTGGAAGCCATGAAGCGAACATTTGCTTCAAGACTGGCTTTGGCTAATCCCATTACATTGTAGTTGGGCATGACGCGAACAGCACCCAAGTAGCTTAATGTCAAAAGTGCGCCATTTCTGTTTTGCATTAATGGCAGAGCAGCTTTAGCAAGAGCGGAGAAACTATAAGCACTGATGTCGTGCGCAATTTGGAAAGCCTCTCTATTAACACTTTCTAGGTAATCTCCACTTAGAGCTTCCCGGGGTGCAAAGGCAATCGAATGGATAATACAATCCAGTCCGTCCCAATGTTTCTGCAGTTGCTCAAAGCACATCGATATTTCATCGTCACTAGCTACATTGCAGGGAAAAAGTAAGTTACTGCTAAATTCAGCGGCCAGTTTCTCAACCCGTCCACGAAGCTCTTCACTTTGATAAGTGAACGCTAATGATGCACCTTCGCGTTTCATGGCGCTGGCAATACCATAAGCAATCGAGCGGTTACTGAGTAATCCTGTAATGAGCACGCGTTTATTTGCTAGAAATCCCATAAATTTTCCTTGTAAAATTGAGCATTTTGGCAAATTATAGCCGAAGGGTTGAATTAGGTGGTGTTAAACACAAGAATGAGTTGAAGATGTGGGTATCATTTTGACTTTAAACAGATTCCGAAAAGCCGCGTTTGCAATGAAAATTTTATTAATTAAATTTTGGTTATTGATTGTTATTATTGTGCAATTAGCCGCATGTGGCGAGTATAGTTGGAATAATCCTTATGCTGCATCGGATGCAGGGAAAAATATTCTTTATAGCGTATTTAGTGAACGCCCTAAGCATCTTGATCCGGTGCAATCTTACAGTTCAAACGAAATTCAGTTTACTGCCCAAATTTACGAGCCTCCCTTACAGTATCATTATTTGAAACGACCTTTTGTTTTAATTCCGGCAACTGCAGACAAAATGCCCGTTGTGAGATATTTTGACGCAGAAGATAATCAGCTGCCGGATGAAGCGCGTTCCGACGATATTGCTTATAGTGTTTATGAGATCTCGATTAAACCAGGAATTTCCTTTCAACCACATCCAGCTTTTGTAATAGATGAACAAAATAATTGGTTATATCATGCACTGAATGAGGACGTATTAATATCGATATTTAAGTTGTCCGATTTTCCATACACGCATACTAGAGAGTTAGAAGCCGAAGATTATGTATATCAGATTAAACGTCTGGCTCATCCAAGATTGCATTCTCCAATATACGGACTCATGGCGGATTACATAGTGGGGCTGAAGGACTACGCCGCTAAATTGAAGCATGCAGAACAAAATCGACCTAAGGAAGAAGCATACCTGGATCTGAGGAAGTATCAGCTGGAAGGAGTTCAACTAATTGATAAATATACATATAGCATAAAAATACATGGCAAGTATCCTCAATTTCAATATTGGTTAGCTATGCCTTTTTTTGCGCCGATTCCTTGGGAAGCAGATCGCTTTTATTCTCAACCGGGATTAGTGCAAAAGAACATAACACTAGATTGGTATCCAGTTGGTACAGGTCCCTATATGCTCACTGAAAACGATCCCAATCTGCGCATGGTGTTGGAAAAGAATCCGAACTTTCGTGACGAATACTATCCGGTAAATGGTATGTCTGAAGATGAGAAAAATGAGTTGCTAAAGGATGCAGGAAAAAAACTGCCATTTATTGATAAAGTTGTCTATACCCGGGAAAAAGAAAGCATTCCCAGGTGGAATAAATTTTTACAAGGCTATTATGATGCCACCGGCATAGGCTCCGATAGTTTTGATCAAGCGGTTCAGTTAGTGGGGCAAGGAGAGGCTACAGTTACTCGAGAAATGGAAGAGCAAGGAATCAGATTGGAAACAACCGTGGCGGTATCAACTTATTATATGGGTTTTAACATGCTGGATCCTGTGGTGGGCGGGAGAAATGAACGTGAACGTGAATCAGCTAGAAAGCTTCGTCAGGCAATTTCGATTGCGGTAGATTATGAAGAATTTATTTCAATTTTTGCAAATGGTCGAGGGATACCTGCGCAAAGCCCGATTTCGCCTGGAATTGTGGGTTATCGTGATGGCCGGGCAGGTATTAATCCGATAGTCTATGACTGGATTGATGACCAGCCACAGCGAAAATCAATAAAAACTGCCAAGGCTTTGCTTGCAGAGGCCGGGTATCCAAATGGAATTGATCGGAAAACGGGAGCGCCATTAATTTTGTATTTTGATGTGACAGCACGTAGTTCTGAAGATAGATCCAAGCTGGATTGGATGCGTAAGCAATTTCAAAAATTA
This sequence comes from Nitrosomonas ureae, assembly GCF_900206265.1. Taxonomy (NCBI): domain Bacteria; kingdom Pseudomonadati; phylum Pseudomonadota; class Betaproteobacteria; order Nitrosomonadales; family Nitrosomonadaceae; genus Nitrosomonas; species Nitrosomonas ureae. Next base: position 944,419 of record NZ_LT907782.1, on the reverse strand, counting down.
AATATACAATTGGTAGTCAGAAGTACTGATTACAATCGTTTTCAGGATAAAATCCGGAAAGGTAATGCACAAATCTTCGAGTGGGGCTGGAATGCAGATTATCCTGATCCGGAAAATTTCTTGTTTTTATTATATGGTCCTCAACGTAAGGTCGGAATTAGCGGTGAGAATGCTGTAAATTATGATAATGACGAATATAATCAGCTATTTGAAAAGATGAAGAATATGGAGGACGGAGCGGAACGACAATTGATCATAGATCGTATGGTAGAGATATTACGTTATGATGCGCCTTGGTTGTGGGGGTATCATCCTAAAGACTATGGTTTATATCATTCTTGGTATCAGAATGTTAAGCCTAATAGAATATCGAATAATAATCTCAAATATTTCAAAATTGATGCTAATTTGCGAGAAGCTAAACGCCAGGAATGGAATCAGCCTGTGTTTTGGCCTATTGCATTGATATTATTTATTCTGGTGATTAGTATTATTCCCGCTGTAAATGCTTTCCGTCGTTATGAAAGTAGTTCTGCGATACGTATAGTCTGAGTTAAAGATAACAACTGATAATGCTTAGTTATATTGTTAGACGTTTGTTTTTTGCGGTACCGATTTTAATCGGAGTTAATTTACTTACATTCGCCTTGTTTTTTGTAGTGAATACACCTGACGATATGGCGCGTATGCAGTTGGGTATCAAGTATGTAACGCCTGAAGCAATTGAAAAATGGAAAGTTGAGCGAGGTTACGATAAACCTTTATTGTTCAATTCCGAAGCTGTGAAACTGGAAAAACTGACGAATACCATTTTCTTTGAGAAATCAATTTCAATGTTTATCTTTGAATTTGGACGTTCCGATGATGGTCGGGATATCGCACGAGAAATTAAGTCGCGCATGATGCCAAGTCTTGCCATTGCGTTACCTGTATTTGTATTGGGATTGCTTGTGTATGTCACTTTTGCATTACTGATGGTTTTTTTTCGTGCTACCTATATCGACTTCTGGGGTGTAGTTCTATGTGTGGGACTGATGTCTATTTCAAGTTTATTTTATATTATCGTTGGACAGTTTCTGATAAGCAAGCTATGGCACTGGGTACCCATATCGGGCTATGGGACTGGATTAGATGCAACAAAATTTTTGGTGCTGCCGGTTTTAATTGGGATTATTAGTAGTGCTGGATCGAATATTCGTTGGTATCGTACAATATTTTTAGAGGAGATGAATAAAGAATATGTGCGTACAGCTAGAGCGAAAGGACTATCGGAGCGTATGGTTTTATTCAGGCATGTGCTTAAGAATGCATTAATTCCAATTCTAACCGGTGCGGTGGTTGTGGTGCCGCTATTGTTTTTGGGCAGCCTGCTAGTCGAGTCTTTTTTCGGTATTCCAGGATTGGGCAGTTATACAATTGATGCCATTAATTCACAGGACTTTGCAATTGTTAGGGCAATGGTTTTTTTAGGCTCAATGCTTTATATTTTGGGCCTGATACTTACTGATATTTCTTATACGTTTGTTGATCCAAGAATTCGACTTACTTAGTTTGTTTTCTAACGCTAGGATTTGTTAAATAACGTGTTTCTGGTTTGTTTTAATGATATTCTGAAATATTATTGGTTTTTTATATTGCTTCAATATAAAACAAGATTGACTTATTAGGGCAATATATTCATAATTCCCTGTTTCGTTCGGAGGGGTTCCCGAGCGGTCAAAGGGATCAGACTGTAAATCTGACGGCTCTGCCTTCGAAGGTTCGAATCCTTCCCCCTCCACCAAATTAAAAAGAGTAGTAATAGCAGTTTTAGGGAGTGGGAATCCTATTTGATGGGTAGATTTTGCGCTTTCTTATAAGGTTTGATGCGGGTGTAGCTCAATGGTAGAGCAGAAGCCTTCCAAGCTTACGACGAGGGTTCGATTCCCTTCACCCGCTCCAGATTTGAGTGGTGTCAATTGTAAATTGTAATTAATGTTGTTTGTGTATGCTTGCCCATGTAGCTCAGTGGTAGAGCACTCCCTTGGTAAGGGAGAGGTCGCCAGTTCAATTCTGGCCATGGGCTCCATAGGTTGAATAGATTTTATGGTTAAAGCACGTAAAGGGGAAACAAGACATGGCAAAGAGTAAATTTGAGCGGTCGAAGCCACATGTGAATGTTGGAACGATAGGGCACGTGGATCATGGTAAGACTACGCTTACGGCAGCAATTACGACGATATTGACGAAGAAGTTTGGTGGAGAAGCGAAGAGTTATGATCAAATTGATTCTGCTCCGGAAGAACGTGCGCGTGGGATAACCATAAACACAGCTCATGTTGAATATGAGACGGATAAGCGTCATTATGCTCATGTGGATTGTCCGGGCCATGCGGATTACGTAAAGAATATGATTACGGGAGCGGCCCAAATGGATGGAGCGATATTGGTTGTATCTGCAGCCGATGGTCCGATGCCGCAGACGCGAGAACATATTTTGTTGGCGCGCCAAGTAGGTGTTCCTTACATCATTGTGTACATGAATAAAGCAGACATGGTTGATGATGCTGAGCTGATTGAGTTGGTGGAAATGGAGATACGTGAGCTGCTATCGAAATATGATTTTCCAGGTGATGATACGCCGATTATAGTTGGATCGGCGTTGAAAGCGCTTGAGGGTGATCAAAGTGATATTGGTGAGGCTTCCATTCTGAAATTGGCAGATGCGCTAGATAGTTATATTCCACAACCGGAGCGTGCTATTGACGGTGCCTTTATTATGCCGGTTGAAGATGTATTTTCAATATCTGGTCGCGGAACTGTTGTAACGGGTCGTGTAGAGAGAGGCATAATCAAAGTGGGTGAAGAGATTGAGATAGTGGGTCTCAAGCCGACACTAAAGACAGTATGCACGGGGGTCGAAATGTTTCGTAAGCTTCTGGATCAAGGGCAGGCAGGAGACAACGTGGGGATACTTTTGCGTGGTACGAAGCGTGAAGAGGTGGAGCGAGGCCAAGTATTGGCGAAGCCGGGCAGCATATCACCCCATACTAAATTCACGGCGGAGATTTATGTATTAAGTAAGGAAGAAGGTGGAAGGCATACTCCGTTTTTTCCCGGCTATCGTCCCCAATTTTATTTTAGAACGACAGATGTGACGGGAGCGATAGAGTTGCCAGCGGGAACAGAGATGGTGATGCCTGGGGATAATGTTTCGGTGACGGTAAACTTAATAGCGCCAATTGCGATGGAAGACGGATTGCGTTTTGCGATACGTGAAGGTGGAAGAACTGTTGGTGCAGGCGTTGTGGCTAAAATTATTGAGTAAGTACATTCTCCGAAAGACTGAAATAATAATTGTTCTTACATTATTATAACTCCAGTAATGTTTCAGATAATAGGCCAGTAGCTCAATTGGCAGAGCGTCGGTCTCCAAAACCGAAGGTTGGGGGTTCGATGCCCTCCTGGCCTGCCATATAGGTAATTAGTGGAATTATTAAATAGAAAGTAGTTATAAAAAATAATTCTAGTAAAAATTCAAACGACCATAGATACTTTGATGGATGTTTTTGTAAGGTACAAGGGATTCAAAAGGTGAATAAATTAAAGCTGTTGCTTGCAGTGTTTTTTGTTTTGGCAGGTGTCGCTGGATTCTTTTATTTGAATGAAAGCGCTATGGTTATTCGTGTTTTATCTATATTGATAGGGATATTGTCAGCGGCCATTATTGCTAAGTTTACGACTCAAGGGAAAAACTTTTACGCTTTTTGTAAAGAATCCTCTGAAGAGATAAAAAAGGTCGTGTGGCCAAGCCGTAAGGAATCCCTTCAGACATCTGGCGTGGTGTTTGCTTTTGTTGTTGTGATGGCTTTGTTTTTATGGCTCATCGATGCAGCTCTGATGTCTCTTGTGAAACTTATGATGAATCAAGATGCTTAAATTTCTCTGAGGAAAGAATGAGTATGAAATGGTATGTAGTTCACGCTTATTCAGGGTATGAGAAAAGTGTGCAGAGAGCATTAAGAGATCGTATTGATCGTGCTGGCATGCAAGATAAATTTGGTCAAATTTTGGTGCCAGTGGAAGAAGTGATTGAAATGAAAAGCGGACAAAAGAATATTAGTGAACGAAAATTCTTTCCAGGGTATGTTTTGGTGGAGATGGAAATGTCTGATGATACTTGGCATTTGGTTAAGAATATAGACAAGGTAACGGGTTTTGTCGGTGGATCAGCGATGAAGCCAACACCAATAAGTCAAAAAGAAGTAGATAATATACTCCACCAAATCCAAGAAGGCGTGGAGAAACCAAAACCAAAAATCCTATTTGAAATAGGAGAAGCTATTCGTGTTAAGGATGGTCCATTCACTGATTTTCATGGCAATGTAGAGGATGTTAATTACGACAAAAGCAAACTCAGAGTATCGGTGTCAATTTTTGGTCGACCCACACCAGTAGAATTAGATTTCAATCAAGTTGAAAAATCCTAGATAGTGTTTATTCTTGAAATTAATAAACTGAAGAACAGCTGTGTGAGTGTTGATTGGTATTATAGATAACTGGGGAGAGTGATTCATCACTCGTTTAACCCATAAGGAGAGCGTAGTGGCAAAAAAAATAATTGGTTATATTAAATTACAGGTGCCGGCAGGTAAGGCTAACCCAAGTCCACCAATTGGTCCTGCATTAGGGCAGCGGCAGCTAAATATTATGGAATTTTGTAAAGCATTTAATGCAGCTACGCAGAAAATTGAACCGGGATTGCCCGTACCGGTAGTAATTACTGCCTATGCTGACAAAAGCTTTACATTTGTGATGAAAACTACGCCCGCATCGGTATTAATAAAGAAAGCTGCTGGAATAAGTAAAGGAAGCGCTAGACCGCATGCAGATAAAGTTGGGAAATTGAATCGTAATCAGGCAGAAGAAATAGCAAAAACAAAAATGCCGGATTTAACCGCAGCGAACTTGGATGCTGCAGTGCGTACTATAGCAGGAAGTGCTCGCAGTATGGGCATAGAAGTAGAGGGTATATAAAATGACACGTTCATCAAAGCGCTATATAACCATAGCAGAGAAAGTTAATCGCAATAAAATATATCAAATCGATGAAGCACTTGGATTAGTTAAGGAAGCAGCTACGGCCAGATTTGATGAATCTATTGATATCGCAGTAAATTTAGGGATAGATGCGAAGAAATCCGATCAAGCGGTGCGTGGATCGGTAGTTTTGCCCGCAGGAACTGGAAAAATAGTTCGTGTTGCAGTATTTGCTCAGGGAGATAAAGCTAAAGAAGCGCAGGAAGCGGGGGCAGATATAGTAGGATTTGAAGATTTAGCAGCTGATGTCAAGGCGGGAAATATTAATTTTGATATTGCAATTGCAAGTCCAGATGCTATGCGGGTAGTCGGTCAATTAGGTCAAATCCTAGGGCCTCGCAGTCTGATGCCAAATCCAAAAGTAGGAACTGTGACTGCAGATATTGCGAATGCTGTTAAGAATGCTAAAGCTGGACAAATACAATTTCGAGCTGACAAAACAGGTATTATTCATTGCACGATTGGACGAGCATCATTCGAAATAGATGCATTAAAACAGAATTTGAAGGCGTTAGTTGATGCGCTTAATAAATCTAAGCCAATCTCATCAAAGGGTGTTTATCTAAGAAGAGTTTCTGTTTCTAGCACCATGGGTGTCGGTGTCAGGATAGATCAAACAAGTATAATACAGTAATAAAGACAGAACTTTGTGGGCTACTAATAAATATAGAAGTATATATGGATTAGTAGGTTGTCAAAGACCGCTGGGGTATGTAAATAATGATCTGATTGAATGGGATTTTATTTGAAATACTTAAAATTTGTTTACTGAATTGAGAAATAAAAAATTTTATTTTTTCTCAATTCAAATGAAGACCCAGCGTAGATGGTGAACCCAAAACAGGAGTCTTGTTTTCCTGGTTTAAGGTTGCCAATTTGTAGTACTTAGAGTAATTAATTTAATTACTCTAAGTGTTATTTTTACAGATGGAGAATGAACCTTGAGTCTAAATCTTGAAGAGAAAAAAGCTATAGTAGCTGAAGTGAGCACCCGGATATCTAATGCTCAAGCTATCATTATTGCAGAGTATCGAGGATTAGAAGTTGGTCAATTGACTCAGCTAAGAGCAAAGACTCGTGAATCAGGAATTTATTTTCGTGTCATAAAAAATTCATTGGTTCGTCGTGCTGTTGCTGACACACCTTATGCTGAACTAGCCAAGCATATGGTGGGGCCACTTGTTTATGGTATAGGTACCGATCCAGTCGCAGCTGCAAAAGTATTGCATGAATTTTCCAAAGGGAATGACAAATTCGTGATTAAAGTGGGTGCAATAGGGAATCAGGTAATATCACGTGATGAAATTACTGCACTAGCTGCGCTGCCGAGTCGTGATGAATTGTTATCTAAATTACTGGGAACAATGCAAGCACCTATAGCTAAGTTTGTTCAAACGCTTAATGAAGTGCCAACTAGATTTGTACGCGGTTTAGCGATGGTGCGCGATAGTAAATAGCTTATCAGCTTCTATTTTATATAAATAGCTTAATATACAGGAAATTACTAGGAGATAATTATGGCCGTAACGAAAGACGAAATATTGGAAGCAATTGCAAATATGACAGTGCTTGAATTGTCAAAGTTGATTAAAGAAATGGAGGAAAAATTCGGGGTGTCTGCAGCAGCAGCTGTTGCAGTCGCCGCTGCACCTAGCGGTGGTGGGGGAGCGGCAGCTGAGGCAGAGCAAACTGAGTTTACTGTGATTTTGTCCTCCGCTGGCGAAAGTAAAGTGAATGTTATTAAAGTAGTAAGAGCGGTGACTGGTCTAGGTTTGAAAGAAGCAAAAGATTTAGTTGATGGGGCACCAAAACCCGTTAAGGAAGGTGCATCCAAAGATGAAGCAGATTCAATTCAGAAGCAGCTGGTAGAGGCGGGTGCTACTTGCGAGATTAAGTAGAGAGGTAATTTTATAGGGCTGGTGGGAAGAGATTAACGCTGCCAGCCCTTGATATTTTGACCATCTGAGGTGCCGTTTTTTGGCATTTCAGCAATTGATAGTTACTTGACTTCAACTATTCAACCCTCAGTCTTCTTCTCCCGGAGAAAACTCATGAGCTATTCGTTCACAGAGAAAAAACGTATTCGAAAAAGTTTTGCCAAGCGTGCAAGTGTTTTATCAATTCCTTTTCTACTTGCAACTCAGATAGAATCCTACGCGGCTTTTCTGCAGGAAAATATCGCACCTAGTAAACGTCGGATTCAAGGATTACAGGCTGCTTTTAATTCAATTTTTCCAATTGAGAGTCATACCAAAAATGCACGTTTAGATTTTATAAGCTATGAGCTTGGTTCGCCAGTATTTGATGTAAAAGAGTGTCAGCAACGAGGATTAACTTATGCATCGCCCTTGCGTGCAAGAGTAAGACTGACAATTATGGATAAGGAAATATCCAAGCCAACTGTTAAAGAAGTCAAAGAGCAGGAAGTTTACATGGGTGAAATTCCTTTGATGACGGAGACAGGATCTTTTGTTATTAATGGGACTGAGCGTGTGGTTGTTTCTCAATTGCATCGTTCTCCAGGGGTATTTTTTGAACATGACCGTGGAAAAACTCATTCTTCAGGAAAATTGCTATTTTCTGCACGGATTATTCCATATCGTGGATCATGGTTAGATTTTGAGTTTGATCCAAAAGATTGTTTGTATTTTAGGATAGATCGTCGCCGTAAAATGCCTGTAACTACGTTGTTGAAGGCAATTGGTTGTACTTCTGAGCAAATATTGAAAGAGTTCTTTATTTTCGATTGCTTTCATTTTTCAGACAAAGGAATACGGTTTGAGCTCGTGCCGGATCGCTTGCGTGGAGAAGTAGCAAGTTTCGATATTTTTGCCAAAGGCAAAAAAATAATTGTTCAGAAAGATAAGCGGATTACAGCTAAGCATATTCGAGAAATGCAAGAAGCTAAAATTGATCAATTAGAAGTTCCTGAAGATTTTTTATTGGGAAGAATATTGGCACAAAATATAGTCGACCCAGATACCGGTGAAATTATAGCGCTTGCTAATGATGAAATCAGTGAAGAAACGATAGCAAAGTTTCGCATAGGAAATGTAAAGAAAATTAATACGCTATATGTTAATGATCTTAATCATGGTGCCTATATTTCTCAGACATTAAAAATTGATGAAACAACCGATGAAATGAATGCACAGATTGCAATCTACCGTATGATGCGACCTGGTGAACCGCCGACAGAAGATGCGGTTAAAGCTTTATTTGCCGGGTTGTTCTACTCGCCAGAACGATATGATTTATCCGTAGTAGGCAGGATGAAATTTAATCGTAGAGTAGGAAGAATCGAGTTGACAGGATCACCAACGCTATCGAATGAAGATATTATTGCGGTGATCAAAATTCTGGTAGAACTGAGAAATGGGCGAGGGGAAATAGATGATATTGATCATCTTGGAAATCGACGTGTGCGTTCAGTTGGTGAGTTGGCGGAGAATCAATTTAGATCCGGCTTGGTGCGTGTAGAGCGTGCGGTCAAAGAACGTTTGAGTCAGGCGGAATCAGAAAATCTGATGCCTCATGATTTAATTAATGCAAAACCAGTGTCTGCAGCTGCTCGAGAATTCTTTGGATCCAGTCAGCTGTCGCAATTTATGGATCAAACTAATCCATTATCTGAAATAACGCATAAGCGTCGCATTTCGGCATTGGGGCCCGGAGGATTGACACGGGAAAGAGCGGGCTTTGAAGTGCGTGATGTCCATCCGACACACTATGGTCGTGTGTGTCCAATCGAGACCCCAGAAGGGCCTAATATTGGTCTTATTAACTCACTGGCGCTATATGCACGAACCAATGAGTATGGATTTATAGAAACGCCTTATAGCAGGGTTAAGAATAGTCAAGTAACTGATGAAATTGATTATTTATCAGCAATTGAAGAAGGCAACTTTATGATTGCTCAAGCTAATGCTGAGCTTGATCACAATCATCGATTGATTAGTGAGATTGTATCTTGCCGTTACAAAAACGAATTTGCACTGTCTTCACCTGATCGTATTGAATACGTGGATGTGGCGCCAGCACAAATTGTATCGGTGGCGGCATCCCTAATCCCGTTTTTAGAGCATGATGATGCCAATCGTGCATTAATGGGCTCAAATATGCAACGTCAAGCAGTTCCCTGCTTGCGCGCGGAGAAGCCGCTCGTAGGTACAGGAATTGAAAGGGTTGTAGCAATGCATTCCGGTACTACTGTTCGGGCTAAACGAGGTGGAATAGTCGATTATGTGGATGCAGGTCGAATTGTAGTGCGTGTGCATGATATCGAAACGCACATGGGAGAGGTTGGGGTGGATATTTATAACCTTATAAAATATACACGTTCCAATCAAAATACAAATATTAATCAGCGTCCTTTAGTTAAGGTTGGTGATAATATCAGCAAAGATGATGTTATTGCAGATGGTGCATCCACTGATATGGGTGAACTTGCGTTAGGGCAAAATATGTTGGTGGCATTTATGCCGTGGAATGGATATAACTTTGAGGATTCTATCCTGATTTCAGAACGGATCGTGGCTGAAGATCGTTTTACTTCTATTCATATAGAAGAACTATCAGTTGTAAGTCGTGACACCAAGTTAGGTACTGAGGAAATAACGGCTGATATTCCAAATTTATCTGAGTATCAGTTAGGACGTCTTGATGAATCGGGTATTGTTTATATTGGTGCAGAAGTTGAAGCCGGTGATGTTCTGGTTGGCAAAGTTACACCCAAAGGTGAAACGCAATTAACACCGGAAGAGAAGTTATTGCGCGCTATTTTTGGTGAAAAAGCATCAGATGTAAAAGATACTTCGCTGCGAGTTCCATCAGGCATCTCGGGAACTGTAATTGATGTGCAAGTATTTACTCGTGAGGGTATTGAGCGGGATAAGAGAGCTCAAAATATTATTGATGATGAGCTCGATCGCTACAAAAAAGATTTGGCAGATCAGATGCGCATTGTGGAAGAAGATGCATTTTCTCGTCTTGAGCGCTTATTGATAGGTAAAGTTGCTACGGGAGGGCCAAATAAGCTGGCAAAAGGGAAAGAAATTACTGTCGAATATCTACAAAGCTTTGATCCACATTACTGGTTTGATATCCGTTTGATGGATGAGGACGCGAGCATACAATTAGAGCAAGTACGTGAGAGTATGGTGCAAAAACGTAAGGCATTTGATGTTGCATTTGAAGAGAAAAAGAAAAAGCTTACTCAAGGTGATGAACTGGCACCTGGCGTACAAAAGATGGTCAAGATTTATATCGCGGTCAAAAGGCGTTTGCAGCCGGGTGACAAAATGGCAGGACGACATGGTAATAAAGGTGTTATTTCCAAAATTGTACCTTTGGAAGATATGCCCTATATGGCTGACGGGACGCCTGTTGATGTGGTATTAAATCCCCTAGGTGTTCCTTCGCGAATGAATGTAGGTCAAATTCTTGAAGTGCATTTAGGGTGGGCAGCGAAAGGTCTCGGTAAGAAAATTGATGGAATGCTAAAAGCACAAAGAAACATAAATGAAATTAGGGATTTTATTGATAAGATTTATAATGAAAGCGGTAAGAAAGAAAATATTTCCTCTTTGTCAGACAAAGAGATTTTATCATTGGCTGAAAATCTGATAGCTGGAGTTCCTTTTGCTACACCAGTATTTGATGGTGCAACTGAAAAAGAAATCAAAGACATGTTGGAGCTTGCAGGATTGCCAAGATCGGGTCAAATTACATTATACGATGGCCGAACAGGGGAAGCTTTTGATCGATCGGTTACTGTTGGGTATATGCATGTTTTGAAGCTTCATCATTTGGTGGACGATAAAATGCATGCGCGTTCAACAGGTCCTTATAGTTTAGTAACACAGCAACCATTAGGTGGTAAAGCACAGTTTGGTGGACAGCGCTTTGGTGAGATGGAAGTCTGGGCATTGGAAGCATATGGAGCTGCATATACCTTGCAGGAAATGTTAACTGTCAAATCGGACGATGTCACAGGGCGCACTAAAGTTTATGAAAGTATTGTTAAGGGCGATCATAAAATTGATGCTGGAATGCCGGAGTCATTCAATGTATTGGTAAAAGAAATACGTTCACTGGGTATGGATATCGATTTGGAACAACATTAATTGTTTCCAGGAATGGAATGGTTAGTTTTACCTATCCCATCATGCATATTACATAAATTTCATCAAAATTTTATTGCCCTCTGATTTACAGGAGTGACAAATGAAAGCACTGCTAGATTTATTTAAACAAGTTACTCACAAAGAAGAGTTTGATGCCATAAAAATTGGCCTTGCTTCTCCAGAGAAAATTCGCTCTTGGTCTTATGGCGAAGTAAAAAAACCTGAGACGATTAATTATCGTACCTTCAAACCGGAGCGAGATGGTCTGTTTTGTGCCAAGATCTTTGGTCCAGTTAAGGACTATGAATGCTTGTGTGGAAAATATAAACGGCTAAAGCATCGTGGTGTCATCTGCGAGAAATGTGGTGTTGAAGTAACTTTGTCAAAAGTACGCCGTGAACGTATGGGGCATATCGAACTGGCTTCACCTGTTTCACATATCTGGTTCTTAAAATCCCTACCATCGCGTTTGGGTATGGTATTGGATATGACTTTACGTGATATTGAACGAATCCTATATTTTGAAGCTTATGTAGTTACTGATCCTGGCTTGACGCCCCTAATGCGTTGTCAGCTACTGACTGAAGAGGATTATTTAATAAAAACAGAAGAATATGGAGATGATTTCAGTGCGAGCATGGGCGCTGAAGGCATTCGTGATCTATTAAGTAATCTGGATATTAAAGCCGAGATTGAGAACTTGCGGCGTGAAATGGATAGTACTGGATCGGAAACAAAGATTAAGAAAATTTCTAAGCGACTTAAACTGCTGGAGGCATTTAATAAGTCAGGGATAAAACCACAATGGATGGTTTTGACCGTGCTACCAGTTTTGCCACCAGATCTTCGTCCCTTGGTGCCGCTCGATGGCGGTCGTTTTGCGACTTCGGATTTGAATGATTTATATCGCCGGGTTATCAATCGTAATAATCGGCTAAAACGATTATTAGAGTTAAAAGCACCAGAAATTATCGTTCGCAATGAAAAGCGTATGCTGCAAGAAGCGGTTGATTCATTATTGGATAATGGTCGTCGGGGTAAGGCAATGACTGGTGCTAATAAACGAGCACTTAAGTCATTGGCGGATATGATCAAAGGTAAGGGTGGGCGTTTCCGCCAGAACTTGCTAGGTAAACGTGTGGATTATTCTGGTCGCTCAGTTATCGTTGTCGGACCTCAACTCAAGCTCCATCAGTGTGGATTGCCTAAGAAAATGGCACTCGAGTTATTTAAACCTTTTATTTTCAATAAACTGGAGCTAATGGGAATTGCAAGTACCATCAAGGCTGCCAAGCGCGAAGTTGAGAATGAAACTGCAGTAGTATGGGATATTCTTGAAGATGTAATTCGTGAGCATCCAGTTATGTTAAATCGTGCACCAACTCTGCATCGATTGGGTATTCAAGCGTTTGAGCCAGTTCTGGTCGAGGGTAAAGCAATTCAATTGCATCCATTAGTTTGTGCTGCATTTAATGCTGATTTTGACGGTGACCAAATGGCTGTTCATGTACCGCTTTCATTAGAAGCACAAATGGAGTGCAGAACATTAATGATGTCTACCAATAATGTTTTATCCCCAGCTAATGGAGAACCCATTATTGTACCCTCTCAGGATATCGTACTCGGACTTTATTATACTACTAGGGAGAAAATGGGAGCTCGGGGTGAAGGTATGCTATTTCAGGATGTCAGTGAAGTCTCACGTGCTTATGAAAGTAGGAATGTAGAATTAAATGCAAGAATCAAGGTGAGAATCAGGGAATATGACATTAATGCGGATGGCGAACGGTATGAAAAAATTACACGGTATGAAACAACAGTAGGAAGAACATTATTATTTGAAATTTTTCCTCCTGCACTTCCATTCTCATTGCTCAATAAAACATTAAAAAAGAAAGAGATATCAAAACTGATTAATGCAAGTTTTAGACGTTGTGGATTGAGGGAAACAGTGATTTTTGCTGATAAGCTCATGTATGCGGGATTTAGTTATGCAACGCGTGCCGGTATCTCTATTTGTGCGGATGACATGTTGATACCGACTCAGAAAAGCAACATTATTGCTGAGGCGGAACAAGAAGTAAAAGAAATTGAAGGGCAATATATATCGGGTTTGGTGACACAAGGAGAGCGCTATAACAAAGTGGTGGATATTTGGGGTAGAGCAGGGGATCAAGTTGCCAAAGCTATGATGAATCAGCTTGGTGTAGAGCCAGTACTTGACACGTCTAGCGGAAAGATTCAACTTGACGAGACAGGTGCACAGTTAACGCAAGAATCATTTAATTCAATCTATATGATGGCGGATTCTGGTGCTCGTGGTTCAGCGGCACAGATACGTCAGTTATCAGGTATGCGCGGATTGATGGCAAAACCTGATGGTTCGATTATTGAAACACCAATTACAGCTAACTTCCGTGAAGGTTTAAATGTCCTACAGTATTTTATTTCAACACACGGTGCCAGGAAGGGATTAGCAGATACGGCATTAAAGACTGCTAACTCAGGTTATTTGACTCGACGATTAGTTGATGTTACTCAAGATCTTGTGGTTACAGAGGAAGATTGTAATACTGATAGTGGCGTAGTTATGAAAGCTTTAGTGGAAGGTGGTGAAATTATTGAAGCATTACGCGAGCGAATTTTAGGTAGAGTTGTAGTTAACGATGTAATTAATCCCGAGAGTCAAGAAGTGGTTTTTGCATCGGGGGTATTGTTGGATGAAGATGCTGTAGATTTGATTGAATCTTTGGGTATTGATGAAGTAAAAGTCCGTACACCACTTACCTGTGAAACTCGATATGGTTTATGTGCGAAGTGTTATGGACGGGATTTGGGGCGTGGTACTCCGGTCAATGTGGGCGAAGCAATAGGAGTTATTGCCGCTCAATCAATTGGTGAACCAGGTACGCAATTGACAATGCGTACATTTCATATTGGTGGTGCAGCCTCCAGAACTGCGGTGGTAAGTCAGGTTGAAAGCAAGTCAAGTGGCACAGTACATTATTCTCCAACGATGAGATATGTGACCAATGCTCAAAATGAATTAATCGCTATTTCACGAAGCGGTGAAATCATTATTCAAGATGAAAATGGACGCGAGCGTGAAAGACATAAAGCTTCTTACGGTGCAACATTGCTAGTACGGGATGGTGAGATGGTTAAAGCAGGCCAGATATTAACCACTTGGGATCCGCATACTCGCCCTATAATAACAGAATATACTGGGAAGGTGCGATTCGAAAATGTTGAAGAAGGGGTCACTGTAGCGAAACAAATCGATGAAGTTACTGGATTGTCGACATTAGTAGTTATTGATCCAAAACGTCGAGGAGTTATACAATCGAAAGGTTTACGTCCACTAGTGAAGTTCTTGGATGATGATGGGAATGAAATAAAGATGTTGGGTAGTAGTCAATCTGTGAGCATAACGTTCCAGATCGGTTGTATTATCACGGTGAGGGATGGACAACAGGTGAGTGTAGGCGAAGTATTGGCAAGGATTCCACAAGAGACTTCTAAAACACGTGATATTACAGGAGGTTTGCCGCGCGTGGCAGAGCTATTTGAAGCAAGGGCGCCAAAAGATGCAGGCATGTTAGCTGAGGTTACGGGCATTGTTTCTTTTGGTAAGGACACCAAAGGTAAGCAAAGGCTAATTATTACTGATCTTGAAGAAATTGTGCATGAATACTTAATTCCAAAAGATAAACACGTAATGGCACATGACGGACAAGTAGTGAATAAAGGTGAAATTATTGTTGACGGACCGGCAGATCCACGTGATATTTTGCGTTTACAAGGGGTTGAAGCATTGGCGCGATATATTACTGATGAAGTCCAAGATGTATATCGATTGCAAGGTGTTAGGATTAATGACAAACATATTGAAGTTATTGTTCGTCAAATGCTGAGGCGAGTGCAAATTACCAATTCGGGTGATTCGGCATTTATCCCGGGAGAGCAGGTAGAGCGTGCCGATTTACTCGTCGAGAACGAACGATTAATTGCCGAAAAGAAAATGCCAGCTACTTATGAATTTATGTTGTTAGGTATTACAAAAGCATCATTATCGACGGACTCATTCATTTCTGCAGCCTCATTCCAAGAAACAACTCGAGTATTGACTGAAGCGGCAATTATGGGCAAGAAAGATGATTTGCGCGGATTAAAAGAGAATGTTATCGTTGGCAGATTAGTTCCTGCTGGTACGGGATTATCTTTTCATAGTAAGAGGAAAAAGCAAGGAAAAATACCTGAGATTATTGCCGAATCAGATGTCTCAATTGATAGTGTTGATAGTGCCGTTTAGTATGGAAAAAACTGATGTAGTGTTCGTGTAATGCTAATCTTTCAAATAGCTTGACAGTACAAGGATGACTAAGTAGTCTAGGGGAGGATGCTATCTGTTGAAGGTGGACGGATGGTGGGGTTTTATGCTGAAGGGAAGGGGGTCTTATGAGAGGCCGGGAAGATAAGGAAAGGGAAAGAAATTATGGAAAACCAAAGGAGAGAGAGATGAAAGCCAAGCGATGGGCTGGGGTAATAGCGGGGCTGTTAGGAGCTATGCTGATAGGAACGGCGCATGCGAACATACTGAGTGTTCCGGACGAATTGTATGAAGCATTGAAGCTGGATCGTGAGAAAGCGACACCGAAGGAAGTATACGAAGCGGTGGTGAAGCGCTACAAGGATCCTGAGCAAGGAGCGGGTCGGGGAACATTGGCGCAATACTGGGAACCGATACCATATGGAATATATTTGGATCCTGCGACATTTTACAAATCGCCGACCTCGAATAAAGAGATAGCGAGCCGGAAGGAATGTGTGGAATGTCATACGGACGAATCGCCGGTATGGGTGCAAGCATGGAAGCGCAGCACGCATGCGAATTTAGACAAAGTACGTAATTTGAAACCGGAAGATCCGACTTACTACAAGAAAGCCAAGCTGGAAGACGTAGAGAAGAATTTGCGCTCTTTGGGTAAGCTGGCGGAAGGCGAGAACCTGAAGGAAGTGGGGTGTATTGACTGTCACGTGGATGTTAATGCGAAAAAGAAAGCGGATCACACCAAAGACATTATTATGCCGACAGCGGATGTATGTGGTAAATGCCACTTGGCGGAATTTGTGGAGCGGGAATCGGAAAGAGACACGATGATTTGGCCGCACGGCCAATGGCCTGATGGACGCCCATCGCACGCATTGGATTATAAAGCCAACGTAGAAACCACTGTTTGGGCAGCGATGCCGCAACGCGAAGTAGCTGAAGGTTGTTCGATGTGTCATACGAATCAGAACAAATGTGACTCATGCCATACGCGCCATGAATTTTCAGCTGCGGAATCGCGTAAGCCGGAAGCGTGTGCCACTTGCCATAGTGGTGTGGATCACAACAACTGGGAAGCTTACTCCATGTCCAAGCACGGCAAGATGGTATCGATGCTGGGAGACAAATGGAACTGGGAAGTACAGTTGAAAGATGCCTATGAACTAGGTGGTCAAAATGCACCGACCTGTGCGGGATGTCACATGGAATACGAAGGCGAGTATAGCCATAACATGGTAAGGAAGATTCGCTGGGCGAACTATCCGTTTGTTCCGGGAATAGCGGAAAATATTAATAGCGAATGGTCGGAAGCGCGTTTAGACTCGTGGGTGGTTACCTGTACCAAATGTCACTCGGAGCGTTTTGCACGTTCATATTTAGAATTGATGGACAAAGGCACGCTGGAAGGATTGGCTAAGTATCAGGAAGCTAATGAAATTGTGCATACACTGTATAAGGAAGGCTTATTGACAGGTCAAAAAACTAATCGTCCTGCCCCACCGGCACCGGAGAAAGAAGGCTATGCATACTTTGCACAGTTGTTCTGGTCGAAAGGTAACAGTCCTGCGGCGATTGAGCTGAAAGTACTGGAAATGCACGAAAATGACCTGGCTAAGATGCATGTAGGTTTGGCGCACGTAAATCCGGGTGGATGGACCTATACGGAAGGTTGGGGTCCGATTAACCGCGCGTATGTTGAAATTCAAGACGAAAATACTCGTATTCGCGAGATGATTGCGCTGCAGGAACGGGTGAAGAATCTTGAATCGAAACGTACCAGTTTACTTGATCTGGATGGCACAGCTGAGAAGATCTCGCTGGGTGGTTTAGGTGGCGGCATGCTGCTGGCCGGGACACTGGCCTTGGCGGGTTGGCGTAAACGTAAGCAAAGTGAAGCTTGATAGGCGCTGATACGACAGACCGCACCACCCAGGTGGTGCGGTCAGGAGACAGGCTCCTCCCGTCATTAGGAATTTTTCTGGTGGCTGGAGGATTACTTTTATTGGGCTGGTTTGTGTATCTTTGGTTTAAGCCGATACCGGCTCCCTATCAATATCAATTGGTAGAAGAAGGCGACAGCAGCAAGTTTGGTAAAATAGATCTGACAGGTTGGCCGGATTTAAAGCTTGGTCAATACAAAGTACAAGCTGACGGGGTAGGCAAGCCGATCGCTGAATTCATTGTTGCGAGGCAGAATGATGGGGCGCCGGTACTGATCTATTGGAAGAATAGCACCAATGAAGTGCTTTACAATTTTGACAGAAAGCCATCGGAGCTTACTATTCTGGCTGAAGCGATCAGGAAGTACGCCCCGAAAGATGCGCTGATACTATCCTGGTGGGATACCTCGCGGCAAATCAAACTGCTTACAGGGCACGACACATTTTTTACCCATCACCTGAACGAACCCCTCATGATACCGGCTCCTTGGCTGGAGCACAGCAAAGAGATTCAGGCCTATGAAAAACAATTCTGGCAAAGCAATGCGAACTCGGCGGAATTGGATCGATTTAAACACTTTAGTCAGGCATTGGCGGCACCGGCGGAAGACGGCATTAAGCAACTGCGGCAACTGATTGGTTCCGATCGTGAGACCTATCTGATTGTACACGTGACTGATCTCTATAAACTGGGGCTCATGTACCCTGAAAGTATAGGTGTTGCCTATCAGAATTTTCCGATGACGGGAAACATGCATGGCATGATCAATCAAATGAAAGTACAAGTTAAGGAAAATAATTTTGACACCTATACGTTGCAATCGGTTTCAGACAATGAGATCAGAGTATTTTTTCTGAGCGATGAAGAAAGCAGTCAAACATTGTTGGCAAGAATGCTGCCATTTGTTGATAAGACCGCGCCGACGGAACTGGATTTGGCGCAACTGATCTACCAACAAGGGGGTTATTGGGTATATAAGCTACCTTAAGAACAGAAAAATGACCTTGAGCGATATAAAACCCTCAAAGTGGGCACATAATCATTTACACAAAACGATGATAGCGTACAATACGAACCCATCAAATTTGAATTAAAAAAGTATAAAGGAGGAGAGATGAAATACCCGATAACCTATATATTGGCCATATTGGCGATGGCTGCATTTTTCTCGGGCACGGTGTTGGCGGCGGATTTTGAAGGTCGCACGAAATGTAGTTCGTGCCACAAATCGCAAGCCAAATCATGGAATGACACGGCACATGCCAAAGCGATGGAATCGTTAAAGCCGGGCACACGCAAGGAAGCCAAGATAAAAGCGAAGCTGGATCCGGATAAAGACTACACGCAAGACAAGGACTGTGTAGGTTGTCATGTTGATGGATGGGGCAAGAAAGGTGGCTATACGGTAGAAGCACCGAAGAAGCCGCTAGCGGCAGTTGGTTGTGAATCCTGTCATGGTCCTGGGAAGAGCTATCGAGGAGATCACCGTAAGGGAGGGCAGGCCTTTGAAAGCAAAGGGACTACCATGCAACGCAAGGTATTGGCAGACAAAGGTCAAGATTTTCATTTTGAAGAAGCTTGCAGTGCTTGCCATTTAAACTACGAAGGTTCACCGTGGAAAGGTGCGAAAGCTCCGTATACACCATTCACTCCGGAAGTTGATGCGAAATATACATTTGATTTTGACAAGATGGTGAAGGATGTCAAAGCGATGCATGAGCATTACAAGCTTGATGGTACATTCGTAGGGGAACCCAAATTCAAGTTTCATGATGAATTCCAAGCGAATGCCAAAGAGAAAGTGGCAGATAAAAAAGATAAAAAAGGAAAAGACTGATGAGCGGCTTACAGAAAGGTGCGATAGGGACACTACTGACAGGCGGGTTATTGGGGATATTGCTGGTAGCGGTGGTATTTGGAGGAGAAGCGGCGCTATCTACCGAAGAGTTCTGTACCAGCTGCCACTCGATGACTTATACGCAGACGGAACTCAAAGAATCGACACATTATGGGGCATTAGGAGTCAATCCCGGTTGTAAGGACTGTCATATACCGCAAGGATTCAAGAATTTTCATTTAGCGTTATATACGCATGCGGTGGATGGTGCGAGAGAGCTTTATTTGGAATTGGTTAATGATTATTCGACGTTGGAGAAGTTTAATGAGCGTCGGCTGATTATGGCGCATGATGCACGGATGAACTTGAAGAAATGGGACAGTGTTACCTGCCGTGACTGTCATAGGGATCCGAATCCGCCTGGGGCGGATGCACAGGAAGCGCACAAGAAGATGAAGACGGAAGGAGCGACGTGTATAGACTGTCATCAGAATTTGGTGCATGAGGAAGTACCGATGACGGATCTGAATGCAAGTTTGGCTGCGGGCAAGATGGTATTGAAGCCGGACGAAGACGAAGAAGATGAGGATGACGAAGAAGAAGATGAGGACGATGAAGAAGAGGACAGTGCTAGTGATGTAACCGCAAGCGAAGAGGATGATGACGAAGAAGATGAGGATGATGACGAATAATTCCCTTTTTGATTAAGAGAGTAATCTATCTTTTTTAGAAAAGGATGCTCAAAATATTTTTTGTGAGATTTTGATATAAAAAATACTTGAATGGCCCGCCTATGGCGGGCTTTTTATTCGTTGAGGTTTTTGTATGTTGAATCATTTTTCAAGGCCGGATGTTGTTTATCCACATAGAAATAAAGACTACTTTATTGCTGGTTTCACTTTCTTTTGTGTTGCAGTGAGCCTGGTAATCGATGGCAGTGCAAGTTATGAAACTCAAAACATTATGGGAGTCATCGCCTGGATTTTTTTGTTTGGATTACTGATTGGTGAAAATAAAGAAGTGCGCATGCAAGTTGTAGTTGCGGTTGCATTTGCAACTGCAGGAGAACATTTTGCTTCCATTTATATGGAAGGATATACCTATCGATTTGGGAATGTTCCATTGTATGTTCCACCTGGACATGGAATGGTTTATTTGACTGCAGTCGCACTTTCCCGCTCAAGATTCTTTTTGATGAATGCAAAAGAATTGGCAATTTTTGTTATTGTATCGGGTGGACTATGGTCACTTTGGGGTATTAGCGGAATTCCTGAGCAAGGTGATCAAGTAGGGGCCTTTTTATTTTGCATTTTTGTTATTTGTTTATTCAAAGGGCGGTCGCCAATGGTTTATCTGGGAGCCTTCTTTATTTGTACGTGGCTTGAGATTATAGGAACGGCGGCAGGAACTTGGAAATGGGCATCCATTGAGCCAGTTTTTAATTGGACTCAGGGAAATCCTCCCAGTGGAGTAGCAGCTTGGTATTGTTTGGTCGATGCAGTAGCTATTGGTTTTGCACCGAAGATTCTAAATGGTTTGCAAAAAATGAGTAACTGGTATAAAACATCATTTGATAAATAACTTTATGCTCAAATAAAATTTCTCGATGTTGTGGGATTTTATGACATATCACTTTTGTTAAAATGAATTCTTTGAAGGAATGTTTGTGACTGTAGTTCGTTTGCCGGATGGATCAGAACGTATTTTTGAACATCCTGTTAGTGTGATGGAAGTTGCGATGGCCATTGGTTCGGGTCTTGGGCGTGCAGCTATCGCTGGAAAAATCAATGGACAATTGGTTGATTTAAGTTATCTGGTTGAAGATGATAGTGATCTGGCGATTATTACGGAAAAAGATGATGAAGGATTAGAGATTATCAGGCATTCTTGTGCCCATTTGTTAGCGCATGCGGTAAAAGAATTATTCCCAGAGGCTCAAGTAACCATTGGGCCGGTAATCGATGATGGATTTTATTATGATTTTTCTTACAAGCGCTCATTCACTTTTGAGGATCTAACTGCGATTGAGAAGCGCATGATTGAAATCAGTAAACGGGATTTGAAAATAGACCGAAAGATACTGGAACGAGCTAAAGCAATTGATTTTTTTAAGAAGCAAGGTGAGTTTTACAAAGCACAAATAATTGAATCAATACCGGGTGATGAAGATTTGTCACTTTATTCTCAAGGTGATTTTACTGATCTTTGTCGTGGACCGCATGTTCCTACCACTTCAAAAATAAAAGTTTTTAAACTTATGAAAGTTGCTGGTGCTTATTGGCGCGGTGATTCAAACAATGAAATGCTACAACGTATTTACGGAACTGCTTGGGCGAGCAAAGATGATCAAAAAAGTTACTTGCATCGATTAGAAGAAGCAGAAAAAAGAGATCACCGCAAGATTGGTAAGCAATTGAATTTATTTCACATGCAAGACGAAGCATCCGGTATGGTGTTTTGGCATCCAAAAGGATGGACGCTATGGCAACAAATAGAACAGTATATGAGGAATATTCTGAGTCACAATGGCTATCACGAAATACGCACACCTCAAATTCTGGATAAGGATTTATGGGTACGTTCAGGGCATTGGGAAAACTTTCGTGAAAATATGTTCATTACGCATTCAGATGAACGTGATTTTGCTATCAAGCCAATGAACTGTCCTGGTCATGTGCAAATATTTAATCAAGGCTTGCGGAGTTATCGTGAATTGCCGATTCGATTCGCAGAATTTGGTTCGTGTCACCGTAATGAAGCATCCGGAGCGTTGCATGGAATCATGAGAGTGCGTGCTTTTACGCAAGACGATGCACATATTTTTTGTACTGAAGATCAGATACAACAAGAGGTTGTGGAATTCATTGATTTATTGAAAATTGTTTATGCAGATTTTGGTTTCCGGGAAATTTTGATAAAACTTTCAACTCGCCCTCTAAAACGCGTCGGTTCAGAAGCGCAATGGGATAAATCAGAAGCTGCATTGGAGGCGGCACTCAATGAAGTTAAATTGGAGTGGGAGCGGCAACCTGGTGAAGGGGCTTTTTACGGTCCTAAAATTGAATTCTCCCTCAAGGATTGTATTGGTCGTTTGTGGCAATGTGGCACATTGCAGCTAGATTTTTCGATGCCTGATCGCTTAGGCGCGGAATATGTAGCAGAGGATAACTCGCGCCAGGTACCGGTTATGCTGCATAGAGCTATACTTGGTTCATTGGAAAGATTTATCGGGATATTGATAGAAAATTATGCAGGTGCATTACCTTTGTGGTTGTCGCCTGAACAAGTTGTTGTATTAAATATATCCCGTACACAGATTGATTACGCTCAAGAAGTGGTTGCTCAATTAAAGGAAAATGGCGTTAGAGCGAGTTTAGACTTGAGAAATGAGAAGATAACCTATAAAATCCGCGAGCATAGTTTGCAGAAACTTCCGTATCAGATTATTGTTGGAGATGAAGAAGTACGAGCAAATAAAATTGCTGTTCGTAATCGGATGGGTGAGAATCTTGGTCAAATGAAATTACCAGACTTCCTCGTGCGGTTTAATGAAGAGCTTTCGTTGAAGGTGTAATTTCTTTATTTAACTAATTTTGGAGAATTTGCCATAGTTCAGGATAAGTCAGTGCGTATCAATGAAGAAATTGATGTGCCGGAAGTGCGTTTGATTGGTGTGAATGGAGAGCAAGTTGGTATTGTTTTACTTGCGGATGCGAATGCCTTGGCGGAAGATGCAGGTGTTGACTTGGTTGAGATCGCTCCAACGGCACAGCCACCGGTTTGTAGATTGATGGATTATGGAAAGTTCCGCTATCAAGAAAGTAAGAAAAAGCATGATGCGAAATTAAAGCAAAAACAGGTTCAAATTAAAGAAATTAAATTTAGGCCGAACACGGATGAAGGAGACTATAATATTAAGCTTAGGAATCTTATAAGCTTTTTGGATGAAGGTGATAAGGTTAAAGTGACATTGCGTTTCCGTGGGCGTGAAATGGCGCATCAAGAGTTTGGTATGCGTTTACTTGAGCGTGTGAAAGATGATTTAGAGTCCTTTGCAATAGTGGAGCAATTTCCTAAAATGGAAGGACGTCAAATGGTTATGGTATTATCTCCTAAGAAAAAAGATACCAAAACAGATAAATCAAAAGTAGTGGCGATAGATTCACTGACATCAATGTAAATAATGTATTGCTTTTTAAGTAATTGTAATATAAAAATAAATGATTATCAGGTTTGTAAAGTTTCTCTATCGCGAGGACACCTGTTTTCATGTTAAATGAGGAGTATTTTGTGCCTAAGATGAAAACTAAAAGCGGAGCAGCTAAGCGCTTTAAATTTCGAGCAAGTGGAAGTATTAAACGCTCACAGGCTTTCAAGCGTCATATATTGACAAAAAAAACAACAAAAAATAAACGTCAATTACGAGGCATAGCGGAAGTTCATTTTACTAATGAGAACGCTATCCGTACTATGATGCCTTACGCATAAAGAAGGAGTAAAGATGCCTAGAGTAAAACGTGGTGTAACCGCTCATGCGCGGCATAAAAAAATATTGGATTTAGCTAAAGGCTATCGAGGGCGTAGAAAAAATGTTTATCGTATAGCAAAACAGGCTGTTATGAAGGCTGGCCAGTACGCCTATCGTGACCGCCGTCAACGTAAAAGACAATTTAGAGCTTTATGGATCGCTCGAATCAATGCGGCTACTCGTGAGTGTGGTTTATCGTACAGTGTATTTATGAATGGTTTGAAAAAAGCTAGTATCGAAGTCGATAGAAAAGTGTTGGCTGATTTGGCTGTATTTGATAAGAGTGCTTTTGAGAAAATTGTAGAACAAGCTAAGGCTAGTTTAGCGACATAATTAGTAATGATAATATGCTGATGGGAGGTCGGGTAAACCCTGAACCTCCCTTTTTCTTATGAAAATGATAATGAATGAAAAAGTAATTCTCAACGCTTAATTGGCATGGAAAATCTGAGAGAAATTATTTCTGAAGCAGAAATTTTGATGAATAATATCGAAGATGCTGCAGAGTTGGAAAATGTTAAGGCGCGTTATCTCGGCAAGAACGGTATTCTTACAGAATTGCTCAAAGGATTAGGAAGGCTTCCGGTTGAAGAGCGTCCTATTATAGGTAGTCAGATTAATGAAGCAAAAATTCAATTAGAATCGACGCTTAAGAACCGGCGGAGTGTAATTCAAGCCAAAGAACTAGAAAAAAAGCTGACGGAAGAGGCTTTAGATGTTACTTTGCCAGGCAGAGGGCATAGTGTTGGTGGACTGCATCCTGTAACGCAGACTTTGCAGCGTATTGAGGGATTATTTCATTCAATTGGTTTCAATGTGGTCTCAGGACCCGAAATCGAAACTGATTTTTATAATTTTACAGCTTTGAATATTCCAAAAAATCACCCGGCCCGTGCTATGCATGACACATTTTATATTGATAATGGAGATTTATTACGAACACATACATCGCCAGTTCAAATTCGATATATGCAAACTAATAAGCCGCCCATTAAAGTGATCGCGCCAGGTCGGGTTTATCGTTGTGATTCTGATGTAACACATACACCAATGTTTCATCAAGTAGAAGGCTTATGGATTGACGAGAATGCCAATTTTTCTGCTTTAAAAGGTATTTTAACCAATTTTATGGCGCAATTTTTTGAACATGATGATTTGTCAGTAAGATTCAGACCATCTTTTTTCCCATTTACTGAACCTTCTGCTGAGATGGATATAGGTTGTGTGATGTGTAGTGGAAAAGGCTGCCGGATATGTAGTCATACAGGTTGGTTGGAAGTGCTTGGGTGTGGAATGATTCATCCCAACGTATTAAAGCATGTCGTGATCGATAGTGAACAATATATCGGATTCGCATTTGGTTTGGGTGTGGAGCGCTTGACAATGCTCAGATATGGCGTCAATGATTTGAGATTGTTTTTTGAAAATGATTTGCGTTTTCTTAAACAGTTTAATTAAATCCAGAAAATGTACTTACTTACTGTGGTAGTTGTGAATTTTCATGAAATTTTCTGAAATCTGGTTGCGAAGTTTTGTTAACCCTGCTTGCTCTGGTGATCAGCTTGCGCATGCACTCACGATGGCTGGGATTGAAGTTGAAAGTATAGAGCCCGTAGCGTCCGATTTTGATAATGTGATCGTGGCAGAAGTTGTTTCGGTTGAGAGGCATCCTACGGCAGATAGGCTATACGTTTGTAATGTTAAAACAGGAAAATCTGATAATGATCTATTGCAGATAGTCTGTGGTGCACCTAATGTAAGTGCAGGAGTAAGAGTACCCTGTGCATTGATCGGGGCAAATTTACCTAATCTTATGATTAAGAAGACGAAATTGCGAGGTATAGATTCTTCCGGAATGCTATGTTCAGGAAAAGAATTAGGTATTAGTGAAGTGGCGGATGGTTTGTTATTACTTCCTAATGATGCTCCGGTCGGTATGGATTTTCGCAGTTATTATCAACTGGAGGATAGAGTTTTTACATTGAGTTTGACTCCTAACCGAGCTGATTGCCTGAGCGTACAAGGTGTAGCCCGTGAGGTTTCAGCCATAACAGATACTGATATCCAGCTCCCGTTTGCGATAGAAAATGTTTCTGACGAAATTGATGATGCGCTTAATGTTTATGTGACTGCTCCCGATGCATGTCCGCTATATTGTGGCCGATTATTGCGGAATATTAATCTCAATGTGTCAACGCCACTATGGTTGACGCAGAGATTAGAACGTAGTGGTATACGATCAATTAATCCAGTCGTTGATATTACGAATTATGTGATGCTCGAAATAGGTCAGCCCATGCATGCCTTTGATCTGACTAAGATAACGGGTGGATCCATTCAAGTGCGTTATGCGTTCTCGCATGAGAAAATTCAATTATTGAATGGTGATCAAGTAGACTTGACTCCAGAAATGCTTTTAATAACGGATGAGCATAAACCACTTGCACTAGCCGGCATCATGGGTGGTTTGGAGAGTGGTGTGACGTATGGCACCACGGATATTTTCTTAGAAAGTGCATTCTTTAATCCGACTGTAATCAGTGGTAAATCGTTTCATCTAGGCTTTAGTTCAGATTCAGCTTATCGTTTTGAACGTGGGGTAGACTTTGCAACTACAAGAAACGCACTTGAACGTGCTTCATATCTAATTCATAGCATCTGTGGTGGTCAAACAGGCACGGTAATCGAAATAAAGAATGAATTACCTCAGCGATCTTCAGTTGATGTGCGTATGGAACGAATAAAACGGATATTGGGTATTGATCTCAATAGGGAGCAAATCGGTAATTATTTTAGGCGATTAGGATTTAAATTCTCTGAAAAAGATAAATGTTTTAGTGTGATACCGCCCACTTATCGTTTTGATTTAATGATAGAAGAAGATTTTGTTGAGGAATTGGCGCGCATTTATGGCTATGATCACATTCCCACTTATTATCCGTATGCCAGTATGGCGATGGTACCGGCACTTGAAACACAACATACCACAACTGAAATTAAACAAACATTAATAAATCTTGATTATCAAGAAGTTATTAATTATTCTTTCGTAGATGCTGGTTGGGAAGCTGATTTAGTAGATAATCATAAGCCAATCACGTTGCTGAATCCGATTTCAAATCAGATGAATGTAATGCGCAGTACGTTGATAGGTGGGCTCATTGCCAATTTACAGTTTAATTTAAATCGTAAGCAAGTTAGGGTGCGTTTGTTTGAAGTTGGCTGTTGTTTTTTACGCGAGAATGTGAGTGATTGTAAGCAAATAGAAAAAATTTCTGGACTTAGCTATGGAGATTTTTCATCTGAACAATGGGGAATAGCAGCAAGAAATGTGGATTTCTATGATGTTAAAGCCGATGTGGAGGTTCTGTGCCGGGGTAAATCAGTTGAGTTTAAAAGATTTTCTCATCCAGCATTACACCCTGGAAAGTCGGCAGAAATTTACTTCGAAGATCGAATTATTGGATGGATTGGTGAATTGCACCCACGTTGGCAGACGAAATACAGTTTGCAAAAAAATACGATATTGTTTGAGCTTAATTTACACAGTTTGAAGCCAAGACCTCTGCCGCTTATTAAGGAAATTTCTAAATTTCCACCTGTAAGACGAGATATTGCAATTATTGTTGATAATGATATTAGTGCATATTCATTACTATCCAGTATGCAGGCAGTGAAATCAACAATTATATCGGATATATCATTATTTGATATTTATCGCGGTAACGGTATGGAAAGTAACAAAAAAAGTCTTGCATTCCGTGTATTGTTGCAAGATACTGAGAAAACACTGACGGATGAGCAAGTAGAATCTACAGTAACAAGTCTAATATCAATATTGAAAAATCAGTTTGGCGCCGAATTGCGTAATTGATGCTTGTTAAGATTCGTACTTGAATTTTCTTCGTAGATTAATAATCTTGATAGCGCATTAATCTGTATTTCTAAGGACGCTACTAATTACTGAATCGCCTCTGTATTAAGTTAATATTACACAGAATTATAACTAAAAGGAGTGAAGCATGGCATTAACAAAAGCTGAATTAGCTGATCTATTATTTGAGAATGTCGGACTAATTAAACGTGAAGCGAAAGACATGGTTGAGTCTTTCTATGAGGAAGTGCGTACTGCCTTACAAAATGGAGAAGGTGTTAAATTGTCCGGTTTTGGCAATTTTCAGCTGCGCTCGAAACCGCAACGTCCCGGTAGAAACCCAAAAACAGGTGAAGAAATTCCGATTACTGCACGTCGTGTAGTGACATTTCATGCTAGTCAGAAGTTAAAAGCCTTGGTCGAAAAAAATTATCATGGAAAGTAAAAAAACAAATAACACATTGTTGCCAATCCCTGCTAAGCGCTATTTTACAATTGGGGAGGTAGGGATACTGTGTGATGTCAAACCGCATGTGTTGCGCTATTGGGAACACGAATTTTTACAATTAAAACCAGTTAAACGTCGTGGAAATCGTCGTTATTACCAACGCCAAGAAATTTTATTGATACGGCGCATTAGAGAGTTACTGTACGTGCAAGGCTTTACAATCAACGGTGCACGGAATCAATTGGAACATATTACAGAATCAAATACATCTGATAAAGACAATATTAATCTGTTTTTTCCAAAGATGGATTTAGGTTATATCCGGTGTGAGATTAATAGTATAAGGTCACATTTGCTTTCATGAAATAGTATTTCAGTGATAGCTTCAAAAGTTTGAGTGTTTTGTTTGCTATAATTATGCACTCGGGGCGTAGCGCAGCCTGGTAGCGTACTTGCATGGGGTGCAAGTGGTCGGAGGTTCGAATCCTCTCGCCCCGACCATGTGGTTAAGTATGTTTGTAAATATGATTGATGCAATATTTAATGCACCGGAACATATTTCTTTCGATAAATTTATAATCAGTAGCTTATAAAAATGCGCATATTGCTCAGTAATGATGATGGCTATTTTGCGCCCGGCCTTGCTTGTCTTGCCGATTTTCTTTCGAAAATGGCAGAAATCATAGTAGTTGCTCCTGAAAGAGATCGGAGTGGATCCAGTAATTCATTAACATTGGATCGCCCGCTCAACTTGCAGAAATCTCATAATGGTTTTTATTATGTCAATGGAACACCAACGGATTGTGTTCATTTGGCAGTCACAGGTATGCTTGATGTAATGCCGGATATGATTATATCCGGCATAAATCAAGGCGCTAACATGGGTGACGACACAATCTATTCTGGTACTGTTGCCGCCGCTACAGAAGGTTTTTTACTGGGCATCCCTTCAATAGCCGTTTCCTTGGTTAATGCGTCTCGTGGAAACTACTTGACGGCTGCATGTGTTGCAGCTGATATGGTAAGTCACTTCAGAGAAAATGAAATCAAGAGCCCGGTTCTGTTAAATATTAATGTGCCGGATATCGAGTATCACCAACTTAAGGGGATCGAAGTTACTCGACTGGGGCGACGCCATAAAGCTGAACCAGTGATCAAATCACAAAGCCCTCGTGGAGAAGTTATGTACTGGGTTGGCGCTGCAGGTCCTGCACAGGATGCGGGTAAAGGTACAGATTTTTATGCAACCCAGAATGATCGGGTCTCAGTAACTCCACTGCAGATTGATTTAACCCGATATGATCAATTGGATCTCATAGCAAGGTGGCTTGATAATCAGGCACCTGGTATGTTGAGGTGATATAAATTTTTGTGAGTATGGATTGGTGAAAGTGAGTCATTCTGGAATTGGTATGACCTCTCAGCGGACGCGTATGCGCATGATTGAGCGCTTACGTACACAAGGGATTGTTGATGAAGTGGTTTTATCAGCGATGAGTACAATTCCTCGTCATATTTTTGTTGAAGAAGCGCTTGCGAGTAGAGCTTATGAAGATGTTGCTTTGCCCATAAATTATGGACAAACTATATCAAGTCCATGGATTGTTGCACGAATGAGTGAATTATTACGTGTAAATAAACACTTAGATAAAGTACTGGAAATTGGAACTGGTTGTGGATATCAGACAGCTGTACTAGCAAAGATTGCACAGAAAGTTTATTCAATAGAACGCATAGGACCATTATTAACGCGAACTAGAATTCGATTGCAGGAATTACAAATTAGAAATATTTATTTAAAACATGCAGATGGCTTACTTGGACTTTCAGAGGCCGGACCGTTTGATGGTATTATCATGACAGCGGTGACTACACATGTTCCTGTTTCATTGTTGGAACAAATAGTCGTCGGTGGCAGAATGATTTTTCCCAAAGGAACTCAGAAGCAGAATTTGTGTGTTATTGAGCGCAATTCTCAAGGGTATAATGAGACTGTTCTTGAAGAGGTGAATTTTGTCCCCTTGCTCGGAGGGGTTGTAAAAAAATAGTAACTCGGGGAACACAAAATGACAAATGTTGCAATGATCAATACTGATAGTTGTAATTGTATCGTTAAGTTATTTATTTTTATGACAAGAAAATCAGAATCATATACCTGTAATTTTTATTTGCTGCTGATTATCTATCTTTTTTTATTGGGATGCAGCACGACACAACCGCCTGTGCCGGTGGTTGATCGTGTGAAAACCGATTCTGCAGCGTCAGCTAGGCCGATCGAGTCCAACAATCTGGATCATCCTCAGTTTTATATCGTGCAGCAAGGGGATACCCTATACGGAATTGCGCTTAAAAACAATGTTGATTACAAAAAATTGGTGGAATGGAATGAGATTACTGACCCAAATTCCATTAAGCCAGGGCAAAAAATTAGCTTGTCTATACCGATAAGTGATTCACAGCCTATATTGTTTGCATTACCCCAGCAACCGATAACTACAGCTATCGAACCGGGTGTAGATTCTTCCGATTTTGCAACTTCCGCAGCAAATAATAACGTTAATGCAGGTAGACTAAAAACGAGCCCAAAGGCCCTTAAATTGCCTTTCTCAGAACAAAATGTGGCGCGATTACAATATCCGGAAAATCATACCTCGCCATCTGCAGCGCAACCCCTCCCAGTTGCCCCTCCTGTGATGGCAAATACCAAAATTGAAACGGCTCCTCAACCCGAAACATCAAAATCGGATATACCAACGAGTCATTCGATTGCTGAATGGATCTGGCCTACAACAGGAAAATTACTATCCTCTTTTTCCAATAATTCGAAGGGTGTAAAGATATCAGGTCAAGCTGGGCAACCAATATTTGCATCGGCTGCAGGTGAAGTTGTCTACAGTGGGCATGGACTTCGTGGTTATGGGAATCTGATCATTATCAAGCATAACAATACATTTCTCAGTGCCTATGCACATAATAGCAGACTACTCGTTAAAGAAGGCGAGGCTGTAGCAAAAGGGCAGAAAATTGCGGAAATGGGAAATACTGATACCGATATGACCCAGTTGCATTTTGAGATACGTAAACATGGTAAACCGGTTGATCCATTGGAATATTTACCCAATCAGTCCTAATTAAAGGAATGAGCAGATCAGCGAATGGCTGGAAATCATCATTTTTTTACTTTGTCTGCAGTCTCATTCTGAAATCGGAAGTCGCATATGCTCCAGAGCTTGTGTGATGTGCTTTGTCGCTGCTTCAGAATCATCCTGATTAGCCAGGGCGATTGCTTGTTCCAAATGTTGGATAGACTCCGTTATGCGTTGATGTGATGTTGTCAATTCATTTTCTGCAGCTTTTGCATGAGTAAGACTTTCCTGTGCATATTCTAATAGGGTTTTGGTGTGTCCTGATTTACCGTGTATGCGTGCAGTTTCAGCGTGTTTTATAGCTTCAGTTGTATGGCGGCTAGCATTTGAGGCGGTGACTTCTGAGGAGCTAAAAAGAAACGTTAATGTGCTCATCATGGTTACGATAATGATTCTTGATTGCCTGGATTCCATGACGTTACCTCAATATTAATTGATAATAAAGTATCTCATATACTCTATATGTTTATACTATAATCCCATGAGTGTTCATGGCATACGATCAGACTTTTTATAACATCCTTCAATATATGGAAGATTCATATTGGAAGATTCATATTTTTATATGGATTAAAAAGATTAAATCCGTTATTTATATAAAATAGATTGAGTAATAGTGATCGCAATTCAATGATTAATTAAATTATTGAGTATTTCATAATCTACCCATCCTTGAATAATTGTTACGCCTTGTATTTGAGTCAATGGCTTTGAGGGTTCACCCAGATCAGACAAAACTGCAACAGCCCCATCAAAGCTTTGTTGGTTGGTGTAGCCGCTTACAGTGATCAGCGTCGGGAGAAGTGCGGCTCGTGCTGATTTCAGCCCATTTTCTGAGTCTTCTATTGCGATACACTGTTGTGCGGGCAAATCAAGCTGATTGAGAACCCAATGATATATATCGGGTGCCGGTTTTTTCGATGGAACAATGTCGCCGGCGCCAATCACGTCAAACCAGTCAATTGATTCTTCGCCTAATGTGGATTTAAGCAGAGAAGTGACATTTTCCATAGTTGTTGTGGTTGCGATTGCAAATTTTATTTTTTTCTGCCGTAATTCTTGAATTAATCGTGCAACACCGGGGCGCAATGGAATATTGCCAGCCTCCATCAGTGATTCAAAGTATTTGGTTTTAGCTTTGTGCAGACTGGCAATCCAATTCGTCAGATCGTTTTTGTTGAGCTCGGTAGGGGCAAAATTTTCCATGAAATAGCGAATTCGTTCTTTTCCGCCAGTAATTTCTAATAGCTTGCCATAAAGATCAATATCCCAATTCCAATCGAGATTAAATTGTTGAAATGCGGCATTGAAAGCAATGCGATGACCATCTTGTTCGGTATCGGCAAGCGTGCCATCAACGTCAAACAGTACGGCTTGCAACTTTTTTTGATTTTTCATTTTCTTGATTAATTTCAGTTGTTGTCAGGTAAATGGTAACTGGCACGCTGCAGACGATCCGCTATGGCTAACCAGTTGGGATGATCAGGAGGTGATTCTATCAGCATATAATCAAATTCTGCTTGATCAAACTGGCGTAATTTTGCATAAAGTTGTTGACCATAAGCGACCGGGTCTTCAGGCATGGAGAATTGCTCGATAAGTTGATTTGAGAATTTTGGTTTATCAATATTCGACCAGGTGATGACCAGGACGCGCAAATTTTTTTCAGCCAGTATAAAAGCATGCTGCCATATTTGTGTATCCGAATACACCCTTAATGGTGTTGTGGGGGCATAATGCGCCGGTAATGATCCAGAAGTCTGGATTAACTGATTATTGATATGATGTGCAAGAATAACGGGGCTATTTAAGGCTGCTTCAAGTTCTGACAACGTAATACTGCCAGGCCGCAGTATTTGCGGTATTTCATCGTGAAAACTGACAATAGTGCTTTCCAAGCCTACATCACAGGCTCCGCCATCGAGAATCATATCAACAGTGCTGCCTAATTCGTGATGCACATGCGCTGCCAAGGTTGGACTGATGCGTCCGAACCGGTTAGCAGACGGTGCAGCCAAGGCCTTTTCCGGTCCTAAAGCATGTAGTAAAGTCAATGCTACGGAATGCGCTGGGAATCTGATCCCAACGGTGTCTTGCCCGCCAGTCACATTATCAGGAATCCGATTGCTGCGTGGTAGAATTAATGTTAAAGGTCCGGGCCAGAAGTGATGAGCTAATTTCCATGCTGAGTCCGGTATAGCTTTTGTCCAATAGTGCAGATGGGAAATATTGCCAATATGAACGATTAGCGGATGATGGGTAGGACGTTGCTTTATTTTGTAAATCTTGTCTATGGCGATTGGATTCGTCACGTCGGCGCCAAGTCCATATACAGTTTCAGTCGGAAAAGCTACTGTACCCCCAGTGCGCAAAATTTGAGCGGCTGCAGTAATTTGATCCCGTTGTACTGAAGATAAGTCGGATTGTGTGAATGCGTACTGTGTAGGTTTCATCCGTGTGATTTGATTGTTATATACAACTGAGACCCGATGTGATTGATAAGGGATTATAGTTTACTGTCATGCCGATCATAACCTAGCATACCTTGCAACAAGCGTACGATATAGAAACATAACCAATTTATTGCATAATTCCATTTGGAAAAAAAGTTTTTGTCGGTTGATGCGACTAGGGTGGATTCTTGTGAAATTGCGGTTTTTAGGCTGGTTCTCAGTTCATTGGCAAACCGATGATCTGCAATGAAAACATTGGCCTCGCGTGCAAGAAGTAAACTAAATGGATCAATATTGGATGAACCCACTGTTGACCAATATTGATCAATAACGGCTACTTTGGCGTGTAAATAGCTGCGATTATATTCATAAATTTTTATGCCGGCTTGCAATAGATTCTCATATAACGCCTGAGTGGCATGATGTTGCAGAGGGTATTCAATTCTACCTTGCAGTAAAAGTTCGACATTGACACCTCGTTGAGCAGCATTTTTCAACGCATTACTGAATTTTTTTCCAGGCAGGAAATAAGCGTTGGCAATAATAATTTCATTCTTTGCTTGATTAATGCCTTCCAGATAAGCGTGTTCAATGTCATGGCGATGGTGCCAATTATCGCGGATAACAAAAGCAGCTTTCTGATTTCCGCAAGAATTGTTTGCCGGTTTTATAGTGTTGGGAGTGATCCAGCGTTTTTTGAAGTGTACCCATGCGACTAACATCCATAAATGCTTCACAGCCTTATGGATCTGAATCAATAGCGGGCCTTTAACAACAACAGCATAATCGAAGCGTGGTGTTAGTTTCTCGGGATTGTCCTGATCATCTATGATGTTTATCCCGCCGATATAAGCGATTTGGGCGTCGATAAGTGTCAATTTGCGGTGCATTCGGCGCAGACGGTAACGACGTGGCATTGAGAATATAAATTCTGGGCGGAATATGAGTACTTTAATACCGGCTTGCAGCATAAGGCTTATTTCTGCCGTGGGGAAATTTTGTGAGCCAAATCCATCGAATAACAGATGCACGGATACGCCACGTTGTGCCGCGTATTTTAAGGCGGCGATGATCTTTTTGCCAACGGTATCGTATTCCAAAATATATGTTTCAATATGTATTTCAAATTGCGCCTTTTCTATTGCGGCTTCTAGTTCAGGAAAATATTCCTCACCATTATGCACAAGAGTAATAAGGTTGCCTTCAACAAAATCAATATCTTTCATTGATGAATAAGCTTCATTGTGGATGCAACCATCAGGTCTCCAGTTTTATAGTGCCGAAAATGGGACGTTCGATTATGAAATCTTCAACATTCTATCCAATGCTAATCTTGCTTGCTTTGCTTCTTCCAAAGGTACTTTGATTTGATTCACGATATTGCCATTGACCAGATTCTCCAACGTCCAGGCCAGATGTTGCGGATCAATACGTGCCATGGTTGAGCACATACACACCATGGGTGACATAAATTGAACGATTTTACCTTGGGATTTGAATTCTTCTGTAATCCGGCTGACCAGATTTAATTCGGTACCAACCAGCCAGCGCGTTCCACTTTTTGCTGCAGCGATGGTTTTAATAATATACTCGGTTGAGCCGACATAATCCGAAGCTTTGCAAACTTCATAATTACATTCCGGATGCGAAATGACAATGCCGTCGGGGTATTGATTACGAAAACGGATAATATGCTGTGGTTGAAACATCTGATGAACGGAACAATGGCCCTTCCACAAAAAAATCTTTGCTTTATTAATTTGTTCTGGTGTTAATCCCCCCATAGGTTCATCAAAATTCCACACGAACATTTCTTCTAACGGAATGCCTAGCTGGTGTCCACTCCAGCGACCCAGATGCTGATCAGGAAAGAACAGCACCTTTTCTCGCTGTTTGAAAGACCATTGCAATACTTTACTGGCGTTGCTGGATGTGCAAACGATACCATTGTGTTCACCGCAAAAGGCTTTTAGATCGGCGGAAGAATTGATATAGGTGACGGGGGTAATCGTTTCATCAGGATTCATGATTTCCGAGATTTCCCGCCATGCCCGCTCGACATTCGAGAGATTGGCCATATCTGCCATTGAGCAGCCGGCCGCCAAGTCGGGTAAAATTGCGATTTGTTCTGGGCTAGACAGTATATCCGCAACTTCAGCCATAAAATGAACTCCGCAAAATACTAGATAATCAGCATCGGTCTGAGCGGCCAGAAAAGAAAGTTTTAAGGAGTCGCCCGTCAGATCCGCATGCCGGTATACATCCGCACGCTGATAGTGGTGAGCCAGGATCACGACACGCTGCCCCAGATTCTTTTTGGCTGCGATAATGCGCTGTGCACATATTTCATCCTGTAATTGATCATATTGCTCAAATTCAAAAACTTTTTTGGGCATTGTCATGGGGTATTTTCCTAAAGATTTATTAAATAATGTACAGCATTCTATTTGAATATATGAATCCATCGATCAAATTAGAGGGCTTCTAGCGTAAAAGTTTCTAGAGCCAATACATTAAACGAGAATTAGCGTTCTGATATAATCCTGCAAGAGTATGTTATTAAAATTAATAATAGAGATAATCCAAATCCGGAAGTGTGGAACTAAGCGCGAGTAATTTTGAATGAGTAAGCATCCCTATATTAGCTCACCCTTAATTTTTTTCGTTATCCTGATTTTGCTGACATTTTGGTTGGATGTATTAACCAGGCCGCCTGAGAAAAATAAAAATGATAATGCTTACTTTAATCCAGACTATATTGTAGAAGATTTGTCCGGTATTCGAGTGGATCATAATCAAGGCATTCAACGTGAATTTTCAGCGCAAAAACTGCGTCATTATCTGGAGGAAAAAGTTACTCAATTGGAGCAAACAAATTTTATTAGTATTGATCCGGGAAACCCTCTTATGCGTTTGCATGCTGATCACGCTGAAATAAAAAATAAAGGGGCAGATATTTATTTAACAGGAAATGTATCAGCAATGAGAGGTGTTGATGATGACAAAAATAAAATAACGTTGAGTACTGATTTTTTATACCTCATTCCGGATGAAAATTTGGTAAAAACAGATCGGGCGGTGACTATTACAAAGTTGAATACTGTAATTCATGCGACTGGTTTGGAGTTCAACAATCGCATTGGAAAGATACAACTGCTGTCGAAAGTAAGTGCTGTTAATAACTAATTGATCAAATTATGAAGCAACTGATAATTGTGTTTTTCTGGAGTGTATGCTCTGTTTCTGCTGCTTGGGCTGAACGAGCTGACCGTGAGCAGCCCATTCATTTGGAAGCGGATCGCGCAACTATAGAAGATGTGAATCGTAAAGAGGGGACACGGATCAGTATTTTTATCGGAAATGTAATCCTGACGCAGGGAACATTACGTATTAATGCCGATAAAGTAATTATGAAAGAAGATTCGCAAGGATTTCGACATGCAACCGCCACAGGGAATCTTGTCAGCTTCCGTCAGAAACGCGATCGGATGAATGAATATGTAGAGGGTTGGAGTGAGCGGGCTGAATACGATAGTAAAACAGAGAAAAT
This sequence comes from Nitrosomonas ureae, assembly GCF_900206265.1. NCBI lineage: Bacteria > Pseudomonadati > Pseudomonadota > Betaproteobacteria > Nitrosomonadales > Nitrosomonadaceae > Nitrosomonas > Nitrosomonas ureae. Next base: position 907,108 of record NZ_LT907782.1, on the reverse strand, counting down.
TGAACTATTTCGTCAAGCGCGGCTAATACGCGGTGAAGATGAAGTGCTGGGCGATTATATTTCCTATAACATGAATAACGAGTTTTTTCAGGTGATTGGCAGTAAAGAACGAGGGGTTGAAACTGGGCCGGATAAACGGGTGCGGATAACCATTCAACCAAAAAATAAACCTGAGTAATTTAATGAGCTGTCCAGTTAGCAATGGATGTAATTGCATGATATGAGTGAGTTAAAGGCAAATAATTTAAAGAAACGATATAAGTCGCGTACGGTTGTAGAGGATGTTTCCTTTTCACTCAGTAGCGGTGAGGTGATTGGATTACTGGGGCCTAATGGTGCTGGAAAAACAACCTGTTTTTATATGATTGTTGGCCTATTGCCTCTTGATGGCGGTGGAATCTATTTGGATGATCAGGATTTAAGCCTGTTGCAGATTCATCAGCGGGCAAAGCTTGGATTAAGTTATTTGCCACAGGAGGCATCTATTTTCCGGCGCTTGACGGTTGAAGAGAATATTCTTGCTGTATTAGAGTTGCAAAGCCTGGATGAAGATGCAAAACAACGGCATTTAGATGACTTATTACACGATTTGCATATCAGTCATCTGCGTAATAATCCTGCTATTAGTTTATCGGGAGGTGAGCGTCGCCGGGTTGAGATAGCTCGTGCTTTGGCATCGCAACCTCGTTTTATTTTGCTCGATGAGCCTTTTGCGGGGGTTGATCCCATTGCGGTTCTGGATATCCAGAAAGTGATAGCCTTTCTTAAGGAGCGAAAAATCGGTGTGCTGATTACCGATCATAATGTCCGAGAAACATTAGGGATTTGCGATCGGGCTTATATCATTAGTGAAGGGCATGTGCTGGCAAAAGGTCGATCGGAAGAAATCATAGATAATGAAAAGGTCAGAGAAGTTTATTTGGGAGAGCATTTCCGATTATAAGAAAAAGAAGGAATTGATGTTGCATCAATTAGTAACAGTTGTTTTTTCGGGATTATGAAGCCAACACTCCAACTCAAGCTGACTCAGCAACTGAAGCTAACTCCTCAGTTACAGCAATCCATCCGACTGTTGCAGTTATCAACACTTGAGTTGAATCAAGAGATCGAGCGTATTGTGCAGGAAAATCCGTTGTTGGAATTGCGCGATGATTGGAGTTCATCTGAGGCGAATAATTCATCTGAATCTGTAGAATCTCCCCATTCCGTGGATTCTGAGAGCGCTTCAATCGAAGGGGGCGAATCTGATGCCGACATCATATCGGAAGAAAATTTTGAATCGGATTCTGAATGGTTGCAAGAAAATATTTCTCTTCATAATACCTTTGAGGATGACGATAGGGAATCACTGCAGGTTCCTGATAAACCACTAAGTTTACGTGAACATTTGAATTTTCAAGCGTCCTTAAGTCCAATCTCCGAACATGAAAGAAAAATTGTCGGATTGTTGATTGACAGCTTGAATGACGATGGTTATTTATTGCAAGACTTGGTCGAACTGGTGGATTTGCTACCCGCAGAATTGGGGATTGATTTGCAGGATCTGGAGTGTGCGCTCATGCACTTGCAGCAATATGATCCACCCGGGGTGGGTGCGCGTGATCTAAGGGAATGCTTAGTATTGCAGCTGCAAGCATTACCAGGTGAAGTGACCTACCGTACCCAGGCTATAAAAGTTGTACAAGAATATTTAGGGATTCTGGCGTCACATGATTTTGTGCAAGTCAGAAAGTTATTGGGATGTGATGATCAAACCCTAAAAGCTATCCGGAAACTGATTATCAATTTAAATCCTAAGCCTGGTATTCAGTTTAATTCTCAGAGTGAACGCTACATTATTCCTGATATCACAGTGGTAAAAAGAAATGGAGTTTGGTTGGCCAATCTTAATATGAGTGCAATCCCACGTCTCAATATTAATCATCTGTATGCTAATATATTGAAACAAGAGCATCATTCTGCACGTGGTCTCATAAGTCAGTTAAATGAAGCGAAATGGCTGATTAAAAATGTTCAGCAACGTTCAAGCACTATCCTTAAAGTCGCTGGTGTAATTGTAGAACGTCAGCAGCAGTTTTTTGAGCACGGAGAAGTTGCGATGCGTCCGCTTGTACTAAGGGAAATTGCAGAAATATTAAATCTGCATGAATCAACAGTATCCCGGGTAACGACACAAAAATTTATGTATACTCCGCGTGGTATTTTTGAGCTTAAATATTTTTTTGGAAGCCATGTTTCTACAGATTCTGGCGGAGCTTGTTCAGCTACGGCCATCCGTGCATTAATCAAGAAGTTGATACAGGAAGAGAATTCAAAAAAACCACTCAGCGATAATAAAATTTCAACTATTCTTGAACAACAAGGAATCGTTGTTGCACGTCGTACCATTGCGAAGTACCGGGAATCGTTACAGATTCCTGCAGCCAATCTTCGCAAATCAATTTAATTCGAATAAAGGAAAAATATGAACCTTAAACTTACAGGTAACCACGTAGAAATTACTGATGCAATGCGAGATTATGTGACCTCAAAAATCAGCAAGGTTACGCGTCATTTTGATCATGTGATCGATGTCAGCGTCATTCTATCGGTTGAAAAGCTTAAACAAAAGGCTGAAGCAAATGTACATGTGCGCGGTAAAGATATTTTTGTTGAAACCGACAGTGAGGATATGTATGCCTCTATAGACAGTTTGGTGGATAAATTGGACCGGCAAATACTCAAACACAAGGAAAAGAATCTTGAACGCCGAAATCATGGTTCATTGAAAGATCAGGATTTTGGATAATTCGAGCTGATTCGGGTATCCAATTTTTCCAGATAGAATTAATGTATTTTTCGTGAACACTATTAATTGCGTTCAAATCTTGCATTTTATGCTGCCGTTTGAATGAAATGACTTTATTCCCTATGAATCAAATTTCACAACTGTTATCTGTTTCAAATGTTATTGTCGATTTAGATGTTACTAGTAAGAAACGTGTTTTTGAGCAAGCTGGATTATTGTTTGAGAATACCAATCAGATTGCTCGCAGCCAGGTTTTTGATAGTTTGTTTGCCCGCGAGAAACTTGGTTCAACGGGTTTGGGACAAGGTGTAGCTATTCCGCATGGGCGTATAAAGGGATTGCGTGAAGCGGTAGCGGCTCTGGTGACGATGAAAGAAGGGGTGCCATTTGATGCACCTGATGGTCAACCAGTTAATATTGCATGTATTTTACTGGTTCCGGAGAAAGCGACTGACAAGCATTTGCAGATTTTAAGCGAGCTGGCACAAATGTTCAGTGATAAGTCATTTCGTGAAAGTGTCTTACAGTGCAAAGACGCTGCAGCAATTCATAAACTTATTGTTGATTGGAAGCCGAATGTCGCGAATTAGTATTGCCCAACTCTTTGACGATAAGAAAGAAAAGCTTAATCTGACTTGGATCGCAGGGCAAAATGGCGGCGTTATTGAATTGAGCGATGAGAAGATTGCGCAATCAGGTCAGGGTATGATTGGCCATTTGAATTTTATTCATCCCGATTGGATTCAGGTGATTAGCATTGATGAGATTCACTATTTAAAAAAACTGGAAGCCGCTTCTCTGGAGAAAAAGATTAATCAACTTATTCAGCAGAGTAACGTGGCTTGTATTATTGTCGCGGATAATGCTGAAGTGCCTGCACCCATTTTCAATATGGCCAGTACATTTAATATTCCGCTGCTTCATTCCCCTTTTCCTGGCTTGGAAGTAATCTGGTTAATACGCACTTATCTGAGTAGCGTGTTGGCGCCATCCTGTAGTTTGCACGGGGTGTTTTTAGATGTACTGGGCGTGGGGGTGCTGATAACAGGGGAAAGTGGTGTCGGTAAAAGTGAATTGGCTCTGGAGTTGATTAGTCGTGGCCACGGTTTGGTAGCGGATGATGTTGTCGAATTACGACGTATTGCCCCGGAAACATTGGAAGGCATCTGTCCTCCAATGTTGAGGGATTACTTGGAAGTGCGCGGATTAGGCATGCTGAATATCCGTACAATTTTCGGCGAAACTGCAGTGCGGCGCCGGAAGAATATGAAACTGATTGTGCATTTGCAAAATAGCGGTGGAGCCGGCTCTGGTTTATTGGAGCGACTGCCGATTAGTGATCTTACTGAAAAAATTATGAATGTTGATATTCCGAAGGTAATTATTCCGGTGGCAGCGGGTCGTAATTTGGCTGTTCTGGTGGAAGCAGCAGTACGAAATTATGTCTTGCAATTACGTGGAATAGATGGTACGAAAGAGTTTATCGAACGTCATGAACGGGAAATGAATCATCAATTAGAGAATAAGGATTCGCATTAAGGTGCTTTTTTCTTTGGTTTCTTGTAGCTGATCTAGTTTCTCAAATCCGTGTAAATTTCGATGAAAAATCCTCACACGATTACCTTGGCATTGACCGGGGCATCTGGGATGCCTTACGGGATTCGTTTGCTCGAGATGTTGTTGCAAAAGGATAAGCAGGTTAATCTGCTGTACTCAAAAGTGGCACAGATTGTTGCGCAACAGGAGATGAATTTTACGCTGCCTGCCAATGCCAAAGAAGCAGAGGCTCTTTTTATTCGTCAATTCCATGCTCGAGATGGGCAGTTGCGCGTTTTTGGACGTGAAGAATGGTTTGCACCCATTGCTTCGGGGTCCAATCCGGCTGATGCAATGGTTATTTGTCCGTGTACCATGGGAACTTTGGCTGCCATAGCTGCAGGTATGAGTCAGAATTTGATTGAGCGTGCAGCTGATGTTGTATTAAAGGAAAATCGGTTACTTATCATCGTCCCCAGGGAGATGCCGTTTTCTGTAATTCATCTGGAAAATATGCTCAAATTGGCACGGGCAGGTACAGTAATTCTGCCGCCTAATCCCGGTTTTTATCATCGCCCCGAAACGATACAGGATATGGTGGATTTTGTTGTTGCCCGAATTCTCGATCATTTGGGAGTCGATCATGCTTTGATGGCCCGTTGGGGAGCAGAAAGATAAAACTTCCGTTACTTTACAGGAATATCGATTAACATTCTGCAGCATTGAGTAGTCAATAATTCTTGGTTTGAAAGTTCCCTGCCTCTGTAATTACATAATGCATCGCGATATCATGCGCTTGTGGGTAAGTATCTTCTAATCGTTGCATTTCAAAAGCCACACCAAGGCTGAGTGGCTGTCGCTGATAACTAGCCAGTGTGCGGTCGAAGAAACCACTGCCATAACCTAACCTATAGCCTCGCTGATCAAATCCCACCATGGGGATTATCACTGCATCCAGCCGGACAATTTGGGTGTCAACTGGGATCGGAATATCGTAAGCACCATTTTTCATCGGTGTATCTATGGACCATTCGCGGAAGCATAAGGGGATATCTTTGCCGATGATTTCCGGTAATGCAAGCGTAGCGCCATTCTGGATAAGATATCGGGCTATGGATCGCGGATCGTATTCACCGCGGAATGGACAATATATACCGATAATCATTTGCTGCGGATTGGGCAATTTTTGTATAAGATTACCTGAAATTGCCTGACTCCATTCCCAATGCGTTTTTTCTGGAATATTTTCACGAGCAGAGATCAATCGTTTGCGTTGATGTTTTTTCCATTCAGATAAGTTTTCCACAGTTTCTAATTTAAATCCTAAGCGAAGTGTGATCAGACAAGAAAGTTTGTTTAATTAATTTTCTGACAGGTGCCGGAATACCTTTTGCAAGCGCATTCGATGGTTTGGTCCAAATAAATTTGGGCAGTGTGATCAGCGATTCTGAGGAGGTTACTTGTAGTAATTGCGGATGTATACGTAATTTAAAGTGTGTGAATTGATGGTCTAGTGTTGGCAACTTAATCGGTGCTTTTACTTCAATATTTAAATTGTACTGACAATGACTGATAACATCTATTCCGACACCAATTTCAGGTGGACACCATAATCCTCCCCAGATACCTGAAGATGGTCTTTGTTCCAGCAGTATACTCTGTCCTTGCATCAACAGCAGAAAAATGGTTTCTTTCTGCGGGAATGGCCTGCGAGGTTTTGCGGCGGGGAGCTGATTCACGCGGTTTTCTTTTAATGCCACACATTTCGATTGCAGCGGGCAAATTTTACACAGCGGAGCCTGCCGAGTACAAACGGTAGCGCCTAAATCCATCAACGCTTGAGTATAGGTTTCGATCTTGCCATTATGATAATGAACGGGTAATGATTCTTCGGCTTTTTTCCATAGCAAATTCTGTGTCTTGTTTTCTCCCGGATAACCGGAAATTCCATAATAACGTGCAAAGATTCGTTTAACATTGCCATCCAAAATTGCTTCTCGCTGACCAAAGGAAAAAACTGCTATTGCGGCTGCTGTTGAGCGTCCAATTCCCGGTAAGTTTTGAATAGTCTCCCGTGTGCAAGGAAATTGTCCTTGATAGTAGTGCATTACTTTGCGGGCTGTTATGTGTAGATTACGTGCGCGCGAATAATAGCCAAGACCACTCCAAAGACTTAGTACAGTGTCAAGCGAAGCTTGCGCGAGGCTATCAATTGTCGGGAATTCCTGCATGAATCGCACATAATAGGGAATGACTGTATTGACCTGGGTTTGTTGTAACATGATTTCTGATAGCCAGATTGCATAAGGATCACGACTTTTTTGCCACGGTAAATGATGACGGCCATGTTGACCATGCCAGATAATTAAGCGTTCTGAAACGACTGACATAATGGCAAAGATAGTTTTTTTCGATAAGTGGGGGTATTGGAAATACGGAAATAAAAGTTCTTTTGCAATATTCTACTCGAAGATAACTTCACGAAACTTAGCGTTAGGGGTCAGTACTTTCATGCTGACGAGCTGTGTTAACTCGATTTGTACTCTTGAGTCATTATCAATAACAAGACATTCCTGTTTTTCTGGAGAATTGACTATATCAATTGCTATACCTTCGATTATTAGCCGGTTTTTTAAAACGAGCCTGAGCCGATAACGATACATACAAGCAACTTCCACGAAATCATGCTGCTCACACGAGATTGCATTCTCAGTCATATTACTAATCCTTTTAGTGGCTTTAAGACAGCATAATATACTCGACTAATTGCAAAAATAATTAGCCTTATAGAATGTTGGATTAATACCCTAAGTAGCATCTTCAAAAGTGGATCATAAAGTTATTGTGTTACATGAGGTTATCATTCATTCATATAGATTTATCAGAAAAATATTACAGAATTATTGACATGGGATTTTTTCCCACGTATAGTTCATTTGTGTGTGGGAAATGGTTACACATAGATTTGCTCAGTGTAACCGGGATTTATGTTCTCTGACACATCAAGTAAGAAAACAGCCCTTAGGCATTTTTATCCCTCTCAATGCCTTCTGGGCTGTTGATACGTAGTAAAAATTTTAAGAAAAGATAAGTTGAAAATCAGTTTATTTGTTTATCACTAAAACTTTTGTGCTGACATGGGGAATTAACATACCAGATACTGGCTACTTTTTCTCCTCTTATGGAGCATGTGTGTATTAAACTATTAAAGGCATTTTGCTTAGTCGTTTATATACGCGAGTTTGTCTTTATTGCAAATAAAAAGTTGTAGTGTCATAAAACTCTTTAAAGGCAAAGATCAATGAATAAAAAAACAGAATCGGCATTGGAGAGAATTTCTCATAACCAATTAGAAGTTCCGCGGGTTTTAATCCTAATTCACGATTATATTTCTGGCGGGAATCTGGAATATATAGTTAAAGGATGGGAATACGAAATTACCGGCATTTACAATTCAAATAAAGCAGCTTTATTCAGAGTAAAAATTGATAAACCGGATCTTATTTTGACTGATATGGAGCTGGATGATGACAATCTGTGTGTAACTCATCCGCTTAACCTATCAATCGGAAACTCTAAGCTCTGTGTATATTTTACAAGCTATACCACTCAGTCAATCATGCAGCGCACCATGACATTAGTTTCAGTCTTGGGCAATAGAGCTCGGGAATGTAGTAATGAAAGGAGCTGCCAAAATGCTGAATCTGTTTTTAATGGACATGATGCTGAGATCGATAGATCTTTAAGATTGGCAAAACAATCTTCTCTAAACCCCATCCGGGTGTTGTTGGTTGATGATCAGCAAATAGTGCTTTGGGGATTAGAGAAGCTGATCAATGGCCAAAAACCAAGAATGGAGGTTGTTGGGTCAGCAGAAAATATTTTTCTTGCCAAACGGTTGATTTTGGAAAAACAGCCAGATGTTTTGATAATCAATATCTATTTGGGTGATATTAATTGTGTAAATTATATTTCTGAGTTTGCTAATAACGGTGATACAAAGATCGTAATTTTTTGCAGGATACGCGATCAGGAAGTAATTGACCAAGCAGTACTTTCAGGTGCCCGTGGGGTTGTATATCAAAAGGAATCCATTCAAACGATACTTAAAGTGATTGAGAAGGTTCATGACGGAGAATTGTGGCTTGATCGGGAAACGGCCAGCCGTACCTTTCTACAAAACTTCCATATGAGAAAGACCGCCTCTCCTTCTATTAATACTAGAAAGATCAGCGCGCTTACACGTAAGGAATGCGAAATTCTTAAAGTGTTTTCTCAAGCCAGTGGTAGCGAGCAAAATAAACAGATTGCAGCGTACTTACAAATGAGTGAATATACATTACGGAATCACTTATCCGCAATTTTCAAGAAATTAGGTATAAATAACCGATTTGGCCTTTTTATGTATGCCAGAAAGCATTTTCGGCGGTCAGGGTTCTCTATCAGTAAAGTCCTTCAGTAATTGAACGTTAAAATTCACCGGTTCATTTTTAGAACATACAGAATTACCCGCGTGCTCTGAATAATCGATCGGATCGGGCTGCAGTGGATAGCCTACTCAGATATTTTTTCAGTAATCTTTGTTTCAATGGCTACTGTCAATGTAATTACAAGTATTTCCAAGGCGCTTTTAACAATAAGCTTTTAAACCTTGGCTTGTTCACTACATACATACAGTATTGTTTTACACTAATAACGATCTCTTGATCCATAGTAAGATTTTTGAGATCAAGTTACAGTCTTTTCTGCTAATTATGGCTTAGAAATAATTGCCTTTACTGAAATTGCAGTAATGGAAATCATAAAAACAATGAGTTTATTCGGTGTGAGCGCTTTGGAGGAGATTATCGGTTGTTATTGCCTATCTCTGCTTGAAAGAAGGTAAGCCTTTCTTTGGTCGCTTTTCCTAGCAGTTATCAGCTTAGCATTGTTTGTTTGCTCGCGCTTCATCTTTTGACTGCAGGACGTATTTATGCTGCAAATTGGCGGTGTCTATATTTGTGTGGCGCTGGATGTTGATTGTGAGAGATAGATGCAGCTCATCCCGCCATCACTGATTGGTGTAGGCGTTTGTTTGACTGGGGTAATTATCATTATGTTTGGAACGTCGGTTATTAAGCCTACCTAGCTTGTGCTATCAGGTTTTATTGATCTTTTTCTAAGGAACAATTCCCTATAATGAGTTCGATAAAGCTGTCTTCATTTCTTCAAGGGACGTGCTAATTCACCGCAGCGTATCTTAGGGTTCCGGGAAACAGAATTACCTAGTCTGGACATTGAGTATTGCTTCCAAATAATGGTTAGTGCCAAGACAAAATGTGTGCTAGGGTGCATGAGGTGTTAGGAGTGCAGGTGTTTTTTACTGTCGGTGGCAAGCTGAAGACGGTAAAATGACATGTAGTCTCCGCATATTCGTATATTGAAAAATGTTTTCAGGTCAATTGCCCGGTCAGGAATCTTAGGGCATTTTTTAATTATGAAACTTAGGGCAACTGGAGTTAAAGTTAATTGAATTTCACCTGCAACAAACCGGTAACAGCAGTCATCGTCAATTATAATAGCGGTCCGCTTTTGGCAAGTTGTGTTCATGCAGTATTGCAGCAAGTTCGGCAAGTTGTTGTGGTTGATAATGCTTCTTCTGATACGAGCTTAACAGAATTGGAAAATAAGCTTTCATCAGAAAAACTGCACATTGTTCGTCTGCATGATAATGTAGGATTCGCTGCAGGTTGCAATGCCGGTCTTAAATTGTCCACTCAGTCACTTATTCTTTTCCTAAATCCTGATTGTATCTTGCAGGAAAATTCAATGCAGCGCATGGTTCAGGTAATAGAATCAGATACTCATATTGGTATGGTCGGTGGTTTTCTGGTTAATCCTGATGGGTCCGAACAAGGCGGGGGGCGGAGAGCCATACCGACTCCCTGGCGTGCTTTTGTGCGTGCTTTCGGATTGTATCGCCTGGAGAAATTCTGGCCCTATTTGTTTCTTGATTTTCACCTTAATAACAAACCATTACCTCATGGACCCATTGAAGTCGAAGCAATTTCCGGTGCATTGATGCTGGTAAAGCGTGAAGCCATCGATGATGTAGGTCTGTGGGATGAAAATTATTTTTTACACTGCGAAGATTTAGATCTTTGTATGCGATTCAAACAAAAGAAATGGAAAATTGTTTTCATACCGGATGCTCCGGTGGTTCATTATCAAGGAGCCTGCAGCCGCTCCCGGCCTTTCTTTGTCACATGGCACAAGCATAAAGGAATGTTACGCTTTTATCGGAAATTTTTTCAGCAACAATATCCTAAGATGCTGATGAGATTAGTTTCGCTGGCAGTATGGTCTCGCTTTGGAGTTGTCGTGATGTTTCTTTCTGCACAATACTGTTACAGATTAATAAAAATAAAAATAAAAATATGAATGAACAGCGTGTCGGATTGCTGGGTGCAACCAGCTTGGTTGGCCAATGTTTACTACGCCAATTAGTGCATAACGATTATCGGATTACCGCCTTTTCACGTCGTTTATTCACAGAAAATCATCCACACATCATTTGGCGGCAGTTCGAGAGGAATGGTTGTTTTAGCGATCCCACAGAAAACAAAACTATTCCTTTTTGGGTGTGCGTTGCTCCCATCTGGATATTACCAGAACATTTTGATCTCTTATTAACCTATGATGCTCGTCGGATTGTTGTATTATCCTCCACCAGTCGTTTCACTAAAAACTCATCTACAGATTTCAAAGAGCGAGAAATTGCAATGCGGCTGATCAAAAGTGAAGAGAGGGTGCAAGCATGGATGACTGCGCATAAAATAGAATGGATATTTCTGCGGCCAACAATGATTTATGGGTATGGGAGAGATAAAAATATTACTGAAATGATGCATTTTATTCGTCGGTTTCGATTCTTTCCGCTATTAGGATCAGCTCAGGGTTTGCGGCAGCCGATTCATGCAGAAGATGTCGCGACTGCATGTTTTAAGGCACTTACCACTTTAAGTTTAGCAAATCGTTCTTACAATTTGGGAGGAGGGGAGACTTTAACGTACCGTGCAATGGTTAATCGGATTTTTGCGGTATTGCATCAACCGCAGCGCATATTGACGATACCGCTGTGGTTTTTTCAGAGTGTTACATGGGTGATTCGATGGTTACCCCGTTATCGTGATTGGACGTCAGCGATGGCCGAACGAATGAATCAGAATCTAAATTTTGATTGCTCAGATTTACAACGGGATCTGAATTTTTTTCCTAGAGTATTTGAGTTGACTGAAAAAGATTTGCCTGGTCAAAAATGATCATCAACAATTATAATTAATTCAACAAATTGCATATTTGTAATCGGGTAACATTAAATCATGGCGCTATAATAGATGAAATTCAAATTTCGAGCTCCTCAAAATGAGGTTGCACAAGTACTGGTAAGTTTTAAGAAAGCTTTCAGAAACATTGGGGTTTTCAGTGCAGTCATTAACATGCTCATGCTTATGCCGGCCATTTATATGTTGCAGCTTTATGACAGTGTCCTTACCAGTCGCAACGAAACAACTTTGCTGATGCTAACGTTGATTATGCTAGGTGCTTATATTTTTATGGGAGCATTAGAATATATACGCAGTTTTGTATTAATCCGGGTCGGTGCGCAGCTCGATATGAAGTTGAATAAACGTGTCTATACTGCCGCTTTTGAAGAAAGCTTGAAGCAGGGTGATAGCAATGCTGGGCAAGCTTTGAAAGATTTAACGAATTTACGGCAATTTCTAACGGGCAATGCCTTATTCGCTTTTTTTGATGCGCCGTGGTTTCCGATTTATTTGTTCGTGATATTCATGTTCCATCCCGGCTTGGGTATTTTTGCATTATGCGGCACGGCTATATTAATTGCGCTTGCTTACATTAATGAAAAAATATCACACAAGCCTTTGGCCGAGGCCAATTCAATGGCTGTAGCGTCTACCAATGTGGCATCAAATAATTTACGTAATGCTGAAGTAATCGAAGCTATGGGTATGTTGCCCAATATACAATCCCGTTGGTATAAATTACACAGTCGTTTTCTTAATTTGCAGGCTGAAGCCAGTGAAAAGGCAGGTGTTATGACTGCACTATCTAAATCTTTCACGGTTGCATTGCAGTCGCTGATGTTGGGGTTAGGCGCACTATTGGTTTTAGAGAATAGCATTACTCCCGGAATGATGATTGCAGGTTCGATACTATTAGGTCGAGCCATTGCACCGGTTCAGTTATTAATCAGCGTGTGGAAGCAAATAGGAAGTACACGCAGTGCTTATGAGCGACTTACTCAATTACTTGAACATAATCCGGCGCGTGAAGCGGGGATGGCATTGCCGAAACCAGCAGGTATCATTAACGTCGAAAGTGTTACTGCAGCTCCACCTGGTGGTAAAATTCCTGTTATTAAAGGGCTTTCATTCTCGTTGAATGCCGGCGAGGTTCTCGGAATTATTGGCCCCAGTGGATCCGGGAAATCCACATTGGCCCGATTATTGGTCGGCGTATGGCCGGCTGCTTCGGGAAAAGTAAGATTGGATGGTGCGGATGTTTATCTTTGGAATAAAGATGAGTTGGGTCCGTACATCGGGTATTTACCTCAAGATGTTGAGCTATTTGCAGGCACCGTCTCAGAAAATATTGCGCGTTTTGGCGAGATTCACGCAGAGAAGGTTATTCTCGCGTCTAAACGAGCCGGTGTTCATGAGATGATTCTAAATATGCCTGAAGGTTACGATACAGTGTTGGGCGGTGGTGGCGCGGGACTTTCCGGCGGACAAAAGCAACGCATTGGCTTAGCGCGTGCAATGTACGATGATCCCTCATTGATCGTTCTGGATGAGCCAAATTCAAATCTGGATGATGTAGGTGAGCAAGCGCTCCTGGCTGCCCTCATTGATTTGCGTAAACGTGGGAAAACTATTGTCTTGATTACACACCGAACCAGTATTCTTGGTGCGACCAGCAAGCTATTATTATTGCAAGATGGTATGGTAAAAATGTTTGGCCCTACCAAAGAAGTGATCGAGACTTTGACAAAACAACAGCAAACTCAACAGGCATTACTGGCACAAAAGAAAGCTGAAAATCAGACTGCCAGCCAAGGCTCTCAAACTGCGGATGCAAATGATACGAAAACCAATTAAACGAAAGGTGTCACTCCGTTCAATCATATATTGAGAATACTTCGATCAACGAATAGGAATAATGATGAAGCTTGTTGCTGAAGAAAAAGAATCAATTGTTGAAAGTGTTCCAATGGTTGATCTATCCACTCAAGTCAAAACAGATGAAACAACTTATACCAAACTTGGCTGGTGGATTGTTTTGGCAGGATTCTGTGGATTTGTTCTGTGGTCATCTATCGCTCCTTTGGATAAAGGGGTGCCTGTCATGGGTACAGTTACTGTGGCGAGTCACCTTCAGGCAGTGCAGCATCAAACTGGCGGTATTATCGATGATATTCTGGTTAAAGAAGGCGATCATGTAAAGCTGGGGCAGATACTGGTACGCATGAATGATGTTCAAATCAAAGCTCAAGCTGAAATAACTCGTAGTCAGCTCTATGCAGCGCGTGCAATCGAAGCAAGGTTATTGGCCGAACGTGATGGCGCTAATGAAATCACCTTTCCAAAAGAATTGCTTGGATCCGGGAATGATCCGCGTGTTACAAATAATATCAGCATTCAGAATCAGTTATTTTCAGCTCGTAAGCTTGCTTTACAGCATGAGATCGCTGCAATTGGTGAAAGCACTGCCGGCCTGAAATTACAGCTGCGGGGATTAGAGGCATCTATGGCGAGTAAAAAACAGCAGCTCAAATTTCTTGAAGAACAACTCTTTAGTTTACGTGATCTTGCAATGGATGGTTTCGTTCCCCACAATCGTGTTCTGGAGCTTGAGCGAACTTATACGCAACTTACAGGAGACATTTCTTCCGGCATTGGAGATATTGGACGCACGCAACGCCAGATTACAGAGCTCGAACAACGTCGCATTCACCGCTTGCAGGAATATCAAAAAGAAGTTAGGCAAGCACTGTCCGATGTGCAGCGCGAAGCTGAAGCTTTAAGTAATCGCCTGATTGGGCAGGATTTTGAATTGGCAAACGTAGAAGTTAAAGCTCCCGTCGATGGTATTGTAGTCGGTATGAACGTATTTACAAAAGGGGGTGTAATCAGTCCAGGATTCAAATTGATGGATATCGTTCCAAGCGATGATATGCTGATCATTACAGGTCAGGTGCCTGTGCATTTAATTGACAAAATTCATGTTGACCTTCCAGTCGATTTGATTTTCTCTGCTCTCAATCAAAAGAAAACACCCAATATTCCCGGTATCGTTACTCAGGTATCCGCAGATCGACTTATAGATGAGCACAGCGGATTTCCATTTTATAGTATTAAAGCTAAGGTAACGCCGGAAGGTATGAAACAATTGACCGATGAACAAATACGAGCGGGCATGCCGGTAGAAATATTCATCAAAACAGGTGAGCGTTCACTTATGAATTATTTATTTAAACCCATTCTTGATCGTGTGCATTCATCTCTAAGTGAAGAGTAGTTGCGATGATTACTTTTTATTCTAAGAGCGTAATAATTGTTTTTTTACTTTTCTTTAATGTAATTAATTTCGCCCATGCTATGAGCCTTTTGGATGCTTATGAGGCAGCATTGCAGCACGATCCCATCTATCGTTCTGCGCTGCACGAAAATGAAGCGGGACAGCAGGCAGAAATCATAGGACGTGCCAGTCTTTTGCCTAGCTTGACTGTGACGCATGCCCAAAATAAGAATTCAGGTACGTTGGATACCGGTACGGGTACTCAACCGCTGAATTTTGATGGGCAAGTGAGTACGTTAACCTTACGTCAACCCTTATTCAATCTTGAAGCAATAGCTGGCTATCAGCAAGGGAAAGCCAGGGCTGATTCCAGCCGTGCAAAATTTCTTGGGCATGGTCAGCAGCTTCTCGTTCGAGTTGTAGAGGCTTATGTCGAAACTTTACTCGCACAAGACCGTGTAAGAATTGCTGAAACAGAGCTTGCAGCCCTTGAAGAACTGAAACGTGTCAATGAACGCATGTTGCAAAAAGGAGAAGGGACGACTACCGATGTTTTGGAAACACAATCCAAGCACGCGTTAGCACAAGCGAAAATAATTGAAGCAAAAGATGAGCTGGAAATTGCACAACTTAAGTTGGAAGCCCTGATAGGGCAGAAAATAACACAACTGGTCCGTCTAGATGATACTTTCAGTTCTCATACAATACAGCTTCCGGATGGCTATGATACTTGGCAATCTTTGGCATTGGAGCAGAATGCTGAGTTGGTCACGCAACGCCATAATGTGGTTTCCGGGAAAGAAGAAATTAAGAAAAATCATGCGGGGCATTTACCTCGCGTTGATTTGGTTGCCAGCTTACAAAAGAATAAAAGAGGTTCTTTTGTTACACAGGGTTTGGATGCAGAGTTCGGAACGATTGGAATTGAAGTTAATATGCCGATATATTCAGGGGGACGCGTAAATGCGCTAACTACACAAGCAGTTGCAAACCATGCGCGTGCTGAAGCTGAATTAGATGCGGCGACTGATAAGGTTTTGGTAGAATTACGTAAGCAATATAATCTGTTAATCAGTAGCGTCAAAAGGATTGAATCCTTGGAACTGGCAGTAAAATCAGCAGAGTTGCTTGTGGAAGCCACGCAGAAAAGCATTCGTGGCGGTATCCGTATTAATTTAAATCTTTTGGACGCTCAGCAGCAATTACATACCTCGCGGCGTGATCTTGCTCAGGCAAGATATAATTATTTGCTGGCTTATCTTCGATTGCAACTTGCTGCCGGTACATTGGCATTTGATGATTTGAGGAAAGTCGCTAGTTACTTTACATCATACCGGAATTAGTTTTTCTCGCTCACTCCGATATGAATCAGTAAAAGCCTGCAAGATTCAGTAAATATAACTCATAACCGATCAATACTGTATAACCAGAAAGAATCAAATACTTGATATGCCACACGCGTACCTTTTCAGTCAACCGTACATTATGGTGAATAATCAGCAGCATCAGTGCCATTGAGGTCAATGCCAACTTAAAACTGATAAATTTTTGTGTGCTATCTTCAATCAGTTGCGCCATAACCCAATTCAGTTCCTCTCCACCTCTGGCTAGAATATTGAGTGTAAAAAAAGCATCTAATACACCTAACAACAAAATAGCAACCGTACAAAGCATCAAATGCCCTGCATAGCGATCTACATATTCCGGTTTTCCTTTCTCAGGAGTTCTACGTTCGCCCAATCTTCTGCCGGTTTTAATCCCCAGGTGATAGATGCAAAAGAAGGGCATAGCCTGACGACGGTTCTGGTTTCTCATGTCTGGAATTGAAATTACTTTGGTCATGAAATGCTCCTTCCGTTTTTGATGTAAATGATGGAGAAGTTTATCTTTGTCTGCATAAGATAGCAGCTAATTTTATTTTTTTCTATAAGTCTCAGTACAAATATAATACCTAAAATCTTATGATGGGTTTCAAGGCTGGGACCGGGTATGGTAGATTTCCAGCATCCCACTGAATGCATTTCTGTGACAATTCTCGATATAACAATTGCCGTAGATACGGCAGAGGAAAACATTAAATGAGCGTATTTCTTGGGACGATCAAGGGTGTCATTTTAACTGCTCATGCAATAGCTTCAGGATACGGCTGGATGTAGCTGAATTTACCGCTGACCCGTCATCATTTAAGAAGGTCACTTTGCATGCATTGGCTCCGGTATTATGAACCTGAATACGGAACTTTGCCGCTTTGGCGGTATCCTTGTCATCGCTGCGCCAGAACATTATATTTGATAAAATGCCTTTATCGTCTCCTTTCTTCTTGCTATCGATATCGGGATTAACATAACGTACAAAATAAATGCCTTCTTCACGATTTCGATCTTCAACGGTAAAGCCGATTCGATCAAGAGCTAAACCAACACGTCGCCAGGATCGGTCGAACGCCTCATTAATAACAAGAGTCGTTCCTTCTTGGTCGATATAAGCGCGTTCGACGGAAGTATTATTTTTGCTGGTGGCTAATTCCAGTTTGGCCTTTTGCTCCTCAACGCCGAAGCGCATCATTAAACGAGAGAGCATTTCAGCTTCCAGATCAGGATCTGCTGGGCGTGGTTGCCAAATGGTGCGATTCAGAGGACCGCCCTCCATGACTTCGATCATGCCGCGATGACTGATATACACTTCCGTATTTCCTGTTTCGCTTCGCTCCAGACGGGTACGAAATTTATCACGCTCAGCAGTGGAATAAATGCTATCGAGAACTGTAGAGAGTAAAGAACGCACAATATCTTGTGGAATCTTGGCTCGATTTTCAGCCCAATCCGTTTCCATAATTCCAGCCTCCGGAACTTCTGTTTTGATCAGAAAACCCAGTTCTTGCCAAAATTCTTTAATTACCGGCCATACAGTTTCAGGTTTTTGAGGAATAACTAACCAGCGCTGCGTTCCTGAACGTTCAATATGCACATTCTGGAAGGAAGAGGGTAATAAAGACGATGAGCCGCTATTTTGTTGTCCTCCCCGCTCATTGCTATAACTGGAAAACGTTGTACTTCCTGGTGCGCTCAGTTCGGGAATGGAGTAGCGTTCATCAATATCAGGCTGAACTAAGTCAGGAGGTACATCTAGGGCGGGTACCTTGCCGGCTGACTTATAATCGATATTCTTGGTTTCAGGAAACATAGTGCAACCTGTGTTTGCCATCAAAAACATTAGCATCAGGCACGGCAAGATTATTTTTCGCCACTTCATGGTTGATGTTTTACCTCTTTAGGTCGTGGATATCCGCTAGTTGCATTGCTTCGCGTATAAGTTCATGGTAGTGAGCGGATAATGGTGTTAGTGGCAGACGGATTCCGGAATTTATTAAACCCATTTGTGTAACGGCCCATTTCACAGGAATAGGATTGGCTTCGATAAATAAATCTGTATGTAGGCGCAGAAGTTTATTGTTTAACGATCTTGCGGTATTTATTTCACCCGAAAGCGCAGCCATGCACATTTCATGCATCATTCTAGGGGCCACATTTGCAGTAACTGAAATAACACCGTGACCTCCTAACAATAACAATGCCAATGCGCTAATATCATCTCCACTATAGATGAAAAATTCGGAAGGTGCACGCAGCAAAAGATCGCAGCCTCGCCCAATATCACCTGTTGCATCTTTAATGCCGACAATATTAGGAACCTGTGCTAAGCGAAGCGCGGTATCGTTGTGAATATCAGCAACGGTTCTTCCAGGGACATTATATAGAATATGCGGAATATCAACAGCTTCAGCAATTGTTTTAAAGTGCTGGTATAACCCTTCTTGGGTGGGTTTGTTATAATAAGGAGCGACTGATAGACATGCGTCCACACCTGAATTCTTGGCAAAAATGGATAGATCAATAGCTTCGCGCGTCGAATTTGCGCCGGTTCCTGCAATGACCGGTATGCGTCCTGCGACATGATCGACCGCCGTGCGCATTAACAGATGATGCTCATCAAAATCCACTGTTGGAGATTCACCCGTGG
This sequence comes from Nitrosomonas ureae, assembly GCF_900206265.1. Taxonomy (NCBI): domain Bacteria; kingdom Pseudomonadati; phylum Pseudomonadota; class Betaproteobacteria; order Nitrosomonadales; family Nitrosomonadaceae; genus Nitrosomonas; species Nitrosomonas ureae. The sequence goes on along the minus strand of NZ_LT907782.1, from coordinate 888,183 downwards.
TGCCAACTACCACAACGCCATCAGTACCCTGATTGATATGAAAATCTAAAAGAGAGCGAAAGCGATCCAAATCTAATCCGCCCTCTTCATCCATGGGAGTGACGATAGCAACCAAGCTACCTTTGAACATGACGATTTACCCAGTAAAAAGTCTTATTTTACCTCAAACTAATGTTGATTATTGAGTTTCGCTATGGACTTCGGCATATTTTGTCTTTGCCGTATGCATGATGAATAGGATTCGTTGACATACATACGGAAAGATTATTTTTACTTTCTGCTGAAACTGATCATGCCATCGTGGTAGTCGACCTGGATGATATCTTTTGCAACAAATTTCCCTTCCAAAATTTCTTTGGCCAAAGGATTTTCAATTTGTGTTTGAATGGCTCGTTTTAAAGGGCGTGCACCAAATACCGGGTCGAATCCTGCTTGAGAAAGGGCGGTGAGTGCTGCTTCACTTACTATCAACTGTATTTCCAGTTTGGCGAGTCTCGCTTCAAGGGAATGCAATTGTATCCGGGCAATCGAGTGGATGTGCTTCTCACCCAATGCATGGAACACAACAACTTCATCGATGCGATTAATAAACTCGGGACGAAAGTATGTTTTCACTTCATTCATGACGGCCTGTTTGATCGCCTGATACTCATTTCCTGACATTTCCTGAATCATCTGGGATCCCAAATTGGATGTCATGACGATCACTGTATTTTTGAAATCGACAGTGCGTCCCTGACCATCCGTCATTCGTCCGTCGTCCAGAACTTGCAGCAAAACATTAAATACATCCGGGTGCGCTTTCTCAACCTCATCCAGCAAAATAACCGCATAAGGTTTTCTGCGCACGAGCTCGGTTAAGTAACCGCCTTCTTCATAGCCGACATAGCCCGGTGGAGCGCCAATCAATCGTGCGACAGAATGTTTTTCCATGAATTCAGACATGTCGACACGAATGAGATGGTCCTCGGAATCGAATAGAAAACCAGCCAGCGCTTTGCATAGTTCCGTTTTTCCTACCCCGGTAGGTCCCAGAAACAAGAACGATCCATAAGGACGATTGGGATCCGCCAAGCCGGCACGGGAACGTCTAATCGCATCCGAAACCAGCCGTACGGCTTCATCCTGACCCACCACTCGATCATGAAGTTTTTGTTCCATCAGAAGCAATTTTTCCCGTTCACCTTGCATCATTTTCGACACAGGAATCCCGGTGGCGCGCGATACCACTTCTGCAATTTCTTCAGCACCTACCTGAGTCCGTAACAATCTAGGTGTAGGTGCAGAAGTTGATTCATTTCCTGCAGTCTGCTGCAATTGTGCTTCCAACTGCGGTAAGCGGCCATATTGCAATTCTGAAACTTTTTGCCAATCTCCTTTACGAGTGGCTGCTTCTATTTCCAGCTTAAGTTTCTCCATTGCTTCCTTGATTTGCTGAGAGCCGTGTACCTGAAATTTCTCAGCTTTCCAGATCTCGGCTAAATCGTCATATTCTCGTTCTTTGTGTTTGATTTCCTCTTCCAATAATTGAAGACGTTTTTGTGATGCTTCATCTTTTTCCTTTTTAATTGCTTCACGCTCAATTTTTAGCTGTATCAAGCGCCGATCCAGCTTATCCAATATCTCGGGCTTAGAATCTATTTCCATACGAATTCTTGCCGCTGCTTCGTCTATCAGATCAATGGCTTTGTCAGGCAGGAAACGATCGGTAATATACCGATTGGATAATTCCGCGGCAGCAACAATGGCGGGATCAGTAATATCTACTCCATGATGTACTTCGTATTTTTCCTGTAAGCCACGTAATATTGCAATGGTAGCTTCCACACTGGGTTCTTCTACAAGGACCTTTTGAAAACGCCGCTCTAGCGCAGCATCTTTTTCAATATATTTACGATACTCATCGAGTGTTGTTGCGCCAACACAATGTAATTCTCCGCGTGCTAAGGCTGGCTTCAACATATTGCCCGCATCCATGGCGCCTTCTGCTTTGCCGGCACCTACCATGGTATGCAGTTCATCGATGAATACAATGGTTTTACCTTCGTCTTGTGCCAGTTCTTTCAGCACTGATTTGAGGCGTTCTTCAAATTCACCGCGGTATTTTGCACCGGCCAGTAACGCTGCCATATCCAAAACAAGAACACGTTTGTCTTTCAAACTTTCAGGTACTTCTCCATTGATGATGCGTTGTGCCAGGCCTTCAACAATCGCGGTTTTACCCACTCCGGGCTCACCAATCAGAACGGGATTATTTTTGGTGCGCCGCTGCAACACCTGAATTGCCCGACGGATTTCATCATCACGCCCTATCACCGGATCCAGTTTGCCTTGGCGCGCACGTTCAGTAAGATCCAGGGTGTATTTTTTCAATGCTTCACGGTTGCCTTCAGCTTCAGCGCTACCCACCTGCTCGCCCCCCCGGACTGCATTAATCGCTTTCTCCAAAGCTGCGGTGTTGGCGCCATATTGTTTTAACAATGCGCCTACTTCGCCTTTTTCCTGCAAGACTGCCAAAAGAAACATCTCAGAGGCAATAAACTGATCGCTGCGTTTTTGCGCTTCTTTATCAGCTACGTTGAGCAGATTATTCAGGCTACGGGAAATCGTCACCTCACCACCTGAATTCTCAACCTTCGGCAAGCGGTAAATAGTTTGCTTGATGTTCTCCAGCAAGGGAGTGGTATTAACGCCAGAGCGTTGCAATAGCGACAGCGTACTGCCATCATCCTGTTGCAATAATGCCAGTAACAAATGCTGGGGTTCTATAGTTGGGTTGTCCTGGCCGACAGCGATGCTTTGTGCATCAGCAAATGCTTGTTGGAATTTGGTGGTCAGTTTGTCAAAACGCATGAAATTCTCCTATCATAGGTTATTAAATGCCTACGTGGGGGAAAGGTGGGGATTTTCAAGAGTAGATTATTTTGCGGAGCCGATAGCGCGAATCTTGTTCGATTGAGTTACCGAGTTCATTAGCATCAGCTCAATTTCAGAAACAGTAACCGGTTTGCTGAAATAATAACCTTGATAGTGATTGCACTTTTGTGTTACCAGAAAATCTAATTGCTCTTCTATTTCAATGCCTTCCGCAATGACTTCCATTTCCAGGCTGTGCGCCATTGCAATTATTGCGGCTACAATGGTGCGGTCATTTTTGTCGGTTACGAGGTCACGCACGAAGGAACGATCTATTTTAAGTGTGTGAATGGGGAATTGCTTTAGATAACTGAGGCTCGAGTATCCTGTTCCAAAATCATCAATCGAGATGTGTAAGCCCATTGCATCAAGGCGATTAAGCGTTTCCACCACTTTTTCGATATTATCGATCAACATGCTTTCGGTTATTTCCAAAGCGATATGTTTGGCTTTAACGCCGGTTTCGCTCAATATACGCGAGATATTCTTGATTAAATCCTTGTCGCGAAATTGCCGTGCAGACAAGTTAATGGCGACTCTGGGCACATAGAAACCTTGGTCTTGCCAAGCTTTTATTTGCAAACAGACTGTCCTTATAACCCATTCACCGATGGGAATGATCAACCCTGTTTCTTCTGCCAAGTTAATGAACTTATCGGGAGTAATCAGTTTTTGCTCAGGGTGCCGCCAGCGTAATAGTGCTTCCACGCCATATAAATTATGGCTGGGCACATCCATGACAGGCTGATAATATAAAAGCAATTCATTTCGTTCCAATGCATAACGTAAATCAAGACCGAGGATATGTCTTTCGTAGGCGGATTTATTCAGTTCATCGGTGAAAAATTGATAATTATTGCGCCCATTCTTCTTGGCATGGTACATGGCAACATCGCTGTTTTTAAGCAGTGTTTCCGCATTAACACCATCATCAGGAAACACTGCGATACCAATGCTGCCGTCAATATGTAGCTCATTGTTATGAATATGGAAAGGTAGTGCGAATGAATCCAGAATTTTTTGAGCCACTTTTGCGGCATCAAGTGATTCGGCGATAGAATTGAGCACTACAATGAATTCATCGCCTCCCTGACGGGCGACCGTATCTTCGTTGCGAACGCAAGATTTTAGTCTATCTGCCACGGCTTTTAATAGCAAATCACCTATTTCATGACCAAGTGAATCATTGATAGTTTTAAAATGATCCAGATCAATAAACAGTACGGCCATTTGTCGTTGTAGGCGCGTATCATGAACCAATATTTGTTCGATACGATCCCGCAGTAAGTATCGATTGGGTAGGCCGGTTAATGCATCGTGCGTTGCCATTTCAATAATGCGTTTCTCCGCTTCTTTCCCTTCATACCATCGACCCAGGTCGTGTGCAATGGTGTCAACAAGATTTTGCTGATAGGTTAATGTGGATGGGAAGTTACGAATATAAGCCACTTGTAGCAAACCGCATTGTTGTCCATTACAAATAATGGCTGAGCTTATGCAATTGGATAAGTTATCCTGGTACTTGGGAGTGAAGTATTGTTTATCTTCAAGCTTAATCATGGCGACGGCCATTTCTTGAAATTCAAAAACGGGCAGTAAAGATTTTAAAATGTTTTTGCACGTATCCTCGGTGCTCTGATCCAGCGCCAGATAGCTTCTGATTTTCTGTAAGCAGAGATTCTCTTTTAAGCGCTCATTCAGATAAGATTCCTTTTGGTTAATTAATTTCTGGATCAGGGGTAATGTAAGCCAGCTTATAATTGCAATGCCACAGAAAAGGATCAGGACCAAATAAGAAATAATTGTTTTGATCTGATCGGTTGAATAATTATTTAACTCATCCTTGTTTATTTTAAGAACCGCTCCAAGACCATAAGCCACGGGAGAATGAGCAGCAACAACTTCAATCTGCCGATAATCCTTGGTAAATTTAACTCCGGTTTGGCCTTCTAATGCAAAATGTACCGGCAGCGGTTGATTGTTCAGGATGCGTTGCATACGCTTAAGCTGATTATCGTCAAAGTTACGCAGAAAGCAGTCCATTTCAAGGTTATTGCCCTTGACAGGTGCGCAAAGAAGGAAATCGCTGGTATTGCCGATGAGAGTCGCCTCTGTAAAAATCCTTGTGAGATTGGGCATGCGTTCTTCTGTGATGACACGGCCAATTGGTTTGCCGTATTCATTCACAAGCTGAATTGAATTTCGAACGATGAAGTCATTATTCCAAAATAAGATCGTGTTGATACTCGATCCAGTATTCAACTCAACAGTAAGTTTTCTGTGCTTGGAGAGGTTACCTGCACTTAAAATCAATTGATCATCAATATCATAAATCTCAATACCCGAGAAAAAAGTAGACAGTATTTTTTCTATTGACTGCGCAATCCCTTCAATACCTTCCTGTTGCGAGTGTTCAAAATAAAACTTTTCCAGGCTTTGCGTGAGAAAGATGCGAGTTGATATTGCCCGGGTATTCGTTACGGAATGCATGATCTGTTTTTGGATATGCTTGACCGTGTTTTCTAATGCAACTTCGAGACCTGAAGTAGCGATTGCTTCGATCTGTCTCTGCATTACGCTATATACCGAAAGACTTGTGAACAGGATCAACATAACCAGAGTCAGGCTGCTGATTAATATTATCTTTCTGTTATATTGATTGATCACGGAACGAAGCATTATTTGTCTTTGGCTACATGCAATTATGAAATTTCTAGTTCATGCATTATCGACAATAGAATACTTTGTTGAAATATATATCTAAGAGGTTTTTCTCCCTTAATTCTTAGGATGATGCAACATCATGGATTTTCTTATTTGTGGCTGGAATTCGAGAAAATGATGAAAATAGTTTGTCAATACGAAGTGATCCTTGGATTGATTAATCCAAATTTATTTTTCTGGGTACCTCAGGGTAGGGGTAAAGAATGTTTAAAGCCACGCTTTTCCCGGCGGTCTCAACAATACGTACATGCTCGCGTTTAAACTGACGGGCGTGATGTAGTCCGCATGAATGAGCGATCATGTTAATTTCTTTATTAACATTTCTGGCATAGTTCGCAACCCGTAGATATTTTTCTTCCACCACCAATCCATTCTGTAAACGCTCATCATGCGTCGTGACACCAGTAGGGCAAGTATTGAGATGGCAACGCATTGCCTGAATGCAGCCCAATGAAAACATGAAACCACGTGCTGTATTGACAAAATCTGCACCAGCACAAAGTGCCCACGCACCCTCCGCAGAAGTTACCAATTTCCCCGCAGCCACAACATAAATTCGATTTTTCAAGCCGGATTGCAATAACGCATCCACTACGCGTGGCAAGGCTTCCGAGATTGGCAAGCTGACGTGATCCATCAGTGTTTGAGGCGCTGCGCCGCTTCCACCTTCGCCACCGTCGATAGTAAGAAAATCCGGTGCGTATTCCAATCCGCGCCGGTTGATGTGGTCGCATACTTCATTAATGAAATTCCATCCGCCAATGGCTGTTTTAATACCAACGGGCCGTCCCGTCAGCTCGCGGATAAAATGGATCTTGTCGAGCAGTTCATCAATATTGTTAATATCTTTATGGCGATTCGGACTGATCGAGTTCTGATTTTCCGGAATGCCACGGATTGCGGCAATCTCGCTATGTACTTTATTAGCCGGTAGCAATCCGCCTTTACCAGGTTTGGCGCCCTGTGATAGCTTGATTTCAAAAGCTTTGACCACTTTACTCAATTCTTTTGCACGTTGCGGTGAGAAATTGCCATGTTCATCCCGAATGCCATACTTGGCGGTGCCGATTTGCATGATCAAATCACAACCACCCTCGAGATGATAGGGCGACAATCCACCTTCCCCCGTATTTAACCAGCAATCAGCTTGTGCGGCACCCAGAGATAATGCACGTACTGCAGGTTTGGAGATGGCACCGTAGCTCATTCCGCTGATATTGATAATTGATTTGGCTTCGAACGGGTGCTCGCAATATCCTTTACCGATCTGTAGCGAAGGGGTTGGTAATTGATCTTCTTCCTGAATAGGGAAGGCGGCATTGACAAAAATAACCGAGCCCGGTTGACGCAAATCATGGGTGGAACCGAAACCAACGAGGCTGCCCTTATTTTTGGCGTTTTTGTAAATCCAGCCGCGCGTTGCGCGATTAAATGGCATTTCATCCCGATCATTGGTAAAAAAATATTGCCGGAAGTATTTACCTTGCCGTTCGAAAATATACCGCAATCGACCGATAACAGGATAATTGCGTAGCACGGAATGCTTTTTCTGTGTGATATCCTGAATAAACCAGGTAACGACAATGCCGATGAAGGTGACACCCAACATCGCAGCAATACTGTAGCTAAATAGATCGATTACACTGGACATACAACCCCCTTATCCTGTATCGCAATGAGCCTGAAAATCTGCCGAACTTAAAAATTGATCGATTGTATCAATGAAAACAGCAGCTCATTACAATTGTTCACTATCTGATAGATAGATTGTAAGATTTATCCTGAGAGGGTGTATTCCAACCATTGTCTGCAAGTTACTTTGCTGCAGAGTATGCAAATTTTTTATTCCACATCAATAAGTGGATTGACGTCGGAGCGAATTATCGATTCATTTAAGGTGGGCATGCATAACTCAATAAACCGGTAAGCATAACCCCGCAGAAAATGATTACGACGAACTGAAATAAAGGTTGTATTCTTTTCGAATAGGTATTCGCTATCCAGTTTAATGAGCGTTGTATCCCGTTCGGGTGAAAAAGCGACGGAAGCAATGATTCCGATACCTAATCCCAACTTTACATAGGTTTTGATTACATCGGCATCCAGTGCAGACATGGCAATATCCGGAATCAGCCCCATTTTGGCGAAAACTTGATCAATTCTAAACCGGCCCGTCATTCCATGGTGATAGGTAATGATCGGAAACTCTGCAATGGCTTCGAGTGTGAGAGGATAGACAGATTGCAAGGGGTGTCCCACAGGGACGATAATCGCATGTTGCCAGGTATAATAGGGAAAAGACACCAGGTCAACCGCGCCTTCCAATGCTTCAGTCGCAATACCGATATCGGCCTCGCCATTGATCAGCATGGATAAAATTTCATCCGGTCTGGATTCATGCAGGATCAGCTGAACTTTTGGAAATATCTTTTTAAACTCCGCCACCACAGGAGGTAGTGTGTATTGTGCTTGCGTATGCGTTGTCGCTATGGTCAAGTGTCCTTGATCATGATTACTGAACTGCTCGGCTAAGTGTTTGATATTTTTTGTGTCAAATAAAATGCGCTCGACAATTTTGACCAGCTCTTTTCCCGGTTCGGTCAAGCCGATAAATCGTTTACCCTTCCGAATGAATAATTCAATATTCAGCTCGTCCTCCAGGTCTTTGATATGCTTGCTGACGCCGGATTGCGATGTGAATAAGGCATTGGCAACCTCGGTCAAATTATAATTCCGCTTTACGGTTTCGTTGATAATGCGCAATTGTTGAAAATTCATTGCCTTTCCTTAGCTATTTAATCTAATAAAATGACAGTAATCTGCTTATTCGGATCCATTGTCACATTGATTGTCGAGCTTCATCATAAGCATCTCAGATGATCCGTAATCAGCTTGTCGTAATAGTCACCTTGTACCAGGTCAAATTTTGCAGAAGCGACAATATTAGCTTGTTTCTTATTTTTAACTTGTTGTAGAATGGTTTGTCCTCCATGTATATTTTGTAGCCCTGTCAACGGCTTAAGCGTTTCTGACCAACTCATGTCTGAATTCTGGTGCGTTGCTGTATTGGGTGCATTAATGCGCAAAAAATCGGCTGATAATTTTGTGATTATTTCCCGAATCCCGTCAGCACCGTATAACGAGCCGATATTTAGGGCGATCTGATAGCTACGCCGACGATAATTGTTTAACCCCTCCAGCAATTGAGTATGATGTAAAGCATAAAAACTATTGATTGCCATTGAAATGACCACATTCTGTGTCGCCAATCCGCATTTGATTATACTTTCTTCAAAGTAAGCCCCATGACCCTGTTGAACGCCAAGGATATGCCTGGGATCAACATCCAGAAAAAGCACGCCACCATTTTCAGAGTAGTTGAGGTAGTTCAACATGTGAACCGTGCGGCACAGACGATCCAGGTTGATAATAGATTGAAAGTCAGCGGGTTGCGTAATAACTTCGGTGAGCAGGTTCCCGATTTCTATCAGCTGTTCGCTGGGTTGATTGTGAGTATAGGGTGTGACCGATATCTGTGCGATATGACCGACAAGTTTCTCGTTGTCATCTGTCTGCCGAACAGATTCGAAAATGCTACTGATCTGAATGGGCCCGAAAATACCGCTCACAAGACCATTTTCTATCGTAAAGGGTCGAATATTGGAATGGTGCTCGGTTGCAAAGCGATCGTTAAAATAATCCACCAGTGGTTGTAAATGCATTCTTATTTCCCTCTTTTAATCTTTTACGGGTTTAATTCCTCGTTTTCTTGCCGCGATTGCAGTATCTTAGGTTGCTTGCAGCGTATTATTTGCGCTAATTTTCTGACTTGGGAACAAATCAAGACGACGTGGTTTGATAAATACTTCATCGCCTTTTGTCAGCTGTAACTCGCGAAAGCGCTCCTTGCTGAGTTCGACTTGGATCGGGGTTTTGTCCTCATCATTGTTGCGGACCAATTCCAACCGGACAATCGGACCCACCGAGAGAACGTGAATCACTCGTGCCGCCATTGCTGCTTCGCCTTTATGAGCACGTTCCACTTCGATTTCGTGTGGACGTACGTAAGCAATTGCGGCAAGCTCGTTAGCATCCGCGTGCTCTGGCGCATCGACTTCAATATCGCCAATCCAGGCACGCCCATGATGCAGCCGACTATGGAATAGATTCACATTTCCAAGAAATTCATAGACAAATGGACTGGAGGGTTGTTCGTACACTTCATCCGGGGTGCCGATTTGTTCAATTTTGCCTTCATTCATGACAACCACCCGATCAGCAACTTCAAGCGCTTCTTCCTGATCATGTGTGACGAATACGCTGGTAATGTGCATATCGTCATGCAAACGTCTGAGCCACGAGCGCAGCTCCTTGCGTACTTTGGCATCCAGGGCGCCAAAAGGCTCATCCAGCAATAATACTTTGGGTTCTACAGCAAGTGCGCGTGCCAATGCAATACGCTGGCGCTGACCGCCCGAGAGTTGGTGCGGGTAGCGATCCGCCAACCAATCCAGCTGCACCAGGTGTAATAATTTCATCACACGATCACGGATTTCTTCTTGGGCAGGGCGGAATTTCTTTGGGCGTACATTTAGACCAAAAGCCACATTCTCAAAAATAGTCATGTTGCGAAATAGCGCATAGTGCTGAAATACAAACCCGACCTGACGTTCGCGTACGTGCTGGTCGGTTGCATCTTCGCCATGAAATAGCACCTGACCGCTATCGGCCGTTTCAAGCCCTGCAATTACACGCAGTAATGTAGTTTTTCCGGAGCCTGACGGTCCCAGTAGTGCCAGTAATTCGCCGGAGTGTACCTGTAGGCTGACATTATGCAGCGCAGTAAACGTACCGAACTGTTTGGAAAGACTAATAACTTCAATACTCATTCATCACCTCGTTGTGTCTGATGTTGTTTATTACGAAATTCAATGAGCGTTTTCAGCGCCAGTGTGACCAAAGCCAGTAAAGCTAGCAAAGAAGCTACTGCAAATGCAGCGGCAAAGTTGTATTCGTTGTAGAGAATCTCAACATGCAACGGCATGGTATTGGTGCTGCCGCGAATATGTCCTGAAACAACCGATACTGCGCCAAATTCACCCATCGCCCGCGCATTACAAAGAATTGCGCCATACAATAGTCCCCATTTAATATTGGGTAAGGTAATTTTGCAGAAGGTTTGCCAGCCGCTTGCACCCAATACCACGGCAGCTTCTTCTTCTTCGGTTCCTTGTGCCTGCATTAACGGAATCAATTCCCGTGCGATAAACGGTACCGTAACGAAGACCGTCGCCAGTACGATGCCTGGAACAGCAAAAATAATTTTGATGTCATGTTCTGCCAGCCAAGGTCCCAACCAGCCTTGCAGTCCGAATACGAGCACATAAATCAGCCCGGAAACCACCGGAGAGACAGAAAAAGGCAGATCAATCAACGTGATCAGCAGATTTTTGCCGCGGAATTCAAATTTGGCGATAGCCCAAGCAGCAGCGATACCGAACACCAAATTCAGTGGTACTGCTATCGCTGCCACGGTTAGGGTTAGCTTGATAGCGGAAATTGCGTCAGGATCGGTGATTGCCGCCAGATAAACATCTACCCCTTTCTTGAAAGCTTCATAAAAAACCGAAATTAATGGAACGAAAAGGAATAACGTTAAAAATGCCAATGCCAGTACAATCAAGAAACGACGTACCCAGGAGGGTTCTTGCGTAGCACGTTGCTGGAAAGTTTTACCGGATAAAGGAAATGTGATAGTCGTCGTCATAATTGTTCTCAAGCTCGTGCACTGCGGCGCCGACTCCACCATTGCAGCAAATTAATAATCAATAACAGAATGAAAGAAATCACCAGCATCACAACTGACAATGCTGTAGCGCCCGAATAATCGTATTGTTCTAGCTTGGTGACAATCAGTAGCGGCGTAATTTCAGAAACCATCGGCATGTTTCCGGCAATAAAAATAACCGATCCATATTCACCGATTGCGCGCGCGAAGGCCAGTGCAAAACCGGTCATCAAGGCGGGAAATAGGATAGGAAAGATCACGTGCGCGAAGGTTTGCCAGCGATTGGCACCCAACGTAGCGGCTGCCTCCTCCAGTTCGGTCTCAATATCTTCGAGTACCGGTTGTACGGTACGCACGACAAAAGGCAATCCAATAAACGTCAGCGCTACAAAAATTCCTAACGGCGTGAAGGCGACTTTGATTCCCAATGGTTCGAGATACTGACCGATCCAGCCATTGCCGGAATACAGTGCGGTTAGAGCAATTCCGGCCACGGCGGTTGGCAGTGCGAAAGGAAGATCGACTAGCGCATCGACTATTTTTTTACCGGGAAAATGATAACGCACCAATACCCATGCCACTAACAAACCAAAAAATGCATTGACGAGAGCAGCCGCAAACGACACACCGAAAGTCAGTCGATAGGAGGCCACCACTCGCGGTGTTGTAACAATGATCCAGAATTCGGACCAGGTTAGTTCTGCGGTACGGATGAATGCCGCTGAAAGCGGTATCAAAACGATTAAACTCAAATACAGCAACGTAAATCCGAGCGCCAAATTAAAACCTGGCAAAATGCTGTGCTGTTTAAAATTGTTCAAATCGGACTCCTGTGTAGGTTATTCAATTTGTAAGGGTTAAATGTTTCTATTTGCTGCATTAGGCGCGATGTAAAAGATCGCGCGTGTTAATGGCTTGCTCCGGTTGGCCAAGCAAATTTCCCTGTAAATAATCCGCATTGGCTTTGAAGGCAGTTGCAAATTGAATCGCCGTTTCGATTTCTCGCACCAGTAAGCTGGCACCTGCACTATGAATGGTGTCCACCAGTGAGGTGATGTCTTCATGCTGAATCAGATCATTTGCAGTAATGCGCACGATATTGGGATACAGGCTCCCTAGCTTTATCATCCAGTCACTGCAGCCAATGCTGTAATTGGCCGCAATTAAATAACCGCGGGAACGATAGTTAGCAATAACATGCTGAAGTAGTTTCCAGTTGCGATTAACCGTGACAGGAATCTCGATCACTACCTGGGAAGTTCGTACACCGATCAAGTCAAGAAAGTTTTCAAATGCCTGTCCGTGATCGTCTTTGACACTCTCGAGCAAACGCGGATGAACTTCGACAAACAAGCTGTCCGATGGGTAAGGATGATTGAAATAATAATTCGATGCATGAATTGCGCGGCATAAACGATCCAATTCAACCAATTGCTCATCTTTCGAGGCTAATGAAAATATCTGCCAGGGCCAAAGTACAATTTCTCCATCTGCTTTCGCACGGATATACGCTGCATGACCCATCGTTTGGCCTTGGGAAACACTAAAAATGGGTTGAAAAATACTGATCAGCTCGTGCTGAAAGAAACGTCCGCTGATCCAACCTTTTTCATCGCGTTGAAGATAATAATCGGTGGCGGATTGGATGAGTTCAAACTCATCTTTGATGGTATGAGGATGTTTTACCGATGCATTCATGGAATTTTCTCTCTACAAATTTAAGTAGCGCGTTGTGGCGCGCTACATTATGATTACTTCAAGTAAATCTGATCGAAATGCGCACCATCGGCGAAATGGATTTTGTGCGCATTCTTCCAGCCGCCAAAAGCATCATCAATTTTGAACAATTTAATTTTTGGAAACTTCTGAGCATATTTCTCCGCTATCTTGGCATGAGTAGGCCGGTAGAAGTGTTTGGCGGCGATGTCCTGTCCTTCTTCCGAATAGAGGAACTGCAAATACGCTTCGGCAATCTGGCGTGTGCCACGCTTGTCGACGACTTTATCAACGACCGCAACCGGCGGTTCTGCCAGAATGCTCAAAGAAGGAATAACAGTTTCAAATTTGTCCGCGCCATATTCCTTGAGTGCCAGGAATGCTTCGTTTTCCCATGTAATCAGAACATCACCGACGCCTCGTTCCACAAATGTGGTTGTTGAACCACGCGCACCGGAGTCCAGCACCGGCACATTTTTATAGATATTGGCGACAAAATCTCTGGCTTTATCTTCGCCGTAGTGTTGTTTGCCATACTCCCATGCCGCGAGGTAATTCCATTGGGCGCCACCGGAGGTTTTCGGATTCGGTGTAATGACGGCAACGCCGGAACGCGCAAGATCATCCCAATCTTTAATGCCTTTGGGGTTGCCTTTACGTACCAGGAAAATGATTGTGGAGGTATAGGGGGTGCTGTTCAGGGATAAGCGCTGCTGCCAGTTTTCCGGCAATAATTTGGCAATTTCTGCGATGGCGTTGATATCGTTAGCCAAGGCCAGTGTCACGACATCGGCTTCCAGTCCATCGATGACAGAACGCGCCTGTTTGCCGGAGCCGCCGTGAGATTGCCGGATGACTACTTTCTCATGGTTCTTTGCCTGCCAATATTTGGTAAAAGCTGCATTGAATTCCTGGTACAGCTCACGTGTCGGGTCATAAGAAACATTTAAGAGTGTTTTTTCCGCAAGCACGCTGCTGCTGATGATGAGACTTGTTGTCAGAATACTTGTTGCCAGCCATGTTTTAATCTTCATAATTTTTCCTCCAGTAGAAATTTAAAATGGTTTATAAGAGACTGATGAGTACTTCAAAGTACAAGAAATCCGTATTTCCTGAGCGATGATCCACGCAAGGGTGGGAATGCCCGTCAGCGCAAGACGGGCTTGCGGCAATGCGGTTTCTTACGAATTCACCCGCAGTAAAATGGGTATATCCAAGTATGGTGTTGATTCTCGGGGTGGGTTGATAACGTATGCGTCCTTCAAAGGCATGACCGCCAAAATCACCGCTTTGCCCGGTACGGTCGCGATTGAATCCGGGATCCCTGACGGTGTTGCTGATATTGCCATCGAGAATATCGAACATGCGATCGGTTTTACTGGCCAGCCAGTATGCGCCATAACCAAGCTCAAACCCGAGTTTCTGGGTGGGAGTAAATTCAAACCTAATTTTCGGAGCCTTGAGATTCTCATAAATAACATAGTGATCCGCTGACCAAGGGCGTGCAAATCCAAAAAAGCGATCAAAACGATTGTCGACATTGTCAGTGGGATCTTTGTCACCGCTGGCATACCCGTAAAATAAGCCAACACGAGGTTTCCAGGAATGCTCAAATGTTCGTCCTACTTCGATGGTATATCCATTCGCATCCACGCGATTGGGGCCGGAAAACCCTAACTGGTGGTTGTAGCTGACATCGAAATCAACAATATTGCCTGCTTTGCCATAAACACGAAACCCTGGCATATGAATTTCCCGATCCAGCCGATTGGTGGCGGTAAAGCCATTTGGATCAGCCGTTTGCTTCTGGCCCATGTAGTATGTCTGAATGGTGGCGATGTCAGACCACTTGCGCCAAGTGCCGATCCCACCAAAAAACCACAGATTACTATTAGCCTCGTCAAACTTGGTTTGCAAGCGTCTAACTGGTTGCATGCCGAACAGATCAAGTTCCCAGTCATTGGCTTCGCGTCCCAGATTCAGCCGAAAACCTTCAAAAGTATTAGTGGTATTGCGCCATTCATTACGTGCGATAAAACGCCGATCGGTGGTCTCGTAAGCCATGCGTCCAACCCGGAATCGGATTGGACGATCATTACCCCGGTCATCGGCACCGAGTGCTTTTTTGAAATTTAATTCACCATAAGCGTTGAGCAGATCGAACTCATTTCTTTCTTGATCAGTGATTGCATGCTTATTGTTATAGACTCTCGAATCTTGAAACTCCACCGCAAACCGGAAAGGATCCAATATATTCTTTATCCCTATCCATGCTCGATTGCGCAAGAAGAACGGATTATCTTCTCCTCCTTCAACCCGGCGTATGTCATTATTGCGCCACTCATAGCGCGTGCGATGTTCCAAACCGACGTCCAGCCAAGTAATATCTTTAAAAGCCGGAACGCCGATATCGCTTAATTGCCGCACATATCGTGGCGGATCAGAATCCGGATTGGTAGCATAGCTATTGGAACGTTGATGATAGCTGGTGGATTGCGCAGCTGCCGGTGCTGTCGGCGGAGATTTCGTTTGCGGCTCGATCGTTGGCAAAGTTTTTTCAACTTCGGATGTTTTTCCTGCTGGCTTGGCTTGATTCGTTGTACTATTTCCCAGCGGCCTGCCCATATCCACCGCAATTTGTTGCGCCAACTGAACGATAGTTTGCTGCATGGTTTCAAAATTTATTGAGGGTTTATTATCCGAAGCTGCATAGGCCGGACGGATAATCAAGGTGCTAAGAAACGCAGCTTGTAGAAAAAAATTAAATAATTTCAAGGTATTCTCCTGAATGCACCTTCCGGAACCCCGGCTAGGCCACTGATTTTGTTTTTACGTTCTCACCTCCATGTGTGTGGTCGGTGTTATTTTTATTTGTCTGGATTTAACTTGCTATTGCCCGCACAGACCCGAGAGTTATCCGGCTTAGTCATGGTTCCAGCGTTTTCCGGGTAGGCTTGCTTTGACTTAAACGAATTTTTTTACGGCATTCTATTTGCACAACCTTGCCATCGTGTATCACAACCTCAACTGATCCATATTCGATACTGGTTACAGCGCCCAGGATTTCTTCGATAACGTCCGTGTTAAGTTGATTACTCTTGTGTGTTGTTGTTAATTGTGTCATTGCTGAAATAATCGTTGTTGCGAGAGCGGTAAATTTACTAGCCTTACTTTATTCTTGGAACTAATAAAAATTCATTTACTTATCATTTTTTTGCATATGGCAGTACTGGCGGTACTGAAGGTATGTATGTCATAGAAGAGTCAATATGATATTTTTCATTCCTGATTAACAATGAGGAAAAAGAAATTGCAAGATTTACATAATGAAATACACGCTAACGTGCAATGTGCATTGAGAGAAGATATCGGTAGCGGTGACTTGACAGCATCACTGATTCCTCGTGAAAGTGTATTGAGTGCTGTGATAATCAGTAGGGAAAAGGCGGTATTGTGCGGAGTACAGTGGTTTGAGGCCTGTTTTCTGACATTATCGCCTGAAACACTCATCACATGGTTTGCCGCTGATGGAGATCTTGTTCAATCTGAACAAAAGCTTTGTGAGATCCAGGGAAGATCTCGCGATTTGCTGACTGCAGAACGTTCCGCGCTGAATTTTCTGCAAATGTTATCCGCTGTAGCGACACACACAAAACGTTTTGTGGATGCCATTGCGGGTACTGAGGCTGTTATTGTGGATACGCGTAAAACACTTCCTGGATTGCGATTGGCGCAAAAATATGCTGTGACATGCGGCGGTGGCGTTAATCATCGCTTGGGTTTATATGATGGGATTTTGATCAAGGAAAATCATATCATTGCTGCAGGCAGCATCCGATCCGCCTTAAGCAGAGCATTGGCGATTGCTCCTCCGGGAACCGCTATCCAAATTGAAGTGGAATCACTGCCGGAATTACAAGAAGCCCTGGCGGCCGGCGCCACTATGGTGCTGCTGGATAATTTTACGCTGAAGCAGTTATCGGAGGCGGTTATTCTGACCCATCAGCAGTCTGAAAAACGGGTGATTCTGGAAGCATCCGGTAACATAACACTGGATAACGTGCGTCAGGTGGCCGAAACCGGTGTTGATCGAATTTCAATCGGTAGTTTAACGAAGAATATTCAGGCGATTGACTTGTCAATGAGATTTAAAGTATCAAACTAATCGACTGATAAGACAATGCTATGTCATGCAAGTATTGGTTATATATAATTAAATTAATCTAAGAATTTTCAGATGCTGGTTCAAACCATGCAAGATTTTTGTGCAGTTTGACAACCTCTCCAACAATAATCAGTGTGGGAGGAGATAAATGAGCGGCTGCGGCCAAGTTAGGTAGTGTTTGCAGGGTTCCGATCACGATCTTTTGCTGTTGCGTCGTAGCTTGTTGAATGATTGCTGCGGGTGTGGAGCTTGGCAAACCATGGGTGATCAGTTGCTGGGATAACACGGACAACCCAAGCAATCCCATATAAATCACAATGGTCTGGTTGGGGCAGGCGAGGTGCGGCCAATCGAGATCAATGGTATTATTTTTCAGATGACCGGTCACAAAAATGCATGATTGCGCGTAATCACGATGTGTCAGCGGGATTCCTGCATAGGCTGAAACACCCGATGCAGCCGTAATGCCTGGTACAACCTGAAAAGGAATATGGTTTAAAGCCAAAGTTTCAATTTCTTCACCGCCCCGGCCAAAAATAAAAGGATCTCCGCCTTTAAGGCGCAATACTCGTTTACCTTCTTGCGCCAACCTTACCAGCAGTTGATTGATCGATTCCTGTTTCAGTGTGTGGCGGTTACGTTCCTTGCCAGCGTATATGCGCGTGGCGTCACGGCGCACCATATCAAGAATTGCGGTTGAGACCAGACGGTCATAAATGACTACGTCGGCCTGCTGCATCAGACGCATGGCACGAAAAGTCAATAAGTCAGGATTGCCCGGACCGGCACCGACCAAATAAACTTCACCTTGCGGTGGTTCATTCTTTTCCTGTTGCAGCGATTGCTGCAAATAATTTTGAGCAGTTTTATCTTTACCGGCCAATATCATTTCAATAAATGGACCTTGCAGGATTTTTTCCCAGAAAATGCGCCGTTTCTCCGGGTGGGTAAAATGTTGTTTTACATGCTGACGAAACTTCCCTGCAATAGTAGCGATACGTGCGTAAGCGACAGGTATCATGGTTTCCAGTTGCGCACGCAGCAATCGCGCCAAGACCGGCGATTGCCCGCCGCTGGAGACTGCGATTAGGAGTGGAGAGCGATCGACGATGGATGGCATGATAAAAGTGCATAATGCCGGATTATCCACGACATTAACTGGAATTTGTCTTTGTTGCGCCGCTTCGGAAATTTGCCGATTGATAGCATGATCATTTGTTGCAGCGATTACGAGCGCAATATTGTGAAGATGCTCGGGCTGAAAGCACTCAGCCCGATGGGTGATAGTGCCGTGAGCGGCGCACTCATCTAAAACACTATCCAGTTCAGGTGCTACCACTGATACTTGCGCACCAGCCTGGAGCAATAGCATAACCTTGCGGGTGGCGACTTGACCGCCACCTACGATCAGACAAGCTTTGTTTCTAATATCTAAAAAGATTGGCAGGTAATCCATTACTTACGCAGTTTATCCCATTTATAAATGGCAAAGGAAGTGCTGTTCAAAGTATAAGCCTTTATTTGGCTTAGAATTGAACAGCACTTCCTTGTGCGTATTAATTACAACAAGTACCGCTGAATATAGAATATCTTATAGCAAGCAGCTGTTTATAAACTGGATTCCAACTTAAGAATGTCTTCCAGCTTTATGTTGGTTCCGGTGCCTTTGAACACCGTACCTACTTTTTTCTTGTTTAAATGTTCGAGATTGAGATCATATACTTCTTTGGAGAGCGGAAAATATTTCACTTCGGTGACCAGCTCTGTTGCATTCTGCATATAGAAATTAATAAATTCCTTTACTTCCGGTTTTTCTGTGGATTTAGCATTAACGTAAATGAATATCGGGCGCGATAATGGTTTATAGCTGTTGTTTTCTACGGTTGCCGCAGAAGGAAGTATGCCGCCATCCCCGCTATCAATTGCAACGGCATTAATTTTTTTACTATTTTCGATGTAATAGGCAAAACCAAAAAATCCTAATGCATAGAGATCACTTGCAACGCCTTGCACCAGAACGTTATCATCCTCTGATGCCGTAAAATCGCCACGGCTTGACTTGGCTTTGCCAACAATAGCTTCCGTAAAGTATTCAAAGGTACCGGAATCCGCTCCTGGGCCATAAAGTTTGATCTTTTTGTCCGGCCATGCCGGGTTTATTTGATTCCAGTTGGTGATTTTGCCTTGTGCGGAGGGTTCCCATATTTTTTGCAATTCTTCGACTGTAATCGTTCTGCTCCACGTGTTTTTTGGATTAACAACCACAGTTAAAGCGTCAAAAGCGATGGGCATTTCAATAAATTGCGCACCTTCTTTCTTACAGGCTTCCATTTCCAGTTCAGTAATGGGTCGGGATGCATTCACAATATCGATTTCATTCCGGCAGAATTTCTTGAACCCGCCGCCTGTACCAGAGATACCGACTGTGACCCTAATTGCGCCGCGTTTGGCTATTTGGAAATCTTCCGCAACGGCTTCGGTAATGGGAAAAACAGTGCTTGAGCCATCAATTTTCACGATCGGTGTGGCGCTGGCGAAGCCTGTATAGAAGAGCGTACTTAGGAAAACTGCTGCAATGGGTGCTCTGAAGTTCAAAGAATTCAACATGTTTATACGTGCTCCAAATGAATAAAGTAGGGGATGAGCGTTTTAAGAAAACTACGCGCTATACTATTTCAGAATTGTTACAGGATTATGACAATTTTTGTGTTTTGTTGCTAAACCTGACTCTTCAGCACGTGTACAGATTGTTCATCGTATCAGGAGTTAGGCATGCGAAAAATGATGATGCGTTACGTGCTGGCAATTTGAACGATCTTGGCGATTCGTTCAGTCCAATAATTAACTTTTTGTTTGGATTGACTTTCGACCATTACACGAATGAGAGGCTCCGTTCCCGAGGCTCGGATGAGTAAACGCCCGTTACCGTTTAGATCAGCTTCGGCTTCTTTGCGTACAGTATTAATCGCTTTATTGCCGGTAAAATTAAACGGTTTGGGAATTTTTATATTGATCAGTCGCTGCGGGTATAGAGAGACGCCGCGCATAAACTCTGCCAATGTCTTATCGGCGTCGCGAAGTGCATATAAAACTTGCAAAGCGGATATGATGCCATCACCGGTTGTATGTTTATCCATGCAAATGATATGCCCGGAATTTTCGCCGCCTAAGTGCCACCCTTGCTCTTGCAGTAATGCGAGTACATAGCGATCACCGACATTGGTTCGGAGAAAAGGAATACGTAATTTCTTAAATTGATTTTCAATTGCCAGATTTGTCATTAGGGTGCCTACGACACCTCCAGTGAGAATTTTTCTCTGTTTCCGATGTTTAGCGATAATATAAATCAGTTGATCGCCGTTGTAAGATCTACCTTGTTTATCCACCATCATGACCCGGTCACCATCCCCATCCAACGCAATGCCCAAATCAGCATGATGTTGTTTAACCGCTTTTTGCAATGTAGTACCATGCGTAGCACCGCATTCAAGATTGATATTTAATCCGTTGGGTTGTACGCCAATGGTAACGACATCGGCACCCAATTCATGCATAACGTGACCGGCAATATGATATGCAGCGCCATGCGCACAGTCGATTACAATGCGAAGTCCGCGCAGATCCAGATGATAGGGGAAAGTACTTTTACAGAATTCGATATAGCGACCAGCGGCATCGTCAATTCGTTGAACCTTACCTAACTGTGCGGAAGGCTTGGTTACTATGGGTGTATTTAACTCAGCCTCGATTTTGTGCTCCATTTCATCCGGAAGTTTGCAGCCGATCGCGGAAAAGAACTTTACGCCGTTATCTTCAAACAGATTATGTGAGGCTGAAATAACAATACCAGCCTGCAGCCGCAATGCACGAATCAGATAGGCTACGGCTGGGGTGGGCATGGGTCCTGACAGGAGAACATCCACGCCCGCTGCACATAATCCGGCTTCCAAGGCGGATTCCAGCATATAGCCGGATACTCGCGTGTCTTTGCCGATCAGAACTGTCGGACGTTTTCCTTCCATAAGATGCCAATCGGCGGCTGCCAAGACTTTCCCGGCCGAGTAACCTAAATGCATAATGAAATCAGGTGTAATAGGAAATTGTCCTACCCGACCTCGGATGCCATCTGTTCCAAAATATTTTTTAGCCAAGTTATGAAATTATGATTGAGGATAAACAAAACGCCACAAGCAGTTTACTGATCTAGCTAGCTATCGCAATCCCGCAAGGCATTGTAGATAGCAAGAGCTGCTTTACTTGCTTTGACATCATGCACACGCACAATTTTGGCACCTTTAATTACAGCAAGCAAGGCTGCGGCAACACTTTCATGCAGCCGCTGATCTACATTGTTTCCGGTAATTGCGCCCAGCATGGATTTGCGGGACAAGCCTGCTAATATCGGTGTGCTCAGTGCGGTGAATTCATTGAGTTGATTAAGTAATGAAAGATTATGTTGCAATGTTTTGCCAAACCCAAAACCGGGATCGATAACCAGCCGGTTAAGTGTAATACCTGCCGCGTTTGCCGCTTGTATCCGCTGTTGTAAAAAATCTTTTACTTCAGAGACCACATCTCTGTATTGCGGATTGGTTTGCATCTTTTGGGGTGTGCCTTGCATATGCATCAAACAAACCTGTACATGCCTATGCGGTGCTATCGCTTCCAGCGCTCCTGGGTTGCGCAGTGCATTGACATCATTAATCATAAAAGCTCCCGCTTCGATTGCATGTTTCATCACCTCCGGTTTGGAAGTATCTATGGAAATAGGAATGCCAGTGTCTGCAAGGGCTTCCAGTACGGGTATAACGCGCATTAATTCTTCATCGATATTGACATACTGGCTTCCGGGGCGTGTTGATTCTCCGCCAATATCAAGAATATCAGCACCTTCGTCAATGAGGTTTTTTGCATGCGCAATGGCTTTCCGGGTGGATAAAAAAAGCCCGCCATCTGAGAAGGAATCAGGTGTTACGTTAATAATACCCATTATCAACGGATGGCTGGATGAAGCGATAAAATCGTGAGGGAATGAAGGCACAGTAAAAAGTGAACGAGTAATTAAAAACGGGATATGATTTTATAAAATCATATCCCGTTAATTAAATAAAGTTATCAATGGTTAATCAGTTTCTTTCGCCACTTCTCGCGGTGCCTGAGATTCATCTGGCTCTTCAGTTTCTTCCGTTGAAGACCCATCGTTTGCAGTTGAAGACATGATTTGCGGTGGTTTGGGCGGACGCGGCGGACGACCTTCCATGATATCCTTGATCTGATCACTATCAATCGTTTCCCATTCCAGTAAAGCTTGAGTCATGGCCTCAATTTTGTCTTTGTTTTCTTCAATGAGTTTGCGTGCAATAGCATATTGTTCATCGACTATGCGGCGAACTTCTGCATCAACTTTTTGCATGGTTGCTTCACTCATGTTTTTATGAGTAGTTACTGAGCGACCAAGAAAAACTTCGCCTTCATTTTCACCATAAACCATTGGGCCAAGTTCGTCTGACATTCCCCACTGAGTTACCATTTGGCGTGCTAAGTCTGTCGCGCGCTCAAAATCATTAGATGCACCTGTGGTCATTTGCTTCATGAAAACTTCTTCGGCTATGCGCCCGCCAAACATTACCGAAATCCTTTGTAGTATTTCCTCGCGCTCCATGCTGAAACGATCTTCTGTCGGCAGTTGCATGGTTACGCCCAAAGCGCGACCCCTTGGGATGATTGTTACTTTATGTACGGGGTCAGTTTTTGGTAATAGCTGTGCTACAACTGCATGTCCAGATTCATGATAAGCAGTATTTCTACGCTCATGCTCAGGCATAACCATTGAGCGTCGTTCTGCGCCCATAAATATTTTGTCTTTAGCACGCTCAAAGTCATCCATATCCACCAGGCGTTTGTTACTTCGAGCCGCAAACAGCGCCGCTTCATTGACTAAGTTCGCCAAATCGGCACCCGACATACCCGGCGTACCACGCGCAAGAATATCTGCTTTTACATCAGGTGACAGCGGAACTTTGCGCATATGAACATGCAGAATTTGCTCGCGTCCCCGAATATCAGGTAATGGCACCGTTACTTGACGGTCAAAACGACCGGGGCGTAACAAAGCTGGATCCAATACATCGGGGCGGTTAGTTGCAGCGATTACAATCACGCCCATGGCACCTTCAAACCCATCCATTTCTACCAATAACTGATTAAGAGTTTGTTCGCGTTCATCATTTCCGCCACCTAGACCAGCGCCACGCTGACGACCTACTGCATCAATCTCATCGATAAAAATAATGCAGGGCGCATGTTTTTTGGCTTGCTCAAACATATCACGAACTCTGGATGCGCCTACACCGACAAACATTTCAACGAAATCCGAGCCGGAAATACTAAAGAACGGTACCTGAGCTTCTCCAGCAATAGCTCGAGCAAGCAACGTTTTTCCGGTTCCCGGACTACCGACCATCAATACACCGCGCGGGATTCGCCCCCCCAGTTTCTGGAATTTTGTAGGGTCGCGCAGGAATTCAACCAGTTCAGCAACCTCTTCTTTAGCTTCCTCGCAACCGGCAACGTCATTAAAGGTTACGGTATTGGCTGATTTGTCGAGCATGCGTGCTTTACTTTTGCCAAATGAGAATGCGCCACCATTACGCCCGCCACCCTGCATTTGGCGCATAAAAAATATCCATACGGCTATCAGCAGAAGCATTGGGAACCATGAAATAAAGATGCTCATCAACATAGAGGGCTCTTCTTCCGGTTTTGCTTCAACAATAACACCAGCTTTCAACAGATCACTTACCATCCAAGGATCGGATGGCGCGTATGTTGTGAAACGCCGGCCATCAGACTTTGTCCCTTTAAGTGTGCGCCCTTCGATAATAACTTTAGCAATTCTGCCTTGATTCAGTTCGGTTATAAATTGCGAGTATTCCATAGGCACTTGCGTCGGTTGACGAACGCTGAACTGATTAAATACAGTCATCAACACTAGTGCAATTACCAGCCAAATGGCCATGTTTTTAATTAAGTTATTCAAGATAGCTCCTTGGTTTGCACCTAAAAATCATCAATTAGTTACTCTAACTTCTCTTTACTATAACAGAATAGTTCGTTTTTAATAATAAATGTGCTATCGGATTCTCATCCTACTACTAACTTTTATCATAATCACTGGAGGGATCCATTCATTTCTGATCGATTTTAATGATTACTTTTTCCCTAACCCCAATAAATACAATTCATTACTGCGACCGCGCGATGCTTTAGGTTTTCGTATAATCACATTTTTAAATCCAGCACGCATATCGAAAAGGAATTGATCGAAATCCCTGCCTTGAAAAGCTTTGACTAGAAAATTTCCACCATAGTTCAGTTGTTCCATTGCGAAAGCTAACGCCAGTTCTGCTAAATACATACTTCTGGCCTGGTCGCTGATAACGATTCCACTCATATTGGGTGACATATCTGAAATGACAAGATCGAGTTGATCGTTTCCTAAATGTTTTTTTAATTCGACGATGGCGTATTCTTCTCTAAAATCACCTTGAATAAATTCTACACCGGGTAACGGTGCCATCTCAAGAATATCCACCGCAATAACTTTGCCACCGCGACCTATTTTATGGCTGACTACTTGAGACCAGCTGCCGGGTGCTGCGCCTAAATCAACGACAGTCAATCCTGGTTTTAGTATTTGATCTTTTTCAGTAATTTCAAGCAATTTATACGCAGCACGGGAACGATATCCCTCTTTCTTTGCTTGTTTGACAAAAAAATCATTAACATGCTCCTTCATCCAAGCTTTACTGGTTTTGGCCCGTTTCATCTAGTAGAATAACGCGTTTTAAGAGAATTTATGTTAACACTAACTATTGCTCATCGGCGTGAATTAAAAGCACAAGCGCATGCGTTGAATCCAGTTGTGATGATTGGAAAATCAGGATTATCCCCTAGTGTTATAGAAGAATTAGATCGTGGACTTTCAAGCCATGAATTAATTAAGATCAGGGTACTGATAGATGATCGGATTGTCAGAAATGAATTGTTTGAAAAGATATGCCAACTGTTAAATGCTGCACCTGTGCAGCATATTGGTAAAGTTTTTATTATTTATCGACCTCGGCCAGAAGAGGCTGAAAAGCAGCAGGAGCGTTCATCACAAAAAAAGACCAGCCCATCTTTTCGCACCAAGCGAAGTTTCCAGAACTGAATTTGATAGCAATATTTAGATGTATTTGACATCCAATATTTCGTATTCACGAATACCGCTAGGCGCATGAACTTCTGCAATATCCCCTGCATATTTACCAATAAGCGCACGCGAAATGGGAGAACTGATGGATATTTTTCCATCCTTAATGTTAGCTTCATCATCTCCTACGATTTGATAAGTTACCACTTCGCTATTTTGCAAATCCTCCAGTTCAACTGTAGCGCCAAAAACACAAGCACCATCCGCATTGATGAGAGCCGGATTAATAATCTGCGCACTAGAAAGTTTACTTTCCAGTTCGGCGATACGTCCTTCAATAAACCCTTGTTTTTCCTTGGCAGCATCATATTCAGCATTTTCTGAAAGGTCACCATGAGCACGTGCTTCTGCAATTGCGGCAATAACGGCAGGACGGTGAATCGTTTTCATATCATGCAATTCTTTACGCAATGCTTCAGCTCCAGCCACGGTTAACGGAATAGTACTCATTGTAATTTTTTACCTTTCATTTTTATCCTGTTTCTAAAAGTCGAATCCAATTTCATCTATGCTTAGAGTTGTATATGCATTTTTTGTAAATTATAAACCTGCAATTCACGTTTGTTAGTGATGCCTACACAGGCAGCGCGTGCACCGGCTAAAGTTGTATAGTAAGTTACTTTCGCCTGAAGTGCAGCATGGCGAATTGAATATGAATCCCGTATCGCACTACGCTGATTCTTTACAGTGTTAATAATCAAACTGATTTCACCATTTTTAATCATGTCAACAATGTGCGGCCGCCCTTCAGCAACCTTATTGATGATGATGACTTCTATTCCGGCTTCTGTAATGGCAGCAGCTGTGCCTCGCGTCGCATATAGAGTGAAACCAAGTTCTGCAAGGTTGCGTGCAATTTCAACCGCATGCAATTTATCCGAGCGTCGCACACTAATAAAAATTTTTCCGGAAGCAGGCAGGCGAACATCGGTTGCTAATTGGGATTTAACAAAAGCTTCCGCAAAAGTGGACCCCATACCCATCACTTCCCCGGTCGACTTCATTTCTGGACCCAATATCGTATCAACACCGGGAAGTTTTATAAAGGGAAAAACAGCTTCTTTGACAGAATAGTATGATGGAATTACTTCGTGGGTAATATTTTGCTCAATTAAAGATCTTCCCGTCATGCAGCGCGCCGAAATTTTGGCCAGTTGAAGACCGGTTGCTTTGGAGATGAAAGGTACAGTACGCGACGCCCGGGGATTGACTTCAAGTACATAAACCGTATCGTCTTGAATCGCAAATTGTACATTCATCAGTCCAACGACATTCAGCATGCGTGCCATTTCAGCAGTTTGCCGACGTAACTCATCCAGTATTTCGGGCTGTAAATTAAAGGTGGGCAGCGAACACGCAGAATCACCGGAATGTACACCTGCTTGTTCAATATGTTCCATAATGCCGCCAATCAGAACTGTTTTCCCGTCACAAATCGCATCGACATCGACCTCGGTAGCGTGCGTAAGAAAATGATCTAATAATACAGGAGAATCATTGGAAACCTTGACGGCTTCGCGCATATAACGTTCCAGATCGGCTCTCTCGTGTACTATTTCCATAGCCCGCCCGCCCAATACATAACTGGGTCGTACTACTAACGGGTAGCCAATTTCCTCGGCGGCGATCAGAGCCTCTTCGGGATTACGTACAGTGCGGTTGGGGGGTTGGATTAAGCCTAATTGCTGCAGCATTTTCTGAAAGCGCTCGCGATCTTCGGCGCAATCGATCATGTCCGGACTGGTACCAATAATCGATACGCCATTGGTTTCCAGGTCGCGCGCGAGTTTAAGGGGCGTTTGCCCGCCATACTGTACAATTACGCCATCAGGTTTCTCCACAGCGACGATTTCGAGTACATCCTCCAATGTCAGTGGTTCAAAATATAATCGATCTGACGTGTCATAATCGGTGGAGACGGTTTCCGGGTTGCAATTAACCATGATGGTTTCAAAACCGTCTTCTCGTAGCGCTAAGGCGGCGTGAACGCAACAATAATCAAATTCTATCCCTTGACCGATACGATTAGGGCCACCACCCAGAACCATAATTTTCTTTTTATCCGTGGGGTAAGATTCGCATTCATCTTCGTAAGTCGAGTACAGATAAGCTGTGCTGGTAGCAAATTCCGCAGCACAGGTATCAACGCGTTTGTAGACCGGATGCAAGTTAAGCTGGTGTCGTTGTTTACGAACTGCGGTTTGATCAGTGCAGAGCAGTTTGGCTAATCGCCGATCGGAAAAACCACTACGCTTCAGTTTACGTAATACTTGTTTATCCAGTGCTTCTAGCTTAATTTCCGCCAATGCTCGTTCTTGTTTAATCAGGTCTTCGATTTGCGCCAAAAACCAAATATCGATATGTGTTAACTGATGAATTTCTTCCAATGAAAGATTGTGACGGAAAGCATCGGCGACATACCAGATTCGCTCTGGACCAGGATTGGCCAGCTCAGTTTGGATGCTTTCCAGGTTGTCGGTTTTTTCATCCAGCCCATCAACACCGGTCTCCAGTCCGCGCAAGGCTTTTTGTAAGGATTCCTGAAACGTGCGTCCGATTGCCATGACTTCACCGACGGATTTCATTTGTGTCGTCAGGCGATCATTGGTTTGCGGGAATTTTTCAAAAGCAAAGCGGGGTACTTTGGTAACAACGTAATCAATCGTTGGTTCAAACGAGGCAGGTGTAATTCCGCCAGTGATGTCATTCCCTAATTCATTCAAGGTGTAACCAACCGCGAGCTTGGCTGCAATTTTGGCAATCGGAAACCCGGTGGCTTTAGATGCTAAGGCGGAAGAACGCGAAACCCGCGGATTCATCTCGATTACCAGCATGCGGCCATTGTCAGGATTGATGGCAAACTGAACATTGGAACCACCGGTTTCGACGCCAATTTCACGCAATACCGCAATTGATGCATTGCGCATCAATTGATATTCTTTATCCGTCAGTGTTTGTGCAGGCGCTACCGTAATCGAGTCACCGGTATGCACACCCATCGGATCGATGTTTTCGATAGAGCAGACAATGATGCAATTATCGTTCTTATCTCGCACTACTTCCATTTCAAACTCTTTCCAGCCGATCACGGATTCTTCGATCAGTAATTCCTTGGTGGGAGAAGTTTTCAATCCACGTTCACAAATATCCAGAAATTCTTCCCGGTTGTAGGCAATGCCGCCGCCGCTGCCCCCCATGGTAAAGGAAGGGCGGATAATGACCGGATAGCCCAGCATAGCCTGAACTTGCAGTGCTTCTTCCATGCTGTGCGCCACTGCAGAACGGGCGGAGCCTAGGCCGATGCGTGTCATGGCCTGCTTGAATTTTTCGCGATCTTCCGCCATATCAATGGCTTCACGCGAAGCGCCGATCAATTCAACATCATATTTTTCCAATACTCCGTGTTTGACAAGATCCAGCGCACAATTCAACGCAGTCTGACCACCCATGGTGGGTAACAAAGCCTGTGGTCTTTCAATTGCAATGATTTTCTCGATCATGTTCCAGGTAATGGGCTCGATATACGTGGCATCGGCCATTTCAGGATCAGTCATGATGGTGGCAGGATTGGAATTAACCAGAATGATACGATAACCTTCCTCTCGCAAAGCCTTGCAGGCTTGTACGCCGGAATAATCAAACTCGCAGGCCTGGCCGATGATGATAGGGCCGGCGCCAATGATGAGTATGGATTGAATGTCGGTACGTTTAGGCATGCTTACTAACGTGGTGTCACGTAATGGTTATTGGGGGTTATTTTTATAACGCTGCATCATGTTGATGAATTTATCAAACAGATAGTCGGCTTCATGCGGACCTGGACTGGCTTCCGGGTGCCCCTGAAAACAAAACGCCGGTTGGTCGATTAATTCAAAACCTTGCAAACTGCCATCGAACAGGGATACATGCGTGATACGTGCGGTGGGAGGCAACGTATCAGCATCCACTGAAAATCCGTGATTCTGACTGGTTATGATAACTTTCCCACTGACGATGTCCTGTACTGGGTGATTTGCGCCATGATGGCCAAATTTCATTTTTACGGTGCGTGCGCCGCTAGCCAATCCCAATAATTGGTGACCCAGGCAGATGCCGAAGATCGGGATATTGCTTTTCAATAGGGATTGGGTTGCAGAAATGGCGTAATCGCAGGGCTCAGGGTCCCCGGGGCCATTAGAGAGAAATACTCCATCAGGTTGTATTGCAAAAATTTCATCAGCGGATGTTTGCGCGGGAAAAACCGTTACCTTGCAACCGCGTTGTGCCAATTTGCGTAAAATCGTGCGCTTGATACCAAAATCAAAAGCTGCAACGTGAAGCTGGAAATTTTCCGGAGTTTGAAAACCGGATTCCAATAACCATTCTCCTTCTGTCCAGGTATACGATTGACGGCAACTGACCACTCTAGCGAGATCCATACCGGCCAATCCGGGAAACTCTCTTGCAGTTTGTAATGCTTTTTCCTCGTCTACCTCTCCCGCCATGAGGCAGCCCGATTGTGCGCCTTTTTCGCGCAGGATGCGTGTCAGCTTGCGGGTATCAATTTCAGCAATGGCAACGACGCCCTGCTCATGGAGAAACTCGGATAAAGTATGGGTTTTGCGAAAGCTGCTTGCCATCAACGGAAGATCTCGAATTACCAAACCTGCCGCATGAACCTTGTTGATATTGCCGGATTCGAAATCTTCGGGATTGATCCCGGTATTGCCGATGTGTGGATATGTCAAGGTGATAATTTGCTGACAATAAGACGGATCAGTCAATATTTCCTGATAACCGGTCATCGCAGTATTAAACGCCACCTCGCCTGCTTTAATGCCGTCAATGCCAATAGACACGCCACGAAAAATTGTTCCATCGGCGAGCGCTAGGATGGCATGCGGTCGTTGTGACACAGAAAACTCCTTGGAAACTGGCAAAATCAGAGAAACAGAACCAGGACAGACTCGTTTGGATGCCTTGGTTATTGAAGAAAGAATTATACGTGAAAAAGGTTTATTTTTCTATTTGTGAAACTTATGCTGCCGGATTAATACTCAAAATAGATGTGATGGGAAAATTGAAATAAATAGACACTTATAATCAATTTGTTGCTGTATCCAAAAGCCTGGGTGTGTAATTCCCCTCCGCAGCGCAAAACATCCGCAGATGATTTCCTCATAGTTTTTACTGTTGATAATTGATGCCCGGAGTGAAAAATATGCAGCAACACTGGAGTCCGTAAAAATCCTTGAGTTTCCCTCGCAGATATACGAACCTCGTATTCGATATTCTTGTTCCGTACTAGCTATGTAGTGTTTGGCAAGGCCTCAGGTTTAAATCTGCAACAAACATGTCCAGTCTCAATTGGTAATAACGGTTTTCGTTTAGATGGTGTGTTCGGAGGAAGGTATATAGGTTTCTCAGTCAGCAGAGCGAGAGACATCAATGGATATTAGTTTAATGATTTGATTGTGGGAGTTCTTGGCGCCGACTCGAATGGTAATAGTTCGGGTTCTAGTTACGTGATCTTTGGCTGCAGCAGCTAAGTCGATGAAGTGGATTTTCAAGGTACATCTGGAGATGATAATTTTATTGATACCAAAGCTCCAGAGTGCTTCAGTGGCGAAGCAGGCAATGACCGGATGATCGGTCGAGGCGGTGCGGATTCGTTTGATGGTGGTGCCGGTAACGATTACATTCACATGTCGAATGGTGATTTCGAGTTCGTCGACGGTGGTACAGGTACTGATACTTTAGGATTGATCGGAAGCAACTTTAATTTGGATCTATCGGGTGTGATCGACAAAATTCACGGAATTGAAGCCATCGCCTTGTATGGTAATGGCGACAACACCTTGATGTTGACGGTGCAGGGTGTCATCAATTTATCAGATAACACAAACATTCTAAGGAACATCTGGATAAGGTTTAGCAGGATACATGAATTGACTCTTATGTCGTGCTCAACTGCCAGCCAAAGATCATCACCATACGCATCAGATTGTAAAATTTTAACGTGATGAAGCACCTGCACCTTAGATCGCCAAGCTGACCAAGTTCCAGCTCGGTAATGGTGGCAAGCAAGAAAGTACAGAACTATTAATAAGTAAAATTTCTGGATTGAATTTGACCTGATAATCACGCAAAGTGAAAATGAGGCATTTTTACTTGTTTAATTCATGAGCAGCGCGCTGAACAAAGCGGGAGTTCTGTTGCTGGCTTGCCTGAGTTTTCATTAGAATGGACCGGATCGATATAAGCACACAAAGGATGAACTGATGAAACATAAACCACAAATGATAAAAATGTGTTGGGTGGGCGCAGCAGTGATGTTGGCCCTGCATGCCTCGTCGGTTTGGGCCTTTACCTTCGATGATGTCGCAAAACAAGCTCAATTATTAGCTGGCCAAAGCTATGAAGCGCCGAAAAGCAACTTGCCTTCCCTTTTCCGCACTATGAAATATGCGGATTATCAGCAGATTCAGTTTAATCATGATAAAGCTTACTGGAGTAATCTGAAGACTCCATTCAAGCTTGAGTTTTACCACCAGGGCATGTACTTCGATACGCCTGTCGAAATTAATGAAGTTACCGCCACGTCGGTACATAAAATCAAATACAGTTCTGATTATTTCAATTTCGGCAATGTCGAGTATGACAAAGACACGGTGCAAGATCTTGGTTTTGCCGGCTTCAAAGTGCTGTATCCGATCAATAGCAAAAATAAAAACGACGAAATTCTCAGTATGCTCGGCGCCAGTTATTTCCGCGTGATTGGCGCAGACCAGTTTTATGGTCTTTCCGCACGCGGGCTGGCTATCGATACCGCTCTGCCTTCCGGTGAAGAGTTTCCCCGGTTCCGAGAATTCTGGATCGAGCGGCCTAAGCCGGCTGACAAGCACTTGACAATCTATGCGCTACTCGACTCTCCGCGTGCGACGGGTGCTTACCGCTTTGTCATGATTCTGGATCGCGATATCGTGGTTGACGTCGAGTCGAAAGTTTATCTGCGCGATGAGGTCGGTAAGCTGGGCGTTGCGCCGTTGACGAGCATGTTCCTGTTTGGCTCTAACCAGCCTTCTCCGACGACAAACTTCCGTCCTGAGTTACATGATTCTAACGGCCTCTCCATTCACGCCGGCAATGGAGAGTGGATCTGGCGTCCGCTGAACAACCCGAAGTATTTGGCTATCAGCAGTTTTTCCATGGAAAACCCACAGGGCTTTGGTCTGCTGCAACGTAGCCGCCAATTCTCGCGTTTTGAGGATCTGGATGACCGTTATGATCTACGTCCGAGCGCGTGGGTAACGCCGAAAGGGGAATGGGGCAAAGGTAGAGTCGAGCTGGTGGAAATTCCGACCAACGACGAAACCAATGACAACATTGTCGCTTTCTGGACGCCGGATCAATTGCCGGAAGCTGGTAAAGAGATGAACTTCAACTACACCATCACCTTCAGCCGTGACGAAGACAAACTACATGATCCGGATAACGCGTACGTCATGCAGACCCGTCGTTCAACAGGTGATGTAAAACAGTCCAATCTTATTCGTCGGCCTGATGGCACGATCGCCTTCGTCGTCGATTTCACTGGCGCGGAGATGAAGAAGCTACCGCAGAATACTCCTGTTACGGTTCAGGCCAGTATTGATGACAACGGTGAGATCGTTGAGAGCAGCGCACGTTACAACCCGGTCATTAAAGGCTGGCGCCTGATGTTGCGCATACAAGTGAAAGATGTGAAGAAAATCACTGAGATGCGCGCTGTGCTAGTCAACGGTGACCAGACGCTAAGTGAAACCTGGAGCTATCAGCTACCTTCCGATGAATAAGGTAGCTGGGTATATAGACGCGCTGCTGCTGACTAAAGCTGAGAAAGCGGCGCTGCCGACAATGGATATCCGCACCCTTCATGAGGCGCTGGATCCTGAGCAACATCACTATGTGCGTGAAGATGATTCGCCGCTGGGGTCTGTGAAAGCGCGACTAAAGCAGAGCTGGCCTGATGCTTTAGTTGACGGACAACTGATTAAAGACGACGAAGAGCGTACGCAACTGAAGGCGATGCCCAAAGCAACGCGTTCATCGATGTCACCGGAACCGTGGCGCACCAATCCGATTGGGCGATTCTGGGATCATCTGCGTGGGCGGGATATTACGCCGAGCTATGTGTCGCGACTGACGCAGAAAGAGCAGACTCACGAACAGCAATGGCGCACCGTCGGCACCATCCGCCGCTACATTTTGCTGCTGCTGACGTTGTCGCAAACCGTGGTTGCGACCTGGTATATGAAAACTATCCTTCCTTACCAGGGCTGGGCGCTGATCAATCCGATCGATATAATTGGCCAGGATGCGCGGATATCGTTTATGCAGTTGCTACCTTATATACTGCAAAGCGGCATTTTGATCCTCTTCGCTATTCTCTTCTGCTGGATATCCGCCGGTTTCTGGACGGCGCTGATGGGTTTTTTGCAACTACTGATCGGTAAAGATAAGTATAGTATTTCGGCATCGACGGCAGGGGATGTGCCACTCAATCCCGAGCATCGTACAGCGTTGATTATGCCTATCTGCAACGAAGACGTGAATCGCGTATTTGCCGGATTGCGCGCGACTTGGGAATCTGTGAAAGCGACGGGTCAACAACAACACTTCGATGTCTATATTCTGAGCGACAGCTATAACCCTGATATCTGCGTTGCAGAACAGAAAGCGTGGATGGAACTGATTGCAGAGGTTCAAGGTGAAGGCCGGATCTTCTATCGTCGTCGCCGCCGCCGCGTGAAGCGTAAGAGCGGCAATATTGACGATTTCTGCCGTCGTTGGGGTAACCAGTACACCTACATGGTGGTGCTGGATGCGGACTCGGTGATGTCAGGGGAGTGCCTGATCAATCTGGTGCGCCTGATGGAGACTAACCCGAATGCCGGCATCATTCAGTCATCGCCGAAAGCCTCAGGCATGGATACCCTCTACGCGCGTTGCCAGCAGTTTGCGACCCGCGTTTACGGGCCGCTGTTTACTGCCGGCTTGCACTTCTGGCAATTAGGGGAATCACACTACTGGGGTCACAACGCGATCATCCGTGTGAAACCGTTTATTGAACACTGTGCGCTGGCGCCTCTGCCGGGTGAAGGTTCTTTCGCGGGCTCCATTCTCTCTCACGACTTCGTGGAGGCGGCATTAATGCGTCGTGCGGGGTGGGGAGTGTGGATCGCTTACGATCTGTCGGGTTCATATGAGGAACTGCCGCCGAATCTGCTGGATGAGCTTAAGCGCGACCGCCGCTGGTGTCACGGTAATCTGATGAACTTCCGCCTGTTTCTGGTAAAAGGCATGCATCCGGTACACCGTGCGGTGTTCCTGACAGGGGTAATGTCCTATCTTTCCGCGCCCTTGTGGTTTATGTTCCTTGCGCTTTCTACTGCGCTGCAGGTGGTGCATACGCTCACGGAACCGCAATATTTCCTGCAACCGCACCAGCTGTTTCCGGTGTGGCCGCAGTGGCGACCGGAACTGGCGATCGCGCTGCTAGCCTCGACTATGGTGTTACTGTTCCTGCCCAAGCTGTTGAGTATTCTGCTTATTTGGTGCAAAGGGACGAAAGAGTACGGTGGGTTCGTTCGTGTTACGATCTCCCTGTTGCTGGAGGTGCTCTTTTCGGTGCTGCTGGCACCGGTGCGTATGCTATTCCACACCGTATTCGTGGTCAGCGCGTTCCTTGGCTGGGAGGTGGTGTGGAACTCGCCACAGCGTGACGACGATTCCACGCCGTGGAGTGAAGCCTTTATGCGCCATGGTTCTCAGCTGTTGCTGGGGCTGGTATGGGCCCTAGGAATGGCGTGGCTTGATCTGCGTTTCTTGTTCTGGCTGGCGCCTATTGTCTTCTCGTTGATTCTGTCACCGCTCGTGTCGGTCATTTCCAGTCGCGCGTCTGTTGGCTTGCGCGCCAAACGTTGGAAGTTGTTCATGATACCGGAAGAGTATTCGCCACCTCAGGTGCTGGTGGATACAGACAACTATCTGGTAATGAATCGCAACCGCACGCTGGGCGACGGCTTTATGCACGCCGTGTTTCATCCATCGTTCAACGCACTGGCGACAGCGATGGCCACCGCGCGTCACCGCGAAAGTAAAGTGCTTGAGAGTGCCCGCGATCGTCATGTTGAGCAGGCGCTGAATGAAACCCCGGATAAACTCAATCTCGATCGCCGTCTGGTACTGTTGAGCGATCCCGTTACCATGTCTCGTCTGCATTACCGCGTATGGGCGGCGCCGGAGAAATACTCTTCATGGGTGAATTACTATCAACAACTGGCGCTAAATCCGTTGGCGTTGAAAGCGAAATAAGCCGAGCATTAAGGAAACGCTGAATAATTAGCGGCTTTCGGATTTTTTGGTACTGCTGCCGTTTTTTTGAGCACGAATTCCCGGTCATTCCTAATTTGCATTTTGCCATTCTTTTTTCAGGTCCCAAGGAACACTGATTGACGAAGTTACATAGGTGCGGGCACGGCTGCATCGTGATAAAACGGATGTAGATACGGGTTAGCGGAGTGTTGAAAAGCGTGAAGAAAATCCTGGATTGCTGCGACGACCGGCATTCGTGTCAAGATTAAGCAAATTACATGCGCTATTTTGCTAAGAACCTTCAAAGTGCTTTTGTGCATGCCGATATCATATTTTTTCATGTACAGCCAATGCTCAGTTATGAACATCATTACAATTTTTACCAAGACATTTACATTATTTAAATTTCGCCACAAGTCTAAACATTTTAAATATGAATCTCTCGAGGAAATTCTTTCTAGTACTGAGTATTCTTTTTTTCTGGCGTTAAAAGAATCTTTATCCAAAGACTATGAAATATTTGCGAAGGTACGGATTAATGACGTGCTTACACCCGATGAGATTTTTACGATACAAAATTGTAAGGCTGCGATATACCGGATACCTCCTAAGCATTTTGATTATATTTTATGTGAAAAACATACACTTTCAGTGGTTGCCGTTATAGTACTGGACGATCACAATCATATTCGGCGCATTGCTCGCGCCAAAAGCAGTTTTGTGGAGAAAGTATGTATTACTGCCGGATTTAAGTTATTGCGTTTTCCGAGTCGAGCAAGTTATTGCTCTAAAGCGGTCAGAGATGTGATATTAAATTCTTTGAATACATCATCCATATGATTTTACATCAATCTTTTTAAGATTGATAAGTATTGCCTACGTAATTATTCAAGAATTCTATTTTTTTAACCCGTCTATAAATAAAATCGGCATGTCTCAACCTTGTTGTTCGTTGCCAGTCGATCTGCTGGTTAAGGTGGAATTCTGATTCTTCGTGCTAATGGCGAATATATAGTCTTTAATCTCATTGCGGATCAGGTTCTCAACGTTTCTGGCAAATAGCGGATAGGCCTCCTGATGGGATTTAAAGGGCGTGTACTCACCGATCAACTGAAAGAAACTGAAACCCTCACTCTTGATCAGTTCTGCAGCAGCACGTTTTTCACGCCAGATATCGCCAAAATTAAAGAGACTTTCAATACCTGCACAGATTGCTACGATAAGGCTAGCCACGATTGACGCGACGGCAAAAATCCAACCGTATTCTCCCTCCACCAACTACCGAAGACCTACCAGTGCAGGAATGAGTGCGCCTGCAATCACTACTGCGCTACGCAAGGCATAGTATTTCTTTCTTGCGCTGCTAGTTCGGGAATCCCACCACTCGACATATTTCAGCCAGCGAGCTTCAATGTATTATTTAGTTTTCTCATCGTGCAGATCAAGCCCGGCAACAAGTTCGCGGAGTTTTGTCGAATCAACCAAAATCAGAGCGTTATTATTCATACGACGGCATCCCCTTATTAAAACGCGATTAAGAGGAACGTTTTGCCGATCTCTTGGTGTTTAAGAGCCTCTTTCCGGAACAAATCGCCCGAATATATTGGGCAAGTCATTTTAACTCCAGATGTTTTTGCATGTACATTTGTTTTCCGGCCAGAGTCACTTGTTGTGTAAATCCACGCACGGGATAGGTTAATCATTGCGTTCTTGTCGCGAAACACTGATAAACACCAAAACTGCGCCTTCCCTCAGTAATTTCTGAAATGGGAATAATCGTATCTCCACCCATCAAAGCCGCTTCGTTACGTGCAAGGTCCGCAAGTTCAGCTGAAACTTTATCCGCATCACGGTTGAACACTATTAATTTACTTTCAACTTTGGTATTAACTTGCCCTAATTTCCTACATGATTCGACTGTTCGAGTTGATTGCACCAGGCGCACACCTTCACCTTTTGAAGTAACCTTAACCCATGTACAAGAAGACAGTATTAGACCACCACAAATAGCAATAAGGATTTTTTTCATTGAATACTCCTTTATTGAAGAATATGCCTATATATAACGCAACGATTTACTCATCGAGCAGAGTTCCGCACGCGTTTGGTCGGATTTCATCGCCAATTAATTTTCTTAACCTCTCGGAATTATCGAAGAAATACCCGACCTTAACAATATGATAAAAATAAATTGGGATTCGTGCGGAAATAAAAAAGGATTGGCATTTAAGCTAATCCTTTTTTATTGGCAGATCATCGTGGACTAAAACCATCGATCAATAGATTAAAGAGTGTAACCGGCTGTATATAAAAATCATGGTTGCTTGACCTTGCGCAGGTAGGGCTTTACTGTTTCCCAGCCTTGCGGGTAAATCTTCTGCGCCTCTTCATTGCTGATTGAAGGAACAATGATGACATCGTCGCCTTGCTGCCAGTTTACGGGTGTCGCGACTTTGTGCTTTGCGGTTAGCTGCATTGAATCAATAACGCGCAAGATTTCATTGAAATTACGACCTGTAGTCATAGGGTAAGTCATCATGAGCTTGATGTTTTTATCAGGGCCGATGATAAATACTGAGCGGACGGTTGCATTGGTGAGGGCCGTTCGTCCTTCCGCTGAACCTGTTTCATCGGCAGGGAACATATTATAAAGTTTGGCCACATGCAGATCCGTGTCTGCAATAACCGGGTAACGAACCGATGAACCCCCGACATCCTCAACGTCTTTGAGCCATTTCTCATGATCATTAAGCGGATCAATACTCAGCCCGATAAGTTTGGTACCGCGCTTATCGAACTCGGCTTGAATACTGGCCATATATCCCAATTCCGTTGTGCAAACCGGCGTGAAATCCTTAGGGTGGGAAAATAATACCGCCCATTTATCGCCGATCCACTGATGGAAATCGATTCTTCCCTGAGTGGTTTCTGCCTGAAAATTAGGTGCTTGATCATTAATACGCAGTGACATGACATCTCCTTAGCTTAATTTATTTTTATATTTTTGCATGAAATGACTACAACAGGGAAACTATGTGTCTGCTAACCGAAGGTTGATCAGTTAACCACCCCGTTCTTAATGGGAACATACAGTAGAGGATTCAGTTTAAAAGCCTCTGCCAGCTTCAGAACTGGCAGAATTTTCTGATGCCTTCGGCGCATCCTCGCCGATCATCACTGGTTTGCCGTCCTGCCAGATCACGGCGTAATGGCCCAATCGACGTTTTCTTTCAAGCGCCAGCGTTACAGCTTTTTGCAGCGAATCCAGGATTACCTGACCATTTTCTGAGAGCTTTGCTTTTGAGGTTATCTTCATTTCGTAACTTCCATTAATAACTGCTGGTGATAAACTTCGTGAAGAATATCACGGTTATCGCCCGTTTGTTCAAACACGGGAATCGGCATTTGACCATTATTCATAAAACAAATGCAGCGATCAACCTTATGGCTGAATACATTGAGTAAATTAGCTAAACTACGAGTAAAACGCCGCTTAATATCGCGCAACGGAATATTGTGACCACCATGTGCGACCCTTTCCGCTACACGCATTTCCGATATTCTGACACTGGACAAGGCAAGATAGATCAATTCCACTTGCCAACCATCGCTCTGCAGCCGATCGATCAGGCGTAAATAACTACGACCTGAAAGCGTGGTTTCGAATGCAAAATTTTCTTGGCGCTTGATGTTTTCTTCGATTTCGTTCAAAAAAATACGGCTTGCCGCAATAAGTTCTCGCTCCGGTGCCAGCGGAGAAAGACCAACTGCGATCAGATCGGCATTAACAAAATGAGCACAGTTCGCCACCTTGGGCAGATATTCCAGTGCGAATGTGGTTTTGCCTGCACCATTCGGTCCGGCAATGATCCAGCAGGTATGCATTACACAATCTCCCCGTGTTGTTTCTGTGTCCGTTTGTGTTGGATGATCGTAGCAGTCATGTAGTTTGTAAGAGTTAATCGTGGATGACGTGCATAATTTTGCCAATCTGTGACTTGAATGCAAGTTTCTTGCAGTAATTGCGCTGCTATATCCCGATAACGTGTATTTTCCAAGGCTTGCTTGAGTGCCATGGCAATCGGTCCTGGTTCTGTCAATAACCAATAGTGCGTAATGAATGCAGCTATTTCTTGCTTGGATAGTCCCAGTATTCCTTCAAAGAAGCATAGGCTGTTCTTGACCAGAATTTCATCAGTATTGGTGACAAGACCTTCAGTCATTTTTCCATCGGTGCTGCCAGACCATAGGCGCAAAAAAAGTGTGACATCGTTGAAATTTTTGCGCGCCTTGGGTTTGGCTATGGTATGGTGATAAATTTTCCACCACTGCTCAGCATCTTCTTGATACAACTGAAGTGAATTTTTTACCAAGCATTCTTAATCTAAAACTGCCGGGCATGTGCTGGATGCTGGGAAGGCAGAAATTGACTGGATTAGAAAAGCTAGGAGAATAAAGAGGAAGTATCGCATGAGGTTAATGCCGAGCTAAGTGGCAGTGTTGAGCATGAAGTACACGGGGTACCAAACCGGCGGTAAACTACGAGGCATAATCGGGTTATAGTACTATCAAGTAAAGCGCGCAATGCTTAATATGTTTGAGCGAGTTGTTATTTGCATTTTTACTAATTTTTGTATGTTGAATTACAGTATGGGTGAGTTAATTGACCATTATCTGGATTTCCAAGACCACCATCTTCTTTTCTTTTTATGTGATCTATAGTTATAGAATTTTTATGCAAAAGTCCTCCGCATATTGAGCATTTAATAGCACTTTCAATTGCTTCCCTAATGAACACCTCCGACTTCTTTTCTCTTGAAAAATCCTTGCTTGTAATTTCCTCTAAACCTTGATCACTTAAGGTTACATAAGAAAAATTTTCATTAGTCAATATATGTTTTGGAAGCTCGTTAACAGGTATGTTCTTTTTCAATAGCTCAAGAACAACAAAGTATAGTTTTGTAATATAAGGATAAGCTGCTGAAGCGCTTCGATGTTTTCTGACAACTTGCTGAACAATATAATCATACTGTTGAATAAACTGTTCAAATGGCTCTCTGAATTTAGTGAATAGACTAAAGCTTTTTGTTTTTTCGAGCTCTTGAATAAAATCTATGGCCGCCCAGAAAGATGCGGGCTTATGCCTACCATCTTTTGAATAGAAATAAATTGCAGGGTGAAGACCCAAAGAGGAAGAGTGCACACTATTTAAGCATCTAATAACTTTTAAACACTTTTTAAGATATAAAACGGTTTCATTTCCATCCACATCATCTTTTTCATTATTATTATCGACATTGTTAGTTTTATTAACTAGTTCAAGAATTAACGATTGTCCCTGTGATGAGAAATTTTTTCCTCCTACTGGTAAATCAAGTGTTTTAATAGGATTTTTTAAAGAAGGTTGAAATAATATTTCATTTATTTCTTCTGCAAGATCTTGAATTTCATTCTGTACTTCAGGTGAATAATATGACCAATACTTATGCCCCTTTCCACTTCGTAAAATAGCTCTTGTCGCAATTCCAGCGGGCTTTCGTCTTGATTGCAGCAACATTAACTCGGTTTTATCAATAGGTGCAGCTTGTTGGTTAATTTTGAAGAACGAGCTTTCAGCTTTTTTTGCATCTCCTTCAACCCATTGTACTTGGATTGCCAAGGCACCAAGTGATTTAGCCTTTTCCGCAATATGAGGTTCAACTTTCTCGGGGTTTTTTAGTGCCAATTTATAGTCTGAATATAAGTCAATCTGCTTTCTTACAGACTTCCTGGTATCCTCAGCAGCAGAAATCTGCTCTTCTGGAATAACTCCATCATAGAACTGTTTGGAAATATTTCCATCACCAAAATCATTGTTAATCCATGCAGCCAAAGCACTAAGCCTGTGAGCTCCATCAATTACAAAAGTGTAGCTTGCAGCGCTGCGCCAAAGAATTACCGCAGGAATTAGGTCGCCAGAAATGAAACTATCGATTAATGAAACGATACGCTTAGCATCCCACTCATTTGTTTCTCTTTGGAAATCAGGTTTCCTAAGAGCACTAAAAAAGAATGAGTCGTACTCAAGATCTCTTGTGCCGACAGTGCCAATATTCCTTGTAGTGCCGCCAGTCTCATCTTTAACTTCGAAGTCTTCTCTTGCGATTAGAGCATCAAGCACTATATTTTTCAGCATTATATATCCTATGTTTATTAGTTATGAGACGCTTGGTCTTGGTATGTAGCGTATTATATGAGACATTTTTTTCAAAGCAGTTGAAATCAGCAAACATGGCTAATGTGATCGGCTAAAAAATTACCAGTATGTTCATTTAAGTATGGAAAAACCAATATTTCATGGAGTAACACTCTATTATTTTTGACGGCAAGCTCCATTTGGCGGCTCGGTTGCTGCTTCAGCAATTAAATC
The DNA here is from genome assembly GCF_900206265.1 of Nitrosomonas ureae. NCBI lineage: Bacteria > Pseudomonadati > Pseudomonadota > Betaproteobacteria > Nitrosomonadales > Nitrosomonadaceae > Nitrosomonas > Nitrosomonas ureae. The sequence continues at coordinate 845,876 of NZ_LT907782.1, read as the reverse complement.
GATCCGAAATCAGCAATTAGGCTGCTAACGTTCCACCAACACCACTTCAGCCACTATTACCGCATCATCTCTCCGAAACTGCAATTCCACTTTCTCCCCCGCTTTCAGTGAGCGCAAAATCGCCGCATACGATGTCAAATCGCTAACTGGTTGCCCAGCCAGTTGAATCAAAATGTCGCCTTGTTGCAGTCCGGCTTGTTGTGCCGGGGAGTCGGGGAGGGTGTTGTCGATGCGCACACCTTCGCCTGGGTAGGAGAAATCAGGGACGGTGCCGAGGCTGGCGGTGCGTTTTTCTTTAGGTTCACTGGATTCGGTTGCTGGTGCGGGGGCTGATGATAACGTAACCGTCAATGGTTCGATGCGGTTGGCGAGGTATTCGGTGGCTTCCTTGAGAATTGCGGCGACTTTGACCAATCCGGCGGCGTCGATTTTATCGGTGGTGTCTCCAGGGGCATGGTAATCCTCGTGTGCACTGGCGAAAAATTGTACTGCCGGAATACCCGCCTGGATAAATGCGGCCTGGTCGCTGGAACCGAAATCATCCTGCACCGCGTTGATCGGGATGCCGGTGACAAATCCCGCGCCACGGAAAATGTGCACCAGCTCACGCGCGGTGCCGGTGCCAAATATCGTGACCGGATTGTTTTCAAGCCGCCCGACGGTATCGAGATTGAGCATCGCGATGATTTTCTCGGCCGGGAATGATTCGTTGTTACGGACATAATGCTTGGAGCCGAGCAAATCCGCTTCTTCGCCAGTAAACGCGACAAAAATGACGGTGCGTTCCGGCTGCCATTTGCCAACCACTTGACGCGCCAGTTCCAGCATTACCGCGACGCCGCTGGCGTTGTCGTCCGCGCCGTGATGAATTTTGCCTTGATGCGCGGCGCGCACGTCCGGCCAGCCGGTACCAAGATGATCGTAATGCGCACCGATCACCAGGCTGTGCCCGGCGAGCTGCGGGTTGGTGCCGGGTAGAATGCCGACAACGTTACGCAAGGCAACGTTGCCTTTCGGTAAACCGACATCCTGCTGCCAGGTCTGGAAAAAACTGCCGCTATCGCCGCCCGGCAACAAGCCAATTTGCTGAAAATGCTTGGCGATATAAGTGGCCGCTTCATCCAATTCCGGCGTGCCGAGTTCGCGGCCTTTGTACGATTCATGTGCCAGATGATGAATATCCGCCATCATGCGGCTTTCGGAAAATGCCGGCGGCAGTTCCGCCAATGCGCGGCGGGGCTTGGTAATACCGGCATGCGTGGTCTGTGCGGCATGAAGAACGTAGCCGTCTTTTTGCTGCACGGGTAGTGAGAGCGGCGATTGCGTGATCGGCCATTGGCCCTTGTCGATATTGGTCAGCTCGTCGCCTTTAAACACCAGATAGCTGTATTTGCGGTAGTGCGGTAATTTATTGGCCAATTCGGCAATTGCCTTGGGATTATCGGCAGCGGCCCATAGCAAGGTTTTATCCGCATGGGATGGTTGCCGGGTTGTCAGCACTACCGCATGATCCGCCTGCGGATAGTTTTTTTGATTCAGCTGCAATTGCTTGTTCTGATGGGTAACACCGCGATCCGCCAAAGTTTGGGTAACGGCATCGGTAAACTTGTTCTGCCATCCCATGATCCAGACGGTACGGTTTGCAGGTAACGTTCGCAGTTTATCGTCGGTGATGACTTCCAGAGGACTCGATTGCGTTTTCTGCCAGTTCGTGGCCAGGTTGCGGTACGCTGCCAAAATAGACGGATGTTCCCGTGCGGGCAAAATCAGCAAGGGTTTTTCCGCACCAAAACCTTGCGATAACGCCGAGGGAATTTCACGGCTATCCAGACGCCGGAATACATCGAAATGCGGATCAAGGTCGATGCGCACCGGACGGTTGGCAAATTCCAGGACGATGGTTTGTGCGCGCTGGTCGACGAGAATATGCGATTCCACTGCCATGTCATCATTCTCCAGCGTGACGGAGAACGGTATTTTCAATCGGTATGGATTGCCCGCTTGGGTTTGTTCGATCGTTAAAGTGAGCTTGAATCCCTGTACAGTAGGCTCGGTTTCCGCATGCCGCAGCACCAGATCCGGTGCACCGGCGCGATGTACCCACTGCTCGAATTGCTGCGAAAAATCCTGATTGGTGGTTGCGTTGAATGTTGCGAGCAAATCTGCAAAAGTTGCCTGTTTGAATTTGAACTGCTTATAAAATTGCCGCAATACGCGTGTGAAAGCTTCGTCGCCCAATTCCTGGCGTAGCATATGGAAAAACATCATGGTTTTTCCATATCCCACCGCTTCCGAGCTGGCGCTATGGCGCGATACAAAGCGGATGATTGGAAAATCTTTCTCCTTGCTGACAAAATCCGCGTACTTTTGCAGGGCATCACGGCGGTATTCATCGCCTTTGCCGCGTTGCTCGTTGACCAGATGGTCGGCGAGATAAGCGGTTAATCCTTCCGCCCAATTGCCTTTGGCGTAATCGACGAACACACCGTTGCCCCAGTAATTATGCAGAATTTCATGCGGATACGACGAATGCAAAATGAACGGAAAACGAATCACTTTGGGGCCGAGCAGCGTGAACGACGGCATGCCGTAACCACTTTCCCAAAAATTTTCAACCAGCGCGAATTTGCTATATGGATACGGACCGATCAGTTTATTGTACATGGCGATGTATTGCGCGGTTGCATCCAGGTACTTTTGCGCCAATGCTTGATCGGCGCTGCGTAGATAAACTAAGGCATTCACCGCGCCGGCGGATTGCGTGTAACGCTGATAGCGCCCGGCGACGAGATAGATATCATCTTGCGGCTGTTTTTCCTCCCACACGATATTTTGCATCGTATTCGTTTGCTGCTCGCGCAATAACGTGCCCTGGCTTACCACATCCCAATCAACCGGCAATTGAATATCCAAGTGGAACGATACCAAGGCCTCACCAAACTGCGGATACCATGCGCTGGAATTGGCCAGATACACACCTTCCGATGAAATCACACCCGGTGTGGAACCGAAACTGCGCGAATATTCCTGTCCCGGCCCTTGAAGCGCGTGGTGGATCTTGCCCTGGTATTGCAGCGTGAAGGTTTGCTGATCCGGCGGTAATGTAACCGTGTAATGGCGGATTGAAATGGGACGGGATTTCAAGGCGGCTTGATTGCCATCCGTCCTGATTGTCGCTCCCTGCACATCAGTAATCGTCAAGCCCGCATGGAGAAAGAATTCAAGCTGCACCGATTGTTTTGCCTCACGTGCCTGATCAGGGATTTTAATCCGATCCTGAACACGAATCTCCGAAGTATCCGGCGACAATTGGATTTGCATCCGGTGATGGAAAGTTGAAGCGCTCGCGGACGCGATCATGCTGCATAACAGGCTGCCAACAATAAAAATACATGCGATGCCGAGGTTAATTGATTTTTGCATTCTTTATTTAAATCTATGGGGTGGTTTATAAATTTGAACGTTGGGATAAAGCGATGTGTTATTACTCATTGCATTCTATCGCATTGAGTGTTTACTTTCCTTTTGTGCCTATGTTTAAATGTTTTCTATTTATTCGGTTACCAGGTATTTTTAATTTTATGAGAAATTTTATACAAATAACATTTTGCAGTTTGTTGTTAGTCTTGGTTTTTCTGACAACAGCCCATGCCGGTGCATTTGATTTCATCACCAACGAACACCAGCTTTCCGTCAAGGAAAAACGCGCCGGGGAGGCGTATTACCGCGCGGATTCGAAGTGGATGATTTACCAGGCGGAAGTGGCGGATGATAATCCGTTTTATCAGATTTTTCTGAAAAATATTAACAGCGGTGCAGTGCAGCAGGTGTCTCCAGGCACTGGCAAAACCACATGTGCGTGGGTTCATCCGGTGCAGGAGAAAGTATTGTTCTCCTCGACTCACGAGGATGCGGAAGCCAAAGCCAAGATGGTTGCAGAGATCGAGCGCCGCAAATCAGGGGAACAAAGATCATATTCATGGGATTATGATGAGTTTTATGATATTTACGAAACCGATTTTTCCGGGAAAAACATACGGAATCTGACCAACACGCTGGGTTACGATGCCGAAGCGTCATGGTCGCCGGACGGTAAGCTGATCGCATTCGCATCAAATCGCCGTGCGTATAGTGATGAATTATCGGCGGAAGAAGCGGCATTGTTCAAAGTCAATCCGGCTTCGATGATCGATATTTATATCATGAACGCCGATGGTTCCAACGTCAAAAGGCTGACGCACACACAAAGTTACGATGGGGGTCCATTCTTCAGTCCCGACGGAAAACGGATCGTGTGGCGGCGTTTCTCGGAAAGCGGTCGCGAGGCGGAGATTTTCACCATGAACATCGATGGTACCGATCAAAAACAGATCACGCGCCTGAATGTCATGTCGTGGGCGCCTTTTTATCATCCTTCCGGCAAGTACATTATTTTTGCGACTAATTTACATGGGCACCGCAATTTTGAATTGTATATTGTCGATGCCGACGGGCAGAAAGAACCTGTTCGTGTGACCGATATGGAAGGTTTCGACGGTTTGCCGGTGTTCACGCCGGATGGTAATCATATCACCTGGACCAGTGATCGCACCCCGGAGAAAAAGGGCCTGTTGTTTCATGGTGAATGGAATCACGCAAGAGCACTGGAAAGTCTTTCATTGAAATAGTCGGTACTGAAGGTAGCTCTGAAAAATTCGTAGCGGTTGTTTCGAGCATATTGGGAATATTTAACAATCAATGCGATAGATTTGCCGCCATGCCCAAAATGACATGTATCCGGAGTTTCGTAAAAAATTATAGGATCCGGTACAGTGAAAAGTCTTTGGAATCAGTGTTGCAGATTTACTTGCTGTGCTTTTAGCTGACTTGCGATGTATCAGAAAAAAACTTTTCTCGGCGTTTTTGTTCATCAAAATAAAGCGATTCATTGGGTTCGAGCCGATGTCCCAGAGCCTGAATTTGCCGCCATATATCAGGAAATATTTTCATTCGCTTAAAACGCCGTGCGTTTTTCTTGAAATCCCGTCGATTGTTTGATTTGTATAATGCTTCGAATAATATCAACCAGGTCGGTATGTCATGCTGATTGGTTGCCAATTGTTTTTGTAATAATTCAATCGCAGCTTCGGGTGTTTCCTGTTCGATGAATGCAGGGGGCGCCGATGTTGTCTGATCGCGCCTATCAGGAGAATTTTCTGTTGATTGAGCGATTTTTTCAGCATGCTGCAGTAAGACTTCTGCATAACGATGCCGTGCGCTCGTCAATGATTCATCCGGGGGGCGCATAAATCTCTCTTTAATCTTTTTATGGCTGCGTAACATCATAAGGATAATCAATAAAGTCAGTAAAATGCCAAAAAGAAAAGTGGGATCCGAAAATAAGTCATCATCTAATGAAACCGCATTGAAGTCACTCCAGGGGGGCGAATTTTCAATCGGCTGCACGATGTCTTCCGCCGTACTAATAGTGGTATTGATCTGAGAAGGGTTGTCTTCCGGCTGTATCATTGTAACTATTTCGGGTTCTTGCTCAATCTCTGCAATGAATTCAACGTTTTCGATTTGTTTTTCCTGCGCGATTGCAGCTTTCAATAACAACAGCGTTTGTATTGCGGCAATCTGCGTTTCCATCGATTCAACGTGCCGGGTAAGCAGATTGAGTTGATTAGCCTCGCCATCAGAAATTTGTTCGAGTTGTGCAATCAGATTGAGTGTCCGTTGATGATCTTTAGGCGGGTACTGAGAGGACTCTTGAGTTGTTTCTTGCGATTCGCGTTGGGATGGATTCTTTTTCGATCTATTGTGTCGTGATTGGGTTGCAGGTTTTGCATAGGCGCTGATCGTTCTTAAATCCGGGATGTGGAGCGTTGTTCCGGCTGGTATAGGTCGATATATGCCACCCGGAAAATGTTCCGGGTTGCTCTGTATAATAGCGCGGACAAGGTTATTGCGGGCATGGGTATTGTCAGGAAATATCAAACGGGCAATCTGCAAAATATCTTCGCCCGGTCGAATTTGCCATAACATTCCAGGTCTTAAGTTTTCTTGTTGGGACACACCCGTACGGCTGGACGAATTGCTACCCGATTCAGAATATGAAACAGGTACTTCAGCCGAAACTGAAGTACCTGTTAGCAAGAAAAGAAAAACAGCAATTAATTTGCCAATAGTTGCGACCATTTAATTTAAGAGTATTGATTATCTACAGAATGTGGCGATTGCTTTATTCGCGTCATCAATTCTCCTTTGCCGCAGATCATCATCCACATAGACAATTCCACCCGCACCATCTGGAATCGTCAGGCGGGGTGAGTCAGCGTACATTCTAAGTTGAGTCTGAGCCTCCGTGCATTTTTTTTTGTTTATTTCAGCTTGTGCCTGGTCTTTCGCTTCGTTCTCTTGTCTTTGCTTTCTGCGTTTCTCAAATTCTTCCCGCTCATCAGATAAGGCATTTGATGGGTTGCCTGGGTGGCTGCCGGCCGCCGGTGCTGTGTTGATATTTAATTGCTGTTCTTTTGTATTCACATGAGGAGGAGGGGGTTGGTCGGTGTAATGTATTTTGCCGGTTTCATCCACCCATTTGTAAATCTGTGCACTGACTGAAGCGCTAAATAGCAAGATAGTCACAGTAAATACAACAATTCTCATTGCATGCTCCAGAAAAATAATAGGTCTGAAATATATCGATTTCGTATTTAGGCAACTTAAGGAAGCTCCGAGCGAACGCTATTCCGAGCAAGGCGAAAGTCTATGACAGTGATGGTTAAAGATTTCTCACCGTGCTCGAAATAGCAGATGCGGGTTTCTAGAGCTTCCTTAAAGATTTCGTGCATTAAAACATATTAACTTGAAATATGCTGTATTCTTGGGCGAATTGGCACGAAAATTGTTGCCGATTTTGGCTATAATGTCGCTTTGCAAAGGATTGTCATTATGCAATTGACTCAAAAAGCGCTTACCTTTGATGATGTTCTCTTGATTCCGGCCCATTCGACGGTTCTTCCGAGCGATGTCAGTTTGGCGACACGATTGACACGCACCATCAGCTTGAATATCCCGCTTATCTCAGCCGCCATGGATACCGTGACGGAAGCGCCTTTGGCGATTGCTTTGGCGCAAGAAGGCGGTATCGGTATCATCCACAAAAATATGCCTATCGAGGCCCAGGCGGCGCATGTGGCGCAAGTCAAACGGTTTGAAAGCGGCGTAGTCAAAGATCCGATCACGATTCATCAGAACATGACTGTGCGCGAAGTGCTCGAACTGATACGGCGGCACAAAATATCCGGATTGCCGGTGGTGAACGGCAAAAAAGTCGTCGGTATCGTTACCAACCGGGATTTACGCTTTGAAACCAATCTTGATCAGGCCATCAAGCACATCATGACACCCAAAAGCCGTCTGGTGACGGTCACGGAAGATACAACGCGCGAAGCTGTGCTGGGATTGTTGCACAAACACCGTCTGGAACGCGTTCTAGTGGTCGATGACAACTTTGAACTGTGCGGGCTGATTACAGTGAAGGATATTATCAAAACTTCGGAATATCCGTTGGCCAGTAAAGATGAACAGGAACAGTTGCGGGTAGGCGCGGCTATCGGTGTTGGCGAGGGTAGTGAAGAACGCGCATTGGCATTGGCGGAAGCCGGTGTCGATGTCATTGTCGTTGATACTGCGCATGGTCATTCACAAAGCGTTCTGGATCGCATTGCCTGGGTTAAAAAGAATCTATCGTCGATTCAAGTGATCGGTGGAAATGTCGCGACAGCAGCAGCTGCCAGAGCGATGGCGGATCATGGCGCGGATGCGGTGAAAGTGGGTATCGGCCCCGGTTCCATTTGCACCACGCGCATTGTCGCGGGCGTGGGCATTCCGCAAATAACCGCTATTCATGACGTATCCGAAGCATTAAAGGGGAGCGGCATACCGATGATCGCCGATGGCGGTATCCGCTATTCGGGTGATATTGCCAAGGCACTGGCGGCCGGAGCAGATTCGGTGATGCTCGGTGGATTGTTTGCTGGAACTGCGGAAGCATCGGGCGAAATTGAATTGTTTCAAGGTCGTTCTTATAAAAGCTATCGCGGTATGGGCTCACTGTCAGCCATGCAGCAGGGCTCCAGTGATCGCTACTTCCAGGATCAGGAACATAAGAATAACGACAAACTGGTTCCTGAAGGCGTGGAAGGGCGTGTTCCATTCAAAGGGAGTATTTCTGCAGTCATTCATCAGTTGATGGGGGGGGTGCGTTCGAGCATGGGGTATTTGGGGTGTGAAACGATTGCGGTGATGCACGACAAAGCGGAGTTTGTCGAAATCACTTCAGCCGGCATCCGCGAATCCCATGTGCACGATGTTCAGATTACCAAAGAAGCTCCCAATTATCACGTCAAATAACGGCCCGGACATAATGCATCAAAAAATCCTGATCCTGGACTTCGGTTCCCAATATACACAGCTGATTGCCCGTCGTGTCCGCGAAACGAATGTGTATTGCGAATTGCATCCCTATGATGTCGATGCGGAATTTATCAAGACTTTTGCGCCTGAAGGTATCATTCTCTCCGGGGGGCCCGCCTCGGTTATCGAAGACGAAACGCCGCGTGCGCCACAAGTTGTATTTGAGCTGGGTGTACCGGTACTGGGCATCTGTTATGGCATGCAAACCATGGCGGCACAGTTGGGCGGTTCGGTGGAGAGTGCCTCGGTGCGCGAATTCGGTTATGCGGAGATACAGACAACGCAGCATGGCCTATTGTTTCAGGATATTAAAGATCGAGTCAGCGTGGACGGAAGCAATATTCTGGATGTCTGGATGAGCCATGGTGATGCTGTGATTACGTTACCGCAAGGGTTTGAGGTTATGGCGTATAACGCTGCCACGCCTATTGCCGCCATGGCGGACGATAAGCGTCGCTTCTACGGCATTCAATTTCATCCCGAAGTTACGCATACGCCGCAAGGAAAAACGATGATTGACCGGTTTGTGCATGACATTTGCGGCCTGGGGCGCGACTGGACCATGCCGGACTATGTCGAGGAAGCGATTGGCAGAATCCGTGCTGCGGTTGGCAGTGACCAGGTTATTCTGGGATTATCCGGCGGGGTCGATTCATCGGTGGCAGCGGCGCTAATTCATCGTGCCATTGGCGATCAATTGACTTGCGTATTTGTCGACAATGGCTTGCTGCGTGCTAATGAAGCCAAGCAGGTGAGAGAAACCTTTGCCGGAAACCTGGCGGTTAAAGTGATTCATATCGATGCCAGCCGTGATTTCTATCGCAGTCTCACCGGTATCAGCGATCCGGAAACCAAACGCAAGATTATCGGGCGCGAATTTGTCGAGGTATTTCAGCGTGAATCGGCAAAAATCAATGATGCCAAGTGGCTGGCACAAGGCACGATTTATCCCGATGTGATCGAATCAGCCGGTGGCAAAACTAAGAAAGCGCATACGATCAAATCCCATCACAATGTCGGAGGATTGCCGGAGACATTGCATCTGAAATTGCTCGAGCCGCTGCGGGAATTATTTAAGGATGAAGTGCGCGAGCTTGGATTGGTACTGGGCTTGCCGCGTGATATGGTATTTCGTCATCCATTTCCAGGACCTGGGTTGGGCGTGCGCATTTTGGGCGAAGTCAAATACGAGTATGCTGAACTGCTCAGGCAAGCCGATCAAATTTTTATTGAAGAATTGCAACATTCCGGCTGGTACGAAAAAACCTCACAAGCCTTTGCGGTTTTTTTGCCGGTCAAATCCGTCGGCGTGATGGGGGACGGACGCACTTACGAATACGTGATTGCATTGCGAGCTGTGCAAACCCAGGATTTTATGACCGCTAACTGGGCGGAATTGCCGTATTCGCTACTCAGCAAGGTTTCCAATCGTATTATCAATGAAATTCGCGGCATTAACCGTGTTGTTTACGATATCTCCGGTAAACCCCCGGCCACGATTGAATGGGAATAGAGCGCAAGTTCAAACGGCCGGTGAGCTGGTTGGCAGGCAGGGAGCTTTTAGCCAGTCTTGAAAGTATTCTAAGTTATCTATTAAATGGTGAAAAGCAGGATTCCAGGGATTGGATGTTTGCGGAAGCCCTTACACCTCCTCACTGCAATGATACTGAACAAGAATACTGGTTTGACTATATTGCCGATACCGGAGATGGATCGCGAGCAGTCTATAACGTAGCCTATTTGTGCATGAGCGGATTGTGGTGTAAGGATGGAAAGATAACACGGGGACATTCCATTTCATTAAGCCGGGCTGGCGAATTTAATCAGCGGTTGCCGCGCGGTGAGTTTTTATTCGTCGGTGGGGATACAGCGTATCATGCAGCGGATATTGCTGCCTTGAAAGAACGCTTTCAGACACCTTTCAATTGGGCTTATGAGGATATTGCGGTTACTACCGGAGAAAAGATAGACCAACGCCCCATTTACGGTATCCCGGCTAATCATGATTATTATGATGCTTTGGATGGTTTCAACCGGCAATTCTGTCACCCTATTGTGCAAGATATTCATCCTCTTGTGCGCGAACAAGAAGATCTTACCGATCCTCCATTGGGGTTGCATGGTTTTAGGCGTGAACAAAAATCAAGCTATGTTTGGTTAAATTTGCCTTTTGGTTGGAGGCTATGGGGACTTGATTCACAAGCCGGCAAGATGGATAAACGTCAACAGGCTTTTTTTGTCAGTCAGTTTTGTGACAAGCTTACCCAGGATGGAAGTTTGTTTGATGAAAACAAAAAAGAGGAAGTACAGGAAACGCTGCGCAATGCAATTCCCGATAAATTAATTGTTGCCACGCCCGAGCCCAGTACGGTATTCGGCAAGCGCGCAGCAAGCCATGCTGCCATGACGGAATTATTCTTACGATTGGGATTAGAACCCGGCTTTCTGCAGGATGGCAGATTGGATCATAGCAAATGCCGTTTGGATATTTCAGGTGATGTTCATCATTATGAGCGTTATTGGGGCAATGCCAACGAGAATGGAGAGTACAGCAACTATGCTTCTGTGGTGGCAGGCGGTGGTGGCGCTTTTTTGCATCCAAGCCATACGGATGCTGGCGAAATCAAGAAACAGAGCGTGTATCCTGCTGAGATGGATTCGCATCGTGAAGTGACACAGCGGATTCTCAATCCATGGCAGATCTTTCTGGGGGGGTATGCGTGGTTAATTGGCGCAATGGTTGGTTTCATCACCTATTTTGCAGTGACCGTTCCACAAAGCACGTGGTCTTTATTTGAACTTGTGCCCAATAACTTACGTCCAGTCTGGGGAGATCAGGACGTTCTGGCGCGCATTCAGGTAGCATTGACTCTTGCGGATACCGATGCCACCCTCAGCGGATATTGGATCGATTTGATTTACCTCCTTTTGTTTGTTGCATTTCTGATCGCATGGCGGCTCATGAGTATCCCGGAGTTATTGAAAGTTAAATATAGCGCTTCACGGGATATCTGGAACAGGCGTCTGATAACATTTCTCATCCCTGTTGTATTGGGGTTTTTTCCCTTATTACTACTGATTCTTGAGCCGGGAGAATCGACCCCTCCATCATTCCTGGCAGCTATTTTGATTGGTTTGTCATGTGTGGCAGGGCTGCTGATATTCAGCCTTATCCGTTGTTACAGTGATATTTTATTCGAACGCTCCCGAATCAGGAAAGAAACCTGGTTGGATTTTATCCCCTTATGGGTACTGAGCGTGATGGGAATCTTTTATATGGCTGTGGGTTTTCTGCATTATGGCACATACAAGGCATCGATCATGAGTTTTGATTTGTTGGTCATCGTTGTCTGGTCATTAGTCATTCTAGGCTTAACCGCATTTCCATTTTTTGCATCGGATAAGCTCGGAGTGGCTAAAGCCAATATAGGCAAATTTCTGGCCATAGGTTTTTGGCATGCCATCCTGCAAATCTCAATACCGGTGTGTTTGGCTTTGTATGTCGATTGGACAAGCTGGCTGATTATTTGCGGTGCTGCGATAGCAATAACATTGATTGCTGGACACTTGTTTACGTCTCAATATTTTTTCAGGGAATTTTCAGCTGATGTTCAGAAAAAAATTGGCCAAGGGTTACTGATTGCCTGGATTGTGATCGGAATAGCCGTATTCTTTGCAACCATGCAAGGTGAGCTTGTTGCGGTAGACGCATCGCGTTTGCTGATGGCTTTTATGTCGGGTGCGATATTTGGATGTATTTGGCTAGGGTGGTATTTGGCGGTGTCCTTGGCGTTTAATTGCCATAATAATGAAGCTGGGGGCGGTGCGCGTTCCGAGAAATTTCGTCACATGATCCGCATTAAACTAACAGAAGATACCTTAACCGGGTATGTGATTGGAATTGATGCACCAGAGAAAGACATCAGCAAGGCCACGATCCGCCTGGTTGATGTATTTACCCTGCAGGTAAAAAAATAATTTTTTTTGCGCCTATCCATCCTTGGTTAGCTCATCAAATCTCTCAGTACATAAGGCAAAATACCGCCATGCTTGTAATAATCCACCTCAATAGCAGTATCAATGCGACACAACAGTTGCACTGATTGACTGCTGCCGTCTTTTTTGCGTATCACCAGGGTGACATCTTTTTGCGGTTGGGGATTGTCCAATCCTAAAATATCAAATCGTTCATCACCTTTAATTCCAAGGGCTTCGATGCTGTCATTGTCTTTGAATTGCAGGGGTAGAACACCCATACCGATTAGGTTGCTGCGGTGAATACGTTCAAAACTGGCTGCAATCACCGCTTTGACTCCCAGAAGTTGCGTACCTTTGGCGGCCCAGTCGCGGCTTGAACCAGTGCCATATTCCTTACCGCCGAAAACAACGGTGGGAATGCCTTGCGAACGATATTTCATTGCGGCATCGTAAATGCACATTTGCTCAGGTGCGGCACCGATTGTACCCTGATAGAGCGTAACGCCGCCTTCACTGCCGGGGATCATCAGATTCTTGATACGTACATTGGCAAAGGTGCCGCGCATCATCACCTCGTGGTTGCCGCGGCGGGCGCCGTAGCTGTTAAAGTCTGCCCTAGGGACACCGTGTTCCAGCAAATACTGGCCAGCCGGAGAAATATCCTTGATTGCACCCGCCGGACTAATATGATCCGTGGTCACGGAATCACCGAAGATGCCCAGTGCAAAGGCGTGTTTGATGTCATTGCTGGTGTTGGAGACGGCTGATTGCAGCGAGAAATTCTCAAAAAAGGGTGGCTCAGCGATGTAAGTGGATTGAGGCCAGCTGTAGGTTTGTCCAGCAACGGTGGTGACGTTATTCCACAAGTCATGATCTTTGGTGAGGTTGCTGTAGAGTTGGCGGAAAGTATCCGCATTCGTGGCAAATTTCATCAGCGCATCAATTTCCGCCCTGCTGGGCCAGATATCTTTCAGCCATACCGGTTGATTGTTTTTACCGATACCGATAGGTTCGGCGGTCAAGTCTTTCAGCATCGAGCCTGCAATGGCATAAGCAACCACTAGCGGTGGAGATGCTAAAAAATTGGCGCGGATATTCGAATGAATGCGCGCTTCAAAATTGCGGTTTCCTGACAGCACCGCTGCACAAATCAGATCATTCTTGACGATGGCTTCTTCAATCGGTTCGGCTAAAGGTCCGGAATTACCGATACAGGTGGTGCAGCCGTAACCGACGAGACTAAAGCCCAGCTGTTCCAGATAAGGTAACAATCCGGTAACGGTCAAATAATCGGTAACGACGCGCGAACCCGGCGCCAGTGACGTTTTGATATGATGTTTGACCGACAATCCTTTCTCGACAGCCTTTTTAGCCAGTAACCCTGCGGCGAGCAACACGCTGGGATTGGAAGTGTTGGTGCAGGATGTGATCGCGGCAATCAGGACATCGCCGTGACCTAATTCGATCGAGAAGCCATTGAATTTGTGTGCGGATAATTCGATCGGATCGGGGGTGGGCCGATTGCTGGTCATTTCGGCGACGTTGCGAGATGCCATTCGCCGTTCGGCAGGTACCGTACGGCTTGCTGTTGAAGGGCCGCTTTCTTTCGATACTTTACGGGGAATGGGTGATGACAGCCGACTCTCATCCGCATCACCAGAATCGATATGAGTGCATACCTCGAGATCCTGAGCCCGGTCAGTGCGGGTCAAGTATCGTTGCTCGAGATCGTCATCGTGCTTGCCATAACCGCTTTCATTAACGGGTTTGTTAAAGAGCTCGGTAAATTTGGTTTTAATCGCGTTCAACTCAATGCGATCCTGTGGTCGTTTGGGACCTGCCAGTGAGGGCGCAATTGAGCTTAAATCAAGAGTCAGCTCGTTGCTATAGTCGATGTCGCCTTGGCGGGGGATGCCATACATCTGCTGTGCCTGGAAGTAAGTTTGAAATGCTTTGATCTCTTCATCGCTGCGCCCCGTACCTTTGAAGTATTCGACGGTAACATCATCAACCGGGAAGAACCCCATCGTGGCACCATATTCCGGGGCCATATTAGCGATGGTGGCGCGATCGGGTAATGTCAATGAGGCCGTTCCTGTGCCGTAAAACTCGACAAATTTTCCGACTACATTGGATCTGCGCAGCATTTCTGTAATCGTTAAAACCAAATCGGTTGCAGTGACACCTTCGCGCAGCTGCCCTGTGAGATTTACACCCACTACATCGGGCGTAAGGAAATAAACCGGTTGCCCCAGCATGCCGGCTTCTGCCTCAATGCCGCCGACACCCCAGCCTACCACGCCGATACCGTTGATCATCGTGGTATGCGAGTCGGTACCAACCAAAGTATCGGGGTATATTAATCCATCTTTTTGATGGACGCCGCGTGCAAGATATTCCAGATTGACCTGGTGTACAATGCCGATTCCTGGCGGAATGACTTTAAAAGTGTCAAATGCCTGCATGCCCCACTTGATGAACTGATAGCGTTCATTGTTGCGGGAAAATTCAATTTCCATGTTGTGATTCAGCGCATCTTTGCTGCCGTAATAATCAACCTGAATCGAATGATCCACCACTAGATCGACCGGTACCAATGGTTCGATCAGCTTTGGGTTTTTCCCCAATCTGACTGCCGCACTACGCATGGCGGCGAGATCCACCAGCAACGGTACGCCGGTGAAGTCTTGCAATACAATACGCGAAACAACAAAGGGTATTTCGTCTACCCGGGGAGCATCCGGTTTCCACTTTGCCAATTGACGGATATGCGCTTCGGTGATTTTTTTATTGTCATAGTTGCGCAACACTGATTCCAGAACAATGCGAATCGAAATCGGCAGACGGGAGATTTTCCCCGCGCCGTTTTTCTCCAGTGCAGGAAGTGAGTAATATTTCGCGCGATTTCCATGGGGAAGATTTAATTCATGCAGGCTGTTGAATAAATTGTGATTCATGGCAATATTCCTGAAGATGAGCGCGATTGGGCAGATAAATAAACGATTCTGGCCATAATATATAATTTTGATCCAACAAAGTCACGTATAGGTAATAATGTTTTTCCTCTCTGTAGGCGTAAATGAAACACAATTCATCGGCATGATGATCATTTTGGTACCATACCCCGCTTATTAACGGTAATCGAGAAAATAGAATTTATTGTGGTGAGTAGGATTTCTGTGCCGTAGCGATTGCACACTTAAAACAAAACAGGTTAAGGTATAATCTCCGGTTTCTCAATTTTGGATTGTTGGAGGTCTCTATGCCTATTTATGAATATCTTTGCAATTCATGCGGTGCCGAGAAAGAACATTTGCAAAAGATTAACGATGCACCCATTGCTGTATGCCCTGCGTGTGGCAGTAATAATTATACTAAGCTGATTTCTGCTGCGGGATTTCAATTGAAGGGCAGCGGTTGGTACGTAACCGATTTTAAAAACAAGACGAAACCAGCGGAGACTAAACCTGCTGCGAAGGAAAGCACCGAAAGTACGCCATCAGCAGCACCTGCAACTGCGGATACAGTTGCGAAAAAAGAGAGCAGTCCGTCAACGACTGCAGCAGCCGTTGATTGATTGACCTGAGCGTCTTCATATCGCGGTGATCAAACCAGAAATTATCGATCTCATTACTCAGACCCTTGAAACAATTATGCGTACAAATTACTGTGGCGCCATTAATACCGAATATCTAGATAAAACAGTAACACTCTTTGGTTGGGTGCACCGGCGCAGAGATCACGGAGGCGTCATATTCATTGATCTACGCGATCGCGAAGGCTTGGTGCAAGTGGTATGCGATCCCGATAACGTGGAAACATTTCAGACAGCGGAAAAAATACGCAATGAATATGTACTGAAAATTACCGGCAGGGTACGAAGACGACCTGAAGGAACGATCAACACGTCTTTGGTCAGCGGTGAAATCGAGATCCTGGTAGCGGCTATTGAGGTTTTGAACGCTTCCCTGACGCCGCCATTTTTGATGGATGACGATAATATCAGTGAGGTCGTGCGACTGGAGCATCGTTATATGGATCTGCGCCGTCCGGCGATGCAATCGAATCTCCGGTTGCGTCATAAAGTTGCCATGGCGGTTCGCATATTTTTGGATCAAAATGGGTTTCTGGATATTGAAACGCCAATGCTGACCAAATCCACTCCGGAAGGCGCACGAGATTATCTGGTGCCGTCACGGGTTAATGCCGGACATTTTTTTGCCTTACCGCAATCGCCGCAGTTGTTCAAGCAGCTTCTGATGGTGTCAGGTTTTGATCGCTATTATCAGATTACCCGATGTTTTCGTGACGAAGATTTGCGCGCGGATCGGCAGCCTGAATTTACTCAGATCGATATTGAAACTTCATTTCTGTCAGAGAATGAAATCATGTCTTTGATGGAAGAAATGATACGGGGATTATTTAAGAATGTGAGTAATGTGGATTTGCCCAACCCATTCCAGCGCTTGACCTATGCCGAGGCGATGTTTAAATATGGCTCTGATAAACCTGACTTGCGCATTCCACTGGAGTTTACCGAGCTGACCGATATCATGAAAGAAGTTCCTTTCAAGGTTTTCCGTGAGGCGGCGGAAAAGCCGGATGGTCGGGTGGCTGCCTTGCGCGTGCCTAATGGGGGTGAATTGTCACGTAAGGAGATTGATGATTATACGGCTTTTGTTTCTATCTATGGCGCCAAGGGTTTAGCTTATATCAAGGTTAATTGTCTTTCCGATGGTTTGGAAGGATTGCAGTCGCCGATTCTGAAATTTCTGCCGGAAAGTACAATTCAAACCGTTCTTGCTCGTACCGGTGTTCAGGATGGCGATTTGATTTTTTTCGGTGCGGACAAGGCCAAAATTGTCAATGAATCTTTGGGCGCATTACGCATTAAGGTGGGTCATCGGCATGGTCATGCCGAAGCGGAATGGAAGCCGTTATGGATAGTTGATTTTCCGATGTTCGAGCGGGATGAGGAAGAAAATCGTTGGCAGGCGTTGCACCATCCTTTTACATCACCGGCTGATGGGCATGAGAATTTGCTCGAAACCGATCCCGGCCAAGCGCTTTCCAAGGCTTACGATATGGTTCTGAATGGTTCCGAAATCGGCGGCGGATCAGTACGGATTCATCGCCAGGATGTTCAGTCCAAGGTATTTCGTGCTTTAAATATTTCCGAACAGGAAGCGCAAGAAAAATTTGGCTTTCTGCTGCAAGCGCTTCAGTACGGTGCTCCACCGCATGGCGGCATTGCGTTTGGCCTGGATCGTATTCTGACCATGATGACCGGCTCAGAATCCATTCGGGATGTTATTGCGTTCCCTAAAACTCAGCGTGCGCAATGCCTGTTGACTCATGCTCCCAGTACTGTTGATGAAAAGCAATTGAAGGAACTTAATATTCGCTTGCGCCAAGTGGATACTAAATCAAGTAGCGGGTAGCCGTCGTTTTAATGTACAAGATTCCAGTTTCCGTGCTGGTTGTTATTCATACGATTGATTTGCAAGTATTATTGTTGGAACGTGCGGATCATCCAGGTTACTGGCAGTCGGTTACAGGTAGTCAGGATCCCGGAGAGACACTACTTCAGACTGCAACGCGGGAAGTATCTGAAGAAACAGGGCTTAGTACCGCCGATTACGAATTGACCGATTGGCGAATTGAAAACCGATATGAAATTTACCAAGAATGGCGCTGGCGCTATGGACCTGATGTTAAATTCAACACTGAGCATGTATTCGGTTTATGTTTGTCAGACATTACGCCGATTAAAATCTCCATCAGAGAACATTTGAATTATATCTGGCTGCCTTGGCAGCAAGCGGCTGAACAAGTATTTTCAAGCAGTAATGCCGACGCTATTTTAAACTTGCCCGCGCACGTGCAATTCGCCCAAACCGACACTTGATCCAAACCGATCCAAACCGTCTGTGTTGCGCAACTACTTGAAGTAATTTATTAAATCTATTGTTTTTCGATTCATAACGAAAAAAGAGGCGGTATCAGCAGCGCATAGTTCCCCGTGGGCCTGCCACGGGGTTGATTCGAGATAGAATTCGTCCCGATAATGATTTACAAACGCGAGTTAGGCGATCGGGATAATGGGTAGAGAGCCATGACCCAGAATGGAGGCAGTGGCTACGTTTTGCAGGGTGATAGCTTTAGCGATGCGTTGTTCATCTTCTTCATTAGCGGTTGAATTGATATCCTTTGCCGCAGTGCCGAACGCCCAGGCATCAACTACAAACACGTCGTATTGTGGTCCGTATTTCGAACGAATTGCAGAGCGATCCACCGTTGTGCCTGTCCGTGTATTTAAAGCAATACCTAATTCATTGTGTTGCCCGACTAACTCTTCATAGGCTGCGCCTGTATCCTGCGCGGCTTGGATTATGGATGCCCTGTTTTCAGCGAAGAAACCCGCCTGATCTAAGCGATTTTTGGCTTGCTGAACAATGGATTCTTTTTCTGATCCGGTGATATTAATACCCAGTTTACTAATCAGTGAAGCAAGATCATTGATGCGCTCGGTGATATGTTGATATATTGTCGGCGCTTTGGAGCATGCGCCGCAGCCGCAGTCACTATGATCGTCGCCATGTACGCCAGTCTGGTGTCCTTTTTCTTTAAGTTTGTTAATGGTTTGTGTGGTTAACTGTAGTTCATTGATGTCAATGGCGGCTGAATTGCTTCCGAGATCACCACCGTACACTATGCTTAAAGTGCCTCCGGCTGCACAAGGAGCACTTTTGCGATAACCGCTTTTATTGGTACGGCCATCAACACATATTTCTGGTACTGAACCGTTTACCGGAACATTAAACAACCCGGCTGCGATGGCTTGATACATTTCATTTAAAATTTTCCGATCAATATCGTTGCGATTGTCGGGCCCAATAGACCCTATGCCTAAATTGAATTGATTCAGGGTAATGTATTTAGCATTACTTTCTTCAGCGCTGGCTGATGGAATTGTTGTTTCTTGCTGAATGCCGGCACCTGGAGTAGCGGAAGCTGATTCTTGATTGCCTGTAAAATGTTTTAACAGATTTTTTAAACTTTCAAACATTTTATATATCCTTTGTAGTAATTGGTCAGTTGATCATAATTTCTATTTCATACTTGCCATATTCAAAGAAATGCGAGGAAAGGGCAAATCTCGTCAAGCCAAATAACCGGTATGTCATGATTAAAACAGGGTTAAGTGACTAGACGACAGAATTCTAACACTACTTTTTCAGGTAACAGATAGTTATTCTGCATTTTCTGCATCAGGAGCGAGCAATTTATAGTATTTTTCTACTTATTTATTTGATTATTATAGAGAAGTGTATGAATAGTGTAATGGTTTGATGTAATTTCCTTATTTTTTATTTAAGGTTCTGAACTGAGAGAATTTATTTTGACGGCCATATGAGCAAAGTTATTCTTGTTTTACTGTGCAAGCGACCGGCTATCGGAATCGGTAAGCAAAGACTGGCTGCGAGCTTGGGTGCACAAGCAGCCCGGCAAGTTGCTGATGCATTATTGGCTTGTGCGCTGGAAGATGTAAGTGCATGGCCGGGTCCGGTAGTAATTGCCCCCGCCGATCAGGGTGATGTGAAGTGGGTGCAAGCCTTATCACTGCCAACCCATTTTCCGGTAACTGTTATGCCCCAGGTGACGGGAAATCTGGGGCAACGGCTCAATGCGCTAGATCGGGCATTGCGTGTACAAGGCGAAGAGCAATTAGTATTTATTGGCAGTGACGCGCCGGGCTTGACCAGTGTAGATTATGATGCAGCCTGTGGCGCATTGCAGCATCATGATATCGTATTGATTCCGGCCCTGGATGGCGGTGTCGTGCTGATGGCAAATCGATGTGCATGGCCAAACTTGAGCGTTTTGCCATGGAGCAGTGATTGCTTGGGGATCTCTTTGATAGACATTTGCCGCAATGCAGGAAAATCCGTGACGACGATAAAACAAGGTCAGGATGTCGATGAGCTGAAGGATCTGATAAAGTTGGGCAATTTGCTGCGACAGGATAAGCGGCCTGCACGCCGTATGTTATTGGAACTTGTTGATACGATTGTTTCATCTCCCGAAATACCTTATGGTTAAATGTAGTGTCATTATTCCTTGCTACCATGATGATGGGAAATTAGCGCGTTTACTGGAGCAATTGCAGCAATTACCGGATAAACCATGCGAAATTATTGTTGTTGATGCTGCCAATAGCGCCTGCTGCTTAAATATTTGTAAGCGGTTCAAGGTGCAGCGGTTGGTGAGTGAGCCTTGCCGCGGGCAGCAATTGCGCATTGGTGCAATGCAGGCCACGGGTGATGTACTGTGGTTTTTGCATGCGGATGCGCAACTATCAACCGATTCAGTCCGAGCGATATCAGGCGCGCTAGCACAAGGTGCGATCGGTGGATATTTTCATTTCCGCTTTGCCAAACCGCGTGCGTGGCAAGCTTTTATCCTGGAGCCCGCGATTGCGCTGCGATGCCGTTTCGGTGTTCCTTACGGTGATCAAGGAATTTTTATCAAGCGTTCAGTTTATCAACAAACCGACGGGCATGCGCCTTGGCCGTTATTCGAGGAAGTGCCTTTGGTGCGATCAGCCCGCCGTTGTGGTAAGTTTGTATCTTTGTCCGAGCCTATTTTTATAGATTCGCGTCGTTGGCAGCGTGATGGCTGGTGGCGGCGTACCTGGCATAATCGTAGACTGGCCTGGAATTTTATGTGTGGCGCCAGACCGCAGGAACTTGCCGCAAGATATCGTTCTAAAATTGGTTCGTGAATGACATAATGATACAAATCATTCAATGCGGGGGAATATCATGCAAGAGAGCGTGCAAAAATATTATGGCGAAACGCTCACGGGTACTCAGGATTTATTGACGAATGCATGTTGCACTGATGCCGGGCTGCCGTATTTTGTAAAGCCACTGTTGAACCGGGTGCATGCAGAAGTGCGAGCACGCTATTATGGCTGCGGCTTGGTGCTGCCTGAATTACTGGAGGGATTAGCCATTCTGGATTTGGGGTGCGGTGCAGGAAGGGATGTATATGTGCTGGCGCAGTTGGTCGGAGAGAAAGGACGAATTGTCGGCGTGGATATGACGGAGGAGCAATTGACGGTTGCACGTCAGCATGAAAAATATCATCAGAAAGCCTTTGGTTACAAACGCAGCAATGTGTGCTTCCTGCAAGGGTATATCGAACGATTGCACGAACTTGAGTTGGCGGATGCCAGCATGGATTTGATCGTATCGAATTGCGTTATTAATCTGGCGCCGGATAAGGCGGCAGTATTACGTGAAGCCTTTCGCGTGTTGAAGCCTGGGGGTGAATTGTATTTTTCCGATGTTTACAGCGATCGCCGTATCCCATCGGCATTGGTGCATGATCCGGTGTTGTATGGCGAATGCTTGAGCGGGGCACTCTATTGGAATGACTTTTTGCAATTGGCACGCAAGAATGGCTTTTCCGATCCGCGTTTGATCGATGATCGATCAATTGGCATTAATAATCCTGAATTATCAGAAAAGATCGGTAATATTCGTTTTTATTCCGCAACATATAGACTGTTCAAATTGCACGATCTGGAACCGGCTTGTGAGGATCATGGGCAAGCGGTGGTATATCGAGGCACGATTCCTCATTACCCTCATGCTTTCCGGTTGGATAAGCATCATTTCATTGAAACAGCTAAGCAGTTTCCAGTATGTGGCAATACCTGGCGCATGCTGCATGACACGCGATTCAGGGAGCATTTCGATTTTTATGGCAACTTTGACCGGCACTTCGGTATTTTTCCAGGTTGTGGCATGGGCATTCCGTTTGCTGATGCAACTACTGGTGAGCAGATCAGCGGGTGCTGTTGAACATGAATGCTACCGTCTTATCCGCATCCGAAAAGCGCCATCCCCGTTCCAAGTTATGGTACGTCACCCACGATGATAAGCCGCGTGGCTTTATCCGTTCCCATGCTTTAGAGGAACTATGGTTTCATACCGGTACCGCATGTAATCTGGCTTGCCCTTTTTGCCTGGAAGGATCAAAACCGGGTGATGATCGTTTGCAGCTTATGCGTTTCGATGATGTTAAACCGTTTATTGACGAAGCGGTAGCTTTGGGTGTTAAGCAATTTTCCTTTACCGGAGGGGAGCCGTTCATTAATAAAGACATAGTGCACATACTTGATTATGCATTACAGTATCGCCCTTGCATGGTATTGACCAACGCTACGGAACCACTGATTAAGCGTTTACCGCAATTGGAATCATTGCGTGAGCATTCCCATGCTGCGCATTTCCGGGTTAGTTTAGATCATTTTATGGCGCATGAACATGATAAAGGCCGTGGTGAAGGAATGTTTTCGATGGCATTGGACGGGTTATGTGCTTTGAGCGATAGGGGATTCAGTGTATCCGTGGCTAATCAGAAAATTTCCGGTTTGCCGGCAAGTAAAGTGGCCAACTGTTTTTCCGAGGTATTTCGCGGTGCGGGCTTGCCGGAAGATTTGCCGCGAATTGAATTTCCTGAATTCTATCCCCCCAATACCACAGTTCCTGCTCCTCAGATTACGCAAAGTTGCATGGTGGATTATCAGACCGAATCGACCCGACGTGAATTCATGTGCGCTTTCAGCCGTATGGTGGTAAAAAATGCCGGTGAATGCAAGGTCTATGCGTGTACGCTGGTTGATGATGATGCCGATTATGCATTGGGGAAAACATTGACTGAGAGTCTGCAAGAACCGATCAGTATGAAGCATCATCGCTGCTACAGTTGTTTCCGGTTTGGTGCTTCATGCAGTGAGATGAAATGATAACGATGGGATGTCTGGATCAGTGAAGTCAATGAGTTCTGACAGATACTACCTTGGTGTTTGAGCATGCTTGAAATCTCTGAAGGATTGTCATTCTGCGCCGGCTTTCAGTTATTACCAATTCTTTAACTTCTATTTTTCCTTGTAGAATCCATAAGATACTGTACTTTTTCTAACGGGAGTTTAGCTGAATGGTGGACCAAGGTTCTTTTTTCGCTAAAACATCCTCAGAGCGTGAGAAAAGAGAGTGACTTAGCAGCTTAACGAAAATCTCGGAGGCTTACTTTCGAGACGGCCCGTCTATAGAAATTGTGGAGCTAGTGCTTCAATCTCAATAGATTTTAGTTAAAGGATGGAGAGAGCGGATTTGAGGGTTCAGTCAATACATGTTATGCAAGTTAAAAAATGAAAAAATATATCAGCTCAAGAATTTTTCCGTATTTCCCCAAAGATAAAGAGAAAGTATTTTTTGGGGAAAGCTGTGGACACAAATCTATTTTGTTGAAACTATACGAGGAAGATATTCGTCAGTATGTATAAAATCAGCTCAAAGTGATGGAAAAGGTGAAAGGAAAGTTTGAGCAACTTACCTCTTCCAAACGTCGGTCGATTGCGGTCGAGTTTTTCTAAGCCTAACCGAAATGAAAAACGATCATGCACATTAACTGGATCAAATGCAAAGAACAGATGCCGCAGGATGATGATTCAGACATAATTGTTTCAGATCAAGGGACTTATTACATTCTGCCAAGTTACATGATCAGCAGAATGTGTAGATCAGCCATTATGAATGCTTATGAATGGACACCCTATACAGAAGAAGTTTGGAAGGAGTTAACCAGGAAATGAAAGCGGCTTTTTCAGGTTATGAATACGAAACTCAGGCATTTGGATAGGGGTCAGGTTCAAAGACTGCAAATTCGTTAACTGAAACCCAGACCAAAAATGTGAAGAAACCTCTAATATTTTATTCTAGAGGGATTAAACAAGTAGTGTGCGCACAGGAACGGGTGTCAAGCAAGGGCAACGGAATTGTCCCCGCACGCACACAATTAATGACAATTAATGCGGGTGGAAATTTAATGGCTGATAACAGAAAAAGCATGGCAGCAGCTGATTTCTAATTTATCAAAATTGTATGGAATTTAACAGATAAATAAAACCATTGGGTTATATTGATATCTATCAACAATTCTTGAAGCACCTATTAAGTGCTGGTGAAGGTGCAACAGTTGTAGAGTTTATAGAAGGCTGGGAGTCGGTAGGAAAAAGTTTTAAATAAACTCGAATCCAAAAGTCTTGTAACTGTGAAAAAACTACCGCGTTCATTTAACAGATGTGGAAAAGTGATGGTATCAACACTGTGCTCGATTAGGTACCTAAATGATATTACGATATTCTTATTTGAAAAATAATGTGTTAAATGTAGGGAGGTTATTTAATGGCTGACTGGAAAGCATGGACCGGAACTAAAGAACAACTTCAAGAAATGACGATGTCTGAAGATGGATTCATCGTGAAGAATATTCTTGGAACCGAATCGCCGGTTCTAAAAGTAACTGACTTTGCCTCTGATGAGCATGTTTTGGAATATATTGATAATAATGAATCAACTCATTATTTAATAATTGAATTTGATTCATTGCGTCATATAAAAATCAGACAGGCAGAAACAGGTCAACCCATTTGGTATCGTTCCATATTTTCTCCCAGGGAATCCCCGGGAACACAGACTTGTTTCCCTAATTGGTATATGAAGGATGTTGAATACTCACTAAAACCGTTCGATGTAACAACCAGCTCGCAAGAATAAGAAACCTCGCTGCTGGCGGCGGAGCTCTTTATCGGATTCATGGATGCCATCCAAAACTCATTGAAAATATGAGATTATTTTAAAGTTAATAATTTTGTAGATTACCAAAGGTTCGCTACGTTGTAGAGAACCTTTGGCAGCCAAACGCGATGGCTAGAATCCAAGGTGTTGCATTATTGCGAATTAGTTGATTATTACAATATTAAAACTTAATCTACAACAACAGCTTGAGTCACAAATGGATCGTTAGTATGAATCATCCAATTGTTTAATGCGTTACGGTGATTATCAATTATTGGTTTGAGAGCGAGGTTATTGATTAAATTTTTGGTTTCTCCAGAGTCAGCTTCCATATCAAAAAAAGCTTCTCGGATAGGAATATCATATGCAGTATGCGTCTTGAGGAAAAGAGCATACTTATAGCGAGTACTTACAGCTACTCGGCTGAAAAAGTTTCCAATTTGAGCAAAAGCATATTTTCTCAAGGGAGTATTAAAATTTCTTAGAACTTTCAGCGCACTCTTCCCACGCAAACCTTGAGGCGTTGTAATTCCTGCAGCATCGCATAATGTTGGATAGAGATCCAGCGCAGAAATCAAATGCTTCCGATTAACAACACCTCCCGGAATCCCAGGGCCTTTTATGATAAAAGGAACGGACAATGCTTCGTTGTACATTGAGAATTCTCTTATCCGACGGTGAGATCCATTCATTTCACCATGATCACCTGTAAAGATCAGGTATGTGTTACTTTCTAATCCAGCTAACTTAATCCCTTCAAGAATCTCTCCAATTTGATTATCAACAGTTTCAATGAATCGATAGTATTGATAGGAATGCCGGCGAAAATTTAAATTGCTCCATCCTATGTTGGAATTTAAAGCGGGGGGAGTTGTACTGCCACTAGCTTGACCAAACTCCAGGTCCGGTGCATAAAAATTGCTTGCCAAATGAGGCAGCAGAATGGGATTAGTGGGAATTCCAAACTCATTTATGGTTTTCTCATTAACATGGGTAATATCATGTGGATTATTAAAAGAAATTGAAAGCAGAAAGGGGTTGATAGGTTTTTCTCTTAAAAACTTGATGGCAGACTTTACTGAATTTATGTCCAATTCAGCGATGTTCCCATTATAAAATGGATCATCGTAAGGCAAAACGTCAAAACCTCTAACATCGTTACTTCCAGGTTCGGGGATTTCAATCGGAACATGCCATTTCCCCGACCAGAATGTCTAATAACCGACATTTTGGAAGGTTTCTCCTAGTATTTCAATATCTTCCGGTATTCCTTGATCATTACTTGATACACCGAGTTCATAAGGCATACGTGATGCAATCAAAGCCGCACTTGATGGTGTGATAATGGAAACGCACAATACGATTTTACAAACCTGACGCCATTGGCAGCGATAAAGTCAATCGCAGGTGTTGAAACATTGATATTTCCGGCGCAGGACATAGCGTTGGCGTAATGTTGATCCGTTGGAATGAGAATAATATTAGGCCTATCAACAGCCTGCGACTTTATATTCATCGAAACTGTACCAGCTAGCAATCCCAAAATAGAGCGTTTAATGAAAGATCTTCGCGTAGGCATAGTTTTATTTTTTAGTTAATGTAATTAGGTAGTATAACCAAGAAGAAACGAATTTAATGATAACAACTTTCGATTATCATTAAGCGAATGATAGCGTGCGCATGGTTTCTTATAGCAGATCACATCATCCCACCCAAAAATTACGCATCATTCCCATATCTTCATGCTCAAGATTATGGCAGTGATAGAGAAACAAACCAGTATGATCCTGGAATGGCTTAATAATTTCTATTTCTTCCCCTGGCAATACCAGCACGGTGTCCTTCCAACCGCTATTGATAAACCCGTCTTTAACGGTGTTGTATGCGTCGCTTTGTGGATTGGTTGGAGTGCGCGATACGATTTGAAATTGTTGGCCGTGAATGTGAATCGGATGAGGTTGAGACATCATCATGCCCATGCCACCACCGCGCATGCCGCCGCCCATTCTTCCCATCCCCATACCGGATTCGTGAAATATCCTGATTTTTTGTAAGCTATTGACAGGAATTTTTTCTATGTCCTGATAGTTTTCCATTTCAAACGTTCTACCATTCAACTGAAACGACATATGACGCATGCCGATTGCGATGGGTACGGTTTTATCCGGCTGAGTTACATGGGACGTCGTCCAGCGTTGCATCGGGATTAATCGCTCCGGTAATCGGGGTGAATCGCTTATGCGCTCAGTGATTTTGAAAGATGCAATCGAAAGCGCTTCATGCTGCCCTGCCTGCCCCATCATGCCCATTCTGCCTCTGCCACCCATTCCTCCCATATGGGATGAGGGGATTTGATACGGTAAGCTTTGCAATATTAGCTCCGAACCCACTTTGCGGCCGCTGAAATCAACCCATAATTCTACCCGCTCAGCGGGCGCAAGCATGATATAAGGAAATGTTTCAGGTTTTGGCAGTAATCCGCCATCGGTACCGATTGCTGTCAGCGGTGTACCATCATTCCATCCCAGTTTATAAATTCTGGCATTCGATGCATTTAAAATTCTCAGTCGGTAAGCTCTGGTCTTAACCGGAATCACGTTGTCTTTCTGGCCATTGAGCAGAATGGTATCGCCCAAAAACCCTTGCATGCGCTGATGCATACCCAATATATAGCGTAGCTGGTTACCCTGTGTAAAACTGCGATCCTGAATGATCAAAGGCAAATCATATTCTCCACCGGGCAATTCCAGTTTTCGTTCCGCCTCATCGGTTACGGTAATCAACCCGCCCAAGCCTTGGTAAACCTGCGTGGCGGTCAATTCGTGAGTATGTGCATGGTACCAGTTGGTACCTGCTGGATTGTCTACTTCGAATTCGTAAATATACTGCTCACCTTGATCGATGGCGTACATCGGATGACCATCCATCACCTGCGGCACGTGCATGCCATGCCAATGGGTAATGCAAGGCTCCGGTAATTGGTTATGGAAATATATCCGGACTTTCTGCCCGCGCTCGAAATTCAGGATCGGACCCAAATAACCTGGTAGATCTCTTAGTGCGGTTTGCGGACCGTTGAGCACTTTTCCGTTGTATGTTAAAACATGCGTACGGGCACCGGGAAGAATTGGCATATCAGTCGCTTGTGCCGTGAGTGCAATTTCAACATCGGCCTTGAAAGCACTATTGGCGGTTTTTCCGGCTGAGCGGATTTCAGCCAGCGAGAAGCCGGGCATTGCGGCGGTTATTGCGCCTAACGCGGCATATTGCAGAAATTGCCGTCTTTGATAATTTACGCTGGCCATGAGAATTCTCCTATTAACCATTCAAGTACATGCCTGATAAATTTGACAGCCAGTAACGAAATTAAACGTCAAATAACTTCTATGGCTGCTATTTCATAAATACAGGGAAATTCGGTTAACCCATTGATAGAGGTTGAATTACGTTGATAAAATCTCATACGAAACTTAAATAAAATCTCCCATTTATAATTTTATTCCCAGGCAACTATAATTTCCAGACATCCATCGATTGTTTGCGCTGACCGATTATTCAATTTGTGAAACTTTGGGTTGCGATAAGATCAACATACTTTACTTCTTGTTTTGCAGGCATGAATCCCAATAAGGCGCTCCCTCGAATCGCTGAATCAGAAAATCGACAAATGCCCGCACACGCTGGGAAAGGTGACGGGTTTGTGGGTATAGGGCATAGGTAGAGAGCTGTGAGGATGTGTACTGAGTCAGTAACGGTATCAAAGCGCCGCGTTCGATTTCCTTATATACGATAAATGTCGGCATCAGTATGATACCCGATCCCGCTACGGCGGCATCGCGAAGAAATTCGCCATTACTGGCTTTTAAATAAGGTACTATTTTTATTCTGATCAACTGACCTTCGGTATTGTACAAATTCCAGTTTTCAAAATTACTGATCAAGTTGTAAGCCAAACATCGATGATGGATAAGTTCTTCCGGCGATTGGGGTTCCCCCATGCGTGCAAGATATGAAGGGCTCGCACACATAATGGCTTGAATAGAGGCGAGACGGCGGGCAATCAAACTGGAATCCGGCAGGCTGGCGATACGAATTGCCAGATCGAAGCCTTCAGTCAATATATCCACTTGACGATCATTAAAATCCAGGTCAAATGTGATTTCCGGATGAGCCTGCAAAAATTCACTGATAGCGGGTCCCAGGTGCATCAGACCAAAACTCAGCGGCACAGCCACTTTCAAGTTGCCTTTTAGGGCGCCGTGAAATTGCGAAGTGGCATGTTCTGCCTCGAGGATATCGGCAAGAATGCGTACCGATTGTTGATAAAAGGCGCGTCCACTGTCGGTCAAATTCATCTGCCTCGTTGTACGATGGAATAACTCCACGCCGAGGTGCGCTTCAAGCTCTTTCAAACGCCGGCTAACCACTGACTTTGCCACATCCATGCGATCCGCAGCGCCGCTGATACTGCCGGCTTCAACGACACGCACAAATGCATTCATATTTTCAAATCGATCCATTTTAGTCTTATTGTTGCTTATATGAGAACAGTATATTTATAGAATTACTGTTTATTCTTATTATAGCAACCATGATAATACTTCCTGAACTACAACATAATAATTTTTACTGCAAAGGAGAAATAATGGACGCAATAATGAATTCTTCACGCATCATTCCTGCAGTGGCAGTTCCGGAAGGTGCCGGAGTTATCGTGCACCGGACGATCGGTACGCCGGTACTGCGCGATTACGATCCATTCCTGCTACTGGATCATATCAGCAGCAATAATCCGGATGATTACATTGCCGGGTTTCCGTCACATCCCCATCGGGGATTCACTACTTTTACGTATATCATTGATGGCCATATGATGCATCAGGATGATATGGGCAATAGCGGTGATCTGCGACCCGGTTCTGCACAATGGATGAAGGCCGCAAGCGGTATTATCCATTCTGAAATGCCGCAGCAGGAAAATGGCCTGCTGCGCGGATTTCAGCTGTGGATTAACCTGCCTGCAGCCAACAAGATGGATCCCCCCGAATATCAGGAATATTCTGCTGAAGCCTTTCCAGTCGTGGAGACTCCGGACTATACGTTGAAGGTTTTGATTGGCCGCTTCGCTGATGCGCATGCACCTATCATGGATAACATTACGGATGTGACTTATTTCGACGTACAAGTACGGCCCGGAAAGCATTTTCAACATCGTTTGCCACCCGGAAAAAATAGCTTGCTTTATGTATTTGAAGGAAGCGGGCAGTTCAATGCGCAAATTGTGCCGTCACACTCCCTTGTTATCTTCGACACTGATGATCATTCGTTTGATTTTATTGCCGGAAAAGAAGGAGCACGATTTATCGTTGTCAGTGGTAAGCCGATTCATGAACCGATTGCGCGTCATGGTCCGTTTGTGATGAATACCCGGGAGGAAATTGATCAGGCCATGTGGGATTTTCAAACCAATACCTTCGTGCGTGATCGTGCCTGGATCAAACGTAATCGATGAAATTATCAATCACTTCTTAAGGAGATACAAATGAATAAAATCAGTCAATTGGTCGCACGAATATTCCTGGGTCAGATCTTTGTAATTTCCGGGTTTCTCAAGATCAGTGGATACGAAGGTACACAAGGGTATATGGAGGCGATGGGTGTGCCGGGTATGCTATTGCCGCTGGTGATAGCACTTGAAGTGGTGGGTGGTTTTGCCATTGTGACGGGATGGCAAACCAAGCGGGTGTCGATGGTATTGGCAGCCTTTACTCTGGCGGCTGCGATGATTTTTCACAGTGATTTTTCCGATCAAATTCAGATGATCATGTTTATGAAGAATATGGCGATCACGGGTGGATTTATGTTATTGATGGCTTATGGTGCAGGTGCGTATAGCATTGATGGTTATCGTATTAGATCTTAGATGACGAATTAAAAAATCATCTGAGCGAATAATATTAATGGTTACTGCATTGATTAACCATCAATGCAGTATTTCTTACTTAACAGTCATCGTGTTCTCGACGGCTGTAACACCGCTAATACTGCGTGCAATCTCGACCGCGCGATCTATGTTGGCTTGGCTGCTGACCGAACCGCTGAGATGGACTACACCTTTTATAGTCTCCACACTGATTTCAAAGGTCTTCAACGATGGATCATTGAAAATTTCCGCTTTGACTTTTGTAGTGATAACAGCGTCATCAATGAATTCTCCCGCTTCACTGGCGTGGACGGACTGAATGCTTAAAAAAGAAACCAATATAATAGATAAAATAAAAGCCAAGAATCGGCTGTTGAATTGTGTCATGATAAAATTCTCCTGAATAAATTAGCTCAGATAAACATCCTAAGTCATTTGATATTTCAATTCCTTATGGATATTCAAGTGGGCGATTTTGTAGTTCTTGCGGAAGGCTTACTTCACAATCGCAATTAAATTATTACAAGAATTAATTACCGTGAATGTGCGCTAACACACTTATTGTTCCAGCATAGTTACTCCTCGAATTTAATAACCCCCTTTTTGTTTCAAAATTTCCCCCGTATTAATTTTTAGCTTGCAATTCTCCGCAATCTTGCTTTTTGGAGACAGGGCGGGGGTAGGTAGAACAAATTTTTTTGTACGGTGACGTACAGACGGAAACGATGATTAACCTGCACTATTACACTTCCTATTAATAACACGAAAGGATTAATATCATGATTAGAGAGAAAAAAACAGCCTTGATATTTATTATGAGCGCGATTTTTGTATTAGTCAGCACCAGTATATCCGCACAATCGCCTCAGCCACAAAACAATATCAATCGGGATTCAATGGGAAGCTCGCAATCCGATTCTCTCTCACGTGATCTTTCACGTGATGGTTCTCAAGACAATCCTAATAACCCTGCAATTGTTAATCCCAATGACCCTACAGGAGTAAATTCGAATATGCCTGGGTCACCGGGAGCACCCACAAGCAATCCGTCGGGAATGAATTCAAATGTTCCATCCGGCACCAGTCCAAGCAATCCTTCCGGATCAAATTATTAGACCAAACTGTAATGAACTAGTTGAACTTGTGGTTGGTTGAAGAAATTAGTTTCTGCGGATGCGGTCTCCCGCCCCTTAGGGCGGGTTCTTCATGAGAACAGGTGTTCTTAAGTGATGTGAAAAAAGTAATTTTTATGAGCTGTAAATAACTGGCGCCTGGTGTTTTTGAAGATAGTGCATCACTTCGCAGAATAAACTAAACCCGTGGTTAATTATTTAAAATAAAAGGGATTTTTGTAATGTATGCATTTGGGAGGCGACGCGTATGATTGGGGATCTGAGATGAAACCACACTTTACGGATGGGTTGGAGAGTTCTGTTGTATATTCGATATTCGAGCTGTTCAAACATACGCGGCAATATTCAGAAACGCTCATCAAAAATTTAAACGCAGAAGACTGTCAATTGCAATCCATGCCGGATGCCAGCCCTGTGAAATGGCATTTGGCTCATACTAGCTGGTTTTTCGAGATATTTTTACTGGTACCGCATTTACCCGGGTACAAGATTTTTAATGATCATTTCCAGGTTTTATTCAACTCTTACTATAACGGTATAGGAGAGCAATTCACTCGATCTTTGCGTGGTTTACTCGCGAGACCCAGCTTGCAGGAGATATTAAGTTATCGACATCATGTTGATAATTATATTGAAGACTTGCCTTCTCATTATGCTGAAATACCCCTTCATTTAAGTGAAATTCTGATGTTAGGTATTCATCACGAAAAGCAGCATCAGGAATTATTATTAATGGATATTAAGCACGCACTTTCGCTCAATCCAATGAGTCCAATTTATTCATCAGCACTGGAAAATGCACCTCGCCATAGTGCAGTTTCACCTTTGGAATGGATTGATTTTGAAACAGGCATTTTTGAGATGGGTGCCAAAGATACAGGATTCTCTTTTGATAATGAGAAACCTCGGCATGATCGGTTGATACAAAGTTTCAGATTAGCCTCCCGCTTGGTTACCAATAAGGAATATTTAGCATTTATAGAGGATCAAGGCTACGAGAATCCTCATTATTGGCTTTCTGATGGTTGGTCAAATGTTAAACAGAATGATCACAATGCGCCGCTTTATTGGACAAAAAAAGATGATAGCTGGTACGAATTTACACTGTCGGGTCCAGAACCGCTGGATTTGAATAAGCCGGTCTGTCACGTTAATTATTATGAGGCCAATGCTTTTGCTGCATGGGCTGACAAACGCTTACCTACCGAAGTGGAATGGGAATATGCCAGTCAATCAGAAAATATTTTCGGGAATTCCGGTGAATCTGCGCATTTACACCCCCGGGCAGCTGAAGGCGATGGGCTTTTGCAAATGACAACAGAAGCTTGGCAATGGACAGGTAGTGCTTACATGCCTTATCAAGGTTTTAAACCGTTTACGGATGTGGCAGGCGAGTATAACGGTAAGTTTATGGTAAACCAAATAGTACTGCGTGGTGGGTCATGCTTGACGCCATCGCAGCATTTAAGAAGTAGTTATCGGAATTTTTATTATCCCCACCAATCTTGGATGATGAGTGGAATTCGTCTCGCAGAGGATGATTATGCCTGTCGTAACTGAAGAAACACTGACCCCTATCGCGGACCTCGATTTCTTGTCCGATGTCTATCAAGGAATGGATAGCGCGCCCAAGACTTTACCCTGTAAATATTTTTATGATGAGCAAGGTTCTTGGTTGTTTGAAAAAATAACTCAATTAAAAGAGTATTATCTAACTCACGTTGAGTTGGATATCTTGGATCATCATATCGAAGAAATTGCGTCACAGCTCGGACCGCATGCAATTATCATCGAGCCGGGTTGCGGAGCCGGACATAAAGTACAAAAA
Source organism: Nitrosomonas ureae (assembly GCF_900206265.1). Taxonomy (NCBI): domain Bacteria; kingdom Pseudomonadati; phylum Pseudomonadota; class Betaproteobacteria; order Nitrosomonadales; family Nitrosomonadaceae; genus Nitrosomonas; species Nitrosomonas ureae. The sequence goes on along the minus strand of NZ_LT907782.1, from coordinate 811,901 downwards.
ATACTCCATGCCATTGAGCAGCCCAAGGCTTTTATTCCATTTGAAATATCCGGGGAGATGCTGAGCTATTCGGTGAACAGACTAAGCGGCCTATTTCCGCATCTGGACATTCAGCCGTTAGAAGGCGATTTCACCAATGAAGAGGTTGTAAAGCAAATAGTCAGTGAAACAAACCTGGAAAATTCATCCAATGTGGTGTTTTTCCCGGGATCGACCCTAGGTAATTTTTCCCGGTCTGAGGCGGCCGACATTTTAAGAAATTTTAAAAGATTGAGCGGGAGCAATGGAAAAATATTGCTGGGGATTGATCTGATTAAAGATCGGGATGTGCTTATTCGGGCATATGATGATGCGGAAGGTATTACTGCCGAATTCAATAAAAATATACTGACCAGAATCAACACCGAGCTGAATGGAAATTTCGATGTTCAGAACGGTTTCAAACACAAAGCTATTTTCAATGAAGATAACAGCTGCATAGAAATGCATCTGGTTTCTTGTAAACCTCAAAGTGTTACGATAGCAGGGAGAAGTTTCGATTTCGAATCAATGGAGACCATTCATACTGAAAGTTCTTATAAGTATTCAATCGAGTCAATAACTTCCATCACCGATGAAGCAGGATTAGTATTGGAAAAATACTGGTGCGATAATAGAGACAGGTTCGCGCTGTGTCTATTATCGGTTTAATCGTTCGAATACATCGAGATAAATTTATTCTATTGATCATGCTTCATTACGCGCCAAACGGATGCCGGAAAATTGCCAACGTGTTTCTGCAGGAAAGAAATTCCGCATACTGGGACGAATGCGTTTTCTTGGCGTGATACAGGAGCCACCCCGCAAGACATATTGATTTACCATAGACTCGCTATTATATTCGCCCACAGCTACATCCCAAATGTCGGATTTAGGCTTGCTCCTATTGGATTTTTTTGGATTGTAGCCAGGGTAGGGCGAGTAGCTTGATTGTGTCCATTCCCAGGCAGAACCGTAAAGTGCATTGATTTTAACGGTTTTACCGATGACCGTATGATGGGGATGGAAATAATTGTTATCCGCAAAATCCCCTTCGATCTTTTGCCGGGATGCTGCATTTTCCCATTCCGCTTCGGTAGGCAGGCGTGCATCACACCATTGCGCAAATGCACTGGCCTCATAATACGATATATGAATCACGGGAAGATCCAAGTCGAGCGGAACAAGCCCATGAAGTGTGAATTCTTTCCATTCTCCAGCTTCATAGCGCCAATAAAGAGGATGTCTGCAATGGGCGGATTTGATCCAATTCCAACCTTCTGAAAACCAAAAGCACGGATTATCATAACCATTGTCTTCAATAAATTGCAGGTATTCTCCATTAGTGACCAAACGTGATGCCAGTTGATAAGGGTAAAGATACTGCTTGTGGCGTGGCGATTCATTGTCATAGCTAAAACCTTCTCCTTCATAGCCAATCTCTATTATACCGCCATCAAAACTATGCCAATCCAGTGGAACGGATATGCCTGAAGCAGTTGCGCTCAGGTTGATTTCCGGCTGGTAAATCGGGTTCAATGGGTTTTGCGATAGCAGGTGCTTAAGGTCTGCCAGCATGAGTTCCTGATGTTGAAGTTCATGATGAATCCCCAGCGTAATTATCATCTGTAGTCTTTCATCTTCGGTGACTTGTTGCGATAGATGGGTCATGCGCTCATCAATGTTGTGACAATATTCGCGTGTTGCTTTTAAAGAGGGCCGGGTGAAGAAACCGCGTTTCGGATCCGGATGCGGCACATTGGATGAATTGTAGGAACTGAACATCGTGAGAAACTCTTGCTGGAAAGGTTGGAATGCTGCCTCATAATGTTGGAGAACAAAAGCTTCAAAGAACCATGCGGCATGTCCCAAGTGCCATTTGACCGGACTCGCTTCCGCCAGGGATTGAACGCTGCAGTCTTCTTCAAACAAGGGTTCGATCAGTTCCAGAGTGCGGCTTCTTACCGCACTATATTCATCAATTAAGATTTTGATATCCATTTTTTAATTCCAGGAAAATGGGGACTAGCTTTTCCCCGATTAAGTTAAAAAATAGTGATATAGAAACCGAGTAAGTTCTTCACATATAAGTGGCTTCTACTTGACCTTAAGTTGGTTGTTAATCTGTTTCACATCGGGAAATTGCTGAATAATCGAGCTGGCCAGTTTTCGTTGAGATTCCGTTTCGACGAACCCGCTTATTCTCACTGATCCATTAGCTGCCTCGACATGAATGGCGGCGGCCTTCAATTCTTCCGCTTCAATCAGCTTTGCCTTTATTTTCATGGCTAGAATGATATCTTCACGGGGTGTTTCTTCTGTCGCATCAGGATTAAAACCAGCGCAACTGGTCATGCTCAATATCATCAATAGATATCCTATAATCCCTACGTGACGCAAGGTGTAAATCATGCGCTTCTCTCCTTTTTGTGCAAAATCAGAGCGCCTTCTTCTTGCGCGCTTCATTTATTGCGCCTATCAGACCGCCACACCGTATATTTTCTTCTCCACCCGTTTGCTTATCTTCTTGTTCCTCTTGGATAAATGAATACAAACTTACAATGGGTGCTGAAGGTAATAATGCGAGTGAAGCTGCACCCCTGAGTATTGCGGAAGCACCCGGGGTAAAAGTGGGTTTCTTGAAAGTGCCTGCTATATGGAGCGGTGCGCGCGCTGAGAAAATGCTCAAATCCTTGGGCTTGGGATCAATAATCAGATCCAACTCTTCATTATTTAAGTCAATGGTTCCTTTGCTTAGAAATAAAGTGTCCTGAGTATCCACAATAAAATTGTCCATATTCATAACGCCGCCATTGATTGGAAGATCCACATAAGCACAATTGATTTTACCATCATCGTCTTTATCGAATAGCGCCACTAAGGCTTCGCCCACATCAAGCCCCGCCAGTTCAACCAGCAGATCATCCAATTGCCCGCCTGTCATTATCATCAATAATCCCCCATCAGCCGACGCCGACATTTCTGCAACGGAATTTCCTGTGAGCCAGAATATACCCTGACCGCCTATTAATCCGGCGCTGTCATCAGCGATTTCAAAGCGGCGTAAAACCTCGCCCAGTTGAACATGGCGTATTTCGGTTTCAATCTTGCTTTTGGCGGGTTGCGTTCTGGTGTTTAATTCAAGACGTGTGCGAATATTTCCGGTGGCTACCCCAAAATTCAGGGGCGCAAGTTTCAAATGCCCATCATCTATGATTACCTGCAGGAAGAGATCATCTACAGGTAGTTTTGATTTAACCTGTCGGCTACGTAAAGTAATTTCGGCATTGATAGCCTGTAATTCCTTAAAATCGATCGAATCGTCGGGCAAGACAAAAGGATTTTTAGTTTCTTCTTTTGCTTTTTTCTCTTGAGCTGAGGATGCAGTTTCACCGGCACCTGTATCGGGAGCAAGACCGATCAATGGTCCAATATCATCCAAATCTATTGTTTTAGATCTTAGATCAGCCTGTATAAAAGGTACTGTCTCGCTTAACTTCACACTGATCATTCCGGCAAGATCACTATCTCCTACTTGTCCATTCAGATTGCTGATTTGCCACGTATGTCCATGATGGGACAAATCACCTTCTAATCGATAAGGAGGTAAGCTGGGCATAGGCAATCCGAGGATGGGTGATAATAGTTCGGGGTTAGGGCCTTGTATTGCAAATTGCAAATCCAGGCCTTTGAGCTGCAAAGGCTGCATTACAGTGCCTTTGACTTTGACACGAGTTTTTCCGGTTTGTAAGCTTAAGGTTAGTGGATAAGGTATATCAGCTTCCCGCAATGCAACCAAAGGGCCTGCCTTTAAATTTATTTGCAGCGGATGTCCTTTCAGCTTTCCTTCGGCGTATAACTTGGTAAATTCTTCTTCGTGCGCCGCTTCCTTAATGGTAGCCAAGGTTGTGATAATTTCTGTATCAACTGAAAAATCCTGATAAACAAGGCGGCCTTCCGTGATGCGCAAACGCTCAATAAGCGGAATATCTGTTTTGCTTTCCGGATTACCTGTATCCGCCGTAAATTCCCAATTAGCCTCGCCTTGCGGGGATTTCTGTAAAATTATATGGGGCCGGGTAAGGATAATCTCAGGAAATAACATACGGCCCTTGATCAATTCAATCAGATCGATACGCACATCCAATGCCGCCAGTTCGAGCATGTTAGGTTGTTTGCTCCAAGCTGCATTCTCAAACTGTATCTGTTCAAGTCTGATATGGGGCGTTAAAGACCAATCGACTGTCAAATTGCCGTTAATCGTGAAATCACGATCGGTCAAATCACTAATTTGTTGTGCAACGATTGCTCGCGCCCAATTCCAGTTTTGCAATGAGATTAGCAATACGAGTAAAAAAAATAGTGCGAAAAAAGAAATTCCGATCCATCTGACGGCATTCATTTTTATCACCTATTTTATGACACGAATTGTTAATTTATTTACCGGAATATTCATGACGTAATCTATAAAACAAGCTTTTCTGGATAAACGCTCAGAATGCATCATTATTAAAAATGAGTAAGAATCATTTGGGGATCATTCGAAATGACAATTATCCAGACAAATCCTAAAGTTGCTTCATATAGGCCACCAGATCGGATTTTTCCTCATCCGTCAGTTTAAGCTGCAACACCAGATTAAAAAATTCAACGGTGTCTTCAAGGGTAAGCAGACGACCATCATGCAAATAAGGCGGACTGTCTTTAATACCGCGAAGTGTAAAAGTTTTCATTGGTCCATCGCCGGGTTCATTCAGAAAACGCTCAAGTTTTAAATCATGCATTTGATTATCAAGGAATGCAGGGGGCTGATGGCAATTGGCGCATTGTCCTTTACCAAAGAAAATATTTTCGCCTCTGATTTCTTTTTCAGTCGCTTTTGAGTGATTCAGCCGACCATTGTCATCCAATTTGGGAGCAGGAGGGAAGTCCAGCATGTTTTGAAACTGCGCCATGTGGCTCACATGAATTCGATCAATCATGGGGAATCCTTTTTTCATGGCGTGTATGGGATCGCCATTAAAATAAGCGGTACGGAACTCAAACTCTGTAAAGTCTTCAATGGAGCGCAAGCTGCGTTTTGAGCCATGAATTTGTTGACTATAAACGCCGCGCAAACTCGTGGTATCCAATCGAATGCGCCGTTCCTGCGGGCGCATATCGGGACTTAAATGAAATTGTCCTGTGGTATGGCCATTGACATGGCAATCAAAACAGGTCACGCCAAGGCTGGGTTGGGCGCTTTTACGATCATCTGTAGGATTGAATTCTTCTTGCGGCAATGGCGTGAGTAGCATTTGTAATCCAGTCAATTGGACAGGAGTCAGTATGTCTTTGAACAAACGATAGAAATTATTAATGGAAATAACCTCGCCGCGTGAAACATCCCCTAGTTCAGGCCTGTTCTGAAGAAAAATAGCAGGCGGAAATTCTGGCAGAAAAGCTTCCGGCAAATCAAATTCAACGTCGAATCGCTCCAATCTCGGAAACATTGAAATTTGCATGGGAGGAAAGACCTGTCCGCCAGTTACCTGCTTGGGGTGTGGTAATGCGGGATAAGGAAAGAGATTATTATTGCGGATTTCTTCGGGAGACATGTCGGCTAGTTTTTGCCAGCTTATTTTGTTTTTCAGAATGGCAGTGGGGCCAACTGCAAGCGGCTTGCCACGAGTCATGGTTACTTCCGGATCGAAACGTGGCGTGAGATCGTAACGGCTTAGCAGTAATTTGTGCTGGGTTTTACTGATTTCCGGTTGTTGCGCCATATCGGATTTCATCGTTTCCTCAAAGGCTTGCATAGGCTTTTTAGCATTGAGGGCATCCCTGTAAAAATCAAACCCGAGAATTTTTCCATTATCCGGTTGCTGCTGGAAGGCGCTTGAAGAAGGCAGAGCACTGGAAGCATCGAAAATATAAGAGCGGTCATGCTCACTTTTTTTCTGTTCTGGGTTGGGATGAATAGTCTGTGCATTCATTATTGCGTCATTCTTCCGCTCGGGTAATACGTTATCACTTTTGCTTATGGCATTATTGATCCCCAAGCCAAGACCGCTCATTCCCAGTACCGTCAAAAATAAAATATTTACTTTCTTCATATGAATTGCTCCACTATCAAGACATCAACTGAACATGAAGTAACCTTCATGCAAAATAAAACAACCAGTAATTGTGATTAATTGTGTTTTTTATTCTTTCATTCCATGGGAAATCTATCTGTACGTAACCGCACACTACTTTGATCTTTCAAGAGAATGATTACGTGAAAATTGTTGAGTGCGCGCGCTGGATCGAGTTCTATGCATGTGATGAAGATGTTTCTCGGCGACTATTCTTTAACCTAATGAAATAACTATAGAAATATAAGATTTGAAGGGAAACGCCCCGATGCGCAGATAGAAGGGCTAGGGGAGATGCGCATCGAGGGTTCAGATCCAGTCATCCGGCTAGGCTAATGAGGCTTACCCTGACTGGTGCGGTCGACTCATTAAAAAGAAGTATGAGCGCTGTTGATCATTTTAGATTATTCGGATTATCTTTCTGTGCGCTTTCTAACATACGAAGCGATTTAATTGATCAGTGAAATTTGTTGTGTTTTACACGATGTGATATAGCGGGCTGGGATATCAACGTCAACAAAGAAGCAAAGCAGCGATATGCGCTTATGATATTTCTACATCAAGTACCGGCTTTTCTCTTAAAATTGATGAGTCATAAATTGGAGAATTACGCTGTGCGTAGACAGGTGAACATTTGATTGTGCAACGGGTGCATTTACATTTATTAACGCTGTGCTGCTAATCGTGATAGGTCATTGTTCAATGATATCGATATTTTTAGCCTTTAGCAGTCGATCTGTTCGATTGATAAAGGGTTCACGGGCTCGGGATTTACGGACTCAAATAATAAAACTATCACAGTACCCTATCACAGTACCGTAGGTTTATTGGTTAATTCATTTTTGTCTTTTTGGGGATCGTAAGGAAAATGGGTTTCTAAAAGCTCACTAATGGCATGGATGCCCTGAATGAAACCAGCTTCGAATTGTCGTTGACTAAATAAGGATTCCATACTATGACAAATATTTTCCCATTCCGCGTTGGAAATTTTCGCGTGAATGCCACGATCCACAATGATTTCTACATCACGATCCGCCAGTAACAAATAAATGAGCACACCATTATTCTGCTCGGTATCCCATACTCGCAATTGTGAAAAAACTTCAATAGCACGCTCTCGGGCGGTTTGATTTTTAATCAGAGCCAGGGTATTGAGCGTACCTTCTACAGCAATGCAAATTTCACCGCTATGATTCATTTCCGATTGCTGAATTGTTTGTTCAATAGCGGTTAGGGTGGCAGTGGGAAATACACGTCGAAGCAACCATTGTCCGGAAGATAGATGACGCATTATACGAACTAAATTCATTTACCATCTCCCCGAGGCACCGCCGCCGCCAAAGCTGCCGCCGCCTCCGCTGAATCCTCCACCCCCCGGGCCGCCGCCTCTAAAATCAGAATTTGACCAATTACCTCGCCCGGTGCGGTAGATTCCCGGATTGATATGAATGAATAAATTCAGAATGAATACAATAGTGGCGATGAGTATAGCGATTGCTACCGAAGAGAATAATGTCCAACCGACAAATCCTAGACCAACACCCGTTACGCTGGCTCCGACAATACGTCCGAGGTGTACTTGCAATATTCTTCCTATAACAGTGGAAAAGATCAGAATGACGATCAAGTTTTCAATGTTTGTGTGTGCACTTGACGAAATATTGTTGTGTGTGTTGCTTGGGAGGGGCAGGGTCTCGCCATTGATCAAGCCTATGATTGCATCAATACCTGCCTGAATACCTTCGGCAAACTGTCCCTGTTTAAATCGAGGTGTAATGATTTCCGAGATAATCCGTTTCGCTGTTGCATCCGGTAGCGCCCCCTCCAAACCATAACCAACTTCAATACGAAGCATTCTGTCGTTTTTAGCAATCAGTAGCAAGACACCGTCGTTAATATCCTTGCGTCCTATTTTCCACGCCTCAACAACCTGCATAGCATATTGTTCAATCGCATAAGGTTGAGTGGTAGGGACAATCAATATTGCAATTTGACTACCTTTCGCTTTCTCAAATGCCACTAATTGATGTTCCAATTGTGCAGTTTGTTGAGCTGAGAGTGTGCCGGTTAAATCAGTTACATGGACTTTAAGAGATGGAATGGCCATTTCTGCCCTGACTGAAGTAATTGCCAATAGAATTGTGAGTAGAGTAATAATCCTGAAAAACATGATTTTGATTCTGAGGATTGATTCTTGGTTGATTAATCTAACTTGCATAAGATGGATGATAGCCGGGCTTATTTATCTTCCGGTCTCGGTGTATCAAAATCGATCTTTGGCGCAACAGAAATCTCATTTTCATTTTCCACGGTGAAACCGGGCTTTGTCTGAAATCCAAACAGCATGGCTGTGAGATTGCTGGGAAAAGACCGAACAATCGTATTGTAGTCCTGAACCGCCTTGATATACCGATTACGTGCTACAGTAATGCGGTTTTCGGTACCTTCCAATTGTGCTTGTAAATCACGAAAGTTGGCATCCGATTTTAATTCGGGATAATTCTCGATTACGACCAGCAATCTTGAAAGGGAACTGGACAACTCCTCTTGTGCATTTTGGAATTTAGTAAATGATTCGGGATCGTTGATGAGTTCCGGGGTTGCCTGAATACCGCCAACTCTGGAACGCGCATTCGTAACGCCAAGCAACACATCTTTTTCCTGAGCAGCGAATCCCCTAACGGTATTGACCAAATTAGGTATTAAATCCGCACGCCGTTTGTATTGATTCAGCACTTCCGCCCAACTGGCTTTAATCTGCTCATCAGTGGATTGAAGCGTATTGTAGCCGCAGCTACTTAAAACAAGTACAAAGAGAATGGACGCTGCTAATTGCAAATTGCGCATAAATCTCTCCAAAAAATTTAGTAACTATGGATTATGGTTTGTTTTGTTGGAATTTTCGTAATATTCAACGAAAATTTTTTGTTTATTCCGTAGAAGTGAATGATAGACTGGAACTGAGCGACGAACAATGGCAGATTGTTTATCTATTGCTGGGATTTGCTATCCCAGGTTTAGTGAAAAAGCGGTAATTAAATAGAATCCTGTCGCTAAACACTATATTGATTACCGTTAACATCGGGGCTAGCGCAAAATTCTGGATAAAATAAAACCGCTCGATTAGAATCGAGCGGTGCATATTTGCAATCTTAGGTGCTTTAATTGTCAGGATATCCTGCTACTGCCCAGGTTAAGCCGCCATCCATTGATTTATAGATATTTTTTCTTGCAGCACCTACAATCGTAGAATCCAATTGATAGGTGGGCGATATATTGAATTCAATGAATTCAATATTTTCAGTTCCAATCAATGAAGCAGTTGTATTGAATGTAGATGTTACCGCGCCCGCTCCGTCCAGATTTGCGTTAAACAATCCTTTGCCCCGGACATTGACAAAAATCGTGCGATCGTTACCGAAGTTTGGCGAAAATTCGATTTGTAAAATAACAGCATTTGACCCAACCGAGGTGTCGGCTTCTTTTATCCAGGTGGTGCCGGCATCGGTTGAGCGATAAATCCCACTGGTGGTGCCAACGAGAACAAGATTATCGATAGCAAATTGAGGAGATATCGCAACCCACATATATCTTTGCCCAGCCCATCCGGCTTGGATGATCGAACTGGCGCCTACTTGCAGGAAAGTATTTCCGCCATCCTGTGTACGCCAGACTTCCCCTGCACGGTTAACAGCAAATGCAGTACGGTCGGTGGCATAGTTAGGCGATACAGCCACGCTTGTAATAGGATGATTTGTCGGCATTCCGCGTTGCAATATCCAAGTTTTTCCCGCATCTTTGGTTTGCAGCAATCCATGGAGTCTTGAGCCGAGATATATCTCTTTATCGGTCGCAAAGTTCGGCGATGCTGCTAAAGCTGTGAGCGAAACGAGATCCTTCCTGATTTCAAGAAATCTAGGGATAAACTTAACGTTCCAACTGGCACCGAAATCGTTCGAACTCCCCACGTAGCCATTGGTCGCGGTAACGATTGTTTGATTGCCATTGGCATTTTTAATGATTTGTGAATCAAAAAAGTTCATCTTCCGTCCCGTTGGATTGGGCCAGCCACTGGTAGACCAGGTTGTACCACCATCTGCAGAAATAGCGATACCTCGGCCGACATACGTTGTGGCAATCATTTTTTGATCCGTGTTAAAACTTGTAGACAGCGCGAGTCCTGTCAATACGCCAATCCGTGTTTGACTCTGCTTCCAAGTGCTGCCTCCATTTTTTGAAATGAAGAGCCCGTCAAATACCGGCAAAAATACCGTTTGATCTGTCGCATAGGTACGGGAGACCTGCAAGTCAGTCATTTCATTGAGGGGTGTCGTTTGAACTGTAACCACTGCACCTGAATTAAACAGTGTCCAATTGTCGCCACCATCGGCGGATTTAAATACCGATTGGGTCAGGCTGGTACAAAATACCGTGCGATCGATCGCATAATTCGGTGAAACCGCGATATTATTGATTGCTTCATTGGGTAGGTTAGTACCCTTGTTGACAAAGGTACTTCCTCCATCACTGCTATGAAAAATTCCAAAGCTTGGGGTCGCCAGGAATATTTCCGTTGCGCCTGGAGCGATGGCCATATCGTAGATGATGGTTCCTGTTGGATTTCCTAATTCGATCCAGTCGATGCCTCCATTGGTGGATTTTCGCAAGTATCCGGTATCGCTTGCGATCACTAAAGTGTTGTCGGTAGCAAAATCGGGCGAGATTGCGATAACAGCTACCTTGTTGGTTTTATTGAGTACCTGAGTCCACTGTGCATCTGTGTTGGAGCGGCGGAATAAAGCACCGTTGCCTTCAGTAAAGTAAATCACATAACCATTGCTGGTTTCAGCAACTTCCATTTTTCTTATGATTTTGTTTGCAGCAGCAAGGCCTGTATTATAGGGTTCCCATGAATCGCCACGATTGGTGGATCGATAAACACCTCCTTTGCCTTTGAGGCCCGCAAATACCGTTTGATCCGTAGCAAACTTTGGAGAAACGCGAAGAACACTGTATTCGAGTGGATGATCCAATCCGTTCGCTATGTTGATCCAGTTTACGCCACCGTCAGTAGACCGCATCACTTGATCATAATACCAGCCTGTAAATGCTCCATCGCTAATTAAGAACATGGTTTTATCATTGGCATAATCCGGTGATGCGGCAAATGCAATTACCATGTCGTGAGGTGTGTGGGCGTGTACATTCATGCCCGCAATGCCAGTTGACAAGAAGAATGCAGTAATCACAGCTATTCGTCGTATGAGACTGGTTCGAATTTTGTTTACATTGACTAACATGTTTAATCCCTCACGTTTTAGTTGTCTATCCATCATTAACTTTACTATTCAGGCTGTTACTGCAAATTTCCCAAGAAGCTTTGAATTTCTGTGAAATGATTGATTTCACAAAGGGGACTCATATTAGTAGAAATACTTCTTGCAACCAATAGGTCATTATTACTTTTTTTCTAGTACATATCTCCTACGAAGTTATTGTAAGTTCGAGAAAATCTAATTGATGGTTTTTTAAAATTGAACCTGCTATTTCCCGTGATTTTGCTGCTGGAAGGGGTGCAGGTGCGCGAAGCATGTATATTCCGTAGAGCTCACGCGTAACCTTTTTCAATAGTGGAGCATTGTCTGCATTAATCGTCTTATCTTGCCCTATGAAATCTTTGATACAGTTTTGATGGAGCAAGATAATTAATCTGATAACTGATAATATGGCTAAGAAGAGTTAGGGATAATCGATGGTATTTTCCAAGCTTGTCGAAAGTTTCTTATCCGCCAGATGCATTCAGTAAATAGAAAATGGGGCGCGCTGGGTATCTGATACCTCGTATTACCAATGCAGAGAAATAAATGAAAAACATACTTAGGAAAATTTATTCTTTATTAAAGAAGTACTTATCTTTTTTGTTTTATCTTATCGAATACAAACGAGCCGCAAATGCAGTACGCCAAACGAGTACTGATCCTGACGCGGTCTATGCAAAGATATTTGAAGAATTCCTGCAAGGTTGTGAAGATAAGCCATGTCTTCAAATTGGGGTAAAGAATAGATTAGGGAAAAAATATGGGCCGAACTGGGTCAGTGTTGATAAATACGATATGCGTGATTTCATTGATTATCATTATGATATCCATGACTTACCCTTTGAAGATGACAGCTTTGATGCAGTGGTCTGTATATCGATACTGGAGCATGTTCCCTATCCATTGAAGGCAATTCAGGAACTCAAGAGAGTCTTAAAACCGGGCGGAAGAATATGGGTTCAATTGCCTTGGCTCTGCCCCTATCATGCGGTTCCCAAAGACTATTGGCGTGTTAGTCCGGATGGATTAAGAGTATGGATGGAAGATTTCAAGGAAGTTGCGTGTGGAACCTATATGTGGCGCAGAACCTATTTCTCGATCGCATCCTATTTTTATGGAGAAAAATAAAATATTTTTTATTTTTCAACTGATATCGCATACAAAATTTAGACCACTTGCCCTGCAGCATAACCTGATGACCAGGCCCATTGGAAGTTGAATCCGCCTAAATGGCCGGTAACATCTACTACCTCCCCAATAAAAAACAGATTTGGCATGCGCTTGGATTCCATTGTTTTGGATGATAATTCGAGAGTATCGATACCGCCTACTGTCACTTCGGCTTTCTTATAACCGATCGTGCCACTCGGAATAATCTGCCAATTATGGAGGTTATCCGCAATCAGAAGCAATTCATTTTCCCGGTAATCACAAATAGGTTTTGCAGCGATACCCAGTGGGGCTAATATGAAAGTGCACCAGATCTGCACGAAACGTTTAGGTAGATAACGGGCTAACAGATTCGGTAAAAGTACGGCGCTTCTACGATAAAGAAGAAAAATCTGTTGTGCGCGCTGTTGCGGTAGCAGATTGAGGTGTAGAGGTTTCCCGGGTTGCCAATACGATGATATTTGCAATATAGCAGGACCGCTTAATCCGCGGTGGGTAAATAAGACATTCTCACGAAATGAAGCGCTGTTGTAACTCACTTCAGCATCTATCGCCACGCCTGAAATTTCCTTAAAGGCGGAAAATTCATCGGCTGAGAAAGTTAAACCCACCAAACCAGGCCGCAAGGGTGTTACACGAACGCCAAACTGATTGGCAATTTGATAGCCCAATGCGCTTGCGCCAATTTGCGGGATTGATAACCCGCCTGTAGCAATCACCAGAGACTTGGTTTCAATGGTATTGCGCTCGGTTATCACGCTAAAATTCGATTCAGTGCCGGGTTTTTTCCTATCGCTGGATAAGTTCACTATTTCTTTGATTGCAGAAGGCATTTGCCACTCTACACCCACTGCGTTGCACTCGCCGTGAAGCATATCGATAATTTGTTGTGAGCGACCATCGCAGAACAATTGACCTAATTTCTTTTCATGGTAGCGAATCCCGTGTTTCTCAATCAGCGCAATAAAACCCTGTGGCGTAAAGCGAGCCAATGCGGAGTGACAAAAATGCGGATTACCGGAAATAAAATTTTCCGCTGTAGTATACCGATTGGTAAAGTTACAACGGCCACCGCCGGAAATGCGGATTTTTTCTGCTAACTTACTGGCATGATCGATGAGTAGTACGCTACGGCCTCGTTTACCCGCTTCAATGGCACACATCATGCCTGCAGCGCCAGCGCCAACAATAACCACATCTTTATACAACTTCGGCAGACTCACGGTTGCACAATAAAGCGATTCCGGGCGGAAAAATTATTCAGCCAGCATATCCAAGCGGGCTGCTATCATCATGACAATAAATAAGAAAAGAGATAAGCCGATACGGATGCTCAAGGATCTGACCATGCGCGTTGAATGCCCTTTATCCTTGTACATATAATACAGTGCTGATCCCAGGCTATATAATATGAGGAGAAATAATACGACAGCAAAAATTTTCAAAGCCTTAATCCTAACAAAAGTTAAATTTGCCAAAGTTTAGCCGAGTTTTTCTGATTATCCAATGACTATTTAACGATAAGCCTTTTATACATTTATTATTTAAAATTAAACAATTGTTTCTATTTCACTTCATTCCCGCTCTTTTTCATACAATTAATCCTGCGTAATGCAAAATCCCACTGCTATTTTCTTGATGGGCCCCACAGCCAGTGGCAAAAGCCAAATTGCCTTGGATATCACAAGAAATTTTCCGAGTGAAATTATCAGCGTGGATTCAGCTCAAGTATACCGTTACATGGATATCGGGACGGCCAAGCCCAGGCAAGAAATCCTGGCTCATGCCCCACATCATTTGATTAATCTCATTGATCCCGATCAATCTTATTCAGCAGCACAATTTCGCCAGGATGCTTTAAGCATCATGCAGGATATCTCCTCACGTAACAAAATTCCGCTACTGGTAGGGGGTACGATGCTTTACTTCCGAGCCTTACAACAAGGCCTGTCCGCATTGCCTGCGGCTGATCAAGACCTGCGTTTGACGTTGGAAAATATGGCGGAGAAACATGGCTGGCCTGCAATGCATCAGAAATTATCAGAATTGGATCCGATCATTGCTGCACGTATCAAACCTACCGATAGTCAGCGTATCCAGCGTGCATTGGAGGTGTGTTATTTGACGCAACAGCCGATGTCAGAGATTCTGAAAAACTTTCAACCCGCTGATTTTCCCTATCGTAAAATCAGTATTGCATTGATACCCAGTGAACGCAGCCAATTGCATTTACGTATTGCTGAGCGCTTTAGAGGCATGTTAAACGCCGGATTGATCGAAGAAGTGCAATCCATACGCCAAAATTTTCCGACATTAGGCGTGGAGTCACCCTCCATGCGATGTGTCGGCTATCGGCAGGCCTGTCTTTACCTGGATAACAAAATCGACAGCGACGAATTGCATGACATGGGAATTGCCGCAACGCGACAATTGGCCAAACGACAGCTTACCTGGCTGCGCAGTATACGCGTCACCGATAAAATATATGAGCTTGACTGCTTGTCCAGTGATTTGAGTGCTCAAGTGAATAATTTAATCCGAACTGCTATTGAGATCCGCGCAGACTAAATGCTGGATTGTTATTGTGGGTATGTTTTTGAGTTTACCGGCTTGTTTATTTCCTATCGGTAGCGTTATGATGCCATCCATGCTGAATGAGTGACATCAATTTTCATCAGCGAATAAGAAGAATTACGAAATACCTGTAAAGCAAACATTGATAGGATAAACAACCATGAGGATTTTTTTTAAATTATTGACTTCAGCTTTATTGCTGATAAGCATCTTTTTTTTGATAGGGTGTGAAAACTACGCGGAAAGAACTCATCCGTCCTGGGTCGCGCCACCTCCCGGAATTGTTTACGATGATTCAACCATTTTTGCTCGTGTTACCCAGGCCATTCAATCGGATCCGGTATTACAGGGTGCCAGCATTGAAATTAAAGTTAACGAAGGGCATGTAACACTCACGGGTGTCGCTCGTAATGAAGATCAGATTACCCGCACTAATATGCATACCTGGATCGTGGATGGGGTCAAGAATGTCGACAACCAGGTCACCATAAAATAATCAAGAATAAGCCCCCGTAATAGGGGGTATCCACGTTAGGAATATTTCGTTTATATTCCGCGCAACAATTCATTAATTCCTGTTTTGGAACGTGTTTTTGCATCTACTTGCTTCACGATCACGGCACAGTACAAACTGTACTTCCCGTTTTCTGCCGGCAAATTACCCGATACCACGACTGATCCGGGCGGAATACGGCCGTAACTGACTTCACCGCTCTCACGGTTGTAGATTTTCGTGCTTTGACCAATATACACCCCCATGGATATGACGGAATTCTCACCGACAATCACGCCTTCCACAATCTCCGAGCGCGCTCCAATAAAGCAATTATCTTCGATAATGGTCGGATTGGCCTGCACCGGCTCCAGCACACCGCCAATGCCAACGCCACCCGATAAATGCACATTCTTGCCAATCTGTGCGCATGAGCCAACGGTGGCCCACGTATCAACCATCGTACCCTCGTCCACATACGCGCCTATATTGACGTAAGAAGGCATCAGCACGACGTTGTTGGCGATAAACGAGCCTTTGCGCACGGCTGCAGGCGGCACGACACGAAAGCCACCGTCACGAAAGTCTCGGGAACTGTAATCGGCGAACTTGGACGGTACTTTGTCAAAATAATTGGAAAAACCGCCCTTGATAAAATTGTTATCTTCGATGCGGAATGACAGTAATACCGCTTTCTTGATCCATTGGTGCGTAATCCAATCACCGTCGATTTTTTCAGCTACGCGCAATTTACCGTTATCCAGCATCGCCAGAACTTGTGTTACGGCTTCCTTCAAACTGGCATCGACATTACGGGGTGTAATTTCAGCGCGGCGTTCAAAAGCTTCTTCAATGATGGTTTTTAATTCACTCATAATTTTCCTTAGTAATTTAAATTCAGTCGACTCAACTAAATTGAGTCACGAGGCTTTTAATTCTTTGCATCGCTTCGCTACATTCCTGCGCAGGAGCTACCAACGCAACCCGAATATAATTTTTCCCCGGATTGCTGCCTTGTGCGTCACGCGCCAGATAGCTGCCTGGCAGTACCGTCACATTATAATCTTGATACAATCGTTTGGTGAATTCGGTATCGCCGATAGGTGTTTTAATCCACAAATAAAAACCCGCATCCGGCATTTGCACGGTCATTGCATCCGCCAGTAAAGCCAGCGCTTCAGAGAATTTTTGCGCATACAACCGGCGATTTTCCACCACATGCTTTTCATCATTCCAGGCCTCTGCGCTGGCAGCCTGAGCTGCAGGATTCATGGCGCAGCCATGATATGTCCGATACAGCAGAAACTGTTGCAATATTGCCGCATCACCGGCCACAAAACCGGAGCGCATTCCCGGTACATTGGAACGTTTCGATAAGCTGTTGAATGCCACCAAGCGCGGAAAACCTGTGCGGCCCAATTGATGTGCAGCATCCAGCGCGCCCAATGGCGGTTTCGTTTCATCACAATAGATTTCCGAATAACATTCATCCGCAGCGACTACAAAACCATAACGATCGGATAGTGCAAACAGTTCCCGCCATTCCTCCAGTGTCATGACTGCACCCGTCGGATTATTGGGCGAACAAACATAAATCAACTGCGCGCGCGACCATACGTCATGACTCAATTGCGAGAAATCCAATCGAAAACGATTTTCGGGCAGCGTATTGATAAAATGCGGTGTCGCCCCTGCCAATAACGCGGCGCCTTCATAAATTTGATAAAACGGATTGGGGCATATGACTACCGGAGATGCGGCGCTGCGATCTATCGTTGCTTGCGCAAAAGAAAACAACGCTTCACGGCTGCCATTGACAGGAATAATTTCAGTATCCGGATTGATTTCCGGCAAATTAAAACGCTGTTTTATCCATGCCGCGATATTATTGCGTAGCGCTGGTATTCCCAGCGTCGTTGGGTATGCCGATAGACCATCCAGATTATCCACTATGGCTTGGCGGATAAAGTCAGGTGTTGCGTGCTTGGGTTCGCCAATTTGAAGATCAATCGGACTCAATGCCGCATTGCGTACCACCCCTTCGAGTAATAACCGGAGCTTCTGGAAGGGATAGGGTTGCAGCTGATTCAGATTTGGGTTCATGTCATTTGGAAAGAATACTCAGTCAATAATTTTATACTGATCATTCCGTTATTAGGTCATTAATGCGTGCGGATTATAAAACGTGCCTGTGTGAATAACCAACTAAAATTAAGAAATTCCTTAGAGAAACAAATTGCAATAAGATTGTGTCGAATTTTTCGGGAGCAAATGCAAGGACACACAGCCTGGAATGTAGATGGAGATAAGGTTTGCATGTGATAATCGGGTTCCCGAACTGTAAACGGGCGTCATGAGTGCTGAAGCAGCAGGATATTTTCCCGTTTCTGATTATGAATCTGACTATATTTCAGATCACGCAGTAGATGCGTAAATCCGCTATTCCAGAGCAGTATGCATACTATTCTTGATCATCAGCGCGCGTAAATCCGTTTCCCATTTCTTTAATTTGTCATGCGCATGCTGGCGCTGAGTTGGCGTGGTGCTGTCGTGCATATGTGCGATGAAAGCGCAGGTATGGGCAGAGAGCTTCAACTGATAAGCGCGGTAATCTGGATCGTTGGAACGGTGCGTATGTTCGATCAGAGTCTGTAATGCGGTAATGGCCTGTTCATGCGTGGCGAATTCAGGTGTGAGCTGACGCAATATTCTCAAAGTCTCCTGTTGTCGGCGCTGGCGTTCGATCATCCAGATTTCGGGATTGAAAGGTGAGGATTCAATGCTGGCTGCGATTAATTGCCGTTGTGCTTTGTTAATGCTGCCATATAGGTTCTCAATACGTTTGATGGTGCGTTTGATCGAAGCCTGCCGGCGCTCTCCAAGATCTGGTTGCAGATAGTCGCGGCGTAGCTCCTCATTGCTTTTGTTATAGCGTTGCTCGAGATGGCGCCACTGTGCTTCGCCTAAACGCAATACCACCGGTGTACTCAGCTGCACAGCCTGTTCAAAGGCAGGGGCGAGAATACCTTGCAGTTCATCGGACCAATGACAGATTTGCGTAGCTGTCAGCGGGCCGTCGATCTGGCCGCGTACTACGGCCAGCCAATCCACATATTCCGGAAGCTGTGCCGTACGATGCCAGTTAAACCACTGCTGAATCGCTTGCTTGGCGTGTGGTGCCTGTTCGCGGTTAAAATCGACGTAACCATCCAGCCACCACCAAGTGAGTTGTGCCCCGTGATCATAACCCAGGCGCACAATACTGCAGGCGCTGAGTAACGATAAAAAAGTAACGAGTGCTATTGTTCTTGCGACGGATTGCATGATGGTGCTTGTCAATTTAACGGTGTTAAGGGGTGCGCCGCGGTGCGGTTGAAAACAGACCCAAACTATGGGTTTATTATACCCAAGCGGTGTTTTATCACTTGCTTTATTCATCGTATCGGCCGAATTGCAATTCTTCGTTTGCTCCATTTATTCTCGATCGAATGGCGTTCATCAGACGAGTGAGATTGTCATATGACTTGATATGGCTTGTATCGGGAACCATAACAGACTAAACTTGGCTTCAATCTTCAGCGTGTAAGCTTAACTCTGGCGACAACATTTCTACACTAGAATTTTTCGCATGGAAGAAAAATTACATCATAAACGCCCCAAATATCTGAATCTGCTCAAGATCAGACAGCCCATCCCCGCCGTGGTTTCGATTCTGCATCGTATCAGCGGTGTATTGCTCTTTTTTCCCGGCATCCCGTTGCTGTTGTGCGGTTTGCAGCTCTTGCTGGAATCACCGCAAGGCTTTGAAATATTGCAGGGTTATATCAGTAATTCAATGATCAAGCTGATTCTGCTGCTACCGCTCTGGTTCTTTTTGCATCATTTATGTGCCGGCATCCGTCATTTGTTACTGGATATGCAAGTAGGCATCGTGCTGGAACAGGCGCGGACAGGAAGCAAACTGGTGTTGATTGCGGGATTCGTACTCACTACATTGTCGGGATTGGTGCTATGGTGAGGCAATCCAGATTGGCTGTCACGGGTGCGCACTACGGTTCGAGGGATTGGCTGCTCCAGCGTGTGACCGCCATTCTGATGACAATTTATCTTATTGTTCTGGTCGGTGTGTTATGTGTTGCAGCTCCACAGAATTACGCGGAATGGAAAGGCTTATTCCAGCTTCAATGGCTGCGCATCGCAACTTTTGTGTTTTTTATGGGTATGTTCTGGCATGCATGGGTGGGTGTGCGCAACGTTCTGATGGATTATGTTCATTCCACACCGATTCGCTTAATGATGCATATCGCGGTGGTGACTGCTTTGCTGTTTTATCTGGTTTGGGTTGCTGAAATATTGTGGAGCTAATGTGTCATTAATCAAAAGAAAGTTTGATGTGGTCATTGTAGGAGCAGGGGGTGCTGGAATGCGGGCGGCGCTGCAGTTGTCCGAAGCAGGATTGAAAGTGGCGGTGCTATCCAAAGTATTTCCCACGCGTTCCCACACCGTTTCAGCACAAGGGGGAATTGCCGCTGCGCTAGGGAATGTGACCGAAGACAATTGGCATTGGCATATGTACGATACCGTGAAGGGCTCCGATTACCTGGGCGATCAGGACGCCATTGAATTCATGTGCCGTCATGCCAACGAAGTGGTATACGAACTGGAGCATTTTGGCATGCCGTTCGATCGCCTGGAAAACGGAAAAATCTATCAACGCCCGTTCGGCGGTCAGTCACAGAACTTTGGCGGTGCGCAAGCCACGCGTTCATGTGCTGCGGCTGATCGTACCGGTCACGCATTGTTGCACACCCTGTATCAACGAAATGTCAGCGCCAACACGCAATTTTTTATCGAATGGATGGCGCTGGATCTGATTCGCGACGAACAGGGCGATGTGTTGGGCGTCACTGCGCTGGAAATGGAAACCGGGGAAATCCTGGTGTTGCAGGCGCGGGCGACTTTATTCGCCACAGGTGGTGGCGGACGGATTTTTCAAGCCAGTACCAATGCATTGATTAATACCGGCGATGGCCTGGGCATGGCCGCACGCGCAGGGATTCCGCTGGAAGATATGGAGTTCTGGCAATTTCACCCCACGGGCGTGTACGGTGTGGGCGTTTTGATCAGCGAAGCGGTGCGAGGTGAGGGCGGTTATTTGCTGAACAGGGAAGGCGAGCGTTTCATGGAGCGCTACGCACCCAATGCCAAGGATCTAGCCAGCCGTGACGTAGTTTCACGCGCCATGACTACGGAAATGAAGGATGGGCGTGGTTGTGGCGAGGAAAGTGATCACTTATTGTTAAAGCTTGATCATCTGGGTAGTGAAATTATTAAAACCCGGTTGCCGGGCATCCGTGAACTGGCGATTAAATTTGCTCATGTCGACCCTATTAATGAGCCGATCCCGGTCGTACCCACCGCGCATTACATGATGGGTGGCATTCCTACCAATTATTTGGGGCAGGTCGTTGCGCCGTATAAAACCGGCCCGGAAGAAGTCGTTTCCGGATTTTACGCGGTAGGCGAATGCGCCTGCGTTTCGGTGCACGGCGCCAATCGCCTGGGCACAAATTCATTGCTCGATCTGGTCGTCTTTGGCCGTGCTGCTGCCAATCAGATCATTGAAGACTTGAAAACGCACCCGCATCATAAACCACTGCCGGAGGATGCAGCGGACAAAACACTGAACCGTCTGGCACGATTGGAAAACCAGCAAAATGGCGAGAGTGTCGCGCAGGTTCATGCCGCCTTGGCCAAGACCATGCAAACCTATTGCGGTGTGTTTCGCTTTGAAGACATGCTGCAGAAAGGCGTGGAGAAAATTCTCCAGGTCGGTGAGCAAGTGGGGCGCACGGAGATCAAGGATAAAAGCAAGATATTCAATACCGCACGGATTGAAGCGCTTGAACTGGATAATTTGAAAGAAGTGGCCATTGCCACGATGATTTCGGCGGAAGCCCGGCGTGAAAGCCGGGGTGCCCACGCGCGGGATGATTATCCGCAGCGGGACGATGTCAAATGGTTGAAACATACGCTATTTTTCAGTGAAGATCATCGGCTGGATTACAAACCTGTCCGCCTGAAGCCGCTCACAGTCGAATCGTTTCCACCCAAAGCCAGAACCTATTAGGATCCATTGCCTGGTTTACATCTTCTCTAATCAGGATTTGCATAATTCTTGAACCCATCCGATAAATTTTATGAATAAAAATAAATATGTCGTTTTGCTGATTTGTTTTATTGTCTGCTTTCCCTATTCTGTCTCAATTTCCGCTGAAACCCGATACGTATCGGATCAATTGGAGGTCACCTTCCGCAGAGGCCCGACCTTGAGTCATGCGATTCTCAGAATGTTGAAGAGTGGCACCCCCGTGGAAGTGCTGGAAAATGATGCAGAAACCGGGCATACGCGCGTCAAAATTGCCAATGGCATGGAAGGCTGGATACTGAGCCGTTATTTGAGCGCCGAACCTGACGCCCGATCGCAACTGGAAAAAATGGTGAAGCAGATCGACCTTACAAACGTGGACGAAGGCTCTATACGCACCCAGCTAAAAGCCGTCAAGGATGAATATGAAAGCTCGCAAAAGCGCCTGAAAACACTCGAGAGCGATAACAAGCGATTAGTGGAGCAAATGGAATCCATTAAAAAAACTTCCGCCAATGTGCTGCTCATTGACGAAGAAAACAAGGAATTGCATGAAAAACTGATTACAGTTGAAGAGCGCCTCATTGCGTTGCAACTGGAAAACCGTGAACTGGAAAACCACAACCAGAAGGATTGGTTTATTGCCGGGGCTTTAGTATTATGCGGTGGGATATTTCTGGGCCTGGTTCTTCCGATGTTCAGCAGAAAAAAACGCTCTCGATACGGTGATTTCGGTTAATCAATAAGTGCGAGCTGTTCATATACAGTCCCGATTTATGACGGAAGATATAGCAGAAAATTTGCGTGGCAATTTTATTTATGTCAAGACTCTCGACTCCACTCTATGTTTAAGAGCATTATTAAATGCCAAAAGAGAGAAGCACAAGTGTGTGAATGCTAAAAACATTAATTCTATTCTAAATAGCATAATCATTAATTACACAATGTTATCCCCGGTTTAAAATAAGTTTCAGGTTTAAACCAAAGTTTATTATCTTGCCATTGATTTCTTAAGGCGCAGATATAAGGGTAAAATTTATTAAAAAAAGTACGACCGTCATTTAAGAAAAAGTTATCAATAACTTCTTTATCACAAAGCTGCGCTTCTACACAAATAGCAACTCTTTCATAAAAATTTAAAATGTTAATTATTTCCTGAGAAATACTTTCCTTACTAACCATTTCGATAACAAATTTATTATATGCAATTATTTTTTCTTTATTATGAAGGATATTGTCATTAGACAAAATGATTAAATTTGGATAATGATTACTCCAAATATTTTGTAATTTTTCGGTATTTTTTAAGTACACATCAGAATGATAGTTAGTCACTAGATTTAGGCTCGCACTTTTTCTCAAGTCCTCTTTATGTCCCATATATTCAACCAACCCAAAAATTCCTCCAGTGATGATCGCGAATGTAGAAATAACTGATAAAGCTATACTCGATAGCTTATCCAATTGATGTAAAGTCATTTATCTTCTACTCATTGCATACTGGTAATTTTATTAAAGTGCAAGGATCACCAATTTCTTGTTGGGGTTCAGATGATAGTCCAGGAGATGCTTCTCCTGGACTATCATAAGATCGTAGTTCCCTTTCATTATCATCTCGTTTGCTATTATCGGGATAAGGATGGGATTCGTATCCGTAAGAATTGGAATTGCTTTTTTCGTCTAAGTCCGGATTAGAAAAATTAGAAGAACCATGTACAAACAATTTTTGATCTGCTGAAAATAAAAACCATATAATTAGAAAAATAATTAATAGTGCCGATTGAAGCATACGAAATATTATTTTGTTCTTCATTATTTTACTCACTAGCTAAGGATAGTAGAAATCATAATACTTAACTTTTTACTCTTCAACTTATCCTCAATTAGCGTTTATGGGTCGCACCTCTGACTGACGGGAAGGGCATGACCGCAAAGCGGACATGCTGCCCCGCCCCTGACATGCATTATCTTAATCCTAATGGTCAAGCGGCAATTCTGACAAGAATATTTTTGCTTCTGCTGCTATCCGGTTGTGTGCATCAAAAATTTGTCAGTGAGCTTTATCCTCGCTGGGGAAAAGAAGTTCGTGTTGATCAGCCGGAGAGTGATGGTCCGTTACTTCTGCGCATGCTTTCACCAGCAAATCATGCCTCAGCGCCAGCTTGCGCGCTGCTGGTTCACGGTATGAACGAACATATCGGGCGCTATGGCGAGGTGGCGCAGTATTTTGCGCGGAAGTTCTTGGTTGTTGGTTTCGATCATTATGCGCATGGGCTTTCCAATCCGGTGCTGCTACAAGCGGATTCAGCATTGACCAGCGGTTCGGGCAGACAGTCGGTCAGTGATGCTTATCTGGCGCAAGTACCATTGAAAGATTTGGAGCCGCTTCGGCGCAATCTGGATCGTGCGCTCAGAGAAACGATCGCGCTATGCGATGCAGAAAGTGAGTCAGAGCGCCCGGTATTTATTATCGCGCATAGTTTGGGCGCCTTGGTGACCGCTTCTTACTTGACGCAATTGCGCGACGAAAAGTCATTGCTCAAACGGGTGCAGGGAATCGTTTTGCTGGCTCCGGCGTTTGCTGTCAGCGAACCACCGGGGTGGCGCGGTTGGATGGCAAATCCTCTGATCAGGTTGTCTTTTCACGCCGAAACGCATTTTCTGCGCCCTCAGAATGAAACCCTGCCCGCGTTAATTTTCAATCAAGCATTAGCGCTGGTGACTGTACCTCTCCTGGATGGCCTGTTTGAAATAGCATCCTGGCCCGGCTTGCGCAGTTTTCTGTCGCCGGTTTCTCCGGATTGGGTGCAGGATTATTTGACCGATAGCGAGGAAGAAAAAGCACGCCTGCGTGCTGATGGCTGGATTGTCCGCCGTACCTTGCTGCGTTTTGTGAAAGGCATTGAAGCGGAGATTGTAAATTTCCGCCGTCACATGAAAGAATTTTCGACACCGTATTATCTGGTGTATTCGGAGCAAGATCCGATCACGCCGGCATGGGGCAGTAGGGATTTTGCCCGTGTAACCTTACAGTCTCATCCTGATAACGAGGTTCTGATATTTTCCAATCTACAGTATCACCAGCATCTATTCTTAAAAGAACCGGCACGTACGGAGCTTCTGGAGAATATAGTGCAATGGATGGAGCAGCGGCTATATTTATTGGAATGACTGTTTCATCGTTCCGGTAGTAATCATTATTGCTATTGGAATGCCGGATTGAGCTTGCTCCTGATCATTATTTATTTGTTAATCCGAGAACTCAAATAGCCTATCCTGTTTTACAGTATTACTTCTTTCTTTGTGAGAATTCTCACAACCACTATATTTTTGGATGAGATACACTTTTCTTGCTCATTAAAAATGCTTCATAAATACTAAAAAGAAAGTGGGAGTAGGAGCATGGATAAAGAAATTTGTTGGGATGCGCTTGCGTGTAGGGATCATCAGATAGCGTTGGCTACGATCAATTGGTTGAATAATTGCCAAACCAGGGATGAATTTAATCAGGTATTGAAAGTGGCATTATTGCCACTGCTGGCATGCAATGGTGTGTTCTACGGACGGTTTGCAGGCGAACGAAATACGCTGCAGTTGCTTGACAGCATTAATCAGTCGACATGTTGTCAAGAAGGGTGGAAACGTTTCTTACACGTTGTTTTGCAGAATTTGCCAGCAGAAGGGTTTATATGCGCTAACGTGAATATGTCACTGCCGGTCCATTCTTCTAATCTTGTTGAGTGTCTTGACGGTCTGAGTAATTGTCATCATTCTTGCGATCAGTCCTGGCAGCAATCACATCACAACTATACGCTTATTACAGTTTTTGATGAGGGGCATCAATCCGCATTCCGGTTTTATTTTTGCCGGCTCACCAATCATCATCAAATTTTCAGTCAACGTGAAATCGAACTGCTGAAAATACTTAGACCCTTTCTGTTACAGGCGCTGAATTTCATATTATTTCGCGAAGAAACACTGAATCGCAGGAAAGTACAGAACTTTTGGTCGAATCATGCTGATCCGGTCGTCGCCATTCGGAATGATGGTGCGGTTCTTTTACAAAGCCAAGCCTTTGTAAAAGCTATCGGGCCGGAACTAAACTTGTTTCTTTCGACAGCCTTGAATCTTATTCAATTTGTTCAATGCAATCAAATCGGATACTACAGCTTTCTGTCAAAACTAGGTAAACGTCTCTATGAAATCAAACTGACTTTAATTCACTCGAATGCCGATTATCAACAAGATGTTTATTTCCTGCATTTATCCCGCGTTACGAACAAAAATGGAAAAATCTTCAACCGGTTAGATAGAACAGGTCTAACCAGCCGCGAACTTGAAATTGCCACGCTGATTTACCAAGGTAACTCTCCCAAGGATATTGCCAAAGAGATTAGTCTTAGTTATCACACCGTACGCAACCACATCAAAAGTATATACAGCAAATTGGGTGTTTCGACACGCAGTGAAATGCTGGTGAAACTGGCATAAGGGAATTTCTTCAATTGTAATTCTTGTATTTACTTATTCAAAATGACTCAATTGGGTTATTTTTATTTCATTCATATTGTTATATAACGCTATTAAGATTCATCATACAAAGGTTGATCGTTTTATGGAATAACTGACAAAACAAATAAAACCTATAAACCGTCAGATCGCAAAAGAATACCAAAGAGTTGTTAGGGTAAAAGTACAAAGTGTACAAAAAATGAAATCAACAAAACACAATATGACAGGAGATTTTTTTGTGAACAGGGATATCTCGAAAAGAAAAAAACACTTCAAGGATTGTTTGCAACAATTGGTTCGTCTACTGACAAATCTAGTGTTTTTAATTGGATTTATTAGTTTAACTGGTTGCGCTGGTATCCATTTTTATAACCCAGATAACGACGCTACAGCATCATTAGTAAAAAAGACCAGTGATGAAATCAACTTTAAAGCGATTCTTGAAGAAGAACGTAAAAATCAAGCCAAATTATTAGATCACGAACTTGAAATAGTTGCGCAGGCTGCTCTGATTGGGCGCAATACAATACTGCGTGCATTACTGGAAGACAGGAAAATACCAGGAGCACCCGAAGCAGAATCATTAAGCAAAAAACAAGAACGAATGATTAATGATCGATTGCTCGAACTTACTGGTCATGAAAATACAATTCTTTTAACTTGTCATAAAGATACAGTTCCAGTTCCGTTCACTGTTTGTATTAATGAATTTTACGATACCCTGGAAAATTTGAGTAAAGCTGTTGAGCGTTTTAGTAAGCTGCTATCCACATCTGCGCCTGAATGCAGAATAGGAGTCGATGCAAAATTTGTTGTCGATAACAAAATGATTGATAAGTATGAAGCGGCAGCAAAATCAATTAAATCAAATGCAGATGTTAGGCGCTTATTGCAAAGTTTTAAAGAAAGATGCGAGAAGCATCAGGAGGCTTGGAAAGAATTGGCAAAAATAGGTGGTATTTTTAGTGTTATCGCTCAAGAAGAAAGCAAAGCAAATGAAGAAATGGAAAAGCAAGAGAAGGCTAAGGGGGATGCAAAAGAAGCATATGACAAAGCTCTCGAAAAATATAAAGAAGCTCTCAAACAAGCTGAAACAGATGTTTCGGATGTAACAAAGAAAATCAATGACAAAGCGGATCAATTAAAGGAGGCGCTTGGCACACTCTCTAAAACAGGAATTTTGGGCAAGCAAAGTGCTACAAAATTACAAATCGATAACATTAATCTTTTATTAGATGTGCTTGCTAAAGACAAGCTGGACGAAGGAAAACTCAATTGCTCTGAAGTAAAACCGGAAGAAAAAGAAAAATGTTTAAAGACAAAAGAGGCGTTGACTGTTGTCGCTCAACTTCCCAGTTTCGCTGGTCGGTTTGTTGGGATTGAAGCACTTACAGCGTTGCCACCAATTAACGCCTTATTGTTTGAAAAAGAGCGGCTAATGACGTTAAAAGAAGATGCGGAAAAACAAATTGACAGAACCAAATCCATAATTGCCTTGCTTCAACAGAAACGCGCTGCTGCTCTTGATGAAATAGAAAGTTTAATGATGTCTCAACAACACATAAACTGGGCGCGTCAGGCAAACGGTAATAATGAAATCAAACTATCAGATTTGTATCAAAGATCCATCAATGAACCTGCGCGCCGTCATATGGTGATTGCGATGACACGATTTTTGAATGCATCCACGGGGTCACAGCGTTTGATACACGAAATTAAATACCGGTTACTCGACATTGAGCATGGACAAGCATTAGATGCTTCAGAAACTGCGCTTCGACTGTGGGAGGTAGCCATTAAGCAGCCAGTTAACGCACTGGCTGCCTACCATGGTTCAGGCATGAAAAGGGAAGAACTCGCAAAATTGATGATCGAAGCACTTAAAGCTGCGGGCTTATTTACTATTGCTGGAGGAGTTTTAAACTAATGTTACCAATAAAATCTATGTTCAAATTTGCTATGGTTTTTTCAGCGAGCTTATTTTTTGCTGCCTGTTCATCTACGTCTGAAGTGCGTGAATTAGCCAGAATAACCGCAGCAAACTCTTCTCTCGTAAATTCGGAACTATCTAACTTTGCTGGGAACAGACGTGAAATAGCAGAAAAGAGAGTCAAAGCTATTGCATTGCTTAGCAAAGAAGCTGAACGACAGCAAGTTACATTCGAAACCTATCGACAAGGTGCACAAGCTGCTGCCGTAATCGCTGGAGAAAAAAACAAACCCAGCTACGCTATCTTGATGGAAGAATTGGGACGTACTTCCAATGCAATTCAAGAATACCAGCAGTCAATCCAATTAAAGCAGGCATCAATAAACAAGGATATATTAACTTCACAGCAACCATTAGTTATTCCAAAAAATGATTTGTCAACTATTTCTAAAAAACTCGGTATTTTGGCTAAAGAGCCTACATATGAAGAGCAGTTGCAGTTTCTGACTAGTTTCTTTTCTACCGTACTGAATGATATTCGTACCGCTAGAACAGCATCAGGCACAGCTACAGACAAAAAAGAAGACAAAACAGAAAAATAAAGACTCTGATAAGTAGCGTTACAAGTAATTCACTGTTTGAAACTTCACCAAGGCTTTAGTCCGGGAAGAAAATATAAATATTTTAAGGAGAAAAGAATATGTTTAAAAAAAATGAAATGACTGGCTTGCAGTTACAGGACTATTATGAGAGCTATCAGATAGCACGAGAAGGTATTGTGGATTCAATCTCGAAGCTAAGGAATCGCAATAGACAACCAAATGTTTCTCCGGGAGAGGTTGCAGAAAATGACAGAAGAATTCTCGTATTAACAGCAGACAAAGCATTGCTAGATGCAAAATTAGCAGCATTTGATGCAAATAAAGATGCCATAAATCCACCATCTACTGCACAGTTGGATCTATTAAAGCAGCTGATTGCTGCGGTTGATAAGCTAAACACAAACCAGAAAATACTTGATGAGATAATCAAGTTAAGTACTGACGCTTTAACGGAATTTAATAAAATTCATCCTAATCAAGCATAGAAATTGGAATAACTCCTTATAGATCAGTTTATTAATTGCTTATTGATTCGCCCTTAATAAGTTTAATTTGAAGTTGCTATTCAGCGTAATTAAGTAAGCAAATGGGATCAGGGCCATATTGTAGGATTTTACTCTGAACAATTTATTTTTTCATATACTTAGATTGCACCCGCTTTTTTAGCTAGTTATAGAGACACTCTTGAGAAGGAAAAATTAAAGGATAAGTAAAATGAATGAGAATATCGAAAAACTTGTTGAAATTGCCAGAGCTGAAGTGGGTACTCGTGAAGACCTGAAAAATAATACCGGGGCACGAATCGTTGAATACCAAGGGGCTACATGGTTGGCACCGGGAGCGTGGCCGTGGTGCGCCGCATTTACGGCCTGGATAATGCGGGAATGGCTAGAAGACGAGAAAGTGAGAGAAGCTTTGGGTCTTGCAACATTCTCATTAGCTGAAAAATGGCGTTGCCGGGATGCCAGTGCATTTGGATGGGAGAAATGGGCAAAACAACACAAGATTGCATTATTACCAAAAACTGAAAAGGCGAAAGCGGGAGATTTTGTTGTTTACGACTTTTCTCATATTGGTTTAGTGGCCGAAGATCAGAGTTCCATCAAGAGCAAAATTAAAACTATCGAAGGAAATACGAATGGAAAAGGAGATAGAGACAGTGAAAGCGGTGACGGTGTCTGGGCGAAAGAGCGTGCTCCTAATCTAGTCAAAAGCTACATCAGAATTTTTTCGTAGATACGTATTTTTAGATTAAGAATAGACCAAATGCTGCACTAACCAAATCTCATTATTTAGGCTATGAATGAGAGCGTTTTATATTTAAAGGAGAATGCAATGAAGATGCGGATGAATATCGCAATATGGTTGGTGATTATTTTGGCTATGGTTTCTTTTAATACACATGCTGCAGAGGTACTTGCACCTCCAGCAAGCGGCGCTGCAGCTCAGCCTCAATCCGCAGGTCAAAGTGAAGTTAAAGGAGATGCGGTTAAGAATGAAGGCACGGGTATAAAAAATACAGGAATAAAAGAAACGGATTCAGATCAATCCAAAGAATGGATTGCGGCGGAGCCATGGTTTATTTATGTAGTAATAAGCGTTATTTTTATGGGGTCATTAATCAGCGTCGCACTGATTCGATCTGCTCTTTCGAACTCAAAATGGTCATTGGCTGATGCACTGTCCGAAGAAGCTAAAGTTACATCTCTGGAAGCAGATGGCAATGGAGGTTTTAAGCCGAGGCTTGATGCGAATGGAAATCCGGTGATGATTACTGAATTGCGGGCAAGCTCTAGCCGAATGATTGCACTTGTAGGGATGATGGTAATTTTATTGATGTTTTTGGGATTTGGGATTTTCGCCGTATATTCCTTTTCAAGAACCGGGAAAATGCCAAATACCGAAAATATTGTCAATTTCTTAGTTGCCGGACTGACACTTTTTGCACCTTATCTTGTAAACCAGTTTGCAGCTATATTCGAAAAGCTTGCACCAAAGAAAATTTGATTATTCAGTATGATGGGATTAGTGGAGCACCCTAATGTTACTACTGCGCTGATAAATGAAACTCACAGGAATTCGATAATTAGTTAACTATCTGGCAAAAATTGAGCACTAAGTTTTGCTTATTGTGCTGCTTACTTGCGCATCATGAGTGTATTCAGGAAATTTGCTAGACCTACCGCCGAAGTATTCTCCACCAAAGGAAAACGCTCGCTGCCGGGATAAATGATGAAGTTTCTTGAAACTGCAATATCCTGGCTTGCGAGCCGGAGTTCTTTGGTAAATTATGGGGAGAGTGTTCTTTTCACTTCAATTGCCCATGTTTACTTTTCTGATCTTTCTAGTATTAGGTCGATTTCATTGCCGGATGAAGTTCTGTAAAAATAAGGTTTATCCTGATTCTGATCAATAGTATTCAGAATATTTTCAATTACAAATCCTTCCCAGCTCATGCCGATGAAACTTAGAGAAGCTGCAATATGGGATGCGTTTAATAAGGAACCTTGCAGTTGTGTCAAGCCCGTTGTGGTATTGGCTATCGAGTTCACTTATACTTGCCCCGTAATCAACTTATGCAGTTTTGACACAACAAGAGGTGGCCACATGCTGAAAGCAACATTAATTGATTTGATGCAACGCATTCCCGGCCAGGCCAGTGCGGAATGGCCGATGGGCGAGCCTTTTACGTTGGCATTCGCACATGGCACCATGTCGGTGGAAGTTTATGCGCCCAAGGATACGGATATACAAACGCCGCATGATCAGGATGAGCTATATTTCATCCACTCCGGTCACGGTGAGATTGTGGTGGCGGGCGAACGTCATTCATTTGAACCCGGTATGGTGTTTTTTGTTGCCGCCCATGTGGAGCATCGTTTTGAAAATTTCTCAGCGGATTTTTGTACCTGGGTGGTGTTCTGGGGACCGAAAGGCGGTGAATAGATCATGCTCAAATTTTACGGTTATAAAAAATGCGATACCTGCCGCAAGGCGGAGCAATATTTATTGCAAACCGGAATCAGCTACGAATTTATCGATATCACCGAAAATCCACCAACTGCGGAAGAACTGGCTGCGATTGTTGCGTGCGCCAATGTTTCATTGAATAAGCTTTTTAATACCAGCGGGGTGCAATACCGCGAATTAAAAATCAAGGCGCGATTGCCCGCCTTATCTGACAAGGAAATACTCACGCTGCTTGGGGGTAATGGCCGTCTGATCAAGCGACCGCTGATTACCGATGGAAAGCGTGCAACCGTGGGGTTTAACGCGGAGAAGTTTGCGGATATCTGGGGTTGATTTTTTCAATTGCGGTTTTTACGCTCAGGAGCGGGCAGTGTAGAGTACGCGAGCGGTATCTCGGATTTCAGACAACAAACAAGCTTGCGCTTTGGGTCTCATGCTTGTACTCTTTGAGCCACGATCGATACAAACAGTGTCTTATTCCATATCCATAACCGGATCAAGCAGGAGGCGAAATTGAGAGATCAACGTTTTTTAGTACGGAAAGCTGCGGTACTGGGCGCTGGCGTAATGGGCGCGCAGATTGCGGCACATCTGGTCAATGCCAATATCGAAACATTGTTGTTTGAGTTGCCGGGCGAGGCGGATAATCCCAATGCCAATGTGATCAAGGCGGTGGAGAAGCTTAAAAAACAGGAGCCCGCGCCACTGTCGATCAAAACCAAAGCCACCTCTATCCAAGCGGCCAATTACGATCAACATCTGGAACAGCTCAAAGATTGCGATTTGGTGATTGAAGCGATCGCCGAACGTATGGATTGGAAACGCGATCTGTACGTCAAGGTTGCGCCTTATCTGGGGGAGCATACGATTTTTGCTAGTAATACCTCGGGATTATCGATCAATCAACTGGCCGAAGCTTTTCCGGAAACATTACGCCATCGTTTTTGCGGCATACATTTTTTTAATCCGCCGCGTTATATGCATCTGGTCGAATTGATTCCTTGTCAATCCAGCGATGGGGCAATGCTTGATCACCTGGAAGAATTTCTGGTGACTTATCTGGGCAAAGGCGTGATACGCGCTAAAGACACTCCCAACTTCATCGCCAATCGCATCGGCGTGTTTTCGTTACTAGCCACCATGCATCATGGCCGGGAATTTGATTTTGGATTCGATCTAGTCGATGCGCTGACGGGTTCCTTGATTGGGCGTCCCAAAAGCGCAACGTTCCGCACCGCGGATGTGGTCGGTTTGGATACTTTGGCGCATGTCATCAATACCATGCGCGATACGTTGCCGGATGATCCCTGGCATCGCTATTTTGCCGTGCCGGATTGGTTGCAAGGTTTGATCGAAACAGGGGCATTGGGTGAAAAAGTCAAGCGTGGGGTCTATCAGAAAATAAAAAATGAAATTCATGTGCTTGATCTGCCATCGCAAACCTATCGTTTGTCTGCGGCTGAAGTGGATGATGAATTGAAGCAATTGTTGAAATACAGCAATCCCGCAGAAAAATTTGCTGCGCTGCGCAATAGCCAGCAGCCGCAAGCACAGTTTTTGTGGTCCATATTCCGTGATTTGTTTCATTACTGCGCAGTACAGCTGGAAGCCATTGCGGATAATACGCGTGATCTCGATTTGGCGGTGCGCTGGGGGTTTGGCTGGAATCAGGGACCGTTTGAAATCTGGCAAGCAGCGGGATGGAAGCAAATTGCTAATTGGATTCAGGAAGATATCGCTGCTGGCAAAAGCATGAGTCAGGCACCGTTGCCACAATGGGTTAAAACGATCGCTGCAAGCGACAAACAAAGCGTGCATACCAGTCAAGGTTCTTTTGCTCCCGCTTCCGGGGAGCTGCAACCGCGTTCCGCACTGCCCGTGTATCAACGCCAACTGTTCCCTGATCGATTGATCGGTGAAGAAGTGATATATGGAAAAACCATATTTGAGACCGATGCCGTGAGAATGTGGCATAACGGTGATGGCATCGCTATCCTCAGTTTCAAGAGCAAAATGCACACGATTGGCATTGATGTACTGGAAGGTGTGCAGCAGGCTATTAAGGAAGCTGAAAAGAACTGGCGCGCCCTGGTGATCTGGCAAACAGAGCCGCCGTTTTCTGCCGGCGCTAACTTACAGAAGGCCACCGAGCGGCCTAAACCAAATGCGCAGCAGGACAGTGAACCCCCTGCGCCACCGCAGCCGCCGAGCGCATTTCAATCGTTTCTTAAAAAATTTAAGAAGTCGGCCCAGGCAACGGTGCTGCAAGTGGCGCGGGAACTGGATCTTGCCGATGTGCTGATGGCTAAGAAACTGGCAGAAGTGGAAGGAATGATCAAGCAATTTCAACAAACCTCACAAGCGTTGCGCTATTCGATGATTCCGACGGTTGCGGCCGTGGATGGCTTGGCGTTGGGTGGCGGATGTGAATTTGTCATGCATTGCGATCGTGCGGTGGCAACGCTGGAAAGTTATATTGGTTTGGTGGAAACAGGTGTAGGGTTATTGCCTGCGGGTGGCGGATGCAAAGAGTTTGCCATGCGCGCGGCGCAAAATGCCAAAGACGGCGATCCTTTCCCATCGCTCAAACACTATTTTCAAACCGTGGCGATGGCGGAATTGGCGAAAAGTGCGGAGCAAGCCAAGGATCTCGGTTATTTGCGCCATGCCGATACCGTCGTGATGCATCGTTTTGAATTATTGTACGTGGCCAAAGCGCAGGCGCTGGCACTTGCAGAAGCTGGTTATCGTCCGCCACTGCGCATGCGGGAAATTCCGGTAGCGGGTAACGCCGGGATTGCAACGATCCAGAGTCAGTTGGTTAATCTGCGCGCAGGCGGTTTTATTTCCGAGCATGACAATCTGATCGCGAATAAGGTGGCGCATGTCATGTGTGGCGGTGATTTAACCCCCGGCAGCCTGGTCGATGAAGATTGGTTTCTGGAATTGGAACGAGCAGCCTTCATGGAGTTGCTGGCAACTGCCAAAACCCAGGCGCGTATCGAACATACACTTAAAACCGGCAAGCCACTTAGAAACTGATATCACGATTCACGGAGAATTCTATGACCAAGCAAACTCAAGAAGCCTATATTGTAGCTGCTGTACGTACTCCGGTGGGAAAAGCGCCGCGCGGCATGTTCAAGAATGTACGCCCTGACGACATGCTGGTGCATGTGCTGCGTGCAGTGATGAAGCAATGCGAAGGACTGGATCCGAAAGCAATTGATGATGTAATTGTTGGATGTGCCATGCCGGAGGCCGAGCAGGGCATCAATGTGGCGCGTGTGGGGTTGTTATTGGCAGGTTTGCCCGATAATGTGGCTGGTATGACAATCAATCGCTTTTGCGCATCGGGCTTGCAGTCGGTGGCGCTGGCTGCGGATCGCATTCGCCTCGGAGAAGCCGACGTGATGATTGCGGGAGGTACCGAAAGCATGAGTATGGTACCGATGATGGGTAACAAAGTTTCCATGAATCCGATGATGTTTGCGCATGAGGAAAATGTGGCGATCGCTTATGGGATGGGTATGACGGCAGAAAAAGTGGCCGAACAATGGAAAGTGTCGCGCGAAGATCAGGATGAATTTGCCCTGACCAGTCATCAGCGTGCTATCAAAGCTATCCAATCCGGCGAATTCCAGCAGGAGATTGCACCTTATCCGGTGGATGAGAAACGCCCCGACCTGATTACGCACCAAGTGCGTGAGAAAATTGTCATCAAAGATACTGACGAAGGACCCCGTGCCGACACCAGTCTGGATGCATTGGCGAAGTTGAAACCGGTTTTTGCTGCCCAGGGCTCGGTAACTGCGGGAAATAGCTCGCAGATGTCAGATGGTGCCGGCGCGGTGGTTCTGATGAGTGAGGCTGCGATGCAACGTTTCAATCTGTCCCCGATCGGGCGATTTATTGGATTTTCGGTAGCGGGTGTTCCGCCTGAAATTATGGGGATCGGCCCGATCAAAGCGATTCCCAAAGTGCTCGCACAAACCGGCATCAAGCAGGATGAGTTGGATTGGATCGAGTTAAATGAGGCATTCGCGGCGCAAAGCCTTGCAGTGATTCGCGATCTGGGATTGGATCGAAATAAAGTGAACCCTTTGGGCGGTGCAATTGCATTGGGGCATCCACTGGGAGCCACCGGTTCAATCCGGGTGGCCACATTGCTGCATGGATTGCGACGTCATAAACAAAAATACGGCATGGTGACCATGTGCATTGGGAGTGGAATGGGCGCGGCAGGTGTGTTCGAGGCGCTTTGACAGAATTTTATGTTCTATTGATACTAAAAAAAGCCGGTCAATTAAATTTGCCCGGCTTTTTTTAGTACTACCGGAAGCGGTGGCTAACCCACAACGATGCCGCAAATAGCAGCACTGCGCCCCCTTGATGGGATGCTGCCAGATGGATCGGCACCACCTGCAATAAAGTTGTGATACCCAAACTGATCTGTACTGCCAGCATCAATAAGAAAAGATTGCAAGCAAGGCGTGTAGTGCCGGATAGTTCGACTTTGCGTGTTTTAAACCAAAAAAGAGGAACTAAAAAAGCCAATAGCCACGCAATCAATCGATGGTCGAATTGGACGGTAGTGATGTTGTCGAAGAAATTTCGATACCAGGGTTCCAGAATAAAAAGGTCTGGCGGAATCAAGTATCCGTTCATCAGCGGGAAGGTATTGTAAGCTAAGCCAGCACGAATACCGGCAACAAATCCTCCGGAAAGAATCATGATAAAAATCAATGACGTGAGACTATAAGAAAATCTGCGTAAATTTTGAATTTTTTCATTGGGTTTGGGGTGTTCGCTTTGTGGAGTGAGTAGACTCAGGGCAACCCAGAACATCGCGGCGAAAATCACAAAAGCCAACCCAAGATGTGCGGTAAGCCGATACTGGCTGACATGCGGATCGTTAACCAAACCGCTCATGACCATGTACCATCCCATCAACCCCTGCAATCCCCCCAGTATAAATATGCCGGTCAACTTGATTCCTAAAGATCGGTCGATTCTTTTTTTGATCAGAAAATAAACAAAAGGGACAAAAAATACTATCCCGATAAGCCGTCCCAGTAAACGATGAAAGTATTCCCACCAGAAGATGTTTTTAAATTCATCGACACTCATGCCTTTATTGATTTTTTGATACTGCGGTGTAGCGCGGTATTTTTCGAGCAATACGTCCCAATCTTCCTGTGTGACCGGGGGCATGGTGCCCACGATAGGTTGCCATTCGACAATTGAGAGCCCTGAATCGGTCAATCGCGTAACGCCACCCACCACTATCATGGCAAATACCATGGCACAACAAATAAGTAACCAGATCGCAATAGGTTTTTGCATAGTCATAAAAATTATTGAATAAAATTAAATCGGTAGATGAAGATGAATTGTTTTACTTGTCACGCATCAAGCGTTGTTTAGTGCGTTCCCACTCTTTTTGCTTCTCGGATTCGCGCTTATCATGCTGTTTTTTGCCTTTGGCTAAGCCTATTTCCAGCTTGATCCTGCCTGTCTTATAATGCATATCCAATGGAACCAGTGTATATCCGGCGCGTTCGACTTTGCCGATAAGCCGTTTAATTTGTTCTGCGTGCAGCAGCAACTTACGGGTTCGTACCGGGTCAGGATTAATGTGCGTTGACGCTGTCTTAAGCGGGCTGATATGACTGCCAATGAGATATAATGCGCTGTTCCGAATAATGACATAGGCTTCTTTCAGCTGAACTCGGCCATCGCGTATGGATTTAACTTCCCACCCTTCCAGTGCCAAGCCTGCTTCGTACTTTTCCTCGATGAAATAATCGTGAAAAGCTTTTTTATTTTGTACTATACTCATACAGGGATTAAGCAGTGGGAATGACTAAAATTAAGCATATTTTATCAGTTTTTCAGTGTTCCTCACCGATGTGAGGTGATTTACTTTTATGGCAGAAATAGAAAAATCAGTTTTGGTTGAATATTCAGCTGAGCAAATGTTTGCATTAGTTGATAATGTCAAGGAATATCCGGATTTCCTTCCGTGGTGCGGCGGTACCTCGGTGGATCCTCAGGATGAAGTAACCACGCATGCGACAGTCAAAATCAATTATCATCATATCCAGCATAGCTTTACCACCAAGAACAAGCGTTTTCCGCCTGATTTGATTGAAATGAGCCTGCTGGATGGCCCTTTTGAGCATTTGGATGGTTATTGGCAGTTTATTCCATTATCCGAAAATGCTTGCAAAATAAAATTTCGCTTGCATTATACTTTTTCAAATAAAATCCTGGAAAAGCTTGTGGGTCCGGTATTTCATATGATCGCAAACAGTTTTGTGGAATCTTTTATTGAACGGGCGGAAGTCATCTACGGCAAACGATGACAGCAGTAATCCAGGTTGAAATCGTCTATGCCCTGCCGGATATTCAAGTTTTGAAAGAAATGACGGTGCCGGGTAACTGTACGGTGGGTGAGGCTTTAGCGCTTTCGGGATTTTTGAAGCAATTTCCCGAAATAGATCCGGCAAAAAATAAGCTGGGCATTTTTGGAAAATTGGTAGGACCGCATACATCACTGCAGTCACGAGACAGAATCGAGATTTACCGGCCGCTGGTTATTGATCCCAAGGAAATCAGAAGAATACGCGCTAAACGTTCCTTAGACTCAGAAAATCGTAAATCATGATCATCACTCAATAACCGTTTTTATAGGGTATTTTTACGCGTTCATTCTTTCCGGAAATTACATACCGTGGCTCTGGCTCTATATTCTGAGTTCTCAATGTCTTATCCTAATTAGCGTAGCCTTATCTGAAGATATTATTTCCACTCCATTGTGATCCGCTCCTAGCTCTGGAATTCCGGCAGATCTGATTTTATGCTTGATATTGATTCCATTTTCTCATCTGATGGCGTACTTTCCAATCACATCAAGGGGTATCGTGCGCGTTCGCAGCAATTGGAAATGGCGCAGGCCATTGCAGCGACAATAGCCAAAAATCAAGTTCTGGTGGCTGAAGCAGGTACTGGAACCGGCAAAACTTTCGCCTATTTGGTGCCCGCTTTGTTGGCGGGGGGTAAAGTGATCATTTCCACTGGAACAAAAACACTGCAAGACCAGTTGTTTAATCGTGATATTCCAACTGTGCGTGCAGCGCTTAAAATACCGGTTACGATTGCATTGTTAAAAGGACGAGCAAATTATATTTGCCATTATCACTTGGAAAGAAGTCTGCAAGACACACAGCTGAGCTTTGTTAATCGCGATGAGATCCAATATCTACAGAAAATAGAACGCTACGCCAATATCAGTAACAGTGGTGATAAAAGCGGTCTTAATGAAGTACCCGAAACGGCTGCCATTTGGCAGCATGTAACGTCAACCCGGGATAACTGCCTGGGTTCCGAGTGCCCCAGCTATAAAAAATGCTTCGTGATGGAAGCGCGCAAACAAGCATTATCGGCGGATATCGTGGTGGTGAACCATCATTTGTTTTTTGCGGATGTTATGCTCCGGGATGAGGGCTTGTCGGAATTACTGCCCGCCTGTAATACGGTCATTTTTGATGAGGCGCATCAATTACCGGAAACGGCCAGCCTGTTTTTTGGCGAATCGATCAGTACCGGGCAATTGCTGGATCTTGCACGCGATGCCAGAGTGGAAGCGATTCAAGCGGCTGAAGATTTTGTGCCGCTCCCGGAAGCTATTACCGCCATGGAAAAAGCGGCACGCGATTTGCGCTTAACCATCATGGAAGACAACACGCGGTTATCTTTGCCAGCAATCAATCAACACTCGAATTTCAATGTTGCGCTGGATAAGCTGCTGGAACAGTTGCTTGATCTGGTGAAGCAACTGGAGAGTCAATCAGAGCGATCTGAAGGATTGGAAAATTGCCGTCAGAGGGCTACCAATCATTTATACCTGATTCAGCGCTGGCGTAGTGAAACAGAAATGCGAGATCATGTGCGTTGGGTTGAAGTTTATCATCATGCCTTGCAGCTTAATGCAACGCCGTTATCGATTGCCGAAATCTTTCAAAAACAGATGATGACATCGCCACGTGCCTGGATCTTTACTTCAGCAACCCTGTCGGTTAAAAAGGATTTTTCTCATTACAATAATGAAATGGGGTTGAATACAGCGCAAACCGCTTGCTGGGATAGTCCGTTTGATTTTTCTACACAGGCACTGCTTTATGTGCCGATAGGCTTGCCGGAGCCGCAGCATAAAACTTATATTGACCAGGTTGTTCAATCGGCCTTGCCGGTATTACGCGCCAGTCGCGGACGCGCTTTTTTCCTCTGTACCAGTTTACGTGCGATGCAACGGATTTATGAGTTATTACAGAATTCTGATGATTTCAGCGCTTTTCCGTTGTTACTTCAGGGTCAGGGCTCGCGCTCATATCTATTGGAGCGTTTTCGCAAATTGGATAATGCGATTCTGGTTGGCAGTCAATCTTTCTGGGAAGGGGTGGATGTGCGAGGGGATGCGTTGTCTTTGGTTATCATTGATAAATTGCCGTTTGCGCCTCCGGACGATCCGGTTTTATCGGCGCGAATTGATAAAATTAATAATGAAGGTGGCAATGCGTTTATGCAATATCAATTGCCTCGCGCAGTTATAAATTTGAAGCAAGGAGCCGGGCGATTGATCCGGGATGAAACAGACCGCGGTGTTTTGATGATTTGTGATCCGCGTTTGACAACAAAAGCTTATGGCAAGCAGATATGGCAAAGCCTGCCTCCCATGAAGCGTACCCGGGATTTGGCAGAAGTCGAACGCTTCTTCCATACTGATTAAAGGAACTGCGATGATAGTGATGCTTCATTATCTATTGCAAGTAAGGCTGAGGTATAAATAATTTATGGTTATGAAATTGGCAACATGGAATGTTAATTCCCTCAAAGTACGCCTCCCGCAGGTAATTGACTGGTTGGTAGCGCATCAACCCGATGTGTTATGTCTGCAGGAAATAAAATTAATCAATGAAAATTTTCCGATCAATGAAATAAAAGCTGCAGGCTATGAATCCGTCTTCGCGGGGCAAAAAACTTATAACGGTGTGGCGATACTGAGTAAACGGCAAGGAAGCAATATAGTTACTGCAATCCCCAGCTTGGCTGATGAACAGAAAAGGGTAATCGCTGCAACTTATGGAGATTTGCGTGTGATTTGCGCCTATGTGCCCAATGGCGAAAATGTTGAGTCGGAAAAATATGAATATAAACTATGCTGGTTGCCAGCTTTTACTCAATGGCTGAAGCAGGAACTGATAGATTACAAGAGATTGGCAGTATTGGGCGATTTCAATATCGCACCGGAGGATCGGGATGTCTATGATGCCGAACTTTGGAAAGGGAAAGTACTGTGTAGCGAACCCGAACGTTCTGCTTTCGGAAATATGCTCAATTTAGGTTTGGCTGATAGCTTCCGCTTGTTTGAACAGCCTGAGAAATCCTACACGTGGTGGGATTACCGGATGATGGCGTTTCGTCGAAATCAGGGATTGCGGATCGATCACATACTCCTTAGCGAGGAGCTTTGCAACGCATGTGTGACAAGTACGATTGATAAAGCGATGCGCAAGCTTGAACGTCCTTCGGATCATGCGCCCGTTTTGGTGGAGCTGGATTGCTAATTGGATGTTTAATTTTCCGGGTTTGATTTCTCGCTGTCTTGCGGGGAGGGGCTTTAAGTGACACGTAACACATTCCCGAGGCAATTGAGACATGAACGGAAAAAGCATGATCACTTATCTGATTTTATCAGGCATTTTGCCTAAGTCATTTTTCATTAATTCCAGATTTTTCTCGCGTGCGCTGATTTCTTCTCGCAGGCGATCTACGCGATTAAGGTATCTTTGGTAATTGCGTTCACTGCCCAAGCGGTCCGGCATACCGTCTTTATACTCGCTTTTTACTTCATTAAGCTGCGCTTCTTCCTCGGCAATTTTATTTTGCAGTTGTTCGCGTTGCTCTCGAAGTTTCATGGATTCTCTGCGCTTCGCAATTCGATCTTCAACTTCACCGGTATCTACAGGTGGAACGACAATAATCGGGGGCAAATCGATACGTCTGGAGTCGTTGGAAGGAATATTCGAATAGGTCACGTTGCCATTCTCATCGATATGCTTATAGACGCCGGCATAAGATGATAAGCTAGAAAATAGAGCTAATGTAATGAACAAGAAGTAATTTCTTGGCATTTACCGACCTAATTCTTTTTTTAATGCCGCGACGTTTCTTTGGTGCAGAAGCAATTTATTTTTTAGCTTTACAGTCCTTTCCTGAGAATTATTCTTAAACTCAGGCTTGTTGCGGATCTCGTCCAAGAAATTCTGTGTTTCAGAAAAGAGTTTTTCTTCGGCAATGAGTTCTTTTTGTAGAATCTCACGCCGCATGACATCACGGTTTTTTTGGGTTGTATCGTTTACGCGCGGAAGATTTAAATCTGAACTTGGTTTTGACTGACTGGATTTTGTATTTCTCGAAAATGAGGCAATGGAAATCTTTTCTGCATTAGAGACGCGGCGATTCGTGAAGGTAATATTGCCATCTTTATCGACATACTTATATATCTCAGAGCCGGCCATTGCTTGCGGGAAGCCAATGGGTAAAATAAAGATCAATAGAATTAAGAGCGTTATAGTTTTCATATTTTGCTGAAAGAATATTGATGACAATATCAACTGCCTGATTAGTTTATCAAAATTATCTTTGTTGAAAAGCAAAAAAAGAACTGCCAAATTCTCTTTATTACACGGCTTAATCGGTGCTGGGTTATAGGCGTTATCCTATAAGTAATTAATACCGTTTGGTATATTCAGCTTCTTAAGTTTGTGAATAATGAAAATTATAAGCTGTAATACAAATCGAATTCAATCGGATGTGTGGTGGTACGTAATAATTTGACTTCATCCATCTTCAATTGAATGTACGCATCGATCAAATCATTGGAGAATACGCCGCCCCGAATCAAAAAATCCCGATCTTTATCCAGACATTCCAACGCTTCATCCAGCGAAGCGCAGGCATTAGGCACCTTGGCAGCCTCTTCTGGCGGCAGGTCATAAAGATTCTTATCCATCGGGTCGCCGGGGTGTATTTTATTTTGGATGCCATCCAAACCAGCCATCATTAACGCAGTGAATGCCAGATAAGGGTTTGCGGTCGGATCGGGAAAACGAACTTCTATGCGTCGTCCTTTGGGGCTGCTGGTATGGGGAATACGAATTGCGGCTGACCGATTGCTGGCCGAATAAGCCAGATTGACGGGTGCTTCAAATCCGGCAACCAATCTTTTATAGGAGTTGGTGCTGGGATTGCAGATGGCGTTGAGCGCTTTAGCGTGTTTGAGGATACCACCGATATAATACAACGCGATTTCGGATAAACCCGCATAACCATTGCCGGAGAATAAATTCTTACCGTCTTTCCAGATCGACTGATGCACATGCATGCCGGAACCATTATCACCCACGATCGGTTTGGGCATAAAAGTTGCTGTCTTGCCGTATGAATGCGCGACATTATGAATCACGTATTTAAGGATCTGATTCCAGTCCGCGCGCTTCACCAGACTATTAAAGCGTGTGCCTATTTCACATTGACCTGCGGTAGCTACTTCATGATGATGAACTTCGACACCCACACCCATTTCTTCCAGGGTCAGGCACATGGCGGAGCGGATATCCTGCAGCGAATCTACGGGAGGAACCGGGAAGTAGCCGCCTTTGACAGCAGGACGATGACCGATATTACCGCTTTCGTACTTGATTGACGAACTCCAGGCCGCTTCTTCAGATTCTATTTTGACCGAACAACCGGACATGCCGGTATGCCAGCGTACCGAATCGAATATAAAAAACTCAGGTTCCGGTCCGAAATAAGCCACATCCCCGATGCCCGTTGACTTTAGGTAAATTTCCCCGCGCCGGGCTAATGAACGCGGGTCACGACTATAGCCTTTGCCATCGGCAGGCTCGACCACATCACAAGTAAGCAGTAATGTGGGTTCATCCATGAATGGATCCATATTCGCGGTATCAGGATCAGGGATCAATAACATATCGGATGCCTGAAT
This sequence comes from Nitrosomonas ureae, assembly GCF_900206265.1. Classification (NCBI taxonomy): domain Bacteria; kingdom Pseudomonadati; phylum Pseudomonadota; class Betaproteobacteria; order Nitrosomonadales; family Nitrosomonadaceae; genus Nitrosomonas; species Nitrosomonas ureae. The sequence continues at coordinate 767,977 of NZ_LT907782.1, read as the reverse complement.
TCCTTTCCAACCACCAATCGATGAGCCGTCAAAAGGATGTCCATCGTCAAACTTATCTGCATCAAAGTTATGTGCAGGCAGGGTGACATGATGTTCTTTTCCATTGGTATCGGTAAAACGCAAATCAACAAATTTAACTTCATTGTCTTGAATCAATTTCAGAACATCAGCTACCACCATATTCGTTTCTCCAAACTAACATCACAAATTTTATAAATAAAGACACCTTCATGGAATTATACCAGTACAACCGCATGAATAATTTGAAACGGCATTAACAATTGTTATCAAACCGATTGAATGAAAATAAACTTACCAGTAGCTGTGCCTGCATCCCGGTGTAGTATCATGAAAGTCTTTATGATTCTTAGAAAAGCAATTTACAGACAATGTAAATTACAATCATGCCTTGATCGGGTTAATTAGTGGGAATTTGCAGCAATTCTATTTGGAATGTCCGAAGCGCTTAATTTATTGAAGGAAGTTTTTGGTTATCCGGCTTTTCGCGGGCAGCAAGCGGAAGTCATTGCGCACCTTGCCGGTGGAGGCGATTGCCTGGTGTTGATGCCAACCGGTGGTGGCAAGTCATTGTGTTATCAAATTCCGGCGTTATTACGCAATGGTGTTGCTATTGTCGTGTCTCCCCTTATTGCTTTGATGCACAATCAAGTCACTGCATTGCACGAAATCGGGGTACGCGCCGCAGTGCTGAATTCTTCATTATCCCAACAAGAAGCTATTCTGGTTGAGCAGAAGCTTTTAGCGGATGAATATGATTTGCTGTATGTGGCGCCTGAGCGCTTGTTGACTGCGCGGTTTCTGAATCTGATGACACGTATTCCGATTGCGCTGTTCGCGATTGATGAAGCACACTGTGTTTCGCAATGGGGACATGATTTCCGTCCGGAATACATTCAATTATCGATTTTACACGAGCGTTTTCCTGCAATTCCGCGTATTGCATTGACAGCAACCGCCGACATGGATACGCGTAAAGAAATCATTGAGCGGCTTGGGTTGAATTTAGCTAAAGTATTTGTCTCAAGTTTTGATCGCCCGAACATTCGGTATCAGATTATCGATAAAACTAACAGTCGTTCCCAATTGTTGGCTTTCATCCAGGCGGAACATTCGTCGGATGCTGGGATTGTATATTGCCTGTCACGTAAAAAGGTGGAGGAAATCACTCTTTGGTTGGTGAAGCAGGGTTTGAACGCTGTGGCCTATCACGCCGGCATGAGTATGCAGCAGCGAAGCCTGAATCAGGAAAAATTTTTACGCGAAGAGAGCATCATCATGGTTGCCACGATTGCGTTCGGTATGGGAATCGATAAACCCGATGTGCGTTTTGTCGCGCATTTGGATTTACCGAAGAGCATCGAGGGCTATTATCAGGAAACCGGCCGTGCTGGTCGTGATGGACAAGCAGCCAATGCCTGGATGGCGTATGGTCTTGGCGATGTCATTCAACAGCGGCGTATGATTGAAGAATCCGAAGCGCAGGTCAAATTTAAGCAAGGCGCTGCACGCAAACTGGAAGCCATGTTGTCGTTATGCGAAACGACTACTTGCCGTCGTATTCGCATGCTAAGTTATTTCGGTGAAAGTGTTGACACTGCTGCGGGGTGCGGAAATTGCGATATTTGCTTAAATCCGCCTAAAGTTTGGGATGCCACGGTGGAGGTACAAAAGGCAATGTCGTGTGCTTATCGTACGGGGCAAATTTTCGGCGCAGGTCATTTAATTGACGTTTTGCGCGGCAACCTGACCGATCGTGTAAAAGAATGGCATCATGACAAAATCAGTACTTTTGGGATCGGGAAAAACCTGCCTGAAAAAACCTGGCGGGCGATATTTCGCCAAATTGTTGCGTTGGGTTTACTGACGCCGGACAGTGAAGGGCATGGTGCTTTGCATCTTACTGAAGCCAGCCGTGCTGTACTTAAAGGGCAGCAAAACGTATATTTACGTCAACAAACCAGAACCGAGCAATTATCTAAAAAGCGCCATGGCGATGATTTAACACCCTTGGATTCAACCGAGCGCTATTTGTGGGAACAGTTACGGTCATGGCGGGCAAAGACAGCCAAAGAGCATGGTGTTCCGGCTTATGTGATTTTTCATGATGCCACGTTGCATGAATTGGTGCGTTTATGCCCGAAAACAGAAGATGAATTGAGTCAAGTGACAGGTGTCGGTGCACGCAAACTCGACAAATATGGCGTTTATTTAATGCAAATACTGCGTGGCGGGTAAGCAGATAAAACATCTGCTGATATGGCATTAGTGAGTGATATCGATGGCCAAGTGCTTGGAAATTTTTTCTGTTCTGTTATATACTCAAACCCTCAAAATAAATATGGTAAATCTAAATAAGGAAATTAAGTGATGAAACTGTCAATTTTTACTGTAGTTCTACTAGCTTTCTTAACTGCTTGTTCAAATGCCGATATGGGTGATCCAAATGCCAGTGCCGATGACTGTCAATTTGGAATAGATGGTAATGGTAACTGCCTTAAAGAAGGACAAGATCCACGCCCTTACGGTGGTACCAGCAAGCCTGGACATTGATCTCCAAGTATTTTAATACTGAAACAATCTCATTAGAATGAGAAAAAAACCGTCCCAAGAGGCGGTTTTTTTCTGCACCGTTTTCCTCTCAAGTTCCGAAGTGACGTAAAATTTCAGTCGGTAAATATTTGTCAATTTTCTATCTGATGAAAATGACATAATTCCCCTTGTGAGCTCATTTCCGGGTCGAATTTACCTGTATGTAAGTTTTGCAAAACAGAATTTTCATCTTCATACTTCCTTCATCGGATAAATTTAGCTTTGATTTCATGGAGGTGAATGAATAGCACAAAGCAAACGGGGAAACGCGTTAATGCGTTCACTTGGCTGCATTACTAGCCATCGCGTATTATCATCTGGGGAAATGCCGATTAATTCGGGGAGCGAGATGGAGTATGAGGCGCACGAAACGCAGCAACCGAGACATATCACCAAAATAGGTGAGGGAGCGAGTGCCGCGCAACGAAGTGATTCGCTCGAGCAGCCCTCCCCAGGCTACCGCAATACACTTCAATCCAGTCCTTGCGCCACTGGCCGGTATTAAGTGGGTGTGGCTAAAAGTCATATTCCGCCAGACCTGATATTGTTGAACGTTTTTTGAGTCTTTTACAAAATAAAAACTCAGCGTGAGTTTATGTTTTTTCCGCTAATTAAATATGAGAAAGTCATTTGAACAAATGAAACATACATCGACTCTGGTTTCTTTATTAATGTTTGCTGCCGTACAGATAATTTATTTTAGGTAGATATCCTTATAAACCTAAACCATATGTTTTGATTGTTGTGTAAGAGAATTTCCATGATAACCTGTTCGAAGGAGGATACTATGATGAGACATTTTCAGAAAAAATTCTCACGGCGCAGAATAATGAAATTTATCGCACTGGGAACCACTATCCCTCTTTTCAATATCTTGATGAATTACGCTCATGCGTCTAAAGCTTCAAAGGAATCAATGCAATACCGGGATGAACCAAACGACAAAGAGCAATGCAGTAATTGCATGCAGTTTATTCCAGGTAAGACACCTGAAGCTCAAGGGGAATGTAAAGTCGTTGAAGGGAGCATTAATTCCCAGGGCTGGTGTGTTGCATATACCAAAAAATAGGGATTGAAGGTTCTAAATATAATTGAAGATGTATTGCTTATATTGATGATAATAAGCATGTTTAGCGATATAGTGGATACGCCTTCGCTGGATCTTTGTTCCTAGGTATAAAAGAATTAATGGACAGCGAATATATTATCCGGCCAATGATGCAAAATGAGATAGATTTTGCTATCGAATTGGCTGCTATTGAAGGTTGGAATCCTGGTTTACATGATAGAGATTGCTTTTATGCTGCGGATAGGGATGGTTTCTTCATAGGCCTACTTAACGGTCAACCTATTGCCTGTCTATCAGCGGTTAAATACAGCGATTCGTTTGGGTTTATGGGACTTTATATTGTTAAAAAACCATATCGTGGACAACAATATGGTTTTAAGCTTTGGCATGCTGGGCTTAATTATCTCAAAGGGTGCAATATCGGTCTGGATGGGGTGGTTGCACAACAGGATAACTATAAAAAATCCGGCTTTCAGGCAGCATACCGCAATATTCGCTATCAAGGATTAACAGGCGGACAATTTCCATGTAATCCGGAATTGATTGAACTTGCAAGAATTCCTTTTGCGCAAATATGTTCGTATGATTCAGCATTTTTCCCCGCTGATAGAGCTAAATTTCTAAGGTTGTGGCTTACTCAGCCTGAGAGCATTGCTTTAGGGATTATTCAGAGTAATCAGATTATCGCATATGGAGTAATTCGCCCTTGCCGCGTAGGGTATAAAGTTGCCCCGTTATTTGCTGATAATCCATTGTTAGCCGAGACTCTATGGTTGGGATTACTTGCTTCTGTAAAGGAAAATCAACCGGTATTCCTGGATATTTGTGAGAATAATCCCCATGCGCGAGCTTTAGTTGAACGCCATGATTTGCAGATTGTTTTTGAAACATCGAGAATGTATACCAAGTATATGCCCGCACTGGATTTTGAGCGGATGTATGGGATCACCAGTTTTGAACTAGGTTAATCTATATTGTTTGTATTACCAAACCACCTTGCGGAATTCTTTCAAGCGACATTGCATGAGGAACTCTCCAATGATTTAGAATCCTTGCAAAGAGACCGAGAAGTGGGCCTTATTTTTGGGACAGATAACTTAGGAGTTATTTTCTTAACCATTGATCTGCTTTCCGCAATTTACTGGGTTCATAACTGTGGCCGGTATAGCGATCCAGCGCTTTGGACAAAAAATCATTCTACATAGTCAATTGACCAATCTTCGTCTGTAACGACTGAACTTCCAACCTTCTATCCGGCGCCAGTCGCTTACCCGCTGCAAAAATTTCGCTGCTGTTCTCAATCAACTGTTTCTCCAGTTCACGATCAGATTGCTCCATATTGTTGAGAGAGCTCAGTCAGCGACTGATTACTCTTGATCGCAGTCAATGCAACTTTTGATTTAAATTTCGATGAATGATTTCTACGTTTCTTGCTCCTTTTCTGCACTCATTTATCGATAAAAATTATCATACAGAAAATAAAACCTTAGCATAGCCATTCAGCTGCCCGAACTTTTCGGGACCACTTCAAGTTTCGGTAGTATTGGCTTTTGTGATTTTGAGCTAACAATGAAGCGGGTAATTTACCGGTAATTGAGAAGAGAAAAATTCACGAAAATTCGAGAAGTATTGGAGTTAGATTAATGAGCGGAACTAACTTGACCTTAAGCAAAATAATTAAGTCCGGCGAAAACACTTAAGAGGTCAATCCAGTAATGGTTGCCATATAGTTGCAATATAATCCCCGCGTAACCCCATAAGAAAATTACTATTGGGGTATATTAGGTAACTTATTGTTTTATTTGGTGGCCAAGGGCGGAATCGAACCACCGACACAAGGATTTTCAGTCCTCATTAAATGCCGTTTATCGGTGTTGATCGCTATTCAAATAATTATTATTTTCTTTAAAAAACAAATAAGTTACAGAATATTACCTATTATTAGTGTTGATTGGTGTTCCGTTATTTTGATATTATTTCCTTACACCAGCCTTACACGGGAAATAATCAAAAATGAAATGGGATAACTTCACTTCCGAACGAGTCGCATCATTCAAGTGCAAACCAGGGGCAAAGCAATCTATCTTCTGGGATGGGAAACAGTCCGGCTTGGGATTGCGAGTTACCGCCAGCGGTACAAAATCTTACATATTCCAAACTGAGCTACACGGCAAAACCATGCGTATAACCATCGGCAACTATCCAGCGTGGAGTATCTCAGACGCACAAACCGAAGCAGCCCGACTAAAAGTTAAGACCGATCAAGGCATAGACCCGCGTCAAGAAGCAGCAGAAGAAAAAGCGGCAAAACAAGCCTCAGAAGCAGCTAGGAAAGCGCAGGAAGCGCGTGAAATCGTTACAGTAGGTCAAGCATGGGAAGAATATGTGACTGCCCGCAAGCCGCTATGGTCAGAGTTGCACATACGCGACCATGACAAAGTTATGCAAGCCGGTGGCGATGCACGCAAACGAAGCAAAAAACTGACAGAGCCTGGATCACTTGCCACACTTGCTAAAATTCGACTGGTAGACTTAACGCCAGAATTAGTGACTGAGTGGGCACAGACCGAAGCCATGACCCGACCGACACGCGCACGGCTTGCTCTACGATTATTAAGAGCTTTTCTGAATTGGTGCGGAAGACATTCAACGTATAAAGCCATTGTGACAAGCAATCCAGCACAGAATAATGATGCCCGAGAGAGTCTGGGCAAGGCTAAGGTTAAGCACGACGTGTTACAGCGCGAGCAATTGCTCGCATGGTTTAAGGCAATCAAACAAATTCAGAATCCCATCATATCCGCATATCTGCAAACTCTTTTGCTGACTGGCGCACGCCGCGAAGAAATCGCTTCTTTACGCTGGCAGGATATAGATTTTCAATGGAATAGCTTAACGATTAATGACAAAGTAGAAGATTTTAGAGTCATTCCGTTAACACCTTATGTGGCTAATTTGCTATCCGCACTCACGCGCCGCAACGAATGGGTATTTTCAAGCCCTACCGCTGCAAGTGGCCGCTTAACCGATCCTTCCATAGCGCACCGAAAAGCATGTGCAATAGCTGGATTGGATTTAACTTTGCACGGATTGAGGCGTTCTTTTGCCAGTTTGTGTGAATGGATAGAAATGCCCGCAGGTATCGCCGCACAAATTCAGGGACATAAGCCGCAAGGAGTTAGAGAACAAAACTATATACGCCGTCCACTTGATTTGCTGCGCATGTGGCACGTCAAAATAGAAAGCTGGATATTGAAGGAAGCAGGGATTAATTTTATACCAACACAAGCAGGATTGTGTGTTGTAAAGAAATAAACATAACTACAAATAATTCTTGACTTCGATAATAAACATAACTACATTAATATATGAAAGTGATTTGCGATGCTGCCAAGGATGCAATAAATAAGGAAAAGCATGGTGTATCACTGACTGAAGCGGTATTCATTGATTGGGATGATGCGCTGATATGCCAGGACATGCGACGCGAGTATGGGGAAATTCGCATGATTGCCTTAGCGCCAATTGGAGAAAGATTATATTGCGTAGTTTATGTTGATCATGAAAATAACCGGCGAATAATCAGCTTGCGCAAGGCCAACAACCGAGAGAAAAGACATTATGCAAAAGTACTTAACGACTAAATCAGGGCGGAAGATTCTGCTCAATACACCGGAAGAAGATGCGCAGATTACAGCAGCCGCGCTTACCGATCCGGACAATCCACCTTTAACGGATGAAGAATTGCAACAATTCAAGCGAGCACGCGGAAGGCCACAAGGGAGCGGAAAAAAAGAGCAAGTAACACTCCGCATAGATACTGAAATTTTGGAGCAATTCAGGGCAACCGGTAACGGCTGGCAAACACGAATTAATGACGCGCTACGGGATTGGATAAAGCAGCATTAATTAGAAAACATGAGCAGAATGCACAACCCAGCACACCCAGGCGAAGTTTTAAGGGATTGGCTACCGGAACGTATGACCATTACCCAAGCCACCATGGAATTGCAAGTTTCCCGCGTCTTGCTATCCAAGGTGTTAAACGGTAAAGCTGGAATAACCGCCTCAATGGCATTACGTCTTTCTGCATGGCTTGGCACAACACCTGATGTATGGCTGGGAATGCAAACGCAATGGGATTTATGGCAGGCAAAGAAACAACCGAAACCGGATTTTAAACCGCTGAAACGATTACCAGCATAAAACGAAGCAACACCGCCACCTGACGGAATCAGGCAAAAGCGGGGTTATCAAGTGTATGGCACAAGATAAACCCCTAACCACAACGCAACACTTTAAAGGAGTGTCACATTATGGCTAATGAAGATTCTACCGCAGAAGTACAAACCAATGGCATTAAAGGGGTATGCGATACCAATAATATAATGATGGAATTATGGGATCGGGCAGCGCCAACTTTAACTAAAGAAGAATTGAGGTGGTTTGCTGGGGCTACCGATCTTGCTGAAAACGCAACAATTTCATTACAAAAAACAGTTATTGGTATTGGCTGTTTAGTTAACGAAGATGAATCTGGTGGTAATTTTCAATCTATCGATGATGTACCAGATTTACTTTTTCATATTCAACATTCTCTAGACCAAATTCGCACTCTTTATGGCATTGCAAGAAATGCTGATAGTCGATTAAAGCACTTTGAGAAATATCGTGGTTTAGATGAAATCAAATCAGTTAAGTAACATTTAAAGATTAACCACCCCTAGCCCGACGGGGCGAATAGCGGAGACCTTCACCGCCTGGGGTGGTGTTTGTTGAAGGGGATACTTGAAGGAATAAATGAAATGAAGATCACGGCAGAAAAATTTCGAGAAGCTAGAAAAAAATATTTAGAAAGCCTTTCACAGGAGGACAGAGAAGAAATCGAAAGAAGAAAAAGAAAGGCTGAAATTGAATCAAAAAAAAGATGGGAAGAATTAAAGGAAGTATTCAAACCAATCCACAAATTGTATGAAGACAATTTACACCATATAAAAGCTAGGGACATATTAAAGGATGCTATACAAGCTGCAATTGATAATCCGGACATGACACCTGAAGTTAAAGAGTCAGGAGAATTGTTTATTCTTCTTTTGGAAGAAACCGGTGATTCATTTAAATATGATTCTGATGCGGTTATGGAGCCTGTCGTAAAAATTGCGAGAGTGGAAATCCCCAGCAAAGGGGGATTAAAGCGCGCAAAAAATGACCCAAGAAGCATAGCACTTAAAGAAATTGAAAATGAAGCAATATCCAGAGCGGAACAATTTAAAAGGCATGGTTATCAAGCTAGTTTTGTCAGAGAAATGTTAGATAAATACCGGGGCGTATTATCGGACGACAAAGCAATCATAAGCCGCTTAAATAAATTGAAGAAAACCGACAAAATTAGGAATTGCAGAAAGAATAATCACTTATAAATACCCATCAGCTAGCTTGTTTACCCTCCAGCAAGCTCATCCGTATCAAATCGAGTAGCCCACAAATACTATTTCATACCATCAACTCGCCGCAATGGCAATCCCGCCAAGGCGAATCGTTTATAAAGGACGAATGATGGAGCAGCAAATTTCACATATACATGCAGCATCCAATGTCTCGGTTGCGCTTGATCAACTTGCGAAACTCGCTATCGGACGGGATCACATCCAAACTGATGAAATAGCCAGAGTGACCAATCACAAACCCCAAACCGTAAGAAAAAAATATTGCTTAACCGGTGAATACTTCGGAATCAGGCCAGTAAAACTCGGCAATCGCTTGCTTTGGCCGGTCGCTGATATTGCCAAGCTGTTAAACGGAGGTATTTAATCGTGACTACTGATAACTTCCAAGCAATCAAAGCAAAGCTCAATGCTGTATTGACCAGCAAGGAAAAGATACAGCTAAAGGCGAACGAAGCAGACAGCCATGCGAGCGAAATTACTCGAAATATTAATAATCTTGAGACTTCCTACAGGCAACTTGAAAAGAGGGTTGTTTTGGGAGAAATCGAGTTTTCCGATCTGGATAAACCGAGACAACAAATTGAAGCAGAGCGCGGAAAGCTGGAATCTGCTAAACGACTGGCTGACTTAGCGCGTGAAGCTTTAAATGAAACTGATCAAGAGATTAACCAATTGAAGCAAGACACGAAAGTTGCTAGAAGTCAATATTGTATTGCTCGACGTGACGCTATCTTTAGAGAAATCCAGAACGATAAGAAACTTAAAAGCAAATTGTTGGAAGCCATAGCGGCCTTTTCGGTTAATGGTCACATTCCTTATTCCAGCGACTTCAGTACTTTTATTAAGCAGTTTTGTACAGAAATATTGCCCCAGGCTACTCAATCAGAAGTTACAGAGGCGGCTGAAAAGTTTATTGAAAATAATAAATTTGATTGATGTGGAGATCCCGCCAAATAGCCTTTGAGCGGGATTTACTGAGGAACCTGAAATGAAAGCAAATTCTATCATAAAGAAATACCCGCCGTACGGTCGAATATTGGATGATCTAAGGCGCAAAGGGTTGGTGCCGGTCCACAGAATAGTAGTGTCCACTGACTGGAAGCTTGGTGCAGCTTTCCCGCGTATTGTCATTCCTGCTGATGCAAAAATTGACCAATTAATATTTGCTTACTTGGCGGGATTATCGGTTCAAATCGTACATCATAACGGACAAGAAAAAATAGTTAAGGCACTCGTTCAAAAAATTCTCGACATTAACCCGAAAGTTTTAACGGTTTTCAATTTTGACATAGCACAGGAAAATGATCAGAGATATTCAGCGTCTACCTTGATCCACCCGGCTTGGGAGGTCATCAATGGCTTTTGAAACTATCCCAGCTACACAAGAGCAGCAAGCTGCATTTGCTGATCAATCTACTGAAACCATGCAAGAGACACTCGCAAGATTGGCGAAACTGCACCCGATGGAATACGACCGAGTGCGCATTGAAGAAGCAAAAAGGCTTAAATGTCGCCCGGCAACTTTGGATTCATTGGTTAAAATAGAACGCAAAGATACCGCCACTGATGAATCCCTTGTCGAACAGACCGAGCCTTATCACTCAGCGGTCGACTTGGCGGATGTATTAAACGAAATCAAGGCGGTATTCAATCGCCATGCAATTCTGCCACCTCATGCTGATATTGTAATGCCATTATGGTGCGTTTTCAGTTGGTTTATTGAGGTCGTTTATTTTGCGCCGCTGCTGATAATTCGTGCACCAGAATCCGAATGCGGAAAAACCACAGTAAAGGATATTGTTGAATTGTTCGTGCGCCGCCCACTACCAAACGAAGGTGTGAGCATTGCTGCCATGTTTAGGGTAGTGGAGCAGGAGCAACCCACGCTATTACTTGATGACGCGGATAGTTGGTTATTACGTGACCCTAACGATGAACGGCACAGCCTGATAAATAGCGGACACAAGCGAGGCGGTAAGGTGTTGCGATGCGTTGGCGATAACCACGAGCTTAAAGCCTTCAAAACATTCTGCGCGAAGGTATTGGCATTTATCGGAAAAAGCAAAGACACACTGCATAACCGATCAATTGAGATTGTGTTGCGACGAAAAATGGCGGGAGAACGCATACAGTCATTGCGAAATATTGACCGCTCAAGCATTAATCTAATTCGCTCAAAATTAGCACGAATAGAAATTGATTATTCATCGGTAGTTGCCAGTGCAAAGCCATCGCTGCCCGCTGGCATTGATAACCGTGCAGCCGATAACTGGGAACCGTTGCTTGCCATTGCAGATATTGCAGGCGTGGAATGGGCTGAACTCGCTCGTAAGGCAGCACTTGCTTTGAATAAAGACAAAGAGACAGTAGTCTCCACAGGTGCGGAATTGTTGGCGGATATACAGCAGATATTCGAGAACAAGGGTACAAATAAAATCCGCACGGCTGATTTAGTACAGGCACTTTGTGATGATACCGAGGCTGGATGGCAAACCTATAATCATGGTCGACCAATCAGCCCCCGACAAGTTGCCAAGCGTTTAGCTGAGTATTCGATCAGACCGAAAACTATTCGCTTTGGATATTCTGACACTCCGAAAGGTTACGAGTTAGAGCAGTTTCAAGATGCTTTTGCACGATATCTTCACACCCCTCCGGAAAATGGCATTTTATCCGCCACAACGCCACAACCAAGCAACCACAAGGCTTTTAGTGTTGCGGATAATCCGCCACAAAATCCATCCGCAACACGATCCGCAACGCTGGAACCCGCATCACATAACGATTGTGGCGGTGTTGCGGATAAAACACCCCTAACCCAGAAATGCATAAGGATATGAAATGGACAACAAAGTGATTGATATTTCGCAACAACTAAACGAATCCAGAGAAGAAGATAATCGCTTACATGGTGTTATGCACAGTAAAACTTATTCAGCGGTTCAATTTATTGGAAACGTGACCAATGAAGACAGCGCTGTTCATATAGAAATATACGAAGGCAGTTCATGTATTAACACTGGTTTAAATATCAGTTTTGGAAAAGAAAGCAGAATGATTATGCTGACCGGAAAAGAAGCTATCAAACTGGCTAAAGATATTCTGTCAGCAACTTAAGAACAGCGAGATTTTGATGAACGCTATCGAAATAATAAAAGAACTTAGGGGACAAAACTTCACGGTTAAAGCTGACGGCGATTATCTTGAATTATCGCCACCCGAGAAAATAACCGAAGAGTTAATCCAACGATTACGAAAGCACAAACCGGCAATCATTGCGGAATTGAAACGGGAAGAACGACGCAAAAAAGTATTGGCGATACTGGCAGACAATCCCAGCACATCAAGGGCAATCATTGCCGATGTGGATAGCGATCCGGACAACGTGATTCTAACCATAGCAATCCGCAATGTAGCAACATTTGAGATGCAAATACCCAAGGATAAATATGATGCTTTCACCTTACTTGAATTAATCGAAAAGGGATCACTGCAATGATTAAGAAGCCTGCCAGCGTGATTGATCTAATGGCTTGAAGGTAATCGAAACGTGAGAATGTTGAGTTTATTAAGGCACTAGAAGAAACTATATAACCGCTAAATGAAAAAGGAGATTGTGAACTATGAATAATGATTACGAAAACTTAACATGGCCGGAGAAAATAGTTATTTCCTCTGCACATAGATATACCAAGAAGCATGGGGGTGTAATTTGGAAAATAAAATATGTTGATTTCATCGAAGATCGAATTAGTTTGCTATCAATTCCAACCGAAGAAAATAAAGTGATTGATGAATGGAGCGGTAGCGGGCATGAATTTATGGAGAAGTTTGTCAATATAGAATGAAAGCAGGACAGCAAACATACTTTAATTAATATAACATATTGATTATTATGTGTTTTATAGGTTCCTCTGTGGCTTTATACCGTCGAGGGTGATTCAGGCCCCATCATAATTCTAGCGGAGCATTTTTTATACTTGGTTGCTAATATCTTACTAAGGTTTTCATTATGAGAATATGTGACTTATCCCAAGGCTTGGGAATATCGCGTCAAATGGTTGTGAAATTAAAAAAACGCGGAATGCCTACTGACAGCTTACAGGCTGCTATTGCATGGCGTGAATCAAACATTGATCCGTTCAGATCAAAGAGCGGCAGGATTGGCGGTAATACCGGAGTTAAATATCAATATGCAGAAGTTAACAAAAGTAGTTTCACAGGGAAAAAAATATGCAACGAAGCAGAGTTGAAGGTTTTTGAAGAGACAGTAACGGAAACTATACCCAATTTATATTTTGAAAGAGTCGACTGGCTTGCAATGGCCTTGAAAGATGCCGGGGTTCGAGTAACTGGCGCGCAAGTGATAGAAATCCAAGATAATCTATTTGTGTCATATTTGGAAGAATTAATATATGGACGTTTCCAAATTAATCGATATTTTGAGTTGCCCCCGCTTTCCTTAATGAAACTTGATAGTCCAGAACGAAAAGCAGTGATTGCATCATTAGATAAGATTTTAAGCGAAGAATTGACGCTATAGAATCAACCACAAATGATTATTTTTAAATCAAGGAGGACTAATACTTCAAACGATATACAAAACACAGCAGATCACTCAGGACAGCTATTCATTGACTTATTAAAAGGACGCACGCAAATGACAAATGGACTTAATGGATTCATCTTGACCTTAAGACAAAATTGTAGCTTAGGAGGAAAGGGGCAACTCATTTCTACGCATGCAACGCTTAATGAAGCGGTAGAAAAAGCGCATAGTATGCAAACACCGCTTTCTAATTTTCAAATCAAAGATATTTTCCAAGACCTCACCTACACTGCGAAATAGAGGCGTTACCCAATGCCCGTCTTTATGGCGGGTTTTTATTTAATCCAAACACATCATGTCAACATCAAAGTAGTTGACTCGTTATTGAAATTACTCGCTCATAGCTTTATCAGTTAGTCAGTCATTCAGGCCATGTTGATTGGTAACTGACTCATCCAGTACGCACCTTTTGGCATTCACAAAGCCATGCGTACTGGTTTTTTATTATGAATTATCTGTAACGTAGAAAATTATCAGTGTTTGGGATAACCAGAGAAACTCTGACGAATTCCCCTGGCATCTTTCATAAAGCGTGATGTTGTGCTCTTGCTTTATCGGCAGATAAGAAAATAACTGTAGTGAAAAAAGAAAATTTAATGACTGACTACTTTTCGTTGATCAGTCATTCACAGGAATTTCTTACACCAGCCTTACACGATACCTAAGAGACAAAAAGCACTTAGGGTTTTATTTGATAACTTATTGATTTATTTGGTGGCCAAGGGCGGAATCGAACCACCGACACAAGGATTTTCAGTCCTCTGCTCTACCGACTGAGCTACTTGGCCATTTGAGTAATGACTAGAAAACAGATAATTCCGTATATTGAATTGTAATAAGATTATTCAATCAATTGGCGCGCCCGGCAGGATTCGAACCCACGACCCCTTGGTTCGTAGCCAAGTACTCTATCCAACTGAGCTACGGGCGCTTAAGTACAATCTAATTATTTCCAGTTTGTTAAGCAACCGGAGGATTATATCAGATTGAAGCAATCACGGGATTCGAAGTTGCATTTCGCTACTGTTTCGATGCTTTCAAACTGAAATCGACTAGGCCGATTGTTTTTCTACAAATCATTACAATTTCATTTTGCGGGGGCGATGATGGTGTATTTGGCAGGTCTTGTCAAGATCAAACTTCATCCACGCTGATTTTTAACAGGCTATCAAACCATTGAGAAACTATTTGTATCGTTTTAGAATATGTGAGGCCTGGATTTCTACTTATCCTGACATTAGTTTTGGTTTCTGCAAAATCCCAAGGTTAAGAGTAGTAATTAAGAAAATCGTGTATCTGCATTCAATGTTACCAGCCTGAGTGTGTTGTGTACTGACGAGAGCCATTGATTATGAATACTTCACTCTATAATTTTCTTATGTTGCTACTTGACGTTGTTAAGTTCATGCAAGAACGCTTTAATGCGCGTAGCGTTGGTCCCCATATCGCTGATTCCGATACGAGAGGCGGAGCGCATATCAACGATCGTTTTATTTGCTTTAGCGGAAACGCGAATCACAATATCATCCTTAAAACCCATAAACCGGGTTGTAGCGGTTGCTTCGATGATACCGTCCTCGGCAGAGACTGCTATGATTTCCCAGTCACACGCTTTGGCGAGCGCGACAGCCTCGGTAAAAACTTGACTCGGATCTTTATTGATCAGCAAAGAACCAAGATTGGGATATCCCGCTTGCTGAAGTTCAGTTAGATTAGCGGGTGTTTTCCGGTCTAGCGGATTGTGTTCCGCTGTGCGCAAAGTAAGTATGGCTGCAAAGTCAGGTGGGTTTTGCAGATCAGTGGTGATATCATGAATAGGGGGTACTTTATATCCCGCTTGAATGGTGAGAAAAACGGGTGCCGCAACTGCAAGGCCAAGTGTCAGTCCAGCAAGCGCTGAGAGCATACCTGTTACTTTAGTGTCGACTGAGGTGATAATGGCGAGAATGCTAACAACGGCAGAAAGTATGGCCATCATGCCAAGTGCTGCTCCGCCAATAAGAATTATCAATGCCACTTGGTAGTTCATTATGCCAAAACGATATCCCAGGACAGCGACAGCAGCAATAGCTGCAGACAGACATGCGTGCTTGAAACTCCAACGTGCGAACTCCGAGCGCTCCTTTATTTGTTCTTTCATTTTTATGATCATCTTGAATTAACCCTGATTCAGAATTATAGCAGCCGTATCCCATCGATCGATTGCATTTCAGAAATTGGTAAAATACTTGCACTGCTCTTACGTTTACAAGAGCCAAAGTAGGCTGCAAACCATCGCAGCAAAGCAAGTACATGCATACCAGGATTTTATATGGATAAATTTACTCTCGAAAAATTTTCAAATATTGAATAATAATTTCATATCCGTACCTTGATTGGATTAAGCTAACGACTTGTGTATAGGAGAGCAAAAATATGACGACAAAATATTTGTTTCTAGCCGGACTATTTTCAGTTTCGGTTCTGACTGCTTGTAATGAACCCAAAAGAACGCCCGATGGGCATTTGATGGATAGACCGAAAATGTCGGCCTATGGACCGGATGATGTTACAAAACATGATACCGATGCTTCTGATGAGAATGGTAAATCAACCAAAGAAAAACCGTGATTTTTACAAGGATTAACAACTGGATCACATTAAATCAGATCCAATTTCGCTGGCCAGTATGTCGGGATTGCGAGTGGTTGATAACAAGCTTGGGATGATGGCTTGCCAGCGAACAAAAAATAAAATGGAACGTGCTATTAAAGTTATTTCTTTCCCAGTGCATTTACTGCATCCAGTTGAGCTGCTTTACTGGCAGGCAGTATGCTGGCTAGAATTCCGGTTATTAATGCGACCATAATCCCTGCGATAGTTGCCCATGCCGGTGGCCAGGCGGGAAGCTGCGGTAATGCCAGACGTAGCATCAAGCTGCCGAATTGGCCTAACAGAAACCCTAAAATAGCGCCTACCATCGACAACAAAATCGCTTCGGCAAAGAACAGGCGGCGGATATCGGCGGAGGTTGCTCCGATGGCTTTCAGCAGGCCGATTTCTGCGGTGCGTTGGCTGACCGCAACCAGCATGACATTCATCACTAAAATACCGGCAACAATCAGACTGATCGCGGCAATTCCCGCGACCGCCATGGTCAATGCTTGCAAAATGCGATCAAAGGTCGAGAGAATGGCATCTTGCGTAATCACGGTGATATCTTCTTCTCCATCGTGACTTTGTTTCATGGTTGCTAGCACTGCTTGTTTTGCGGGTTCGATTTCGTTATGGCTCTTGGCTTCAATCAGGATGCGGAATAGTGAAGTCGTATTAAACATGGTTTGTGCATAGTCAATCGGAATAATGACAATTTCATCGGTATTGAATCCCATGGTTTCACCCTGCGACATCAGAACACCGGAGACTAGAAATCGGCTGTCGCCTAATCGAATGCGCTGCCCGACAGCTTGCGTGCGAGGAAAAAATTCATTGGCTATTTTTGCACCGAGAACAATTTGGGCATTGCTCTCAGTGCCCTGCGCCATGAAATTTCCTTGTGCTAGCTTCATATGCCGGATAGGTATCAGATTGGCGTTACTGCCTAGCACGGTCACAGCGCGCAAGCGATTGGCAGCAGATAGCTCTGCTTCACCCACATTGAGCGGTGCATAACGCCGCACTTGCGGCAAACGGCCGATCAATTGCGCATCTTTTAGGGTGAGGTCACGTGGTGTTTGACCTAATACTGCACCCAGGAATGAACCCGAGGTTTCCGCCCGCCCGGGTAACACCACCAGCAGATTGGTTCCGATGGAAGAGAACTGATTGATTACATAATTTCTTGCGCCATCGCCCAAAGCTGTCAATATCACTACCGCGGCTACCCCTAAAGCCATCGCGAGTACGATCAGCAATGAGCGGAGTCGATAGCTCAACACTGTTTTAAATGAGGTTTGTAATGTGTCAACCAGCGTCATCGGCTTGATCCGTTAGAATTTTTCCATCTCGCATGCCGATCTGACGATGCGCACGTGCGCCTAATTCCCGGTCGTGCGTGACGACAATCAATGTGGTCCCCCGATGATGCAAATTTTCCAATAGTGCCATAACTTCAGCACCGATCTGATGGTCCAGGTTTCCGGTAGGCTCATCCGCCAGGATAACGCTGGGTTGCATGATGGTTGCACGCGCAATCGCCACACGCTGGCGCTGGCCACCAGAAAGCTCTGCCGGTCGGTGTTGCGCGCGCTGTTTCAATTCGAAGGCCTGCAGCGCCTCATTGACACGTATTTGCCGTTGCTCAGAAGGCATGCCGCTGAGCGTTAACGGCAGTTCGATATTTTCTGCAGCGGTCAAGCGCGGAACCAGATGGAACGATTGAAAAACAAAGCCGATTTTTTCACGGCGGATTTGTGCCTGTTCAGTTTCTGATAAATCGGTGACGCGCTTTTCATCCAGTTCATAACATCCGCTATCAGGCTTGTCGAGTAAGCCAAGAATATTCAGCAATGTGGATTTTCCCGAGCCGGAAGGCCCCATAATTGAAACGTACTCTCCTGAAGCGATTTGCAGATTGATGTCATTCAATGCATAAACCATTTGATCACCCATATGGAATGTACGCGTTATGGCAGTCAGGCGTATCATGATTATTGCGGTTTGGGTTGTACGGCAACACCCGCTTTGATGTTGTCTTGATCAAAAGACATCAGAACTTGATCACCTGCTTTCAAGCCGCCGCGGACTTCGGTAAAGCTCCAATTGCTCAAACCGGTTTCCAGTGATGCTTCGGCTAACCGATGATTGTCATCCACCTTCCAGACTTTATTATTTTGCCGGATGGCCTGCGTCGGAATACGCACTACATTTTCCTTGCGTTCAAGGATCACCTCTACATCGGCACTGTAACCCACCAGCAAAGCATCGGCAGGGATATGCAAAAAATCCACTTCGATATCCACGGTGCGTGCCTGTTTCTCGATCTCAGTGACATAGGGCGCAATGCGTCGTATTTTTCCCGGAAATATTTTCTCAGGCATGGCATCGAGCGTGACACGTGCTTCCTGTCCCACCCTGATTTTGGGCGCATCGACTTCATCCATTGGCGCGGTGACATACAGGCAATTGTCGTCGATCAGATCAATTGTCGGCGGGGTAGGGATGCCAGGTGGTGAGGGCGTAGTGAATTCACCCAGCTCACCGGAAATTTTTCCAATTACACCGGAGAACGGGGCCGTGATGATGGTGCGGTCAATTCCGGCCTGGGATACGTGGATCTGCGCTTCGGCGCGCTTGATGTCGGAAATGGCCGCTTCGCAACTGGCCTGACGGGAACGTGCGTTGGCATGAGCATCGTCGAACCGCTGCGAACTGACAAAGCCTTGTTCCACCAACTGTTGCGTACGGATTGATTCACGCTGAGCATTCTCCGCCAGGATGCAGGTTTCGCGGCGCCGTTCCTGCGCCATGGTGAGTTGACGTTGCGCCAGTTCGCGCTGCGCTTTTAAATCCTGATTCCATAGCTCCAGCAAAACCTGTCCTTTTTGCACATGATCACCTTCTTTTACCCGGATTTTTACAATCTTCCCACCGGTTATGGGTGCAAGATTGGATCGCTGGCAGGATTTGACCGTCCCTGCACGCGTGTTGACTATCGTGGCTTCCACATCGCCTGTGGTGATGACGGCCAAATCCACTTCCAATGGTTTTGGCCGGGTGTAATACCAGCTTGCAAGCGCAATAGCACTTGCCACGGCGATAAAAACAACCAGGCGTAGCACTTTGTTAACAGATCGCATCGTAAGAAACATTGTGCGAGTGAGCAGGAAATGTCATTGTGTTGTGTTTCATTGCAAATATGCGTATTTTACACGTTCAGGCAGCCTTGCTTGCTGGCAACCCATAAAAACCGAAAAAACCTTAAACAAACTTTCCATATGATTGATATTTGGCGCAAGAAATTTATCTTATCCGATTCCGAACAACCTACAACGATGGAGACTCTCCGTCCCGCCGAAAACGACTATGAAGCGCTGGATGCGAAAACCTTTGAAGCGATTGAAGCAGAGACCTTGTTTCATACGATCAATCAAACCCAAACTGAAGCCGGTCGAATGACGCTGTATCGTTCCATTGCCCGCCCGAATCAGAATGTGGGAATACTGCAGCAGAAACAGATGGCATTGCTTGAGATGGAATCGGATCCGCAATTGTTTGATGCAATCACGAAATTTGTGAGCAAAGCGGCTTCCGGAGAAAAATCATTGAAATATCTGTTATATGGCGAATTTGTTGGCGGTCTCACAACCGAAGATCCAAGCAGCCGTACCGATAAACTGGAATTCGGTGGTTATGGTTATCGGCAATACGTAGACGGCACCGAATTTGCTGTGGATTTGGTTGAAGGCGCTGCACAAGTTCCACAGCCACAGTCTGCTTATTTGCGCACGCTGTTGGATGCTTTTCGTGATTTCTGCCAATCACGCACCTACGCATTGATGAAAGGCCCGGTTTATGTTTCCGGCAGCAAGTTTAAAAGCAAAAAAGAAAAATCGGCCTTCGATCTGTTTTCGCGCTTCAGGCCCACCTTATTTAAACTCATCCCGATAGCGATTTTCTTTGCCGCTTCGTACGGTATTCTGTTTTTCTTTGAAAACTTCATGCCGCAGTTCAATGTGTCTTACATCGGTTATGGCATTTTGGCGCTCACCGTCCCGGTGTTTCCGATTCTGTTGCTGGCGATGGGCGTATCCGATCGCGATTCGATCATTTACCCCTTGCGCAAGCAATTCCGCGAAAGCCCTGAATTAGCCAAAGTGGTCGAGGCACTTGGCATGCTGGATGAATTGTTGTCTTTTCACCGCTATGGTCAATCGATTATCGGTGACAAAGTATTGCCGCAGATTCTTGATGAGAAGCAGCACCGCCTAACTGTAAGTCAAGCCCGGAATCCGCTACTGATACGGTCAATTCCGGATTATGTGCCGAACGATATCCACCTCGATCGGGCAGGGCGCGTGTTGATCATCACTGGCCCGAATAGCGGCGGAAAAACAGCGTATTGCAAGACCGTGGTGC
Organism: Nitrosomonas ureae; assembly: GCF_900206265.1. NCBI lineage: Bacteria > Pseudomonadati > Pseudomonadota > Betaproteobacteria > Nitrosomonadales > Nitrosomonadaceae > Nitrosomonas > Nitrosomonas ureae. Next base: position 747,186 of record NZ_LT907782.1, on the reverse strand, counting down.
AAATTCAACTACTCGGGCAAATCGGTTGCTACATTCCCGCTATGCAAGGGCAACTGGTTCCGGCCGAACGTCTCTATTATCAGGTTCCTGACCCCGGCCAGCTCAGTGCCGCAATGGGGCGCTTCGGCCATGAATTGCAGCGCACCAAGGAGATTTTCTTTAATGCCACTCCACTCAGTCTGGTGGTACTGGATGAATTATCCGAAGGCACGACGTTTGAAGAAAAAATGACCATCTCGGAATATATCCTGAAAGGATTCCATAAACTCGGTGCCAGCACTTTGCTGGTCACGCACAATCACGAACTGTGCGAACTGCTGCAAAAAGACAATATTGGCCGCTACCTGCAAGTCGAATTCATGCCGCAAGGTCCGACACACCGCCTGATTGAAGGCATTTCCAAAGTAAGCCACGCAGATCGTGTCGCCAGTGCGATTGGGTTTAGTCAGAGGGATGTGGAAGCGCATTTGGAACGACAGGGTGGAAATCATGAAAGCTGAAATGATTGGTCGAAGATAAAGCTGCACAAGAATTCTACGGTGTCAAGCTCAAACAGTCTGTTACAGTGATGTATGAGGAATGCCATTTCGATCTGAAAGGGCTGTTTCAATCCAAAGAAACTTGAGATCGCATGCTTAAGGAGAGAGTAGCAACATGAAAAGATGATCCTATGCGTATTTTATTAACCAAAAATCTTTAAGAATTCTCCCGCAAGAATACCAATAAACGCCAAAATCAGTAATAGCGCTCTCATCACAGGTTGTTCTAACATGGGCTGGAAAACGCCGCTTTTAATGTTACTTATTTTTTCAATGGTTGCATCAATATCCGCTGCTTGATTCTTGAATTTTATTTTCAAATTTTCTGCACTTCTAATAACTGAAAACTTGAGCTTTTCTGCTTCGGAGCGGATCATAAAACCTGTAAAAATGAGCAGGGATATGCTTACCCCGAAGCTGATTGCTTTGCTATAAGGAAAATCCTGATTATCAAAATAAGATATTCTGGCCAATAGCATCAATATAATACAAATCAAGGGATAATAAATCAGACCGTCCACTACGCGCGTTCTTCCGGCTACCAGAGTGATGATTTCTTCAAGTTTCTTATGAGGCGCAGTGAGATTGGCATATTTCATCCTTGCTAATTCTTTTTGGGCTTTATCACAAATATCAGGTTCCTTTATCCGTGTTAAGTAAACATCTTCAACGATCAGAGGATGTTGTATGCGCAGCTTTCTAATAAAATAGTAATTAAGTCTGTAAGTATCCAGCACAACAAACGTCAGAAGCATGATAACGATGAAACTGGCTATGCCTATAAACCAATCTAAATAAAAAGCAAAATTGCCCCGAGCCGACTGAGGCCAGGAAGGCACTAAATAAAAAAGAATGGTTTCAATTAATGCAAATACTAACCACATCAGAGTGATGCGGATAAGGTACGGTTTCCAGTGGCCAAGTCTATTGTATTCATTCCATATCTGTTCTAATTTAATGAGCTTAGGAACTTTAGGATTATTAAGATAACACTCAGCTTTATCATTCCAATGTGTGATTGCTATTAAGTAGGATTTAAAGAATTTATATTCTAACGCTATATATATGACTATAAGCACTGCTAGAACAGTGGCGCAAGCCCAAAAATCTAAATAACCATCAGGTTTAAAATCGTTTGACGCATAAATCCATATACTCAAAATTAATGTTACAACGGTAATAAATATAAAGAAGTACCATTCAGTGTCTGTACGTTGTTCTTTGTTGTTTAAATTACTTTTTAAACTAAATTTAGATTGTAGATACTCAAAGTTTCTTTTAAGCATGCTTTCTGATTTAAAGTATGCGCTGTAATAAAAATACAGCGCTAAGGCGATCGCAATGATTTGAATAAATACTGCAGGCCATAAACTAATACCTTCGGTGAAACTCAGCGGCTCTTCATTTTTCTCAATGGCTTGATAATAAATAATAAAGATTACGCTAGCAGAAACTGCTATATAACTACATAATTTAAAAGAGTTAGGTCGAAATCCATAAAGTAAGATGATTAAAGCCAAGGTTATACCAGACAATAACCAAAACTGATGCTTATTTTGATTTTGGCTAAACATTTCCTGCGATAGAATTTCTTTAATTCTCTCAGCCTTATCAGATGATTGAGGCAAATGTACATAGTTATTCCGACCAATTTCAAAAAGTACCGGTGAGGAATATGCGATGCTTGATTTCTCTATTAATTGTGTCACGTTATAAAAAATCTCTGTTTGCTGGCTATCACGAAAAGCAGAAAAAGAACTTTGTTTATTTTGAGGAAGCTGCAAACCAAAAGATGAAGCAACAATCAAATTTCTGGTCCAGCGAAAATATTGCGGATGTAGCATTCTTGCATCCAGATCAGTAGTTAAAATTAGAATATTTGGCATCTCTGACCTCAGTGCCTGAAGAATGAGCAGCTTGTCATAATAATCGCTGCCAAAAATAACTACCGCTTTTATTCCACCAACACGTTTTTCAATATCGATGGTTTTATGGCTATTATTAATTTGCGCTGCTATACGCTGCAGATAATCAAATTGTGCCGGACCGAAGGATGGGTTACGAATATCCACAGATGATAAATATCCATCTTCATTCCATTTTTTGGGCTTGCGATTTTCTTCTTTTTCTAATCGATACTGATAGGCATCCAACCCTTTATAATAAGAAAATCTTTTAACTGAATTTAATGCATGATCGCTCTTATGACATTCATCAACTGAGCTTTGACTATTTAATATTTTGCATTGGAATTTATTTGAAAATGTCTCTGACAATTCGCGTATATATTGCGTATCCTGTTCAACAATAATAGCTATCTCAGATAAATCTTTAATTCTTCGATACCTAACGAGTTCCTCGGTTAGTTTTTCAACTAATTCTTTTGAATGTTCTGAATGCTGTGGAAGAAATTTTAAAGGTCGTACAATTTTTTCCGGATAACTATCTGACGTTGCATCAATGACGTTTTTATCCGATTCATTGCATTCTTGATTACTACCTGGGTCGTTCCAGCAATACTCTGAGTAACTCCAATCAAAAAGATATAAATTATTCTTAATATGGGCGAAATCTTCATTCTCATGAATTAGAGATATTAGAAATTCGTGAGCATTATCAGGGGAATCATTAGCTTCATTTTTTGGGGTAAGGAGAGTTTTACCATTGAAAACATTATTATCTAACCATAATAAAATGACATCGGGTTTCTCATTTTCCTCATTCGGGTTTTGCGTGAAATTAAAATATTCCCAGCTTATATTATATTTTTTATCCTGAGCGCCCTGGGTCTTCGGATCATCAATCCTGCAATAATGCAATTGATGAGTTCCTTCTGATGGGCTATAGCCAGCTTCGATGAGTCCTGCAATTTTTGCATAACGATGCCGGAGGCGAGTTTCTTTATTATCAGTGGTATTAGGGCTAGTCTCCAATAAGGCAGCCAATATCTCAACAGGCTTACCTTTATTTTTTTTCTGGCTTTCTATCTTTTTTCTTAGTTGCTTGCAATCTTGATCATAAGGATTTCTCTGGTTTCTGTCCTCGCTCGGTTTGAAAGTTTTTCCAAAAGGATCTTCCCACAGCCAGCTCTTGTAGGCATGGTCTATTATGTTTAGCTCTAAAAGTTCTTTTGAGACAGGGTCAGCGGGGCGGGAACTCTTGATAGGATTGTCATGCCAGATCAAGAATCCAAATAGAATAAGTATAGCCAGTCCGGCAAACGCTAAATCCGGTTCTTTATCTCTCTGCGGAAGTATCATGAGGTTACTCCCCATGCTGTGTTCTTTTTAAAAGATCAGGTTACTTTATATCCGCCCCCCGAGTCAATAATCCTATTTAGTAGTATCCAATTATCCTCAATGCCTAAAAAGGCAGCAAAAAATCGAGTGAGAACAGGATTTGGTCCTTGTTGCCGTCAAACGGTCGGTATGCGTTGGTTTTATACGCATCGACCCTGTCATAACGAATGTTCGGGCGGATAGTGAGTTTTTTCAGCGCATTCCAGGTCAGCTTAAGCGTTTTGGCGGCTTTCCAATTTAAACCAACTGTCATGGAATAATAGTCGGCCGGGGTAATGGTGACGGTATTGAGATTTCCGGCATAACTGACGGGGATGCCATTCACGACATTGGTGGCAGCGGCGATACGGAATGGGGAGGGGTTACGAAAACCGTCTTCGTCACGATACCATTCACCCCGGGCGCCAATGGATACATTATCGGTCAAATCATAATATAAATGTATGAGCGCGCTAAACCATTCGGCATCCTTGATTACATTGGTATATTTCAGATTATTCAGCAATACGCCTCCGGCATGGCCATAAACCTGGTGTAAAACCAGCAAGGTTTTGGGAGTGATTCTGTGCTTGAACACGATATTGTAGAACCCCCAAATCTCACTGCTGCGCGCGGAAGTTTCGCCATAGGTTCCGGAAAGATGAAATGAAGTGGTTTGATTATCGCTGGTCCAGGTGAATCCTCCCAATCCGCTCCAATTACTGAGATGCCTATTCCAGCCTGCATCCCACCCACCTGTTGCGCTGCCTGTCAGTGGGCCCCCCATAATTTGCCAGTTTGGATTGACATAATACGTGGCGAGCATCCCCGTATGCGTGAAAGGTTCGCCGACGTTCAACGTATATGCTCGTGTATAGAAAAAATTGTCAGGTGCTGGAACAGTTTCGAAGCCGGTCGGCGTATAGAAGTGGCCTAATTTTATGTTCAACCCATTACCGGCAGGGACATAGGCTTCCAGATAGGTTTGCGGCAGAGCGATGCCGTAGGTACGCGTAGAATTGCAGCATAGATTGAGATCCCACTCATTTCTTTTGAGTGGTGTTCCGTCATTGACATCGAAGGCTGGTACGCCAAATGCCTGAGTGAAAATGGCATCGGTTCCAAACATGAAATCGAAACGCCCGCCAAAATCCCATGTTTTTCCTTCGGAAACAACCGAGCGCCGCATAAACAGATTAAATTGATTCAATTGGAACCGATTGGCCTGGTCGGCAAAAATAACCGGGCCATTAAATCCCCCGGATTGACTGGGATTGAGTGTTGCGCCGCCATGGATCCAGCCGCCGAATTCCAATTTGCGCTGGGTAAGATACTTTTTGAAACTGTTGGCGCAAAGATTATCAGAATATATTGAGCAAAAAAGAATGCCGCTTGTCAGGGCACATATCAGCCATCCTGAGTATTTCAAGCCATGTTTCATTTCAAGATATCTTTTAAATTAGCTTATTAGCGGTGAGATTGAATTTGCCGTGAGCTCTGGAAAGGTATTGTTTTCACTAAGGTTAATGGTTTCCATTAATGAAAAACAAGGGTTTTCCCAATATACACGGAGTGCTGATCAAACTAAGATGGTGCCATAAGTTAGAGGAGGTATTCATTATGAAAACATTAAAATTATCAGTAGGAATATTAACGCTGATTATTCTGAGCGCGTGTGCTCAAATGAATGCGTCACTGATTGCGCCAAAAGGTATTGCAAATAATGATCACGAAGCTTTGGTTCATTATTATGAAACAGTAGCTGAAGAAGCGAGATCAAATCTGCAGAAAAATAAAAGGATCCTGGCGGCATACGAAGCGCGTCCATACTATTATGGAAGAAGAGGCCTGGATTTGCAGTCACATACTTCCGCGAATATTCGCGCTCATGAAAAGACATTGCAAGAGAGTCTGAGATTTGCCGAATTTCATAAAAGAATGGCGACGAAACAACGCGATGATTCAATTAATAAAGCCAAGGTCAGGTCGGGCCCAAAGCTTGCGCTGGATGATCTGGAATAATTGTTTTTTCCGATGATATTTGCATTTTATCCTTTTTATGATGTGTGTCCCTAAAATGGGATTACGAAATCGAGTGAGAACAGAATTTGATCTTTATTGCCGGCAAAGGGTCGATAAGCGGTTGTATGCAAAGCATCGACCCTGTCATAGCGAATATTGGGACGAATATTGAGCTTCTTTAACGCCTCCGATCGAAGTTTCAATGTTTTTGCGGCTTTCCAGTTTAAACCGATGGTTGCAGCATAATAATCGGCCGGGGTAATAGTGACACTGCTGATATTCCCCGCATAACTGCTAGCCACGCCGTTTACGATATTGGTTGCCGCAGCAACTCGGAAAGGAGAGGGATTGCGGAATCCATCCCGGTCACGGAACCATTCTCCACGTACACCAATCGATAAATTCTCAGTAAGATCATGGTATAGGTGTGTTACAAAACCAATCCATTCAGCATTTTTCACTACATTCGTGTATTTCAAATTATTTAATAAAACGCCACCGGCGTAACCATGAACATGATGCAGTACCAGCAGCGTTTTGGGATTTATTTTGTGTTGAAATACTATATTGTACATTCCCCATGACTCGTCACTGCGGGTTGAAATTTTGCCATAAGTGCCGGTAACATTGAGCGAGGTGGCTTGATTATCGCTAGTCCAGGTAATACCCGCAATACCTCCCCAATTACCTAATTGTTTATCCCACCCGCTATCCCAACCACCTGTTGCACTGCCGGTAACGGCACTTCCTGAAATGGACCAATTGCTGTTGACGATATAGTTGGCTTGGAGACCGGTATGAGTGAAGGGCTCTCCGGCATTGAAGGAGTAGGCACGGGTATAGAAAAAATTATCCGGTGCTGGGATGGTTTCAAAACCGGTCGGTGAGTAAAAATGCCCTGCTTTTAGATTGATTCCGTTTTTTCCTATGGGTACATGTACTTCCAAGTAAGCTTGGGGAAGTGCGATGCCATAAGTGCGCGTTGAAGAGCAGCATAGATTGAGATCCCAGTTATTGCGATTGAGAGGCTCTCCGGAATTCACATCGAAAGTTGGTACACCAAAGGCTTGTGTGAAGATCGCATCGGTTCCAAATAAAAAGTCAAAACGTCCGCCAATATCCCATTTTCTGGTTTCGGATATTACCGGACGTTGCAGAAACAAATTGAATTGATTTAATTGAAATCGATTGGCTTGATCAGCAAAAGCAACAGGGCCATTATAACCGCCCGATTGACTCGGGTTTAAAGTCGCGCCGCCGTGAATCCAACCACCGAGTTCTATACGGCTATCTTTAAAATGTTTTTTTAAATTATTGGCGTAAGGAGTAGGGGTATATGAAAAGAAAAGAAACGTACTTCCTAAAGTAAAAACAAGTAATAACCTTTTTAGGAAGTTATTTTTAGAGTGATGGCACGATTCATTCATACATACAAATATAAATTGCCAAAGGCACGGGGAATGTACCGTAACATTCCCCGTGCCTTTGGCATTCTTAAAGGCGATATTAGTTCATAGGTCTAATTATAAAAGTATTCGCCCAATATCAAAACGATATTTTAATTCTTTTTCAAGTTCTCAGGTTCATTGAGTCTGGCTTTAATTTTAAGATTACCTGCTTGTTCCGGTCTGTCAACAGACTTTGCATATTCATTTCTTTGAAGTTCTGCAACGATCTTGCGATGATAACCTGCATGATTAATGGCTTCTGATGCTTCCTGCTCATAGTAACGGATATTTGCCAGTGTGTGTGACCTATAATCCTGCCCACGCCTGCCATAGTGTTGACTATGATTTTCATATTCTTCCAGTAACTTTCTTTTTTCTTCAGCTTTTACGGTCATTTCATTGGCCAGCTTATCGTAGTAATTAATCAGATTTTCGTGATCATTGACTGTTTTGGCTTCCGACACATTTTTTCTGCTGTCTACACTTTGTGCTTCCATTGGGCTCAACTGCGCACAGGCAACTAATATAGAAAGCATCGGTAAAACTGCAAGATATTTTCCAAATTTGATATTATTCATAATATTAAAACTCCCAAATGGATTGACACATGTGCGTATCCTACGAGAATCAATACTGAAATGATATTGGGGAATCCATTGTTTTGAGGTAAGGGAAACCCCTAGATCAAATCGAGCAGTGTGTGTTCAGGGTTCCTCAGAAATCCAACGTGTGGCGTAGCGGATTAAGTCAGCACCATCTTTTAAATGCAGTTTGACCCGGATATTGAAACGATGCGTTTCAATTGTTTTGATGCTGCGGCACAGCAATTTTGCAATTTCTTGACTGCTATGCCCCTGTCCGATCAGGTGGAGTACTTCAAATTCGCTCGGGGTAAGCGTGTTAATGAGCTGTTCGGGTTCGGAGTGACCCGATGCAATACGTTTCAATAACTTCTCGTGCATTTGCTTACTTAAATAAACGTTACCCTTGAGTACTTCATGAATCGCCGCCAGCAATATTTCGCCCGGTTCTTGTTTCATTACATAGCCCCGCGCACCGGCACGTAAAGCGCGCTCTGCATACACTGATTCATCATGCATGGAAACAAATAAGACCGGAAGAGTAGGTATCAGTGCATGCATACTTTTAATCACTTCGAAACCGGATACGGTTTTAAGTGTGACATCCAATAAAACAATATCAACAGGTTCATTTTTCTTCAGTATTGCCAATGCCTCGTTGCCATCACCGGCTTCGGCAATTACTTCCATATCGGATTCCATGTTGATCATCATCGCCATGCCGTGCCTCAACATGGCATGGTCATCCACTAACATTACTTTTATTTTATTTGTAGACATTTCAGGCCATCCGCATTTCTAAACGTACTTCCGTGCCACCTTCGGGGCGCTGGAGAAAATCCAATTTTGCACCCAATTGTTTGGCACGATATTGCATTATTTTTATACCCATTCCAGAGGATGTTTGCGAGGTTTCACTTGTTTCAATAAATCCGCTACCATCATCGGAAATTGATAAACACAATAATTCTTCATTTGAAGATAAAGATATAGTGATGTGTTGTGCTTTACCATGGCGAATTGCATTGTTGGCGGCTTCCTGGGCAATTCGATACAGATTAAGTGCTAAAGTATCATCATGAATAGTAATGTTGTTTTTTGATGAAAACACACAAGATATGCTGTAAGTCGTTGCTACTCTATTTGCTAGCGCTTGTAATGCGGCAATCACGCCATTGGCTTCAATTTCAAACGGAAGCAGCCCTTGCGCCAGTTGCTTGATGTGTATTACTGAGATTTGCGCTTGTGATGCAATTGAGGCGGCAACTGTCGCCATGCTGATGTTTCCTGCGGCAATGATTTGCTTCTCCAGTGCTCTGGCTTGATAGCCGATAGCGGCTATTTGTTGTCCTAGATTATCGTGCAACTCCTGTCCGATGGTATGTGCCTGTTCTTCAGCTACGAATACCAGCGCTTGTTCCAATCGTTTGCGCTCCAGCCAGCTTTCCAAGTCGCTGGCGATCGCGTTAACGAGTTTCTGCTCTTCCACCACCATATGAGGGTGATCTGCCGGGTAATAAACTCGTATTTGACCGCACACTTTGCCATTAACACGAATCATGGAACAGCAAGTACACGCAGGATCTCGTTCTGTGCGCCAATAACTAGTTTTTCGGTGAGTGATTTTGGCTTTTGACTGTAATCGATGTCCGGCTTCCGGGTCAAATTTACCGACGGTAAATCTCCAACCGTTGAGTTCGATTACTGCACTTGCAATTTCGGGAAATTGCATAGCCGGTAGCAGATGTTCAAAAATATTCTGACAAACGTTGTCTATCGATGATTCCATGCCAATGCCGCGGCGAATTTCATACAGGCATGTAATCTCTTTTAGGCGCTCATGTAATAACTCATCGACTTGCTTACGTTCCAACCATCGCGCCAGGTCACTGGTAATCGCATCGATAAGCTTTTGCTCTTCCAGAACCAGAAAAGGCTTATCTTGAGGATAAAAAACGCTTAATTGGCCGCGTATCCTGCCATTGACGCTGATTCTGGAGCTTAATCCGTGCGTCATGTCTTGAGATGAAGACGTAGAAGAAATGCGCTCTCCATCGAGTTCTATGATTACCGAAGCATGTTCCGGATATTGCATGGCGGGTATCAGATGTGCAATGATCTGTTGACAAGCTTTGTCGACGGATAAATCCGACCCAATGCTGCGGCGAATTTCGTACAGGCAGGTGATTTCTTTCAGGCGTTCGCGTAACTCAATTTCCTTATGGCTTAGTTCGATGGAAATCTGTTCTGCGGTTTCTTTGGCATCGCGTGACTCTCTTTCGGATTTGATTAGCTTGCGGACAAACCAATTTAATAACAATATTTCAGCAATAATCAATCCAGCGAGATAAAGTACGATGATTATTAATTGATCATTAACCGGATTGAATAATTCCTCCTGATCCAACTTCAGAACCATCCCTAAACCAATACCATGAAGCGGCGCATATGCTTCAATTACCGGTATTTGACGATAATCCTTTACCGCAATGACACCGCTTGTGCCATTGAGCGCAAGACTTATTGGCAATATTCCTCCTTCTCTTGCATATCGCAGATGGGTAAATTTTACACCGTCAATTTGACTGATCAAACAAGCCATTGCTTGTGTATCGATAGCCGGAGGGGCGCACAATATGAATTCTCCGGTTTTGCCAATGGATCTGATCTCACTGAATCTGCGAGTTACTTGTGGTAGTTTGGTTTCTGTCACAATTCTGCCAATATGGCGTTTTTCTGGATCTGCAATATCGACCTGAGTGCGCAAAATAAATTGCTTATCCCATATGAGGAATGTGTCATGATATTCCGGCAAAGGTATTGATTGAGTTATATTTTCAGAAAAATGGCCAATTTGGGATAGCTTATTGCCCTTTGCATCATAAATAACTACGGCAGAAAAACCTACCTCTAGGAGTGAATTGACATTTCGCTCAAGATCGCGTGATGCACTTTTATTTTCTGGTTGTGTATTGAGATCCTGTATGGATTGGATCAAGAATGGACGGAGAGCTAAAGCGCGTGTATCCCCCATGCTTTTTTGAATTTGATTTTCTACCAGAAGCGCCTTGCCTTGCAACGCAACACGTAAGCCTATGCCCAGTACGGATTCAATCTGTTGCCGCATTGCGCTGTAAACAGCGATCCCGGTTGATAATGTTAATCCCAGCAGGAGTAGGCCGCCAATAATACTAATCTTGTGATCATCACGTGTAAAAAGCAATCTATCCTCCTCGATAGGGTTATCGGTCTATGGCTTTTGCTGATTAAAATTGTGCAGAATACTCCTGCAACCAAATCGGAGTCAGTATGCCATACTTAATTGAGGCGGATAAAAGTACAGATTCTGGATTAATAGAGATAAATAATATTTGCCGGGCCTTCATAGTGTATCCGCAGGTTCGTGAGATTATTTTTTCAGTGCCAGCCAAATTTCTCGAATGCAATGTGAAGTTTACTGAAATACCATTCAGCTTCGCAAGTCGTCATTTTATGGAGCTGCACAATGACAGTTGCCCAATGACAGTTGCCATTTCTAAGTGGCATTAAGTGCTGTCTGATTTTCTGTTATTAACATATTGCCAGAGTCGGAGCGTATGAGTGTCGGAATATTTCATCCGGACTTACTAAAGATAAATTTGTTATAAATCAAAATTCAATTGGATCGACATCCAGCACCCAGCGCACTTTGCGAGTAGATAATGTATTTATTTGCATATACCATTCAGCGAGAAATGTCTGTAATTGTTTGCGTGAAGTCGATTGTACGAGTAAATATGCGCGTTCCATTCCTTTTAAACGCAACAGTTGAGCAGGCACTGGATCATACAGTTCTATCGCTTGAGTTGGCTTGGCCAAGTGCGCAGCTTGTTTTAGAAAATTAAGCACAATTTTAATGCTATGGGCTTCGGCACGCAAAAGTGCTTGATGTACATAAGGTGGAAATCCGGCTATTTTTCTTTCTGTTAGCAAAGTCTGCGCCAGGGTTTCATAATCGTGTTGCTGCAACGCATGATATAGAGGATGATCGGGAAATTCAGTTTGAATTAACACATGCCCAGCAACATTGGCGCGGCCTGCACGACCCGAAACTTGCATGAGTTGTGCAAATAGACGTTCACTGGCACGAAAGTCCGTACTGTAGAGCGAGGTGTCGGCATTCAAAATGCCAACCAGGGACAAATTAGGGAAATCATGTCCCTTAGCTAACAGTTGAGTACCAATCAGAATATCTACTTGCTGGGTATGAATGGCATGCAAAATTTCTTTCCAGGCATTCTTGCGTCGTGTGCTGTCGCGGTCGATGCGCAAAATTCGCGCTACTGGAAAATGTGCACGCAGCGTTTCTTCCACACGTTGCGTGCCTTGACCAAACGGTGCGATATCCTGATTGCCGCATTGCGGACAAGCACGCGGGAAATTTTCTTCATGACCGCAATGGTGGCAGCATAATTTTTTATCGCGCAAATGCACCACAAGGCGAGTGGAGCAGCGTTGGCAGAGTGCGCACCAGGTGCAGGATTTACATAGCAGTACTGGTGCATAGCCGCGCCGGTTGATAAAAATCAGGCTTTGGTGTTTGTTTGCCAAGCATTTTTCCAACGCCTTGAGTAATGGTTGGGACAATCCATCCTGTGACTTATGAATACGTGTATCAATATACTGAATCGAAGGCAGCCTGGCATTTTGTATTGCGCGAGAAGTCAAGTGAATATATTGGTAGCGGCCATTGATGGCATTGAAATAACTTTCCAGGGATGGTGTAGCGGAGCCCAACACTACGGGAATATTTATTTCCCGTGCGCGAAAGATCGCCAAGTCACGTGCAGAATAGCGTAATCCGTCTTGTTGTTTGAATGAACTGTCGTGTTCTTCATCGACGATGATCAGACCCAGGTTGGACAATGGTGTGAAAATTGCCAGGCGCGTGCCTAGAATAATTTTGGCTTCACCGCGCTGGGCTTGCAGCCAGCCGGTTAACCGTTGCGTATCGTTGAGTCCGCTGTGCAGATTGATTAATGAAGCGGTATGAAAGCGTGCACGAAAAACAGCTTCCAGCTGAGGGGTTAAATTGATTTCTGGAATCAGTACCAGTGCCTGTTTACCATGTGACAAAGCCGATTCGATAAGACGCAAATATATCTCGGTCTTGCCGCTGCCGGTTATTCCATGCAGCAACCAGGTGTTGAATCGTTTCAGTCCAGCCGTCACGATTGTTACAGCTTTGGCCTGGTCAGCTGTCAGGGTGGGAATGTGCGTAGCTTTGGATGAGGATGTCTCGATTGTCGGTTTTTCGACGACCCAACCGAGTCGCTTCCATTCAATCAGTAAGTTAATGGCGCGCGGTGAAATTTGTTTGATTTGTTGAGCAGTCAGTAAGGTTGTATTTTGAAATTCCGTCAGCAAGCGTCGCGCCACGCGATTGCGCGCAGGAATCGTGGTGATATCGATCCGCTTGCCTGAATCCGTGAGAAGCAAGGGGTGTTGTGCGGAATCTTTCAGTTTAACCGGCTTATTATTGCGCAGCAGTACGGGCAAACTGTTCATGATGACCATGCCGAGCGGGTGATGATAATATTGGCTGCAGAATTGGAACAAATCCACCAATGCGGGTGGGAGCGAATTAATTTCCCGGAAAATGCAATAAACGGATTTAAGCTTCTCGATCGGAACCTGAGTTTCCTTCCCGATTGCCATAATAATGCCTGTGAGCTTTTTTTTACCAAAGGGTACACAGACACGCCGACCAATATCGTGCGAGCTGGCATCTTCGGCTTGATAATCAAACAGAGTGTCGACAGGAACGCTAAGGGCGACCCGAATAATGACCATAAGGCCGGAATTATCGCGACTGAAAGACATTACGCACCGGATTCTGAATCAATTCCGGTGCGTAACTGCCTCGAATGAAGTAAAAAATTATTTTGAAACGCGATACAGTGTAATGGGTGCTTCGCCGGATTTTTCTAATTTTGCCGTTGTTCCATCGGAACTGATCGCGAAGTTTGTGCTGCCTTCCACATCGGAAAATCCAACACAACCATTTGTATTATAAGTATAACCTGACAAGCTGAGTTTGTTGTTTCCCTTGTCATAAGCATAGGATGCAAATTCGATACCCGGTTTTCCGCATTTCGCTTGATCTTCACGCTGTGCTTCGCCGGTGGGGTCGAGCATCAGGAATTTACCGTTTGGAAAAAATACCAGCGTTTGGGTTTTGATGGCATTCTCATCGTAAGCCCAGGCTCCGATAATTCCGGTTGCATCGTTATCAATTTTTGCGAAGCGTATCTCCTTAACTTCTTTTTCTGCAACTTCATTTTCGTTGCTGAGTTCGATTGGTTTGGCAATATGGAAGAGTTCGCCAAATACACTGGTTTTTTCCCGTTCTCTTTGTACTGTCACGATGTCCGAATAAATCAATTCAAAACCGTCGGTACGTACCCTGCGAGTTGGGCCCGGATCAGATAAACCGGCTTTGATGTTGGTATCGATAGTGGGTTTTCCAACCAGCTTGAATCCACGATTGTCAAAATCAATTGCATTGGCAATACCTGCTTCGACACCTGCCTGAAATATGGTGCGTCCACCGCAGACGCGATTTTCATCACAGGAATCATCCGGTCTGGCTTCGGCGTGCAAATATTCCCCGCTATTATCAGCAGCGACTCGCAGTACGCTGGCAGTTTGATTGGTATAGCTTACCCAGATTTGTGCGCTGAGCAGTGCGACACCCTGCGACATGAAGTGATCGCGAGCCTCCTCGGGAGTTCTGGCTTCCCCTTCGATATTTCCAGCTTCCATGATACTTTTTAAATTAGCTGTTTCAGCAAATGTTTGCGGATTGCTGTCGAGATTTATGGATCCATTCACAGCGGCGGCTGTCTCGCGTGAAATGGAAATGCCATTGGATAAATCGCTATCGGAATCAAGTGATTGCAATAAGATTAATAAATTTTGTAATTTGTTGTTGCTTTCTCCTGCCAGTTCAATCGGCGTTACAATTTGTGAACCCTGAATATTTCCCAGTGTCAAACCGCCCAATTTGAATTCGATTTTGTCGCCATGGTTGAAGTTAAAGTTACCTTTCTCATCAGTTGTGCCCGATTTTCCTGAAGAAGCGTTGTAGGTAACTCCGGAGACGGGAGAATCAACTAATATACCGACTGCTGAGCCCGTGGGCATATTTCTTTTGGTAGTGGATGCAGAGGATGACGATGCAGATGTTGTGGCAGTGTTCTCATTACTGCTGTCACAAGCGGCAAGCCCAGCAATAAACACTGTGGACAATAAAATTATCCATGAATTCTTTTTAAACAGGTGTGTGGATTTCATTAAGAGGCTCTCTTTTTGATTAATTAAAAAATTCAATCTTGTACAATTTACACTTTGTGATTGTCACAGCAAAAAGCGGATGCTGATATTCTACTATTAAGATTGCTATTATAGCCAAGCAATCGTTTTTTCGTTTCTTACTTGCATAATCGGGTTTCAAATTTTTGTCTTTTCGTGTATTTTCGCCGCTAATTTTTTACTAGGGAGAATATAGGGTATTAATATGTCAAATATGGCTGAGGTCTCACAACTGACTGAAATGTCGGCGCAACTCCCCATTGACTGGTACCTGGATCCAAAAATTCTTGAAATTGAGAAACTTATCCTTTTTGATCAAGGGCCGGGATACGTGGGTCATGAAGTAATGGTGCCAAATATAGGGGATTATTATGTGCCGGAACGAATGGAGAAAGCTAGAGTGTTGGTGCGCAATGAACAAGGGATTGAATTGCTTTCCAATGTTTGCCGGCATCGGCAAGCCCTGTTATTGAATGGTAGAAGCAATACCAAAAGCATTGTGTGCCCTATTCATCGCTGGACGTATGCGCTGGATGGAAAACTGTTGGGTGCACCGCATTTTGATCAGAATCCTTGTCTCAATCTTGCAAAAACATCGCTGCAAAACTGGAATGGCTTGCTATTTTCCGGTAAGCGCAATGTGTCTCAAGATTTGACAAATCTAAGTACCGATGTTCTTCGGGGTTTTGACTTTTCCGGTTACTTGATGGATCGCGTACAGGTCGAACATTATGATTGTAACTGGAAGACCTTTATAGAAGTTTATTTGGAAGATTACCACGTTGATTCGTTTCATCCGGGTCTGGGTCATTTCGTCAATACCGAGAAACTCAATTGGGAGTTTGATAATTGGTACAGTGCACAAACCGTAGCCATTAATAGCGCACGTCTGCAAAAACCAGGCAGTCCCGTATATGCCACATGGCATGAGCAAGTGCTGCAGCAAACTGAAGGAAAGATGCCGTCACATGGCGCCATATGGCTGTTATATTTTCCCAATATCATGCTTGAGTGGTACCCCTATACACTGGTCATTAGTACGATATTGCCAACCGGGATTGAAAGTTGCATGAATGTCGTTGAGTTCTATTATCCGGAAGAAATTGCCCTATTCGAACGCGATTTTGTGGAGGCTGAACAAGCGGCCTATAGAGAAACCGCACGCGAGGATGAAGAAATCTGTCGATCTATAACCGCAGGTCGGCGTGCATTATATGCTCAGAATCTTAGCGAAAGCGGGCCCTATCAAATGCCAATGGAAGCCGGAATGGAACATTTTCATCAATTCCTGCGACGTGAGATCGAACCCCACCTTTGATGTGATCGTTCATTTGTAATTAACAATATTTAAGGAAGTCGGATTAATGCGCTCAATGTGGATGTTGGTTGCTGCATTTATGTTTGCTTTTATGGGTGTGTTGGTTAAACTCGGCGCTGCTTATTTTTCCAGTACCGAACTGGTATTTTATCGATCGTTATTTGGTGTCTGGATAACCTACCTGATCCTTCGTTTTTATCGCTTGTCGATACGCACGCCACATTGGCGGATTCACTGTTGGCGCGGAGTAACGGGTCTGGTCAGCCTATTGATGTTCTTTTATTGCTTAACGCAGTTGCCGTTAGCCACTGCCGTTTCGCTGAATTATACCTGGCCCCTTTTTGCTGCTTTATTTTCTACCTTGATTCTGAAGGAACACATTCACTGGCCGCTGGTCGTGACCGTGATGCTGGGTTTTATGGGAGTAATGCTGTTGTTGCGCCCCACCGTACCTGACGATCAGTGGTTCTCAGGTGTGATGGGAATTGCATCAGGCTTTTTTGCGGCAATTGCATATATCAATGTCAAGCAGTTAGGTAATCTGGGTGAAACGGAATGGCATGTAGTATTTTATTTTACCTTGATTAGCACCATATTAACTGGTGTGTGGCTGCTATTTACTTCATTTAGCCCTATCACCGGCCAAGGATTGCTGCTGTTACTCGGAATCGGCCTGGTCGCAACCCTGGCGCAATTAGCGATGACGCGTGCTTATCATCAAGGTGTTACCCTGGTGGTATCATCGTTGGGTTATAGTACAGTGTTGTTTTCCAGCCTTTGGGGAGTTTGGTACTGGAATGAAATTCTATCGCCAATTGCCTGGCTGGGCATGGGGTTGATTGTTGCAGGGGGATTATTCAGCGGTATCTTAGGTTTTAAATTGACGCCGACTGTTACCTCAAAATGACTTTATAGTGACTTGTCAGCAGGCAAAATTTGCACCAATCCGTTTAATTGCCTATGATGAGCTCGTTATCATTTGGGATGGAATTATGATTACTATTCAGAAAAAGGACAATCTGGTAATTGTTGCGGTCATTGGGGAGTTCACTTTGACCGATTACCACGAGTTTGAGCAACAGGTACTCTACAAGTCACATTTTGATGGCAAGGTAAATCTTTTATTTGATTGGCGTGACATGCTCGATTACACCGTTGATGTCGCTTGGGAAGAAATCAAGTTCATGCGCGATCATGGCAGCGAGTTTAACCGGGTGGCGGTTGTCACGGATGACGAATGGCAAACTTGGGGTACCTGGGTTTTTAATTTATTTGTGAGTGCCAACGTAGCAGTGTTTCATAATTATGAAGAAGCTGAGGTATGGGTTTCGGAAAATGAGTGAGCGGCAGATTCATTTCATTCTCTATAGTAGTGTTTGTGAACGATAATAATCATTATGGATGAATTGATACTTGCCCGGGTATTGCATGTTCTGGGTGTGGTTTTGTGGATTGGTGGCGTGGCGATGGTAACGCTAGTGCTGTTGCCGATGCTCGCGCGCTTGCCGTCGGCAACGGAAGCGATGGAAATTTTTGCTCGTTTCCGGCAGCGTTTTGCCGCGCAAGCACGGATTTCTACATTGATCGTTGGCTTAACTGGTTTTTACATGGTATATGCGTTGGATGTGTGGCAACGCTTTGTACAATGGCAATATTGGTGGATGCATACCATGGTGTTAATCTGGCTGTTGTTTAGCGTCATGTTGTTTGTTATGGAGCCACGTTCCCGTCGCCAAGCTGCAGTATCCGTGCAGAAAAATATCTCTCCTGAAATGTTTGTCAGCATTCAGCGTAAGCATATGATCTTATTGATACTCAGCTTGATCACCATAGCCGGTGCCGTGACCGGTAGCCATGGATGGTTAATCCCTGGGAATCGATAATGGATTATGCGTTATTAAAAATGATTCATGTCGGCAGTGTGATTTTAAGTTTCTCATTATTCTTCTTGCGCGGTATCTGGTTGATTCAGGGTTCCCAAAACCTGCACCAGCGTTGGGTCAGGATTCTGCCGCATATCAATGATACGCTATTACTTATCAGTGCCATTCTGTTGGCGATCGCAATCCAGCAAAATCCGCTCGAACATGCTTGGCTGGCTGCAAAGATATCCGGTTTGCTGGTGTATATCGGCTTGGGCATGGTAGCGATGCGTTTTGGCAAAACCCGCAAAGCCAGGATTACTTCGTGGATAGCTGCGCTCTGCGTGTTTGCGTATATTGCCCTGGTCGCATTAACCAAAAGCCCCGTCTTGGGTATTGGCTAGACTTCTCTAGCGCTATATTTCAGAGCATTGAGTACGGCCGAATGAATTTTTCTACTTTTCGTCTTGAAAAGGCCAGTTATCACCAGGCGCAAGCTATTAGCGATCTCATCAATCAGACCTATCGCGGAAAAGTCGGATGGACCACAGAAGCTGCGATTATTCAGGGAGATAGAACTGATCGGCTGGAAATAGAAACTGCCATGAGGCACTCTGATGCCTTTTTCTTTGTTGCTTATCAATCATTCATGCTGGTGTCATGTATTTATGTGGCAAAAGAAAAAGAGCATGCGTACATCGGTTTTTTCTCAGTTCATCCCAGCTTGCAGCAACAGGGATTTGGCAAATATATGCTTGAATATGCGGAAGCCTTTGCTTATAACATAATGCAAGTGCGCAAATTTAGCATGTTCGTAGTGTCACAGCGTCCGGAATTGATCGCATTTTACCAACGTAGAGGCTACCGTTTGACTGGTCAAGTAGAGGCTTATCCGTCTCATTTGGGCATACCGAAAGCTTCTAACCTGACAATTGATTATCTGGAAAAGGTTGTGTAAGGTAGAACCTGATCCTTGCGGTTATCATTCAGCCAATCATAAGGAAGCATGCCATGTCAAAATTAAAATTTCTGATTGCCTTATTGGTTCTTTGCAACACTATACTGGCACATGCGGAATCCGTTAGTCCTGGAGTTTGGCATAATGCAGCACCCACATTGGATAAACGCACTGAAATTGCAGCCGCTGCATTGAACGGGAAAATTTATGCAGTGGGGGGATTCAGTCAGCCGAGCCTGGGCAATGTGCTGGATTTTGCCATCAGTCGCATGGTGGAAGTCTATGATCCCGCTGCCGATACCTGGGCTGAAACAACGCCGCTACCGGAGGGCCGACATCATGCCGGAATTGCCGCTCTAAATGGGCATCTATATGTGGTTGGCGGCTTTACTAAAGGCGGTTTATCGGTGTGGCGCGCAGTTGCCACTCTCTATCAATTTAATCCGGTTAATCAAACTTGGCGCGAACTGAAACCTATGCCTACTGCGCGTGGCGCATTAGGTGTGGCGGTACATCAAGGTCGCCTTTATGCCATTGGCGGGTACGACGGCGACAACAACTCCGCGGCTGTAGAAGTGTTCGATCCGCGAACCAACATTTGGACTTCTGCCGCAGCGATGCCGACAGCACGCGATCATTTGGCGATTGTGACTGCAGGCGATAAGATTTATGCCATTGGCGGGCGTCCGGACCTGAATTATCGTAAGAATATGGATGTGGTCGAAGCCTATGATTTAGCCACGAATCAATGGCAGGCGCGCGCCAAGTTACCGACCGCACGAAGTGGCATTGCTGCTGGCGTGATCGACGGGCGCATTTACGTGGTGGGAGGTGAATCCGGTGAAGGCACGTTCAATACGCATGAAATGTACTTGCCGGACGAGGATCGTTGGGTTGTATTGCCACCCATGCCGACAGCCCGTCATGGTTTAGGCGCGGCTGTAGTCAATGGCCGGTTGCATGTCATCAGCGGCGGTTTGACGCCTGGGGCATCGTTCAGCCAAGTACATGAGGTGTTTGTACCCACTCGTTAATCTCGGCTATCTCTATAATGAAATTCTCATTGCCAGGCGCATGACTATAGCTCTGTTATAAATATATTAACCTATTGATTAATGAAAATTTTATTGTAAAAAGGAAGTGCTTGGCAGAACATTGGATTGCCAGTATGTTATTTTATTGTAAAGGTGCTAATTTTTAGGTAAGTGGAAAGCGAAGTTTTCATAATTCCTTCCTTCCGAATGAGTGCTTTTGCAGCACAGAATGATTGCTGCACTATGGCGCGGTGCATCGGTAAGTGTCCATAAGATCCACTATCATTCATATTACAACAATAAAATAACTTTAGAGCGATATCATGAACATTAAATGAGACCTTTGCACGGTTACTACGCGGCACGATAATTGCGTTAAAAATTTGCGAAAAATGCTCATTTACCCCGTGTAAACTCCGCTTTTTCGCAAATTTTTGCCTTATTCTCGTACCGCTCATGACACCGTGCAAAGGTCTCAATATTTGAAATTCAAACGTACAGCAATTGTTTTTGCCGCAATTTATGCAATCTCAGCGCCCGCATTGGGCTATGCGGATTGGTCATTAACTAAATTAGGTACATTGGGTGGTGCAAGCAGCTTTGCATCTGCGCTTAATGATGTCGGGCAAGTAGTGGGAGCCTCAGAGTTTGTGCCTGGAGGTAAAGATCGTGCTGCTCATGCTTATATCACCGGTTCCGATGGGATCGGAATGACTGATTTAGGAGCCATAAGAAGATTTTCCTTTGCTCAAGATATTAATGAGACTGGACAGGTGGTGGGAGCTACAACTGTTGACAGAGTTACTGGATTTGAACATGCTTTTATTACCGGTTTGAATGGCGCCGGCTTGATTGACCTAGGCACTTTAGGGGGTGGTAATAGCCGCGCTCTCGGTATCAACGATTCCGGACAGGTAGTAGGAAGGTCAGAGATTACACTGGCAAATAATACATCTCATGCTTTTGTTACCGGCGCTAATGGTGCCGGAATGACTGATTTGGGTACTCTAAGTACACTAACTGGGAGATTCAGTGAAGCTAATGCTATTAATAATTCCGGGCAAGTAGTGGGGTGGTCTCATACAGATGAAGGTTATTCTCATGCTTTTATTACGGGTCCTAATGGAGTGGGTATGACTGATCTTGCATTATCCTTAGGATTGGTATCGGAATCGAACAGTATTGCTTACGACATTAACAATTCCGGGCAGGTTGTTGGATCGTTTAATGTTTCACCCACACTTACCCATGGTTTTGTTACAGGGCCTGATGGTGTGGGAATGATTGATCTGAGTACTACTTTTTTTGATGGAAAGGGAAGCAATGCCTTTAGTATTAACGATGCTGGTGAAGTGTTGGTAAGCGTCGAAGTTAATAGCAATACTTTTGATACTTTTCTTTACAGAGATGGAAAGATGATAAATCTCGACTTATTAGATGTCTTTGTTACATCGGGATATAAAGCTTTTGGATTTAGTGATCTCAATAATAATGGGCAGATTGTCGGTACAGGTGTATATAATTTATTTTCCCCTAGTTCTGAAGCATTTCTGCTATCTCCAGTACCCGAACCTGAAACCTATGCCATGCTATTGGCTGGCTTAGGCTTAATCGGATTCATGGTACGGCGAAGAGCGGCTGGTATGTAGATTGGCATGATGTGAATTTGGAATGGGAGCATGGCTTCCCATTCCATTTTTTCTGTAAAGTGCCCGTTTAGCTATAAATCGGGGAATTGCAGCTGAGACATTATGCTATGCAGGATTTAATTTATTCCAAAGAGTTATATTAGTAATCTAATTGTTTTGAGAATAATCTTGAATTGCCAATTGGTTCAACTAGTTCGGTGCGACGATTAATTCGGTATGTACCTTGTTTTGCCATTCGTTCATCCAGAGGAGGAAGTCATCAGGCAGCAACGGTCCGGAAATAAAATTACCTTGAGCCATATCGCATCCTGTTTCTCTCAATAATTCCCAATCGTTGCGATCCTCGACGCCTTCCGCCACGATATCCATGCCCAGTTGCTTGCCCATTGATAGACTGGCGTCGTAAATGGCGCGCAATGTGTCATCTTCACGGGCGCGATGCACAAAGCCCTGATCGATTTTAAGTTCATTGAAAGGAATGTCGCGTAATTGCGCTAATGATGAATGTCCGGTACCAAAATCGTCAATTGACAAATGGAATCTTTTGAGACGTAGGCGTGTCAGGATTTCCAGGGGGATACGTGTATCGGTTCCCATTAGTTGACTTTCAGTGACTTCGAGTACGATTTTTTGTGGCGGGAGTCCGCTTTCGGTTACCAGATTAACCACGAAATCCTGGAAATCCAGTGAGGCCAGATTTTCCATCGAAACATTAATTCCAATCCGTAATGTCAACCCGTTCTCATGCCATTGCTTGGCCTGAGTTATGGCCTGCTGCAGAACTTGGTGCGTCAAATCGTCTATTAAATTATTTTCTTCTGCAATGTGAATGAATCGATCAGGCAAAATGATCCCATCTTTCGGATGATGCCAGCGGACTAATGTTTCCGCTCCGATAACGTCGCCCGTTGCAACCGATACTTTGGGTTGGTAATAATTGACTAATTCATGATGGGCAAGAGCGGATTGAATATCCGCGGCAGTATAAATTTTCTGGCTGGGTAGCTGCCCGGCTGAAGAATCAGGTTTCCACTGTTGCAATATTTCAGATAATTTTTCAGGACTTACAGGCTTGAGAAGGTAACCCAGCATGGATATTTTATGAGCATGAACCAGCCTCTCGGCAGTTTTCAGCATGCGTTCGTCTTCACCGCTGACAAGAATCAACTTACCGTGATATTGTCGATCTACCAGATAACGCACAAACTCAATGCCATCCATATCCGGCATGTTTAAATCGAGTAGAATCAAATCCGGACGGGTGTCGATGTGATCGATTTTTCTCAGAGCATCCGAACCGTTATCGCAAGTGACGACGGAAGTATAATCTAGCTTGGCTAGCATGCGTGTCAGAAGTTTGAGCATGAAGGTGTCGTCATCGAGGATCATTATTTTGACGTTGGATGCACTAACCATGACTTGCCTTTATTATTTTATAAGTTTGAAAGAGATGCACAATTACTTTCTGCATTAACGTACGATCATACACCGTGTCATAAAAAAAATGATAATAATCACTCTTACCCATATTTCATAAATTGAAGAATTGCTTTTATAAGCTGCATCATATTGATTGTTTAGCGTACTTGATATCCCATGACTCTGATAATCTCCCACTTGAAATCATGCACATGAACATCATCACCTGTAAGTGGCATGGAAAGGGCGCCTTTCGTCATTGGGGCTAACTCCAGGTTGATTTGATGTTGTTTTGCTTCGTGCGACATATTTGCATGCATGTGCGTCTGGTGATGATCATGGATCGGGGTCATGCTGACAACCAGCTGTTTCACATGATAATGTTCATTGCCATTGTAGATGGTGCCACTAAAAATACCCCAGCCGAATCCTGCATCAATTTTAAGTTGTTGAATCGCTTCCGCGGGTAATTCGATCAGACTTGTGTGTTGCGCATCGGATTGTTGGCAGCAATCTGACGCAGTAAGAGATTCGTTAGTCAATGCAGGCGACGAAACGGTCATTAACATTATAATCAATATAGGGAGTCCCCTTGATTGTGATAGATTAGTCATTCCAAATCCTTAACAGAGAAGTATTTGACAGCGATTATAAATCAACGAACCTAATTTTATTGGTTCAGAAATAGCTAACTGATCGAATTCGTATAAAAATTAATGTCTACGCATCTTAAAAAAATGAATATTTCTGGGTGTCGGATAATATGATGCTTCAAAATATTTGTTGAACTTTTAATCCATTCATTCTGGAGGTGTTCATGAATCAGAAAATATTTTCGATCATGTTGGCGGTGTCTTTATTAACGGGGTGCGCATCGATACCCTCTGAAGCTCCGGAGCTTTCGGCACAGCTCGGCACCCGGATTTCTTCGTTAGAAGCAGCGCACGTCAGGCTTCTGCAAGAGTTTTTTCGCGATAAAAGGCTGCGCGTCGATGACTTTGTGCAAGAAGTATGGGTACCGATATTTGCCCGGGAGTTTTTCAGTGACCCCAGGGTCGATGCAACTTGGAAGCAAGTTGTTAAGTCACAAGATGCAACCGATCGACTAACCTTTATTACGCTCGTCGGACCTAAGCTACAAGTAAAAATTAATCAAAAGCGTGTCGAGCTGATTCAGCCGCTGGATGAGCTTGAAGCGGCAATACGAAGCAAACTTAAATCGGAGTATGATCAGGCACGAGCGATTAATAATTCACTGACCGCTTTTCTGCAGTCCGCATCAAAAGTCGAGGAAAACAGAAAGCGTTACCTCGATATGATCGGGGCGGCAAGCTCGGATGTCGATAAATTCGTCACCCAAACCGATCTAGCTGTATCCGAGTTGGTTGTTGCTGCGCGTAGTATTGAAGATCGCGTGCAAGATGCGGAGAAATATCGCGAAAAGATCAAAATGATTCTTGATAAACTAGGCAAATGAGGTGTGATGATGACAATTGATTGGGATAAATTTCAAGCGGAATTGGATCAGGTCATTAATGAAGCGGGAAATAGAACGGATAATAAGCTTGCGGGAAAAATTTCAGTCATTACCCGCTTATCGGACGATGAAATAGAGAAACTTTTTCCAGACCCGGCTGAAGTCAAGAAGCTTGCGGCGTTGATGGAAATCATTAAGCGTTCTGGTGATCAGAACGAGAAAATCAATAAAATTGTTGATAATGCCGACGAGTTTGGCGGGATTATTCTCAAGTTGCTTACCAAGTTTGTATAGCAGCAATATTCTATATCTGGTACGCATTCTGTTGTGCAGTGCTGGCTGTAACGATTCGCTCCGTTTTATAAAAGTTGTGATTTATCGATGCTGATTTGCAAGCCGACCTACGATGGATCTAGTGCACCTTTAACAGAATGCAGAATAAGAAGAAACCGTGTTGTCAATGAGTTATTAAATTAGTGAATGTGTTCCATTAGAAGAATCATCAATGTATGGCGGATTCAGCTATGAAGTGCAACTTTTGTAAGGAAGTTTATAGGCAAGCTGCGGTAGTATCGGAGCTGCTTAAACGACCAAGTAAAAGGAGCACAGATGAAGCACTACAAGCAGCTCACCGAAGAGCAACGATACCAGATTTCTGGTTTGAAGAAAGCGGGATTGAATCAATCGCAAATTGCGGATGAGGTGGGGGTACACAAATCAACGATATCTCGGGAATTCGGACGAAACAAAGGCCATCGTGGCTGGTGTCCAAGGCAGGCGCAGGAATTACGGGATGAGCGTCGAAAGCAATGCATCAATGTACAGCGTCGCTCATTGCTGGAATGGGCGGAAGTTGAACGACTGATTCGGTTGGATATGAGCCCGGAACAAGCATCTTGCCGACTTGCACTGGAATGCGGATTGAGAATCAGCCATGAGACGATCTACGTGCACATTTATGAAGACAAACGCCGTGGTGGCGACCTGTGGCAACACTTGCGCTGCCAGAAACCACGCAGGAAACGTTACGCGGGTGGTCAAGAGCGCCGGGGCACGATCAAGAACCGGATCGGCATTGACGAACGCCCGGGGATTGTCGATCAGAAGAGCCGCATAGGTGACTGGGAAGGCGACACCGTGATCGGCAAGAACCATCGAGGCGCATTGGTCACATTGGCTGAACGGAAGTCGCGCTACATACTGGCGGCCCAAGTACCCTGCAAATAGGCATCGGGTGTGACGGCAGCGATAACGCGGCTACTGCATCCCCATAAAGACAAGTACTACACCATGACATTCGACAACGGAAAAGAGTTTACGGAGCATGAAACCATCTCGGCGAAACTCGATACGGATGTTTATTTCGCTCACACTTACCATTCATGGGAGCGTGGCTTGAACGAGAACAGCAACGGGTTACTGCGCCAATATTTCCCCAAGGCAATGGAATTAATCGAGGTTACCCAAGAACAAGTGCAATGGGCGGTGGATAGACTCAATCATCGACCACGCAAAGTACTTGGATTCAGAACTCCGTTTGAGATATTCTTCGGGAAGACGGTGCGCTATACCAAATCACCGTTAGGTGTTGCACCTCGAAATTGAATCCGCCTATTTTTATTGATTGACATATGAGACAACTGGTCGTATTATATTTCCATGTCAAAATCAACCAAAAAAGAATTTAATCGCGAGAGCTTGCTGAATCAGGGGGTAACCTTATTCATGGGGCAAGGTTATCATGGTACCGGATTACAGGAAATTCTCGATGCAGTGAACGTTCCCAAGGGTTCCTTTTATAATTATTTTGATAGCAAAGAAGATTTCGGGGCTGATGTCATCCAGCATTATATCGGTCCATTTATTACGCAATTAGCCGGGCATTTGGATAATTCTGATACGGATGCGCTCGGCGCAATTCGAGGTTATTTCAATGAGCTCATTGCAGAGCTTGAGAAAAATGAGTTTAAGGGAGGGTGTCTTTTAGGCAATCTGATGGGTGAATTGGGAGATAGTAGCCAAGTGTGCCAGCAATCTCTTCAAGCAGCGGTCAAACGTTATCAGCAACTGCTGCAGCTTGGATTAGAGAAAGCGCAACGGCAAGGAACGGTCAGATTAGATAAATCGGCTGAAGAAATGGCTGATTTATTGATAAATGCTTGGCAAGGCGCTTTATTGCGGATGAAAATAGAAAAATCATCCACTCCGGTTAAACAATGCTGTCACGATTTGTTGGGAGATTACTTCATGGCTTAATTTTTTACATAATTAAAATACGACTGGTCATGTTAATTTAATCAATCTTATTGGAAGCCACTATGCCAAAATATATTATCGAACGTGAAATTCCTGGAGCAGGATCATTGACATCGCAGGATCTGCAAGCTATTTCTCAAAAATCATGCGGTGTATTGAGCAATATGGGTGCACGAGTTCAATGGCTAGAAAGCTATATAACGGATGATAAAGTCTATTGCATCTACATCGCGCCGGATGAAGCGGCCGTCAGAGCACACGCTGAACAAGGTGAGTTTCCAGCCAACCGTGTTTCTCGAATCAAGACGGTGATTGATCCAACTACGGCTGAATAGAGGCTGGAAATTATGCTTGTTTATGCGCGCTGGTTTTCCACGGTATTCCTGGCTATGTATAAAAAACTGACTTGTTATATCGTTTTTTAGCAAACCGGAGGCAAGTAGCTATAGCCATTGCGTAATGGCAATTTATTCAAGGGGTATATCATGCAATTTTATACTGCTGTTCGTTTCACACTATTCATTTTGATGTTGATTTTAGCAACTATTTGCGAATCATTCGCCGAGGCCGAAGTATCAGAAGATATAAGGCCAAAACAATTAGCTGCTGGAGAATCGGAACGAGAGCATCAGCATGATGTGGCATCTGAATCAGAATATAGATCAGGTACGGATGGTCAGCTTGCTCCCAGGTTGCTCAACCTGGGTTCCCACACATTCCCGGTCAGCACACGTAATCCACTAGCGCAACAATACATCAACCAGGGTCTTAATCTCGCTTATGCATTCAACCATGCAGAGGCACGCCGGGCATTCCGCGAGGCGGCGCGGTTGGAGCCCGACCTTGCAATAGCATACTGGGGCCAGGCACTGGTACTTGGTCCCAATATCAACGCAATGATGGAACCGAATGAAGAACCCAATGCTTTGAAGATCATGCAAAAGGCCAAAGCGCTGATGATAAATGCGTCACCGAAAGAGCAAGCATTGATCAGTGCTCTTGAAAAACGCTATTCAGGGCGATCTGAGCATCGGGAAGCAAATGATAAAGCTTATGCGCAGGCCATGAAGGAGGTGCTTCATCGCTTCCCGCACGATGAGGATGTAGCAATGCTGTATGTAGAGTCCATGATGGATCTGCGACCCTGGGGCTACTGGATGCTGGATGGCCAACCTTATGAAGGAACAGCAGAGATCGTGGCATTGACTGAAGCAGTGTTGCGGCGCAATCCGGAGCATCCCGGTGCTTTACATATGTATATCCATTTGATAGAACCGACTGATACCCCCGAGCGTGCTGAGCAAGCAGCTGATAAATTGTTGACGCTGATGCCTGAAGCAGGGCATATGATACACATGTCATCGCATATTTATCAGCGTGTGGGCCGCTATGCCGACTCAATAAAAAGTAACCAGCTTGCAATCGCGGCAGATGAGGGTTACATCGCGCAATGTCAGGCGCACGGTGTATATCCGATGGTGTACTATCCGCACAATATTCACTTTCTCTGGTTTGCAGCGACATTGGATGGTCAAAGCAAGCTTGCTATCAGCGCGGCACAGGAAACAGCCAGTAAGATTGGCGATGAAGTATTGGAAACGATACCGTTGACAGCAATATTCCGTGTAACGCCTTATTGGGCACTTGCACGATTTGGATACTGGCAGGAAATTCTCGCTGTACCTCCACCTCCCACAACCAATCTGTTTTTAACCGGAAGCTGGCATTATGTGCGTGGACTCGCATTTGTTGCGACAGAACAATTACAGCATGCCGAGCAAGAATTGGAGACATTGCGCAAGATTATGAAAGATCCTTCGTTGGATAGTCCGTTGCTCTCTAAAAATACGACTAAGACTGTACTGAGCGCTGCGCCTGAAGTTCTCGCCGGAGAAATTGCCGCTGCCCATGGAAAATTTGATCAAGCTATTGCACATCTTGAAAAAGCGGTGCGTCTGGATGATGCTTTGGTGTATACCGAACCAGCAGAATTTCACTTGCCGCCACGTTTGGCATTGGGCGCTGTTCTTTTGGAATCAGGACGACCGAATGAAGCAGAAATAGTTTATTGGGAAGATTTGCGCCGGAATCGCAACAACGGATGGGCGCTTTACGGTTTAGCGCAGGCATTGCAAGCGCAAAACAAAATGGATGAAGCGGCAATTATCACGGCACGTTTTGAGCAAGCATGGGCGCGCGCAGACATTAAACTGCAGGGATCTCGCTTTGGGCGCTAATGAACTAGTATATTGTCAATTGGATTAGTGTGTTTTTTTAAGGATACTATAGACATTTCGGCTATATACTGCTTAACCAGGTAAAAATGTTTACGAGATGAGGATGAACGATGAAATTCGCAACAATATTGATGGCCGGTTTGATTTTTATTGGTGTATCGGCTTGCTCCAGCACGGGACCAGTTTTATATCCCAACACACATTTTTTATCAGTCGGTAAAAATTCTGCGGAGAGGGATATTGAGGCATGTGAACGGCTGGCTGAATCGGCAGGCGCCCGGGAAGGCAGGGGGAAGATGGGAGATGTGGCGACTAGTACGGCTATGGGCGCCGGTGTAGGTGCTGCCAGCGGTGCAGCTGGAGGAGCTATATATGGATCGGTGGGTCAAGGCTCACTGATTGGTGCTGCCAGCGGAGCTGTTGCCGGATTGTTGCGAGGAATTCTGTTCTCTACAAGACCCTCGCAACCGAGCCAGGCATATGCAAACTTTGTGTCTCGTTGTTTGGAGGAGAAAGGTTATGAAGTTACCGGTTGGCAATAAACGCGATAACTTCGTCGGTTTTTCCCTATTCGCGAGTTGATGAATTGTTATAAAATTGACGCTGTTTTATGACAATACCTTTCTCATTGCATCAGCTAATTCCTCTGCGACAAATTTAGCGACATACGCATCTGCACCTACCGATTTTACGTGATTTTCGTTTGCTTCACCCGTCAAGGAGGAATGTATTATCACCGGAATGGATTTATATCGCTGATCGCTCTTGATGTAGCGGGTAAGCGTGAACCCATCCATTTCCGGCATTTCCAGGTCAGTCAAGATTAAAGCAACCTTGTCATGAATGGTTTTACCTTCCGTTGCGGCAATATCCGACATGGATTGAATTTTGGACCAAGCTTCGAGTCCGGTCTTGGTCATTACATACGGTACTTCCAGTGCTTTCAGTGCATTTTCAATCAAGCTGCGTGCCAAGGGTGAATCATCAGCGGCTAAGATTACTTTTCCGGCAGGGAGGGTTATTTTGCTGCCGATATTTTGGGATACCATCTCGTCAGCAGAGTTGGGAAGTACATCGCGCAAGATCTGCTCAACATCCAGTACTTGGGCTAAGCGGGAGCCTTCTTTATCACCATCAAGCCGCGCGATACTGGTGATCAAGTTACCACCCTTGCCTTCTGCAGCGATTACTTGATTCCAGTCCAGGCGTGCAATTTCATTGACTTCCTCGACTGCGAAAGCTTGCGTCGAACGCGCATATTCGGTGACTAAAAGTATGGAAGTTCCTTTGCTTGGATTGCAACCTACAACTTTTGGCAAATTTATGACCGTAATGACTTGACCGCGAATATTGGCGATGCCCATTACATGCGGGGGGGCGTTTGCTATTTCCGTGATGTCTGGCATCACCAGGATTTCACGCACCTTAAAAACGTTAATGCCGAATAGTTCCCGATGATTGGTACCTGGAGCTTCGCCTAATCTGAACAGCAACAATTCAAATTTGTTGTTGGCAGTCAGATTGGTGCGTTCATCAATCTCATGTAAGGCTGTGCTCATAGTGTGCTCTCCAAATTTGTTAAGCAAGTTAGAATGAATAATCGTGTGCGGTATCGGCTAAAGTTACGGGATCTTGAAAAATATGACGAAACGGTTGTTTTCCAGGCATTAACGGGTGTAAGTCGTAAATGCGATCAACTAGTCGGATACTTTCTTGTCAAATTAAGGAGCAAAGATGCTTTCTTTAGAAAAATTCCAGGCCGGTTTATTATCACTGCAGTGAGTATTTTTTGATTGGTTGAATAAGGTCTATTTTTGTTGCTTTTTCGTTGGTTTCTGAAGAAGCGCTTTAGCTTGAGCTTTGATAGCAAAAGTATGAAAAAATGATTGTGAGTGCGCTGATGGCATCTTTATTTAGAATGAGTTAATGCCGTACTTAGTTGGGTTTGTTGTATTGGCCGATATTAACCCTGGAGATAAACATGGATTTATATGCAAGTATTCCTAAAGAGCTGAAGCAATCTGGGGCAATTAAAGAACTTCAAACCTTATTTCTGAATCTTGCCTGTGGCATAAAACTGTTAATGTTCCATCGTAATATTATTGATCGGGTAACGGTTTCGCATGATCAGTTCGTTTTGCTCTTGGGTTTTTATGTCTTAACAACACTTGCTGCTTCGTATGTAATGACACCCAATCCGGTTTTCGGGTGGTTTGGTTTGGGATATATAGGTGTGGAGCTACTGGGAGTTCTTCTGGTGGGGTTTGTACTGGCAAAGCTTTGTGATAAACAAGACTACTTATTACGGTTCCTGACTATCACATACAGCATATTGCCTTTTTTTTATCTCTTTTCTATTGTGGTTATACCTTTCTTACCAGATGCTTACTTTGAAGCTGGGTATATGGTTTATACACTATGGATTCTGGGTGTCTGTTTTTATGTTGCATTGCAGTTATTAAATGGGCAAAAAATTAAGGCACTGCTGATTGTCATGCTTTGGATAGGTGTTTCGTATCCACTGACGAATGTTTCGTTAAGTTTCTGGCATGAGGATTTTGATTATTCAGAAGCGTTGATCGCTTATAATGATGATGAATTAGGCTACGTCAATCAAGAACAGGTTTACTATAACCAGTATCAATTGCTGAATAATGCGCTTAATGCTATCGAACCCGGTGTAAAAGGCATAACCGATCTATTCTTTATCGGGTTTGGCGCTGATTCTTCGCAAGATGTATTCATGAGAGAAGTTATTAATGTACAGAATGTCATGAATCACAACCTTGGCGCGACAGGTCGGTCCATTGCGTTGATTAATAACTTGAAAACAATCGATACAACACCGCTCGCTTCATCCACAAATCTGAAAATTGCATTAAATCACTTAGGCGGTAAAATAAATCCTGAGGAAGATATCGTGCTGTTGTATTTAACCAGTCACGGTTCTTTCGATCATGAGCTTTCAATTAGCATGTGGCCGCTTGAACTCAACGCCATAGGTCCGAATGATATTAGAGCTTATCTGGATGATGCAGGCATACAATGGCGCATTATTTTGGTTTCTGCGTGTTACTCTGGTGCTTTTATTGATGCACTGAAAAATGAAACCAGTCTGATTTTTACTGCTGCAGCTTCAGATAAGGCTTCTTTTGGATGTTCCAGTGAAAATGAATTTACTTATTTTGGTGAAACGTTATTCAAGAATGTAGAAGGCAAGTCATATCAATTCATTGATGGTTTCAATCAAGCGATAGAAAAAATCAAACAACGCGAAATATCGGAGAATCTGATTCCTTCAAACTCTCAATTGTATGTAGGCAATTTGATGAGGGAAAAGTTACAATCACTGGAACATGATATGGTTCGATATGCTCCTGAGAGATTTGGGAGCTTTTAAGCGGGTAGTGATTAAAATTCAGATTACCTTGTTTTAAGTTGAGCAGAGCAGCGGGTTTATTACAGTCTAATTGTAACCGCTTAGTAGGAAGATGCTGAAAAGTGAATTTACTCGGAATTGGCCAGTAATTCCTATGAGTTATTATTTTTCAGAATGGCTCAATGTCGAGTTTTACTGTATAGCGGAAAGGTTCTTTATTTGTTTCGCTGCTTCCAGAAATAATTGCATTACAAGTAATAATTTGGTTACAGACCCCTTTTTCGTGGAGTCTGCGGCGGAAACTTATGGATTCTTCACGATTTAGATAATAGACGGTATACCCAGCAATGTCGATATGAACCACGTCACTGTCAAAAGGGTTACTATTGTCGATTATCAGATGGGCTTTCAGAATATGTGTTTTTGTAATTGGGTTTTCATCCAGATTGATAGCATTTTCCTGTGCCAATTGTTGAAGCACTTGCTGATACGGAGCCGTTGCAATTATGCAGGCAAACTGTCCCGATTCAGGCCAAATATAATTGTTTTCTACCGGCTTTATATGCTGTCGTGAGATTTTTTCCGGTTGAACTGCACTGGCAATTTTGTTTCGATTGGAAATAAGTATCACTGCAGAGATGATTGCTATTGGCAGTATATAAAACTTGTCGAGGCCGGCCCCGGCAATCAGCCCGATAAACAAGGACATGATCAAGAGCGCAAGGATGCTTATTTCCGACTTCTGGTTGTCTGGTAAATCAGACGGAGATCGCTGTTGTTTGTTCATTAATTTATTGCCTTAGCGCTTGTTCGATTGCTGTTACTACAGCTTGGTCGGAAGGCTTGGTGTGCGGACTGAATTGGACGATGAATTGGCCGTCGCGGCCGATTAAATATTTTTGGAAATTCCAGGTCGGATAGGTGCCGGATAATTCAGCCAATTGAACATAAAATGGATGCGCATGGCCTTTTTTTACCGTGGTTTTCTCAAACATTGGGAATTTTACATCGTAAGTCAAGCGGCAGAAATCTTGAATTTCAGCTTCGGTTCCAGGTTCCTGTCCCATAAAATCATTGGATGGGAAACCCAGTACGACCAATCCTTTGGATTGATATTTATCATACAGTTGTTCCAACTCCTCATACTGCGGTGTGTAGCCGCATTTGCTGGCGGTATTTACAACGAGCAACACTTTGCCGACGTAGGTTTCGCATAAATTCACCATTTCCGATGCTGCAAGCTTACGAAAATTCTGGTCCAAAAGTGCATTGTTACAGGCAAGAGCGGAATTCACTAGAGAAAACATGATTAAAGCGAGCAGAATGCGCATGCAAGACCTCCTTGATTAATAGATTGACAGAAAATTGGAAATTCCGGTGGTTATCGCATTAGTCTATTAGAAGCTGAGCTGAGTTCGGAAAGAAAGCACTGAAAAATGATCAGTACGCGTTGGCGTATTCAAGCCGGTGTTTCCAAATACCGCATCAGCGAAATAATAATTCAGCATAAACCGGATGTTCGTATAAGGGTACCAATTTACACCCAATGTGACGACTTGAATCTGGCATTTTGAGGTACCTGTTCTACATGGATTGGCGGTGAGGCTTTGATTGGAATTCTCAGCCAGATCATAACGTCCAGCAAATTCCACTGCGCCCCATCGACCGTTTGGCTGAGGTTTACCAAAAGCACCGCGATCTTTCCTATACACGGCAGTTTCTCCAGTCACAAACCAGCTGGCTTGCACATAAAAAGCATGAATGGTGGAATCCCTGCTGTTTCCAGCTGTTTGATGGGTATTATCTAGCCTTGTGATGGCATATTCCCCTTGTAGTGTAAACGGCCCGAAGGAATATGCGGTTTCTGCAGCAAAGGTGGATTGACTATTATGGTTAGGCACGCCCAAGCTGGTTCCGGCGATTCCCAAGGATTGAGTGATGCCTTGGCGTCCACCGTAAACGTCGACCACTCCAGCTGAGAGGGAATCTTTATTGGTGGTATCCCGACTGGCAGAAAGCCCAAGATGCAGAATGTGGCCTGCTTTGTCGATCGGCAGCCAGACCGCGCGACCGCCATAGCTGATCCCTGTAAACGGCAAACCAAAGTGCGACAGGCTCATCACATGAATGCCAAAACCCAGATTGTCCTTGACCATTCCCCGATAGCCAATACCAGTCAGAAATTGACGTCCGCTGTATATTCCGGTAGAGGAGGTTGATGGTCGTTCCATCAAGGTGATTTCATTGGAGCTGGTTATTTCTTCCAATCCCCGGTACGGCTTGAATTGCCCGATGGTTAACTGACCCGTTCCCAATCCCGTTGCTATCCAGGCTTCTCGAAGGCTATGTGGAAAGCCGGTAGTCGCATTAATTGCGAAATCATCTTCGAATTTAAAATTAACCCCATAAATTCTTCCCGTAATGGTGGCGTAGGTTCTGCGCCAATTAAAGCCATCACGATCATCGCCATACAAAAGTTGACTGCCCAATGCAGGATAACCCGGATTTGCCTGATCAGGATATAACGAATGCACATCGAAGTGTCCGCGGCCGTTTAACCCAATTTCAAATTTGCCATCATCAGTCTTGACCCTAGGGCCGCCTTTGTAGGTGAAATTAACTGCATGACATGAGGCAATGCTCACATTTGTCAGTATTATGAGGCTACAAAACTTTACAGTATGCTTCATATATCACATTTGGGTTCATTCTGTTTCTTGCAGCTTGGAAAGAGTAAAGTATGCCGGATTATATATCAGCTTAAATCGCATTACTGAAGTAGTGCTCAGGACGGTAAAAATAAGAAAACAATGAGTTACCTATCGATTAATCTGTACGTAATGCATCCACTGGGTTTAGTTTTGCCGCCTGCATGGCTGGGATCACACCGGCGGCGAGGCCAATCACCATCGATATGCACAAGGCACCCAGTACATAATCCCATGGAATATTCACGGGCAGATCGCTAATCAATAATTTGAGCAACCAGGCGATGCCTGCGCCGATAAATAATCCTGCTAACCCACCCAGTGTGGAAAGCGCAATGGATTCCAGCAAGAATAAAATACGGATGCGCGTACGTGTCGCACCTAAAGCAGTAAGCAAACCGATTTCCGATACTCGTTCAGAAACCGCGATATGCATTAACGTGACCATGCCGACTGCGCCTACTATCAAAGAAATACCGCCTAGTGCAGCAACCGCAAACTTTAATACGCCCAACACAGTGGATAAAGTACTGAGCATTTGCTGCTGCGGTTTGATGCTGAAATCCTCCCGCCCGTGACGTGCAATCAGGATGCGCCGGATATCGTCGACAACGGCGTACACCGGAACATCGGGAAAGTAGGCCAGTTGAATTTCCATCACACCTTGCCGGTTGAACACTTCCAATGCTCGAGTGGTGGGTATGAAAACAGTGTCATCCAGATCAAACCCGAGTACTTGACCCTTCGATGCCATGACACCGATCACACGGAAGCGCGAACCACCAACCTGCAGGATTGCACCGAGAGGGTTAGTGTCGCCGAATATCTCCGCGCGTACTTTTGCACCCAATACTGCGTATGCTCGTGGATTACGCGGATCATCATCAGGCAAAAATTGTCCGATTTCGACTTGCATATTAAATGCCTTGGCGAAATCGGGTCCTTGGCCGTACGCCGTCACACGGCGGCTACGACCTTGTGCGCGGATTTCCGCATTGCCGACTACGCTGGCATTGATATATTCGGCGTGGCGACTTTGCCGCAAGGCCATCGCATCTTCTATCGTCAACAATCGCGCGCTACCGATAGCACCCAGGGAGCCGCCATGTGTATTGATTTTTCCCGGTGTAATCGTGACGATATTAGTGCCAAACTGAGTGAATTCGGATAATACAAAGCGTTGTACGCCATCGCCAATAGCGGTCAGGAGAATGACCGCTGCAATTCCGATGGCAATTCCCGATGCCGACAATACCGTACGCAGCCGATGAGCCAGTAATGATCGTAAGGCAAACTGAAAAGTATCAATCGCATTCATATTCGCCATAAGAAATGATAAATCCTTGGTAAATCATGGATGAATCGCGCAGGATAAAGCCTTGCGCTTAACCCGTTTATTCGTCGTTGTAATAAATATCTTCTTATGCACTTTTATGCAGTCGCGCGATGCGACACATCGAAAAATTCAATGGGCAAATATGTTAAGTCCTGGTCCCAAAGTCAAGTCAAAAATCAAGCCGATGATTGTTTCGTCTGATCATTTTTTGAATATGTATGATACCGCACAGACCACGATTAGCATTGTAACTATAGTTGCAGTTGTTCGCGTGATTCCAGCTTCTGTCATAAAAACATTATGTTATGGGGTTATTTCATTGCAGTATTGTTTGTCGTGTTAAATAAATTCCGAACAAGTGACATTTCATGCATGACGAGTAATTTATTAATTCATTATTGAAGATTGATCATTGTGTTCAATATGATCAATTCGTGCTTTTCAGAATTTCCTTAACTAATTGTATTGTTTCATTGTTTATTTATCTTTATCCACTCACTACTTACCTTAGGAGACATTTATGAATCAGTCAATCTACACCAAGCATGATATGCAAGCCTGTATTGCAGCCTGTACCCGTTGTTATCAGATTTGCCTGCACATGGGGATGAATCATTGCCTTGAAACCGGTGGGGAACATGTTGAATCCACGCACTTCCGACTACTGATGAGTTGTGCCGAAATCTGTCAGACGTCAGCTAATTTCATGCTCAGTGGTGCCGCTCATTCCAGCGCTGTTTGCGCTATTTGTGCCGAGATTTGTGAAGCATGCGCAATAGATTGCGAAAAAACCGGAGATATGGATCAATGTGTCGAAGCCTGTAGAGACTGTGCCGAAACATGCAAACAAATGGCGAGCATGCGCCACTAGATTGATCATGATTGCAAGTGTAGTATGAGAAGGATGGTTGAATAACCAGTTCGGGGTATTATTGATCTAACCAAGCTGATCGTTTGAGATGAGCAATTGACAGGAGATTGAATTATGAAGTACTTCACGAGATTATTCCTTTTACCTTTTTTGACTGTGGCATTACTCGTTACCGTGGGATGTGGGTCAACGCATAAACAGGAAGGGACAGGAGAATATTTTGACGATACTGTTATTACCACCAAGGTAAAAGCCGCCATATTGAATGAGCCGACACTGAAGGCTACCGAAATTAATGTCGAAACATTCAAGGGGGTAGTGCAGCTCAGCGGCTTTGTAAGCTCCTCCGCCAGTATTAATAAAGCGATTGAAGTGGCCAGCGGCGTCGCCGGAGTAAAATCGGTCAAAAATAGCATGCATCTTAAATAGATAGCGCGAGAAACAATCCGGCAAGCCATGTTTACATTAACAGTAAAAAGATGGCTTGCTACCCCCCGTTCCGTTCTTCTTTGGTTTTACAGTTTGTTTATGATGACGTAATTCACCAATTTTATTCATGGTTTACCGTTGCACGGCAATTCCTCCAGCACCACTCTGCGACGGTGCATATCATCGGAGCACGGTGGATTCAAGACGATATAGATGCGTAGAGCTCAGCAGGTAAGAATTTTTCCGCATGATCTCGAAATATATAGCCGACGTGATGGCTGGCCGATTAATATGTCTTAAGCATCTGAACCCAGCAAAGCGGGTCTATTAGTTCAATGAACAAATTGTAATGATTATCTCTCAGGCAATAGGCAGAGTAATCTGCTCACTTGCGTAATTTGCAGGCTTGAATATCCTTCAACTCAAGGTAGAATGTTTTAATAATTTTATTTGAGCTCACAATTTTGAACTGCCTGCTGATTGAGTTGTTGTCTGTCGCAATCTATCTTGCGGGAATTATCACAATAATAGAAATGTTCCTATCGTAAACCCATGATTGAAATCATTGCTGCAGGTGCACGGTGGTCACAATTGACCGCTAATTTAATTTTGTTCGGAAGTTGTATTTTTCTGGTAATTATTGGTCAACCGAAGACATTGTTTGAAACCTCGTGGGTTGGTCGGCTTGAAAAGTGGTTTCCATGGATGGCAGGCATTATCTTGTTAGGATTGCTTGGCATCCTGGCCGTCACTACGGGTGAAGCCACGGGAGTTGCTGCTAACGCTTGGAATCCATTTGTCTGGCTGGAAATCGTGCAGAAGACGCAGATTGGCTATATTTGGGTGGCGCGTGCGATACTGGCAAGTATATTATTGATAGTTATACTTTATTTTCGGCGTATTCAGCGGGAACGATGGCACTATCTTTTATGGGCAGTTGCCGCCTCTCTCCCGTTGATAGCGGGTACGTTGATGAGTCATTCCAGTGCGGATGAGATGTCTGTTGCAGCGGTTGCACCGTATGCCGTGCATATATTATTGGCAGGTGTCTGGTTTGGTGCGTTACCGGCCTTTCTTTTTATCTTATATAGCAACTACAAATCCGGTAAAGCAGTTGATTTGGAAACGGCCAATTATCTAAAGAAATTCTCGGCCGTTGCGTTACCTGTAATACTTTTACTGGCCGTTACCGGCCTGATCGTTACCGATCGCCTGGTTGAAACTTTTTATCATACCCTGGTTGCCAGTCCTTACGGTTGGCTGTTGATCGCGAAGTTAAGCGTCCTGACGGTTATTTTGGTGATTGCCTATCATGCACGTTACCGGTGGCTTCCCATGCTGTTCGAGGAGGGCACTGAACAGGCCCATCGCAGTGCCAAACATCTAAGACAGTGGGTCGGCATTGAGTTTTTGTTGGCATTATTGCTGGTGCTGCTTGCAACTATTCTGGCCAACACGTTGCCAGCCAAGCATACGGTGATTGAGAATTGGCCCTATCCATTCCGTTTTTCGATCAATGCAACTTGGGATGAGCCGTATGTGCAGGAAATGGTGTGGTCTGGAGTTGTTTTGTTTTTCATTGCATTGTGTACTGTTTGGCTGGGTAAGAGATACCATTGGAGCAGGATGGTAAAGATTTTAGTACCTGGTTTTCTGGGGATCAGTTCAATGGCGATTGCTTTGCCGCCTTTGGCGATTGAAGCCTATCCTGAGACTTACCTGAAGCCGACGGTACCTTTTGATACCATTTCCATTGTCAATGGCTCCCGCCTGTTCGCAGAAAACTGCATCAACTGTCACGGTCCGCAAGGCAAGGGTACTCAGCCCGTTGCCGATCCCGAGGTACGGGACCCTACTGATCTGCTCACACAACAGCATACGGCACAATATACTGTAGGTAATGTTTTTCATCTACTGACGCATGGTATTCCGGGGACGGAGATGCCGGGTTTTGCTGCAACTTTGTCCGAAGATGATCGCTGGGATTTGATCAATTTTCTTCACGCATTATCGCGTGGTTTTGATTCACGCTTGTTGGGGAGTATGATTTTACCCGAGATGCCTGTCATCGCATCGCCGGTGTTTAACTATGCAGCGAGTGACGGTTCTAGTGGCAATTTAAGGGATTTTCGTTTACGCAAGAATGTATTGCTGGTGTTGTTTTCCTGGCCGCAATCCAAAGAGCGTTTTTTTCAATTGGCTGCTTCATACGATCGGATCAAGGCGCTAGATACCGAGGTTTTGGCGGTACCGATTCGTGCCCTGGAGCTATGGGAGTTAGAACAAATCACTGAAATTGCAAATTTTCCAGTGGTCATTGAGGGGTGGTCAGAAATCAAAGATAGTTATTGGCTCTACCGACGGGTTAGAACAGTTCCTGATCTATCGGGCAAGGGAATGTTTCCCAGGCACATGGAATTTATCACCGATCGTTTCGGTTACTTGCGTGCACGATGGGTGGCTCAATTTGAGGGATTCGGCTGGCAAAATTTCGATGCTTTAACACTCCAATTGAGACAACTTAATCAGGAGGGTGAAATCATGCCTCCGCCTGGGGAACATGCGCATTGATATTTTTACAAGGAGGTTGAGATGAACAATATGAAATGGCAGAATTCACGGCAGGGCTGTTTTATCTGGAAGCCCATGTTGTTATGGATCACTGCGATATTATGCATTGCTGTATCGCAAGGGTGGGCCAGCAGCCCGGAAAAAAATATTTTAGAAACGATTGAAATCGAGGGTATTTCAATTAGTACGCCAGTGGAAATGATTGCGAAAATTCTGCAAGCGCGAGATTACACGAAGGTCAATGAATCCCTGTATACCAAGCAGGAGTATGCAGATAAAGGCCGGAGTACGATTTCCCGTGTGGAGGTCGATGATAATCCGGCTTTTCGTCAAATCACCTATTATCGGGG
Organism: Nitrosomonas ureae; assembly: GCF_900206265.1. Lineage (NCBI taxonomy): Bacteria > Pseudomonadati > Pseudomonadota > Betaproteobacteria > Nitrosomonadales > Nitrosomonadaceae > Nitrosomonas > Nitrosomonas ureae. The sequence continues at coordinate 706,111 of NZ_LT907782.1, read as the reverse complement.
CATGAGTGGCGGACGGAACAAAAGTCCCACAGCGCGTGATGCACCGATACCTGATTCCGATATCGACATGGCACAGCAGCTATATCATTCAGTTTGTATGAATATTCCGGATGAATTGCAAAATGCAAGAGGATGTGATCCGCTTACTCCGGCCACTATCAAATTTGGTGGTGCGCAGTGGATTCAAATCGATGATCATTTTTCTGCCATATTAACGGTATCCGATACTCACGCAACGATTGGAATAAGATTTTCAAGAGATTAATATTAAAATAATTATTTATTATTTTAAACCGATCATTCGAGCTTTCTTTGTACCTGCCAATCAGTTTACTTTTTTGATCATCATCGTTTATAACCGGTCAGAAAATTTATTTGAATGGCTTGCTTGTATAAAACATTGTTACTAGAGTATAGTTCGCACTCAGCCATTTGAAGTCCAAGCAGGAGAGCGCGCTAATCATTAAGAAGCGCCGCCGAAGGCGTAACCCCCCGGAATCGCTCAGGCAGGGTCAAGTCAGACTTGTTCCTTGAGAACCGCTTGTGACGGGCAATCTGGAGAGTGTCAAAAAATTATTTTTGACCACCGAAGGGGCACGCGGATGCTAATCTGTAAATCTCTCAGGTAAAAGGACAGAGGGGTGCGAAGCCATCTGAGATGACTTTTATCTATTTCCGGGAGAATTCCGTGCTGAAAATGACACCCCTTAATCAAACCCATCGCGATATGAATGCCAAAATGGTGGATTTTGGTGGCTGGGATATGCCGTTGCATTACGGCTCACAGTTAGACGAGCACCATAAAGTCCGTCAGGATGCAGGCATGTTTGATGTCTCACACATGTTGCCCGTGGATATTAAAGGCGACAATGTGCGCGACTTTCTACGCAGGCTGGTGGCAAATAATGTTGATAAATTGACGCTTCCTGGCAAAGCGCTGTATTCCTGCATGCTGACCCCGCAAGCAGGTATTATTGATGATCTGATCATATATTTTTTGTCTGAAACTTGGTTCCGCATCGTGGTCAATGCTGGCACAGCGGATAAGGATGTCGCCTGGATGCTCAAAAAACGTGATGAATGGGCACCTAATCTCGAAATTACACCAAGGCGCGATCTTGCCATGATTGCTGTGCAAGGCCCCAATGCCCGCGCCAAAGTCTGGCAGGTCATTCCAAATTCTCAATCAGCGACAGAAGAGCTAAAGCAATTTCAATCCGCAGTTATCGGGCAATACTTCATTGCACGTACGGGCTATACCGGCGAAGATGGCTTTGAGATTATTTTGCCTGCTGCCGATGCGCCTGTATTCTGGAAATCGTTATATGCTGCTGGTGTTGCCCCTGCTGGATTGGGTGCGCGTGATACGCTGCGTCTGGAAGCGGGTATGAATTTATACGGTCAAGATATGGATGAGACAAAGAATCCGTTGGAATCCGGCTTGTCTTGGACCGTTGATCTGAAAAGTGAACGTGATTTCATTGGTAAACAGATACTGTCAGATACCGTTGTTACGCACCAATTAGTAGGATTGGTACTAGTTGATCGTGGTGTATTGAGAAGCCATCAACTAGTTGTCGGACAAAAAGATGGCGTTGAGTATTCGGGTGAGATTACCAGTGGCGGATTCTCGCCAACCATGAACCAATCGATTGCTTTGGCACGTATCCCCGCGCAAATAACCATTGGAGATGAAGTCGATGTCATCGTGCGCGATAAAAAGCTGCGCGCAAAGGTGGTAAAATACCCATTCGTGCGAAATGGCAAAGTATTGGTTTAATAACAATTAATTAAAAATATTTGATTACTTTAATCCGGAGTGAAAAATGAGTATTCCAACACATTTAAAATATAGCAAATCTCATGAATGGGTAAAATCCGAGGCGGACGGTACAGTCACTGTTGGTATTACCCATCATGCGCAGGAATTACTCGGTGATATGGTGTTTATCGAATTACCGGAAGTTGGACGTGTGCTTAAACAAAAAGAGGAATGCGCAGTAGCGGAATCAGTCAAGGCAGCTGCAGATGTATATTCTCCTATCTCGGGTGAAGTTACCGCGGTGAATTCTCCGCTGGTCGATGAGCCAGGAAAAATAAACGAAGATGCTTATTCCGCCTGGTTATTTAAATTAAAACCCAGTAATACAGCCGAGCTGGATGGATTAATGGATGCAACTGCTTATAACGAGTTGGTCGAGAACGAGGATCACTAACGTCTATCCAGGATTGAAATGTACTTTGTTTTACTATTTTAATGTCTTATTTCTGAAAGTTTTCTAGATAAATCATGCCGTTTATTCCACATACCAAAGAAGATGTTACCGAAATGCTTGCCAGCATTGGCGCGAAAACAATTGAAGAGCTTTTTGATGAAATTCCAAAAGAATTGATCAGCGGTGAATTAACAGGCGTTCCTCCCGGACTGAGCGAAATGGAAATAACTCGACTGATGATGGCACGTGCTACTCAAGATGGGTTTTATCAAAACTTCATTGGTGCGGGTGCTTATGAGCATCATATACCTGCGGCGGTTTGGCAGATCACCACGCGCGGAGAGTTTTATTCTTCCTATACACCTTATCAAGCAGAAGCCAGTCAAGGGACTTTGCAGTTATTGTATGAATATCAATCCATGATGGCTTCTCTGACCGGGATGGATGTGTCCAATGCCAGCATGTATGACGGTGCTACGGCGCTGGCTGAAGCTGCTTTAATGGCAGTGCGTTCGCACAAAACGTCGCGGCGTATTTTGATTCCGCAAACAGTTCACCCTGTTTATCGTCAGGTGGTTCGTGCTATTGTCAGCAATCAAAAAATTGAAGTGGTGGAATTGCCTTACTGCACTGAATGCGGACAAATTCTACCGGAATCATTAGTCAACTCGAATCATGAAGATTTTGCCGCTCTGGTGATTCCGCAACCTAATTTCTTTGGGGTGTTGGAACAAGTCGATGCATTGACCGATTGGGCGCATAGCAAAAATGCTTTTGCCATCGGTGTTGTTAATCCAACTACGTTGGCAGTATTGACTCCTCCTGGAGAGTGGGGCAGCAAGGGTGCCGATATTGCTGTCGGTGAAGGCCAGCCCCTAGGAATACCTTTATCCAGTGGTGGTCCATACTTTGGTTTTATGGCGTGCAAAAACGAGCTGGTGCGTCAGATGCCAGGACGTATTATTGGTCGTACTTCGGATTTGGATGGCAAAGAAGGATTTGTGCTGACCCTGCAGGCGCGCGAACAACATATCCGCCGTTCCAAAGCAACATCCAATATTTGTACCAATCAAGGGTTGATGGTGACCGCAGCCACTATTTTTATGTCGTTAGTGGGGCCGGAAGGATTGCGTCGGGTGGCGGCACAATCTCACGCCAATACGCTGGAATTGGTCGAACAGATGGTGAAGATTAAGGGTGTGGAAAGAACATTTAGCGGGCCCGTATTTCATGAGACTGCATTAACTTTGTCTAAGCCTGTTGCTGATGTGTTGAATAAGCTGAAACAGAAAGGCATTCTGGGGGGATATAATTTGCAAGGGCAATATCCTGAATTGGGTAATACCTTGTTGGTTTGTGCAACGGAAACCAAGACTGAATCTGATTTGCGAAATTATGCAACCGCCATGCAGCAAGTGCTTGGTTAATTAACCTCGCTTTACTTAAACCTATTACTTTCAACTATATTGTTAAGGAAAAATCATGGTTACTCTCAAAGGAAATCCCATCAAAATTGAAGGTACTTTTCCAAAAGTCGGTCAAAAGGCACCGGCATTTTCTTTGGTCAATCGAGATCTGCAGGATGTTACATTGGCCAATTATGCAGGAAAAAAGAAAGTATTGAACATTGTTCCCAGTCTGGATACGCCGGTATGTGCAATTTCAACCCGTAAATTCAACCAGCAGGCAAGTAATATGGACAATACCGTAGTATTGATTATTGCCGCTGATTTGCCTTTCGCCATGAGCCGATTTACTGACGCTGAAGGTTTGGATAAAGTAATTACATTATCGACCATGCGTGGTGCCAATTTTATGAAGGATTATGGAGTTTTGATCGCCGATAGTCCATTTGGTGGGATTACAGCGCGTGCGGTAATTGTGTTGGATGAGTCAGACACAATTATTCATGCTGAACTGGTTCCGGAAATTGCGGATGAACCTAATTATGACGCAGCCATGGCTGCCTTGAAGCAATAAATTGAGATTGAATCTATAGATCATGTTGATATTTGAACACTCGCGCCCAGGGCGTTTTAATTATTCCCAATCACCGGCAAAACCGGCAAGCAAGTCTGCAATTCCGCAGAATCTGCAGCGCAAATCGAAAGTGCTGCTGCCGGAAGTTTCCGAGATGGATACGGTGCGTCACTTCACTCGCTTATCACAAAAGAATTTTTCGATTGATACCGAGTTTTATCCTCTAGGTTCATGCACGATGAAATACAATCCGCGCGCGTGTAATTCATTAGCGATGTTGCCGCAGTTTCTATCCCGGCATCCACTGGCACCTGAAGACACCGGACAAGGTTATCTTGCGTGCATGTATGAGTTGCAGGAAATCCTGAAATCGGTTACCGGCATGGCCGGTGTCAGCCTGACACCGATGGCGGGTGCCCAGGGGGAATTGATTGGCGTTATGATGATTCGTGCCTATCACGAATCGCGCGGCGATTTTGAACGCACTGAAATCATTGTGCCCGATGCAGCGCATGGTACAAATCCGGCTACTGCAGTGATGTGCGGTTTCAAAGTAGTGGAGATCGCTACCGACAAAGATGGTAATGTGGATCTGGACGCATTGAAAGCCGCCGTTGGGCCAAAAACTGCCGGGCTGATGCTAACTAACCCATCGACTTTAGGCGTGTTTGAAAAAAATGTTGCTGAAATGAGTCGTGTGGTGCATCAGGCGGGTGGCTTGCTGTATTACGACGGCGCCAATCTGAATGCGGTATTGGGTAAAGTGAAACCGGGTGATATGGGCTTTGATGTGATCCATATCAATCTGCACAAAACCTTTTCGACTCCGCATGGCGGTGGAGGTCCGGGTTCTGCGCCGGTAGGCGTGGCTGAACGCTTGTTACCTTTTATGCCGATTCCCATTGTTGCCAAGGAAGGTGATACTTATCGCTGGATTACTGAAAAGGACAAACCGCAATCTATTGGCCGATTGTCCGCACACATGGGGAATGCCGGTGTGCTGCTACGTGCATATATCTATGTTCGCTTACTGGGATTGGATGGGATGCATCGCATTTCCGAGTTTGCCACACTGAATGCCAACTATTTGATGGCTGAATTGCGCAAAGCGGGATTTGAAATTGCTTATCCGAATCGCCGCGCCAGCCATGAATTCATCGTAACGCTGAAGGATATCAAGGATAAAACCGGCGTAACCGCTATGAATCTGGCCAAACGCCTGCTCGATAAAGGTTATCATGCCCCAACGACATATTTTCCACTGTTGGTTCCCGAATGCTTGTTAATCGAACCAGCCGAAACGGAATCCAAAGAGACGCTGGATGCTTTTGTCACATCAATGAAAGAAATCCTGCAGGAAATCGAAACACAACCGGATATGGTGAAAGGCGCGCCGCATACTATGCCGGTACGTAAGCTGGATGATGTCAAGGCTGCGCGTGAACCGGATTTGGCCTGGAAGCAGCAGGGTGTCTGACGCAGTTAAGTCAAATCCCATTGATTGAGGTAAAAACCGAATAATGCGCACATTGATATGTGGTTCTATCGCTTACGATAATATTATGGTTTTCCAGGATCAATTTAAGAATCACATTTTGCCTGAGAAAATTCACGTATTAAATGTCGCATTTTTAGTTCCTGAAATGCGCCGCGAATTCGGAGGCTGTGCCGGTAATATTGCATACAATCTGAAAATGCTGGGGGGCGAGCCTGTCATGATGGCTACCGTCGGCGATGATTATGCGCCTTATGCCACACGGTTTGAACGATTAAACCTGACCCAAGAACACGTATTGCACGTAGCCGATACTTTCACTGCGCAAGCCTTTATTACCACTGATCTGGATGATAATCAAATCACCGCATTTCATCCGGGAGCGATGAACTTCTCGCATCTTAATTCCGTGCAGGAAACCCGTGATATTCAGTTGGGCATTATTGCGCCGGACGGACGCGACGGTATGATGCAGCATGCGGGCGAATTTTACAAAACTGACATTCCGTTTGTTTTTGATCCGGGACAGGGACTGCCGATGTATAACGGAGAGGAGCTACTTGATTTTATCGACAAAGCCGATTACATCGCCGTCAATGACTATGAAGGTCAGATGCTGCAAGACCGTACGGGAATTAATCTGGAATCCTTAGCGAACAAAGTCAAAGCCCTAATCATCACTCTGGGCGCGCAAGGCTCCCTTATTTACGCCGATGGCAAGAAATTTGTGATCTCTAGTGTTAAACCTAAAGAAATCGTCGATCCCACTGGCTGCGGCGATGCCTATCGCGCTGGATTGCTATACGGTATCGTCAATAATCTGGACTGGCAAACCACAGGTCAATTGGGTTCGTTAATGGGTTCCTTAAAAATCGCCCAGCGCGGCGGACAGAATCACCAATTTTCTCGTGATGAAATTGATCAATATTATTTTGAGAACTTTGGTACTCGTATTTTCTAAAATAAAGCGTTACGTTTCTGGATTGGAATTTTAATTTTCTTAAATCGAGTCATATGATGTGTGCTTCCAAAAATGGAGTCCATTGATTTAAGCAGCGAGTAGACTTGCGCACTGTCGCTGCATAAATTGTGTGGGCGATATAGCCCAAATCTTTCTTGTTTGCGCAGTCGGTTATAGAAGATCTCGATATATTCGGCAATCTCCTGACGGGCTTATGCCGTGTTTTGAATTTCCGGCGGCGCACCAGCTCGGTTTTAAGTATTCCCCAGAAACTTTCCATCGGCGTATTATCATAGCAATCACCTTTACGACTCATGGAAGCGATCATGCCAAATTGTTGCAATAAATTCTGGTAATCATGTACACAGTATTGGCTGCTACAATCTGAATGAACAGAGACCTTTGCACGGTTACTACGCGGCACGATAATTGCGTTAAAAATTTGCGAAAAATGCTCATTTACCCCGTGTAAACTCCGCTTTTTCGCAAATTTTTGCCTTATTCTCGTACCGCTCATGACACCGTGCAAAGGTCTCGAACAATTAGTCCGTTACCGGGATGTTTACTTGCAGTTGTATGAAACAAAGCTTGTATAACTAAATCTTTAGTCATTCTTTCATTCATAGCGTAGCTTACCAGTTCTCCATTAAACAGATCCTTTACGCCAGTGAAATACAATCAACCTTTATCCGTAGGGATGCGTAAATGAGTCAAATACGGTGGGCGGCTTTGCTGTACCGCCGATTCATTTTAAACTCCACTATCTTGTTAAACGGTTTTATATAAAAATTGTTTTTACACTAAGTCCAATAACAGCACAAACAAAGATTACTTCAAGTACGTTTCGCTTAAACTGAAATAAAGCAACCGCAGCTACTAAGGCGATCAGCGCTGATATCCAATCAAATGTGCCGCTAAACCCTTGCGGCCATAAAACATGATATCCAAAGAATAGTGCTAAATTTAGGATAACTCCCACAATTGCTGCTGTGATCGCAGTTAATGGCGCTGTGAACCTTAAATCATTATGTGTTGACTCGACAATGGGTCCGCCTGCAAGAATAAAAATAAATGATGGTAAAAATGTAAACCAAGTGAAGATAATTGCTGATAACGAGCCTGCCAAAAACAGCATATCCGATCCTAGGAGTTCTTTTACATATCCTCCAATAAACGCTACAAATGCTACTACCATTATTAATGGCCCCGGTGTTGCTTCTCCTAGTGCTAAACCATCGATCATTTGTGCTGGTGTAAGCCATCCATAGAACTCGACTGCTCCTTGATAGATATAGGGTAAAACTGCATAAGCACCGCCGAAAGTTAGTAATGCAGCCTTTGTGAAAAACCAACCCATTTGAGTAAATGTGTGATCCCAACCATGATTCACTGTCAATAGGCTTATTGGGATTAGCCAGAGCATTATTCCTGCTAATGCAATTATAATTAATCTTGACCAGATAAAGCGTGCATGTTCAGGCGGCGGTGTGTGGTCATCGATTAATGCCGCACCATAGGAAACATTTGCTTTCGTATGTGCATTACCGATATGAAAGTGTTTGGGTATGAACTTTCCACCGATAAAACCTATAAGAGCCGCAGAAGCTACAATTATCGGGAATGGAACTTTTAAAGCAAAAATTGCTATAAATGAAGCTATTGCGACTGATAATAAAACGCTATTTTTAATCGTCCTTGATCCAACTCGATAAGCTGCTTGAACTACGATGGCTGTCACTGCTGGTTTTATCCCATAAAATATACCAGCCACAATGGAAACATCTCCAAATGCGACATAAACCCAGGAAAGTATAATAAGAATGACTAAAGAAGGTAATACAAATAAGACTCCGGCAATAATTCCACCCCACGTGCGATGTAATAACCACCCTATATAAATTGCAAGCTGCTGAGCTTCGGGACCTGGTAGTAACATGCAATAATTTAAGGCATGCAAAAATCGCCGCTCTGAAATCCATCGCATGCGTTCAACAAGATCCTGATGCATTATAGCAATTTGTCCTGCTGGACCTCCAAAGCTTATAAATCCAAGCTTTAACCAATACCAGAAAGCCTCAGTTAATGTTACTTGTCTGGGTGGGGTAGCCTTGGCGGAACTAGAAATATGTTTTTGTGATTCGTCCATTACTTCTCCTTGGAATTATCCAATATCGAAGCAGACCTTGGACGAGAATCGTCTTAGATTGGGGAGGCTGCTGAATCCCCGGGGCTACGATTATAGCATTAAGTTATAATAATATTTATAAAAATGAATTCTCAAATTTGCATAAACGAGCCATAAATGGCGCACGGCCTTGCCGTGCTACTAAACTGCTTTAGAATTTCCATGATCGCTTAATGTTTGAATCTCTCCGGGATATATTCCCCGCCCCTTGGGGCGTAATATATTTGCGTGAGCGAATATATACATAAGAGCCATAATGAAACAGTGCTGCTTTATCATGTGGTGTTTCCGGCGAAATATCGCCGCGCCGTATTTGATGAAGCTGTGGACGGGGTGTTGCGGGATGTCTGTTTAGATCTCGAACGGCGTTACCAGTTGAAATTCATGGAGATTGGTACAGATAAGGATCATGTGCATTTTCTGGTGCAGTCGGTTCCCGCATACAGTGTCACAAAACTGGTGACACTGATCAAGAGAGACCTTTGCACGGTGTCATGAGCGGTACCAGAATAAGGCAAAAATTTGCGAAAGAGCGGAGTTTACACGAGGTAAATGAGCATTTTTCGCAAATTTTTAACGCAATTATCGTGCCGCGTAGTAACCGTGCAAAGGTCTCCAAGAGTATCACGGCGCGGGAGGTATTTCGCTTATGTTCTCATGTGAAGAAACAGTTGTGGGGCGGGGAATTCTGGACTGATGGTTATTTCGTCAGTACAGTTGGCCGTCATGGCGATGAGGACACAATAAGAGATTACGTTAAAAAGCACGGAGATGTCTATCAGCAGTTATACGAAGACAGACAACTCGCTCTCTTCTGATACCCCGCCGCTTGCGGCGGGGTTGTTCATTTGGTAGGCCGTGCGCGATTCGAACGCGCGACCAACGGATTAAAAGGTATTATAACTTACTGTTTATATTAATATTAAACTCGCTAGTGCTCGCCAACACTCGTAAATAGCAGACAGATTTGTCACGCTCAAATTCTGTCAATCACTATTCATAAGTTGCTGATAAATAAAAATTTATTGTGGTTCAAAATATGATCATCAATATCTCAAAATTAATTGATATATGAATGACTAATATGTTCGATTCCACTAATGATATTTTAATAAATATGGTAAATAAAGTAGAAATTAACTGGTTAAATGAGCCAGAAGCACATAATTATCCAGCGGCTTTATCTTATTTGCGTTTAATTTACGATGAACAGACGGCCGCTAATTATGTGGGTAATCTTAAAAAAAAGTAGTACCTTCAGAATTTAAAGCTAAAGATATCTTTAGGACATCCGGTTTATCATTGCTCGGGATAAGCAATACTCATATCATTAAAAATCATCAGAAAACACTGTCGGGGGATCAGTTGTCACCTCTTCTTCTGATAAGAGACTCAATCAATGGTAAAGTTATTGTGGCGGATGGATATCATAGACTGTGTGCGATATACACTTACGACGAAGATGCTCTCATTCGATGCAAAATTGTATAGTATTTTGCATCAATACTGTTGATTTAGATTTCTCCAAACACAACATAATGAATATTGGAATTGTTTAATTAATAGCTAGAAGCTGTAATATTTCAAAGGACTGAGATTTGACTGAGGAAATATCGAAAATTGATTCGGCAGTAGTGGATGAGATTCAGCTTATTTTAGCTGAAAAACGTACATCACTATCTGTTATGCGAACAGGCATAGCAATACTAGCCCTTCCTTTGTCAGTCGGGAGCTTACTGGTAGCCACTTCAAAATTTTATGATGCCCTCAATGTTTTGCATTTTCTAATTCCACTGGGAATACTTAATCTTGCCTTAGTTATTTTAAGTGCATATTTAATTATTCACTCGATAATTCGAATTCATTTTTATGATCAACTTCTTTATAAGATTAAGTTAAAGAAAAGTGAATTTGCTGAATTTATTGAGTAAATAAACACTCAGGAGCATGAGAAAATGACTTATTTGGAATTTATTCAGGTATTTATTCTTAATAAATTCCAATTTTAGTATGTACACAGGCTAACATCCTTAGATACAAAATTAACCAGAAAATGAAGTGAAAGGGTAGTGACATCCCTACACTTCCATTTAATATACGGCCTAAAAGTTCATTAAACCCAATTGATAATGAACTAATAAAAATGTCTAATTGGCGCAATGGAGAGGGGTCGGACCTCCGACTCGCTGATTACGAAACGTAGCTGTAAAATTTAGATATATACAAATCAATTACTTGCAATGCTTGCCAAGCATAAAACCAGTGCCACACAACCCTAAACAGTAGGATTAGCAGTGTAGTTTGACACAAATTTGACACAATCCTTCTTGTATCCTTCAAGTAATTCTGTATCTTTGACAATGCCTCAATTTGAAGTTAGTTTAGTTTTTTTGTCAAATTAAGATTGGGGTTAAGCAGTTTTTTATTTTAAAATTATCCTATTTTAGGATATTATTAGATGCACAGATTATTTTAAAAGAGAAAGAGCGTGTCTACACTGACTATTGCACAAGATGATAATCAAAAACATTCATTATTTGCAGAATCGTTTTTTGATGCTTCTCAATTTCTAATCAATAGCTCACCTCTGCCTAATCTTTGCTACAAAACAAAATTAGGAGCTCTATTTGATGGTGATTGTTTAGATATATTGCCAGCTTTTCGCGATGAAATAATCGATACCATTTTCGCAGATCCACCTTTTAATCTAAATAAGGTTTATGGAGCTAAGACTAAGGATAATCGTCCTGAAAATGAATATATAAAATGGTGTCATAGATGGATTGATGAGTGCATCCGGCTTTTAAGGCCAGGAGGAGCTTTTTTTCTTTATAATCTACCCCGTTGGAATATATTGTTAGGCGCTTATTTAATGGATAAAGGTCTTGAGTTCCGACATGACATCTCAATAGAAATGAAGAGTGGTCTTCCGATTTCAGGAAAACTCTATCCAGCTCACTATAGTCTTTTATACTTTACCAAAGGAAAACCGAGGATTTTCAGGAAAATTAGAACACCTATTGAAACTTGTAGACACTGCGATGGTGAAATAAAGGACTATGGTGGCCATCGAAATGCGATGAATCCCCAAGGTGTAAATCTGAAAGATGTTTGGACAGATATTCCTCCTGTAAGGCATTCTAAATTTAAATCAAAAAATCGAAAAGCTAATGCACTCTCGACAAAAATTCTTGATCGTGTCATTGAGCTTTCAACATCAGCTAATGATCTTGTTCTTGACCCCTTTGGTGGAAGTGGAACAACCTATACGGTCTGCGAAAAAAAAGGAAGGAGATGGATTGGCATAGAACTAGATTTTTCAGATGATATTATCTTCCGTCTCGAAAATAACCATATTCATCATCACAAAAATACTGATTATATAGAAGGATAATCAAATATTGGCGCGACCATCAGTTCCTTTTGGGATTCTTGGAACAGATTTACTTTCAGCATCATGTTCTATTACGATAATTTCCAAAACACCTCGGTTGCATGGTATGGCACGCCACAAGGGAAGGTAAGGCTCTAATTCACTATAGTTACCAATACGGTCGGTTAAATAAGGATAAAGCTTACGAGAAGGAACAATAAGTAATCCAGCAATAATTGCATCAGTAAGAAGACCAAGTGCCATCTTATTCATAGAGCGGTGACTTGATGAGATATTTCCAGTTTCCCACTCAAACGCAACGATACCACTTTGTGAAATGAAAGCTGCATCCATATTACCGGGTCTTATACGCTCACCTACCGGCCAAGGGTATTCGCTAACCCAGCCTTCTTTGATTAAATTATCAATTGCACGGTTCTTAATAGGTTTTACGCCATTGCCTTGGCCTGTCTTCTTGCCGCTTTCTGGGAAAATTGTAAAAAACCCAGAGCCTGGTGGCCAATCCACTAACTTTACTGAAGAAAGCGCCTGCTCTCTGATTCTTTCCCATTCTGCTGAAACAGCAAAATTACCTTTCTGGATAAGTGTTTCGATGTGGACAATTTTCATAATGCCCTCAGATCTTTTTAAATGGATTATTTATTTCCATCTTTCTAAGCACTTCTGATGGACTTACGCCAATCGCACGAACAATCTGTAGAAACTCTATAACATCCAACCTGCGTTCGCGATTCTCATATTTTGATACGAAGGATTGTGGTTTATTAAGCCTATCGGCTAATTCCTGCTGAGTTAAATCTGCATTTTTTCTGGCAGATATTAGACATTCCAGGAAACTATGATATTCATCACTATTGATGGACTTCAAAGACTGGGCTCTTCTTGTAAAAATTAAATTTCACAAAGTTATACCCTCATTTTGAAAACATCCCAAGATGGGATATTTTTGTGTGCTGCGGTTGTATCAAAGGATTTATCTGTTTAGATCAGTAGCAATGTTTTTTTTACGATATGACTGTGGATCGTTCATTTTCTACTTGTCCTAATAAATTATTTAGATCGGTTAACAAATTCTCATATGATGGTCCATATTCAAGTGCACTAATGTTGAAGGTATTTTGCCAATCACTAAGCTCTAGAGTATTCATCGATTTCTTTTTAATGATTGCGTAGTGCGGTCTTTCTGATGAGCTTGAAATTTTTACTTCCTCAAGAATCAGTAACACGTCAGGATCAGTGAGACTACAGCCTATAAAAACAACGGTGTTTGTTAGAAAAATTGCTTTTATAATTTCATAAAATTGTGAATGATTTCTTTTAGCCATGTGATATTGCGAGCGTGTAAATATCATATTTGAGATATCATCTATAGATCCATGTGCCTTGATAATAAGACGACTATCCGATCTAATCTCATCAACTAAATCCCTAGAATAATAATTGATAATTTTATACGCATCAGAATTTGCTATTGTCATACAATAATTCTCATAGATACGATCAAAATTTGTTGTGATTACGATGCGAGAATCTAGATCATAAATATTCTCATGTAGCTTGCTGGGTTGGTACGCTGGATTATTAAAATTTTTATTCAAGAAATCTTTGTAATCACTTTTATTGGCAAATTGGTGAATACCTTGGAGTGCTAAAAGATATTGTTTTTCTTTTATCATTTTTTTAACAATAGTTTTTTCTTGTGTATTTTCTATAAGCGACTGCGCTTCATTAAGGAATTCTTTCCATGTTTTAGGATGGACTCCATGATCATCAATAGAACTTGCAGATACTCCAGCGCCCAAAAAGAAAACGCATCTTCTGGCTGCCACTTCTCGAATTAGCGATCTTGGCCAACTTATCATTGCTCGATTCCGATATTTTGCATGAGCTTGTCACAGAAGATGTTCATTATTTTTTGGTAATCTTCTACTTGTTTAAATTGGTTTCCCATAAGTTTTCCTGATTTTCTGAGCTCATGAATTGGATACCTGTGGGCTTGGGCAAGGGGAACGAGACTGTATAAGAAAGGGATGTGACCTAGTTCAAGATCATTAGTCTGCAAATTCCTTGATTTCAGGAAACTTAGGTTGACTTCAACGGTAATAGGGATTTCTTGCAAAATTTTATCGTAAGCTTTTACAGGTCGCTTACCGGATTTGAAAGTTTTAGTCACGTATTGTTGAACTGAGTAGCCTGCAAATCTAAATTTAGTATCACTATCAGTGATTATTGGATAATTCTCTATTTCCCCTGGCCGATCTTCTTTTACATTTGCGATACTCCTGGTGTATTGACGCTGCCAATTTTTTAACCATGAGGCAATATTTTGGATACCAAGCAAACTAAAAATATCACATCCAAAAGGCGTCACAAGATAGTCTACAGAAAGCAAAACTGTTCTGTTAAGAGCGCCTAGAGATGGGCCTACATCGATAATTACTAGGTCATATCGGGATTCCAGATTTTCAAAGAGCTGGGAACACCAATTTGTGATGCGGTAAGCGGCTAGTGTTCCCGCTTGCATATCATTCCAGGCACTGCTCAGCTTATCCTCTACTAATGAGATCTTGGGATGGCCAGGTATTAAATCTGTTTTAAACTGGTTTTGTGTACCAAGAAAAGGAATTATTTTTTTAGATATTGCAGGCTCGCCTGCTTCAATTGGTGCAAGATAATCAAATAAGGTTGGCAAATTAGGGTCGCGATCAAGGTAAATCTTTTCGCATATTTCGTCTGAAAGCATTGCTTGAGTTGCATTACATTGCGGGTCGGCATCAATCAGCAAAACTCGCTTTGATTTATGGATGCTAATATATGACGCCACATTGCAAACAAGTGTTGTTTTTCCAACCCCACCTTTGTTGTTAAAAAAGACTACAGATTTCACAGATAACCCCATTTTGTCGGTTAAAGTACAACGATAAATGCTTAACGGTGTGGTCGCAATAGCAAATTAATAAAGAATTGCCATTCGAAAAGAATTAGTTTTTAAGAAATTATTCTTTCTTAGCTCAGTATTTGTTTAAATAAACTGATTCTCACTGGTTTAATGTCACAGTCTGGCATAGCCAGTCTGTTCCCATACTATGCACAAGAGCAAAGCTGTTGTGCACAATATTAATTCAGTATTTGAATATGTTGCCGTAGTTTTCCGTAACAGATAAAAACCAAAAAAGAAGCTAATAATTAGTAATTAGCATCTTAGTCGCAAGTCGAATTAATTAATACGGCAACTCAACATGAATGAAACCCATTATGCTAACGGCATTACAGCACAAAATTTGCGAGCTATCCTTGAGTTATGGGAACAAATGGTTCCTGAAATCGAGGAGACGATGCAAACGATCATTGAAATTAATGATAAGTTGTTTGATAAAGAGAGCGACTCATTCGGTTGGTGCCATTTATATGAATTACCTGTCAAAGATCATATAAATTTCAACTTTCCAGTCCTCCTTCAACAGGATCAAATGGTTGCCTGGCGCAAGCAGATTACGGAATCACCTGGGAAAATTATTGCTTTGCCGGATGTCGCCAAACAAGTTGATGACCATTTTGAAACAAGAGATAGTCTGACCGAAGAAGAGATTGAAGCTTTACGTCCTTTTCTTCACGATTATTGCGCATACTTTTATTCCATTCAGTATTCCTTGCTTTGCCTTCTTTACCATGGCTGTTTTTTAAATGAACTGATTGATCGTGTCCGTTCTGGTAATGATGAAGCACTATTTGATGCGATTCGAATTGACCCAACGATTATTGGATGTCAAACAGTCAGCGACAGAATCAGTAAAGCAAGGCGGTTGCGTGATGATGTATTTCTTGACAAGCTTAGAAAAACGCAAAGTGGCGTTACGGCAAAACTCAAGCAGGCTAATTTTCAACAAATGCGTCTAATTCTCAGAATTCTTTCTGAAGCAGGTGCAACACGTCTATCCAATGATCAACTTTACCGATTGTTTGTAGAAGAGCTAAAACTCTATACAGCTAATTCAGCAGGTGGCGGTGTTGAAAAGTCATTACGTAAATTCGCCAACACCTATATGAAACAATACGCAACCACTTAAAAGTTCAATTTTTGGGTGGAATACAAATTCTGAATTGGTATACAAAATCTCTATCCGTTGCGGCAAGCATTTTGCATGGCCGCCGTGGATATGAGGTATATCATGAACGAAGAAGCTGACGTTTTATCGAGTGCTGTAACATTAAATCAAAATCAATCCGCTGAGCCAACACGCGAGGCGACGTGCGTGAGCACGGCCGCGTGGCGTGATGGCGAAGTGGAACAGAATTTGACAGATGCATTGCATCAGTCAGAATCATCGCCACAGGGTACGCCCCCTAGTAACACAGTACCCAATAACAGCAATAGAGAGTATTTCAAGCTGTTAAGATTTGGGGTTGATAGCCTTTATTTATCCTATCCAGGTGAGTTATTGTCTGATGTGGATGAAGAGTTAAAAGAGCTGAAACAGATTGCTCAGTCGCCTGAGTTACATGAGCAGGCGCTTGCTCAATACCCAATAAACGAGCATATCTTTGAAGTAAAAAGTAGCGGAAAAGGTTTTTTTCCTTATGTGCTGAGAGATAATGCCTTTCATATTCAGCTATCCCGTAGCCGGTCTATTCCATTTGCCTATGTGCAGCTCTCCAGCGAGTATCTGACCTATAAGGCTCCTGTGGATGCAGAAAATGCTCTGTATCTCATTCTGAAGCGATTAGGGACTATGGATCAATCAGCCAATGTCAGCCGGATTGATCTGTTTGTTGATTTTGTCACTTTGGTAAATATGGAAAGCTGGGATCGTCACGCCTGGGTTACGCGTGCAGCAGCTATCAATACCTATTCGGTTGAGCGGGAATTCTCCGGCTGGATGATCGGGGCGGGTGGTGTTATCAGTTGCCGTTTGTATAACAAAACCCTGGAGATTAGGCATTCCAAGAAAGCTTATCTTCTTGAATTGTGGCACAAAGCTGGATGGAATGGATATGATCCGGTCTGGCGGCTTGAATTTCAATTAAAACGTGAAGTACTTACCCAGAAAGGGCTCGGTAAGTTAACTGAAGTATTGGATAATCTCAACGGTTTATGGAGTTACGCAACTACTGAATGGTTGCGGCTAACGCTGCCTAATATTGAAGATCAAACTCGTTCACGCTGGCCTATCCATCCATTGTGGTGCTATTTATCATCGGTGGATTGGCAAACGGATAACAATCCTCTGTTGCCTCGTTTTACTTCAACTCGTATTCCCAGAAATGAAATGATTTTCCGCTACGCTTTGAGCTCGCTGGTTTCATTTATGGCGCGTGAGCAAATTACGGATTTTGATCATGGCTTTGCTGCTTACAAGCTCGCTTTCTGCCAGCATTTTGATGAAAAAAGCTTCAATTTGGGATTGTCTTTCGATGATTTCATCAAAGAAAAGATAGCTATCAAAGCGCGTCAGTTCAATATCATTCTGAATCGTGATATCGAAGCCGAAGAAAAAGCCAAGCTGGATAAATCTGCCATTGAGTATCGGAAACAGTCAGACGGTGAATAGTGATGGATAAAATTAGCCTGCCTCTGCCTTCAATCCGATGCTTATCCAAAGAAGAAGCGGCGCAATATCTCGGTATTGGCGTGACACTGCTCTCTGAACTAGAGATTCCCTGTATCAAACTGGGTCGTCGCTGCCTATATGACAGGGTTGACCTGGATGCCTGGATAGAAGAATATAAGCAGTGCGAGCACGGGCGGGCTAAGAAGGAGGCAATATGGCCCAAACCCAAGAAGGTGTCTACCGGAGGCAAGATTCCCGCTTCTGGTGGATTGCAACAACGCTCCCAAACGGCAAAAGAATACGCCAAAGCGCTGGGACTGAAAACCGACAAGATGCCGAAGCACTGCTAGCCAAAATCAGGCTTGAAGCATTCAGGGAACATCACTTCGGAATCAAACCCCAGCGTTCATGGCAAGAAGCCGTAATACGGTATCTCGCGATAAAAGCAACTTTGCGAAGCTTCGATGATGTTCAGCGCATTTGCCGCAAGCTTGATCCTTTTTTAGGTCACTTATTATTAGATCAGATTACCGGTGATGTAATTTGGTCTGTTATACAAGGTGTGCTTGCTAAAGGAAATAAGCCTGCTACAGTAAATCGTTATCTGGCATTAATTCGTAGCTTGTTGCGTATGGCACGAGATGAATGGCAATGGATTGAGACTATGCCAAAAATTCGCTTTTTAACAGGCGAAACAGAACGTGATAGATGGCTAACAAGAGAGGAAGCTAATCGGTTAATAGTCGTTAGTCCTCCTCATTTGGCGGCTCTGATTCGTTTTGCTCTTGCTACGGGCTGCCGCGCTAGGGAGATAACTGGTTTGGAGTGGAATCGGGTTGATTTACAACGTAAAACGGCCTGGCTTAACCAAACCAAGAATGGAACACCGCGAGGTGTGCCGCTGAATTATGATGCTATCGCCGTTCTTGAAGAGCAACTCGGAAAGCATGAGCAGTTTTGTTTTACCTATCAAGGTAAGCCGATTCTCTGGGAAATTACGAACAGTGCGTGGCATACCGCTCTAGCTAAAGCAGGATTGAAGGATTTTCGGTTTCATGATCTCAGGCATACTTGGGCTTCATGGCATCGTCAGGCTGGTACGAGCTGCGATGAACTGAAGGATTTAGGCGGCTGGAAATCCAGGATCATGGTGGATCGCTATGCGAAGTATGCTACTGAGCATTTACGGATTGCAGCGGCTAGAATCGAGGATGGACGTGGCGGGAATGTTGTGAATCTGTCACGTTTTAGTCACGTTCAAAAAGAAAAAAGGAGTTAGTGTTTAGCTAACCCCTTATTCTATTTGGTAGGCCGTGCGCGATTCGAACGCGCGACCAACGGATTAAAAGTCCGCTGCTCTACCGGCTGAGCTAACGACCCAAAGCGCGGTATTATATCCGATTCGACAGCTAATATAAATGGCTTTATCAAGGGGAGTGCAGATTTGGTAACTGCTGATATCGCTTACTATTTGATATTTCTATGAATTAAATTTTTTACCCCGGCTTCCCAGGGCTTTGTTACAAGAATCTATATCAGATTCTCAGATTCGTAATCAAAGTTTAAAATTTTTCCCATGAGGAAGCGTTTTCCAATAATTTTGCTTTGTGCGCCCTTCACTTATCCACGTGGCAAGACCGCGGGGAATCGCAAGTTCAACAGGCATTAAAGTGATAATTCCTTTAGGATATTTTTTTGTTATCAGCAAGTTGCATTGTTAGCGCAATTCGCTTACGTTTTTCATCAATATCTAATACCTTGACTGTGACTACTTGACCCACCTTAACGATTGCATGTGGGTTTTTGACAAACTTATCTGATAGTGCCGAGATATGCACTAAACCATCCTGATGCACACCGATATCAACAAATGCACCGAATGCGGCAACATTGGTGATAACGCCTTCGAGTATCATATCGGAGCGTAAGTCTTTTATAGTTTCAATGCCTTCCTTAAAAGCGGCGGTTCTGAAGGTGGAGCGAGGATCGCGACCGGGCTTTTCGAGTTCTTTCAGAATGTCTTTGACGGTCAACAAACCAAATTGCGCATTGGCGTATTGTTCCGGGCGGATAGCTTTTAAAACTGCTTGATTGCCGATCAATTCTGAGATGTTCAGTTTTGTGTCATTCAGTATTTGCTCAACTAGCGGATACGATTCCGGGTGAACAGCGGAAGCATCAAGTGGATGGGCACCGTTGGGAATACGTAGGAATCCGGCGGCTTGCTCGAAGGTTTTCTCACCCAGGCTCGGGACTTTCATCAGATCGATGCGTTTAGCGAACATGCCATGGGTGTTGCGGTATGCGATGATGTTGTGCGCGATTTTGCTGCTGAGCCCGGCGACATAACGCAGCAATGCCGCAGATGCGGTGTTGACATCAACACCGACGGCATTGACGCTGTCTTCCACCACAGCATCGAGCGATTGCGCCAATTGGCTTTGATTTATGTCATGTTGGTACTGGCCTACACCGATCGATTTCGGGTCGATCTTGACCAACTCGGCCAGGGGATCCTGTAACCGCCGTGCGATCGAAACCGCACCGCGCAGAGATACATCCAATTGCGGTAATTCTTCCGACGCCAGTGCGGAAGCGGAATACACTGACGCACCCGCTTCTGACACCATAATCGATGTGAGTTTAAGTTGCGGATATTGTTTAATCAGATTCTTAGCCAACAAGTCGGTTTCGCGTGATGCAGTACCGTTGCCGATCGCAATCAGCGTGGCACGATGGCATTCCGCCAGTTGTTTCAAAATCGCCAGCGCACCGTTCCAATCGTTTTTTGGTGCATGCGGATAAATCGTCGCGGTGTCGAGTACTTTACCGGTAATGTCAACAACAGCCACTTTGACACCAGTGCGCAATCCCGGATCGAGTCCGATGGTGACGCACGCACCAGCGGGGGGTGCAAGCAACAAGGCTTTGAGGTTCTGTGCGAATACCTGGATCGCTTCAGTTTCGGCATGTTCTCGCAGGTTACCCATTAATTCCGTTTCTAGATGCGTGAAAATTTTGTTGTGCCATGCTTGGTGCACAGTATCGATCAACCAGCTATCTGCCGCGCGCTTCTGGTCATGGATATTGAATTGGCGCGCGATCCGCTGTTCGCATGGATTGGGTGCTAAAATCCGATTCTTTTCTTCCAATTCAGAATTCAGCAGTAGTTTTAGTTTCAGAATGCCTTCGCGTTCTCCGCGTAGCAGCGCCAACGCACGATGCGAAGGGATTTTGCCGATAGCTTCGCAATAGTCGTGATAATCGGTGAATTTAGTGTCGCTGTCTTTTTTGTCCTTGGCAACCTTGGCGGTCAAAACACTGTGCACGTGCAGGTAATCGCGTAACATTTGCAGCAGCGGGGCATGTTCGGAAAAACGTTCGATCAGAATATGCTGTGCACCCACCAATGCTTGGCTGGTATCGGCCACTCCTGGATTGTCGCCTTCGTCAGTAGTAAATGGTGTCTTCAGGTATTTCGCCGCTTCAATGAGCGGGTCGATCCTCGGGTCGTCCAATAAAGTATCTGCCAGTGGCTGTAAGCCCGCTTCGATGGCAATTTGTGCTTTGGTGCGGCGTTTTTTGCGGTACGGCAGATACAAATCCTCCAAATGCGCTTTGTTTTCTGCATGTGCGATCACATCGAGCAATTCCGGCGTCATTTTATCTTGCTTTTCAATGGCTGCAATGATTGCTGTGCGCCGTTTCTCCAGCTCGCGCAGGCTATGCAATCGCTCTGCCAACAATCGCAACTGTGCATCGTCCAACCCGCCGGTCGCTTCCTTGCGGTAACGTGCGATAAACGGTATCGTAGCGCCATCATCGAGCAATTGAATCGTAGCATGGATTTGTGAGGGTTTTGCTGCAAGTGCGGTGGCAAGGCGGTGTTCGATGGGGGGTAACATAAGATTTCTTTGGGTGAGTGAAGTATTGAAGAAAGATGGTAAATCAATTTACCGTGCAATCATAATTGATCAATCGCAGATTGGAGTGATAACAGAGATTTTTTCTCTCATTACGAAATTTTAGTTTCAGGTTTCAGATATGATCGCGATATACTGCAACTTCCAATCCGCTTCCACACTTCCAGCACAGTTGAAAATTCGCCGGATTTTCTTCATGGCATGAGGGGCAGTGCACATTGCCGGTTGTAACCGGGGTGTTTTCGTAGGTTTCAATGACACGTTTGGCGCGCTCATGGTCATCGTCGCGGGTGATCCATATTTCAGGATACGCGTGCGTAAAAGGGATTTCCCCGGTTACGCCTTGCGCGTGCTGGTTAAAAATTTGCGCCGGAATGTAGGCGTGTTCGAGCAGATCCAGTACTATCTGGGCTTCCATCAAAGTGTTGGCGGAATATATTTTCTTCATACTATATAAATTTAATACAAATCAAACAGTTAATATAGAATAAATTATGTGGTTCAGAAATTTACAAGTCTATCGTATCACCAGCGGAAATATAACATTGAATAGCCTCGAAGAGGCGTTGTCCAATCATGCGTTGCAGCCATGTCTGCAAATGGAGATGCAAAGCCGTGGTTGGATGACACCGCGCGAGGAACCGCAAAATTTTGTCCATGCCTATGGTCAGCAGTGGCTGATTGCTTTGGGTGTGGAGAAGAAGTTGCTACCGGCCGGTGTGATCAATCAGCAGGCTAAAGGCCGTTTAGCGAAAATGGAGCAGATGCAAGGCTTCAAGCCAAGTAAGAAACAAATCAGGGATATCAAGGAAGCTACAATTATTGAGTTGATGCCACGCGCTTTTACGCAGCGGCACAAAACGTATGCCTGGATCGATGCGGTCAAGAATCGTTTGATTATCGATACGGCAAGTACTCAGAAAGCCGATGAACTGGTTGAGGTGTTGGTTAAATCGATGCACGGCCTGACGTTGGCACCATTGGAAACTCAGACTTCTCCTTCCTCAGCGATGACGCGTTGGTTGTCCGGTACTGATTTGCCCTCTATATTCAGTATCGATAGGGATTGCGAGTTGCAAGGCATGAATGATGAGAAAGCGACCGTCAAATATACTCATCATGTGCTGGAAGCCGAAGAGACCGCGCGTCATATCCGGGCGGGGAAGAAAGTGATTAAACTGGCAATGACGTGGGATAGTAAAATTTCATTTGTGCTGCATGATAATTTACAACTGCGACGGATCGTACCACAGGATATTGTGAAAGAATCGACAGAGGATGCTGAGGAATTGTTTGTCAGTGATTTCGCCATTATGACCGGTGAGTTAAGTCAACTTATTACCGAAATGGTTGATGCACTAGGTGGTGAGGATTTAAGCTAGGCTTCGCTGGTTATGCAGATTCTGTGCATGACCAGCAATCATCTCATTTATCGAATTTTATAATAGCTTTATTTGGATTTGTCCTTGATTCCAGAGAGGACACCTTGAGTAATTTTACTCACAAATTCAGCTGTTTTTTGCGCGAGAGTGGCACCGGTTTCCAGCTGGGATTGCCCGACTGCTGCGATCTGCTGTGCAAAAATGGCCAAGGTTTCTTTTAATTGCGAACCTACCGTGGTTCCATTATTTTTTGCATGCTGGCTTAAATCCAACAGAATCTCTGCAATCACGCCTTGCGCTGCTGTGCCGGTACGATGAAGCGTATCAAGAAATAAACTTTCCAGACCTTCCAGATCAGAGCGAGTGCGTTGTAACTCGGTGTCAGAGAATTTCCTGGCTTGGCTTGTTACTTCTTGAACGGCAAGTTTGGAAGCTTCAGCAAATCCAGCGAGCGCCGAATCAAGCCCTGCAACCGCTTCGGTAATCTGTGATTTTGCTGCGTGCGCTTGATTAGTTGCATGTTGCAATTGGTGTGCCGCGCCGTCGTGCACGCCATCCATCACCGCAGTGATGATTCGCTGCAGGGATTCCAGATCAATATGTTTTGCATTCATGGCTTCCAGGGTAAGCCGGTGTACGGTTTCTTGAATATGCGTGCCGCTGGCAATCGCTTCACGAACCTCTGCTTCGAGTGTTTTAAGCTTACTATCGTTGTCAGATGTGTTGTCGAACTGACCGGTATGTTCATTTTGCATGATGGTGCTTCCTATAAAGAAGAATGAATGGTTGTATTCAGTTTTATTTTGCGCTGCTACGCCCGAGTTGGTCAAGGCCGTTCATATAGGAGCGTAAAACTTCCGGTATGGTGATGCTGCCATCCGCATTTTGGTAGTTTTCCAGCACCGCTACCAGCGTGCGTCCAACGGCCAATCCAGAGCCATTTAATGTGTGTAGCAACATCGGCTTGCCATTTTCATTACGAAAGCGTGCTTGCATGCGGCGGGCCTGGAACGCTTCACAATTGCTGCAGGAGGAAATCTCCCGATAGGTGTTTTGTGCTGGCAGCCAAACCTCAATATCATAAGTTTTGGCCGCCGAAAAGCCCATATCTCCGGTGCACAAAGCCATGACCCGGTAGGGTAGCATCAACTTCTGTAAAATTTTTTCCGCATGACCGACCAGTTGCTCCAGGGCATCGTAGGATTGATCCGGGTGAACGATATGTACCAGCTCCACTTTATCAAATTGATGCTGACGAATCAGGCCGCGCGTATCACGGCCATAGCTGCCGGCTTCCGAACGAAAACAGGGTGTATGCGATACATATTTGAGGGGTAATGATTGCAGCGGCACGATCTCATCGCGCACCATGTTGGTAATCGGTACTTCAGCAGTAGGAATGAGATGATATTCAGATATACTTCCTACAGAGGATGATTCTGCGTCACCGGTAGTGATAGCAAATAAATCTTGTGCGAATTTGGGGAGTTGCCCCGTACCGCGCAGACTGTTCCGGTTGACCAGATAGGGTACATATGTTTCCGTGTATCCATGTTCCAGCGTATGCGTATCCAGCATAAATTGTGCCAGTGCCCGATGCAAACGGGCGAGTCCGCCTTTCATCAAGCTAAAGCGTGCGCCACTGAGCTTGGCGGCGGTTTCAAAATCCAGTAACCCGAGGCCCTCGCCGATGCTGACATGGTCTTTGATGGCAAAATCAAATTGCCGCGGTTCGCCCCAGTGGCGAATTTGCACATTGCCCGTCTCGTCCTTGCCATCAGGGACGCTGATATGCGGCAGGTTAGGCACCTCGAGCAGTATTTTCTGCAAATTATATTGAATTTGCTCAAGCTGATCTTCCGCAAGTTTCAATGCATCACCTAGATGTGTCACTTCAGTCATAATTGCCGAAATGTCTTCACCTTTGCTTTTGGCCTGACCGATTCTCTTTGAAGTTGTATTACGCTGTGCCTGCAATTCCTGTGTCTGGGTTTGTATAATTTTGCGTTCTGCTTCCAAGGTATTGAATGTTTCGACCGGAAAAATGTAGCCTCTTTTGGCGAGCTGTCGGATAACATTATCCAGATCAGTACGTAGTTGTTGAATTTCTAACATGCAAGACCTCCCAAATAACCGGTATTAATTAAATTCTATAGCTTATTCTTTGCTTGTTTATCCAAGTTTCGCAAGTAAGCTAATTTTTCTTGAATTTTTTGTTCGAGTCCGTAAGCAGTCGGTTCATAAAAGCTCACTTCAGACATTTCATCCGGAAAGTAACTTTGACCTGCGGCATATGCTTCGGGGCAATCATGTGCATAAATATATGCGTTTCCATAACCAATATCTTGCATCAGTTTTGTGGGGGCATTACGCAGTTGTATCGGAACACGGCGCGATTTATCCTGGGCAACCAGAGAACGGGCTTTCTTGTAAGCCAGGTAGGCGGCATTACTTTTCGCTGCGCATGCCAAATACAAGGTGGCTTGTGCCAGCGCCAATTCACCTTCGGGCGTCCCTAGTCGTTCGTAAGTCTCACACGCATCCAATGTCAAACGCAAAGCACGCGGATCAGCCAAGCCGATGTCTTCAACGGCCATGCGGATCAATCTGCGTCCGATATACAGGGCATCGGCGCCGCCGTCCAGCATGCGGCACAACCAATAGAGCGCTGCATCGGGCGAAGATCCACGGACGGATTTATGCAATGCGGATATCTGATCATAAAACTCATCGCCACCTTTATCAAAGCTGCGCATATTACGTGATAGCGTGTTAAGGACGATATCTTTGCTGATTTGCGTGATTGATTCGGTTTTAGCTGCAGTGTGAATTTGCTCCAGCAGATTCAGTAAACGTCTGGCGTCGCCATCAGCGAATTCGATTAGCAGCTTCCTTGATTCATCGGAAAATTGTAAATTATCCGGCATCTGGTTTTGGGCGTGTTCAAGTAAACAGGATAGCTCGTGTTCGGATAAGGCGGTGAGGATATATACTTGAATGCGTGATAACAGCGCATTGTTAATTTCAAAGGATGGATTTTCCGTAGTCGCGCCGATGAAAGTGATCAAGCCTTGTTCTATATGCGGTAAGAAAGCGTCTTGCTGTGATTTGTTAAAGCGATGTACCTCATCGACAAAAAGAATGGTGTGTCGACCGGTTTTTTGCAAGACTGATCGAGCTTCTTCGATCGCATTGCGAATATCTTTGATGCCAGATAGAACGGCGGATAACGATATGAATTCACAATTGAATTCAGTGGACATGAGACGCGCCAAGGAAGTTTTTCCGGTTCCTGGCGGACCCCATAAAATCATGGAATGTGGTTTACCCGATTCAAATGCTAAGCGTAACGGTTTTCCAGCGCCGAGTAGATGGTTTTGTCCTATGACGTCGCTGAGTTGTTTGGGACGTAGCAGTTCCGCTAGTGGTGCTTGCGGTGCGTTGGCCGAGAAAAGACCTGGATCATTCAGTGATGACGTCTGCATTGTCCGGAGGGATGAATTTAAATAAATCGGCGGGTAGAGTAGGGTTTTTATCCAGCTCGGAGAATGACAATAATGTCGTTTGCCCAAAATTATCCCGCAATGCCATGATCTTGAGCGCGCCCTCTGGTGAGAATCCCATCTGGATGAATTCAAAAGCGCTCTCCTTACTTTTGGGAATTGCTTCGAGCCATTCCATCTCATTTTGCATGCCTAATTCAACCAGTTCGAAATTATCTTCAATCGTACTACTACCGGCGAGTAATGCGGCTGGACTGCTGCCGATAGCGATGCTGAATTGGCGTATCGTTACTTGATTGAGGTCATGATCATAAAACCAGACTTGCGTTCCATTGCCAACAATCAGTTGCTCATATGGCTTCTCGTAAGTCCAGCGAAATTTTTCCGGACGCTCGAATTGCATGGTGCCTGTTGATTCTTGAATGGCACGGGAATTTTTATCGTACAGTGTTTGTGAGAATTTTGCGCGGACTGTGCGGGTTTCCTGGATGAAAGTTTTCAGACTGTTAATAGCGGTTGCTTCAGCCAAAACGGGTATCAGGGTGAGTAGCAAGAAGAAAATGGAACAGTTCAAACGCACCATAGGTTCCTTTAATGAAATGGGTGTGTAGTACCAACTACAATTAGTTGAGTGGTGGGTTATTCGTTACGTGCCGGAGCTAACACTTCCCGATTACCGTTACTTTGCATCGATGAGACCAAACCGGCCCGTTCCATATCTTCAACTAGCCGGGCTGCGCGATTATAGCCGATGCGCAAATTTCTTTGTACGAGAGAGATAGAGGCACGGCGGGTTTTAATTACGATGGCAACTGCTTCATCATAGAGCGGATCTGCTTCTCCCTCGGATGATTTTTTAAATTCTAGTGAATTACCGGTATCGCCTTCTTCATCGTCAACTCTGAGAATCTCTTCGATATAGTTAGGTTCACCATGTTCTTTGAGGTATTCAACCACTTTGTGTACCTCATGATCGGCGACAAAAGCTCCATGAACACGCTGCGGATAGCCGCTGCCGGGCGGTAAGTACAGCATGTCACCCTGACCCAGTAAGGCTTCTGCTCCCATCTGATCGAGAATGGTGCGTGAATCAATCTTGCTCGAAACCTGAAAAGCAATTCGTGTAGGAATGTTTGCTTTGATCAAACCGGTTATCACATCGACGGAGGGGCGTTGGGTTGCCAATAGCAAATGGATGCCTGATGCTCGTGCTTTTTGTGCAAGTCGGGCAATTAATTGTTCAACTTTCTTACCGGCGACCATCATTAAATCGGCTAACTCATCAATTACTACGACAATGAGCGGCAATTCTTCCAGGTATTCCGGTTCTTCTCCAGGCAGTGCCAGCGGGTTAATTACGGGCGTTTCATTTTTACTGGCTTCTTGTATTTTCTGATTATAACCACCGAGATTGCGTACACCTAATGCAGACATCAGCTTATAACGACGCTCCATTTCGGCGACACACCAGCGTAATGCACTAGCCGCTTCCCGCATATCGGTGACAACCGGTGTCAGCAAATGCGGAATACCTTCATACACCGATAATTCCAGCATTTTGGGATCAATCAGGATCAAGCGGGTTTGATCCGGTGCGGTTTTATATATAAGGCTCAGGATAACGGCATTGATCGCCACTGATTTGCCTGATCCAGTGGTTCCAGCTACCAGTGCGTGAGGCATTTTAGCAAGATCCGATACCATCGGGCGACCACTGATATCTTTGCCCAATGCAATAGTCAACGGCGAAGAGGAATCAGCATAGACTTGTGAACTGAGAATCTCCTGGAGTCGAACAATCTGGCGTTTTGGGTTGGGAATTTCCAGTCCCATGGTGGTTTTCCCCGGAATAGTTTCGACTACCCGGATACTGGCAACTGATAGTGCGCGCGCCAGATCCTTAACCAGATTAATGACTTGATTACCCTTGACCCCAATGGCAGGCTCAATTTCATAGCGCGTGATAACTGGCCCGGGGAAGGCGGCAACAACTTTGACATCAACACCAAATTCTTTAAGCTTTCGTTCGATTAGGCGAGAAGTGAATTCCAGAACCTCCTTGGATAATACTTCAAAATCTTTATCCGGTTCATCCAGGAGATGCAGGGGAGGCAGCGGTGAGTCAGGTAAATCTGAAAATAATGAAGATTGCTTCTCTTTGACAATGCGTTGAGATTTAGCAATATTCGTCGTGGGTGGCTCGATATGCAGAATTGGATTGCTTTCAATACGTTTTTTTTCGTTCTCAACGACTCTTTCCCGGACGTGAGAGGCAATGATGCCTGCAAATTTATCCTGCTTTGTTTCCCATGTATTTTTGAGGAGTAATAATAGATTTTCAACACTCTCGCCAAGCATTTCTACGAATCGGACCCAGGATAAGCCTGTAAATTGACTAAATCCGACAGCGATGAGTATCAGTAATGTCAGCGTTGCGCCCGTAAATCCCAGTATTTGCGAGAGATAATGACTGATTGTGTTGCCTAGCATCCCACCCGGCAGTAAGGGCAACGAAATACTGAGAGAGTAAAATCTGAGCGATTCCAGGCCGCTGCTTGCTGCTAGCAACAATAAAAAACCACCAAGAGAAAGTAACAGGGAATGCCGATCAAAAATACCGACAGTATCTATTCGACGATAACTCCATGCAATTGCAGACAGAAAGAAAGCAATCCACCACCATGCGGATGCGCCAAATAGATATAGCAATAAGTCAGCTAGCCATGCGCCGACGTGTCCTCCTGCATTATTGATTTGATTAAAATCGCCACTGTGCGACCAACCTGCATCGCTACGGTCGTAACTAAAAAATATTAATATCAGATAGAGTGCAGCGCCCATCAACATCAATAGCCCCGATTCACGCAATAACCGGGCTACTCTGGGTGGAAAAGAATGGCCGCTTGATTTTTTGGCCATTGGCTTGTTCAATAAATTCATGGGTATCTCAGAAACGTAGGGTTTTGCCTGATGGATACCCTGAATTATATAAGAGAACTTGAGATAATTTCTTCAATGCATCAATAAATGCATTTTTTCTGCAGTAAAAAAAGAATTGATTTGAGTGTGCAGGAGATATTTTACTTGTTTTGAGTTAGAAAATGGGGTCAATCGTATCTTGAACGAGACAAGATGGCAGCGACAGGGGGTTTTTCTTTATTGGCAACTGCAGGCAAAGTGGAAACCTGATGTCCTCCATTCTGCTTTGAGATAAAGAGGGCGTCTTCCGCGCGCTTGCATAGATTAATTTTGTTATCCGCTTGTTCTAGCGTCGCGATACCGATACTTATCATGATCTTGTTTTCAGCGTTTTTATCGATGATGGAGGAGATTTTCTTGCGGATGGCTTCACATACTTTTTTAGCTTCAATCAAATCTGTTTCAGAAAATATAATAGCAAACA
Organism: Nitrosomonas ureae; assembly: GCF_900206265.1. Classification (NCBI taxonomy): domain Bacteria; kingdom Pseudomonadati; phylum Pseudomonadota; class Betaproteobacteria; order Nitrosomonadales; family Nitrosomonadaceae; genus Nitrosomonas; species Nitrosomonas ureae. The sequence goes on along the minus strand of NZ_LT907782.1, from coordinate 676,120 downwards.
CATTAATATCAATGCGGTAAAAGAAATCGGTTATTCTGATGTTGGTTTTGATTTCTTGGGAAACTTTCTTGATAGAATTGCTTTTGCTTTTATAATCGTAATTGTCAGTAAATAACTTTAAAAGATCAATATCGATAATCGCTAAGGATAAACTGCGACTATATCGCTTGCTGCGCAGAATTTCTGTATCCAGTTCGGTTTCAAAAGCTTGGCGGTTTTTGTATCCTGTAACAGGATCAATCAATATTTGGTTCATTAGCGTTGTAATGTCCAGATTTGCTTTTTTGATTTTAATTACCATGTATGCGGAACAAATGATCAACAACAAAGTTATTCCTCGATTAAACAATACAATGTTTAATGGTGCAACCATGTATGATGACAGAAAGAATCCCGCGATGGTTAGAATGAATCCAAGCGCGGCAATCAGATAGGTAAATTGAACTCCGCTTACCCACAGACTGGCAAATATTACCAGTGCAAAAGGAACGCCAGCCGCAACGCCTAAGGGGAGGCTTAAGTCAGTGATAAAAATAGCGATTGTTGCAGCTAAGATAACAACGCAGTTAGCTTGAATGGAACATTCTTTCAGATAGAGTTTAAAACAGGTAATGGTTGATAAAATTTGGCTACGCATTTGTTTTTTTAAATGTTCGCTAATCTAGAAGTAAAGTTGTGATATCAACGGATTATTAAAACCAACCTTTAAATACTAGTTATTATCATATAGAGAAAACTATAACAAGGCGTTTAGTATACACTTTTTATGCTGTGTCTAAAAATGTGCATGTAAATCCCTATAAAAAGATCAAGGTAATAGACGGATTATCGTAACAGGGTTAGTCGATTCCAAGTGAACCTAACTTATCAACAAAATGATTCGGGTTCCTGCGATACGGTCATGGAGAAATTGGTGATCGCGATCAAGCAATGCCCAGATGATTCCAAACCCAAAAAGAAAGATCCCGGTTATTGCAAGCAAGTAACGAATAATAGCTTGTTTTTTTGTTAGGCCGCTGCCATTCGCTGTCACGATGCGCATCTTCCAGGTTTGCATGGCTAATGTTTGCCCGCCATGTGTCCAAAACCAGGTGAAGTAATACCCCATGACTAAGAGTAGATAAAATTGAAATAGTGGGCGAAAATAAACCGCTTGTGTATCTCTGAAAATAAGATGAAAAATGAATCCCGCAAATAACAAAACGGCTAGTAGAAGAAGAAATTCATAAATCAGACAAATAATGCGACGCCAGAAGCCGGGTGTGGAGTAAGTCATGTGTTTGAATTAAATTAAATATGATCGCATTATCTGTTAGTTAGCGAAGTGTGTTTTTATTAATGATAAAGCCTCCTATATTATTTTGACAAATTATCCTGATGTTAAGCTTCAATCCGGCGATTGATAACTATTATCGTTTGCGTTATCATATAAAAATGTGAAGCTTTATTTTCTAACCAATGGCACTTAGGTCACGGAAACAGATTGTCGATGTAATAGTTACATACGAATTTGTCGAGTAAATGCATTAGCTGGTGGTATTTTCGGGTCAATAATAAGTAAGAATTTTTCTGGATTTGTTATTCTGTAATGCAATCATTATCTTGGAAAAATAGTGAATATTTTTCGCAGCAACAACGTCTTATTTCATTGCCGGGATTGTTGTTCGTACTGGTTGTGCACGCTGCTTTATTTTATTTTTTATGGAATCAGCGCTTAATTCCAGCTCCTGATCAGGTAGTTACTTTGTTCGCTGAGCTGATTGCTCCCTCAATATCACGCGCTGCCCCTGAAGCATTGCCGGAGCCTGTGCCTGTAAAACTTCAGCCAGCCAAAAAACCTGCTGTCAAACCCAAACAAGAACGTCTTGTAGCGAAAGCTCCCGCAATTCCTAAGCAGGAGCATATCGAATCTGCTCCGGAACCATCACCTGCAACAGAGCTGGTTCTCGATCAAACCGGAGAATCCAGATCTTTGTCGGATTCTGCGCCAGCGCAAATGCCGACCGGACCTGTAACATTAACTTCGGAATTATCCGTTTCGTGTCCAAAATTATCTCCGCCAACGTATCCTGCCATCTCCCGGCGCATGGGTGAGGAAGGTAAATTGGTATTGCGTGTAGAGCTGGATGAGAGTGGGCGTATTGATGAGGCAAAAATTCTTAATAGCAGTGGTTATGAGCGTCTTGATACTGCAGCATTGACTGCGGTAAAAAGCTGGCACTGTAATCCGTCACTGCGTAATGGCCAACCGGTTCGGGCGGTAGCCTTACAACCTTTTAATTTTGTATTGCAAGGAAATTAATTCATGGAACAAGGACTTGGCTTTTCCCATTTTCTCAATCAAATTGATGGGGTGGGTATTGGCGTGTTGGTATTACTGTTGTCACTATCAATTGCAAGCTGGTATTTAATTATTACAAAAAGCATTGCAAATCTAATTGCTAAACGGCGTGTCGAAGCTTTTTTAAAACATTTCTGGAGCTATGATTCGCTCCAAACAGCTCGCATCGAATTAAAAAATGCGGTGCCGGATAATGCATTCTCAGAGCTTGCTAAAATGAGCATTGATGCGACGAGTGACTCCAAAATACGCAACATACATAAGTCTTTGACCGCCGAAGGGACGAATGAATTTCTGACACGTACCTTACGCAACGGTATCGATCAGGAAGCTACGCGAGTTGAGAATGGACTAACGCTAATCGCTACCGCAGGCTCGGCAGCGCCTTATATTGGTTTGTTTGGAACAGTATGGGGTATTTACCATGCATTGATACAAATTGGCCTCTCGGGGCAAGGTACTTTAGACAAGGTTGCCGGTCCTGTGGGTGAAGCATTAATCATGACGGCGCTGGGGTTGGCGGTAGCCATTCCGGCGGTACTGGCCTACAACGCTTTTGTGCGCCGTAACCGTATCTGGCTTGCGCGCCTGGAAGCTTTTGCTCATGATCTATTCGTATTGATAACGGCTGGAGATAACACTGATGCATCCATCTCTTCTTCCGCGCAATCGCGGCATGAAATAGATGCAAATTCGATTGATATTGTTATGGACAGGGGGCAATAATGGCGTTCGGAAGTATACAGGATAGCAGTCGCCAGACGCCTATGTCAGAAATTAATGTTGTTCCGCTGGTGGATGTGATGTTGGTTTTGTTGATTATTTTTATTATTACAGCCCCGCTTCTGACACATTCAGTCAAGATTGATCTGCCAAAAGCGGAAAATGTTCCCAATATTACACAAACCGAACATATTGAGTTGGCTATACGTGCGGATGGTAGTCTGTTCTGGAATGGCGAGCCTGAGCAGTTGGAGCAGCTGGCACCGCGTTTCACTGCAAAAATAACCCAGGAACCTGAAACTGAGTTACATCTTCGCGCGGATAAATTGGCACATTATGAACATGTTGCACGGGTAATGAGCATCGCAGCCAAAGCGGGCATGACAAGAATCGGCTTTATTACAGATCCTTCGGAAAAATAAGGGTGAAACTTGTCGGATTTCTGCGATGAATGGTTAACTCTGCGTTAATTTGTTCACTAAGCAATTGAACGAGTTGTAGACCCAGTGTGGATGTATCTCCCATATCAAAATCCTCTGCTATGCCAATTCCATTATCGCTAATACGCATCAACAACTTGTTTGCGCTATGATGCTTTAAGCTAATTCGAATTGTTCCCGAATGATTCCCTGGGAAAGCATACTTCATTGCATTTGTACATAATTCGTTTAGCAGCAGACCCAAAGGTATACTGATATTAATGGGAATAAGAATTTCATCAGTATCGATTTTAGTTTTTATCCTGGAAGCCTCCGGAGTGTAGGAAACTAAAAGATTATTCACCAATGAGTGGATAAATGCGGAAAAATCAACTTGGGAGAAATCTTGCGATTGATACAGGATTTGATGAATGAGAGCCATCGATTTGACCCTGTTCTGACTTTCTGTTAAGACCTTGATTGCCGCAGTATCATCATGCAGAGTTTCAGATTGCATACCTAAAAGACTGTCGATAATTTGCAGGTTGTTTTTAACTCTGTGATGAATCTCCGATAATAATAAATCTTTTTCTTTCAGAGCCGCTATAAGCTGTTCTTCTTGTTGTTTGCGTGCGGTGATATCGATAACCGAAGCCAGAACTATAATTCCTTCTGTCGTTTGGATTGGATTTAAGCCCACTTCAACCGGGAACTCTTTGCCGTTCTTGTGTACACCATGAAGGTCTCGCCCATGCCCCATAGCGCGTTTACTAGGGTTTTTTAGAAAATTCTTTCTCAATGCCGGGTGGTGCGAATGGTGTGATGCCGGTATGAGCATTTCTATCGGTTGTCCTATCATGTCTTGACGCAGATAACCGAACAATTCCTCAGTTGTGGAATTGACCAACAAAATTTTCCCATTATGATCGGTCATGACCATACCATTTGGCGCTGCTTCCACGGCCAGGTTAATCATTTTCTCAGCTTGTCTGCGCTCACTTATGTCAATGATGACAGCCAGTACAAACGTCCCATCGTGCTTGGTTTCAACTGGATTAAGGCCAACTTCGACCGGAAATTCCTTTCCATTTTTGTGCAAACCATAGAGGTCCCTGCCATGGCCCATCGGGCGAGACTTTGATTCCTTCACATAAGTAAGCCGCAGCTCTGGATGGTGTGCGCGAAATCGCCCCGGTAGCAGCATTTCAATTGGCTGCCCGATAAGTTCTTGCCGAGAATAACCGAAAAGTTTTTCCGAAGCTGAATTTACCAAGACTATTTTACCTTCACCGTTGACCATCACCATCCCATTAGGGGAGGCTTCCACAGCAAGGTGTACCATTTCCTCGGGGTTGCTGAAATTTCTAAATCGATTAGAAGACATAACTGGATTTGCTGATGATGAATAAAAACTCAGGATTTTAAATCTGCCAATTGATCGGGAAAGTCACGTATTAAATCGGGGATGTGTTTGGGAGAAATCGGTTTGCTAAGCCAGTAACCCTGTAATTCATTACATCCGTGACCGAGCAAAAAAGTAATCTGATCATATGTTTCGATGCCTTCAGCGGTTACTTGCAGATTAAGCTTCTGAGCTAATGCCAGAACAGCTGTTGCAATGGCGCAATCATTCTTGTCCAGCGGGATTCCCTTAACAAAGCTTTGGTCAATCTTTAAGCGATGTATCGGGAGGTTTTTTAACGAACTCAGGCAAGAATAACCTGTGCCAAAATCATCAATGGAGATGAGTATTCCCAATTTTTTTAATTGTTCCAGGCAGGAGATATAAATTAATTCATTTTGCAAACAAGATTCTGTGATTTCCAGTTCGAGAGAATGCGCAGGGAGAGAATACTGATGTAATAATTTTGCGATAAATTTTTGCAGATTATTATCTGCGAGCTGGCGTATTGAAACATTTACTGACATACGTAAATTGTCCAAACCATCGGTTCGCCATTGATGCAGTTGCTTGCATGCTTCCTTTAAGACCCAATTACCGATATCAATAATTAATCGGCTGGTTTCGGCAACGGGAATAATTTCTGCCGGTAGTAGTAGTCCTCTCTTGGGATGCTTCCAACGGATCAGAGCTTCCACTCCAATTATTTCTTTATTTATCAGAGAAAATTGGGGCTGAAAATAAAGTAAAAATTCATCATTGATCAGCGCATGATGCAATTCCCTTTCCCGCGTCAGGTGATGGGCGGCCCTTTGTGTTAGACCAGGATGATAGAAGGCGTAATTGTTACGCCCGTTCTTTTTAGCTTCGTACATTGCTGTATCCGCCATTTGCACTAAATGATCCGGATTTTCGGAGTGATGGGGATACACGCTGATGCCAATACTGCATGAGGGGATTATTTCCATATTACTGAGAACGACAGGCTTCGAAATGCAATCCAATATTTTTCCGGCAATTCTGATCAAGGCATCATATGATTCAACGTTACCCGCAACAGCAATATACTCATCCCCGCTCAATCTCCCTAATGTATCGCTTTGGCGTAATACTGATAATATTCTTTGCGAAATGAGACATAGCATTGAATCGCCGTGTTTATGCCCCAAAGTATCATTAATTCGTTTAAAGTTATCCAGATCAATAAATAATATGCCCAGCAAGGATGAATCACGTGCCGCCTTTGCTATGGCCTGATTGAGGCGATCCATGATCAAAATACGATTAGGTAAATTAGTAAGGCTATCGTAATACGCAAAATGCGCTAATTGCTCTTGGGTTTCACGGATCTTTGTAATATCCGATATCATCACTACAAACTGCTTTTCCATACCTGTCTCGACCGGAATTAGTCCGATCGTAAGCCAGATGTACATTATTTCTTTATTTCTTTTAAATGCCTTGATTTCTCCGCGCCAACAGCCATGTGTCTCAACGCTACGCCATAAGTCCTCATAAATATTTCCATTCAGTGATCGATGGGTAAGAAAAGGCAATTCTTTATTCTTGAGATTACGCTCTTGATACTGGGTCATGGAATAAAAGGCATTATTGGCGCAATCAACCAACTTGTTCTTGTTCAGGATGATAATACCTTCCGTGGAACATTCAAAAACCGTTGCTGCCTGAGCTAGGCGATCTTTTGCAAGTCGATTTTCAGTAGTTTCCTGCAAGATTCCAACAACTTGATATTGAGCGGAGCTACCATTCTCAAATGATTTCCCGTATAGCTTGTACCAGCAAATTTTCCCTGCGCTAGTGGTGACACGAAATTCTATTTCGGCTGCGTAACCTTTTTTAGCACAGAGTTTATCAATGAAGTCACAAACTTTTGATTTATCGCTATTGTCGATGGTGAGGAAAAAACTTTCCCAATTGGTTATGGGTTCAAGATCGCCTCTCGGGCTTTTGCCCATGAATACCTTCTGGGAAGCTTTTGTCACCTCCCAGGTGCCCATACGTGCCGCTTCTAATGCAAGGCGTAAGTGCTGCTCGCTTTTTTTTAACAGAATATCACTTTCGTAGCGTTCTATACTGACTTGGATGATGATATTTAATTCTCTGTCAGAAAAGGGTTTTAGCAGATACCCGTAGGGTTTGGTTGCTTTTGCGCGGGTTACGGTTTGCGCTTCGGAATAGGCTGTGAGATAAATTATTGGAATACTATGCGTTCTTTGCAATATGCCGGCCAACTCGATTCCATCCATACTTCCTTGGATATGAATATCCATCAAAACAATATTGGGCAGATCCTGATTCACCAGAGTTAACGCTTTTTGACCATTGGCAGCCATCCCTGTGACGTGGTAACCTAATTTCGTCAGACGCCTTTTTAAATCAAGAGCCACTATTTTTTCATCTTCGATAATCAGTATCTTGATAAATTCACTCATAGTTGCGACCCTTGGTAAAGATTGATCGAGTTGAATCTATTCAATATTTCTCAAGGAAAGGCTTGAAAAGTGGCCTCGCTTGATTGAACAGACCTGTTCATGCATAAAGTAAAAATCTTGCGGTGAATGTCTGTGCTGTTTTTTCATTGCGGGTAATTTATAGAAGTAGAACGCATTTCACGTTTTGCCGTCAAGTGCTGCATGTGTTCATTTGAGCGAAGGATATGAAATATTTCTTCAAAGCTTGTTTTTTGCATCGCTTACACATTCGTAAATCTGTTATCGTTGCGCTCTGGCAAACTGCACGATAGTGCATTGGTTTTTTTATTTAATGTTCAAGCAGTTTGACCGGCTAATATAGCCTGCTTTTACTTACTTGGTTTAAAAAAGTTGCAACTTCAGATTTGAATCCACTGCAAAATCAAGGTGCCAATCACGTGCAGTGAATAATATCATTGCCCTTAACCGGAGAAACAGCGTTATGACAGAACCAACGATTACCTGCTGGAACTGCAAAACAGAAATCAAGCTCACTGAATCATTGGCAGCCCCACTGATCGAATCGACGCGCAAGCAATTTGAGCAACGATTAGCCCAAAAAGACAGCGAAATCATTCAGCGTGAGCAAGCGATACGTGACAAGGAAAAGCAGTTGACCGAAGACAAACGCGGGTTGGAAGACCAGATAGCCACTCAAGTGGCGGAGCAGCTGAAAACAGAGCGCGTGCGTGTGATTGCAGAAGAGTCCCGCAAAGCTAAGTTGGCCAATGCCGCTGAGCTGGAAAGCAAGGGGCGCGAATTGATCGAGTTACAAGAAATACTGAAAGTCCGTGAAGAAAAGCTCGCGCAAGCACAACTAGCGCAAGCTGAATTGATCAAGAAACAGCGAGAACTTGATGATGCCAAACGCGAGTTGGAGCTCACCGTTGCCAAGCGGGTGCAGGATGGATTGATCGAAGCTCGTACCCTCGCCAAAAAAGAAGCCGAAGAAGAGCAAAAATTCAAAGTAATGGAAAAGGAACAAACCATTGCCGCGATGCAAAAACAGATTGAAGACCTCAAACGTAGAGCAGAGCAAGGATCGCAACAATTGCAAGGGGAAGTGCAGGAACTCGAGCTGGAGAATCTTTTGCGCTTGAAATTTCCTTATGATGGGATTGATCCGGTACCCAAGGGGGAATATGGTGGGGATGTGTTGCATCGTGTTGTTGGCACAGGCGGCCAACCGTGTGGTGTCATTTTGTGGGAATTCAAACGTACCAAGAATTGGAGCGATACCTGGTTGGTGAAACTGCGTGATGATCAGCGTACCGCGAAGGCGGAAATCGCCATTATTGTGAGCCATAGCCTGCCAAAAGGTGTTGAAACGTTTGAATTGATTGAAGGTGTTTGGGTTACCCATCCACGTGCCACATTGCCGGTAGCGATGATTCTGCGTCAATCCCTATTGGAAGTTGCATTAGCGCGCCAATCATCCGAAGGCCAGCAAACCAAAACCGAAATGGTCTACCAGTACCTCACCGGTCCGCGTTTCCGTCAGCGTGTGGAAGCAATTGTCGAAGCGTTTTCCACTATGCAACAAGATCTCGAAAGGGAACGAAAGGCGATTATGAAACAATGGGCCAAACGCGAAGAACAGATTGAACGCGTGATGACAGCGACAGTGGGCATGTACGGAGATTTGCAAGGGATTGCGGGCAGGTCCTTGCAAGAAATCGAGGGATTGGAACTAACTGCGCTTGAAGTCAAAGATACTGATTGATGATAGTTTGATGGTTTGTTCAATTCACCTGGCGCTCGTGCCCAGTAAGTAGCGCTACTGCTACTTCCTTGCCAATCGGGCAGAGTCTAGAATTGACGGGAATTGCGGCATCTTGTTGTGACGCAGTTGTTTGCGCAACATAGTCTTACTATGAATATCTATACCGTGAGTCTGAGAATGCTTCCTTTTTGGTATTTTGATGTCGTTCAGGATAGCGGGTGTTCCCTTGCATCGCTGCAGTTTTATATAAACAGAGCCGCTGCGACGTGCCGTCCTTCTTCAACTAAAATATTATAGGTCCGGCAGCAAGCTTTTGTGTCCATAATCTCAATTCCAATACCCATTTTAGCCATTTGATCCAGCAATGAATAGTGCGGGAATTGATGCGAGATACCTGTGCCTAGAACAACTATTTCTGGTGTATGAGGTAACAGATTTTCAAAATGCTGTATCTCTAGCTCGGAAATCGAAATAACCGGCCAGTTTTCAATTAGCTGGCTCGGTAATACAATCAAATTTTTTTCATATCGAATTTGATTGATTTCCACATATTCGTCACCGTACCCAGTGAAAATATATTGATGAGAGAAATGAGCAGGGTGTAATTTCAATGCTATGCTCCATGATGATTTTGATTGTATTAAAAGTGATTATGCATGAATTGAATCAGAACACAATCGGTAGTGTGCCGGTATTTGAGGGTAGATTCAGGCTAATTGCCTGTTCTTTTCAGCCAGTTTTATTTCTACAAAGTTAGCCAATGAACTAAGCTTCTCAAAAGTTTTGGCACTAATTTCGTCATCCTTTATTGAGATAGAAAATTTTTGCTCTAAAGCCAAAATGATCGTAACAATTGCAACTGAATCAAGCTCAGGAATATTGCCGAGTAATATTACATCCGACCCCATTGCATCGAGCCGTTTGTCCAATCCTAAAGTATCGGTCAGAATTTTTTTGATTTCAAGCGTATGGTTTATGTTTATCACAGTAAAAAATAATTTGTTAATTGTTTTGCGATGTCATTAATGATTATAAATCTGATTTAAGTATTAATACGGTATTAATTTTTAGTGGTTAGCGACTGCAGGGGAATTATTCTGTTGGGTATAAGCTATGGTTTTATTTCAACAATTGAATTGGGACGGGCTAATCCGCTGACGATTCGTCCTGATTTATTGCGAACTTGAATCACCTGCCCATCAGCCGCATCAGCTAATGCTTGTCCCTCAGATTGAATATTAAATCCGCGGCCTTGAACGACTAAACTGACGGTTTGTCCCCGTAAGATTACATAGGGAGCCCGTAGCATTTGCGGACGTAAGGGTTGACCGGCTGGTAAATTAGTTGCGGCAACTTTACCCACTATTAGCGAAGCATCGGTGAGTATGCCTTCGGGTAATTGTGTCAGATTGGTATTCTGAGGCGCAATATCCTCATTGGTGATTATTTGTCCGGTAGCGATAGGTCGAGCGGTATGTAACACATTCGACATCACATTTATCTCTGCTTGCACGTAGATGGTCCAGGTTGCAATCCCGCTATTACAACGGACACCAATAGAAGTTTTTCCCCATAAACGGTTTCCTACCGGAATAAAAGGTTCTAACTGCGGACACTCCGGTAATACCAGGTGTCTGTCAATTTGACTTATATTTACAGTGACGTGACCGGGCAAGCTAGCTGTGTTGCTGTAGAGAAAATTTTCAATTGCATTATTTATCAGAGATATTTCTTGTCTAGGGGGAATATTTTTGTGCCGAGACGCAAGTGCCGGCGTAAAAGAAGCAAGTACCACGATGATTGGGCAAAGGATTAATATTGAGTAACGTATCATAATTTTTTTATTTGCTGGATCATTCATTTTTGCCGATGCCGGCAATTATTGCCGCTATATCCGTATATTAAGCAATTGCAAATGGATTCATGCTCAAAGATAACCTCTATTTCTTGTCTTTATTGTTGCTTCGCCTATCAATCCGAGCATTTACTATAGTTGGCATGCTAAATGCTAAATGCTAAATGATGAATAGAAAATTATTTGATTAAGGCAATATAGAAGATGATTAATAAACTTGATAAAGAATTAAATTATCACCACACTGCGTTAAGCTTAAGGGTTGCGAGGCAAGAATTACTTTCAAGCAATGTGGCTAATGCTGATACCCCTAATTTTAAGGCAAAAGATATTGACTTTGCCAGTATGCTTCATGAAAAACTTTCTTCTACCCCAAGCCTGAAAAAAGTAAGCCTTAATACGACATCGTTAATGCATATTAATTCATCTGTGCCTGGATTATTCGGAGATAACATTCTATATCGCGTTCCTTTGCAACCTAGCGCAGATGGAAATACGGTTGATATGGATATGGAACGCACCCGATTTGCTGATAATGCAATCAAGTACGATGCGAGCATCACTTTCTTAAGTAATGAGCTTAAAAATATATCATTAGCATTGCAGGAGAGATAAAAAATGTCATTATTTAATGTGTTTGGTATAGCTAGCTCGGCCATGTCCGCGCAGTCGCAGCGTTTGAATGTGGTGGCGAGCAATCTTTCGAATGCGGATAGTGTTACCAGTTCGACTGGAGAACCATATCGTGGACGTCAAGTGGTTTTCAGCACATTGCGTGCGGATGCTAATGGTGCTGCGGGTGTTAAGGTTGCGGGCGTTATTCATGATCCATCGCCGATGCGGCAAGTATTTGAACCCAATCATCCATTTGCGAATACAAGCGGTTATGTGACGATGCCAAATGTCAATGTCGTCGATGAAATGGTCAATATGATGTCGGCCTCACGCTCGTATCAGAATAGTGTCGATATGATGAACACTACTAAGTCTCTGTTACAAAAAACCCTGACCCTCGGTCAATAAAGGAGCATTCCATGACTTCAGTTCAAGCAGCCGATTCGCAATCAATTTCGGCGGGAACCACAGCAGGTATCAAAACTAAGAAGGATGCCGAAAACCCTCAGGATCGTTTTTTGAAGCTTCTGATTACCCAAATGAAAAATCAAGACCCACTCAAACCATTAGACAATGCAGAAGTGACTAGTCAGTTGGCGCAAATCAGCACGGTGACAGGTATCGATAAATTAAACACAACACTGCAGCAATTGGTTTCCAGCGCTGATGATGGCCGATCGATCGAAGCATTGGAAATGATTGGACATAGCGCTTATGTTCCCGGCAAATCCATTACTCTTGAAGGAGAAGGCGCTATAGCCGGAATTGAATTAGCTCAATCGGTCGATCAAGCAACTGTAACGATATTCGATAGCTTGGGTATTGCAATTAGAAAAATGGAATTGGGTGTGCAACCGGCAGGCGTCAGTACTATTGCTTGGGATGGCGAAACAGACAGCGGCACTCAAGCAGCCGCGGGTGATTATAGTTTTGAGGTTACTGCAAAACAGGGTGATAAGGACGTAAAAGTCAATACGCTTTCATTTGGAACGGTAAATAGCGTTTCCCATGGAGAACTGGGTACTTTTCTCGATATGGGTAAAGCGTTGGGATTAGTCAGTTTATCTGACGTTAAACAGGTATTTTGATTAGGAGAGCAAGATGGGTTTTCAACAAGGTTTAAGTGGTTTAAGCGCGGCATCGACAAATCTGGATGTAGTGGGTAATAACATTGCCAATGTAAATACTGTCGGGTATAAACAGTCTCAAGCTCAATTTACCGATATATTTGCAAATTCATTGGATGGAGCCGGTTCTTCGCGCACTCAAGTGGGCATTGGTGCGAGAGTAGCTACTGTTGCGCAGTTATTTAACCAGGGGGATATTGCGCCAACCAATAATCCATTGGATATCGCGATAAATGGCCAAGGTTTTTTTCGTATGAATGATAACGGTGTGATTAGTTATAGCCGTAATGGTCAATTCCGTCTCGATGGAAATGGATTTCTCACCGATGCGAGCGGAATAAATCTGACCGGGTATGCACCCGATGCGGATGGCAATATAAACACCGCTCAGCCAACCAATCTACAATTGAATACCAGCGATATTTCTCCAAGAGTCACATCGACTTTCAATCTGGGTTTTAATTTGCCATCAAATGCTGATGCGCCTGCAGTCGCTATTTTTGATGCGAATAATACTCAGAGCTTTAATGAAAAAAGATCCGGAGTGTTTTTCGATAGCTTAGGTAATGATCATGCGTTTACTTATTATTTTCAGAAATCGGGCGCATTAGCCAATACATGGGATATGTATGCGAGTGTCGATGGCGCAATTGATCCGGCAGGCGTCCCTATTGGCGTTACGTTGGACGGCGCTGCTGCAGTGACCTTAACGTTTGACGATAATGGAATTCTGACTGCACCGATCGCACCTTTTAATGTGTCAGTGGATTTGGCAACCATCAATCCGACACTGGGAGCAGGCTCTCCTTTGGTTTTCGCTTTGGATCTGACTACAGCGACACAATTTGGCTCTCAATTTGGTATTAATTTGGCACAGAGCGATGGATATGCATCGGGTCGATTAGCTGGTTTTACAACGTCTCCTGAGGGAATAATTCAAGGAAATTACAGTAATGGACAAAATAAAACACTGGGGCAAGTTGTCTTGGCCAGTTTTGTAAATCCACAAGGTCTCAATCCCATTGGTGATGGTCGTTGGATAGAAACGCCCAGTTCAGGCCAACCACTGGTTGGACAGCCCAACTCAGGAACGTTAGGAGTGCTGCAAGCTTCTGCCGTTGAATCCGCCAATGTGGATTTAACCTCTGAATTGGTAAAAATGATTACCGCTCAGCGTATGTATCAAGCGAATGCGAAGACAATTGAAACTCAGGATGCAATTTTGCAAACATTGGTTAATCTTTAGTTTTTTTTTACGAAAGTTGAGTAGAAATCCATGGATCGACTTATTTACACATCAATGACCGGTGCAAACCATACGCTGAATCAACAAGCGACGGTAGCACACAATCTCGCTAATGCATCAACCACGGGCTATCGGTCTGAAACCAATGCATTCCGTGCGGTTCCATTATTTGGCGATGGATTGCCGACCCGCGCTTTTGTGGTGGATTCAACAACAGGTTCCGATTTCACTACCGGCCCATTAGAAACAACTGGGCGCGATCTTGATGTCGCTATTCGTGGTCCTGGTTGGATTTCCGTACAGCTTGATAATGGTGAAGAGGCGTATACCCGCAATGGCAGTTTGCAAGTCGGTCCAAATGGTTTGCTGTTAACCCAGAATGGCCTGAAAGTTAAAGGTGACACGGGGGTTATTTCTGTCCCACCGGAAACGCGTATAACCATCGGTGTGGATGGAACCGTATCAACAGTTCCGCTTAATGCGCTGCCAAATACTGTGGCTATTGTCGGGCGAATTAAGTTGGTCAATCCTCCGGAGGAGAGTCTTGTAAAAGGTGCCGATGGTTTGTTTCGTCAGAAAGACGGTAAGGAGGCACTTGTTGATGCCAGAGTTCGACTGATCGACGGAACACTGGAAGGCAGTAATGTGAATGTCGTGCATGAGATGGTCAGCATGATTGCTTTGGCTCGTCAGTTCGATATGCAAATGAAGATGCTGGAGAATGCAGAACGCAACGCACAGCAGGCGAGTCAAATTATGCTTGTAAGAGCTTAGAAACAGTAAATTGAGGGGATTAATCAAATGATACGTTCATTATGGATTTCCAAAACGGGTTTAGAAGCACAGCAAACCAAATTGGATGTGATTGCTAATAATTTGGCGAATGTCAATACCAATGGTTTTAAGCGATCTCGTGCAGTGTTTGAAGATTTAATGTATCAAACGTTGCGACAACCCGGCGCTCAATCCTCGCAACAAACCCAATTACCTTCTGGTTTACAGCTTGGCACGGGTGTTAAACCAGTAGCAACTGAAAGTATTTTTACCCAGGGAATAATACAACCGACAGATAATCCGCGCGATGTTGCAATCCGAGGGCTGGGTTTTTTTCAGGTGCTAATGCCTGATGGTACAACTGCTTATACTCGTGATGGAGCATTTCAATTGGATCTTAATGGTCAACTTGTAACCTCGAGCGGATATATGGTACAGCCGGCAATTGTTGTTCCACCCAATACTCAGACTGTGACTGTAGGGCGAGATGGCACGGTATCTGCAACGGTGCCCGGCTCTAATGTACCTATACAACTTGGTAATATCCAATTGGCAAGCTTCATCAATCCATCCGGATTACAGAAAATGGGCGAGAACCTTTATATGGAAACTGCATCCAGCGGGACGCCCAATCAGAATGCGCCTGGGACAAATGGATTGGGAATTCTGGATCAGGGATTCGTTGAAACTTCAAATGTAAGTGTAGTGGAGGAATTGGTTAATATGATTCAAACGCAACGTGCTTATGAAATGAATTCCAAGTCTATTGAGACATCCGATCAAATGCTGCAAAAACTAGCGCAATTATAATCGGTTAATTACGGGAGTAATAGGAATGGTTAACTGCCAGCCGTTGATAGGTAATAAATATCTTTTCGCGTATATATTGATGTTTTTTATGCTCGCATCGGGTTGTACAACCACGCCATCAACAGTTACTCATCAACCTAATTCCTTACGACCAGCTCATCAAAGCTTGGCAGTCATTCAGCCTAATGGCTCCATTTTGCAAGCCCTAAATAGTACGACGAATGGTGTTCGTTATACCCCTTTATTTGAAGATCGCCGCGCAAGAAGTGTTGGCGATACGATCATTGTTACTTTGAATGAACGAACCAATGCAAGTAAGAGCTCAGGAAGTAATGTAGATCGCTCAGGAAGTATTGATTTCTCGGTTCCCAGTCTTCTTGGAATACCTTTAGGTTTATTAAAAAAACACGCCACTGTTGAAGCTAAATCCAATAATAGTTTTGATGGCGGTGGTGAGAGTTCCAGCAAAAATGATTTTAAAGGAACGATTACAGTAACAGTGATTGAGGCATTGCCCAATGGAAATCTGGTGGTCAGTGGTGAAAAACAGATTGGTATAAACCAAGGGCAAGAATTCATCAGGCTTTCTGGAGTGGTCAATCCAATCCATGTCATGGGAAACACCATATCATCGACACAGATAGCTGATGCGCGCATTGAATATCGAGCTAATGGCTATATTGATGAAGCTCAGACGATGGGGTGGTTATCGCGCTTTTTTCTGAATGCGACACCTTTTTGATTATTTTGATACGTATATTCGATTTTCTGAAAAGTACATAACATTATGAAAATTTTGCACATGATTATTCAAAGTTTGCTGATGATATGCTTATTCCTGCCGGGCATAAGTCTAGCGGATCGAATAAAGGATTTAGCATCGATTCAGGGAGTACGTAACAATCAATTGATAGGTTATGGGTTAGTAGTCGGCTTAGATGGAAGTGGTGATATGACTACCCAGACACCATTTACGGTACAAAGCATTATCAATATGTTGGGTCAGCTAGGTGTTAATTTGCCGCCCGGAACCAATTTACAGTTACGAAATGTTGCAGCTGTAATGGTGACAGCAACACTGCCGGCATTTACCAAAACCGGGCAGCATATTGATGTTACGGTATCGTCCATGGGAAATGCAAAAAGCTTGCGTGGCGGAACGTTGCTAATGACTCCACTAAAAGGAGCTGATAATCAAGTTTATGCAATGGCACAAGGAAGTGTTTTGGTAGGGGGTATCGGCGCCGCTGCCGGAGGAAGCAGTGTGCAGGTTAATCATCTCAGCGTGGGAAGGATCACCGGAGGAGGTATAGTCGAACGTGAGATTCCAACGGTTGTAGGGCAGGGGGATTACATTAATCTTGAGCTGAATTCAACCGACTTTACAACGGTGAATCGAATCGTAGATGCCATTAATTCATTTTACCCGGCTTCTGCCGTTGCGGTTGATGGACGTGTCGTGCAAGTGAAAGCGCCTGCTGATACTAGCCAGAGAATCATGTTTATTTCCCAGATTGAGAGCATGGATGTAGTTCCCGCTAAAGCAACAGCAAAAGTTATTGTTAATTCCCGCACCGGATCAATTGTAATGAATCAATCGGTGACGCTGGAAACAAGCGCAATTGCGCATGGCAATTTATCAATCATTATTAATACAGAGCCTGTCATTAGCCAACCAGGCCCTTTTGCACAGCGGGGCGAAACTGTTGTCACACAACGGTCTCAAGTTGAGATACGTACTGACGAAGGAAATTTAATGTTGTTGCCAAACGGAGCCGATCTTGGGGAAGTTGTTAAAGCGTTAACAGCGATTGGTGCAACAACACAAGATTTATTGTCCATTTTGCAAGCACTAAAAGCCGCGGGTTCGTTGCGTGCGGATTTGGAAATTATTTAACCCGGAAAATATACATGATGATATCAGCGGATATTTCAAGCAAGCTTGCAGTCGATGCCAAAAGCATTGATGATTTGCAGTTGATGGCAAAACGGAATCCGCAGCAGGCGCTGCATAAGGCGGCACAGCAATTTGAAGCACTGTTTATGAATATGTTACTTAAAAGCATGCGGGAGGCGACTCCTAAAGATGGAATTTTTGATAGTCAACAAACGCAGTTTTTTACACAGATGTATGACCAACAACTTGCCCAGCATCTGTCAACCAAAGGAATTGGTATCGCTAATATATTAGTAAAGCAATTAGGTAGAACAGAGGGTTCGATTGAACCACAGACTTCGATAAGTCAGGCCGATGCTATTTTGTCTTCTATTAATGCCGTTAATCCGCCATCACCTCCAAAAAATGGACACCCCGAGGATATATCCGGCCAATTGTGGTCCAGCATGCATAATTCGAAGAAAGCAGAACAAATGACTTCAACGAATGAAGTTTTTATAACGCCCATTCAAATTGAATCACAGCTGACGAAATCGTTCAATCGCTCAATGGATTTTATCGATACGCTTCTACCACATGCAAAGGCGGCCTCTCAATCAACGGGTATTCCTTCTCATTTTATGCTGGCCCAGGCAGCCCTTGAGAGTGGTTGGGGCAAACATGAGATTCGTCGTGATGACAATAGCCCAAGCTACAATTTGTTCGGTATTAAAGCCGGCTCAAGTTGGAAGGGTGACACCGTAGAGAAAGTAACTACTGAATATATTAATGGTATACCACAAAAGATCGTAGATAAATTTCGTGCTTATAGCTCCTATGCGGAAGGGTTTAACGATTATGCTAGATTGTTATTGGATAATCCGCGCTATGCAAAAGTCTTAGAATCTCCTGATTTTGCTGGATTTGCAACAGGTTTGCAGCGAGCTGGTTATGCTACCGATCCCAAATATGCCGAGAAGCTGATTCGAATAATTAACAGTGAAGCAATGCGGAATCGTGAATTCATTTGACAAAGAAATTTTCTTAATTCTTTTATCAACTTACCGATATCACTATTAGAAATTTAATAAAATTAAAGGCCAGCATATAAGCTATGGGAAATGGTATTCTTGACATTGGGATTTCTGGTTTACTAACTGCGCAAAATCAGTTACTAACAACCAGTCATAATATCAGTAATGTGGCTACTCCCGGGTATAATCGCCAGCAGGTCATACTGAACACCAATACACCCCAATCATCGGGAGCCGGATTTGTTGGGCGTGGTGTTCACTCAACGACAGTTCAACGTATATACAACCAATTTCTTGTTAACCAATCCTTACAGATCCAAACACAAAGCCAATCGCTCGATAGTCATTTTGCACAAATTAAGCAACTAGACGATATGCTGGGAGACACTACTTCAGGACTCTCTCCAGCACTCCAAAATTTTTTTAGTGCATTGCAAGACGTGGCATCAAATCCATCTGTGATTCCATCACGCCAAGCTATGATAAGTAATGGTGAAGCGCTCGCGGCGCGATTCCAAAGTATGGATCAACGCATGTCACAAATGAGAGAAGACATTAACGCTCAAGTTACCAGTATTGTTGTTGAGGTAAATTCTTTGGCGGGTCAGCTAGCCGAGATAAATCAACAGATTACACTGGCAGAAGGCGCATCTGGTGGGCAACCCGCTAATGATATGCTCGATCAGCGTGATGAACTTATCAACCGGCTAAGTAAATTAATCAATACGGATACCATTCGGGAAAGTAATGGAAGTGTAAGTATTTTTGTGGGAAATGGACAAGCATTGGTTGTTGGAAGCCAGGTACTATCGCTAAAAGCGATCCAATCACCTGATGATCCGAGCGATTTAACCTTAGGTCTCATCTCAAGGAATAATACTATTCAAATTCATGAGGATCAGATTACCGGTGGGGTTTTGGGAGGGCTTTTGTCCTTTCGAAGCGAAACGCTTGATAATGCACAAAATGCTTTAGGAAGAATTGCCATTACGTTAGCGCATAGTTTCAATGAGCAACATCAGTTAGGTGTGGATCTTAATGGTGATATGGGAGAAAATTTCTTCACTGTCTCCTCGCCCAAGGTAATTTCAGCATTAACCAATAATCCGGCTTCTAATATCACTGCAAGCATAAGTGATCATGGTGCCTTAACTACGAGTGATTATCAGTTCTCATACGATGGCACTAACTATACATTAACGAGATTATCAGATAATACTTCGGTAAGTACCTTAGTTGCTCCGTCAGGAGGAGCGCCATTAGTGCTTGATGGTATTTCTGTTACCGGAGCGACTATTCTTACTAATGAGAGATTCCGAATACAACCTACTGTAAATGGCGCGAAAGATATCGCGGTAAATATTGCCGACACAACCAAAATTGCTGCAGCAGCGCCTAATCGTACCAATGCAGCAGTAACGAATATCGGTACTGGAAAGATCAGTGCTGGCACTGTAAATCCTTTGCCTTTGGATCCCAATCTTCAGCAACCCCTGACTATAACATTTCATGCGCCATACGATGGTCAATATGATGTGACGGGTACTGGTGCCGGGTTACCAGCCACTAATCAAGCATATACTGAAGGAGCTGATATTAGTTTCAATGGTTATACTTTTCAAATTAGTGGCAACCCTGCTGCAGGGGATATTTTTACAATTACACCTAACCTTAACGGCTCTGCCGATAATCGGAATGCATTGTTGCTGGGTGCCTTACAAACTAAAAATACTGTGGAGAATGGTACGGCATCATACCAGTCCGCTTATGGACAGCTTGTTAGTCAGATTGGTAATAAAACGCGAGAATTGGAAGTGACCAGTAAGTCACAAGCTAATTTCCTGGCACAAATTGAAAATACTATACAGTCCACATCAGGTGTTAATCTGGATGAAGAAGCTGCCAATTTAATGCGTTTTCAGCAAGCTTACCAAGCTGCAAGTAAGATTATTGAAATGAGCAATACACTGTTTGATTCAATTCTTCGTATCCGTTAAATGTATTTCTAAGCTGAGGGTCATATCATGCGCGTCAGTACACAAACAATTCATGAAACTGGGACTAATTTGATGCTCCAGAACCAGGGCAACTTAGTTAAGACCCAACAGCAACTATCTACCGGTAAACGAATCCTGACACCTTCAGATGATCCAATTGCTGCGGCACAGGCGTTGAATGTTACACAAGCAGCATCACTGAATAAACAATTCTCTGTTAATCGTGCCAGTGCAAGCTCCTCATTGGGGCTGGAAGAGAATGTACTCAAGCAAATAACTTCGATTCTTCAGAGCGTGCATAACTCAGCCGTTTATGCCGGAAATTCGACACTAAACGATGCGGATAAGAAAATTCTTGCTACGGAATTACGTGGTAAGTTTGATTCATTAGTGGGTTTAGCCAATACCACGGATGAAAATGGGCAATTCCTATTTTCGGGATATCAAGCTAATACAAAGCCTTTTGTTCAAACGGGTCTGAATGTGCAGTATGCGGGAGATCAAGGGCAGAGAATGAATCATGTTGGATCGGCGCGTCAGCTTGCTGTCAGCGATTCTGGTACCGATGTTTTTGAGCGTATAAAGGACGGGAACGGTATTTTCTCAACCGCAGCCGACGCATTAAACACGGGTACTGGCATTATCGATAAGGGATCAGTGACTGTACCAACTGATCTTACTGGTGCTAATTATGAAATTAATTTCACAGTTGCAGCCGGTGTGACAACCTATGATATTGTAAACGTAACCACAGGGTCGGCAGTTTCGTCAGGTAATCCTTACACCAGTGACAGCGCGATCAGTTTTGATGGAATACAATTAAGTATTACGGGGGATCCGGCGAATGGGGATAGATTTACAGTTTTTCCAAGCAGTAATCAAAGTATTTTTGAAACCGTGAGCGATTTGATTACGGCACTCGAAACACCGTCCAGCAGTCAACCGGCAAGCACACGATTGTCAAATAGCTTAAATACAGCACTTCAAAATATTAACAACAGTTTGGAGCATGTACTTACTAAACAGTCCGCTATCGGGGCTCGAATGAATGAAATAGACAGCTTGGAAAGTGTTGGCGAAGATCAAAGTATTCAATTTGAAAAACTACTTTCTGATTTGCAAAACGCCGATCTGTCGAAGGTAATTTCAGATTTTCAAAGACAACAGCTGTATCTCCAAGCTGCGCAACAATCCTATATTAAAATTTCTGGGTTATCCTTGTTCAATTATATTTGAAAATACTTATTCAATTACTTTTTGTTTTTTTCCTGATAATTTATGCCTTGAGAGCCGATATCATGGCGAATTTGGTAATCCTCGAAGTAAATTTTTTCGATGAGCTTATAAGCATTTTGCTGAGCGGCTTTAACATTTTCGCCTAGTGCCGTTGCGCATAAAACCCGTCCTCCTGCAGTCAGAATTTCGTTTCCGTCTTTTCCTTTCATGATCGTTCCGGCGTGGAAAATATGAAAAGTGTCATTGTCCTTTTGTTCATTGATAAGATCATGCAGGCCATGAATGACATCATTTTTTCTCGGATTTTCAGGATAACCATGCGCCGCCATCACAACCCCAAGCGCGGCACGTTTGTCCCATTCAATATCAACATTGCCTAGCGTTCCATTTATAGCATGCTCAATGAGTGTCAACAGATCGCTTTTTAAACGAAGTATGATAGGTTGCGTTTCCGGATCTCCCAGACGGCAGTTAAATTCCAGTACGTTTGCATGACCATCCGCTGTAATCATTAAACCGGCGTAAAGAAAGCCGGTATAGCGGATGCCCTCTTGCCGTAATCCGCTAATGACAGGATCGATAATATTACGCATGATTTGTGCATGCAGATCGGGTGAAATAAAAGGAGCGGGTGAGTATGCGCCCATTCCGCCAGTATTAGGACCCAATTCTTTATCATAAAGACGTTTATGATCTTGACTTGTTGCTATCGGGAGGATATGGAGGCCATCCGTCATGACGATAAAGCTGACTTCTGTGCCCTGGAGAAATTCTTCTATAATAATTTCACATCCTGCAGTGCCAAGATTTTTATTGACCAGTATGGCATCCACAGCTGAGTGTGCTTGTTCATGGGTTTGTGCAACAATGACACCTTTTCCTGCCGCGAGGCCATCTGCTTTGATTACTAAAGGGATGGGTTGCTGATCAATATATTGATGTGCTAATTCAGCATCAGTGAAGCTCATGTAGGATGCGGTAGGAATCTGGTGTCGCTGCATGAATTTCTTGGCAAAAATCTTTGAAGTCTCGAGCTGAGCCGCTTGCTGAGTTGGTCCAAATATTTTTAAGCCGCTGGCTTGGAAGGCATCAACAATACCTGCAGCAAGCGGTATTTCTGGTCCGACAACGGTGATTACAACATGCTCTTTCCGTGCAAATTCGATTAACTCAGGGATTGCAGTAATGGGAATATTTTCTACCCCTGGCTCTAGTGCAGTACCCGCATTTCCAGGTGCCACAAATACCTTGTGTACGCGTGATGAGAGGCTTAATTTCCATGCCAGCGCATGTTCTCTGCCTCCCCCACCAATAACTAATAGTTTCATGATACAGAGATTTTCTAATGTCTAAAATGACGGATGCCTGTGAATATCATGGAGATGCCTTGTTCATCCGCGGCCGCAATAACTTCGTCATCACGAATACTGCCGCCAGGCTGAATTATCGCTGTTGCTCCTGCTTGTACAACAACGTCTAAACCATCGCGGAAGGGGAAAAATGCATCCGATGCGACAACAGAATCTGCAAGTGTATAGCCCGATTGCTGGGCTTTTATGGACGCAATCCGTGCGCTATCAATCCGACTCATTTGACCTGCGCCAATGCCGATTGTTTGACCGTTGCGGCAAAATACAATTGCATTGGATTTGACAAACTTTGCTGCTCTCCATGCGAACAATAAATCATCCAATTGTTGCGAAGTGGGTTTTACTTTGGTGACTATCGTCAAATCGGCTGCGGTAATATTAGAAATATCCGGTGTTTGAACAAGAAGTCCGCCATTGACTTTTTTTAAGTCATAGATAGAGCCTCCTGTTTGTAACGGTACCATCAATACTCGAATGTTATTTTTTTGTAATAACAACTGTTGCGCTTCGGGTGAAATTTCCGGCGCAATAATCACTTCAACAAATTGTTTGAGGATCGCCTCTGCAGTATCTTTATCGATGATTCGATTGAAAGCGATGATGCCGCCAAAAGCAGAAACCGGGTCGGTTGCGAATGCCAGTTGATAAGCACTCAGTACTGATTCAGAAATGGCTATTCCGCAAGGATTGGCATGTTTTACAATTACACAGGCCGGTTTGTCAAATGTTTTAACACATTCCCACGCTGCATCGGTATCTGCAATGTTATTGTAGGATAATTCTTTTCCTTGCAGCTGTTGATAATTCCCCAAACCACCAGCAGTTATGACCGAATCTCGATAGAATGCCGCTTTTTGATGGGGATTTTCTCCGTAGCGTAAATTCTGTGCGATATTGAAATTCAGATGAAGTGATTCTGGGAAATCTTTGTGGAGAAAGTTTTCATCCAATGCAGTCAAATAATTACTGATGGCACTGTCATACGAGGCTGTATGCGCAAAAGCTTTTTGGGCCAACTTAAAACGAGTGGTCGCATTGATCGATTTATTGTTAGCTTCCAGTTCTTCGCAGAGTGAAGAATAATCCAAGGGGTCGGTTATTACGGTGACTTTCTGATAATTCTTAGCAGCTGCGCGGATCATTGTGGGGCCTCCAATGTCAATATTCTCAATCGCATCACTGAGTGTGGAGTTTTGTTTTGCGATTGCCTGCCTGAATGGATATAGATTGACTATTACCAGTTCGATATTTGATATTGATGCTTGATCAAGCGCTTGCTGATGATCAGGCAAATCATCGCGGGCGAGAATACCTGCATGAATTTTTGGGTGAAGTGTTTTCACTCGACCATCCAGCATTTCCGGAAAACCCGTGTAATTACTAACTTCAATAACGGATATTCCAGCTTCATTTAATAATTTCGCAGTACCGCCCGTAGATATAATTTTGATGCCGTATTGTATGAGTTTCCGGGTTAGATCAATGATTCCGGTTTTATCAGAAACACTGATGAGTGCTTGTTTAATAATCATTTAATCTGATATTGTTTCATTTTTTGACGTAAGGTATTGCGGTTAATTCCAAGTAATTCAGCCGCTTGTGTTTGATTCCCTTGGGTATGCTGAATGGCAACTTCTATTAAAGGTTTTTCAACGCTTTGAATTACCATGCTATAAATATTTCCCGGCTTTTCTCCATCCAGATCGTTGAGATACCCACCTATGGCATTTCGTATGCATGATGCAATTTCATTCTCCTTTACTGCGCTCATAAACTAATTACTCCCCTCTTTGATATAACTCAATCTTTGGCCTTGTTTAGCTAATTGGGTAAAAAATTTATTGGTTTCAGAAATTTGCTGATCACTGGTCGGTAATTGGTTCATTGCCTGACGAAAGCCGGCGGAACCTATGAGCCCTTTGGTGTACCAGGATATATGTTTGCGTGCGATGCGAACGCCCGAGTATTCACCATAGAAATGATATAAATCATACAGATGATCAATTAAAACTCTATGTATATCAGATACTTCAGGTGATTGTAGATGTTGGCCTGTAGTAAGAAAATGATCAATTTCGCGGAAAATCCAGGGTCTTCCCTGCGCAGCGCGGCCAATCATAATCGCATCCGCTTTAGTATAAACCAGGATTTGTTTTGCTTTTTCCGGGGTAGTGATATCGCCATTTGCGATGACAGGAATTCTAACTGCTGCCTTCACCGCGGCGATGGTGTCGTATTCCGCGGTGCCAGTGTATGCGCATGCTCGTGTCCGACCATGAATTGCAAGTGCCTGAATGCCGGAATTTTCTGCAATACGTGCAATTGCTAACGCATTCTTATGCTGTTTATCCCATCCGGTTCGGATTTTAAGTGTTACTGGAATATCAACTGCTCTGACTACAGTAGTTAGGATCTTTTCTACTAATTTTTCATCTTGTAATAGTGCTGAACCAGCCATGACATTACAAATTTTTTTTGCCGGACATCCCATATTGATATCAATGATCTGGGCACCATTTTCTGCATTGTACTGTGCTGCTGCCGCAAGCATCTGCGGGTCAGCGCCAGCAATCTGAACAGAAACGGGAGAAACTTCTCCTTCATGATTCGCGCGACGCTGTGTTTTTTTAGAACCCCAGAGCAGAGAGTTGCTTGATACCATTTCGGATACGGCCATCCCGGCACCCATTGATTTACAAAGCTGTCTGAATGGTCGATCGGTAACACCGGCCATTGGAGCAACAATCAATTTATTCTTTAGAATGTGAGGGCCGATTTGCATGAAAACATCTTTTGGAGATTAGTAATAGTAGGTTAGCTCTGATGTTGAGTATTGCTGTAATTTGAAAGTTTGTAGAAAGTAGCTTAAAGCCCAACCGTGCAAAACGGAACTCTATATTCGTATTCCCTGCGCGCTTTATTATAACCTTTGTCAAATTGACCGTGGAACAAAGATCAACATTATCTTTTAGCGCCAAATATCATTCGACGTGCAACAAAACGCTTCAGCGGCGGTAGGCAATCCAACGTACTTAAGCCAAATCCACAAGCCTGGTTTAGTATTTTATTATCATTGGAAAATAGCTTGACCAAAGTATCGGTAAAGATTCTAACAGCGTTACTGTCTTTTTGTCTTCTCTGGCGATATCTGGATAGCATGGTGGATGTGCCGAGCTCTTGCGATACATCTTTTGTGTGAACAATTTCATGTGCCAATTCGTAGGCATCCCTCAGGCCTAGGTTAAACCCCTGTCCTGCAACAGGATGTAAAGTTTGGGCTGCATTGCCGATGAGTGCAATTCTTTGCGATACGGAGGATGCGGCATATTTAAGTGATAACGGAAATGCCGATCTTTTTCCCGCATCAATAAATTTTCCGAGTCTATCACCAAAATGTTGGTGAAGCTGGAATAAAAAAGATTTGTCATTCAATTCGGTAATTTTTTTTACAATTTCTGGAGCTACAGTCCATACCAAAGAAAAATCCGGATCATTGGGAAGTAGCGCAATAGGTCCATCCGGCGTAAAGCGCTCATAAGCGATACCCGCTTGCTTGTTCTCAGCTCTGATATTTGCTACTACTGCCCATTGCTGATAGTCATAGGATTGATAATTAATGTCGGGGATGTGCTTGGTAAGCTGACCGCCATCAGCCAGAACTAGCAGCTTAGCGGTTACTTGTTTCGATTGTCCGCGATGATCAAAAAATACATTGCCTGAGCTTTCAGCAGTATCGATTCGGGTAACTAAAGCACCAGTAATATATTTGGATTGCGCGGCAGTTAGCTGCGTATGCATGGCGCTAAAAAGATCATGATAATTCACTACATAACCCAACGCAGGAACACCGGCATCCAGAGATTCCAAAATAGTACGACCAAAACTGCCGCGGTTGGAAATATGAATTGTCCGGATCGGGGTATTTTGTATTAACTTATCCCACACTTTCAGGCGCTGCAATATCAGATGGCTGCCATGCGATAATGCCAATGGACGCGGATCCTCGTCTTTTTCCGGTAATCCGCGAGCTTCAAGAAGCAGGCTGGATATTCCATGATCATGCAGGCTAAGCGCTAATGCCATGCCTACTGGGCCACCGCCAACAATAACAATGTCATAATGATCAATGATCATAAAAATTAATTTTTTGAATTATTTGCAGAGTAAGAACTTTAGCTTATTAACTGTAATTACATGACCAGCCAAGATACCACGTTAAATACGCTCCGATTGGTATCCATCAAAATTAGCGGTTTGCGTCAGATTTTTTTATCGGGCAGTAGATTAATACAGTCTATGCAACAATAGCATACAGCACATGATCTTGAAATGTAATAGATAAGAGAATTCTGGGTTACATGGCGGTAATAAAATTGTTTAAATTGTATAATTCTTCCATTCGATTAATAAATACAAAACCGATAAGCTGATTAGAATTCTGGAATCATATGAATATAATTGAATGATTATAGGAAATTTTGCATGATAAGATTTTTCAAAAAAGAATTTATAACAAAAGTAATATTTTTGCTGGCTTTTCTAGCTTTCGATGCCTGGTCAGGGAATACTGATGATGAATTGATTACTGCCGCAGATAAGGGAAATCTTTCTGTGGTGAATACTATTCTTGAGAATCAAAAAATAGGCTCGAAAGAATTGAATGCGGCATTTCTAGCAGCGGTAAATAAAGGAAATTCCGCTATCGTCGAGCGGTTTCTACAAGCCGGTGCGGATGTGAATCTAAGAGCAGATGACGGTCTCTCTCCTTTAATGCGTGCTTCCCGGGATGGTCGTGATCAGATGGTTGAGATTTTATTGAGAGCTGGCGCGGATGTGAATGCCGTTTCTGAAGAAGATGGCACAGCATTGATGCTGGCTGCTGAGAAAGATAGACGGAAAGTAATTACTCTGTTGTTAGACGCCCAGAGCGATGTGAATGCTAAACGGGCAGACGGTATGACAGCTCTCATGCTGGCTGCTCAGGAAGGGCATCAGCAGACCATTCAAATTCTGGTTAATGCAAAAGCTGAAGTAGATTATCAGTTGGAAAATGGTGCTACTGCATTAATGCTTGCAGTTCAACATGGTAATTTGAGAGCAGTCTATTCGCTGATCGCAGCAAATGCCAATCTCAATCTTAAAGCGGGTAATGGAATGACTGCATTGATGCTTGCCAGCCGCTATCATCATCGGGAAATTACTGAATTATTAAAAAAGGCGGGGGCTCGTTAGTAACTATCGATACACAACTTCTCATCGAGTTGTTATAGTGTATTTTTTATATTGTTTAACTTGAGAAATAAAGGAAATTATAAATGAAAGTTTTGGCTGTTTTATTACTTGCGGCAGCGGTTTTATTGCTGCATGGTTGCAGTGAAGAGACAAAAAGTGATAAATCAGAAGAGAGCGCAATACCTAATCCCATGGGTGAAATTACCAAGATGGGCGAGATCCCATCATTTATGAGTGAGGGACTGACTGAAGAAGAGAAGGCTGCGTTGAAGGAACAGATTATGCCGTCCGGTGTCGGCGATGAAAATATTGCTGCGGAAAAATTTAAGGCGCTCATGGAGGATGCAAGGGCTGGAGATCCAGTCGCCCAGAATGGCTTAGGTGTAATGTATTATACGGGTGATGCCGTTTCCAAGACAGCTTCCGGTCAAGTGTTAAATACCGATCCGGAACTTGCGGCTGGATGGTTTTACCGTGCGGCGGAGCAGGGTTATGCCGATGCGCAATTCAATTTAGGGCTTATGTATGCCAATGGTGAGGGGGTGCCTCAAGATATGGAACAAGCTGTCGAGTTATTTAAAAAGGCTGCGGAACAAGGACATGTAGATGCACAAAATAATTTAGGTGCCATGTATTTTACCGGAGAAGGCGTGGCAAGGGATGAGAAGAAAGCTATCGAATGGTTTGAGAAAGCAGCTGCGCAAGGAAATGAAGAGGCGCGAAGCAACCTGGATGCGATACAGCAATCACATTCCAAGTGATTGCATTGTTGATAAGACAGTCCCGATTTGATCGGGTGACTGTCTTATCAGGTTTAACCTGCTACATTCCAACCACCCTCTCAAGCTATGGTTACCTCGTGCGACAAATACACATCTTGAATCGAGTGTAGCAATTTGACACCTTCGGCGAAAGGTTTTTGGAAGGCCTTACGCCCGGAAATCAGCCCCATCCCTCCGGCACGTTTGTTAATTACGGCCGTTCTAATGGCCTGGTGCAAATCATCACTGCCCGACTCCCCACCCGAATTGATCATGCCGATACGTCCCATGTAACAATTTGCGACTTGATAGCGCACGAGGTCAATCGGATGATCCGTGGTGAGTTCGCTATAAACTTTAGGGTGAGTTTTGCCAAATTTTATTGCGTTATAGCCCCCATTATTGGTAGCCATTTTTTGTTTAACGATATCCGCACCGATGGTGACTGCCAGATGATTAGCCTGCCCCGTTAGATCGGCGCTGACATGATAATCGTTATCTGCAGCTTTAAACGCACTATTTCGAGTGTAAGCCCATAGTATGGTTACCATACCTAGATTGTGCGCATGTTCAAACGCTGCTGAAACTTCTTGAATTTGACGACGTGATTCCTCCGAACCAAAAAATACAGTTGCGCCCACTGCACAGGCTCCCATGTCGAAGGCTTGATCAACACTCGCAAATATTGTTTGATCAAATTTATTAGGATAAGTCAGCAATTCATTATGATTAATTTTAAGAATCATAGGGATTTTATGTGCATACTGACGTGACACGATAGCCAATACTCCCAGAGTGGAGGCGACGCCATTGCAGCCACCTTCAATAGCAAGTTCAACGATACATCTCGGATCAAAAAACATTGGGTTAGGTGCAAACGATGCGCCTGCCGAGTGTTCCACCCCTTGATCTACAGGCAACAAGGACAAATAACCTGTGTCGGATAATCGCCCCTGATGATAAAGTGCCTGCAAATTGCGTAAAACACTTGGCTTGCGATTGCTCAATGCCATTACACGATCGACAAAATCAATACCTGGCAGTTGTAAGTTATGTTTAGGAATCGTATTGCAAACATGCTTGAGAAGTAGTTCGCTTTCGTTACCCAGAATCGCAGTAATATCAGTCATTTTCATTTATATAGATGCCTCCCGATTTGACAAGAGATAGTGTGTGTTTTCGCAATGAAGAAATCGGCCGCAATTTTGCACAGAGCTTTATGACAAGCTAGCCTCTGCCAAAAATATTTCTATCCCTGTATTAGCCTGAAGCAGTGGTATACAGGTAGAAGTTCAGGCTAACATTTTTGTGGTTAGACCTTTTTTGCCATCACATGATTTATCTGCTTGGGTAACCTATCAGCATTCCATTCCTTTTCAATGATTGTTCTGTGTTATTTGAGCACTTTAACTCACATAACCCCTATGGTACTTTCGAACGTGTATCCAAATTGGTCGCGCCGCTCGTACTATCTGGTTGATCATCCTAATAGTAGCTTTAGGATTATAGATTGTATTCGCTGGTTTAGAGTCTTGTATTTGTAACTTGCGCATTGATCCCGAAATACCTGGCTATATTGAGTATACAATTATTCCTTTTATATGAAACTTCGGACTTTACGAAAATCAGCATACCTCGGTTAACAAGAAAGCGTTGAACTGACAGCATCGAATTATTAAAGATTTGTTAATAATCAATCATACTAAACATATGAAAAGTATTACCAAATGTAATTAATAGAAATTCTGCGATAAAATTACTTTGCTTATCTTTGTAATAACAATCATCGACCATTCAATCGGGGCAGTCTAATATAGGGAACGAGCAATCTCATGCATAAAGACAATAGCAACTTTCAAATGAAAATTAAGAATACAAATTTGGAGTTATTTATCATGTTCGACCCGCGCAGTTTCCATATAAGTAATAAAAAATTGAGGAAACAGGTATGGATATGGTTTTTCCTAACGACTCTATTAATAAGTGTTTTTCTTTTATCTGCATCGAAAGCCCACTCGATGGCCGGAGCAACGGCACCGATTAAAAAGATGCTCAGGGTGGAAACGAATGAAAACAGATGGATTAGCTTAGGTGCGGGGTATCGCGGTACAGGGTTGTGGACGGAAAATCCAAATTCTGGAAATTTAAACGATGGTGCCTACAGCAATGACAATGCGCGTCTTTATCTCAATGGGCAGTTTAATCAGCATTTCAAATTCGAAGTGAATACCGAGTGCTTCTTTTGTAACAATACCGCTTCTGGTGAAAATCCAAAGATGTCCTACAACATTCTGGATGCGATTGTTAAATTTGAGTACAACCGCTACTTTAATATATGGGGGGGGCGTATGTTGGCACCCACGGAACGGGGGGAATTAAGCGGTCCTTTTTTCCAGGCTACCCATGATGCATTCAAAACCCCTTTCTTTTCTCAAGATTTCAGCACTAAGTTTGGTGAGGGTGGTGCCGGTCGTTACGGCCGTGACGACGGTGTAACTTTTTGGGGTAATGCAGAGCCTGGTATTATTCCAGGCACGCTGGGTTATGCAGTGGGAGTTTTTCGTGGCTTGGAATCCTCGAAAACTGCAGGTCCTAATCCGGGCGGCACTATACTGACAGCTGCGCGTGTTACCTATAATTTTCTGAATCCGGAAAAAAACCCCGGTTATTACACTTCCAGCACGTATTATGGCAAAGCGGGAGATATTTTAGCACTCGCGTTTGGTATGTCTTATCAAAAGAATGGTGCCGGCTCGTTTACAAATCGTAGTGATTTTCTTGGTTTTACAGGTGATTTGCTATTTGAAAAAGTATTGCCCAGGAACATGGGAGTTACTACTCTAAACGCCGAATATAAACAATTTTATGCTAACTATTCTACCGCCGCATTTTCTGATCGCGATTGCTTCTGCATGTTTGATGGTAAGTCGTGGACAGTAACCGGTCTTTATATGTTTCCAACTAAAATTGGCATAGGGCATTTTCAGCCTTATGGCAGATTTACCAGCGTCCAACCCAATGTAAGCAGTAATCGAGAAGAAATTGAAACGGGTCTAAACTATATTATCGATGGATTTAATGCACGTATTTCAGCCTACTATCAGCATGGAGATCTGCTGATGAAGGGATTAAATTATGCTCCCGGAATTTCAGGTCCAACGCTTGATGTTTTTAAAATTTCTTTCCAGTTACAAATTTAGGATTTTCTGTAATCTTTTCTCCGTTAATAAATACTGGAAAAAAACCATGTTGTTATCCACTTACTCCGAAGAATCAGAGATCACGCAGCGGCATTTTACTGTTCCGAGTGATTTCAAGCAGCCAACTGATGCCGTTATGCCCACTTCAAACGTAGCTTCAGAGCATAAGCCCCTCCAAGCAAGATTATCACTCAAATTCTCTGAAGTGGATGGGGTAACGCGCCTCGTAGAACGAGAACACTTCGGTCCTTTATTAGTACAGAAACCTTTTTACCCTGAAGGACAAAAGATTTGCCATGTGGTGATTATTCATCCGCCAGGTGGAATTGTAGGTGGTGATCAGCTGGAAATTTCAGCTCAAGTCGATGCATCGGCCAATGCACAGATAACTACCCCCGGTGCTGCCAAATGGTATAAAGCCAACGGCCATACTTCACATCAGAAAATCAAAGTCTATGTAAGAAAAGGTGGCTCTCTTGAATGGGTACCACAGGAAACCATTTTTTACAACAATGCAAACGTAGAAATTGATCATCAGGTGATCCTGGAAGATGACGCAGTTTATGTAGGTTGTGAAATATTGTGTTTTGGAAGAACCGCCTACGGTGAAACATTCAGTAACGGACAAATCAAGCAACGTACCAGTATCAAGAGAAATAACAAGTTGATCTGGCTGGAGCAAATACGCCTTCTTGGCGAGAGCTCTGCGATGAATGGCGCTTTGGCATTGTCTGGAAAAACAGTCTGCGCGACACTGATTTTGACTGGAAAAACAATACCTCAGCCATTGATTGATCTGGTTCGAGAAGAAACAAATAAAATTACAAAGGGAACCGGCCAGGTCGGCCTATCGCAACTTAAATCAGCTGTGGTGGTGCGTTATTTGGGTGATTCAAGCGAAGTGGCAAGGCAGGTAATGTTGTGTGTCTGGGGTTTGCTGCGACCCGAATTAATCGGAAGTGCTGCTATTGTGCCGCGGATGTGGAATACGTGAATCCCTAGTAATAATTAATTGTAGTGTTTTTACATTAACGATGCTGCAGCAGCTTTAAATTGTAAATGTTATTTTACCCAGGAGAAAAACTATGGACTTAACACCGAGAGAGAAGGACAAGCTAATGATATTTACTGCCGGACTACTCGCAGAAAGACGTAAAGCGCGTGGTTTACGACTGAATTATCCTGAAGCAGTTGCTCTGATTACATGTGCTGTACTGGAAGGGGCCAGAGATGGTCGGACGGTGGCAGAGCTTATGGCTGCCGGGCAAAGAATATTAACTCGCTCTGATGTCATGGAAGGTGTTCCCGAAATGATTCCGGACATTCAGGTTGAAGCAACGTTCCCAGATGGTACAAAACTGGTGACTGTTCATAATCCGATTGTTTAGCTAATTTAAAGTATAGGAGATCGCCATGAGAGTACCGATGATTCCAGGTGAAGTATTTACTGAGGCGGGAGAAATAGAATTAAACGTGGGTAGAAACACTAAAACTCTAACCGTCTCAAATGGAGGGGATCGCCCAATACAGATAGGCTCCCATTTTCATTTTTATGAGGTTAATTCTGCCATGAAATTTGATAGAGAAGCTGCCTATGGCATGCGCCTGAATATTATGGCCGGGACAGCTATTCGTTTCGAACCAGGGCAAGAAAGAACGATTGAGCTTGTTGAGCTTGCGGGAGATCGGATCGTTTATGGATTTAACCAAAAAGTGATGGGCAAACTCAAATAGTTTGTATCGCAATAATTTTACAGGAGTAAGAAAATGAGCGTAAAAATTTCCCGTCGAAACTATGCCGAGATGATGGGTCCAACGACCGGGGATCGTGTTCGTCTGGCAGATACAGAACTATTTATAGAAATTGAAAAAGATTTCACTACATATGGTGAAGAGGTGAAATTCGGTGGTGGCAAAGTGATCCGGGATGGTATGGGACAATCACAGCGAAATCATGCGGATGTTATGGATACCGTCATTACCAATGCGATCATTATCGATCACTGGGGGATTGTAAAAGCGGATATAGGGATCAAGAATGGCAAAGTAGCTAATATCGGAAAAGCCGGTAACCCGGATATTCAGCCGAATGTTACGATGGCAATTGGCTCAGCGACTGAGATTATTGCTGGTGAAAATTCGATTGTTACCGCAGGCGGTGTTGATACCCATATTCACTTCATTTCTCCGCAACAAGCCGAAGATGCCATGATGAACGGCATCACTACCATGCTGGGTGGCGGTACCGGACCTGCAGTAGGAACAGCGGCAACCACCTGTACGCCCGGCCCCTGGCATATTCATTCGATGCTAAGGGCATCGGACGGGCTAGTAATGAATACAGGCTTTTTCGGTAAAGGTAATACCAGCTTGCCCACACCGCTTGAGGAGCAAGTACTTGCCGGCGCTTGTGGTCTGAAGCTTCATGAAGATTGGGGTACCACATACGCCGCGATCGACAATTGCTTGGATATTGCGGATAAATATGATGTACAAGTCGCAATCCATACCGATACCATTAATGAAGGCGGATATTTGGAGAATACCATTGCTGCCATGAAAGATCGGACTATTCATACTTTCCACACCGAAGGTGCGGGTGGAGGTCATGCTCCGGATATTATCGCGGTTGTTGGTCAGGAAAATGTTTTACCATCGTCTACGAATCCGACTCGTCCTTATACGGTCAATACTCTTGATGAACATTTGGATATGTTGATGGTGTGCCATCATTTACACGCCAACATTCCGGAGGATGTTGCCTTTGCAGAGTCACGTATCCGTAAAGAAACAATTGCCGCTGAGGATATTTTGCATGACATGGGGGCAATTTCTATGATGTCCTCAGATTCACAGGCGATGGGGCGTATTGGTGAAGTTGTATTGCGCACATGGCAAACCGCGCATAAAATGAAAATACAACGCGGAACATTGCAAGAAGATAATTCGAGGAATGATAATTTTCGTGTCAAGCGCTATGTTGCCAAATACACAATTAATCCAGCCATCACACACGGTATTGCGCACGCAATTGGTTCGATAGAAGTCGGTAAATATGCGGATCTTGTATTATGGAGGCCAGCTTTTTTCGGCGTAAAACCATCCATGATATTGAAAGGTGGAATGATTGCAGCGTCGCTGATGGGTGATCCTAATGCATCGATTCCAACACCTCAGCCAGTACATTATCGCTACATGTTTGGAGGATATGGGGGCGGGATCAAAACATCGTGTTTCACATTTGCTTCGCAAGCCGCACTTAATGCCAATTTAATTGATCAACTGAAGTTGGATAAAGATATTATTGCGGTAAAGAATACCCGAAATTTGCGCAAGAAAGACATGATTCACAATAGCGCGACACCTAAGATGGAAGTTGATCCGGAAACCTATGAAGTCCGTGCAGATGGGCAATTGCTGACATGCGGTGCTGAAGATGTATTACCAATGGCACAACGTTACTTTCTGTTTTAGGCGTAATTCTTCTTTACTTCTTTAACGAGTAAACAGGAACAAAGGATTTTTCCATTCCGATGAGCAGCTATCACGACGTTTATTTCGTTGATGGCTGCCATATAATCAATGACTTATGTTAATAAAAATGCTTACGCTGAATACGAAAATAGATCATGCAGACTCAGTATATGCGCAACTCGTT
Organism: Nitrosomonas ureae; assembly: GCF_900206265.1. NCBI lineage: Bacteria > Pseudomonadati > Pseudomonadota > Betaproteobacteria > Nitrosomonadales > Nitrosomonadaceae > Nitrosomonas > Nitrosomonas ureae. The sequence goes on along the minus strand of NZ_LT907782.1, from coordinate 640,229 downwards.
TTGCCTTATGAAATGCGCGAAAACAGTCGGTTAAGAACGACGCTTGCCTCAGGCGAGGAAGTGGCGATTTTTACTGTGCGGGGCACAATATTACGTAATAATGATTTTCTCAGAAGCGATGACGGGCGGGTAGTGCAGATTATTGCCGCTAAAGAACCCACTTATCGAGTTACTTGCCAGACGCCTCATGATTTATTGCGCTGTGCTTTTCATTTGGGTAATCGACATACGCAAACACAAGTTGGGGAAGCTTTCCTGCGTATTCATCAAGATGCTGTCTTGAAACAAATGCTGGAGGGGTTGGGTGCTTCTGTCATCGAAGAGGATGAGCAATTTGAACCGGAATCAGGTGCTTATGGTGGAGGAGGACACCATCACCATGACGATGGTCATTATCATGCGCATGGTCCGCTTGCGCCAATACCAGTACGTCAAAAGATTCACAGACCTTCCGACTCGCAATCTTAGGAGTCATTCACTGTGCAATCCGCTTCATTGCTTCGTTTACTGCAACTCGCAAGTCCCTCGCTGCCAATTGGCGCCTATACGTATTCGCAAGGCTTGGAGTCCGCTATTGAAAAGGGTGACGTGCATAATGAGAATTCTGCGCGTGCGTGGATTTCTGAGGCCTTGAATATCATCGCGGATTTCGAAGCACCCATCCTATGGCGCTTGCTTAAAGCATTTGCCGAGCGCGATGTGGCAGCCGTTAGTTACTGGACTGAATGTTTTATTGCAGCACGAGATACTGCAGAGTTTCGCGCGGAAACTATACAGATGGGGTATTCTCTGGGGAAATTGGTCACGGACCTACAGGTTGCGGACGATTCCTTGAATGCAATTTTAGCCAATCAATCCGAAATGCCTTTACCCACCGCGTTTGCATGTGCGGCTGAAGCACTGGGCGTACCCCATGAAGCGGCACTGCTTGGAATGTTGTTTTCTTTGGTTGAAAACCAGGTATTAGTTTGCGTGAAATCAGTGCCGCTTGGACAGGTTTCCGGACAGAGTCTTTTATTGTCGTTACATTCAGTCATAGAAGAAGCATCGGTACGTGCGCAGCAACTCAATGATGATGAACTGTCGAATTGGGCACCGGGATTGTCATTGTTGTCGATGCAACATGAAACGCAATATAGCAGGATATATCGGTCATAATTTCTGAGGTATTACACGTGAATAAACAATCAAATCCACTTCGGGTGGGTATCGGGGGTCCGGTAGGATCAGGAAAAACAGCCTTATGTGAGGCTTTGAGTAAGAAAATGCGTGATCGTTACGAAATGGCTGTCATTACGAACGATATCTATACCAAGGAAGATATGGAAATTTTATTACGCGCCAATGCCCTGCCTCCGGAGCGTCTGATGGGTGTGGAAACAGGAGGATGTCCGCATACCGCCATCCGGGAAGATGCATCCATTAATCTTGAGGCCATTGCGCGCATGACGGCCGACTTTCCCAATCTTGATCTTATCCTGGTTGAATCCGGTGGCGACAATCTAGCCTCCACCTTCAGTCCGGAACTTTCTGATCTAACCATTTATGTGATCGATGTTGCAGCGGGTGAGAAAATACCACGCAAGGGGGGACCTGGCATTACCCGCTCAGCGTTGCTGGTCATTAATAAAATCGATTTGGCACCCTACGTTGGAGCAAATTTGGATGTGATGGCGCGAGATGCAAAAAAAATGCGAGGTGATCGGCCATTTGTGTTTACTAATCTGCACACTGGCGAAGGTGTTGATCAAATAATTGATTTTATTGTTAAACAAGGACTGCTGGACGAAGTGAAACAACAGGCAGGTCGATAAATTTCCTGGCATAAGCTTAATTGTTAACCCTAGTCCGAATGATTAAGTGGATTATTGTTTTATTTAGTTACCGTAGTTTCTTTTTTATATAAACTTTAGGAGCTAATAATCATGGAATGGTCTTTATCAATTGACAAAGCAATACCTAAGCCTTTGCGTATTATCTTTAGAGGTGTAGGGCAAGTGTTTTTCTGCTGTAATGCGGTTACCGGTCTTATTTTTCTAATCGCCTTATATGTTGGGGGGGTTACTGCCGGACTTGCTGCGACAGTGGGGGTAATCAGCAGTACAGTTGCTGCGTATTTGTTAGGGTTCCCGGATGATGATATCGAAGCAGGGTTATACGGTTTTAACGGAACTTTGGTAGGTCCTTGTCTATTTTTATTTCTGGAAAACACACCACAACTCTGGCTTTTTGTGGTGCTTGCATCAATTTTATCAACCATTGTGCTCGCTGCTTTGATGCGGATTTTGCAGCCTTATAACATTCCCGCATCGACATCTCCCTTTGTTCTGACATGCTGGATGTTTATGGTAGCCGTCTATTCTTTTGACGGATTTGCGCGTGGTCCTGTGTTGCCGGAACCCGGCATTCCCACCGACATTGCGGCAGCCTCAGTGGTAGCAGCGGAGTTTGCTGCCTTTACGCAAGATGCGGCAGAAGCCTGGTACACCGCCATTACAAAAGGCGTCGCCGAAGTGATGTTTGCCGATAGCGTTATTGTAGGCATCCTGTTTCTTATCGGTATTGCAATTACGTCATTGCGCGGAGCATCCATGGCGCTAACCGGTGCAATTGTTGGTGTCGCCTTACCGATCTGCTTGGGTGCGGATAAGACGCTGATTGAAATGGGGCTTTATGCATTCAATCCGGTGCTGACAATGATGGCTATTGGCTGGGTTTTCCTCAAGCCTACTACCGGCACTGCGATTCTAGCTCTACTGGCAGGAGTTCTAACTGTTATTTGCCAGGCCGGTTTGGCTAATTTCCTTGCACCGATTGGCCTGCCGACCCTGACATTCCCTTTTGTTTTAGTCATGTGGATGTTTCTATTTGCCGCCAGCAAATCCAAATATTGGGGAAATTCACACTGAATATGACAAAATTCTGCGGTTAAACCTCGTTACTAAAATACGAGGTTCTTTATTTTCAAAAGGTTATATTAGAAAATTAGGTCAATGGGCTGCTATGCGTATGCGCAGCAGTCGAATGGGAGTGATGTTCCTGGGCAAATTCAATCGGTACGATGTGCAATTTGCCATGCCGCACACCGTTGGTAGCAATTATCTGATTGGCAAAAGCCCGGACATCCTGAATCGTACCGCGAAGGATAACAACTTCGAGGCAATTATCGTGATCCATATGAACATGCATACTCGACAATGTCAAATCGTGATGGCTGTGATGTGCTGAAGTTACCTGACTGGCCAGATCCCTTTCATGATGATTGTAGATATAACTCAGCGTGGCAATACAATAGCCTTGGTTGTTTTTTTGCAGGCGCGCGGTTTCCAGATATTCTCTGACAAGATCACGAATCGCTTCTGAACGATTGTCATAACCACGTGCCTGCGCAAGTTTATCGAATTGTTTAAAAAGCTGATCATCCATTGAAATAGTAAAGCGCTCCATAAAACACCCCCCTAGGAATTATGATTAGAATTCAGTTGGTTGGAAAAACGTAAAATCGTACATCAGCAGATAATTTAAGGAATCGTTAATTTATATTGTCAATTAAAAATTGGCTACCAGATTGACCCGCAGTGAACGAGTCTCGATCGGGTGAAAATGCACGTCGTTGACCCCAGCCGCAGGTTCTCCAGGAAGCCTGGAAGCATAGTAGTAATCAATCGCATGCGCATACGTGTTAAGTAAATTGAATCCTTGCAGGATCACGCGCACATTGCTGCCGATTTTATACCCGAGCTGACCATTAAGCGTCACGGTATGATTGGATTGTACGCTGTTATCTTCGATCAATGAGCGCTTGCCAAAATAGCGCATCTGCATGCTACCAAAGAACCGGCCAATGTTGTCGACGGAAACCGCCATCTTGCCTACGCCTCTAATTGCGCCAGGGATGTAATTGCCGCTGAGATCGTCATCACTAAAACGCGCACGTGCCAATGCATAATCAATATCGATTGTCAACCAATCTTTGGGCATATAAAACAGTGAAACCTCAAATCCTTCCCGCTTACTTGGACGGCTGGCCTCAGTTGTTCCGGCATCGCCTACAAATAATAATTCTGAGTCAAGATTCAGCTGGAATGCGGCAAAGGAAGCCTGAAGCCCTGGAATTATCGCGGTGCGAACCCCGACTTCATAGCCGGTCGAGCGTACCAGCGGATTGACCCTGTTAGTCGGATCCCCAGATTTTGGATCAACGATAGAAGTTGTTCCGCGCGCGTCATTACTATGAAATCCACTGCCATAATTAAAATACAATTCCGTTTGTACCCAAGGTCCAAAAATCAGACTCAATTTAGGATTTGTCATACTATCGTAACGGTTGCCCGAGTTTACATTGAGATTGCTGTTGACATCAAACCAATAATAATCCGAACGGACGCCGGCCACGCTACGAAATTTTTCCAGCCATTGAATACTATTCTGATAAAAAATACCCACGCTGTTTTGATAGATATGGTCCTTGCGGGTAGTTGACAAGGTTTGACGTTCTTTTGTGCTCAGCAGTCCATTATCGATTACGTCGTTTTGAAACTGAACACCTACCGTATTTTCGATCTCAATCCCTCTAATTCTGCTGACCCAAAGATGATCTACATTCATTGCAGACTGAAAGCGTTTGTCAATCTGAGAAAATTGATCTCCATTTACGGGATCATCCAGAAAATAGGTGAAATTTGAAAATAATGCCAAATTACTATGAAGCGTATACAAGTTGAATTGAGTGATGCCATAACGACTTGTGTGTTGAAGGGCGCTCGAGAGACTAAAACGATGCGATTCCCCGCCACTACTGGGATCTATGGCACCCAATCGTGGAACGAAGCCACTGGCTACCCCTCTTGCCGGAATCTGATCGGTAGAGTTCCAGTTTCCACCGTAGCCCATCGCGGTAACATTGAATTTGGTTGATCCGGTATCTTGGCTATAACGCAATACTGCATTAAATTTCTTGAAATCTTCATGCTTAACCCATGGGCCATCTTTAGTGAGCAGTTCGACCGCATACAAAACATTGCCACGTCCGACTTCATGCGATTTAGTTACCAGCCCCCGCATAAATCCTTGTTGTCCTAAACCATAGCTCGCAATGCCTTTGGGTAGTTTATCGACATAGCCCATACTGACAGCTCCGGCAGAGGAAAAATCTCCCTGATGAGCGTAATACGGCCCTTTCATGTATTGCAGGTTGCCTATCAATTCCGGAATGATAAAGTTGGTATCTGCCCAACCTTGGCCGTGACCATGCGAACGTTGATTGACTAACATGCCATCGACGGTAATTCGTAAGTCTGTGCCGTGATCGAGATTAAAACCGCGCAAGAAATATTGATTGGCTTTGCCCTCGCCACTATGTTGCGTAACAATTAAACCCGGTACTGTTTCAAGTAACTCTCCCGGACGATAAACCGTGCGCAGATCAAGCTGATGCTTAAGGACAGTGCCTTCATTGGCGGAATTGGCAGAGCCGATCAATTCCCGCGCGTTGGCACGTACGACCATTTCGTTAAGAGTTGGAATACCTGCAGCGTCGGCCCACAAGGGTGCCCAACTCATTGATAAAATACTACTCGCTTGGATAAACCGCAGTGATACGGACGACAGGGCAGTTATTTTTTGCATGTTATTCCCCGTAAAATCTCATGTTTTATTATTTGAATGCCTTATGGCGACTCATAATAATTCAAAATGTATGATAAATTGTTTTTTTTTCATACAACAGAAGAATATTAATTAAGGGAAGCGTGGTTATGAAATTTATAACGTTCAGAATTACATGGATTTTTTTATGTTTGCTGCTACCTTACTTGCAAAGTTCGGTATTTGCAGCCAGTACTCATGAAGTACCGGAAATTGTTACTACCGTCTCACCGATCACGAACATCGTGCAAAATATCGGTGGAAAACACATCAAAGTAACCGGAATCGTTCCTGATGGTATCGATTCCCATACGTTTGAGCCCATTCCTTCGGACATAAAAATATTACGGGCGGCCGACATGATTATCATGAATGGCCTTGATCTGGAATTGCCCACATTAAAATTGGCGAGAAAGGTAAAAAGGTCTGAAACTTCGATTCTGCAGCTGGGAAACCTTACGCTAAAAGAAGCGGACTGGCAGTATGATTTTAGTTTTCCCCGCGAACACGGACACCCGAATCCCCATTTATGGCTAAATATTGAATTGGTAATGCGTTATGCAGAAATAATAAAAGACAACCTGATTTTGCTCGATCCTGACAATAAAGTGAATTATCAGGAAAATACCGCAACTTATTTGACCAAATTAAAGAAACTGGATCAGGCCATTTTCAATTGTATTGAGACAATTCCTGAAAAAAACCGTAAGCTGGTAACCTATCATGACTCTTTTGCCTATTTTGCGCCACGTTATGGCATGACAGTTATCGCAGCAATTCAACCTTCCGATTTCTCCGAACCCGGTCCCCAAGAAGTTATCAGTATCATTAAACAAATCCGGGAAACAGGGGTACCAGCCATATTTGGTTCAGAAGTTTTTCCCAGCAAGGTGATGAAACAAATTGCCCGGGAAGCAAAAGCCAAATTTATCGATCAACTTTCGGATGATGAGCTTCCGGCAGCACCTAATAATTCTTTTATCGGTATGATGACGGCTAACATGGTCACAATGACCGAAGCCTTAGGCGGTAATTCAACCTGTATGGGCAACATTGATGCCAGCAACATTGCATTCTGATTCACCCTTGGTTCCTGCAGTAAAATTGACCGGCGTTTCGGCTCGTTATGAACAAAATGTAGTATTTGACGACCTTTGTCTGGAAATTGCCGCAGGTCAATTTGCCGGAATTGTCGGTCCCACGGCTTGTGGGAAGTCGACGTTGCTGAAGATTATTTTGGGGATTCATGCGGTGAGCGCAGGTCAGGTGGAACTCTATAGCTATCCCGTGAATACAGTGAGACCAGGCACAATAGGTTATGTGCCGCAACTAGGCAGTGTTGACTGGAATTTTCCGGTAACGGTTGAAGAAGTCATTTCCATGGGACTTTATACCAATGGGCGTATTTGGCCTTGGCTCAGTAAGCAGGAACGAGCTTGCATTTGGGACCTTGCGCATCGATTAGGTGTTGATAATTGCCTGCAAAACCATATTAGCGATATATCGGGGGGGCAACGACAGCGTACGTTTCTGGCGCGTGCATTGATCAACAATCCTAAGCTTCTGATCCTGGATGAACCGACTTCCGGGGTTGATATCAAGACTCAGCACGAGGTATTGCATTTGTTGGGTGATATCAATAAGGGAGGTATTACTATATTGTTAACTACACACGATTTAAATGCAGTGGCATCTCACTTGCCTTGGGTGATTTGTTTCAATCGGGGATTGGTTGCCCAAGGTCGGCCGAATACGATATTTACCAACGAAATCCTGACTAAAACCTATGGGGGGGATATCGTCATTGTGAGATCCGAAGGACATCTCCTGATTGCAAACAGTACGCCGCTCAATTTCATGGATGAGCATCCCTGATGGAATTCCTGTTGGAACCGATCGAGTATGAATTCTTTCGCCATGCCTTGCTTGCAGCGTTGATGGTGGGAGCATCCGGTGGCTTGATCGGGGTTTATGTCGTGCTGCGCGGCATGAGTTACGTCGGTCACGGATTGTCTCATGCGGCAATTGGCGGCGCAGTAATCGGTATCACCCTGAATCTGAATTTTTATGTGGGCGCGTGCGCGATGGGGTTACTTGCCGCATTCATCATCAACAAAATTACTGAAAATAATAAAATCAAACTGGATGCTGCGATCGGGATAGTAACCACAGCGATGTTCGCCCTGGGTGTGGCGATTGTCAGCAAGATGCGGAATTTTAAACAAAACTTCGAAGCAGCTTTATTTGGCAATATTCTTGGCATCACTGAACAGGATTTGATGATCATCGGGATGGTCGCTTTCTTCACGCTGATTACCATGTTCATTACGTATCGCGCATTACTGTTTTCCACTTTCGATAATGAAGCGGCGCGTGTGTTCGGTATCAAAACCGTTTCCGTGCAATGGCTATTTTCGTTGTTGCTTACATTCTCGGTTATCGCGTCGCTGAATGTCATCGGCGTTACCATGGTCGCCGTTACGCTCATTGCTCCGGCCATGACCGCGAGAATGCTGACGGATCGTTTTAGCAGCATGATTATTTATTCGACCATCATCGGCGCGGTGACCGGCGTGATGGGTATGTATTTGAGTTATATTTTCAACGTCGCTTCCGGTACTACCATTGTGCTGTTCAGCGTGTTGGTGTTTGGCTTGTCGATGCTGGTGAAGCCTTTGCGTAACGTTTATCGGTCAAGGCACTATTGAATGGCACGGATAGCTGGTTTTAGTTGGAGGCAAGATTCGAAGTAGTTAAATTGTTATCGGGTTGGATCTGTATTCACCAAGGCACAATCTGCCCATCAAAAGCATAAAACTTTCCGGAATCTTCGAATTTTAGGTTATCGATAACGCGGCGCATGCCGATGACGCTTTGCTCGGTCGAGATTAATCCGTTCGGGCCACCCATGTCGGTTCTTACCCAACCGGGATGCAGCAAGACAACAGTGATTTGCTTGGGATTTAAATCTATGGATAAGCTTTTCATGATGATATTGACACCCGCCTTGCTGGAACGGTAGATGTAACTGCCGCCGCCGCGATTATCTGCAATACTGCCCATTTTGCTGGTAATGGTAACAATGGTTTTCAGATTGCTGCGGGCAATCGGTTGAAGAAATGCCTCGGTCATTTTCAACGGTGCCATGGTGTTCACTGCAAAGGTATGTGCCCACGCTTCGTAATCCGTCATTCCGAAAGCATCGCCTGATTCCGATGGGTAAACTCCGGCATTATTGATCAATAAATCAATGGCATTCCCGGATAGCGTGTGTGCCAACTGTTCAATGTGCGAATGATTAGCGACATCCAATGGATAAATGCTGATTTGCTCTGAATGTTGCGCAGCCAAACGGTTCAATGCATCGGCTGACACCGGGTTGCGGCAGCAAGCAATGACATGCCAATCGTTCACGGCGTATTGGTGCACAAATTCCAGTCCGATACCGCGGTTGCAACCTGTAATGAGTACTGTTTTCTTCATCGTTTTTTACCTGAGTAGGAAGTCTTATGACTTAATGATACCGCTATTCGGTCTTTTTCATAGCATGTCTGAATATTTCCCGTCAATCCGCTTGTGAGGTAAGATGATATAAACTATCGGATTACTAAGAATTGATTGTTCATGCAGGTTTTTTGCTCAATAACTCTTGTGGCGCTATTGCTGATGAAATTTGATCAGCGAGATATTTTCCAGCAATAATGTATTCTGGGGTTGCGCACAAAATCCTCGGGGACCATCTTGGTGCTGATATCTTCAATGATCAGATCGCTTAATGCTTCCTTGTCCAATTTGAAACGGCGGAAATTGGTCGAAAAATACAAGGTTCCTTTGGGTGCCAGTAGGGCCGCGGTATTATGGATCAGTGGTATATGATCTTTCTGGATATCGAAGATCTCATCCATTTTTTTGGAATTGGAAAAAGTGGGGGGGTCGAGAAAGATCAGGTCAAATTGTTGTTTATGTTTTGCTTGCGCTTGTTGCGCTAGCCACTCCGAGCAATTGGCCCGAATCAGTTGGTGTTCGTCGCTGATGCCATTGAGATGAAAATTGCGCCTGGCCCAATCCAGATAAGTATTGGACATATCCACCGTGAGGCTCGATATCGCACCGCCGACTGCTGCATGCACGGTGGCACTGCCGGTGTAAGCGAATAAATTCAAGAAACGTTTACCTTTAGCTTGTTGTTGAATCAGTAAGCGTATTGGGCGGTGATCAAGAAACAGACCGGTGTCCAAGTAGTCCTCAAAATTCACCCAAAACTTGCACCCACCTTCCTCAACCACATGAAAGCGGCGGGAATTCCCTTGCTTTTCATATTGATCGATGTTTTTTTGCTTGCGGCGAATTTTCAAGAATACTTGTTCGGCGGGAATTTCCAGCACTTTGGGTATTTCTGCCACTATTCCGGCGAGCCGCTGATTGGCTTTGGCAGGGTCGATCGATCGGGGTGACTCATATTCTTGAACATTGACCCAGATTTTTTCGCCTTGATAAACATCCACAGCGACGGCGTATTCCGGAAGATCGGCATCGTATAGGCGATAACACTGGATGTGATTATGTTTGGCCCATTTGGTTACCTTTTTCAGGTTCTTACGTAATCGGTTGGCGAACATCTCCGCCTGATTGTCGGGCTGCCCGGCTTGGGCGCGGCGGTGGATGAATTCAATACGTTCCTGCTGGGATTTGGTTTTCGGTTCAAAAAAAGCTTTTTCCTCAATGGTCAATCGCAACAACTTGCATTCCAGTGCGCCATTAAAAAGCGTGATCGGTTTGTGCGAACGGATGCCCAATCGGAAGCCCAGTTCCGGATTGCCGATAATGATCGCGGCTTGCCAGCCAGTAAAGCGTTGTTTCAATACCTCGCCAAATTCACGATATAGCATTCCGGCTTGTTCTTCATCGCCAAGACGTTCGCCATATGGCGGGTTGCAAACGATCAATCCCTGGGGCCAGCTTGTCGCGGCGGAGGCATCGGCGATATGACGTTTCTCGATGTGGATCTTGTCGGATAACCCTACATTTTCAATATGCCGCAATGCGGCATTGACGCTGTCGCGATCCTGATCAAAACCAACCATCACCGGTAATGTGGCTAAGCCTATCTCGCGGCGCTGCCGGGCTTGTTCTAGAATGTTTTGCCACAGCGCAGCATCGTGTTGCTTCCAGCCTAGAAACCCGTAATAATCCCGTTGCAAGCCCGGTGCGATATCCCCTGCAATCAGCGCACCTTCCACCAAAAGCGTACCCGAACCGCACATCGGATCGAGCAGTGAACCCCCTTCGCGGGCAATTTTCGGCCAACCTGCGCGCAACAGAATGGCCGCAGCAAGATTCTCCTTGAGAGGTGCCGCAATATTGACACCGCGATAACCACGCTTGTGTGAACTTTCACCGGATAAATCCAAGCTTAACTGTGCGGTTTTGTTATGCAGATAGACATTGACTCGAATGCTGGGGTAAGCGGTATCGATGCTAGGTCGGCTGCCAAACTTGGCACGCATTTGATCGACAATGGCATCTTTGACTCTCAGTGCGCCAAAGTGCGTGTTATCGATTACCGGATTATTTTTGCTGCTGAACGATACCGCTAAACTGTCGTCAGGACCTAAATGCTCGGACCAGTCGGTGCGTTGAATGCCTTCGTAAAGATCCTGTTGGGAATTTACCTCGAAGCTGTTAAGTAATAACAAAACGCGGCTGGCAGTGCGTAGCCATAGACAAGCTTTATATGCCATGGCCAGATCGCCCTGAAAAGCCACACCAGCCAATTTTTGATGTACATCGTGTCCACCCAGAGCGCTGATTTCATTTGCGAGAATGCCTTCCATCGCTTTGGGCGTGGTGGCGAAGAGTTGGTATTGCATTATAATTTGTGATTGATTATGGAATAACCGCGTAGGATACGTGAATGTACAGAAGTCGCGCAGTTTTTTATATAACTATGGCTGGATTCGTTCAGCATTGATTGGATTCCTGCTGTTTAGAGAATCGTTCAATAATGCGGAAGCTTGGTTTCATTATTGCCTGCCTCTGATAGCAATCGAATTTCTTTTTGCATATCGCCGTGATAACCTCTGTCATGCAATGTAGGTACGGTTGCGTGTGAATCCGCTTAGACTTCCTCAATTTTTGATTTGAAAAGGAGCAGAAATGGATCGATTGGGACTTCCCATTGTCTTGCTGGCAGCTTTATGGGGGGCAGTAAACACGACACTGAGCTTTTTTCAAACCATTAATGCACGGCGCGACTTGATATTTGAACTGATCGATGAGTGTGGATACTGTGCCGGGAAGACACTCGGCCCAATAGAAATCTATTTCACCAATCTGCTGCCGCTTACTATTGGAAATATCATTTTTCTTAGTTTGATTAGCTATGTGATCCTGTCAATTCCGCGTCACATGAGGATTGAAAATAAGGAGGAAGCTGAGCATTTAAGAATAGCTTGCCGGATTATTGCGATATTGCCTATTTTCGGAGCCATTTCTTTTGCTGCTGGCGGCCTATTTGATATGGTGATGTTAGTCCGATCTCTAAATTAATGAAAAATCCTCGCATAAGCGTTTTTGTTTTTGCCTGTCTGTGTATGATTTTCGGTCTTGGCGGCTGTGCCGTTATGGACAAGGATATTCCGGGTTGGTCGCAATATCGTTATCCGGAACAGACGGGTGAATTGCGATTGGCATCTAAAAGTTTGGGTGAAGGGGATCCGGTGCTTCTGATTCACGGTTTTGGTGCCAGCAGTTATAGTTGGCGGCATATTGTTGAACCTTTGGCGCAGAAATACCGGGTAATCACCATTGATCTGAAAGGCTTTGGAGAATCGCCCAAACCACGCGATAACGCTTATTCCGTTTATGATCAGGCACGGTTGGTAAGGAATTTTATTCTTGAAAATAATCTGAAGAATCTTCACATTATCGGTCATTCTTACGGAGGCGGAGTAGCCTTGGCTGCATCGATCTATTTATCCTCTTCGCATCCGAACCTGCAGCGCAGTCTGGTGTTAATAGATAGTATTGCATATCCGCAAGAACTGCCCGGCTTTGTGAAAATACTGGCCACTCCGGTACTGGGTCCTCTAGTGATCCACGCTATTCCAAATGCTGTTCAGGTTAAAAGCTTGCTGAAGAAAGTGTATTTTAATGATGCCGCTATTCCGCAAAGCACCATTGATCACTATGCAGGCAATCTCGCCAAACCCAATGCAAAGTACGCAACACTCACCACCGTACGACAGTTGTTGCCGGCAGATTTACAGCAATTCTCAGAAAACTATTCGAGTTTGCTGCTTCCCGCCTTAATCATATGGAGCAGGGATGATGAAATTGTCCCACTGACCATTGGTGAGCGTCTGCATGAGAATTTGTCCAATTCGAAGCTGATTATCTTTAATGAGGTGGGTCATGCCGTGCAGGAGGAAGCGCCATCAAGGCTATTACCTCATTTACAGCAATTTCTGGATGCACAAACACATCATGGATCATCCGGATTGTAGGAGTACCTCTCGGGATAATGGATTCATATTATTGCCCATCATTCAGTGAAAACTCCCAGTTTCATTTGAGGATTGTCTAGTCAGTTTTTACTTGGGGTACGTGTTTTCAGCACACTTAAATTTTGCTTGACATTCTGAGTCATCCACAATTTCAGTAAGATACAATTGTTATCAGAAAAACTTCATGCCAGTCTGAGGAAGGTTCCATAACTGCATGATAAATATAAAATAATTAAAGTGTTAACTTATTAATCAATTCAAGAAAAACCCTTAGAAATATTTAAGTTAGCGTACCAAACAAAGCGTTATTCACAAAGTTATCCACAGAAATTGTGAGTAATAGATGAAACTCTCTGACAAATAAGGTAATAACCCGAGAAAAAAGATTGTAGTTAAACTTGTGTAGCGCTAAGGAGCAAGCTTTTCGCTATGGCGGGATTCGCTCAGGCTTGACCGGTATAAAAAAGGGGGCCGTGAAGCATATTTGTAGACTGGTTTTTATCAGCAATTATTTCATGTGCACGGTAGTATTAAAATTGAGCAGCTAGAACAGTGCATTACCGGTCAATCCAAAGCATCATCTTTCAAATTCAAACAAAAAAATGTACCGTGTATAGCCTTAAATAATATCTTCTGCTACATCACAGAAACCACCGCGCTGATTTTACAAACAGCATTGATCATTATTTCACTAAAATTGATTGGCGGGGGATGAGGTAACACAATTCCGGAAATTGTCGCAGAGCTCTTAAGAGCAGTATCGCATTCGCTATTAATTATTTGACGTATATATTATTTTAATAAAATGAGATATGCTGCTTGCGTATGATTTTCCTCAACAAAACACGGACAACATTTTATACTGAGCTGAATTTATAAGATATTGCGAGTATTTCGTTAAGATGAATATTCTGACTTACGATATAGAAGATTGGTTTCATATGCTGGACATTGAGTGTACTGCTACAGAAGCTCACTGGCGCAATTTTAAGCCACGCATCCATGCCAATGTCGATCGTTTACTGGAGCTAACCTTGCTGCATGGGCATAAAGCAACTTTCTTTTGCCTGGGTTGGGTGGCTAAGCATTATCCGGAAATTATTCGCCGGATTGATGAGCTTGGTTTTGAAGTGGCTTCCCATTCATACATGCACCAACTAGTCTATCAGCAAACCCGGTGTCAATTCCGAGAAGATTTAAGGCGTTCAATTTGCACTCTGGAAAATATTACCGGAAAAAAAGTTAAAACCTATCGAGCACCCGGTTTCTCATTTGTTAGAGGAAATACCTGGATAGTCGAAACTTTGCTTGAAAATGGAATCGAAAGAGATAGTTCTATTTTTCCTATTGAACGAGGGCATGGCGGCTATAAAAACTTTGGACGAGCACGGCCTTCCCTATTAGGTTGTGCAAGCGGACAAATTAAAGAATTCCCAATCAGTCTTGGGAAGATTTTAGGTAAAAAATTAGTATTTTCCGGAAGAGGATATTTCAGATTGATGCCGTTCTGGGCGATTCAGAAATTGACCAATCAGACTGATTATATGATGACATATTTTCATCCGCGAGATTTTGATGTTGATCAGCCAGTTTTAAATATTCCGCTCCATCGAAGATTTAAATCCTATATAGGCTTGAAAGGTGCCCATAAGAAACTGGATCGATGTTTGGCTCGGAACAAATTTATTGACATCGAAGCAGCCGATAAGCTGGTGAATTGGACAAGAGCCCCGGTAGTTAAGATGCAATCCTGTAGTGGGTATTTCGAATAATCAGTGCTGTCTATGGCTGAAATGTCAGTTGAATTTATTGGATTAATATTATCTCTGGCAATTTTCTTGTCACTGTTGCTGATGCCAATTACTTCCAGCTTGGCTCAGAAGGTTGGGGCGATAGATATTCCAAAGCTGCGGAGTGTTCATACAACACCAAAGCCGCGAATGGGTGGCCTGGCAATTTCAATTAGTTTTGTAATAATTTGTTTGATTTTTTTTCCACTGAATGCTTTTTTTATTGCCTTTCTGACAGGATTGATCGCAATTGTCATAACCGGCGCTGTTGATGACATCATGGAAATTTCACCAAGCTGGAAATTTCTGGGTCAATTTATATCCGCAACATTGTTTGTTTATCTGAGCGACATGCAAGTTGAGCATATTGGGAATATTCTGAGTATTGGTGACATACAATTGGGTAAGGCATCGATGTTTTTCACGATATTTCTCTTGGTGGGGATCATCAATGCCCTGAACTTTACAGATGGGCTGGATAGTCTGGCGGGTGGAATCTCAGTAATTGCACTGGCATTCTTGGGTTATTTTGCCTGGAGTGTCAATCACGATGGGTTAATGATAATTGCCATATCTCTAATTGGTGCGATTATTGGTTTCTTACGTCACAACAGTTATCCCACCCGAGTTTTTATGGGCGATAGCGGGAGTATGATGTTGGGTTATGTGTTAGGGGTAATGCTTGTCAGTTTGAATCATACCGCTCCGCAACTGCCGCTATCCGCGCTTGCTATGATAATAGCGCTGCCGCTGTTTGATACATTGTCAGTAATGGCAGGGCGTATTTTTTCCAAGAACAATCCATTTCTTTCTGATCGAAGGCATTTGCATCATCGTTTGATCGATATCGGGTTGTCTCATCCGGCAGTAGTATCGGTGATCTATCTTGCGATGTTTGCCTTCGGTTTATTAGCAATCATGCTGCAATCCAAACCGGATTGGGTGATCTTTCTAAGTCTGATCAGCGCAGGATTGCTGATGTTTTCATGGTTCATGCTCGTACGAGGAACCGGTATTTGCAGCAAAAAATGGACGATTCCTTATTTTGATAAACTCAGGCAATCTGATGTTTCCAAACTGATGGCTCATTGGCTTGAAAGATGGCATTCAATCGGTATCACAATACTTGTGGCATTGCTGCTTCCTGTACTGCTTGCACCACTGTTTGGTTTAAGCGGTAGTAAGGCTTTGATATTATATGGTCTGGCAGGATTATTGGTATTTTTTTCCTTTCGCACGCGACGTGCAGCAGACTTAAGTATTCTGCATGGCACTTTGTATTTAAATATTTTTGCGTTGATACTGGTTTACAATCTCTCAGCGCTGGCTCAGTTTTCCTGGCTCCATGAGTATATAAACGGACTGTCGGTGATAGCATGTTTATCGGTGATGTTGAAGTTGGTGTTCACCGAATGTAAAGAAATTATCTTTTTATCAGACTTTGAGTTGTTGGTTCTTTTCATTATCGGGTTTGTGGTTTTTATAGTTATGGGGGATTTGCAAATTTCTCCAATGGTTTTGCAAGCTGTGCAAAACACCTTTTTGATATCTATTCCATTCATGATGGTTATGAAAATCAATATTCGTACTCATGGACAGGATCGTTTATATATTTTCTTGCCTATTATTGCACTTGTCATCATGGCGACCAGAGTCTCATTGGCATAGTGCAACTGATTTATTAATATGCTCTCAATTGCAAAGGCATAAGTTAAGGCGTATTGAATTGCGCTGTGTCGATTTTTCACTATTACTTATTACTGAGCGTAACATTTATGCAGGTGTATAAAACTTCATATCCATCCCTCCTGCAGCATCACGCTGCCGATTAAATGGGTTGCTGCCTCGCTGCCCTGTGCAATTTCGACAGCCAGCCATTTTCGCTCAATTTGACCGTTAGCCAACCGCGACATTTGCAAGCTGAGTTCATCGTCAGTTGCAGAACGATCCAGTGTCCGGGAATAAATTGTTTGTACGTAGTCTGCGTCGGTTAACGCATCCAGATCGGCGCGCTGCTGGAACCAATCCAGAATTGTGTCAGGATCGATCTGATCTTGCAGTGCTTCCCGCCCCAATTGCCATTCAGCCATAGTGGCATCCCGATCGAAGAAGCCATGGAATAGGCGGCCTAAAATCCCTTCAGTTGCATTGTGTGCAATGACAACCGATTCTCCATTGTCAAAGGCTATCATTTCAGCATTCTTCAGATTCAACATGGCGCCATCGCTTAATTGCGTTAATTCCAGCCAGTCACCTGAAAATTCCACATGCACATTTTCTCGTGTGCCCGGGAACTGCAAAGCATCATGGCCTGCGCCACCATTCGCATTGATGGATAGTCCCAGCGGCAGATAACCAAGATCGTTTTCATCGCTGCCCGTAAAGTTTCGAATTGCGTCCAGGCGGATAATCGATGGATTGGTGTTCAGACCTGCGAGCAATTCATCACTGGTTTTATCATGTAATTCAATGTCTTCAGGAAGGTTGTAAAAAGCTGTCAGGATTTCATCAGGAGTCGCATTCTCCCAATTCTGTACCGCGTTGCCTTCAACCGCTGTTAAATCACGCTTCAGCCATGTTCTTGCCAGATGATGCGCAACCGCTTCATTCTCAGAGTAAGCTATGACTGCGCTACTGCCGGTAGCAAATTGGAGCAATTCGATATCCGTCAATGTATCCGTTTCTTCATTACTGAGTTGTGTCAGCATAACGTTGTCATTGTTTATTTCAATCCGGTAGTCTGATAATCCTCCTTCCAGTACCGCAGTATCGAAACCCAATCCGCCGTTGAGTCGGTCATTTCCGCTTCCACCGCTTAACCGATCGTTGCCGCTGCCACCGAAAACGATATCATTGCCGGTATCCCCCGAAGTCTGATCGTCGCCGCTAAGGCTACCGATCGTATCATCGCCACCGCTGCCAAATAAAACATCATTATCAGCGCCCAACACGATATATTGATTGTGATCGTCACCTACGACATAATTTTCACCGGCGCCTCCTGTTATGTTGACTGCTCCGACGATAAATGCAAACGCGACATTCATTAATTGAAGAATGCTGCCGGGTGGCAGATTACTGGCATCGATTATCAGTGCCTGCCGGAGATCACCGGTATTTTCCGTCCCTGTAATGATAATGGGGAGTTCGGGGGCTTGATTGCTATTAATTGTGGGGGTTACGGTGCGAATACCGAGTGTGGTTTCAGAATTGAGCGTAGACAAGAAATTTTCAACCGGATTAACAACTCTTTCATCCGTGCTATCGAGTCCGGCTTGTTGTGCGATACGTTGGATCAGATCACTTCTGGCATTGGTCAAATTCATTTCCTGAGGCAAGCCCTGGGCATTCACGCCCACGCCAGTGGGTAAACTGATAGTTAGTAAGGTGTTGCCCGATGTTCCGGTAATCAGCGGAATATCTGCGCGATCATTCAGCAGCGAAGACGGATCGTCTTCCCGTGTTCCGGTGATGGGTAATAGAGTGGTTATTACGGTGCCGTCCGCTTGCGTTGTCGTGGCAATTTCAACGCCATCGACCGTTGTGGTCGTTGAGCTGCCATTGCCGCCACCGCCGGAAGATGAAGTCGCAACGGTTACGATAATGCCATTACCAGCGAGATCTGCCACATTGACGGCGGCATCGGCGCCTGCCGCCCAATCCTCCGCAGCGGCCAGATTGTAAGTTGTCGCATCAGTCGATGTGGTGCCTGTTTTGTTCAAAAGAAGATTAGCTGCGGCTTTGTCGGTTGCGCTCAAAGTGAGAGTGAACGTGGTGCCGGAAGTGATCTCGACATCGACAGAATCAGTGAGTGTGTAGGTAGCGCCACCTTCGCCGGTAAAAGTAAATTTGGAAGCATCGATATCGTTGGCAGCGCCGCTGGTTTTCAGGAAGCCGCTGCCGGTCACTACCAATATGCCGGTGCCCGTGTTATACGTCGCCGAAGTGATCTCCGGCGCGGCGACATTGGAAACGGTTACGCCGTTGCCGGTAGTATCGGCCACGTTGACGGCTGCATCGGCACCGGTCGCCCAATCTTCCGCTGCAGCCAGATTATAAGTAGTTCCACCGGTGGAAGCGGTGCCATTTTTATTGATGATTTGGTTGATGGCGGCTTTGTCGGTGGCACTTAATGTAATTGTAAACGCGGTGCCGGAGGCGATCTCGACATCGGCGGAATCAGTCAGCGTATAGGTTTCACCGCCTTCGCCGGTGAACGTGAATTTGGATGCATCAATATCATTGGTTGCACCGCCGGCTTTCAGGAAATCGGTGCCGGTTACTGCCAAGGCACCCGTGCTGGCGTCATAGGTGGCGGACGTGATGGCTGGTGCTGCCACATTGGAAGCAGTAATGCCGTTGCCGGTGCTATCCGCGGTGTCGCCGCTGGTGACATTGGTGTTCCAGTCATCCGCTGCAGCCAGATTGTAAGTAGTTCCCCCGGTGGAAGCGGTGCCATTTTTATTGACGATCTGATTGATGACGGTCTTGTCGGTAGCGCTTAACGTGATGGTGAATGCGCTGGCGGAAGTGATTTCGACATCGGCGGAATCGGTCAGCGTATAAGTGGTCCCGTCTTCGCCGGTGAACGTTAAGAGTGATGCATCGATGTCGGCACCGCCGCTATTGGCTTGCAGATTAGTGGCGGTGACGACTAAAGCACCGGAAGATGCATCATAAGTCGCTGAGGTGATTCTTGGATTGATTGAAACGGTTATTGCATTGATCGTGTCGCTAATATCAGTCGCAGAATCAGCACCCGCCAGCCAGTTGTCTGCAGCGGCCAGGTTATAGGTAGAACCCCCCGATGAGGTCGTGCCGGTTTGGTCCAGCAATGCATCCACGTTGGTTTTGTCCGCGCCGGATAGGGTAACGCTGAAAGAAGTTGCCGAAGTGATTTCCACATCCGACGAACTGGTGATGGTATACGTGGCATTGGCAACGCCGCCGGTCAAGGTTAATGTGGAAATGTCCACATCATTATTAGCGCCGGTCTTGTTAAATAGATGGGTGCCGGTAACGACCAGGATACCCGAATCAGAGTCGTAGGTTGCCGAAGTGATTGTAGGTGTTTGAACATTGCTGACTGTGATGCCATTGCCTGTCAGGTCGGCGACAGTGCTGGAAGCTGCGGTTCCGGCCATCCAGTCTTCAGTCGCCGCGATATTGTAAGTGGTTGCGCCGGAAGAAGCGGTGCCGTTCTTGTTCAGCAAGCCGTGCACGGCCAATTGGTCGGTTACATTCAGCGTGACGCTGAAGGCGGTTGCCGAGGTGATTTCAACATCCGAAGAAGTTAATGTGTAACTGCCGCCTTCGCCGATTAATGTCAGCAGGGAAACTGCAATGTCGTTGCTCGCGCCACTGTTGGCAACAAAGTTGCTTCCGGTTACGGTCAGAACATGAGTGCTGGCGTCAAAAGTAGCGGAAGTAATCGCCGGAACGGTGTAGTTGCTGACCGTGATGCCATTACCGGTGAGATCGGCTACCGCTACTGCGGCATCGGCACCCGCTGACCAATCTTCGGCGCCCGCGAGATTGTAGGTCGTGCTGCTGACCGACGATGTGCCATCCTTATTCAGCAGCGACTCAACATTGATCAGATCCGCGCCAGTCAATGTTGCCGAGAATACCGTACCTGATGTGATTTCCACATCCGTGACGGTGGTCAGCGTATAAGTCGCACCGCTTTCTCCGGTGATAGTCAGCTTGGACAGATCAATGTCGTTACTGGCACCGTCGTTGGAGAGAAAACCGGTTCCGGTGACGGTTAGCATATTGCTGCTGTAATCATAGGTTGCCGATGTCATGGCTGGTGCGGCTACATTGGATGCGGTGATGCCATTGCCTGTCGTATCGGCTACGGTAACCGCCGCATCGGCACCGGCGGCCCAATCTTCCGCAGCGGCCAGATTGTATGTGGTGCCGACGGTCGAAGACGTGCCATTTTTATTGATGATCTGATTAATCGCGGCTTTGTCGGTCGCGCTCAACGTAATGTTGAATGCCGTACCGGAAGTGATTTCGATATTACTGGAATCGGTCAGCGTATACGTGGAACCGCCTTCGCCGGTGAGCGTAAATTTGTTGGCAACAATGTCGTTGGTGGCACCGCTGGCATTCAGGAAACCGGTGCCGGTAACCGTCAGCGCGCCGCTGTTGGCATCGTAAGTAGCTGAAGTGATCGCAGGCACAGCAACATTGGCCACCGTAATACCGTTGCCAGTCGTGTCCACTACACTGACGGATGCATCGGCACCCGCTGCCCAGTCTTCCGCAGCAGCCAGATTATAGGTCGTGCCATCGGTTGACGCTGTGCCGTTTTTGTTGGCGATTAGATTGATCGCGGCTTTATCAGTGCCGCTCAGGATTACGGTGAATGCCGTGCCGGAGGTGATCTCGACATCAGGGGAATCGGTCAATGTGTAAGTGGTACCGCCTTCACCTGTAAAAGTCAGTTTGGAGGCATCGATGTCATTCGTGGCACCGTTTGCTTTTAAGAAGCTACTGCCGGTGACCACCAGCGCCCCGGTGCTGGCGTCAAAAGTGGCGGATGTGATCGTGGGTGCGGCTATGTTGGAGGCGGTAATGCCGTTACCGGTCGCATCTGAAATATCGGTATTGCCGATTACGGTGTTCCAGTCATCGGCGGCGGCTAAGTTATACGTTGTGGTGCCCGTGGAGCTGGTGCCATTCTTGTTAATAATCTGATTGATCCCGGCTTTATCGGTGGCGCTGAGCGTAACCGTGAAAGCCGTACCCGAGGTGATTTCAACATTGCTGCTATTTGTCAGTGTGTAAGTGGATCCGCCTTCGCCGGTGAATGTAAGTTTGTTGACGGTGATGTCATTGGTTGCGCCGCTCGCTTGAACGAAATTTGATCCGGTAACGACCAGGGTTCCGGTGCTGGCATCGTAGGTGGAAGAGGTAATCGTTGGTGTTTGCACATTGCTGACAGTGATGGCGTTACCTGTAGTATCGGCGTTACCGGTTTGAGCAGGATTCCAGTCAACCGCTGCTGCGATATTATAAGTGGTTGCGCCTACTGAAGAAGTGCCGTTTTTATTCAACAATCCTTCCACATTGATCTGATCGATGGCATTTAAAGCAACCGTGAATTGAGTAGCTGAAGTGATTTCGACATTGGACGAAGTGAGCGTATACGTTGCGCCGCCTTGTCCGGTCAGGGTCAGTTTTGAAACATCGATATCATTCACTGCGCCGCCGGTAGCAACCATGTTGGTACCCGTGACGATCAACGAATTGGTACTGGCGTCGTAAGCGGCTGAGGTGATCGTGGGAGGAACAACCGCTGCTGAAATGTCGATATCATCGACGGTCAGTTCTACCGCACTGCCAAAAACAAAACGTATCTCATCAATATTGTTAAATGCGGAATTGAACGTCAGCAATCCGCTGTAAAGTGGTGCAAAATTATCTTGTTGTGTATAAGTGATATTTCCAGCCGCATCGCTGATGGCTAAATTGACAGATTCCGCACTCACGATCAGAGCGTTATCCCGGTAACCGGCGATGGTTAAAGAACTTGAAGCACCATTAGGACCATTGTCAATTTTGAATGAATTGAGCTGAAAATCGGAGCCGTCCGAAGATTTGAAGTAAAAATCGGTTACGCTGGCGCCGCCATAATTGGAAATAATGGATCGTCCGCCGGATTGATTCAAAAGCACCGAAAGCTCTCCAGAATTGGCATTTGCAAAATTGACTGCGCTACTGGCACCAAATGTCCATCCGCTGTAGGTGGCCGAAGTAACGTTATCGTTAGTGACTAGCGGATCGCTATCGAAATTTGTAGTGGTCATTGCGTGACTCCTTTGAATGTTCTAAAACTTCAGGCTAATCATTGTTTCTGAAAATATACTATTCAAGTGTGATCGTTTCCGAGATGATCGCTTGGATACCGCTGCGATTGGATTTCATCAAGCGACCCCTGCTTAATTTCCCTGTAAATGCCGTGCGATTTTCTGATCAAGCTCGGCTAGCCATGTTTCCGGCATGACGGCGAGGATCTGCTGCAACAGCGATTTTGCAACCGAGATTTCTTCCGAGTCTTGAGATTGTTGTATTGTTGCTGAAAGCCATAGATAAGCTTTGGCCAGATGTTCTGCGGATAATTGACCGGTTTCCGGATCCGGTTCCGCATCGTAAAAATGTTTGCCTGCCTGAAAATAGGCGGGGACATATTTGAACGCAGCGGCTTGTTCAAACATTTGCCTGATTTCTGGCGGCGCATGTTTTCCCGATGAATCACTCTGCATGATCAGACCCAGATAATAAAAGGCTTCAGGCGCTTGTTTCCGCGCGGCGGCTGCAAACCAGCGATAAGCTTCCTGTTTATTCCGAATGGCCGGATCGCCTTGCAGGTAAAATTTTCCCATCCAGAGTTGTGCGGGAGGCGAGCCTTGCTGCGCTGCAGGGTGGCAGAGTTCCAGCGCCTTTACGGGATCCTTGGGGAAGCCTCGTCCAGTCATCAGCAGATTGGCGAGGTGGCAGTACGAATAGAGGTGTCCTGCCTGAGCTGCTTTCCGGAACCAGTGGGCCGCAGTAACCGAATTTTCCGGGTGATGGATGCCTTCGTCAAAACACACGCCGGTCAAATGTTGAGCTACCGGAATGCCGCCTTGTGCAGCTTGTTCGAACCACCGGCACGCAATGACGGGGTCGATTTTACGTCCCCAGCCATTCTGGTAAAAAAGCCCCAGTGAAAACTGCGCTAAGGCATTGTTGCCCTGTACAGCAGCATCATGATATTGGTTAAAGGCTTCCTCATAATTGCCGGACGCCAATGCATCTTGGGCATCTTGCATAGTTAAAGAGCGGGTTGTTTGTATATTTACGCCGCTAACTTTATCCGCCCAAGCCTCAGACAGAAAAGTCGCGGCGCATAGCAATGCCCACAAAGCTTTCTTCATTTTCTGCCGGCAGAAATATCAAATAACCGCACTGAACAAGACTAGGGTCGCGAAGGGTAAATGCCATTCCAGGCAATAATGCAATTCACAACGGTATACGGCTGCATTACCGAAAAAGGTTGAGAACTGCCCGCAACACCGATATCGACGTTGGTGCTTGTCGTGGTGACGATATTGAGTCCATCGAGCGTGGTCTCAATCGAAGCGGGACTCATGCTGACATTCGGCGCGGAGGCAGAATAAGCACTGTTCAATCCTTTGGCATTGGCCAGAGAATTTCCTGCTGCGGTTTTTATGTCCGCGTCGCTATTGACCGCTTTTAATGTCGATGTTGCGGTACCGCCCGGTGCCAAGGCTGAGGTGGAAGCCGAGGTCGCCGTTGCCGGATGATTATGGGCCGGCATATTGTTCACAGTCAGTGTCATGTTTTCCGCGCCACTGGATTGGCCCAGGGTGAACATCGAACCGCCGGGATGCTGTCCCTGATGCACCGGAACTCTGCCGCGCATGTCAGGCAGGGCGAAAGTGGTGGTGCCGTTGCCGCCGTAATTAGTGCCCAGCAAGGAGAAGAGCGCTTGATACTGGTTGATAGGGAGGGTTTGACCATCGCATTGATACCATCCTTGCGGTGCAAAGTTGAATGCGACATAACTTATCTCACCGATAAAGGGTTCCGTTCCGGCGTTTGCGCTGTCAGGCGCTGTGGTCATGAGTATTGCGGCAGCGGTCAAAGAAAAAAAGCTTTGCATTTTTTTACTCAGTTTCATTGGTCTTCCCCTTTTTAAGATTGAACTTCAAATGGCATAAGTAACCTATTTGATATCAAAGGTCAATTTTTTTCTTTTATGGTTTAAATAATAAGTATTCTAACAGCCGGGCGATGGGGTAAAAATGATGTAATAACGCCTTTTATGCCTTCTTTTCTCGCAGAAGATTAAAAGATTGTATGAGTTTGAACGCGATGTGTGATGATTCAAGCTTAACTCCGTCTTTACTGATGATAAGATGACAACGTGATGAAATTAAGCGATCTGAAAAACTGGACGAGCTACTGGGAGCAATTGCGGACGGCTTTGCTGGAGCCCAGAGTCGACGAAAACTTGCTGGAAGCCTCTTTGCGTGAAGCACGCGCCAAGATGCCGGTACCGGTGTTATGGCTGTTGGGCAAAACACAGGCGGGCAAGACTTCGATTATCCGGGCATTGACCGGTAGCGCAGCGGCCGAGATCGGCAATGGTTTTCAGCCGTGCACGCGCAATTCCCGTTTTTATGATTTTCCCGCCGACATCCCTATTGTGAGGTTTCTGGATACGCGCGGCTTGGGCGAAGTGGCTTATGATCCGGGTGACGATATTCAATATTGCGAATCCCAGGCGCATCTACTGGTTGCCGTGATGAAAGTGGCTGATATCAATCAGGCTGCGGTGTTTGAAGTGCTGCATGCCATCCGTCAGCGTCACCCTGAATGGCCTGTGCTGATCGTGCATACCGGTTTGCACGAACTGTATCCCAACGGACAGGGTCATGTGCATCCTTGGCCTTATGAGGATGATCCCTTGCCGGAAACGGTTCCGCTTGATCTGCGTCGCGCTTTGCAGGCACAACGCGATGCTTTGAAAAAATTACCCGGTTTTGCACCCATGCGCTGGGTGGTTGTGGATTTAACCCTGCCCGAAGATGGATTTGAACCGCATGATTATGGGCTGGAAGCATTGTGGCAGGCGATCGAGTCATTGACCTCGTTAGGATTGCAACATCAGTTGAGCGGCGATAAAGAAGTGTATGATCTGTATGCGCGCACCGCGCACCAGCATATTGTGGGTTATTCGCTCACCGCGGCAGGATTGGGCGCTTTGCCGGTGGTGGACCTGGTGGCTGTGTCCGCGGTGCAGGCCAAACTTTTGCACAGTCTTGCGCGGCTTTATGGGCAGTATTGGGATAGAAGTACAATCACAGAATTTCTCGGATTAGCGGGGGCAGGGATCGCGTCCGGTTTTCTTACGCGTGTGCTGAGCCGCGCTGTGGTCAAGGTGATTCCCTTCTGGGGGCAAACGATAGGTGCCGTATGGGGCGCCAGTTCCAGCGGCGCGACCACTTATGCATTAGGAAAAGCGGCGATCTATTTTTTTGCCAGGCGCAAGGATGGCTTGAAGGTTGACCAAAAAACGTTACGCAGGATTTATACGCAGGAACTGGAACAGGGCACCTCCCTGCTCAAAGAACGGTTGCGGAGTCAATCCAAATGAAAAAACCGCTGCCAACCGTTGATCCGTTACGATTACTGGTAGTCATTCTGCTGTTATTGCCCGTGCTGGCCTTACTGGGTTTTGGCGTGCTTTGGCTGTGGCAAAGCGGAAATCTGCTGTACTGGTTGATCGCGATGGTGGTGTGCGGCGTGCTGGGTTATGGCTTACAACAATTGCTCGTGTGGCAGGAACGTCAGTTATTGATGAATATGTCGACCGAACCCAATCCGGAATGGCCGCCCCGTGCGGACGTGGTATGGCAACAGGTTGAAGCGCTAGCCGCAACCTGTAATCCGGAGGATTGGCCGCTTGAAGATGGCCGGTGGATATCGGAATTGGGGCAAAAAGCGATGGAAACGGTGGCGCATTGTTATCATCCGGAGGTTGAGAAGCCACTTTATGAACTGACCTTGCCGCATACTTTATTGATTATCGAGCGGGCCAGTCGCGAGCTGCGCAGGGATATTGCAGAAAAAATACCCTTCAGCAACCGCCTGACCGTGGGCGATCTGTTTCGCATCCAGCGTTGGAAAGCCAAGGCGGAAAAAATGTTCAATGTATACCGCGCCGGCAGCATATTGATTAATCCGATTAATGCCTTACTGAGCGAAGCCTGGCGGCATTTGCGCGAGCGCAGTTTTGATCAGGCCAGGCATGAATTGCATCGCTGGTTTCTACGTGCCTATGTGTGCAAAGTGGGTTATTACGCCATCGATCTGTATAGCGGACGATTGGCGCTCGGCGATGAAGATCAAGTGGAGTCTGCCACACCGGAGTCCAAGGCAGATATGAAACAGACCGATCAAACGGCGGCATTGGCGATCGAGCCCTTGCGGATTCTTGTATTAGGCCGATCCAATTCGGGCAAATCCAGTTTAATCAATGCCTTATTTGGAGAGCTTAAAACCGCTACCGATGTTTTGACGGGTACGACACAAACGCTTGAACCGTTCGTATTATCGCGCGAAGGATTCACTCAAGCACTGATCTTCGATAGCCCCGGTTGCGATAATTCATTTTTTGACAGCAAGTCAATGCTGGTCGCAGCGGGGAATGCGGATTTGATTCTTTGGGTCACCCCAGCCAATCGTCCGGATCGGCAAGTTGAACGGCAATTTCTCAATGCCTTGCGCACCTACCAAGCTGCGCGGATAGACCGGCGTCCGGCACCGCTGCTGGTCGTCGTCAGCTTTATAGATCGGCTGCGCCCGGCGAATGAATGGCAGCCACCCTATGATTTGACCGATACCGCGAATACCAAGTCGGCCAATATAAGCGCCGCGGTGCAAGCCGTCGCTGCCGATCTGGCCGTGCCAGCTGAGCAAATCATTCCTGTCAGCTTGCAAGAAGGCAAAATTTATAATGTGGATGACACATTGTGGGCGGCTATCCTGAACCATCAGGATGAAGCGCTCAGAATCCGCTTGATGCGCTGTTTGGACGCCAAAAAAAGAGCGGAAGACTGGATCATGTTGCGGCGTCAGATGGCAGGGGCGGGGCGTTTCTTGCGTGATTTGCCGGAAATGCTGGGTAAACGGGTGGATGAGTAGTGACTATGCATTTCTTTATCTCGGTATTGCTTGAACGAGGGTAAAGTAAATGGTGTGTTTGGTATATGTATTAGAAGATGCTTTCTTGCAAAGTGCCTAAAAAAACAAATTCTAAAATATGCTTAGCCGCGTTTATGATATTCCGTTCCCAATAGTAAGACATTTGTTGTCGTATATATTACGTTAGCCCTTATGGATATGACAGGGATCTCTGAGAACGAATTTTGGACCTGGGCGTATTCAAACTTTCTATCGAACGCGCAGCGAGGAGTATTGGCCGAATACTTGGTGGCAAAGGCACTAGGATGTACCGGTACACCGAGGATTGAATGGGACGCATACGACTTGGATGCGGGAGAGGACCTGAAGGTGGAGGTCAAGTCGGCAGCCTACCTGCAAGCATGGAATCAGAAAGTCTTGAGTCCCATCCGCTTCGATATCGCGCATAAGAAGGCGTGGCATGCGAAAACCAATACTTACGATGTAGAAGCCACTCGCTCTGCTGATGTGTATGTGTTCTGTGTGTTTGCGGCGCAAGATCGGGATGGGGCTGATCCCCTAGATACACGTCAGTGATCCTTCTTGACTTGTACGACGGAACTATTAAATAAGAAATTTCCGGCACAAAAATCGATCTCTCTCGCTTCACTAGAGGCATTACCGCTTCAGCGTCTTTCGTTCAACGATCTTGATGCTCAGGTTCGAGCGCTAAGAGTTAATGACTCGCTTCAGCAGGCACCTTGACGGGTGTCGCTGAACTCAAGCGTCCTACATCACTAACAACAAAAGGAGTAAATAATGGCTGCTCATATTGAAAATAAAGACATCAAGGCACTCCCCGTTCTTCCTTATTCGGATCTACGGGCAAAACTGAAGTCCGGAGATATTCTCTTTGCTTCCGGTGATTATTGGGCTTCCAAAGCAATACAAAAAGTCACAGAAAATCCTTGGAGTCATGTAGGGATAGTGTTTCGGCTCGATTCGATTGATCGTGTTTTACTATTGGAAAGTGTCGAAGACATGGGGGTGCGTTTTGCGCCTTTATCCAAGTACCTGGATGATTATGAAGATGGAAAGCCTTATAAAGGACGGGTAGTGTTGGCACGCTGCAAAGATGTGAATTCTTCAACGGTTGAAGGGATTGCAGGATTTGGCATAGACGAGCTGACGCAACCCTATGATAAAGACGAAATCGCAAAGATTTTGGCACGCATTACGCTGGGTATTGGAAAAAAGGAAAAGGACCGGGAGTACATCTGCTCGGAATTGGTTCACGAGTGTTTTTCTCATGCAGGTAAAGAGTTCGAATTTAACTCTAAAGGGTTTATCAGTCCAGAAGATGTTTGGTTGGATGAGAAAGTTTCTCTAGTAGGCCGAATTCTTTAGTGCTCCTCAATCTAGCATTTAAATTTTCATTGACTTAACCGGATTTTCTCAAGATGTTAGTATCAGTTGCGCGGGGTGTGGGTCGCTCTGTTTTATTGAGTTGTTGGGTGATTGTTTTGCTTGCCGGACTGTCTTTTTCGCAGCATGCGCAAGCGCAGTACTGGTGGAATGCGAGCCGCGAGCCGGTCGGTATAGCGCCTGATCCGGCCACGAATTCTGAGGCGATTATTCAGGTTTATGGTGCGCGCGCTTTTGGCTGGCGCGGTTATTTCGGGATTCATACCTGGATTGCCGTGAAACCCACGGGAGCTCAGTCTTATACCATTTATGAGGTGATCGGATGGCTGCGTCGTAGCCAGAGGTCGGTATTGGCAGTTTATGAGAATGCGCCTGACCGGCGCTGGTACGGCAATACGCCCGAGATTTTGGCAGATTTACGCGGTGACGGGGTGGATGCATTGATCGAGAAAATCGATCTGGCGGCTAATCGCTATCCTTACATGAAAGATTACACCATGTGGCCGGGGCCGAATTCCAATACGTTTACCGCTTGGGTTTCACGCGCGGTGCCGGAGTTGCAGCTGGATTTGCCGCCGACCGCGATTGGCAAGGATTATCTCGGTTACCGGTTTATTTCCCATGCGCCGAGCGGCAGTGGTTTGCAGATCTCCTTTTTTGGCCTGCTGGGCGTTCTGGTCAGTGCGGTGGAAGGCATTGAATTCAATTTTCTGGGCCTGTCTTTTGGCCTGAATTGGAATCCGCTCGCCATTAAATTGCCCTTGGTGGGACGCAAGGTATTAGGTTCGTGGTCGCAGCCGTTAACCGAGAATTGATCGGGATCTTGCAGTTCTTCACGATAGATATTTAATTGATAATTATTCTTATTCATACTATAGTATTCGTCATTGATTAATTCGATTGATATAACTTTTTTTCCTGGAATTTCTTTCATGGTAAGCCCAAATTTAAGCCGTTTTCTTATTGTCGTTCCTTTTGTTTTTTCGTTAATGATTGTTCAGCCCGCGCATGCTAACGAGGTAGTTGTATATTCAGCGCGGATCGAGCAGCTCATCAAGCCGATGTTTGATGCTTTTACCAAGGAAACCGGGATTAAAGTCAAATACACCACGGATAATGAAGGCGCGTTGCTTGCCCGGTTGGAGGCGGAAGGAAAAAATACCCCGGCGGATATGCTGATAACTGCGGACGTCGGTAATCTCTGGGCAGCTGCGCAGAAAGGCTTGTTGAAACCTGTTGAATCCGAGGTGCTTGAGCGCAATATTCCGGCGCATTTGCGCGATCCGGGCAATGCGTGGTTCGGGCTATCCATCCGTGCCAGAACTCTGGTTTATAACACGAAGAAAGTGGATCCCGCGGAACTATCAACGTATGAAGGTCTGGCGGATCCTAAATGGAGCAAACGGTTGTGTTTGCGTACTTCGAAGAAAGTATACAACCAATCGCTTGTGGCAATGATGATTGCCGAGCATGGCGAAGCTGAGACGGAGAAGATTGTTAAGGGTTGGGTGGCTAATTTGGCCACCGATCCATTGTCCGATGATACCCGGGCATTGGAATTTGTTGCGGCTGGGAAATGCGATGTGACATTGGTCAATACGTATTATTTTGGCCGTTTAATGAAAAATGATTCCAATTTGCCGCTGGCGATTTTCTGGCCCAATCAGAATAACAGTGGCGTGCATGTCAATATCTCTGGCGCAGGCGTCACGCGCTATGCCCGCAACGAACAAGCGGCGATCAAGCTGCTGGAATTCTTATCATCCGATAAAGCACAAAACCTTTTCGCGGATGTGAATATGGAATATCCCGTCAATCCCAAAATTCCCGCAGATCCATTTGTAGCGGGGTGGGGTAGCTTTAAGCAAAACCCAATGAATCTGATCAAGGCCGGAGAATTGCAGACGACCGCAGTAAAACTGATGGATCGTGCAGGATACCGCTAAAAACCGCGTAAGTAAGGAAGTTGATGCAGACTGAAATGGTGCAAAATCAATTTCCTGAATACGTAAGTTTCTTTTTGTTCTGTCTTTTTTCAAACGTTTGATGATCAATTGGCGCTGGGTACCTTTTATCGCAGCTGTACTGGTACTGGCGCCCATTGGCGTAATTCTTTCTTCCATGTTGGCACCGGCGGATGAGATCTGGAAACATCTTTTTGAAACCACACTGATTCCTTTGCTACTCAATACCTTCTGGCTGGTATTGGGCGTGATCATTGGGACTGCGCTATTGGGTATCAGCCTGGCCTGGTTTACTGCGGTGTATGAATTTCCCGGGCGGCGTTTTTTTTCCTGGGCGTTGTTATTGCCGATGGCGACACCTGCTTATGTAACCGCATTTGTAGCGTTGGGTTTATTTGATTTTACCGGCCCGATACAAACCACATTGCGTGTTTGGCTGGATTCTGATCTATCTTGGTTTCCGGATATCCGTGGCAGGATGGGCGTTATTATCGTCATGACCCTGGCTTTTTATCCCTATGTCTATTTGCTGGCACGGAATGCTTTCCTGAGCCAGGGCAAGCGTTCGTTAGAGGTTGCGCAATCACTGGGCTTCAGCCGCAGGCAGGGTTTCTTCAAAGTAGTGTTGCCTATGGCGCGCCCCTGGATAGCCGGCGGTATCATGCTGGTGTCAATGGAAACATTGGCGGATTTCGGAACGGTTGCGGTGTTTAACTACAATACGTTTACCACAGCTATTTACAAGGCGTGGTTTAGCATGTTTTCATTGCATGCCGCTTCTCAACTGGCTTCTTTGTTGATCATCATAGTTTTTATTGCGATTGTGCTGGAACAGCAGTTCAGAGCCCGTATGCGTTACGCAGAAACTAAAAGAAGTGCGCGCGCTCAGCGTATTCAGTTGACCGGGTGGCATAATTGGATGGTCATCGGCTTTGTGGTGAGTGTGCTGTTTTTTGCGTTCTTTTTACCTGTTGCACAATTGTGCTATTGGGCCATGCAGTCGTTTACACAGGATTATGATGTAGACCGTTACCTGGAATTTCTCTGGCACTCCCTGACATTATCCAGTCTGGCGGCTTTGCTAATCTGCCTGGTTGTGATTGCCATGGTTTATGCGGTGCGGCGTTATTCTGATCCTGTCACGCGCTATGCAGTGCGTATCGCAACCATTGGTTATGCATTACCGGGCGCAGTGTTGGCAATTGGCGTGTACGTGCCGCTGACCTGGCTGGATGGGCAGCTTGGTGAATTGGCGTTACACTGGTTTGAAATAGAAACAGGCCGATTGATTCAGGGTACATTGGCCATCATGTTGATTGCTTATTTGATACGCTTCATGGCTGTCAGTCATTATCCCATTGACAGCGCAATGCAAAGGATAACGCACAGCGTTGATGAGGCGGCGATGAGTTTGGGTGTGCATGGCTGGACAATGATCAGGACAGTGCATATTCCCATATTGAAACCGGGCATTTTTACCGCTGCCACTTTGGTTTTTGTTGATGTCATGAAGGAGATGCCGATTACGCTGATGACCCGTCCATTCGGTTGGGACACGCTGGCGGTCAGAATCTATGAAATGACTTCGGAAGGCCAATGGGAGCAGGCGGCTTTGCCGGCGGTTACGTTGATACTGGCTGGATTGATACCGATCTATTTATTTATGCGGCAAACTGAAATAAAGTAATGAGCACCCCATTGTTGCAATTAAACAACGTTCGGCAAGCTTATGGTAATCAGGGCGTGATTCATGATTTAACCCTGACTTTGCAGAAAGGGAAAATAGGTTGTTTGCTAGGGCCGAGTGGCTGTGGCAAAACCACGGCATTACGCTGTATTGCAGGATTTGAGCCCGTGTTGGGCGGGGAAATTTTCTTAAACGGAGTTTGTGTCAGTAGCGCGGATGTCTTTGTGCCGCCGGAACGAAGACGTATCGGCATGGTTTTTCAAGATTATGCGTTATTTCCACATTTGGATGTGACTGCCAACATCGGCTTTGGTCTGCATCGTTTAACCGCGGCGGAACGTGCCCGGCGTGTCGATGAATTGCTGCATGTGGTGCATTTGACTGAAGCCTCGCAAAAATATCCGCATGAATTATCGGGTGGGCAGCAGCAACGCGTGGCATTGGCGAGAGCATTGGCGCCCAAGCCGGAGCTATTGTTATTGGACGAGCCTTTTTCCAATCTGGATATTAGCTTGCGTGAACGCTTAAGCATAGAAGTTCGTGAAATTATTAAGAGTCAGGGAATCACGGCTATATTGGTTACCCACGATCAAGCCGAAGCGTTTGCGATAGCTGACGAAATTGGCGTCATGCATCGCGGTGAAATGCAACAGTTGGATACTGCTTTTAATTTGTATCATCGACCGGCGAATCGTTTTGTTGCCAACTTCATCGGGCAAGGCGTATTTCTTCCCGGAAAAGTGATTAGTGCGCAACGGATTGAAGTCGAACTTGGGATTTTAGAGAATGCGATTCCTCATCCCTATGTGATGGGTAGTAACGTGGATGTGTTGTTACGGCCCGATGATATCGTACATGACGATACGAGTTCGCTGCAGGCGACAATCGTGAGCAAAGCATTTCGTGGTGCAGAAATTTTATATACGTTGCGTCTTGCTGGTGGAGCGCGGGTGTTGGCATTGGTATCCAGTCACCATAATCATGCCATTGGCGAAAAGATTGGTATCAAGCTTGAAATTGATCATATTGTGGCATTTCAACAATTGGAGCCCTGAGACTTGATTCTTGAATCAATTTTGTATAAAAATTTTATAGGATTGGGTTTTAAAGCATTTTTTTGCGGTGCAGCTACTTCCCTTTTAATAGTTTTTTCTATAGCATAATCAGGTTGGTATTTTATACCTCTCTTTTACAGCTTTTTTCCCAATAATCGTGTAAACCGGTCTCAGAGATAATATTGAGGCTATTATTCCAAGAATTGAACAATTTTAATGAGGGATTTTATTTTATGAGTCAGCATATTCATTACGTTACCGATGCAAATTTTGAAACGGAAGTCTTACAATCGACTACTCCCGTACTCGTTGACTATTGGGCGGAGTGGTGTGGCCCTTGTAAAATGATAGCGCCCATACTTGACGAAATCGCCAATGAATATGGCGAGCGACTCAAAGTGGCAAAACTGAATATTGACGAAAATCAGTTGACACCGCCGAAATATGGCATCCGTGGTATTCCGACATTAATGCTTTTTAAAAACGGAAATATAGAAGCCACCAAAGTGGGTGCGCTATCAAAATCGCAATTGACAGCATTTATTGACAGTCATATTTAAGCTCGTTAGTCTAGAAACAGATAGATCTGTGGGTTATTTACCGATAAAGACCTCGTCGCGGCTTTTTTTATTACCCCATCTGTAACATTTTCCTTTCCAGCACCTTTACCTTTTTCCCAAGTATTCTTTTTTAAGAGCTTTCTCATGCGCTTATCTGATCTAAAAAATTTACATGTCACTGAATTAGTAAAAATGGCTATCGAAAACGAAATTGACGGTGCCAACCGAATGCGGAAGCAGGATTTGATTTTTGCTTTGCTTAAGAACCAGGCACGCAAGGGTGAGAATATTTATGGTCATGGGACGCTGGAAGTGCTGCAGGATGGATTTGGTTTTTTACGCTCTCCTGACACTTCCTATTTAGCCGGTCCGGATGACATTTATATTTCACCGAGTCAAATTCGGCGCTTTAATTTGCATACGGGCGATTCAATCGATGGCGAGATTCGTCCACCCAAAGATGGAGAGCGTTATTTTGCACTGGTGAAAGTTGATAAAGTTAATAATGAGCCACCAGAAAATTCCAAGCAGAAAATTCTCTTTGAAAACCTGACACCGTTATTCCCTGATGAACGGCTAGTACTTGAACGGGATATTAAAGCTGAAGAAAATATTACAAGTCGTATTATCGATTTGATTGCTCCGATTGGCAAAGGGCAACGCGGATTGCTGGTGGCCAGCCCTAAATCAGGAAAGACGGTTATGCTGCAACATATTGCACATGCCATTGCGGCTAATCATCCGGATGTGATTCTGATGGTGTTATTGATCGATGAACGTCCGGAAGAGGTTACGGAAATGATTCGCTCCGTCAAGGGAGAGGTGATTTCTTCCACCTTCGATGAATCCGCTGCTAGGCATGTTCAAGTGGCTGAAATGGTCATTGAAAAAGCTAAGCGTTTGGTCGAGCACAAGAAAGATGTTGTAATACTGCTTGATTCGATTACACGGCTGGCTCGTGCTTATAATGCCGTGGTACCTGCATCTGGAAAGGTGTTAACAGGGGGCGTGGATGCAAGTGCGCTGCAACGACCTAAGCGGTTTTTTGGTGCGGCACGGAATATCGAAGAGGGTGGATCGTTGACAATTATTGCGACTGCCCTGATTGATACCGGTTCACGAATGGATGATGTGATATATGAGGAATTTAAAGGTACCGGCAATATGGAAATCCATCTTGATCGCCGTATGGCTGAGAAACGGATATATCCTGCAATTAACGTGAATCGATCAAGCACGCGCCGTGAAGAATTATTGATTGCCGCCGAAGTTCTGCAGAAAATCTGGGTGCTGCGTAAGTTACTGCATCCAATGGATGATATGGATGCAATGGCGTTTTTGTTAGATAAAATCAAAGGGACCAAAAATAATTCTGATTTTTTTGACTCGATGAGACGAGTATAAAACTCAATTGAGTGGCATAAAAACTTGTGTTGGGGCAGTTCTAGCGATGGTTTGGATAATGTTGTTATTCCGAGCGGGGCGATACTGAATAGTAGATGAGAATGTACAATGATGACGCGTAGATTTTGTTATTGTTGCAGTAACTTCATACCTGGAGAGCGGATCCCGTACCAATAAAGCCTCCTGGATGGAAGTGAGCATTCATTGGGATGCAGTAAATCAGATTCTAAGACGCTCGACAATATTTCCCTTGAGCAAGTGCTCATCGATGATTTCATCAATATCTTCTTGATCGATATAGGTATACCAGGTTTCCTCCGGATAAATCACAATAACGGGACCTTCATTGCAGCGATCAAGGCAGCCCGCATTATTAATACGGATTCTTTTCTTACCATCGAGTTTTAGCGATTTGATGCGCTGCTTGGCGTAGTCACGCAGTTCCTGGGCGCAGAAATTATTGCAGCATTTTGCACCCCCGTCACGTTGGTTGGTGCAGAAAAAAACATGGTATTGATAATAGCTCATAAGAATGAATAATGAGGTTAGAAAAATAAGTTGCTAGTTTAACGTATTTCTTTTTGTTAAAACCGGATTGATGATGTGCAGGGTACTTATGCTGGCAAAGACTGTTTTAACGGGAAGAATGCTTTTCTCCGCGAAGAAATATTGAATTAAAGCGAATCAGTGAAATATTTGCCAGAACAGCAATCCAGCCAGCAAGATTGCAATCAGCAACAGCAACCGGTTTTGCCGTTTTTCTTCGATGACCAGGTCGGTCATTCTTTTTTCCAAAGCATGATTGCGGTTTTCTGCAAAAGCTTGATGTATCAGGCGAGGAAATTCCGGCAGGATAATCGCCCAGTTCGGGGCTTCTTTTTGTATTCGACTGGCAAATCCACGCAAGCCGATTTGCTCAGCCATCCAATGCTCTAGAAACGGTTTGGCGGTTTTCCAGAGGTCCAGATTCGGATCCAGATCACGGCCAAGGCCTTCAATATTGAGCAATGTTTTTTGCAGTAACACCAGTTGAGGTTGGATTTCGACATTGAATTGCCGCGAGGCTTGAAACAACTGAAACAAAACCCGCCCAAAGGATATTTCTTTCAGCGGCTTGTCGAAGATGGGTTCGCAAACAGCCCGTATGGCAGATTCAAAATCGTCTACCCGGGTATTTTTAGGTGCCCAGCCGGCTTCTACATGAGCTTGTGCGACGCGCCCGTAATCCCGGCGGAAGAAGGCCAGAAAGTTTTGTGCCAAATAATTTTTATCTTGATCGCTGAGTGTTCCCATGATGCCGAAATCAACCGCAATATACCGGCTATCTTGACCCACAAAGATATTTCCAGGATGCATATCGGCATGGAAATATCCATCGCGAAATACTTGAGTAAAAAATATTTCCACTCCAACGCGTGCCAATTGCGGGATATCGATTCCTTGGGCCTGCAATCTTTCAACATGACTGATAGGGGTACCTTTAACACGTTCCATCACCATTACACCATTGCGGCAATAATCCCAGTAGACTTCGGGTACCAGCAACAATGGAGAATTCAGGAAATTTCTGCGTAATTGGCTGCAGTTGGCTGCTTCACGCATCAGATCAAGCTCATCATCCAAATGGCGGGCGAATTCTGAAACGACCTGCCGTAATTTTAGACGCTTGCCGTCCGACCAGAGTGCTTCTGCCAGCCAGGCGCCTGTATCCATCAATGCAACATCGTGCATGATAATGGGTTCCAAATTAGGACGTAATATTTTTACCGCTACTTCGGTTCCATCGTGCAAGACTGCAAAATGGACTTGTGCAACAGATGCGCTAGCTATCGGGATGTCACTAAATTCGAAAAATACTTCACTGATCTTTTGATCATATTCTTTTTCTAATGCTGCTAATACGAGCGGTAAAGGAAACGGGGGAACCTGATCTTGCAGTTTAGCCAATTCATCGGCGATATCGTGAGGCAAAAGATCGCGCCGGGTGGACAGCATCTGGCCAAATTTAACAAAAATAGGGCCCAATTTTTCTAAAGCCAACCGTAATCTCTCTCCACGCGGCTTATCCAGCTTTCTCCAGAAGGTTAAGGTCTTTACAACAATTCTTAACACCCGCAGGCGGCTATGATTTAAGACAAATTCATCCAATCCGAATTGGAAAGCGACGTATTGTATTTTTAGAAGTCGAAATAGGCGCATGAGTAAATCTATAATCGGTAGGGGTGAATTGTGTTAAAAAGGTTAGTAGGATACTTCTTCAGGTATTATTATTTACTCTGCGGTGTCATTTGGTGATGGGAATGCGCTTCATAGCGTTCTCTATTCATTTGCGAAGGTGCTATGTTGCGCCAATTTATTTAACCTTCGTTCCAGTTGATCAATATCAAGCTGCACGCAATTGATCTCTTCTGCAAATCGATGGACTGTGTCTGGCTTGATTAGAAAAACATTTTCTTCAGTTAAATATTCGATCAATGTCTGAGAAAAGCGATCAATGTTTTTTGTTTGCCATTGCATCAGATGTTCGCCTGCATGAGCGACTCGATGCGCTGGTATGTCTCCGATTGCATTGCTAAGATCGTGCTCAACGATTGCTTTAAGGTCGATATGCTGACCGATATTAATCAGTTCCTCAACCAAGACCGGATTGCCGGCCGTTTTTATCTGCGCAAATGCATTCAGTTCGCGGGTCAACAATCCAGGCAACATTAACGGAGATAATGTCAATGTTGCATCTGCATTTATAGAATCATCAACTTTCTGTAATTCACCCGCTGTGTTGATCAGCATTTTGAGATTAATTAAGGGAGAAGTCCGAATGCAGACTGTTTGCCCGGTAAAAGATTGCAATCGCCTGGATGCCCAGCTTTCACTGCGTAAAACATGATTGATCGATGCGATTACAACGGTTGTCAGCATTCTATGAAATTTTGTAGACGTAATAACGGGAACAGAAGAAATAGCCACATATTTTGTTAAGTTTTCTCATTCAGAATCTAACTATAATTTAAATTGATCCTCTTCCTTCTCAAGCTTACAATGGCTTTGCGAGTATAGCATTTTAATTTGAATTCATTATAGGTTCTCGATATAGCTTAAAGTTTTCTCAAGTTGTTGAGATCAACCGGATTATCAATGCGGTTGTATTGAATGATTGACACTTGGCATTATAATTTCCGGAAAAGTTAATTTTAAGATAGTGTTATCGATGTTGAACAAGTGCGCATGCTGAATCATTTAACAATGTGTTTGGAAATAATGAGTGTTTAAGATGAAAAAAGAACTGCATACCCGCAATTTCTGGCACGATATATTCATTATTTTTTGCGCACTTGTCAGTGGTTTTCTATTGTCATTTATTGGTTTTGGGTTACTTTGGAGTGGTATTTCCTGGCCTATTCAACTAATCATGGCATCACCTTTTCTGTTGTTATCATACGCGGTGTACCGATGGAGTAAAGGCGCACTGGGAATTTGCGCTTTCATAGTGGTAGGTGCGGCACCGCTGGGGGTATTGATCAGCCGATTTCGCGATACAAACGATTCACATTTAATGCCTGCTCTCGTTGTTCTCAGCTGGATTTTAGGGGTGCTGGCAGGCTGTTATTTAGGCTATTTGTCGCGCAGTGCGCAGATGAAGTCGACCAAGCGTATCAACCTTTCCGAATAAAGCAGTAAGACAGGTTTCGCAATGCCTCAATCATGGATTAAATTCAAGGCGCGATATCTGATAGAGCTACGGTCATTTCTTACGAATAAGAGAAAAGCGGGTACTTAAAAATTCTTTCAAATTAACTATCGGTTACATTGACCTGGTTTAATGAAACCGGACAGTCCAGTTAAGAGAAAATAGCTTAACGGGAGGGTAATCCCCCCAGAAAATAACAGGAGTCAGAAGTAGAATTTTCTTGTAATTTATATAGACAGGAGATTCTGCAATGAAGAAATCGAAATTCAGTGACAGCCAGATCATGGCGATACTCAAACAGGCCGAGGGAGGAGTGCCGGTGCCTGAATTGTGCCGTGAACACGGTATGAGTAATGCGACATTTTACAAATGGCGCAGCAAATACGGCGGTATGGATGCATCAATGATAGCCCGACTCAAGGAACTTGAAGAAGAGAATCGCTGGTTGAAAAAGATGTATGCTGAGGAACGGTTAAAATCCGAGCTACGTAAGGAAGCCCTCGAAAAAAAGTGGTAGCGCCCTGGCAGCGGCGCGACATGGCTAAACAGGTTGTTAAGCAAAAAAGGATCAGTATCCGCCTGGCGTGTGAGATCTATGATATCAGCGAAACATGTTACCGTTATCAAGCCAGGCTCAATGCTGATAACCGTATCATTGCCGATTGGCTGCTGCGGTTGACGCACAATCAGCGAAACTGGGGGTTTGGTTTATGCTTTCTGTACTTACGCAATGTAAAAGGTTTTTTCTGGAACCACAAGCGTGTTTATCGTATTTACCGGGAGTTGGAACTGAACATGCGGATCAAGCCGAGAAAGCGGCTCAAACGTGACAAGCCGGAAGTGCTGGCGGTACCGTTAACCATCAATGAAACCTGGTCAATGGATTTCATGTATGACCAATTGGAAGATGGCCGCAGCTTTCGGTTACTCAATATACTGGACGACTGCAATCGTGAAGGATTGGGAATAGAGGTGGATTTCTCCTTACCTGCAGGGCGCGTCATACGCACGCTGGATCGCCTGATCGAATGGCGCGGCAAGCCAAAGCGGATTCGCTGTGACAACGGCCCTGAGTACATCAGCGGCTTACTCTCTGCCTGGGCGGCAAAGAACGGCATACAACTGGAATTCATACAGCCCGGCAAACCTCAGCAAAACGCCTACATTGAACGTTACAACAGAACCGTACGTTATGACTGGTTAAGCCAGCACTGCTTTGAGTCAATCGCCGAAGTTCAGGACTATGCAACAAAATGGTTGTGGACCTATAATCATGAACAGCCTAATACGGCCATTGGAGGAATAACACCAAAACAAAAGCTCGCTCAGTTAGCGCATTAACCTCTACTTTTAACTTCGGTTAATAATGGGGGGATTACCGGAGGAAGAAATGGTAACGAGAAAACAATATACAAAAGAATTTAAATTAGATGCTATGAGTCTGGTATTGGATCAGGATCACACGACGTCAGAAGTATCTCGAAACCTTGAGATCACGCCTAATATGTTGAGGAGGTGGATCAGGGAATACCAAGCAGATGATGCTGATCAGTCATTCCGTGGTAATGGGAAGCTGACGCCAGAGCAGGAAGAAATCCGGCAGTTGAAAGCGCAAATCAAGCAGCTCAAGCTGGAGAGGGAAATACTAAAGGAAGCGACGGTCTTTTTCGCGAAAGAAACGAAATGAAGTATTCGTTCATTAGCCAAAGGAAAAAGACCTATCCTGTTGGCTTGATGTGCCAACTCATGGGTGTAAGTCGTAGCGCCTACTATGATTACGTTCGGTGCGTTGATAATTGTTCTGAACGCCAGCATCACGAGGAAAAACTTGAAGCGGTGCGGGATATAGCAAAATCCAGCAATTATAGTTATGGCAGCCGCAGAATCGGAAAAGCGCTGAATGCGCTGGGTTATCCGATTGGTCGCTGGAAAGCTCGACGCCTGATGCGGGAAGCCGGTGTGCAAGTCAAGCATCGCAGGAAATACAAAGTGACAACCCATAGCGATCACAAACAGCCGGTATTTGAGAACAAGCTGAATCGGCAGTTTGATGTTGCAGCCCCCAATCAAGTCTACGTTGGCGACATAACCTACATTTGGACTCGAGAAGGCTGACTGTATCTGGCTGTGATCATTGATTTATTTTCCAGGAAAGTGGTCGGCTGGAGTATGAGTCCAAGAATGAAGGCCAGACTGGTTTGTGATGCATTAAGAATGGCTATCCGGAGGCGTCAACCACAAAGAGGACTGATTGTGCATTCGGATCGCGGATCGCAATATGCCAGCCGACAACACCGAAACCTTCTGAAGATACATGGTCTTATTGGCAGCATGAGCCGTACTGGTAATTGTTACGACAATGCTGTAGCAGAAAGCTTTTTCGGCAGCCTCAAACAGGAGCGAATCCACTGGTGCCATTATCAAACTCGTTTCTCAGCTCAGCAAGATGTGTTGCAGTATATTTCCATGTTTTATAACAGTCATCGACTGCACTCATACTTGGGGTACAAGAGCCCAAATCAATATGAGGTAGAAATTGAAAATGTAAAGAAAGTTGCTTAACTGAGTTGTCCAGTTTTTTACTTGACCGCGTCACATTGTGCTGGGACACCGCAAAGCGACTCCGGCGCGGATCAGCACATTGTTGGGAACATAGATTGCCAAGATATTGGAAAATTGCTTAATCTTCCTGCAATCTGAAGTTAAAGATCTCTTACACAGATTCGGCAGACAGAAATCAGAAAAAACTTATCAAGCGCTTTATCACTGTACAGAATGGATTCAGTCCGAAATATTCCAGAGGCATTGTAATGCGGCCTAAAACCAAAGCCTCCATGTCGATTTGTATGAGTATCCTGTCGAGAATTGACAGCATTCCAGAACACCGCTCCCAATTGAGTCTTTCTTTGCTGCTGTCAGATTGAGATAGCTTATCCAAGTTTCTTACTAGACAGGTTTGCATCTCGGCGTCTGAACTGATGTGTGCGCTAGCGTACTGTTTTTTTCCATTAGAAAGCATCTAATTATCAGCGATGGTCTTAAAAAGGTTATTTCTAAAATAGACTTGTCTGGATTTTGATATCAATAAATTTCCAATAATTACAAAAAGCCAAGTAATTATTGCCACCATTGTTTTAGGAGGTTTACCAATGGATCAAAAAATGATGAAGAATTTTTATTCCCTAAATTCGTACCCCATGATTCGCATATTCAATATCACAGTAATTTGTGCCATCTTTATGGTTGGTTGTGAAAGCATTCCGGCACCTACCGAGCAGATAGCCACTTCCAGAACCGCAGTAAATAATGCACTCAGCGCGGGCGGTAGTGAATTCGCGCCAGTGGAATTTAAGTCCGCGATGGAAAAGATGGAAGCTGCCGAACGCGCGATGGGAGAGAAAGACTATGTGCTTGCCCGCCAACTGGCAGAACAAGCGCAGATGGATGCCCAACTTGCTGGAGCCATGGCGCGCACTGCTAAAGCACAGAAAGCGGCAGATGCGCTACAGGAAGCGAGCCATACACTACGTCAAGAAATTGATCGTCAAGTTCAGTAATCTTCACTGGAGTTTATTATGCAAAAAAGTTGGTATTTCTCTACTATTCTGATTGTTATCGCTATTTATACTGTTTCCGGTTGCGGCTCGACTCCGCACAACCCTTCTCTTGCGCAAGCGCATACCCATTACAACAGTGCACTAGCAAATCCGCAAGTTACCAATATGGCAGCGTTGGAATTAAAAGAAGCCGGTAATATTCTGGATAAAGCAGACGTTGCGCTAAACAAAGGAGAAAACGATGCTAAAGTTAATCATCTAGCCTACATGGCAAAACAACAAGTTGCCATCGCGCAAGAAACTGCCAAAGCGAAAATCGCTGAGTCAGTGGTGGCAAATGCCGATGTCGAACGTGATCGAATTCTGCTTGAAGCAAGAACAGCTGAGGCTGAAGAATCCAAACAACAGGTGGCATTTGATCAATTACTGATTGCTCAGCAACAGAAAGAATTGGAGGAGTTAAACGCCAAGAAAACAGAACGCGGTTTGGTGATTACATTGAACGATGTATTGTTCCGTACCAATATGGCACAGCTCGAAGCGAATGGTGTTCGGACTGTGCAAAAACTGGCAGATTTTCTCAGACAGTATACTCAGCATAAGGTATTAATTGAAGGGCATACCGATAATACGGGTAGTCACCATTATAATCAGGAACTTTCCGAGCGACGTGCCAATGCTGTGAAGATGGCTTTACTGAATAGCGGTATTAGTAATGATCGTGTCGCTTCACGCGGTTATGGTGAAACCTTGCCGATTACCGGAAATGATACTGCCGAACATCGTCAACTGAATCGGCGCGTAGAAATTATCTTGTCCGATGAAAATGGCGTCATAACACCACGTCTGTGAGTAATGTAAGCAAAAATATGTAAAATCAGAGCCAGCTAAGCTTGCTCAATGGTATTGGTTAAGTCCACTCAATTTGCTCGTAACAAAATATTTGTGAGCGGA
This sequence comes from Nitrosomonas ureae, assembly GCF_900206265.1. NCBI lineage: Bacteria > Pseudomonadati > Pseudomonadota > Betaproteobacteria > Nitrosomonadales > Nitrosomonadaceae > Nitrosomonas > Nitrosomonas ureae. The sequence goes on along the minus strand of NZ_LT907782.1, from coordinate 596,289 downwards.
ATATTTGGTTTAATCGATACCGGTTTTATTCCTCGTTCCTGAGGGGAGCGAGGTTGTTCATTTGACTTGCACTTGAGGGTCGTTTGCGGAAGCGGTGATTCATTTAGTCGTTCTATTTTATTTGTTCTTCGAATGCCAAGGACGAATGTTTGACAGTCGTTCCAGCCTTCAGTACACTAAAATTACAAAAGTAATGATCCGCGTAGTCGCAGTATTTGTTTCTTCCTAATCCCCAAAAGCGAGAAAGGCATGTTTCATGGATATTAGAGCAATCCCTGTAGGCGCCAATGTACCCAACAATGTCAATGTCATCATAGAAGTGCCCACAGGCGGTGAACCCGTTAAATATGAGTTTGATAAACAATCCGGAGCATTATTCGTAGACCGCATTTTACATACACCGATGCGATATCCGGCTAATTATGGTTTTATTCCTCATACTTTATGTGATGACGGCGATCCGTTTGATGCGCTTGTTATTGCCCGTTCGCCATTCCTGGCCGGATGCGTAGTGCGCGCAAGACCGATTGCACTGCTTCATCTCGAAGATGAGCATGGCGGTGATGAGAAGCTTATTTGTGTGCCGGATACCAAGACCTTCCCTTATTACGCACATGTATCCGAGCGAAAGGATCTTCCTGATATCGTATTTCAGCAGATAGAGCATTTTTTTACGCATTATAAAGATCTTGAGCCGGAAAAATGGGTGCGTGTCGGTCGCTGGGGTGATGCGGCCGAAGCGCGCGACATGGTGATGCGAGCGATCAAAATGGCTAAAGCTGCGGAGTAAAGTACTTCACTGCAAGCTACGAAATTATTAACTGCACAACTGCATCAGTTCTGCCGTTAAGAAGCGGAGAACTGAATTCTCAGAGATTAAGTGTATGTTTTCTTAGGTGGGGCAGGGATGGAAAAGGGTTGGAATCTTACAGTTGAAATACTGCAATAAGATAAATCAACATCTCCCCCTTTAATTTAAATTAAGTTGATTAACATCCTGATACCTAAACTATAAAGCAATACAACAAAGATTGTTCTTAGAATGGCGGTTTGGATCGAATGCGTAAGTCTTGCACCGAGAGGTGCTGTCAACATGCTGGCGGATACCAACCAAATTAATGCGGGTAAATGAACATAACCTAAACTGTTGGCAGGAAGTGGATCCGGTTGAATCAATCCATTTACGACATATCCGATGGTTCCGGCCAGCGCGATGGGAAAACCGATGGCGGCTGCTGTGCCAATAGCGTGTTGAAGTTTGATTTTGCACAAAGTAAGAAATGGTGTTGACAATAACCCGCCACCAATAGCAACCAGACTGGAAAGTGCGCCAATAACTCCGCCGGCGAGTAACAAGCCGATTCTTCCAGGTAACTGAAACATCGGGCTGGGGCGAAATTGCAGCAGCATCTGCGTGGCGGCATAAAAAATAAAAATGACAAAAATAGAGCTCAGTAGCTGACCCGTCATCGATCCCGCCAGGGTGGCGCCGCCGAAAGTACCGAGAAAAATACCGGGAGTAATATTTCTTACAATTTGCCAATTTACTGCGTCATGCTGATGGTGAGTGCGCAAACTGGTGATTGATGTGAAAATGATGGTGGCCATCGTGGTACCGAGCGCCATATGCATGATGCGATCGACGGGAAAGTTCTGAGCTGTAAATACGGTGATCAGCACGGGCACCAGGATCAGTCCGCCACCGATGCCGAGCAAACCGGCGAAGAAACCTACAAATGCTCCGGTCAGAAGGTAAATCAGCCACCATTCCATATTTGGTTTCTTTAGAAAGGATCCAATAAGATCATAGCAGGTTCAGGATAAATTGCCATTCGGCCGGATCAATCGGGGTGATCGATAAGCGGTTACCGGTTTGCAGTACCCGCATACGACGCAACTCCTCATGCTGCCTGAGCTCTTTGATCGAGATCAGACGGATTCTTCTTGTTAGGGTAAGCTCAACATTAAACCAACGCGGGTTACTCAATGATGCCTTGAGGTCAAAATATTTGCTGCTGGAATCGAATTGCGAGACATCCGGATATGCGGGTCTGCTAACAGTTGCAATACCCATAATCCCGGGATCTTTGCAGCAGGAATGATAGAAAAAAGCTTGATCACCGATATTCATTTGATTGCGCATAAAATTGCGTGATTGATAATTGCGCACGCCTTCCCAGGCTACAGTCTGCTTGGGTAATGCTGCAAAGTCGTCAATATTGAACTCATCCGGATCGGATTTCATTAACCAGTAACGCATTTCTAGCGAATTCGAATTAGTTTTTATCAAAAATAATGCATGACAGTGTCCAGCTTCTGTAATATGCCAGAGTTTCTATTTATTTATTTTAACTATTTTAACCATGAATAATCATTCGCTTTCTGATATTTCGGTTGCTGCTTGGGTGCAGGGAGGACCGATTGTGTTAAATAATCTAGTGGGTTCGGTGGTGTTGATTGAGGTTTTTCAGGTGAATTGTCCGGGCTGTTTTATTTATTCATTACCTAAAGCTATCGATCTGCATGAACGTTATCATCAACATGGATTGGTTGTCATCGGTTTGGCCACCGCATTTGAGGATTATGACAAAAATACGCTCGAGAATTTGCAAAAATTAATTACCACCGGTGAAGTGATCGGTGAAACACTCAAGGCGCTGAATCAATATGGCATATTATCCGAAGGTAAGTTGCCATGGAAAATTCCTTTTGCAGTGGGCATGGATCGCGTTGTGGCGGAAACTGAGCCGGTTACTGATAAACGCGTGTTACGGTATGCTGGTGAATTTCTTCCGGATTTTGAGAACTTAAGTAACGAGCAGAGAAAATTAGTGCTGCATCAAGTTAGGCATTATCTGGAACAGAAATCGATGAAGGCTGAAACTTTCGAGAACTTTGCACTGCAAGGAACACCTTCGTGTATTTTGTTTGACCGCAAGGGTCAATTAAAAGATGTTTCATTTGGTCGGATTGATTACAAGCAAGCAATGGTGGAGCATTGTATCAAAGAAAAATAATTATTTTGGATTTTGCCTAATGTCGATGGCGAGATGGACGATTGATAGAGTTTTTCATTTAGGGTATTACTCACACAGTTTCTCACGTAACTTATCCTTATAACTATGGATCGATGCTTTTTCAGATGAACCATTGAGTCAGTATAGAAGCCGCTCTTATCGGTAAATAACACCCGATTTCCCTTTTTATTCTTTACATCTGTTCTAACCCTATTCTGTTAATTTACTGGCATGGCAGTATATACCAGGACGGGTTCTCCTTCGCAATCCAACGAATTATCTCCCGCTGGTTTTGTTCCGCATCTAATGTCGTCAATTGAGGAGGATAGCAATGCAAGAAGCTATTAATCATAAACAAAAAAGAATATTAAGATTGGTTAAATCGACTAATGCTATTAGAAGTGAGCAGAAATCTATGATTGATTCTGAAGATTATTATAAGCAGGTAGAACATTATGCTGAACAAATTCGTAAAACACATAATGCTGATGAGATCATTCGAATTCTGGATGTCGTGTTATCCGAGACGCGAGGGTTGAAATTTAGTGATGAGGTTTTTGCCGCTCAGGAGCAAGTGAAACGAGCAGAGCAGAAGATTGAATTATTAAAGGATGAGTTGGAACAGCTGCGGGGACTTGTACAGACAGATCAAATGACGGGTGCATTCAATCGTCGTGGTCTTGATGATATTTTTAAGCGTGAAGCAGCGCGAGCCGATAGAAATGCCCAGTCATTGGGGGTAGTTCTAATTGATCTGGATAATTTTAAGAAAATTAATGACAATTTTGGTCATCAATATGGGGATAGCGTACTCATTAACTTAGTTACGGTTGCCAAGGAGACACTACGGCCTTCCGATATAGTGGCGCGTTTTGGTGGAGAGGAATTTGTAATTTTATTGCCCGAGGTTGAGCTAGAAGATGCATTAACTATCATTCAGAGGCTACAAAATAACTTGGAAAGAAATTTTTCTTTGCAAATCGATAACGAATCAATACCAATAACTTTTAGTGCCGGTGTTGCATTACGCTCATTTGGAGAGCATCAGAATTCAGTTATAAGCCGTGCCGATAGAGCGCTTTATCAAGCAAAGCGAACAGGAAAAAACAGAGCAATTCCTGCTTTGGCTTAGTTTGGAGCAAGAGCGGGATGAAGAACCATCTTTTCCATTATATGAATTTCAGGAAAATATATTTGTAAAAATATGAAGAAAGCTAGAGAAATAAACAGAATCGGTGTACTTGAAGTTTCTTTATATTGCTTGATTAGTGTGGGGGAGTGAATGGAAGGTTTCTTTCTTGGACGGCAGCCCATTCTCGATCGCAATCAAAATTTAGTGGCCTTTGAATTGCTGTTTAGGCAAGAGGAAGCTGATGAGGAGATCAGTATTAGTAACGACTTATCCGCATCCGCAAATGTCATCATCAATGCATATTGTCAGTTGGGTATTCAGAATGTGTTGGGTAAACAACGAGGCTTTATCAATGCGGATCCAGGATTAGTGATGAGCGATATCATTAGTTTGCTACCCAGTAAACATGTGATACTCGAAATAAAAGAGACAACGGCTTTGACAGCCGATTTTATGCAACGATGTAGCGAGTTAAAGCAAAAAGGATATCAATTTGCACTGGATAATGTGGTTGCCATAAATGAGAAAGTCAAGCAATTGCTACCATTGGTCAGTGTGGTTAAGGTGAATGTGCTTGAACTGGAGACAAATGAGCTTTCTAAATTAGTAATTGAATTAAATCGTTGGCCAGTATTGCTTTTGGCGTTAAAAGTGGAGACTCGCGAACAGGAAAGTAATTGTATGAAACTTGGATTCCAGATGTTTCAGGGATTTTATTTTGCAAAACCTGAAGTGTTATCAGTAAAACGGGCAGATCCTGGAAAGTTGTCGCTATTAAAATTGCTGACACTTGTGATGGGGGATAACGATATTGAAGAAATAGAGAAGGAATTTAAGCATCAACCTGGACTGAGTTACAACTTGATGCGAATGGTGAATTCTGTAGCAAGTGGATTGCCACAAAAAATCAATTCGATCAAGCATGCGATTATGATAATGGGGCGAAAGCAGTTGCAAAGATGGGTGCAATTATTGCTCTATACGGCTGATCAGTCTAATGAAAATATGTCCAATGCATTAATGCAGACAGCGGCTGCACGGGGCAAATTAATGGAATTAATTGCAACAGCGGAACGACCCCATGATAAGAATCATCAAGAAAGAGCTTTTATGGTAGGAATATTATCTCTGCTCAATGTACTACTGGGTATTGAGATGCAGAAAATTGTCGATAAGCTGGAAATCCCGGATGATATGAGTCAAGCGCTATTAAACCGAGAAGGGCGTTTAGGTCAAGAACTGAAGTTAATAGAAGCTAATGAGAAAGGGGATGTTACTGCGATTCAATTAATATTGGCTGAACTTGATTTTCTAAGTTTGAGTGACTTGGCAGATATCGAGATACAAGCAATTGGATGGGCAAATCGAATCAATGAGGTTGCCAATTAAATTAGATTGAGTGTGGTATCGGATTATTTTTCAGTTTGGGTATTGATATATAACTCATCGGAATTGATGAATCCTATTGATTCGTAAAAAATTTTCACGACATATTTGACCTATTCATAAACGCTGATTTCATATTTTTTATGTTTATGAATTTACTAGATTCTTTGCAGAGCTGCAGAATTAAAGTTGGTAAATGTTATGACGTTAACTTTTGATGCTAAAGAAGTATTGATACAACAAATACGTTATGGCTTTGCTCTGTTGAATAAGGCATTTGTGATAGCCGATGATAAAGCTTATGTATGGTGCATGATAATGGTCTTCTGTATCAAACGATTGCGACAATGACTTCGAATAAAACAAGTGGCGAGGAAAAAATTATGACTGAGCTGCAATCAGTTAGCGACAAACTTGATAATAAATCTGAAGATAAATTGGCGCTGAAAGATAACGATAAGGTTATATGCAATAACGCGGCCGATGAATATTTCATGGGTATCAAAGGGGATTTGAATCAGGCTGAAAGACTAGTTAGTGATGCGGTTAATAACTTAGTTATTAATTTCAGGTACATAAGTAAATTAACAGAGTCTCATCATGAAATGGTTCTAGCTATTGAAAGAATGACCGCTCCTGAGGCAAGTAGCTCCATTAATGAGTTATTGGAGAAGCAAATGGTTATTGCCAATCAAATCGAACAAGAGTTGGAGATGGTAATTACCTCTTTGCAATTTGGTGATTTAGTTGCGCAATTGCTTGCTCATACTACACGTCAAGTGGAAATGTTAAATGTTGAATTGCAGCGTATTGATCGGCAAGGTGCTTGGCAGGGAGAAACTGAAAGGAAAGCTTTGGATTCAATACATTCAGGAATCTCTAAAGCAGTTGAGGTGGTGAAGAATAAAAGCAAAAAAAAACCGGTTGTGCAGCAAGGGATGCAAATGGGCGATGTTGAGCTTTTTTAAAAATGCTTAACGGACATTTTCTACCGAGCAACTTAATAATATCAGCAAAGGAGTAATAAATGGCTAAGACAATACTTGCAGTGGATGATTCTGCATCAATCCGGCAGATGGTAACTTTTACACTTAAAGGTGCAGGTTATGAGGTCATTGAAGCAGTTGATGGTCAAGATGCATTCGATAAGGCAAGTCATCATCAGATTAATCTAATACTAACTGACATCAATATGCCACGCATGGACGGATTAAAGTTACTTGAGTTACTGCGGAAATTAGCTCAATACAAAAATACTCCTATTTTGATATTGACCACTGAATCTGGGGATGAAATAAAAGCAAAAGGTAGAGCGGCGGGGGCAACAGGATGGTTAGTGAAACCGTTTGATCCCAAACGATTATTGGAAGTAATCGGTAAAGTTATTGGTTAGAAAATAATATTTTTAAGCGGAATAATTGGCTTAAATAACCTCTACTCTCAAAGAGTAAGTGTTTTGTTGTATTGGGTTTCTTTCTTTAAAGCGTCAATCAAACAATTTAACTTGAAATAGGGCTTCTCATGAGTACAGATCTTGAACAGTTTTATGAGATATTTTTTGAAGAATCCTCAGAGTTACTTGCGGATATGGAGGCATGTTTACTTAGACTTGACGTGAATTCGCCAGATTTGGAAGATTTAAACGCTATATTTCGTGCTGCTCATTCAATTAAGGGTGGAGCGGGAACATTTGGTTTTACAGATATGACGGAGATGACGCATATGTTGGAGACACTGCTAGACAGATTACGTAAGGGCGAGCTTGAGGTACGTAGCGAGATGGTCGATGCTTTTTTAAAGGCCGGGGACGTTATCAAAGCACAATTGGCTGGACATCGTGGAGAAGGACAAGCTGATCCCACTGTTGCTGAAGCCATTTGTGAAGAACTTAAAAGATTAAGTGAGGATCCGCAGGAGACCCCATCGATAGTAGATACCAAAACAGCTTTTTTTGAAACTAAGGCTAAGTTAGTGTCGCAAGAGACTGATGTTGGGGCCGGTATAGATAAAGTTTCTCATGAAAATATTGCCACAGGGCTTAGTTTTATTATCGAGTTTTCCAGTATGGATTTGACTAGTGCAGCACTTGAGAATTTATTCTCTAATTTAAGGGGGTTGGGGGATCTGGAGAACCTTACGCCGGTAAATGCGGAGGGGCATTATAAATTAACACTGACTACAAGTAGTAGCGAAGAAGATATTTGGGAAACTTTGGCATTCGTGGTCGATCCCGCGAGTCTTAAAATTAAAGCAACGACAATTACTTCAACCAAGGTTGCAGAAATTGAGATCCTAAATGAATCAGTCCGTGATGCAGAAGTTTTAGCAGAGGAAGATGAATTGGCGTGTAAGACGCCTTCTACACCAGGATATGGATTCTTCCCAGGAGCACCCGCTGCACCGCGGAATATAGAAGATTCCGAAATTAACCTGGATCAGGCACAGTTGCCGAATACATGTAGCACCAAAAATGAATCCCAAGTTACAAATAAATCTTCTGGAAAAACTAATACAGCAGCCTCTGTTAGTGAAACGTCATCTATTCGAGTCAGTATAGAGAAAGTTGATCAAATGATTAATTTAGTTGGGGAATTGGTAATTACTCAAGCAATGCTTGCGCAAACAGCTTCTCAGTATGATCCGGTGTTGTTCGAGAAATTGTATAGTGGAATGAGTCAATTGGAACGAAATACACGAGATTTGCAAGAATCCGTGATGTCAATTCGCATGATGCCAATCAGTTTTGTATTCAGCCGATATCCACGAGTTGTGCGTGATTTGGCGGCGAAACTGAATAAGCACGTGGAGTTGAGGACTGTTGGTGAGAATACAGAACTTGATAAGGGGTTAATCGAGAAAATTGCTGACCCTTTAACACACCTAGTTAGAAATAGCTTGGATCACGGTGTAGAAGTAGCTGAAAAACGTATTGCTGCTGGGAAACCGGCGCAAGGCACAATTACCCTTCGAGCCTTCCACCAAGGGGGAAGCATTGTTATCGAGGTCAGTGATGATGGCGCAGGACTAAATAGAGGGAAAATTCTTGCCAAAGCAAAAGAACGTGGTTTACCTGCACATGATGCAATGACTGACCAGGAGGTCTGGTTATTAATATTTGAAGCTGGTTTCTCAACAGCGGATCAAGTTACAGACGTGTCAGGTCGTGGTGTTGGCATGGATGTAGTGAAACGCAATATACAGAGTATGGGAGGGCGTATCGATATTGAATCGACATTTGGATCTGGTACGCGCATATCTATCCGCTTACCACTAACGCTCGCGATACTTGATGGATTATCTGTGGTTGTGGGAGATCAAATGTTTATTGTCCCGTTAAATTATATAACCGAGTCATTGCAACCGGCGGCCACCGATATTAAAACAGTGAGCGGACAAGGGCGTGTAGTGCAAGTAAGAGGTGAATATCTCCCTGTGATCGCATTGCATGAATTCTTCAATTTGCGTCCGAACGTAACGGAGATTCATAAAGGAATTCTTGTCATTCTTGAGGCTGAGGGACATAAAGCAGCTTTATTTGTGGATGATTTGGTTGGACAGCACCAAGTAGTTATTAAGAGTCTGGAGAGTAATTATCGTAGAGTTCAGGGAGCTTCGGGTGCGACTATTATGGGTGATGGCAAAGTTGCGCTTATTCTTGATGCTGCAGCTCTGGTGATGGCATCTCAGCAGGAGCTTGTGTAGGGGTCATACTTAATTCTTTATGAAAAAAGAGAAGATCATATAAAAATTGCATGAGCTTTATCGCAATATCATTACCTTGTATTATCAATATGTTAAATTGTATCACTTCGACCGATTATGAGGCTGCCGCTGTTAAAGAAGTACCTGGGTTTTAGTTTGATATTGGACAGTTATCGGAAAATAGCATTTTATCTTATTTGTGGGTGGAAATTATGGGGTTAATAACGAATATCGAAGATAACTCTGATAGTAAAGTGCGCGAATATAATTTTACTCAGGCTGATTTTGAACGTATTAGAAAGTTGATATATAAGCATGCGGGTATTTCACTTTCAACTAGTAAGCAGAACATGGTGTATAGTCGACTTGCCAGACGGTTACGTGCGACAGGTTTTGATAGTTTTGATGAATACTTGGACTATTTAGAGCGCGGCAATCCGGAAGAATGGGAAGCATTTACTAATGCTTTGACAACAAATCTTACTGCCTTTTTTCGTGAACAACATCATTTTCCCATTCTCGAGAGGCATATAGAGAAACGTAAAAATCACGACAAAATTCAACTTTGGTGCAGTGCCTCATCTACTGGTGAAGAACCATATTCAATGGCAATGGCAATGGTGCATGCATTTAAGTCATATACTCCACCTGTACATATTCTGGCCACGGATTTGGATACAAATGTGTTGGCAAAAGCCCAAATGGGCATTTATTCACTGGATAAATTAGAAAAACTACCTAAGGAAAAGCTGAAACAGTTTTTTTTGAAAGGTAAAGGTTCTCATGATGGCTCGGCAAGAGTTCGTCCTGAGTTACGGAATATGATTACCTTCCGCAAATTGAATTTGCTTGATGATAATTGGCCAATTCGAGGTCCATTTGATGCGATATTTTGCCGTAACGTAATGATTTATTTTGATAAGAAAACGCAATACAAAATTTTGAAAAAATTTGTGCCATTGTTAGCCTCTGATGGATTGTTGTTTGCTGGGCACTCTGAAAGTTTTCAACATGCTATTGATTTATTTAAGTTGCGTGAGAAAACAGTTTATGAGTTAGCTAACCGGAAAAGGTAATAATCGTATGACTGAGATCCTTGATGATCAAATTGCGAGCAATTTATATTTTGACAAAAGCTTTAATCATCAAGCTGTCAAATTGTTACCAGGCGAATACTACGTTACTGATAAAGACATGCTTTTGGTAACTGTACTTGGTTCATGTGTTGCAGCTTGCATACGCGACTGTTATAGCGGTATCGGTGGTATGAATCATTTTATGCTTCCAGATGGTGGTGCGGATATGGGTAACCCCTTGAATGCTTCAGCTCGCTACGGCACGTATGCGATGGAAATACTGATTAATCAGTTGCTCAAACTGGGTGCCCGCAGGTGTAATCTTGAAGCTAAAGTATTTGGTGGCGGAAATGTTCTGGATGGGTTGACGGTTGCGAATGTTGGCCAAAGGAATGCAGATTTTGTTTTGAAGTTTCTGCGAACTGAAAGAATAAGAGTGGTAGCACAAGATTTAGTTGATATATTTCCGCGCAAAGTCTATTTTTTCCCAAAAAATAGTAAGGTAATGGTAAAGAAATTGCGGAATACTCGTAACATGACTATTTCTGAGCGTGAAAAAGATTATAGTCAACGCTTACGCAAAGTCGAAAATGGTGGAGAAATAGAGTTATTTTCTTGATTGAACCTACTCTTGTATTTCATTGAGTTCATAATATGAAAAAAATTTCAGTTTTGGTCGTTGATGACTCGGCCCTTATTCGTAAGTTATTGAGTGAAATTATTAATAGCCAACCAGATATGGAAGTCGTTGGAGTTGCAGCTGACCCTTTGGCGGCACGTGAAATGATTCGAACCATGAATCCTGATGTGCTGACATTGGATGTTGAAATGCCTAAAATGGATGGAATTGACTTTCTGGAGAAATTAATGCGATTGAGACCTATGCCTGTTGTCATGGTTTCAACGTTGACCGAGAAAGGTTCGGACGTAACTTTTCGCGCACTTGAGTTAGGTGCAATTGATTTTGTGTCTAAGCCTAAAATCGATATTGTGTCAGGATTGAAAGAATATGGTACCGAAATTGCAGATAAAATTCGTATAGCCAAATCGGCTAGGCTTAAACGGCAAATGTCTATACCGGTTACAAAAAGTGCTACTGCGGATGCCGTTTTACCGGTTGTGTTAAATCGCATTTCATCAACCGAAAAATTAATTATAATAGGTGCTTCTACCGGTGGAACGGAGGCGATTAAAGAATTTCTGATTCGCATGCCACCTGATTCTCCGGGCATACTTGTAACGCAGCATATGCCGGAAGGATTTACCAAGTCGTTTGCTAACCGTATGGATAGTATATGTAAGATATCAGTTACTGAAGCTCAGGGGGGGGAAAGGATATTACCGGGTCATGCTTTTATCGCGCCAGGCCATTCGCATCTATTACTCAAACGTAGTGGTGCGAATTATATAACTGAACTAAATCATGGAGAGCCAGTGAGTCGACATAGGCCGTCAGTTGATGTACTATTTCGTTCAGCAGCAAATTGCGCAGGAAAGAATGCTATTGGTGTGATTTTAACGGGTATGGGAAAAGATGGCGCTGCAGGAATGTTGGAAATGCACAAAGCAGGAGCATATACCTTTGCTCAAGATGAGGCGAGTTGTGTTGTTTTTGGGATGCCCAAAGAAGCCATTGCAACAGGGGGAGTTAATGAGATTGTTTCATTAAAAGATATGGCTAAGTGTGTTCTATCAAAATTATCCAGCATAGGGTCACATAGTAACCGCATTTAGATCCTTTATTCCTTGGTTTTTGATTGAGAACTAAGAACTGATTTAAGTAGAAAGTACTTCATCAATGAAAAGATATGTTGGTCGATCTATAATTTTTATTGGCGTAAGTTTCTTGGTTGGTTGCGAATCAATTCAAGAAGGGTCTATTTACAAACAAAATTATCGCCCTACTGTCAGTAAGCCATTATTAGATCCAAATAACATGAGAAAAGTGCTCTATTCTCATTATGATGAATGGCAGGGTGTGCGCTATAAATATGGCGGACTGAGTCGACAAGGAATTGATTGTTCAGGTTTTGTGCATCTGACGTTTAAATCTAAACTCGGTATGAATTTACCAAGAACAACGTGGATGCAAGCAAAAATTGGACAAGAAATTAGACAGAATGATTTAAGGGTTGGAGATTTGGTGTTCTTCAAAACCGGTAAAACATCAAATCACGTAGGAATTTATTTAGAGAAAAATAAATTCTTGCATGCATCTCAAAAGAAAGGCGTCACAATATCAAGGCTTGATCATATCTATTGGAGATCCAATTATTGGAAATCTGTTCGCATCTAACTTTGAAATAAAATTATATTAATTTGTTTCTCGTCGCCTCTCGTATCATTGAAGGATATTGTTTATATGTTCAAGGGTGGCTGATACCGGTTTAAAATTGAGCACCCGTTGCGGTTGAGATTTGATCAGGAGGAAACGGAGCGCAGTGTACCCGCATTTGTAGGTAAGTTTTGAGAATCATTAGGTTTAGACGGAAGCTTTTCAATGTTGATTTTACTCTTTCCCGGTAATTTTTTAATTTCTTCGTTATCTATATAAATTAGATCGTTCATTTTCTCAGCCTAAAAGCAAAAACACATCATTACAAATTTGAATTGACTTCAATTTCGATAAAAGAAACCCGACAAGCCTTCAACTTAGAAGTTGTTATAACTTTGACCTGATTTAATGAAACCGGACAGTCCAGTTAAGAGAAAATAGCTTAATTGGAGGAAGAAAATGACAGCAAGAAAGCAATACACAAAGGAATACAAATTAGATGCAGTCAGTCTGGTATTGTCAGGGCCGATACGACATCGGAAGGAAGTATCTCGAAGCCTGGAAATCAGTGCCAATATGCTGAGGAGATGGATCAGGGAATACCAGACGGATGAAGCTGATCAGTCATTCCGGGGTAATGGGAAACTGACCCCGGAGCAGGAAGAAATTCGGCGGTTGAAGACGCAAATCAAGCAGCTCAGGGTGGAGAGGGAAATACTAAAGGAAGCGACTGTAAACGTAAGCGGGCGCGTTCTTTGAGCATGAAAGCCGCTCTCGGAAACATTCAATTCAATACTCGACACATGAGCCCAACCGAATAGCTTTGCCGCATCGACTCAATCAGACCGTATCTCACCGTGACTCCTTGGCGAAATACGTCGCACACTTTTTTATAAAATCACGCTCTATCTTCGCTTCTGCTAATTCGCGTTTAACTCTGGATAGCTCTAACTCAAGTTCAGTGGTAATCCCCCCAGAAAATAACAGGAGTCAGAAGTAGAATTTTCTTGTAATTTATATAGACAGGAGATTCTGCAATGAAGAAATCGAAATTCAGTGACAGCCAGATCATGGCGATACTCAAACAGGCCGAGGGAGGAGTGCCGGTGCCTGAATTGTGCCGTGAACACGGTATGAGTAATGCGACATTTTACAAATGGCGCAGCAAATACGGCGGTATGGATGCATCAATGATAGCCCGACTCAAGGAACTTGAAGAAGAGAATCGCTGGTTGAAAAAGATGTATGCTGAGGAACGGTTAAAATCCGAGCTACGTAAGGAAGCCCTCGAAAAAAAGTGGTAGCGCCCTGGCAGCGGCGCGACATGGCTAAACAGGTTGTTAAGCAAAAAAGGATCAGTATCCGCCTGGCGTGTGAGATCTATGATATCAGCGAAACATGTTACCGTTATCAAGCCAGGCTCAATGCTGATAACCGTATCATTGCCGATTGGCTGCTGCGGTTGACGCACAATCAGCGAAACTGGGGGTTTGGTTTATGCTTTCTGTACTTACGCAATGTAAAAGGTTTTTTCTGGAACCACAAGCGTGTTTATCGTATTTACCGGGAGTTGGAACTGAACATGCGGATCAAGCCGAGAAAGCGGCTCAAACGTGACAAGCCGGAAGTGCTGGCGGTACCGTTAACCATCAATGAAACCTGGTCAATGGATTTCATGTATGACCAATTGGAAGATGGCCGCAGCTTTCGGTTACTCAATATACTGGACGACTGCAATCGTGAAGGATTGGGAATAGAGGTGGATTTCTCCTTACCTGCAGGGCGCGTCATACGCACGCTGGATCGCCTGATCGAATGGCGCGGCAAGCCAAAGCGGATTCGCTGTGACAACGGCCCTGAGTACATCAGCGGCTTACTCTCTGCCTGGGCGGCAAAGAACGGCATACAGCTGGAATTCATACAGCCCGGCAAACCTCAGCAAAACGCCTACATTGAACGTTACAACAGAACCGTACGTTATGACTGGTTAAGCCAGCACTGCTTTGAGTCAATCGCCGAAGTTCAGGACTATGCAACAAAATGGTTGTGGACCTATAATCATGAACGGCCTAATACGGCCATTGGAGGAATAACACCAAAACAAAAGCTCGCTCAGTTAGCGCATTAACCTCTACTTTTAACTTCGGTTAATAATGGGGGGATTACCCTCCATTTCGTGTCTCCATTTTATGAAACTTTGGACTCCTTGAAAATCAGCATACCTCAGAAGCCTTATAGTTGTCGATGAAGCCGCTTATCCGTGGCCGGCCATCGATCTGAAAGACCCTCCAGAGTACATCAAATATCTTTCCCAACATAGAAAGCACGGGCTTGATTTCCTGGTAATCACGCAATCGCCCAAATTCGTGCATCCGTTCGTACTCGAAAATGCTGATCGGCATATTCATTTAAGCCAGGAATGGTCAGGTAACAAGCAATGAGACCTTTGCACGGTGTCATGAGCGGTACGAGAATAAGGCAAAAATTTGCGAAAAAGCGGAGTTTACACGGGGTAAATGAGCATTTTTCGCGAATTTTTAACGCAATTATCGTGCCGCGTAGTAACCGTGCAAAGGCCTCGCAATATGAATGGTCGAAATACTGCGCTAACCCAAAACTGAAAACCAACCGGGCGAATGCAGTCAAGAAACCGTACAAACTGGAAAAGAAAGCGTTCGAATTGTATTACTCGGCTAGCCTGCATGTAGAAAAACCAAAGCGCCCAATTCCCAAAATGGTTTATGCAGCAATTTTCCTCTTTTTCGCAGTTCCGGCTATGGCCATAATCACTTATGGACGCATTACTGACCGATTAGCTGATCCGATGCAAGAAATTAGAGGAAAAAACCAACAAATCAACACAGGAGGGCGAAATACAGCCTTCAAGCGTAATTCCGGTCATTCATTACCAAGTCGCTCTCAATGTTATCTGACGCCGTCGACTGGTCGCAGGTTGCAGCGTGCGTTTCAAGCAAATCAAATTGCATCTGCTACGGCCATCAAGCGCAACGAGTGAATATTGTTCCGGATACCTGTAATGCGGCTATTAATTATGGGTGGATTGCCACAAATAAACTTTAGAGGAGAGAAATCAATGCCGTTAATGAATTTCTTAGATTGACAACAGACACTAACCGCATGTTTGGAAAGACTATATGAAAGTTGCAATATTAATTCGGGCAGTTCGGAATGATCAATTTGTAGCTTGTTATCCCTACTCAACGATTCCATTAAAAGAAAAAAGTACGGTACATAAAGATTTTGATCTTTGTTGGCAAAAAGCTTTAAGAAATAATTTTGTGAAAGCAGGAACTGAGGAGCTTTATTATTTTTCTTTTGTTGATCTAGAAGGTCGGAATCGTAAAAACTGCTTTAGAATTGAAAAACCTTTTAAACTAACTCTAGTAGCAAATCTTGAAAGGAGGCTCCGAGGCTTTGCCAGGGGCAAAATGTAGGAGTTCTCAAGTTTGCGTAAACAGGTATGTTCCTGTTTTTTTTTTACACTTTTACTTCCCTTCCCTCCATAATACCAACCATTATATAAATGGTTGTCGACGAGTGTGAAGGATGTGCACCCAGGCGCAATGCTTGAATATTGTTTCAGATACATGTAATGCAGTTATTAATTATGGGTGAATTTCATCTTAAAATCTTTAAGTAGCTTAATCTCTGCAGGGTTTAATTCCTCGCCCCTTGGGGCGTAAAATATTCGCGTGAGCGAATATATACATAAGCGACATAACGTAACAACATTGTTTTATCACTTGGTATTTCCAGCGAAATATCGTCGTGCTGTGTTCGATGAGGCTGCAGATAAGACACTGCAAGACGTGTGTCTTGAGCTGGAGAAGCGTTATTAGTTGAAATTTCTGGAGATTGGAACAGATGAAGATCATGTTCATTTTTTAGTACAAAGTGTTCCTTCATATAGTGTAACAAAACTGGTAACACTGATTAAGAGTATCACAGCAAGTGAGATATTTCGCTTGTGTCCTCATGTCAAAAAACAATTCTGGGACGGTGAGTTTTGGAGTGATGGCTATTTTGCGAGTACTGTTGGTCGTCATGGCGATGAACACACGATAAGGAACTATGTTAAGGGGCAAGGGAAAGAGTATCAAAAACTGACGCGGTCAAGTAAGGGGTAGATATACCCGGGGTAGGATGTGCCAGGAAAAAATGTCACAAACGTGAAAAAAAATAAAGTTGAACTAAAAAAAATAATCTTATATTTGCTTAACATGTAAATAACGAAAAAAATATATGAAAATTTAAGGAATACTTGACGTTTTAGAGAAACGTGTTCATAAATAAAAAATAAACGAGATTCCGACTTCACCAATAAAACAATTGCTATGCCACGATTGATCCTCCGTGATGAATTATGATCGAAGTTAGAGAAAATGGCTGCACTAAGAAAAATTAATAACGAGCGGAACTCGCGCATTACGGCAGAAGGTATGTTGTATCGAATGCGTGTTGGTCAACCGTAATGAAGTTTTGCCCGAGTTGTTTAAGTACTAGAATTGCATCTACAAAAGATTCAAGGCATGATCTTTTAGCAACAAATGAATCAAAATTTTCAAGGCACTCGCCATTAATCTGGACGGGAAATGGGGATTTTAATCTCTGCGGGTTTAATTCCCCGCCCCCTTGGGGCGAAAGCTGGTTGAAAACCAGCAGATTGTAGAGCGCAGTTAATACCCCGCTGCTTGCGGCGGGGTGCTTCTTTGTAAATTCCGTGAAGTTTTTCCTGTTTCAAAATTTATTTTCTGAATGTTTTTATAGCGTGCAGTGATTAAAATTAATTTCTCATTATGAAAAAAATCAATTTTCTCAATATCTATCAAAATTTGAAGCTGTTCTAAATATGATTCAAGACTAAGACTTTTTGCAAAATCAATAGTATCATCTTTATCATATTTTAAAATATTAGGTATTTTATCTAGATAAAACCCAATTACATAAAAATTAGTTGATAAAAAATTGAAATGCGAATAAAAATTCGGCTTCTGTTTAAGCTCCTCAATCTTTTTTATAATTGGTTTTGATCCAATTTCTTTGTAATCAGTAACTATATGAGTTAGCCCGCCATCAATATTTCCAGCGTTGTCAGGTTTCTGGAAACAAATAGCAAATTCTGAAAATTTAGTTCTTTTTTTGCTCCACTCTCTATATGAGGATACTACATTTGAGGCTAATAATAGTTGACCAAGATTGCCACTACGCTCACGATTTTTTAGATCAACTGGTGAATTATAAATTTTACCAAAAGGCAAAATAATTTTTTCATCTATTTTCAAATTAGTACTTTCAAAATAATTTCGTAATATAGTAATTTTTTTTTCATCATCAATAATTTGATTAATAATATCATCGTAAATCAAGTTTTTATTATAAATATTAGAATCAAGTTTGTTAATCAATAAATGAGGTATGGTTTCGCTGTCAATACAATCAATAACATTTTTATTTATTTTAGAAGTTATTTTTTTAATGTAATCTTTAGTTGATAAGTCTCGTTTGGTAGTAGGTATAATTACATCTCGTTCGGATAGTCTTTTTATTACTTCTTCAACTCTTTTATCCATTACCGACGTAATATACGATCTTATATTTCGTTTTGAAAGAAAATCGGTAAGGAATTGTCTAGACACTCCTAGTGTTAGATTAGTAAAAACTTGGTTTTTGCTATCTGAGAAATGATATTTAACACCCACTGCTTTTTGGTCTTCAGTTGGTTCACTGCAAAAGATACGGCCCGTAGACTTGCTCGAGGAGTGCATGGTATCAAAGCTATTATAATCGTGGGTTATGCAGGATATATCACATTAGACGCCATTGAGTGGCTAGCACAACAAAGTATCGCACTTTATACCTTAGATTTGGTTGGAGATCTGTGCTTGAATTTGATTCCTGCTATTCCTCCCCATCGTCCTTTTCAGAGACGAGCACAATATACGGCTAATTCATTTTTGATTGCTCGTAGCATCGTCGTCGAAAAACTAAATGGGGCTGTGCGGGTAAAACCTGAATTAACGCTGCTTTATCGAAGAATTTTAAATGACATATCTCTGATGAATAGCTTGGAAATGCTTCGGCTTGCCGAAGGACGAGCGGCTCAATTGTATTGGAATCAATGGAATTTTGAATTAGCTCACTATAAGGATTTTCCGGAGCACTGGAGCCAATATTCTAATCGAACTTCACCACTTACAGGATCGGGACGCAAAGCGGTGCATCCGGTTAATGCAATGTTAAATTATGGCTACACCATCCTTGCTGGGCGCATTGAGCGGAGCGGGCGTTAGTATTTGATGGATATGATCCGGCAGCAGGTGCCTTGCATGTGCATTTGGATGGGCGAGCAAGTTTGGCTTGGGATTTAATCGAATTGTTACGTCCAACTTTAGATGAACAGTTGATTGGCTGGATACAAACTCAGAAGTGGCGTAAGCGGGATTTTGAGGTGAATGAGGAGGGTACGGTTTATCTCAGGCAACAGCTTGCGAGAGTTGTGGTTCAGAAGAGTTGGATTGCTGATGCTAAGATTAAGCAAGTTATTCGGTGGTATGCGGGATTGTTGGTTGAAAGAGATGACTAAATGCAGAAGCTATAATAAAAATTACAATCTTTAAATTATAAGATTAAGCAATTTACTATACTAATTTCTAAAAAAAATTAAGCTATAGTGCATGCATCATATTTTTCTCACGAACTTGATCGAGTAGTTTTTAGTCATTCCAACTATATTTCCTCATAAAAATTTTAATTCAATACAATATGATAGAGTTATATATCCAAAAATATGTGACTATACCAACCCGATTATTTGACTAAATGATTTTTTAATTACGTTATACCTTCAAACTATGACCAGTAAGCGCTATCAGGTTTTTGTTAGCTCGACATACAACGACCTCATCGAAGAGCGGGCAGAAATCATGCAGGCGCTTCTTGAACTCGATTGCATGCCTGCTGGTATGGAATTATTTCCAGCCGCAAACGAAGAACAATGGAACTGGATTAAGAAAGTAATCGATGAATCAGACTATTATTTAGTAATAATTGGAGGAAGATATGGCACGATCTCAAATGCTACCGGCATGAGCTTCACCGAGATGGAGTATCGCTATGCTATAGAAACCGTGAAGCCTGTGATTGCTTTTCTCCACGAAGATCCATCTAAGATAGAAGCGGGGAAAACGGAAGGGAGTTCTCAGGCGAAGAAGAAACTCGAGCAGTTCAGAAAACTCGCAGAGCAACGCTTATGCAAGTATTTTACAAGCCCTGCTGATCTCGGCGCAAAGATGAGTCGTAGCATTACTCAATTAATTAAACATCATCCATCACCCGGATGGATTCGAGCGAACCAAATTCCTGAAGACCATTCTCAGGAGGTTCTCAATATGAAAAAACACATTGAGGAACTTGAAAAAAGACTTAGGCAAGTTGGACTGGTAGAACCCGCTGGTACAGAAAAATTATCCAAAGGAAAGGACGAATTCTCAGTTGATTTTAGTTTCGAGACAAAGAACGCAGAGACAGCAAAGAACGGGGCTAAGTATTGGAAGAAGGATGGAGAATTTGACCATACATTTAAGACTAGCTGGGATAGTTTATTTACCTACCTTGCGCCCGATTTAATCAGTCCGACAAGTGAGTATCGTGTGATATCCCGGCTAAATCAATTCATTGAAGAAAGCAACTCTTCATACTTTGCAACGAAACATGAAAATCAAAAGATTTACAATATTCGAATTTACTCAAGTTCGTTTGATACACTAAAAATCCAACTCAGAGCATTGAAGTTAATTTCTATTGTAGACAGTGACAAATGGATGCTTAGCCCATATGGAGATAACTACATGACAAAGCTTCTTGCAGTCCATAAGGTGTAGTAATTCAGACTCGATCTGACAGTTACCCGATTTGGCGATGTGCCTGTTAGATCGAGTCTGAGTTACTACAATTTAAGCTTATCCACCTTGATATTGGGTACCAAGCTCGATTACATTATGTGACATTTTTTCCTGGCACACCCTACCCCGGGTATATCTACCCCCACGCGGTCAAGTAAAACCGGACAACTCAGTTAAGCAACTTTCTTTACATTTTCAATTTCTACCTCATATTGATTTGGGCTCTTGTACCCCAAGTATGAGTGCAGTCGATGACTGTTATAAAACATGGAAATATACTGCAACACATCTTGCTGAGCTGAGAAACGAGTTTGATAATGGCACCAGTGGATTCGCTCCTGTTTGAGGCTGCCGAAAAAGCTTTCTGCCACAGCATTATCGAAACAATCGCCAGTGCGGCTCATACTACCCACAAAACCGTGTATTTCCAGAAACTTCCGGTGCTCCCTGCTGGCATATTGGGCCCCGCAAGTCCTGCTGTACTATCAGTCCTGCTTGCGGCTGACGCTGCCAGATAGCCATTCTTAATGCATCACAAACCAGTCTGGCCTTCATTCTTGGACTCATGCTCCAGCCGACCACTTTCCTGGAAAATAAATCAATGATCACAGCCAGATACAGCCAGCCTTCTCGAGTCCAAATGTAGGTTATGTCGCCAACGTAGACTTGATTGGGGGCTGCAACATCAAACTGCCGATTCAGCTTGTTCTCAAATACCGGCTGTTTGTGATCGCTATGGGTTGTCACTTTGTATTTCCTGCGATGCTTGACTTGCACACCGGCTTCCCGCATCAGGCGTCGAGCTTTCCAGCGACCAATCGGATAACCCAGCGCATTCAGCGCTTTTCCGATTCTGCGGCTGCCATAACTATAATTGCTGGATTTTGCTATATCCCGCACCGCTTCAAGTTTTTCCTCGTGATGCTGGCGTTCAGAATAATTATCAACGCACCGAACGTAATCATAGTAGGCGCTACGACTTACACCCATGAGTTGGCACATCAAGCCAACAGGATAGGTCTTTTTCCTTTGGCTAATGAACGAATACTTCATTTCGTTTCTTTCGCGAAAAAGACCGTCGCTTCCTTTAGTATTTCCCTCTCCAGCTTGAGCTGCTTGATTTGCGCTTTCAACTGCCGGATTTCTTCCTGCTCTGGCGTCAGCTTCCCATTACCACGGAATGACTGATCAGCATCATCTGCTTGGTATTCCCTGATCCACCTCCTCAACATATTAGGCGTGATCTCAAGGTTTCGAGATACTTCTGACGTCGTGTGATCCTGATCCAATACCAGACTCATAGCATCTAATTTAAATTCTTTTGCATATTGTTTTCTCGTTACCATTTCTTCCTCCGGTTAAGCTATTTTCTCTTAACTGGACTGTCCGGTTTCATTAAACTAGGTCAAACTACACGAGGATAGGCAGCTTGTACTTTTCTAACTTTCCACATCTCACAACTCTGATACCTCGCCCCTTGGGGCGGGGTCGTTCATTCTGATATACCCTTTTGCTGAACGGGTTTAATAAATTAGCATAAATCAACAATAACTTATCTTATCGGGTTAATTAAATAGAGCAGGGTCGATTTTTAAATTGTTTAGAACTTTTTTTACACCATCGACATCATGTGCAATGTTGTGCACTCTTTCCTTTTCTTCCGCTGATTTCACTGCGCCGGTTAACACGACAATACCATTGTTGTCGGTATCTACTTTAATATGCAATGAGTCAATATCTTTTGCTACGAGTATTTTAGATTTGATTTGAGTCGTAATGGCCGAATCTTTAACAAATTCGCCAACGCTCGAATTTTCCCCTACGGCTATTGTAGAAATAAAAAGTATGCTGATCAGAATTAAACTAGCAGTTAATTTTAAAGCTTTCATATTATTGACCTCAAATGGTTAAAATTGAAATTTACTGCGGTTGTAAGGCACTGTCTGTACGCTTTCCAACTATGTTTTAGGCAGCAATCTTGTCCTGAGGATCAAAAATATTTTTTATCGCTTGATAGCACTCACACGAATGACTTTCAAAGACTTCCCGATCAATGATCTCAATTTACCCACGTGTATAATAGAGGATGTTTTCTTTTTGAAGCTTATTAGCTATATCAGTAATAGTTTCGCGCCGCACACTCAAAAGATGTGCTACTGCCTCTTGAGTAAAAGGTATTTTGCCCGGAGCCCTGTCATTATAAAGTAGCTTGAGAAAAATGGTTTTTGAGAGCTTATTCTAATTGTTTAAAGTAGGTGTGCTATCAAGTATTACGAAATAGCATCCTTTAGTGCGAAATTATTCATAAGTCGCTATTAAAACGTATTATTATTCTTAGAGTTATCTAAAGATTTCCCTGATATAGCGACAATATCTTCAATCATATTAGGATCAATCTTACCGCTGGCTTTAAATGAACGATAAAGCATCACAACGGCGCGGGCTTTCTTGTAAGGTGTAAGGATGAGGTTATTATTTTGTTGAATTAATTCCAGGTTCTCAATAATTTCATGAAGTATTTTAAAGTCGACTTTATCATTAGTATTTTCAAATTCTTTAGTCTGTAATTTTTATTCAATAATTCAGAAGCAGCAATTAAGAAAAATTCTTCGCTCGCAAACACGCTATCATCTGGCGGAAGATTTCTATTATACAAATCATGTTCCATCGCTGTATCAACAGATTGAATCACTGCTGACAAATCATCTTTAGTAAATTTAAGTAATTAGCTATTGCATCAAAAATACGCGCCCCATGGAATTCATCTATACCCAATTCCTTAAGATGATCTTGCTCGCGCCTGATGTCGGTCAGGATGTAGCTAATATCCATACCTAAGCGCATTGCACGTTCTAAGTAACCGATATTAGGCTCTCTTTCTCCCAATTCGTAGCGCTTCTGACTACTAAGTGATACTCCAATTTGCTTAGCGAAAGCGGTCTGACTTAGCCCGAGCCTTTTTCTTTCCTGTACAAGCCGTTCGCCAATATTCATAAAAATTCCTTGACATGGTTCCGTATGGAACCGTTTGTATTTATTTTAGTAATGAGGTGCTCATGAAAACACAAAACATTCGCACACCGCAACAAGTACGCGAGGATTTTTTTCGTAAAGGTATCAGCATGGCTAGCTGGGCAAAAAATAACGGTTTTTCTCCTGTCACAGTTTTCTAAGTCTTAAATGGAACTAATGCAGGTACTCGGGGAGTTGGTCACAAAATTGCAGTTACTTTAGGTATTAAGGATGGGGAAATTGTCGAGTAAAAAACCTGCGATAACTATATCAAATTATCGCGGGTTATGCGCGGGATACATCAATACCAGCGGTTGACAACAAAATATAAATAGAACAATGAGTAAAGATAAAAATATCAGGATTTTGGCTAAAAATAATATCGCGGGTTTTGCTGGTGAGATTTAGCTGACTATTACTGAAGTTTCTTATCTGAATGGGTTAAATGTAGCAACAATTCGCGAAGCGTGTGCGAAACGAGAAGGCAATTATAGAGGAGGGCGTTATATCTTCCGCAAGATAGGAAAGCGTTATGAAATACTGCTAATCAGTCTACCGGAGCCAATACAAGCCGAATACTGGATTAAACACCATAAACCAACTAATTCCATACTATCATCACTCAAACAAGATCAAGAGAATCAACCATTTGATCTAGATGTGTACGAAGCAATAGCTGATCAATACAGCCGTAAAGCCGCTGGAATTAAAGAAGAAGCACAGCGAAGGGTTTATATTCTGGATGAGTATTTAAAATTACTGGAAGGTGGCTTTAAGCAGAAAAGAGCATTAGAAATCATTAAATCACGCTACCAAGGTGTTTCTAAAGCTACTTCATGGCGGTTGGTTGAAGCGAGTAGAAAAACATCCGCGCCAATATTGGGAAGTCATTCTGGCACCCGATTATCAAGGCCGTTCCCGCATGGAAATTCATCCTGATGCATAGTTCTTTTTCCGTAAAGAGTATGGCCAACTGTCCGAACCTGATACGGTCATCTATCGTGAAACTGTCAAAGCTGCTGTAAAAAATGGCTGGGGTGAATTACCCAGTTGCAGGACGTTCCTGAGACGTTGGGAAACCGACGTGTCTGAAAATGAAAAAATACTGTTACGTAAAGGCATAACAGCGTTAAAAGAAAGCTTGCCGCACCTCAAGCGCGATTATACAACGCTTCGGGTTCATAAATTATGGGAATCAAACGGACGTAAAGCCGATGTATGTTGGAAAATCCACGCTTTCTGATCCGGAAAAAGATCTCGGATGTCATTGTCGGGCTGGAAAAATGGCTGAAATATAAAAAGAGAAAAATTAATGAGTGCTGATGTGCTCTCAAGTTTTGGCGGCAAATAGCGTTGGTGAATTAATATTAATCTATATTCAAAAGGGAACATTCCATGGATTTAAAATATTTTTCACTAATATTGATATTGGTTGCTATGGAAGTAAGTGCAAACTCCACACTTGATGCAGCAGTCGGCGGAGCGCTTGGTGGAGCCGCTGGAGCTGCACTGGGAAATGAACTTGGGGGTCGTAACGGTGCAATTGTTGGTGGAGCACTGGGAGCGTCGGTAGGAACTGCAATCACTACAGATCAAGGTCAGCGGCATAATGCTCCAGTTGGAAGCCAATATAATAATTACCCGCGTAATGCTTATCCAGTTTATCCAGGTAATGTAAATCCTGGATATCATTGCCCTCCTGGCCAGGCAAAAAAAGGGTGTTGTTGATTCCAAAAATCTCGATGCAGTAGGGCATGAGAGAATGTTAACAGCACATACAGAAACACCATTAAATACGCGTTAATTTTTGATGAAAATAAAAAGGAATAGAAAGTTAACGTGATAGTGAGCGTTTGCAGCTTTTTTAACGCAGAATTCAAGAATCTACTTTGACGCACTAGCTATAGCGCGTTAAAGTGATAAAAGCCGCGGTCAATACCGCGCCGGGATTGGCGTCCCGTATACAGGCGGATAAGCCGCTAAAGCGGCTATTTTATTGTCCGTTATACACAAGCCTATTTTTGGGCGAGCTGTGTAGGGAGCTTCATGCTCGCCGGTTCCTGTATCCGGTACGCCAACTTGCACAGTTCCGCCTCCCTGATTGGCGTCAGAGTGGCGGGAAGTTTAAACGCTAATACAGGAGTAATACCATGCAACAAATCATTATCCCTACCTCATCCCGATTGGATTACCCAATCGGCAGAGAAGCGAATCGGCAATCCGTGTGCAATAAATCGATCAAATTTACCAAAGCAAGCGGAGGCAATCATGTCCACTAAAGCGAAACCTTCTTCCAACATTCAGATTGATCATGAAATGATGGAAACTCTGAAAGGCAGCCGCTGGCTGGTCTGGTTCGATTATGATGGCGGTTTACGGTTCAAACCGATATTGCCAGAAGAGTTCTTGACCACCGAAGAAAAAATACTCGACAAACTAAACAACAAAATGGTGTTTCAACCCGACGTTTTGCAGAAATTCATGATCGGCGCGATCAATAATTTGGTGCATCAATGCGATAAGGTCAACGGCATGAAAACAGTCAACGAGCGGGATTGATCTGTAAAGAAAAAACTGAATGCGCTAATCCTTTAAATAAAAATGGAGGTTATTTAAAGTAGAGTATAAAATAAGTTTTAATGGGTGAGCTGTGGAAATTTCGGAGTCCACAGAGACGTTTCGTTGATTCGTTGATGGAGGGACGTCCGGCCTCCCACCCAGCAATTTAACCGGCTTGATTGCAAATTTAGTTTCTTCACGCGGACATGCGTCCGCGTTGTCTCCATTCATTCAGCTTGTCAAGATGCTGTGGACGCAATTCCACAGTACAGGACAAAAGCTGCGATGCTAATTCCACACATGCAGGTGAGCTTAAATCTTTGCTAAGGGATTTTTTGAAATTTTTAAATAACCCTAGCGGAATTGATTTAAATTGCGATTTACCATGCTTAATTACAGAATGCCGAAAGATCCTTAAAAGCTAATTAATTGTTTTATTTCTGCTGAGCGTTAAATTTTCGCGTTATTTGGCACTAATCAATATAAAAATTGCTTTTAGCTCGTTTCAAATTATTTGTCCCGATGTTTCAAATTAATTGTCCGCTGTCAATGTCCATGCTGAAAAGCGTTTACAAGCTTACCTAACCAATATGATAAAAGATCGGATTTCCTCCTAAATTTCTTGCATCTTCCTATTGCGTATAATTTGTATTATGTTAAATCGAAGAAAAAAATTACGCCGGAAGTCCGATTTTCTTTCAGAGTTGACAGCGGACAATTATTTTGAAACATCGGGACAAATGATTTGAAATAGATTTAAATCTACTTCTGCGGTAAATCAGTGCCAAATAATGTATAAATGTATTAAAAATAAGTAACAAAAAACCAATCTTCTGATGCACCGTCAATAATTGCATACGATGTCATTAACCATAACTGAAATCCTTTGAAACCAATGATAACGATGGATTATTTAGTTTAGGTTAATACTTTTTTTCTATCAATGCCCAGGAAATCTGAAATCACTCCTAACGTGTTGATACCGGTTTAAAATTGACCACCCATTACGGTTGAAATTTGACCAGGGGAAAATAGAGCGCAGGATACTACGCATCTGTGGATAAGTCGACCAGACTGGATTGGTAATTTGCCTCCTGTTGATGTTTTAGTTTGTTGTAATTGACTACGAATCGACCAGATTTTCTTCTGGAGAATATTTTTCTTTTTCCCGCTGCTGTATTCTGATCTTTGCATTGGCTGTACTTTGTTTGTAGCGGAAAGACTCGTTGCCGGTTTCGATGATGTGGCAATGGTGTGTGAGTCGATCCAGCAGCGCTGTAGTCATTTTGGCGTCGATGAATACGATGCTCCATTCTGCGAATGCGAGGTTGGTGGTGATAATGATACTGGTACGTTCATACAACCTGGAGAGTAGATGAAACAATAGTGCGCCACCGGCTTGTGAGAATGGCAGATAGCCCAGTTCGTCGAGAATGACCAGGTCGATCTGCAACAGCCGCAAGGCAAGCCTGCCTTGTTTGCCCGCTGATTTTTCTTGTTCCAGACTATTGGCCAGATCGATGGCGCTGAAGAAGCGTACCTTTTTATTGTGATGCTGGATGCCTGAAGTGCCGATGGCAATGGCCAGGTGTGTTTTGCCAGTACCGGTGCCGCCGACCAACACCAGGTTCTGTGCAGCGGCTGTAAATTCCATTGTAGCCAGCTGATGAATCAGTTGCTGATCGACTTTGGACTGACTGAAGTCGAAGCCCTGTAAGTGGCGCTGCACCGGGAATCTGGCAGCTTGTGTCTGATAGCGAATGGAACGGAGGTTGCGCTCGGTTGTTTCAGCCTGGAGTAACTGGTTTAGCAGTGTGTCTGCGAAATTAAAACTGTCAGCGACATCGGGCGTATTCTGTTGCCTCAGTTCAGCATAGGAGCTGGCCATGCCATATAATTTCAGCGCTTTGAATTGCGCAAGTATGTCAGACATGCGGCACCTCTTTGGTGTTCAAACGATCATAGCGCGCCGTATCGGCCTGCGGTTCTTCATTGAGTTTCAGTGTTGTTTCCACTGACGCTGGTACGTCGGTGTATTTCAGCCGTGCCAATACATTGGCAACATGCTCGGCACTGGGCACGCCGGATTCCAGCACCAGTTCAACAGCGACCAGCACAGCTTCCAGCCCATGCGTCGGCACCAGGCTGAGCACTTTTGCCATGATTCGATCGGCCTGCTGACGTTCTCTGCGCCTCAGTGCAATCTGCAGTTGCAGCAAAGGTGCCGGTAGTTCGGCGAATGGCGCACCGTTGCGCAAGGCCCCCGGTTTCTTCTCAATGACCGGGATATAGTGCTGCCAGTTATAGCTGACCTGGTCGCTATCCATCAGACGACTATGACAGGCTGCTACGGCATTGTCATGGACGATCTCGATACGGTCGGCATACTGATGAACGGCCACCACCTGATTGACCAGACGACAGGGAACGGAATACCGGTTGCGCAGTAATGTAACCAGACACGTGCTGGATACCCGCGCCAATACTTCGATATAGCCATCGAACGGTGCTGGCATCGGCATCAGGTACAGTTGTTCTTGTTCCAGTGCATCGGCAAGGGTAATGCCCGCATAATCCGGATGCTCGATTTCAGACCACAGTCCGCGACAGCGCGTTCCAAGCCATCTGTTTAAGTCATCGAATGAGCCAAACTGTTGTTGCTTGGCTTCATTCCATATGCGGCGGCGCATATCCTGAACATTCTTCTCGACAACACCCTTTTCCCAGCCGGAAGCCACATTGCAGAAATCAGGATCGAACAGGTAATGTGCCGTCATCGCAAAGAAGCGCGTATTCACCACACGTCCATTGCCCTTAGACACCTTGTCCACGGCGGTCTTCATGTTGTCGTAAATGCCGCGTTTCGGCACACCACCAAAAGTAGTGAATGCCCGGGTATGCGCATCAAACAGCATTTCGTGACTTTGTGACGGATAAGCCGACAACATGAAAGTACGGCTGGCGCATAGCTTGGTATGGGCTGCCAGTACCTTGCGGTGGATGCCGCCGATCACCAGCCATTCTTCGCTCCAGTCAAACTGGAATGCTTCACCCAGCGCAAACTTCAGCGGCACATACGCCGCTTTACTCTGATTCCCTCGATTGCGCCAGTTGCGAACAAAGTCACATACAATCGTATAACCGCCTGTATAACCCTCGTTCAATATCTCTTTGAACAACATCAACGCCGTGCGCCGGTCCTTCTTCGGACGACGCGCATCCGCTTCCAGCGCTAACATTAACCTGGATTCAAACGGTGTCAACTTGCCAGGCTTCTTCGCCCTTTGATATTTAACCGCGCTGTCGCTTGGCACTTTCAACCACTTCTTGACCGTGTTCCGCGACAAACTCGTTCTTCGTTGAATCTCATTAATTGACAGATGTTCACGGTAAAACATCCGTCGTATCTTTGCATACATAACCATGGTAATCACCTCTTAAATTCTCCTGCCTAAAATTTAAGCAGGATACGGAAATTACCTGGTCAATTTTCAACCGTTACAACTAGCCTTTTCTGGTCAATTTTCGACCGGTGTCAACAGGTTGCAACCCATGTTGCTACCTTTAACTGCAAAGGTAGCAACTTAATCTTCAATGATTTCACCATCTTTAATACCTAACAAAACAGCAATTTTGTGAGACATTCCGATGCGACAGCTAACTTTACCTTTCAGAAGTTGTTAACAAGCGAAGGAGTAAAATTATTTTTCAAAGCCCAAGAACGGATACTCATCCCGTTTCTATCAAGATTTTCCTTAGCTTCTTGCAAAGATAGTGTTTTTCGTGCTTTCATTATCAATTCCAACGAATACTTAACAATATATGTGCATTATGCACACTTATTGCAACAAATAAATATAATTATGTGCAATGGAAATCGGTGATAGGATAAGATCGGAACGAGAACGCCTCGGACACTCTCAAGAGCAGTGGACTTCGGTCTGCGGAATTCATAGAAATACGCAAGTAAAATATGAAAAGGGAGAAGGTTCGCCAAACGTTGAATATTTGGTAGCCATTGATAGCATAGGTGCAGATATTGATTACATCATAACTGGGGAAAAATCTGTATATAGAGAGTCCTCTCCAGATTTTGAATGCCCAATAATTTCAATGATTATTGAGCAGTTAGAAATAGTTCTTAATGAAAACAAGCAAGTATTGTCACCACAAAAGAAAGCCCAGGTAGTTGTAATTCTTTATCGCCTTGCTTATCCCGGTAAGGAAGTAAGTGAAAAAATGGTGAAAGAAGTGATTAATCTTGCTGAATAATGCCTTTCGGTTTTGATTCGTTAATTTTCCAATTCACTTATTTCATGTGGAATTATCTGGTTTGTAGTGTTTAAGCCAATATTCAGCTTGGATGGATTCGGGTAGGCTGGTAAGGTGGATTTCATAGTGTTTACCCACTTTACGGAAGATATAGCGCCCTCCTCTATAGTTGCCGCTATGTTCAAAACATGCCTAGCTTATAACTATTGTCCGCAATATATATGAATTCATAAAAAATCATTTTTTATCAAAAGTGACGCATTTTAGTCGCATTTTTGTTTCATTTTATCTGCCATTTGTAGCGTTTTTTTCCAAATTGTTTCAAACCTAAATTTCGATCTAATTTTATAAATCTATTTTATTAATAGAAGCTTACTTCCAATTTTCTCTTCCTTAGGATGTTTCAAAATAAGACACCCCCTCAATTTTGAATCGGCAAAATAAAAAATCGCGTATTTTTGCAAAAATCTCATCCTGTGCAACAAGAAAAGTAAGCCTACCATTAGGAGATCCTCTATCGCGCTTGATATGAGTAGAAAGGGAAGTAAAAAACTGAGTTTTTGTTTATAACTTCAGGAGCCATCTTGCAATTAGCCCTTTGATAATGCTTTTAAGTTAGGAAATAGCTTCTCATGTATCTCTTGTAATTTATAGATTTCCTGCAATACCTGCACTGGGAATCCTTGTCGGTCTCGATTCTTATCAACCACAAGCAATTTATTAATATATTGATAAATCTCTTTATATCCCCAGTGTAATTGGATTATCTCAGCAATTCTTGGGTAATTCTTTTCTAACAAAGATTCTTTATCACCTAGATGATCTCCAAATTCATTAATTGATTTTTTTAATGACATGTACAGTTTTCTCCGGTGATTTAATCAATTGCAACTATGATAGAAGGTAATCATTCATCAGAATCAAATGAAAAGAAAAAGAATATATGCTTTATTTCATTCTTTAATTGATTCACCTCAATTATTTAGTCAACGGCCATCCAATCAATAAAACCGTGATAGTGACCACGCCTGCAATGATATTCATTGGAATACCCGCTTGGAGAAAGTCAATAAAACGATATTCGCCAGGCCCATACACCATCATATTGGTTTGATATCCTAGAGGTGTCGCAAAGCTGGCGGAGGCTGCCATCATGATGGCAAATACAAAAGGAACATTGTTCAAATCGGCTTTTTCGGTGATCTCCAACACAATCGGCAACATTAAAAGCGCTGCAGCATTATTGGTAATGACTTCAGTTAACAACGAAATGGTTATATATGTCAAAATCAGTAACAGCCACGGCGTGCCTCCGCTCAGATCAACGATGTTTACTGCAAGGTATTTGGCAACTCCGGTTTTTTCCAGTGCCATACCTAGCGAAAAGGATGCCGCAATCGTGATAATGACCTTTAAATCGAGACTTCTCTCCGCTTGATTGGCAGTGCAACAACCGCTAATAATCATTAATCCGGCACCAATTAATGCAGCATTGAGCATAGTGATTATCTCAAAGCTGGCGGCTGTGATCACACCCAATAAAATCATCCAGGCAATATAAGCCCTTTCATGACGCGGCGCTTCTGTGTTCAGGTCATTCACCAGCAAAAAATCCTTGTTATAGCGTTGCCGAGTGACAAAGGCCGGTCTGGCTTCCAGCAGTAGTGTATCTCCTGCTTGCAAAATAATGCTACCGAGATTACCCTTGATACGTTCGCCATGTCGTGCCACAGCCAGAACCGCTGCACCATAGCGAGCACGGAAGCGCGCATCGCGGATGGCATATCCCACCGCAGTACAATGGGGTGATACCACTGCTTCTACCAGGCGCCGCTCAGGATGCCGTTCGGCAAATGTTTGCGTTTGCCCCTTCTCAGCGGATGGTACGATTCCCTTAATACGCAACAAATCAGAAATTGCATCGGTATCGCCGGCGAATACAAGCCGATCCCCCCCTTGAAGCACTTCATCGGCGGTAACAACAGTCAGTACTATTCCGTTGCGCTCAATTTCAATCAAATATACACGTTGCAAATGTCTTAGTCCGGCTTGCTCGATCGTTTTCCCAACTAAAGGACCGTCAGGTGCGATAGAAACTTCCAGTGTAAACTCCCGCAGATTGGAAAAAGCTTGACCTTGAGTGCGATCCGGCAATAGCTTAGGGAAAAATAACCACATAAATAAAAAACCAGCTATCGCTACGGGTATTCCTACTGCAGTGATCGAAAACAAAGAAAATCCAGGCTCACCAGTCAATGCCTGATATTGTCCATTGACAATCAGATTGGTGCTGGTTCCGATCAGCGTTACCGTACCACCTAAAATTGCCGCATAACTCAATGGGATCATTAGTTTGGAAGGTGAAATTCCGATCTTCCTCGACCAACTATAAATTGCCGGAATCATCGTAGCAACCACTGGCGTGTTGTTAAGAAAGCTGCTCAAAAATGCAACCGGCCAAAACATGCGATTTAGCGCTGCACGTGGAGTCGCAGGCCTACCCAATAACGTGTTGACAAGCAGATCAATCGCACCGGAGGCATGCATGCCGGTCGCTACCACAAACATGCCAGCAACCGTAATCAGACCAGAATTACTAAAGCCACTCAATGCATCGGAACTGCTTAGAATTCCGAGTGCACTCAATAGCGTCAACGCTCCAATCATGATCAAATGAGGACCAATTCGAGTAGAAATGAGTGTTACCAGTACCGCAATACATAGCCCTAACGTAAACCAGCCTTGCCATTCCATATGTTCTACACCTCAAAGAAAGTTTGAAATATACAGCAGATGATAGTAGGAATATAAATAATCAATTATTATAAAGATATGATCACAACTTATATGCCGTCATGCACCAAGTAATTAAGATTTCCTTTTTACTCTGGGAGGTTATAAAAAACCGAAATCAATTTTCATTATCAAACCCGCTATTTATCGGCGCGATTTAACGAAACTTTTGCCGGACTTTGATATCAAGAAACCCACTACAGACATTTCATGCGAATAATTCTTATTGCAAGTTTGTTAACACTTATCTTCATTGTGCCTAGTTTTGCACATGAGCACATTCGTCCAGGCTTATGGGAGGTTACCACTCGCTCCGAACTTTTAGCGTTGGTACCGCATATTCCATCAGAACAAATGCAGCAACTCAGCACCCTTGCTCGCCGCTATGGGCTTAAATTACCTGAAATCGAAAATGGCTCAGCCACGTCAAAGATTTGTATTACCGAGGAAATGGCAAAGCAGGAAATTCCCACTTATTTTTATGAAGGTCGATCCGGCTGCACGGTGCAAAATGCCTCCCGCACGGGCAATCGTTATCAGCTTGATCTGGCATGCTCCAATCAACATTTTCAAGGAAGTGGCTTTGCCCAAGGTAGCTTTACCAATCCGGAAAGTTTTACGGGAAATACCGAATTCGACAGCACTATCGGTGGCAACCCGGTGCATGTATTAGCCGAAACGTCAGGCCGCTGGATCGGTGAACGCTGTGTCGCGATTAATCCATTACAATAATCGGTTTATTTTTCCAGTAATGGACTCATCGGATATTCCAACGCCTCTTTCATTGCTACCAGCGATAATACCGCTTCCCTGCCGTCGATAATTCGATGATCGTAGGACAACGCGAGGTAATTCATTGGGCGGATCACAATTTGCCCATTCTCTACCACTGGTCTTTCCTTTGTGGCATGAATACCAAGAATAGCGCTTTGTGGCGGATTAATGATAGGCGTTGATAGCATGGAGCCAAACACACCACCATTGGTGATCGAAAAAGTGCCGCCGCTAAGTTCTTCAATGGTCAATTTACCATCCTGAGCACGCTTGGCAAAATCAGCAATCTGCAACTCAATTTCCGCCAGTGTCAAACGATCTGCATCGCGGATGATCGGTACCACCAGCCCCCGTGGGCTGCCGACAGCGATGCCGATATCGTAGAAATCGTGATAGATAATTTCATTGCCCTCGATCGAGGCGTTGATAACCGGATATTTCTTAAGCGCAGCAATAACCGCTTTGATGAAGAACGACATAAAACCCAGTTTTACGCCATATTCCTTCTCAAATTCAGCTCTATAGCGGGTACGCAAATCTATGATCGCCTGCATGTTAACTTCATTGAAGGTGGTCAAAATCGCTGCGGTAGATTGTGATTCTATTAAACGTTCCGCAATACGTTGCCGCAGCCGTGACATGGTGACTCTGCGTTCAGTACGCCTCCCAGCCTTAGATGTAATGGTGGCTTCAGGTTCGGATTCAATTTCTAGGGATGTGCTGGATTTTCGGTCCATATAGGCTTGCACATCCTCCTTGATTATACGCCCTCCCAAACCACTGCCTTTAATTGCAGAAGTTTCCGTAGTTTTCAAATTGTTTTCTTCCGCTAGTTTACGCGCCGCCGGCATCAACATGGGTATTGCTTGATTGCTATCTTCAATATCAGAATTTTCTGTATTTTTCTCGGCAGCAATTGATGTTTCTTTTTCAGTGACGGTAACCGACTGACTATCCGGTTGAGGCGGTTGAACGTCGGCAACTCCAGTAGCCTCGGTTTCAATCATTGCAATCACTTCACCGCTGATAACGGTAGCCCCATCATTTTTCAGCACTTTGGTCAATACACCCGCACTAGGAGCAGGTAATTCCAGCACGACCTTGTCGGTTTCTATATCGATCAAGTTTTCCGATCGATTGACTTGATCTCCTGTTTTTTTATGCCAGGAAATGAGTGTAGCATCAGCTACAGATTCAGATAACACGGGTACTTTGACTTCAACTAACATGGTGCCCTCTTTTTATATTTTATCCCTGAATGCTGCCACAATTAATTCATTCTGCGTAAATTTATGCCTTGCCATATAACCAACGGCCGGTGAGGCTGCAGAAGCACGCAGTGCATAACCCAACACTTGATCGGATCGCATATGGCGCAGAAGATAATGTTGAATGCGATGCCATGCTCCCTGGTTGCCTGGTTCTTCCTGACACCAAATGACCTCCTTGGCCTTGCAAAAGCGATCAATCTCAGCTTGAAATTCCTCGTGCGGGAATGGATATAATTGTTCCAATCGAATAATTGCCATGTCTTTGATGCGTTGTTCTTTACGGTAAGCCAATAATTCATAGTATATTTTCCCACTACAAACAATAATTCTCCTGATGGTTCTTGGATCCAGGCTATCGGCTTCGGAAATAACCGGGTAAAAATATCCATGCGCCAGCTCATCCAGGCTCGACACCGATTCTTTATGACGCAACATACTCTTGGGGCTCATGATGATCAACGGTTTGCGTATCGGTCTGATCATTTGCCGACGAAGCAAATGATACATTTGTGCCGGCGTTGAAGGTATGCAAACCTGAATATTATAGTCCGCGCATAACTGCAAGAAACGTTCCAACCGAGCGGAAGAATGCTCGGGGCCCTGTCCTTCATAGCCGTGCGGCAACATCATCACCAAACCACACACTCGCCCCCACTTAGCTTCACCCGAGGCGATAAATTGATCGATTACCACCTGCGCGCCATTGGCAAAATCACCAAACTGCGCCTCCCAGATTATCAATTCATTGGGCTGCGTCGTTGCATAACCATACTCAAACCCCAGCACCGCCTCCTCCGATAGCATTGAATCAATCACGACAAAATCCGGTTGCTCGGGATAAAGATGTCGTAATGGCACATAAATACGTTCGTTCTGATCCGCTGCTACCTGATCATGCAATACAGCGTGACGGTGAAAGAATGTACCACGACCGGAATCCTGACCGGACAATCTTACCGGATACCCTTCCTTCAGCAGGGTGGCGTAAGCCAGGTTCTCCGCCATTCCCCAATCCAGAGGCAACTCACCCTTACCCATCAGGCTCCGATCCGCAATGATCTTTTCCACGCGCGAATGCAGCTTGAACCCTTCAGGAATATCCGTCAACCTTATGGCAAGCTGTTTCAGCGTTTGTATCGCAACACCGGCTCTAATGCGCTTATTCCATTTAAATGGTTTTAAAAAAGGTTCCCAGTTGATGGAATACGGAGATTTATAATCATAACAAACAGCCTTATTAGGATTCACACCTTCATCCATCGCATCACGATAAGATTTAATAAGATTATCCGCCTCTTCCGGTCGGATTATGCCCTCGGCAATCAGTTTATCGGCGTAGCACTTGCGTGTACCGTTGTGCTGGTTAATGATCCGGTACATTTTAGGTTGCGTCACCATCGGCTCATCCTGCTCATTGTGGCCGAGGCGACGGAAACACACCATATCGATCACGACATCCTTATGAAACCGCATACGGAAATCAAACGCCAATTCAGTCACCATCACGACCGCTTCCGGATCATCACCATTGACATGAAAAATCGGCGCTTCAATCATTTTGACGACATCGGTGCAGTACAACGTGGAACGGCTATCACGCGGATCTGAAGTGGTAAATCCGATCTGGTTATTAATGATGATATGCACCGTCCCACCAGTGCCATACCCGCGAGTTTGAGACAAGTTCAACGTTTCCATTACTACACCCTGTCCAGCAAACGCCGCATCGCCATGAATCAATACAGGCAATACGCGATCCCCCAGCTTATCGTTTAATAGATGTTGACGGGCACGCACCGAGCCCTCGACAACCGGATTAACAATTTCCAGATGCGAAGGATTAAAAGCCAATGCCAAGCGCACAATACCTTCTGATGTTTTAATAGCGGAAGAAAAACCCTGGTGATATTTCACATCGCCTGATGGCAAGTGTTGCGGTTGTTTTTCTTCAAATTCGCGAAACAAATCGGCGGGCATTTTCCCCAGAGTATTTACCAGCACATTGAGCCGAGCACGGTGCGCCATTCCCATTACAATTTGCTGAATGCCCGCTTTCCCCGCACGATGAATCAAGCTATCCAACAGTGGAATCAGGCTCTCATTACCTTCTCCCGAAAAACGCTTCTGCCCTACATAGCGGGTATGCAGATAATTCTCCAGTCCCTCTGCCGCTGTGAGTCGTTCAAGAATATGATGCTTGACTTCAATGGAGAAATCCGGATTGGAACGCTGTCCTTCTAGTCGAGCCTGTATCCAGCGTTTCTGTTCGACTGATGAAATATACATATATTCGGCACCAATCGAGCCGCAGTATGTCTCGCGCAGGATTTGCAAAATTTCACGTAACGCAGCATGATCAGGCCCGACTAATGAACCGGTATTAAATACTTTATCCATATCCGCATCGGTAAACCCAAAATGCGCCGGATTTAATTCGGGGATGGTCAATTGTTGTTTGAGTCCGAGAGGATCAAGATTGGCTTGATTCAATCCGAGACTTCGATACATGTTGATCAGTTGCAGTACGGCCACTTGCTTACGGTCATCAGAATCAATTGGCATCACTTCCGGGAGCGCGGCTTGAATTTCTAAGCCGGAAGATTTTGTGACCGGAGCAATGGCAACGCTGTTCACTGATGATTTACCGGCAATAGAATCCGGCTGCCTGGCCCATTTATCGAAGTATTCACGCCAGACCAATGCGACAGAGTTAGGGTTATGCAAATATTCCTCATAAACCGCTTCTATAAAACTTGCGTTAGTTCCAGACAAAAGAGTTTCTTCCATCAACGGCTTGTTCATAAAATGGCAGCTTTTATCAAGGATGGCTATTTTTGAGAAAACGAGCTGGCAATATCCCGCATGGCTGCACCGGTATAGAGTTGACGAGGGCGCCCGATTTTATAATCCGGATCTGAGACCATCTCGCTCCATTGCGCTACCCAGCCAACTGTTCTTGCCATCGCAAAAATCGCGGTAAACATACTGGTTGGAATACCTAATGCGCGCTGCACAATGCCGGAATAAAAATCAACGTTAGGATAGAGCTTACGCGAAATGAAATAATCGTCTTCCAATGCAATTTTTTCGAGTTGCAGCGCAAGTTTGAATAAACGATCATTCTGTAAACCTAATTCATTCAAAACTTCATGGCAAGTTTCACGCATCAGCTTTGCCCGCGGGTCCATATTTTTATAGACGCGATGACCAAAACCCATCAGCCGATAGTTATCCTCTTTATTTTTTGCGCGTTGAATAAATTCATCAATGCGCGAAACATCCCCGATTTCCTCCAGCATATGCAAGCAAGCTTCGTTTGCTCCACCATGCGCCGGTCCCCATAGGCAGGAAATACCGGCAGAAACACAAGCAAATGGGTTAGCGCCGCTAGATCCCGCTAAGCGTACAGTCGAAGTGGAAGCATTCTGCTCATGATCCGCATGCAGAATCAATATCCGGTCCAATGCACGCACAATCACCGGATTGGCCTCATATTTTTCTGTCGGAACAGAAAACATCATGTGCAAAAAATTCTCAGCATAGCTCAAGTTATTTTGCGGATAAACAAATGGTTGTCCAATGTTGTACTTATATGCCATCGCAGTAATCGTCGGCAATTTTGCAATCAACCGTAATGCGGATTGTTCGCGATGCAACGGATCGGAAATATTCAAAGCGTCGTGATAAAATGCCGATAAAGCGCCGACTACTCCGACCATCACCGCCATGGGATGAGCATCGCGACGAAACCCGCTATAAAACCGTACCAGTTGCTCATGCAGCATCGAATGGGTTTTTATTTTGCTATCAAACTCCGTTTTCTGTTCAGATGTTGGCAATTCACCCTGCAACAGCAGATAACATACATCGATAAAATCACAATGCAGCGCCAATTGCTCAATCGGATAGCCACGATACAGCAAAATTCCTTTATCGCCATCAATAAAAGTAATCGCGGAATTATTACTGGCGGTTGACAAAAAACCGGGATCATAAGTAAACAAGCCACTCTGTGCGTGCAACTTACGAATATCAATCACATCCGGACCCATAGTCCCGGATAAAACCGGCAGCTCAATAGGGTCGCTACCGTTATTCAAATTCAGAGTCGCTTTGCCTTCTTGTGCCATATTACATCTCCACAAATTGCAATATTAAATCAGTATGCATTGTTAACGGATTAATGGTGTTGATAAGAACACCCAGATCTAGCTCTTCTGCAGCAATTCCAATACCGGCCGCCACTGCGTGTCATAATTGACTTGCTTTCCGCTGATCAGATCCCATAAATTATTATCCGGTAATGCCAGTAATCGTTCAAATTGCAGCAATCCCGTTTCGTCAAGCTGGCGGTAATTTTGCTCCATGAACCGTTGCAGCACGATATCCAGTTCAAGCATACCACGCCGACAGCGCCAGCGTGCACGCTCGAATTCTTTCATACCATTCTCTTAACCATCATGTCTTTGATTTTGCCGATTGCCTGGGTTGGATTCAAACCTTTAGGGCATGCATCAACACAATTCATGATGGAATGACAGCGAAACAGCCGATAAGGATCTTCCAAATTATCTAAGCGCTCGGCCGTTGCTTGATCGCGGCTATCGGCTAGAAAACGATAGGCTTGCAATAATCCCGCCGGCCCGACAAATTTATCCGGATTCCACCAAAAGGAAGGACAGGAAGTAGTGCAGCAAGCACATAAAATGCACTCATAGACACCATCCAATGCAGCCCTTTCTTCCGGCGACTGTAACCGTTCCGTTTCAGGCGGCGGATCATTATTGATCAAATAAGGCTTGATCGAATGGTATTGCTGGAAAAATTGCGTCATATCCACGATCAAGTCACGAATCACCGGTAATCCAGGTAACGGACGTATTTCAACCGGATCTTTCAGACTCTTAAGCGGTGTTATGCACGCCAATCCATTACGTCCGTTGATATTCATTGCGTCCGATCCGCACACACCTTCACGGCAGGAGCGGCGTAGACTCAAACTATCATCAATCGACTTGATTCGCAACAATGCATCCAATAGCATTTTATCCGTCGCAGCCAACTGTACGTCGTAATCCTGCATGTATGGTTTCTCATCTTTATCGGGATCATAGCGGTAAATTGAAAACTTCATTGGCCGGCTCCAGTGGGTTTGAATATTGCTTATCGTCGATAGAAATCTCTCAAAATATTACGAAGTATACAGATATGAAACTAGATTAGCATATTTTGGTTTGGCTTTTTAAATTGCCGCGCACATCAAACCGCAGGCATGATGCACGGCACACATCGGACAAAGCTATAAATTCACGAGCAAATTTGAGGCACTCTCGATAGACTTTGGTCGGGTTAAAATACAGTAGAAATACAAAAAGCATGGATTAGGGTAAAATACGCGGCTCGGTTCGTGTAGCCGAACCGACATCAAACGATTGAGAGATCGAGTATCACCCATTAACCCTAATGTATATTTTATAGAGGAAGATTTTAGATGAATTTTAAAAAATATAGCGCCGCTTGCATGATTGGTCTTTGTTTCTCTCTGATCGGTTGTGGCGGAGTACCCGAAGCCAATGCGGTAAATTGCGCAGGGAAAGGATTGGAGTCCTCGCTTGCGGATTTGAAGGACAATGAAGCAGCGCGGCAAGCATTTCTTGATCAATGTGATGCTCTGAAAAAATAAAATCGCGGCATATTCAGAGATGTTCGAGCTCAACCTCGGGAAAAGATATCTAAATTCTGAGGTTGATGACACTATCTATTAATCACATATAACATTCAAATTTTGCAGATAATTTAATTCATCAAATTGTTATTACGCTTCAAAATCATAATCATTTGAGATAGCGCGACCCTCATTCCAACCGCTTCTTCATCGCTTCAATCCGTCCGCCACGATGCCTTCCGCACTCTTTACTGCCATGATAATTCACAGATTTTTGTTAATCCCTGCTAATGTAGAGTCAATCTATTGATTACATGTATTTTGGTTGCTTTATAAGTTATCACCAAGTAAGCTCAGTGAGACGTTTTTCCACGGCTAAAACATCTTTATTTAGCTCAAAGCAGCCCTAATAATATTTATGAAGTAAACATTGCACCGAACCGGGAGAATTGACTTGGAATTCAAGAATTATTATAAAACGCTCGACATTTCGCGCGATGCCGCAGCGGATGAGATCAAGAAAGCATTTCGTCGCTTAGCGCGCAAATA
The DNA here is from genome assembly GCF_900206265.1 of Nitrosomonas ureae. Lineage (NCBI taxonomy): Bacteria > Pseudomonadati > Pseudomonadota > Betaproteobacteria > Nitrosomonadales > Nitrosomonadaceae > Nitrosomonas > Nitrosomonas ureae. The sequence continues at coordinate 554,884 of NZ_LT907782.1, read as the reverse complement.
TCATCCCGACGTTTCCAAAGAAGTGGACGCCGAGAAAAAAATGAAAGAAATCAATGAAGCTTATACAGTACTGTCTGATCCGGAGAAACGCGCCGCTTATGATCAATTGGAACGACAGGGATTCCAGGCTGGCAGTGATTTTCAACCGCCCCCTGGTTGGGATGCGGGTTTTGAATTCACAGGACAGGGGTTTAGTGATGCGCAGACAGCGGATTTCAGCGATTTCTTTTCACAATTATTTAGAAATCAAATGAGAGCGGATCCCCGGCACACACACCACATGCGTGGTGAAGATCATCACGCAAAGATCATGCTTGACCTGGAAGACAGCTATCATGGCACAACGCGCAGCCTGACACTGCGCATGCCCAAGCTCGATCATCAAGGACGCACCATACTTGTTGAGCATACGTTAAATGTACGCATTCCCAAAGGGGTGCATGCCGGAAAAGTAATCCGCCTCGCCGGACAAGGCGGTCCGGGTCATGCGGGAGAAGTCTCCGGAGATTTGTTTCTGGAAGTTCATTTTAAACCGCACTACCGCTACCGGATCGAAAACAAAGATATTTATGCCGCATTACCTGTCGCTCCGTGGGAAGCTGCATTGGGTGCCACAGTCAAGATACCGGTGCCCGATGGCCTGGTCGATGTGCGGGTACCGGAGAATTCCCAATCCGGCCGCAAATTGCGCTTAAAAGGCCGTGGTATTCCAGCGGCCACACCCGGTGATTTATATTTAGTGCTGGAGGTCGTGCTACCATCCGCTGCAACAGAAAAGGCACGAAAATTTTACCAAACCATGGCGCATGAACTCGCGTTTAATCCGCGCCAAAATCTTGGAGTCTAAAAACTATGTTGCAAGAAATCGATGCCGTCTTACTCGAAGACACCATGCTCAGTTTGGATGATTTGGCGCGAAGCTGCCGGGTTAGCCGGGAATGGATTATTGAACATGTTCAGTGGGGTTTATTGCCCGATAAAGATTTCATCAATGCGGATCCGGATGTATGGATATTTGATAGTCATAGCTTCTTACGTGTTAGGCGGATGGTTGCAATTGAACGGGATTTTGAATGCAACCCCGAATTAGCCGGTCTGGTTGCCGATCTGATCGAAGAAGTTGAATCGCTACGCACTCGTTTGAACGCATCCGAACTGAACGAGAACTAGTAATTAATTTATACATTATCAAATTAGCAAGGAAAACCGCTCATGTCCTTACATATCGTGTGCCCGCACTGCCATGCGACCAATCGTGTACCGGCAGATCGTCTGAGTGCGGCACCAAAATGTGGCGCCTGTCATCAAGTATTGTTTACCGCACTCCCGGTTGAACTGACAAAAAATCACTTTAACCGGCATATTTCCAATAATGATATTCCGGTGCTGATCGATTTCTGGGCGCCGTGGTGCGGCCCGTGCCGTATAATGGCTCCGGCTTTTGTTAAGGCAGCTGCCACTCTTGAACCGGGAATGCGTCTCGCCAAAGTAAATACCGAAGAAGAACAAAGTCTGGCAGCTCATTACCAAATTCGCAGTATTCCGACGTTGGCGCTATTTAAAAATGGCAAAGAAATTGCCCGTGAATCCGGCGCGATGAATGAACAAGACATAATACGTTGGGCAAAATCCACAATCCAATGATATAAATAATAAAACCACAGGAACAATCATCCATGCCCACGCTACCCCGCTTTATCTCTATATCATTGGCTGTCGTATTGCTGGTACTTTTTTTTCACAGCTTTCTTTACCATTATTTTCCGAATATGCTTCAGCCGGGTTATTTTTCCGCTGATGATAGACTTGAAGGCGCTGAACCACGAATAGTCCAAGCACGCGGCAATCTGGCTGAAGACGAGAAAAGCACAATTGAATTATTTGAAAATTCGCGTGCTTCAGTGGTATTTATCACTACCCGCCAACGCGTTATGGATGCATGGACGCGTAATATCTTCTCCGTTCCGAGCGGAACCGGCTCAGGTTTTATTTGGGATGACCACGGCCACATCATTACCAATCTCCATGTGATCAAAGGTGCCAGCGAAGCTACCGTACGCTTGACCGATGGGCGTGATTATAGGGCTTCACTCGTAGGCGCGAGTCCGACGCACGATATTGCAGTGTTGCGAATCGGTATCGGCTTCCAAAGACCGACCCCGGTTCCCTTGGGTACCAGCCATGACCTCAAAGTCGGGCAAAAAGTATTCGCCATCGGCAACCCCTTTGGCTTGGACTGGACATTGACGACCGGCATTGTTTCGGCACTGGATCGATCACTCCCGGGCGGTGACGGCCGCACCATTGATAATCTGATTCAAACCGATGCTGCCATCAATCCAGGTAATTCCGGCGGGCCTCTGCTGGATTCGGCAGGCCGCCTGATTGGCATTAATACCGCCATCTACAGTCCCAGCGGTGCCAGTGCCGGGATTGGTTTTGCTGTACCGGTCGATACTGTCAATCGCGTGGTTCCGCAAATCATCAGCCGAGGTAAATATATTCGTCCGGCTATGGGCATCACAGTCGACAGCAAGCTCAATGATCGCCTGACTCAACACCTGAAAGTCACCGGAGTGGTTATTTTGAGCATCAGCCCCGGATCCGCAGCAGATACAGCCGGACTTCAGGGCGCAACGATCACGCCTGAAGGTAACATCATCGCAAAGGATATTATTGTGGCGGTTGAGGACAAGCCTATCGATTCAGTAGATAAGTTACTTTCCCGCATCGATAACTATAAAGTCGGCGACACCATCAAGATCACGGTATTGCGAAAAAACGCGACTATCGATATATCAGTCACTTTGCAACCGGGTGAATGATAAAAAATTAATGTGAATATTTAAGGGCGTAGCAAAAAAACAGAATTCAGGAGTAAAAATCGATATTCGTCCACTCATTCAATCAAACTGAATCGTATAAAACAGATCAGCCGCGCTGTCTTCACCTGCTTGAGTGACAATAGTCACTTTTGGCGTAAGCGTGTAAGTCAGTTTTGTGATGCCCATTGTCGTTGCTGTCAGACCACGCTCATAGCTCAGGTACGCACGCGACGATAGACGTTTTCCGACCACACCAATTTGCCCGGTCAATGAACTGCCGATACCGGCCTGTCTAAATGAGATTTCATCAACCCCCAGAGCAGCACTGATTTTTTCTGTAATACCTCCTCCGGATTGACCGCCTAATATCGATCCGGCAGCCGCTAACAACACGGATGTATCCAAACCGCTTGCATCTGGTTTTCTTCCCAACACGATCCAGGAGAGCTTTTCAGTATCAGGAACATCCGGAGTTGATATAAGCTTCACACGCGGATAACGCACCGAGCCCATAATTTCAACGCCGGCTTCAACCGCCAAATTTTCCCGTAGCGCCAGAATATTTAATTCCGGATCATCCAAAGGACCTTGAAAGCTGACAATTCCACGTTTAACCGAAAGGTTTTGACCGTATGCCTTAAACGAAGTATCTTGCGCCGCAATGGTACCATTGAGCTTCAATTTATTATTTTCATCGCTTTGCGCCTGCAATTGACCGGTAAGACGGCCTTCCAGACCGGCCACGCGAATATGGAATCTTTCGCCTAAATTGAGGCTCATGTTTAAAAGCAACGACAAATTTTGCCCAAGCTGCTCTGGAGCATTTACAAAAACAATATCTTCCGCCAATTCCGGCCGACCTTCCGGTGGTTGCAACAATAAGCCCGCATCGGCCCATAAATCCCCTTTCACATTCAGGCGATGATGCTGAAATCGGATTTCTCCAGAACCGGACGCAATGACCCAATATTCAGCTTTATGCGCCAGCGGCAATTGATGAATTGTGAAATTCATCCGGCTTTCATTACCGGCAAGTCCGATATCGCCGGCAATAGTTAACGATCCCCTCATGTCATCCGATTCGAAATCGCCAAACAAGCGCTTATCCGGAGGTACCTCATGGGGTGTGACAAAATGGAGCCGATCAATTTTTAAATCCGTTTGATGGAATTTTGCCGTCATCGTACCTTGCTGTAAATTGATTCCCTGATCCAGTAATACCACACTCAATTGACTACCGGAAACTGTTCCACTGAAATCCGGCTGCTGCAACGTACCTTGAATATCGACATGAGCCTGAATCTGTCCCTCGGCACTCATGCTGCCGTCAAGCAGGGTATTCAGCCAGTTAAAGGTATTGATATCTACGTTGACCTTACCATGCAATGCTGACTCACGGGAAATCGACCAGTTGGAATCGGACTGCTTGATCGGCATGGTCAGATCAACTGTGACGGAGCCGATAGATTGACTGAATAAGTTGAATTCACTGATTAATTTTCCGCGCTCGGCGATCACCATCAACTGTAATTTCTTCATACCCAATGGCTGCGGCACTTCGCCGGGCAGATACCAATCACCCTGCTCCTGAAAAATTTTCAGATTGCCCATTAATTGCTGGGTAGAAACAAAATTCCAGTGACCACCCAATTGCAGGGGAGATTGATTGGATACTTGCTGCGAACCAGGAAGTAGAGCAATACCGGAAAAGTCGCCCTGAGTTTTCCAGTCCCTCGGTGACCAACGCAATTGATCAATATTGGCAAATCCGCCTGATATGGAAAATCTAGCCTGACCTAAAGAAATCGATTGGGCACTGACTGAGAATGCCGCAGGGGATAGCAAGCGCACTGGCATTTTTCCGGTGGCCGCAATTTCAGTAAATTGACCAGTCCAGCGCAATGATTGCAAGATTTTTTTAGGACTTACTCCGCCCGCTGCTGCTAACCGGAAAGTAATATCCTCATTGATCTGCGCTTTAACTGATAAGATATGGTTCGAAATTTTCCCCTGAGTATCGATCCTCAGCTTCTTGATTGCAATTTTCTCATGCGCATCATAATGCTCAATCGAAGCTTCCAGAGAAATGTCCTCATTGTGCAGATTCGCATCTACAGTAACTCCAGACACACTTCGATTGTCCGGTAAATACAAGCGCGTGCTTGCAAGTTTCAGATCAAGGCCGGGTGCATCAAAGCTACCGGTAAAGTTCACGTTCGCTTGTAAATCACCCGCCAATCCGAATCCCAATTGCGCCAAATCCGGTGCTTTAAGGCGCAGATGAAATGCATTCCTCTTTGCACCCATACTGCCCTGCACCTCCAGATGATTGGATCCCGCTTTTAATCCCGCTTTTCCATCGAACGCATTAAGGCCGTTAAAAGCGATTTCACCAGACCCGCTTACCGGGGATTTCGCTAATCGGCTATTTTGAATTGTGTACTTTAAGGCACCAGATACGTGTGGCGACAATTGCCCGGATATGTGAAGAACCGCATTCAGATTTGAATCCACTGTTCGGACAAAATCCGCAATATTAAAATTTGCCAACCGGCCTGACAGCTCGAATAATTGGTCATGATCAAGCGTAAGCGTGCCGTGCCCGGTAAACTGTGATTGGTTGCGTTGCAAATTCAATTGTTCAAGCGCGACATTCTCACCGGATCTCACAATCACCGCTGCCAAATTGATCGATTTATCCTTGAGATGAATACGCGCAGACTGTGTTTGCACATTGCCGGACCATTGGATTTGTCCGGAAACTTGCGCCGCTTGCAAACGGTTATCGATATGATATGGATTTAATCGTTCGACCCGTATATTGGTTGATCCGAACTGCTCATCCCAATGCCAAATTAAATCACCGCGAAGCAATCCATCACCATCCATTTGCATGTCAATATCCTGCAATTTCAAAGACTCAGAAGTAATCCATGCCTGCGTGCTGAATAAAGATAAAGGAAGGCCACCAGCATCGTATGGAGCAGCCTCATGGTTCTCAATTCGCACCTTGCCTTCCAGTTGCCCGGAGTCATTTTGCACAAAATGCGCGGATAGCGAAAGACTGGCTTGGGGTGCCACAGCTATAAAACTGGCAGGATTCAGTCGTTCGATATTGGCATCCAGTTGCGCCACAGGATTGTCTATAAAAGGATGTAATTGCAGCTGCAAATCTCCAACAATCGTGGATTGCACCGTGCTGGCTTGAATCTTCATGTGCTCCAGGTTGCCCGTGATCAGCATCTGCGCATCACCCCATGGATCAACACTCGATAATTCAATTTGCGCTGATAAATCAAACGGGGAGCTGCCGTTAAATTCCGCCGATGCGGTGACAGAACCCCACGGAGTGTAAAAATTGAGAGATTTCAGTTGATGCATATGGCCATCACTTTCCAGTGCCAGCGCAAGGTTAGTTATGATAGGTTCGGCGTTCTTATTTTCTGCCGCCATCAGATACATCGAATCAATAGTCAATGCATGAATCGACAACGCCAAGGGAAGATTCAAACTTTCAGGTAATGTGCCGCGCGGAGTATCTTCTGCCGAAGCCAAATGATGAATTTTTACTGTTTCCGCTGTCAATTGATCAATTGCGATCTGCTTGTAAAACAATTTACCCAGGTTCCAAACAATGCGGATATTTTGCCCCTCAAACTCAAATTCATCACCGGCAAAATAAATATTCTCAATTCGTAGATCATGCAATGCCCCTTGCACGCCAGCAAAATGAATCGTCCCAGAACTCAATCGATGCACGACAGAAAAAGCCCATTGCACCCCTGATTGACTATTCACAAGCCAATATCCGGCAAGTAAAACGCAAATCAACATTAACGATATCAAACCCGCAAGCCATCTGAATCGACGTGGGCGATTTCCTGGCAGCGGATTATCAACGGATGGATTTATCATAGTCGCAACTCAGAATGCCACAGCCATTGAAAAGTGCACGCGTAGCGAACCGGTTTCGTGCCCCCGGGCCAAGTCAAGCGCGATCGGACCCGCCGGGCTGCGCCAGCGGATACCGGCGCCATAACCTAAAAAAGGATGTATCTTTTGCCATCGATCCTCGGCACCACCAATATCGGCAAAAGCGGCAACGCCCCATTGCTGCGTTAACCAATGCGTGTATTCAGCGGTGCCTGTTACCATGACCAGCCCGCCCACGACTGCATTACCTTCTTGTACGCCTATACCTTTAAAATCATATCCGCGCAGCGAGTGAATGCCACCGGCACGAAATAGATATTCCTGTGGAATACCAAAGCGCGAAGCGGCAAACGTATAACCAACCTCCGCGCGCAAAAAAAAGACATCCTGAGAGCCGACGGGCCACCAAGTCTGATGTCGCGCATAAGTACGAAGAAAATCCTGATCCGACAGAAACATCTGACTGCCACCGCCGATACGCAGCTCTGTTACGTCACCACGCCGGATATTAATCGGATCATCTACAACTTGACGCCTCCAACGCCAATCGAGGACGAGTGCCTCATTAATCTGGTTAATCGCACCGGCAGGTTTCTTGCTTTCATGATGCCAATTCAAACCCAAATGCATTTGAATTTTTTGGGTTTGGTAATTTCGTGTTATACCGACTTTTTCTTCAGTCGTTTTCAAATTCTCTATATCAGTCATTTGTAGACTGGCACCCAATGAATAATTGACATTGTTCTGATCAGGCAAAGTATCAATGCCGGCAAAAAAAGTTTGGCGCTTTTGTTCCAGGCGCAGCATGCTGGTTAAATTCCAGGCGCGATCCAAGAAATCATGATTGCGATAATTGATCTCTCCCCGAGCGCCATTATTTGAACTGTAGCCGGCACCAAAGGCAAAACGCTGCGATAATGCTTCTGTCAACATGACCTGAACGGGAACGGATTGATGCTGCGCAACATCCGGCGTAACACTAACCGAAACGGAGCTAAATTGTGGACCTTTCTGCAGCGTGATTTGATAAAGATGCAATACATCCCGTCGGTAAACGTCACCCGTCTTAAAAGGAGCCAGGTTGGTGATCAATGCGGGATCAAATCGCTCCAATCCGGTGATTTGTATTTCACCTAAATAAAAAACAGGCCCGGAATCGATGATGATTGAAAGGTCAGCACGCGCATTATCAGGATTAACAGTGGCTTTACTGCTCACAATATGCGCAGCAGCAAATTCTTCTTGAGTTACATCGGATAACAAAGCAGCTTTTGCTTTTTCCCATTCGGAAGAGCGAAAGGGTAAACCCGTTTTCAACGACCATGCAGCGCGGTACTGTTCGATGCGTTCCAAATATTTGCCATCCTCACGAGCAACTTCTCCTCGAAATGTAATCAAAGCACTCCCGACACGCGTCAATACACCGGGATCAATTTTGATTTCGGGTATGGCAACATCATCCTGAATTTGCCGCAACACTGAAATCGATGGGGAAAAATAACCCTCGGTGGCTAATAAATCGCGGATTTCTTTTTGTACACGGTACAAAAAGATTTCTTCAGCAGCCGCATCCGCAAACGGTTCTGATGGAAGCTTCAGGTATTTAACAAGAAATTTTTTAATACGATCAGGCGCCGATAAGATAATCACTGCCGAATCTTTGGTCGAATTCTGCACCTCCTGCACTGCAGCAATGCCGGGATTCAGATGAACGAATACCAGCAGGTTAATTATCCAAATTCGGATATACAAACGGCCTGCGAGAAACCGAGAGCCTGACTTAGCGATGCGATCAAATATTAGAAATATCCTCGATCTTATTAATTTGATTTGATTGATTAAACGCTGCAAATAATACTGCAATTTTTTCACTATCATGTTGATCTGACAGGAAACCATGCCCGTTGCTTGAAAACGTCTGGTTTATTGTATTGATGACCTGATTACTCGGATTTGTCGTGATCCATAGCCGACACCCTAATCGATACAATTCTTTATCGCAGCTAGAGCCAACCCTGCAACCGATACCAGGCTATGGCATCGTGAGCCGCTGTTTTTATTGAACGTGGTTGCAATCCGAGTTCATTCAAGCTGGCAGAGGGATCAAAAAACATGCTGCGGCGAGTCAAACGCACCCCGGTTATCGTGGCGAGCGGCATTTCTCCGCTGACATGGTCTGCCCATGCTTCACTGATCCCCGCTGCAAGCAGGGCAACCAGGTAAGGAACCCTCCAACGCGGCAAGGGTTGACCCGTTTCCTTGCTTAGAATGCTTAACCAATCTGAAAGCAAGAGATTTTCCGCTCCCAGCAAATAACGAATTCCCGTTCTACCTTTCTTCATCGCCGCAATCATGCCAGCCGCAACATCTCTGGCATCAATGAGATTGAATTGGCAATCCAGGAAGGCTGGCAGCTCTCCCCTGCAAAACGCTAAGGATAATCGCGTTGGCGGTGTTTTCAAGCGATCCCCAGGTCCTACAGGTAAAGTGGGACTGACTACCACAATGGGAGCGCCTTCTGACACCATCTTAAAAACTTCTTTCTCTGCAAGAAACTTGCTCAGACAATACGGGCCAACCATATCGCTTGCTTTGAGCCGTAGTGTCTCAACCGCTTCTCCATTAGGGTTGCGGGATGTCAGAATACTTTCGGTACTGGTATACAATACTCGTTTAGCGCCACTCTCAAGCGCAACCCGCATAACATAAAGCGTGCCGAGACGATTGATACTATCGAATTCCCGCCGGTCACGGCGCCAGAGATTAGGATCTGCTGCCAGATGATAGACATACTCACAATCACGCGTAGCTTTCTTAACCGCGTGCTCATCACGAATATCAGCACTGATCAACTCGATCCGGTTCAACGGCAAATGATCAACGCCAGCTCCCGGCCGTTCCAGGACACGAACTGACTGCCCTGCATCCAGTAATTGAGAGACTAAATGCGTACCTAGAAAACCAGCGCCACCGGTGACTAAAATCAAGACGCAATCCTCTCGGCCCAATGATCTGCCAAATTTTGCAAGTGTTGATACTTTGGTTTCAAACCTTCAGAAGTTATCTTATTGATGAGTGCAAGCACGGCACGGTTCAAGGGACAAGGAAACTCTCCGGCAAGCCGGATTAGGTGACCTGTATATGCATCGATTTCAGTACGTGCGTGATCGACATGAATATCGGGCGCCATGGAACAATAGGTACCGCGTAGTGATGGACGAAAGAATACAGCCATCATTGCCGGCAATCCGGGTGTGCGTAAAATTAAAGACACGGTATCCGGGTGAAAAGGACCAATACGGGCAAGTGGTATTTTGGCATTCTGAAGAATCGCATAATTCTCTTGCAGCAATGTAAAGAAAAGCAGTTTGGCCAACTGATCGCTTAGCAGTTCTCCGTTATCCACACCAGCCGCAGCCGCAAGCGGTGATATGGCAGCATTGTACATAAGCTTTGTTGCCTTATAAGGCCGTATGTCCTTAACCAACTCAACAGGAAATAACTTGGCTTTTCCCAGAGCCAGAGCCAATGACATGATCTCAACATGCTCGCCATCAGAAATCGGCCGACGCGCCCCAATGTGCAGGCTACCCGGTCGGGTAATTCGGGTTATCGGACGATCACGCTGACATTCCGAAACAAAAGAGGCAATGCCTTCACATGCATGGTTACGTTGATCAAGATCGGGATCAAAACCATTTTGCACCGGAATCAGAAAAGCATCATTTGACAAACGAGCCAGTACCTTAGGATTGTCGTAGGTTTTGGTGCAAAGTAAAATAAATCCTTCTTTCGGAGGTATCCAATCATCAAAGAAAATAAACGGAACAATCTGTGTCCCCAATGCAACTACCGTTACACCGTGTTTTGATCCTTCAGCTATCTTGCTGCGATCACTGTCCACCAGAATCACAACATAACCTTGCTGTGCCAGCACCCAGCCAAGTGCTGCGCCAATACCGCCAATTCCTAGAATATGAATTGGTTTGTTGATTAAATTAGGCATTTATCTTCCTGAACTCAAAAGAATTGTTAAAAAATAACAAGCCAAAAATCTTAAGGTGCTGATCTGTGAGCGAGTGTTTATATGTTGCCGCTGAGAGATCCGGACAGATGGCAGATAATTCCGGATACAAATAACATTAAGACAAATAGTAATCTAAAAACTTAAATTCCGCGATTGATATTTTGCTCACTGTGAAGACATCCTGGGAATACTTATGATTGTTTTGAAGCAGTTCAGGATCTGTATTTTTATTTTAGAGCATTTTTTATATTTGTTAAGTGTTTCTCCATTCTATGGCGCATTTGCTCGCGTCCGATCGAGTGTTTCAAACCACTGCCAAAACCTGTCACTTGATCGGTAAAAGTCCGATTCGTGTAGAAAACCAATGAACCATTGCGATAAGGTAGGCAACCAATAATAAACTGGTTTGAATTATAGGAATGTCCCACATAAAACTGCCGGGAAAGAATTATCCCACCAGTTTTCTCAGTCGATATAATGCGATGCAGCAAAACGGCGGTCGAACGATTCTCAACCTGTCGATTAATCAAAAAAAACCGTTCTTCAGCATTAGCTGGCATGATGACAGGATAATTAAGCCAAGCTTGATAAAGCTCAGGAAAATGTTTGGACAGCACTTTGTTGCTTAACATCGCTGTGCGTAATTCCTTACCAGGGTCAGAAACTCTGCCAGCACCACGATCATAAGTGGCAATTCCCTTCAAACCCTTTCTATGGTAACCCTGCCACCGCTCGAATAAAATCTCCCTGTAAACTTCTGTTATTAAATCAGGATATTCTGATTTTATGGTTTGAAGGGTCTTGAATTCTTGAGCGGACAGATTAAAGGTGTCCCCCGGTTTGGCAATTAAAAGATCCGCTTCATCTTTTTCATCCAATTTAAAATTTAACTCTTTAAAAGAACTGAGTGTCGTTTGCGGCGAAATAAGCGATTGAGAAATAATTTCAGTATCCACCGATATCATGCCTTTATTTCTGAGGAACTCAACAACCTCGGCGGGGGCTGACGAAATAAAGATAGCGACGCCGGCAGCCAATTCCTTCTTGTCATTCTCAGTAACCTGAAAGGAAACAACTTTTCCTCGTTCTAAATTTACCAGCTCTTGCTGCAAAATTCCAAGCTGCTGCATTAGTTCTTGTGTATGCAAATTGCTTGCAGCCTGCGCGGAAAAAGCGCAGCTCATGACCAAGCCAATAATTATCTTGCTTCCGATCTTATAGTTATCAAATAGCTCTTTAAATCGCATAGTGAAAATCCTTTTTTATTTGAAAACACAACAAAACTTTTCTTATCTATAGTGTTATCTATTACTTCGAAATTTCCAGAAATTAAAAAATATTTGATGTTCAGCTTTGAACCGAGCTTATGCAGAGCTGTGCTTGATGGTATATTCTCTAAGTTGCAACTAAATGGATCGCGATGACTATACTCGGAAACACTCTCGATAAATCTGTCTAGCTTTCGTTGACGACACATATCAGACAAATATCTGATTCATCCTTGGGAGAAATAAAATGGAACAGATATTTTGCCGTCGTACTGATTAATATTCGCCAAATCGATGTTCCATAATAATGAAATTATTAATATAGTTGAATTATAAGAATATTTCCTGAGCAAAAGATTGTTGCTTGAGTAATCTTGGAGTTTCTAATGATTGAATACAACATCCTATTACAGACATTGAACTTGAATTGCATAAAACATAGGCTATCAAGATTGGTTTTAATTCTGAGCCTATCATTGATATTCAGCGGCTGTCAGACAATATTAAGCCCCGAACAAACCACTACAACATTCTGGAAGGCGATGGCGAATGGGGATCTCGAATCCGCCAGAAAATATGCGACACGCGAGACCCAGGATCATGTGGTTAAACAAGAAAATATTATGGGAGCATCACTAGAAAAAACTGGCATGATCGTTATCGATGGCTCCAATGCAAAGGTTGCCACTGTTATCGCATTGAAGAATAGCGTAAGTAATAAAATTTTGTCTTTCGATACTGTTTTATTAAAAGAAAATGATGCATGGAAAGTAGATTATCGACAAACCCTTAATAACCTTTCAATTATGCCTTTCGGAGAGGTTATTAATAGCCTGCGGGCAATTGGTGATGTCGTTAACAAGAAGCTGGAACAGCAAGTACCCTTTTTTGAGAACCAGATTAGATCTTTTAGTGATGAACTGATACGACAATTGGATGAATTTCGTCATCAATTGGAAAAAGCCAACCCTATTGAAAAACAATAACCTTTTCCTCGCATAACCGCTATGCAGCACAGCAAGATGTACTGAAGCCTATTCTCTAGGTTTTACATTCCAGAGTTAGTTGACCATTACACTTCGATCAGGCGATCAGCTTGCGTGCAATCCGCTATGGTACTTTGTGTAATAAAAACTCTGAGGCATACCATGCGCGCATCCACAGTCAGATGTATCTTAGTGTTGAGCCCCTTCTTGTGCGGCTCATGCCCTGATTTCCCCCTCACTCCGGCAGCATGAGGATGAACTTTGTAATGACTAGCATCGATCATCGGCCATTCGTAATCCGGATCGTCAATCAGCACTTCCAGTAATTTTTCCCGGATGTCCTTGTTGCACCAGCTGATAAAGCGGCGGTGCGTATTGCTCCAATTGCCATAATCCGGCGGCAAGTCCCGCCATGGCGCACCCATGCCCATAATCCAGAATACAGCATTGAGGAATTGGCGGTTATCTTCTCGCCAATCCTCCCAAACGCCTTGGCGTCCAAGCAGATGGCCTCTAACTGCCCCTATACTTCGTCTGATATGTCATGTCTGTAGTGTGAATTGTGAATGCATATGAAATCCTTACGTTTCTACAGGAATCTCATAGCTTTAATCACGTGACTGCATTATCTGATATGGGAATCTCAGTTACTGTATATAGTTAGAAGTTCTCAGGAATATTCTTTTGTTAAATCAGTTAAGTATGTTTTAAACTCTTCCTTAAGTTCAGGGTGTTGTAATGCAAACTCTACCGTTGCCTGCAGATAACCTGACTTACTGCCACAATCAAAACGCTTGCCTTGGAATTCATAACCTATTACAGATTCTTCTTTTAGCAGCTTTGCAATACCATCCGTAAGTTGAATTTCATTACCGGCGCCGCGCTCGGTTTGCTCCAGAAGTTTAAAAATTCGTGGCGTCAAAATATAACGTCCGACAACTGCAAGATTGGAAGGTGCTTGATCAACCGCTGGTTTCTCAACAATGGCATTTACTTTGGACAATTTATCTGAAATTGGCATGCTATCGATTATGCCGTAGCGGTTAACCGTTTCGTGTGGCACCCGTTCAATACCCAAAATTGAACAATGATTCTGATTATAAATATCGGTCATCTGACTCAAACAGCATCGCTCATTTGCATTGATCAAATCATCTGCCAGCAATACCGCAAAAGGCTCATCACCAACTACAGATTGCGCACATAAAACAGCGTGCCCCAATCCCAATGCTTCTGCCTGGCGGATATAAACACAATCAATACGCGACGGCAGAATATTGCGCACTACATTGAGCATTTCCTGCTTTTTGCCCTCCTCAAGCTTGGCTTCTAACTCAAAAGCTTTGTCAAAATGATCCGGTATTGAGCTCTTATTACGACCAATAATGAAAATTAGCACATCGATGCCTGCAGCAACCGCTTCTTCTGCAGCAAACTGGATTAATGGCTTATCAACGATAGGTAGCATTTCCTTGGGATTCGCTTTGGTTGCCGGTAAAAAACGGGTTCCTAACCCTGCAACAGGAAATACAGCTTTTCTTATTGCTTTCATCCAATATCTCCTTAATATTTCTTAGTAAATTAAATTGGAAAGTGCTTCAGTTTCATTTTAATAGCCATGGGGATTGGTGTTCTGCCAGTGCCAGCTGTTAGTGCACATTTCATCTAATCCAAGTTTTGCTTGCCAGCCCAGTAACGCATAAGCACGATCCGGATTCGCATAACAAGAAGCAATATCACCCGAACGTCGCGGTGCAATTCGATAAGGAATAGACCGTCCGCTTGCCTGTTCATAAGCGCGCACAACTTCTAATACACTATATCCTCGACCGGTGCCTAGATTTACGGTTAAACACTCCGAATATTGATTATTTTTTTGTTCACTTTGTGATGAAGCGCCTAGTGCTTCCAATGCTTTGAGATGACCATGCGCCAAATCAACGACATGGATATAATCACGTACCCCAGTACCATCGACGGTAGGATAATCGTTACCCCATATGCTTAGAATATCTCTACGACCTACGGCAACCTGAGCCACAAAAGGCATCAAATTATTCGGTATTCCCTGAGGATCTTCGCCGATTAAACCACTTGGATGCGCACCTACTGGATTAAAATAACGCAATATGCCGATTCGGAATGAATGATCGCTGTGCTGAAAATCCCGTAATATCTCTTCAATCATCAACTTACTGCGTCCATAGGGATTGGTTGGAGCCAGAGGATGATCTTCCGTCAATGGTAACTTAACCGGATCACCATAAACTGTCGCAGAAGAACTGAATACCAGGGTTTTAACGTTACTTTCCTGCATTGCTTCCAAGAGGCGCAATGTACCTACTACGTTATTATCATAATATGAAAGGGGGTGAGCGACAGATTCCCCAACAGCTTTAAGACCAGCAAAATGTATAACTGCACTAGCTTTGCTTTGCTTGATGGCGGCCACTAAAGCAGCTCGATCGCGACAGTCGCCAGAAATTAATTCCGGTTCTCTACCGGCAATTTGTGCTACACGCGCCAGTGCCTCGGGTTTACTGTTACAAAAATTATCAAACACGGTTACATCAAAACCGGCATTCAGCAGCTCAACACATGTATGAGATCCGATATACCCGGCACCGCCGGTGACAAGAATCATGACAATAAACCTCGGCAAGAAATGATAGATTTATTTAGTCGGATTGAGATTCGCCTAAATTTCCCCGTACTTCACGGAATTAACTGCAAAAATGCTGTTTAAAGCTGGTTATAAAACTTTCCAATGAACCTGTCGGTAAGTGGTTGATACCCGCTGCGGCTTTTCGTCCTCCTCCTGTATCAAATTGCAAACACAATACATCGGCACCATTTGGATTTGCAAGGGAGGATCGCACGCTTACAGTATAAGTACCCGAATGATTAGGTGTTATTACGGCATGTGCGCGTTGCGGATGCGTGTTTGCCAATTTATTGGCAAAAATACCGCTGACCCGTCTTGCCCACGGCGCATCGGGTAATAAATATGCAGCATACCGTTCATCGGTTGTCAAAGGTTGCAATGAATCTGCCCGGCTCGTATCATCCTGATATCCTGCAGAAAGCTTCCTAAAAGCAATCGACTCGGCGATGAAATCAAATGGGCTAATATAAGGTTTGATTTCTTCGTAAAGTGCAGCGGGATGAAAGTGCAGATCAGGCAAATTATCCCCGTAGCCATTGTAGTTTAGATATTCACCCAAGTGTGCAAGCTGATCTATTTCAGTTTCTGTTAATTGTGCGGCAATTCCGAGTTGACGAGCCTTTTGCACAAGATTATCGCCAAAAGCGGCAGTAATCGCCCACAAATGAAATTTCCCTTTTAGGTGCCGATCAACCAGGAGACTGGTACAGACATCAGCGGACAAATCGATATGTGCAGTCAAGTTAGGGTGCTGCGGTATTTCTCCCGCATGATGATGATCAAAATATTCCACCTTAACTCCCTTCTCCAGTAACCGCATCAATCCTTTGCGATTACTATCCAGAGAAATATCGAGCACAGTTAAAAGATCGCCGCGATTTGCTTCCACTCGATCCAGCAGCTTGATATCCCGCTTAACACCGGTTATCAGATTCGCGGCTGTTGGATCCGCAAGTCTGAGTTGATGTAATGCGCATACGCCATCCGCGTCACCATTAAATACATAAAAACGATTCATTTGAATAGCTTCCTATATGAAAACATATGAAAAACAATTAACTCTCATTTTTTATTCAACGGACAATGACTACACAAGTATTAACTTAATGCACCTATGTGCATCAGATAATTGACAATGTGTTCAACAGCCTGCTCGGGAGTAAGCTTCGTTGTATTAATATGAATTTCCGGATTCTCTGGCGCTTCGTAAGGGGAATCAATTCCGGTAAAGTTCTTCAATTCACCCCGGCGCATTTTTTTGTACAATCCTTTGGGATCGCGCTCTTCTGCGACATGAATGGGGGTATCAATAAATACTTCAAAGAATTCACCTTGCTCTACCAATTCCCTGGCCATTCTGCGCTCAGAATGGAAAGGTGAAATAAATGACACCAATACAATCTGTCCTGCATCGACCATCAATTTAGCAACCTCAGCAATGCGACGGATATTTTCAACCCGGTCCGCATCGGTGAAGCCAAGATCTTTATTAAGCCCATGGCGTACATTGTCTCCATCCAACAGATAGGTATGCTTACCAAGAGAATAGAGTTTTTTCTCAACCAAATTGGCAATGGTTGATTTACCGCTGCCGGACAAGCCAGTAAACCAAAGAATAAATGGCTTCTGTCTTTTTGTGGCAGCATGCGCTTGCTTATTGATATTAATCGCTTGCCAGTGAATATTCTGCGACCTACGCAAGGCAAAATGCAACATGCCGGCGCCCACCGTATTATTAGTTAGGCGATCAATGAGAATGAACCCACCGATATCATGATCTTCTTTATACGGGTCGAAAGCGATCAACTGATCAGTACTGAGATTGCAAATACCGATTTCATTGAGTTCCAGCTTGGTAACAGCGATATGTTCGAGTGTATTGACGTTAACCTTATATTTCAGTACCGAAACATTCGCAGTAACAGTTTTTGTCCCGATTTTCATCAAATAGGGCCGACCGGGTAGCATCGGTTCATCAACCATCCACACTATCGTAGCTTCAAATTGATCTGCTACACCAGGCAAAGAATCAGTTGCGGCTAAAATATCCCCACGGCTAATATCGATTTCATCAGCTAATGTCAATGTAACGGATTGCCCCGAAATTGCTTGGGTTAAATCGCCATCGCTGGTCACAATGCGAGTTACGCGGCTTTCTCTGCCGGAAGGTAAAACACGAATAAGATCACCCGGCTTAACACTACCACGTGCAACCATACCGGAATAACCGCGAAAATCCAGATTGGGACGATTGACCCATTGTACCGGCATACGAAAGACTCCGGATTCGACATTCGTATCATCGACTTGTACATTTTCCAGAAACCCCATCAATGTTTCGCCGTGATACCAAGGGGTGTTTTCGCTTAATGCAGTAATATTATCGCCTTTGAGGGCTGACATCGGGATAGTTACAATATTATTCAGCCCTAATTCTGTTGCAAATTCACGATATTCGCTATTGATTCGATGAAAAATTTCTTCTGAATATCCCACCATGTCCAGCTTGTTGATTGCAAGCACTACATGTTGGATACCAATTAATGAAACCAAATAACTATGACGCCGTGTCTGCGTCAGTACGCCTTTGCGTGCATCAATAAGAATGACTGCTACGTCAGCAGTTGAAGCTCCTGTGACCATATTGCGGGTATACTGCTCATGACCCGGCGTATCTGCGACGATAAACTTGCGCTTATCGGTGGAAAAGAAACGATAAGCGACATCAATAGTTATCCCCTGCTCGCGCTCCGCAGCAAGCCCGTCGACCAGTAATGCGAAATCCAGATCACCGGCCTGAGTACCGACTTTCTTGGAATCTACCTCTAATTGAGCCAATTGATCTTCAAATAGCATCTTGGATTCGTACAACATGCGCCCAATTAAGGTGCTTTTCCCATCATCAACACTGCCGCAAGTGATGAACCGAAGCATGCTTTTGTTTTCATGCGTTCTTAAATACAACTCGATATCTTCGGCAATTAAATCCGATACGTGTGCCATTAGAAGTAACCCTCCTGTTTCTTTTTCTCCATCGAACCTGTGGAATCGTGATCGATTAATCGCCCCTGCCGCTCAGATGTTCGCGCCAGTAACATTTCCTGAATAATATCCACCAAAGAGCTTGCCTCACTTTCAATCGCACCAGTTAAGGGATAACAACCCAATGTACGGAAGCGGACTTTCTTCATCATCGGCGACTCACCTTCTCTTAGCGGCAAACGCTCATCATCAACCATAATTAGAGTACCATCACGTTCTACAACAGGTCGTTCCTTTGCATAATACAATGGGACAATAGGAATATTGTTCAAATGAATGTATTGCCAAATATCCAGCTCAGTCCAATTGGAAAGTGGAAAAACTCGAATGCTCTCACCCGGATTCTTGCGCGCATTATATAGCCGCCACAACTCAGGACGCTGTAACTTGGGATCCCAACGATGCTGTGCAGATCGAATGGAAAAAATACGCTCTTTTGCACGTGATTTTTCTTCATCGCGACGTGCTCCCCCGAAAGCGACATCGAAACCATGCTTATCCAACGCCTGCTTTAAACCCTCAGTCTTCCAAATATCCGTATGAATTGCCGAACCATGTGTAAAAGGATTGATTCCTTTTGCAACACCCTCTGGGTTAATATGAACAATAAGATCAGCTCCCAATTTTTTTGCCATTACGTCACGAAATTCAATCATTTCCTTGAATTTCCATGTAGTATCGACATGCAGTAATGGAAAAGGTAGTTTCGAGGGATAAAACGCCTTTACTGCCAGATGCAGCATCACTGCGCTATCCTTGCCGATAGAATAGAGCATTACCGGATGCTCGCACTCTGCAACTACCTCCCGCATGATATGAATACTCTCCGCTTCAAGGCGTTGTATATGTGTCAACATTGTTAATAGTTTCCTTCAAAAAGATGTAATAGCATTAGGGTTATATTAATATAAATAGAGGATCTTTCTTATCTTGAAATAAACCAGTTTATCCCCGTAATTTTAGCTTACAAGCAAGCCTTTTGATTTCCTGCTTAATAAATGTAGACGTGAATTAACAGTTGGCTTTATTATTGAATAATAGCAGGTACTAAAGAATCAAATCTTAAAACTTACTATAACTTCCCTGTCAATCTACTTGTTTATTCAAGTAGGAATGAAATGCCTGAATTTCAAGCTAGCAATACTAACAGCGAACAACGAAAATTATCTAAATTTCTGAACGTCTTGATTAGTCTTGGAATATCTAATTGATTTCAAATAATATTTACGGATTTTTAAGTAAAGTCAATTTTTTGCATTTATATAATTAAGAATATATTTAGCAAGAAAAATTTATGCTAGAAAATCGCGCAGAATAAGAAGCTTGATGAATAAAATATATCACTGCTGTTTTTTTAATTAAACCGGTTTATGTGATACATGCTTATCTGGCAAAAAAGACTTTCCTTTTAGTGTTTGATACTTGTGTCACTACTTGCTTTTTCTTTTATTGATTTGATTGGTATTTTCGCAAACGAATGCAGATTCAGATGTAATGCTGCCTTGGCAAGTAAGTGTGCGCTTACCGGCGCAGTAATAAAAAGAAACAGCGTAATCAATATTTCGTGCAGACTGAAACCGGCGTCGCGGTTACTGAAAAATACCGCCGATGCAATTAACAGGCTCCCTACACCCAATGTTGTAGCCTTGGTCGGTCCATGTAAGCGCATATAAAAATCCTTTAACCGCAGCAAGCCTAATGAGCCAATGAAAGTAAAGATAGCGCCAGTCAAAATTAAAAAAGATAATAAATATTCCAACATAGTTTATTCGATAATATCGCCACGCAATAAATACTTGCATAATGCAACAGTGCCTATGAAACCCATCAAAGCAATCAATAATGCTGCCTCAAAGAATAGCGCACTACCTAGATGAATTCCTAGCAGCATAAGTAATGCAATGGCATTTACATATAGAGTATCCAGTGCCAGAATCCGATCCGGCAAACTGGGGCCGCGCAACAGTCGCCAGAAACTCATAGCGACGGCCGCGGCCACTAATGCAAGTGCAATACTAATCACGAGATCTAACATTGTTCAAAAATCTCCTGTAATGGACGTTCATAGCGTTGCTTAATTGTTGCGATCAATGTATCCGGATCAGCTTCATTGAGTGCATGAATTAACAAATATCTGCGATCTTCAGACAATCGCGCCGATACTGTCCCTGGTGTCAATGTGATGCTGTTAGCCAATAAACTGATAGCCAAATCAGATGTCACGCTTAATGGTAATTGAATAAAAACCGGCTTAAGCCGATCTAGATCGCCAAGAATTAATCGCGCTACCGTAAAATTGGCCATAATAATATCCAATAGTAATAGCCCAATATACCGCAACAAAGTAAAAGGTTTACGAATTGTCACAACCTCCGGCCAAAAGCGTTGGGTTAATAACGGTATCATCCAACCTAGCAACAAACCGAGAACAATCTGCCCTGGTGTTATGCTGTTAACCAGCAATAACCATAAAACTGTCAGTGTAGGGGATAAAATTGGATGAGGTAGCAAACGAGCCATGGCTGTCATTTCTCAATACCTAGCACAGATTGAATATAATCATCAGGTTGCAGCAACTGATTTGATGTTGCCTGTACAAACTCGATAATTGCACCCGCCCAGATCATTATAACTACACATAGCGCAAGCAAACAGGTAGCAATCACCAAGCCATTTATGTCTGGCACTATACTAGGCTGAACATGGGTATCCGTTGCAGCATGGCTCGCTTGCGGAGCTTGAGCTCGATAAAAAAGCAGACTTCCGCTACGCGCCAATGCAATGATAGTAAATAAGCTGGTTATTAATACAATAGCCATTATCCATGGCAGAGCCGTATGTGATAGCGCCGCTTGTAAAATCATGAATTTTCCTACAAAACCGGATAATGGAGGCAATCCTGTCACTAAAACCGCCGCTACAAAAAAGAGTGTACCTACTATTCGCTGATGCATCATGATCAAACCCGGCTCAAAGCGATCGCCCATTTCGCCACGTCGATTGGCAATGCCATCAGCAAGTAAAAAAAATGCGGCGGCAGCGAAGGTGGAATGTGGCAGATAATACAATCCGGCCGCTATTCCGGCGCTCGTGTTGATGCCAAAAGCGATAAACAGTGTACCAACCGATGCAACCACCAGATAGGCCACCTGCTGTCGCAAATGCGTACTTGCCAGAACACCCAGTACGCCTGCAACGAGTGTTGCCAAAGCCAAGGGTAACAACCAGGGTTGAATCAAATTGGAAATCGGCCCGGCTTGTTCGCCAAAGATCAAGGTATAAATGCGCAGAATGCTGTACGCACCAACTTTGGTCATGATGGCGAATAAAGCGGCAACCGGAGCAGATGTATGCGCATAAGCTGCAGGCAACCACAAATAAAGCGGCAAAAGAGCGGCTTTGAGAGCAAATACGGCAAACAACAGTAAGCCAGCCGTACGAATGAGTGCAATATCCTCGCTAGCAACATCGGCAACTTTAACCGCTAGATCAGCCATATTTAATGTACCCAAAAGCCCGTAGAGTGTTCCTACGGCAAACAAAAACAAGGTTGAACCCACGAGATTGATGATGACAAAATGTAACCCGGCCATGGTGCGCAACCGACCCCCACCATGCAGTAATAAACCATAGGAAGCAAGTAGCAGAATTTCAAAGAATACAAACAGATTAAACAAATCACCGGTCAGAAATGCACCATTTAAACCAAATAATTGCAATTGGTATAACACATGGAAATGTGGTCCCACAGTATCCGTGCCGCGCACTGCATAAAGTAGCGCACACAAAGAAACCAATGCAGTAATGATCAACATCCAGGCAGCAAGCCGATCAGCGACCAAAATAATGCCAAAGGGCGGTAGCCAGTTACCTAATGCATAAACCAGAATCTCGCCATCGTTAACAATGCTGAGCAACCATCCTGCCAATAGAACCAAAACACTTACGGATGAAATGCTTACAATACGCAACACCTGCAGACTCTGTTTTTGCAGCAACAATAACAACGCGCCAAGCAATAATGGCCATATCACAGGAAGAATAACCATATGACTTATCATGGTTTATGTTTTCCATCCACATGATCATTTCCCATTTCCAGATGCGCTTTGAGGGACAATACTATGACAAAAGCAGTCATGGCAAAACTGATTACAATTGCTGTCAACACTAACGCCTGCGGCAAGGGATCTGCATATTCCGTAACACCTTCTACAATAATGGGTGGTTTACCGATAGTGAGCCGCCCCATTACCAGTAGAAATAGATTGACTGCGTAAGACAAAAAAGTCAGACCCAACACAACCGGAAAAGTACGGTTGCGTAAAGCCAAATAAACGCCACAACCCGTGAGCGTTCCTATCAGTATTGCTACCAGCGCTTCCATTAACGGATTCTCTTTCTGACGTTTGTCAAATGACTTTCTTTATGTACCAGACCAAGATAAATAAGTATCAATAGCGTGGTACCGACGACAACTAGATATACACCCAGATCAAACATCATAGCCGAGGCTAGCTCGAACTCTCCAATTATCGGCCAATGCAAATGACTAAAGGTAGAGGTCAAAAAAGGATGATCAAAAAACCAACTGGCAACACCTGTCAATACCGCGATAAAAATACCCGCACCTATCACATGATGCATATTGACTGACAAACGGCTATGCGCCCATGCCACACCATTGGCCAAATATTGCATGATTAGTGCTACCGCAGTTATTAATCCTGCGATAAATCCCCCTCCGGGCAGATTATGCCCACGCAACAAAATATATACGGAAACCAGCAAAGCGAGCGGTAATAGTAGACGCACAAACGACGCCATGATAACCGGATGCAAATCATGATCCCAGGTTTGTCCCTGACTGTCTTGTTCCGAGCCCGATAACTTTAGTTGATGCAGCATCGCATATATACCCAGTCCGGCTAACGCCAGCACGGTAATTTCACCGAGCGTGTCATAACCTCTGAAATCAACCAGAATGACATTGACTACATTCGTTCCACCGCCACCTGGCACGCTATTACTCAAGAAGTAATCTGCGATGCTGTGATATGGACGGGTTAAAATAGCCCAAACTAATAAGCTCACACCTAAACCCGCTGCTGTAGCAACCAAAACGTCACGGCTGCGTACGTAATTGCCGGATTCCCGCGGCGAAAATTGCGGTAAAAAATATAACGCTAGCAGCATCAGAACAATCGTTACCACCTCGACGGATAATTGTGTCAAGGCCAGATCCGGCGCAGAAAACTTGATAAAAACAAGAGACACTCCCAAGCCTATCACACCCATTAAAATGAGCGATACTAGACGTTGCCGATGCAGGATAACAGCACCTATCGCGGCAATTATAAGAATCAACGTAACCAATACGCTGACGCCATCTACAGGCAGTCGTATGCGATCCCCAGTTAGAACGAATGCATTATCGATGGAGCCTATCATGCCAAGCGCCATAATAAAAAGCATAAAAACAAACAGCATCTGCTGAAGAGAATGTGCATTCAGTAAATGGGTTATATAATGAGAAATTTTAAAAAGCTGGTTAAGCATATAATTGTATAGTGATCTAAATTCCAGCCGGTCACCGATTTTTTCGTACCCTGCGGATAATGGACGGCGAACCAAATAAATTAAAATTCCACCGAATAACGCAACAACACTCATCCATAATGCCGGATTAAAACCATGCCAGATAGCCAAATCGTGTTCTGGAACAGATCCCTGTAGAACCCCGGCAGCGGCTACAGCAAGAATGGGTTCTACAGTTAATGCCGGGAGCATCCCCACCAGCAAACATAAAGCCACCAGAATCTCTACCGGCACTTTCATCCAACGTGGAGGCTCATGTGGTGTTTTGGGCAAATCAACCGGCTCGCCATTAAAAAAAACCGTATGGATAAAACGTAATGAATAAGCCACGGCAAAAATACCGGCCAGAGTTGCTGCGGCAGGCATCAGCCATCCCAACGGCTGATGAGTATGATGCAGAGTTTCGGCAAAAAACATTTCCTTAGATAAGAAACCGTTAAATAGAGGCACACCGGCCATAGAAGCGGCAGCCACCATGGCCAGTAATGCTGTGTGGGGCATAAATTTCCATAATCCTCGCAAACGGCGCATATCACGCGTACCCGCTTCGTGATCGATAATGCCTGCAGCCATAAACAAGGAGGCTTTGAAAATCGCATGGTTAATGATATGAAAAACACCGGCAACCGCTGCAAGCGGGGTTCCCATGCCGAATAATAAAGTAATCAAACCCAGATGACTAATCGTCGAATACGCAAGCAATCCTTTTAGATCGTGCTTAAACATAGCAATGTAAGCGGCCACAAGCAATGTAACCAGACCTGTCATACTAACCAACCAGAACCATTCCGCTGTACCCGACAAAGCGGGAAACAAACGAGCAAGCAAGAACACGCCGGCTTTTACCATAGTGGCGGAATGCAAATAAGCAGACACCGGCGTAGGAGCTGCCATGGCATTAGGCAACCAGAAGTGAAATGGAAACTGAGCTGATTTAGTGAAAGCACCGAGTAATACCAGTATCAACATCGGCAGATATAACGCATGGGCACGAATGCTGTCGCCTGATATCAAAATCACGGATAAATCATAACTGTTGCAAATTTCACCCAATAACAGAAAACCGCCAAGCAGTGCCAGACCGCCACCGCCAGTAACGGCCAACGCCATACGCGCACCGCTGCGTGATTCTTGCCGGTGTTGCCAGTAACTAATGAGCAAGAACGACGACAGACTGGTTAACTC
The DNA here is from genome assembly GCF_900206265.1 of Nitrosomonas ureae. Classification (NCBI taxonomy): domain Bacteria; kingdom Pseudomonadati; phylum Pseudomonadota; class Betaproteobacteria; order Nitrosomonadales; family Nitrosomonadaceae; genus Nitrosomonas; species Nitrosomonas ureae. Next base: position 529,355 of record NZ_LT907782.1, on the reverse strand, counting down.
CCAGAAAATCAATAGCTGAATAATATTTTCTGATAACACAATTCCCAGCATGGAACCCATGAACATCAGCAAATAAGCAAAAAAACGCCCCATGTCGTCCCGCTCCGACAAGTAATACCGGGCATAGAGAATAATAAGTAGGCCAATACCTAAGATCATCAGCGAAAAGAGCAGCCCCAATCCATCAAGACGAAAAGCTAGGTCCAGGCCGAGCCCCGGTATCCAACTAAAGCGCTGAATGATAATTTGCCCGGAAAAAACATCAGCAATCATCGGGTATAAAATGGCTAAAGCAATCAGCGTCACGAAACCGGCGCCCCAGGCGGCATGCAATCGACCCAAGCGGGAAACGGAAGCAACAAAGATTGCACCGACAAAAGGTATAAGCGCGACAAGCGATAAATTCATAGATAGGATAGTATTAGCTGTTGAGCATTTCCTGCTTAATTCATATAGCTCTTTTCAACATTAATCACTTAAATATAATTTTGCGGGAATAATACAATTATTTTATACACTGCCACCTTACAAACATTTTCAGATTTTTTCATAAACTTGTCCCATCAGACTGTGATGAAACAAAACTGTTAAATAAAAACATCGGATATCAACAAAAACCAGTATCGAAAATAATTTGCAAAATGATATCATTACCATCTCTATAGATTGCTCATTTGAGCATCGATTCCGTAGTAATGAATTCATCGCCATTTCCACAACTCAGCCAGAAAACCCTATACGCGCGGAATTGACTCCGTGCACTCCTTCCAATTTTGAAGGCCGAATGCATATCCATGCACGGTTTCCTAACTTTTGATCAAACAAACTATGATAAATGTGGCACGGGTAATTTCAATTCGGTTATTCGTCAGAAAAACCACACTCTCCTTATCACATTTTTGTCAATATACCTGTCTGCTCAAAAATCTGACCGCAGAATCAATCCCCAGCGAATGAATTCGCATCGGAACAACCTGCTTTCCGGGGTTAGCTAGACTCGATTTTGCGAAAATTCCCTATTCAGGGTTATCATTATACTTAGAAATACACGCACGTCAGGCAACTGTTTATGAAACTTAAGATAACGCGAATTTAATCCGCTTAACACAACTGCTCTCCATACTTGACTATCGCACACAAGCAGTTCATGAAAAAAATATCCGTATTGCTAGCCATGGTGCTCGTGTGCTCGTTCAGGAGCTTACCGGCAAACGCACAAGATATTGATGTCTCTACAAAATACCAAGAACCGATTGGGCAGCATATTCAGTTTTATCAAAATAAAGAGACTCATCTAAGCATGCAAAGTGCATATGACGCATTCCAAAATGGTGACTTTTCGCAATCTTCAGATTCCGTGCTTAATTTTGGCATCGGCGCAAAACCAGTGTGGCTTGCGTTTCGCGTTAGAAATCATGCGCATGACTATGTGCTCCGAAATTTATTGTTTGAAGCCTCCTGGTTGGACAAGATTGATGTTTATTATCTCCATAAGAACAAGTTAGTTAATAGCTATCATATTGGCGACAGGCAGCTATTTTCGCAACGACCGATTAACCATCGTTTTTTTGTTACTGAGCATGATTTTAGAACCGGTAACACTACCGTGCTCATCCGCATTGAATCCGACGACGCAATGGTTTTACCCATTTATTTCCTTACCGCGAAAGAGACAGCTGATAGAAATATGCTGCAAGCATATAGCTACGGATTGATATACGGAATTATTTTGGCATTGGTAGCCTACAATTTTATGCTGTATATCGGATTACGCTCTGGTCCCTATTTTTTTTACTCACTCTATCTCTTATTATTTCTGCTGCTAAATGCTGCCTATACCGGCCATGGCTATCAATGGTTATGGCCTGACTCACCGCTTTGGCAACAATGGTCCAATCCAGTATTGATTATGCTGTGTACCTTAAGTGGCTGTGCATTTGCATTGAATTTCTTGGATATCAAAACCGCAAGTCCTCGCATCCATCAATCAGTTATCGTCTGCTGCCTCAGCTTTTGCGTATTAACATTAATCGCGATTTTGACCGACAAATTCATAATAACGTTATTTATATCGCTACTTTTTATATTTTACTTCTTTAGTCTTGCTGTCATACTAGGGATCATTTCTCTGCGTAAAAAAAACAGATTCGCGCAATATTTTCTCTTAGCATCAATTTTTACGATTTGCGGCGGGATTGTTACAGCTAATACGGTATGGGGTTTCATTCCTTTCAACTGGCTCACTTACCGAGCTACAGAAATTGGAATGGTAGCGGATGCGATTTTGCTGGCACTTGCACTTGCCGAACGTTTTAACATCAATCAGAGCGAAAAGCTGGCAGCTGAAAAAAGAGCTGATATTGATTTATTAACTAACCTAAATAACCGACGGGCTTTTTACAAATTCGTGCAGCCACTGTGGTCCATAAGTTTGCGCAGTAAAAGTTATACCTCGGTAATCATACTGGATATCGATGATTTCAAATTGCTGAATGATAATTACGGTCATCCTATAGGCGATCTTGTTCTGGTGCAGCTAGCGGAAACAATTCAAAAAGAAGCACGCAGCGGAGATATTCTGGCACGCTGGGGAGGCGAGGAATTTCTTATTTTTCTGCCGGAAACGCAACTGACCGATGCAATAGCCATAGCAGATAGAATGCGCAAAAGAATCATGACGATTCAAATTTCTATTGATAATGGCGAGAAAATCTCATTTACCGCAAGCTTTGGCGTTGCGACCACTCAAGATATTAACGTATCTCTGAACGAATTAATCGCACAAGCGGATCAACAACTCTATCATGCCAAGAAGAAAGGACGTAACCGCGTTTATCCAGATCTATCTAACTGAAGATAAAATAAAAAGTATAAATCACCCCAATATCAGCAAAACGACTCCAAGAGCTTATATCTAATCCTTTCCTTATTATTCGTAGTCGTAATATTGGCAAAATCCCAATGATTTTATTGCGATTTCAGATTCCTCAGCAACACAAAAATCATCATCACCAGCTTCCAACTCATCGATAAGTTTTACAATCCGGCTATCTGGAATCATGCCATCAGCTAATGCATCCTCATCATCAAAATTCATAGGTTCAAAATCTATATCATAGACATTATTATGCAATAACTTACTCCTCATCATGGTAAACCTCCTCACAGAGTTATTGGAAATGCTTCCAGTAAATCATAATCATCTATAAATTAAATTCTCGATTAGAAATAATTTCTCCTGATATTTTTGAAATATAAAGACAGACCTCTCCTGCGTTCAACAGAATGAATACCCCATTTTTTGAGAAAATAAAGCAATGGATTTATCCGAAGCCGACGAACCAGCACGCGTAATCGTGAATTGAAGATCCAGGGTTGATGTCGATAAGTCTATGTTATTCTGGATATGAAATGGGTCAACTGATTAAATCATCACAAATTACCGGCTTCGATTGACAGAAGAAAGTGTCCGCGGGCCATAAGCTTGATTCAAGCTATCGAACATTGAACCTCCCCTCACTCCGATACGATTTAGTACTAATTCATTAATCATAAGGAGAGACCTTTGCACGGTTACTACGCGGCACGATAATTGCGTTAAAAATTTGCGAAAAATGCTCATTTACCCCGTGTAAACTCCGCTTTTTCGCAAATTTTTGACTTATTCTCGTACCGCTCATGACACCGTGCAAAGGTCTCAAGGATTACATCTGCAAAATCTACCCGAGCACCTTATGCATAGGCTTCTGATAAGATATTTCTTTTAAAATAGCACAAGCGGTCGGTATTAGAAATAAAGTAACCAAGAACGAGAACAATATGCCAAATGCAAGGGTGACTGCCATCGGCATTATCTTTTCCGCATCTGAGCTTTGCGCATTAATCAGCGGCAACAACCCCGCAAAAGTAGTCGTAGTCATGAGGAATACCGCGCGGAAACGTGCTTTGCCGGCAGAGATCACAGCGCCATAAGCTGATGTATCCTTCTGTGAATCCTTATTGATTTTTGCAACCAATATCAAACTATCATTGATAACTATTCCTCCAACCGCAAACAACGCGACATAAGATTCCAACGATAACGGTATATTCAAAAGCAAATGGCCTAAAACTGCGCCGATGAAACCGAATGGAATTGCAAGCATGATTATTAGCGGCTGTGCATAAGAGCGCAATGGCACTGCTAGAATTGCATAAATTCCGAGTATTGCTAATGCGCCATAACCCCACAACGCCGACATCGTTTCTTCTTGCTTCTGCCGGGACTGACTTGGTTCAATTTTAAGTCCTGGATACTGCGCTTCCAGCTTGGGGATCTCATTCATACGTAAATCAGCAAGAATAGCTTCCACACTTACTTCCTCTTTATACACTTCTGCGCTAATACGTTGTATTCGCTCACGATTCTCACGTGTAATACTGACAAAACCCGGCGTGTATTCCGCCTCTGCAACAGTAAAAAATGGAACGGTATTCCCATTAGCCAGCTTTATCGGCATGCGACTCAAATCATCCCTAGAACGACGATGCTCCGAAGGAAAGCGCAGCATAACCCGAACTTCATCGCGATCAAGAAAAAATCGTTGTACCTCAAGCCCCAGAAAACCGTTGCGCACCTGCTCCCCCAGATCTCTCATGGTTAATCCGTGAAGTGCAGCCTCAGGTTTTAACCTAAGATTCAATTCAGGTTTTCCGGTTTGCATAGTACCCGTTACACTATGAACCCCAGCATAGGAAGAAAGTCTGGCTTTCAGTATTTCACTAGCAGCGCTTTGGGTTGCAGCATCTGGAGCAATTAATTTTAACTCAACTGCACTTGCCGATCGGGTTGCAGGCATTCCTAGATTCCGTGGCCAGAAGGTCTGTATCGTTAGAGTTCCATCAACCGGAGGTTCGCCAAAACGTTCCTGCCATTTTTGTTTGATACTATCTATCCGAGAGCGAACACGCTCATCAATAGCGATCTCAATATCTACATAACCCGCATTATCATTAATCACTGTAACGATATGCTGAAAACTGTCTTTTAATGAGGTTGTCGCATCGATTCCAAGCTCCGCGTTTAATTCAAGCCGGATTTCATTGGCTATTTGTTCCAGGCGCATCATTTCATGATCAACCACTTCAAACGGAGTGCCCGGTACCAACTCAAGAACAGCGAATATGTAATAATCGTTTACCGGCATATCCATAACGCTCTGAACACGCCCGGAAGAAACCAGTGCAACAGCAATCAACAGAACAATGGCAAAGGCTGATAATGTGATGTAACGAAAACGCAACAGGACTTCAAGGGTCGGGATATATATGCTGTTAATTAACCCGTGCAATCCTGCATCAACCTTTTTCTGAAGCGCGTTAAAAAAAGTTGTTAAATCAGTCTGAGTGTGCCTGACAGCAGGGTTATGATATGCCGCCAAATGGGAAGGCAGTATCAGTAACGCTTCCAACAAGGAAAACATCAGCGTTAAAATAACTACGGCGGATACGTTATACATCAAATGACCACTCAGCCCGGGCAGAAAAATACCCGGGATGAAAGCAATCATCGTCGACAACACCATAATGATAACCAAGGGAGCAACCTCCAAGGTTCCATTGATCGCCGCAGTTAAACCGACAAATCCTTGTTGTTGGTGCGTGTAAATATTTTCACCTATTACTATAGCGTCATCCACTACAATGCCCAAAACCAGGATCAATGCCGCGATTGAATAGGCATTCAATGAAATTCCCAGCATCGGCATCACCCAAAGGGTACCCATAATTGATATCAGAATCCCACTGCTTACCCACAGGGCGAGATGAAATCGCAAGGTTAATGCCAATATCAGAAAGATCAAACAAAATCCGGATAAAGCCGAGTCCATCAGCATCGACATGTTTTGCTTATAATATTTCGACCAATCATCCCAAGTTGTAATACTGACACCATCAGGCAATCCAGGACGGAATGCTGCAATAACCTCATTAACAGCTTCCACTGTCGTCGTAATCCGGTCTTTTGACATGACGTGTATCGGCATGGCTGTCTGGCTATCGATTCTCGCCAAGACATCTCTTTCATTGACAGTCTCCCGAATCTGCGCAATATCTCCCAGCAACAAACGCAAACCATTCTGATCAGACCGCAGATTAATCGCAGCATAATCAGCCACGGTCATCGCTTGGCTCTTACTCCTGAGTAATAATTTACCATCCGTTTTTTTAAGCTCTCCTGCCGGGATATTATTGGAAGCAGCCCGGATAGCCTCTGCGATTTCTTCAAAACTCAATCGATAGCGGCGTAAATCGGATTCCGTAATTTCAATCGAAATTTCATAAGGGATCTCGGGCCAGGGAAATATCCTTCCGATATTTGGATGTTTGCTGAGCATGTGTTGTAATTGATCGCGCTGACGCATCAAAGTATGGGTACCGACTTCTCCATGCACCATGATTATTACTGCGTTCATGTCAGCAGCATTTAATTCCTGAATCTTTAACTTTTCAGCGCCTTTTGGAAAAACTGTAATACGATCTATTCTTGCCTGCACATTTGCCTGGAATCGTGCAGCATCAATCTCTGGATCAAACTCTACGGTCACTTCGCATTCTGTCTGATCGGCAACTGAGTTGATATGCCGGATGCCCTCCAAATCATGTAGAGCCGCTTCAATCGGAATACATAACACCTGCTCTATTTCTGCAGGACTTGCACCAGGATAAGCAATTTCTATCTTCAATTGATTCTGAGGTGCGGGAGGAACCGTATATCGTTTAGAAATCGTTAAACCCAGTACACCGCCTGCGATAATGATCAACATCAGGAAATTGGCGGCAATCGGATTCTTGGCAAACCAGACGATCAATTTCATGGAATAGACTCATCAGTGGGCGCAACTTCCATTCCTTCAACCGGATGGTGAAGCCCGGCCGTCAATATTCGCTCACCTTTATTTAATCCGGCTTTAATAATCACCTGCTCCCGTTCCCGCCTGAATACCTCCACACTGCGGAATCGCAATCGATTCCCGGAATCGATGATCGCAACGCGTTGTTCTTTATACAATGCATTAGCAGGTATAACGACTAAATCATCAAACCAGCGTCCTTCGATAATTGCTTCTACAAATAAGCCCACCGGCAAAATGGGAGTACGTGATGTTTCTCCGGTAGATTGATTTTTTTTGACTGCCAACCTAAATGGATCAGTGACTTGCGCAATGATGATGATCATTCCGGTATCTTGATCAACAACACCTTCGCTGCGTACAATCTTCCCCGGCCAAATTTGCTGTTGCCCTTGATAATTAGCCGTCAATTTTACAATTGCCGGCTGCGCAGATTGTTGGTGCTGAGGCAAGTCGGGGGAATCAATAAAAGCCAATTCGTGCGTACTGATAGGCAATCGCACTTCAACGACATCACTACTGTAAATCCTGCCCAATAGGGTGCCATCATCAATATATTGCCCTAACCCGATTTCCTTGCTGCGCACTCGTCCATTGAAAGGCGCTTTTATGTCTGTACGCTGGCGTAACAGACGTGCATTTCTCAGTTCTTCTTGTTCGGCCGCAAGCTTAGCTTTCTTTTCCCTCAGTTGTGGAATCCTCAAGCTCAGCGGATTCGGATCCCCTTGTCCCAACTGTTGCCACTCGTCATGGGCTTGTTCCGCTTCGGCCTCTTCTCGCGTCAACTGATATTGCGCTTCCATCACTCTGGCTTGCGCTTGGGCCACGCGTAAGTCATATTCCGCCGGATCGACTGCCACCAGCAAATCGCCCTTGCTAAAAAATCCGCCACTGACAAATACCGGTGAAACCTTAATGATATTACCCGAAACACCCGTCACCAAATCTATTTCAGTTTGCGCCATTACGCGACCTTGCGAACGCACGTTCATGCGCAATCGTTGCGGCTTTACCTTAATAAACTGCACTGATGGCGCTTTAACAATATTTTCCTGATGATCGACTTGAGGAGGAAAGCTGACAATAGCAACGGCAGTCAATACGCCTGCAATCCCAAGCAAAAGTGCGATGAATAACTGGCTTCGTGTCTTCATACACTCGTAGTCATAGAATTTCGCTGTAAGATCAACGTATTATTCCTTTTACACATCTCCACCTAATGCCAAGTAAAGGTTGATACGGTTGCTCAGTAATTGACGGGTAACCGACAAATGCGCGCTTTGCGCATCGAGCGTACTGCGGTAGCTGTCAAGCAATGTGAGAATTTGAATCAGGCCATTGCGATAGGAATAAACCGCCAGTTTTTGGCTCGCTTCGGTTTGCTCGACGGCCTTTCGGAGCGAGATTTCTTGCTCCCGCAACCATTCTTCAGCTGCCAGAGCCTGTTCCACTTCACGAAAAGCATTGAGCGCGGTATTTTTATACAGACTCAAAGCTTCCTCCGCACGTGCTTGATTACGGAAGATCTCACCTTCGATTCGCCCGCCTGTAAACAAGGGTTGCATAAGCCCTGCAAACACGTTCCAAGCCAATGATCTGGGGTCAACCAGTTCAGTTAGATCCGCACTGCGTGTGCCGCCTGCCGCAGTGAGTGTAATGCGTGGCAGGCGTAATTTCCTTGAGCTTGAGGCACGAAAATCGGCTGCTTGCAGACGACTGAAAGCAGCCGTTACATCGGGTCTGCGTTCCAGTAGCTCGGCGGGCAATCCCGCTGCAATAACACCAGGCAAAGAAGGCAAAGCAATTGCTTGCAGCTCGTCTCCTTCCGGATAACGGCCCAGCAAAATTTCCAAACGACGTGCAGTGGCTTGAATCCGGTTACGAGTTATCTTCAGTTGCGCTTCCGCACTGGCCAAATCAGTCAGTGCCAAACGCAAATCCAATCCGCGCACCAGGCCGCGCTGGAAACGTCCACGTACCAGGTCAGCAATGATGGTACGGTCTTTGATCGATTGCTCGACCACTGCCGCCTGCAGCTTCGCTTCAATCAATTCAAAATAGCTTTGTGCAACTCGCGCTGCCAAGGACAGTCGTGCGCCATAAAAATCAGTTTGAGTGGCATCGGCCTCCGACATCGCCGCTTGGTGGAAATCACGTATCCGCCCCCATACATCCACTTCCCAGCTAACACCAAACAATGCTTCAAACACACCAAATCTCGATGAACCAAAACCCGCCTCACGTATCTGCACTTGCTGGTGATCGGCACTAAAGAAGATTTGCGGCCAACGCCCAGATCCATCAATCCGGGCCTGCGCAATCGCCGCGTCCACTCGTGCCGCCGCCGCCTTCAGTTCATAATTATTGGCCAGAGCGGCTTTAATCAAATCCCGCAGTTGCAAATCATCAAAAACTTCTACCCATTGTTCAGGGATCGGCTGACTGATCCCTGGCTGTCCCTCACTCCATTGATGCGGAAGCTTCGCTCCTACTTCGTGCTGGTCTCGCTGGGGTAAAATATTGCACCCCGTCAAGATGAGAAATAATGCCAAACGAACAAATACCCCAATCACTTAGATTAATCCAATCTTTAAATAGAAAATATGCTTCTTCATCAGTTTTATTTCTAGTTCGAATAGAATGTATTCGCGAGAGCATCCGCAATATCTTTTCGCACTTGATGGGCCTCATTCACAATGTTTCCAAGACGAGCGAAATCGTGAATCATTCCAGGATAAATTTTGACACGGGTAGAAACACCTGCGGTTTTCATTTTATCAGCATATTCGATTCCTTCGTCCAACAATGGATCGAATTCTGCAAGAAGTAGAAATGCCGAAGCAAGATTGCATAAATTATCTGCCTGGAGCGGTGCAAAACGCCAATCAGTTCGATCAGGTTTGTCGCGGAGATAATTCATAAACATCCATTGCAACGTTTTTTCTTCAAGCAAATACCCTTGTGCAAAACGCCGATGAGATTCGGTATCCTGCCAAGCACTTGTACACGGATAAAGCAATATCTGACACACCGGTTGTGGCCACATCTCTTCACGAGCGTTAATTGTCAATCCAGTGGCCAATGTTCCGCCGGCACTATCACCCCCCACTGCCAACCGGCTTGGATCCAAAGAAAATTCTGCTCCGGTGGATATCACCCATTGATAGGCATCCTGTGCATCCTGTACTGCCGTAGGAAAACGATATTCTGGTGCCAAGCGATAAGCTACATTCAGCACATAACACGGAGTCAATGCTGCCAAAGACCGGCATAGCGAATCATGCGACTCAAGTCCGCCGATGCAGTACCCTCCTCCGTGAAAATAGAGCAACACCGGGCGAGGATCTGTAACTTGCGCAAACTCGATTGGTTTATATAGTCGCGCATTAATTGATCCTCCATCACGACACAAAATAGAAATTTCTGTCACGCTCGCAACGGCCGGTCCGGAAACATCCAGTATTTGTGTGGAAAGATCGTAATCCAATCGCGCTTTTTCTGGCGCCAGTAAATGCATCGGGGTTGTTTCCCCGCAAATGATGCTTTTCTCGACAAGCTCAAGAAATGCCGCCAAATCCTCATCAAGTGGCATGATTATTCTCCAGAAAAGGGGATTGTGAATACGAATCGAGCGAATGTATCTAGAATCTGAAAGTCAACGTACCGATCACCGTGCGCTCGGTACCTAGATAGTGTCTACCGAAAAATGTTGTGGCAATGTATCTATTATCAAAGATATTGCTGGCGTTGATGGTAAAAAGCATGGGGCCTCTTTCATAGCGTAGCGTGGCATCGAATAATGTAAATGCCGGGGTTGAGCTTATATTTTCTTGTTCATTAAAAACTCTACCGACATAGCGCACCCCGCCACCCAGTCCAAACCCCCGTATCCAATCAATACCCAATGCACCGAAAGAATAATCCAGCCATCCCGATGTCATAGTCGTTGGTACCTGTACAGGCATTTTGCCTTTGAAGTCGGTATCCTTAACATTTTCCACATCATGATAAGTAAAAGAACCGATTACATTCAAGCCACGCAATAATTCGGCACGAGCTTCCAGTTCAACCCCACGTGACCTAACTTCACCCAATTGCATAAAGCGAAAACCCGTTTCATCGCTTGGATCCCGCGATAATACATTGGTTTTGGAGAGATCAAAAAATGCAGCCGTGTATAAACTTCTTCCTCCCACAGGCTGGTATTTGATGCCCGCCTCAAATTGTTCGCCACGTGTGGGATCAAAAGGTTTATTACTTGAATCAAAACCGGCCTGCGGCAGGAAGGATTGTGAATAACTGAAATAAGGCGCAATGCCATTCGAAAACAGATAGGTCAAGCCAGCCCGCCCGGTAAATGCGCTATCTTTGACCCGGGTTGTTGAAACACTCAACAAATCATTATCTTTAGAATGAATTCTGTCATACCGCCCACTCAGTGTCAGAATCCAATTTTCGTTGTACCTTATTTGATCTTGAATATAAAAACCCAGTTGATCAATGCGTTGTTTTGCATTTATCCCAAGCACATCCGGCCTTGGAATCGGCACACCATACACAGGATTCAAAAGATCAATGCCGGGTGGAGCGAAACCATTATTGTAACCTTCAAAATATTTAAGAGAAGCATTAGTCTGATTCCAATCCGCCCCCAACAATACCGTATGATTAAATGGGCCGGTATCAAACTTGCCTTGCAAATGCGTATCAAGAACAATCTGACTTAACCTTTCATTGGTAGCATAAGCTCCTCTATCGGCGAATGTAGGCCGATCAGCCGTAAGGAATCCATTCGAAAACAAATCCTGGAAATTTCCGGTTTGCTGTGTATAGCGAAAATTTTGGCGCGCAGTAAAAGCCTCATTGAAATGATGTTCAATTTGATAACTGAACGACGCTTGGTTGGTATTGTATCGTGAAAATTTCGGATCGCTTTGCAGTACATTTGAGAAACTGCCATCCGGTGCAGCAATATAAAATGGCGATGAGCCACTGCGATTTTGCAGTATGTCACCCATCAGTGTAATGGATGTGGCATTTGTAGGACGCCAGGTTATTGATGGCGCAATATAAAAGCGCTCAATCTGCGCACGTTCGCCGCCGGTGTTGGGATACCTGACTTGCGTGCCTGACTCCAGCGCCGTCGTGACCAATCGAAACATTATAGTTCCATCCTTACTGACAGCGCCTACATCAGCCGCAATCCGCTTGCGATCAAAATTACCGTACTGAAACTCGATTTCACGTACTGGATTAGCATTGGGCCTCTTAGTAACACGATTGATGATACCACCTGCATCACCACGGCCAAACATAACTGAAGAAGGACCGCGCAGCACATCAATTCGCTCTAAGCCATACGTATCCGTGATAAAAGAATTAAAAAATAACCCTTGCGCTGCATTACTCAGACCATCCCGAAAATTTGCATTCGGATTACCGTTGAAGCCACGCATCAATATATATTCAAAACCACGACCATCAAACCCAAGCTGATCAACAGTAACACCAGGAACATAGCGCAAGGCTTCGGTAAAATTCTGTACACTTCGCATATCCATTTCATGGCGTGTTACTACAGAAATTGATTGTGGAATCTCCAGAATCGGCGTATCCGTCTTTGTTGCTGTGTTGCTACGCTTGGCTACATAACCGGCAACTTCATCAGCGGCCTTTCCTTCGACTGTAACCATAGGAAAAACAGGAGGATGGGTTTTTTCCGATTCTGCTTGAGGTACAGATGCTGGTTGCGGCGGATTGCCTGATGCAGCAGATTGCGCTGAAGACCCTTGTTTGGATTGTGCATGACTATCAATAGGTAATGAAAAAATCATCAACTGCGAGGCAAAAAACATACATGCATATTTTGAAATAATTTTAATATTATTCTGGGGTTTCATCTTAAATTTCACAAAAAGTTAGTTACTTATTTTTCTATACACTGACTAAGCCAATGCGGAAGTTACTGCACGCTGAGGTTGGGTACTGTTTGACTGATGGATGAGATTCATCAATTCTTGTGCTATTTCGTCGGTACGTACTGCTGTTACTGACAGCAACGTATCGCTTAAGCCATGACTGTTCTCACAAGCACCTTGAAGAAAAATTGCCGGCTTAAACGAAGGTGCGCTGTTTATCCGGTATTGGCGATTAACTGAGCAATCCTTCAAATAAGGCATGAGCGGCGCGAGCAATGATTTGTAATGATCGCGGTGATATCCTGTTGCCAATACCACCGCGTCATAAGTTGAGATTTTCTCGCGATCGTCATTCAAGTCATGGAGAGTGAATTGAATCCCATCTGATTGAGCGATTGCTTGTCTGACTACATGACGCCGTAAAAAACGATGCCGCTTTATATCAGCAACTTTCTGCTGATAAAACACGTTATAAATTTGTTCGATCAGAACCAGATCGGGTGCCGCATAATTGGTGTGCCAAAATTCACCGAGAATTCTTCCTCGCTCTTGCTCAGGCGTATTAAAAACAAAATCGGTAAAATCGGTATTAAAAATTTCATTAACGAATGGACTATCATCCGATGGCTTGATTGACCGGGCGCGCATAATCAAATCAATTTGCGTGGCATCAGAACGATGATGCAAATCCATAAAAATTTCCGATGCGCTCTGCCCTGCTCCAACTACAGCAATTTTCCTGGCCTGCACATGCTGTTTAATTTGTTTCAAATAATCATTTGAATGAAAAACCCTCGGATCATCTTTTATTTGTGCAAAACTCTCCGGAATCCTGGGTTGACCGCCAATGCTGACCACCAGGCTTCGAGTTAATCGTTCATGAACAATTTGTCTTTTATCTCTGGAGCGGACGCGCAACAATGAAATCTCATCACTGAATTTTTCCGGTAACACTTCAATCACCTCTTCACCATATGCGCAACAGTGATCAAAATGCCCCGCGGCCCACGCGAGATAATCATTAAACTCACGACGACTCGGAAAGAAAGTTTTCAGATTAATAAAATCCTGCAATCGACTCTTCTCGTGTAAGTAATTGATAAATGTAAAATGACTGGCCGGATTGCGCATCGTGGCCAAGTCTTTAAGAAAAGAAACCTGCATGTGCGCGTTATCCAGCATCATGTTGGCATGCCATGCAAAACTAGGCTGCTTCTCAATAAAAAAGGATTCGGTGGGATAACCAGCCTGTTTTTTCTCTTCGAGCGTTATAGCAAGCGCTATATTGGATGGGCCAAAACCAATACCAATCAAATCAAAAATTTTCATCATGAGATCCTTAAGATAATGCGACAGACTGGGGTAACGAAATGCGACGCGGCACCCATAGTTGTTCAACAAAAAAATGTTCCCGTGACAACATGCCAAGCATCGCGCGCTTGTGAGGAAAATCGAATTCCTTGATGTTTGCATAGCCGCACTGCGCTAGATTTCGTATCATCTTATGGTTATCAATGCGCGGCTCGATCACAAGACGTTGTGTTCTATCATCATCAAGAAACAAATAATGCGAAATGGACGGTAGCCAGGCTGTAACAAAAGGCTTGCCACGCATATGAGGCTCCCCGATCAATACGTGCCAGCCACGATCAAAATCATTGACATCGTAATGGGGCGAAATCCGGTCTTCCTTGGCCCAATAAATTTCGAAATAACCGAATGGCTCATCATCAAAACAACCCATCAGACCCGTTATATGTGGATCAGCTTCGATAGCAGCAAGATAAGCACGATGTTTGGATAAATCCCCTTCTTCCTGCCAGAACTCTGCCACGACCGGATCATTCATCCAGCGATTGAAACAGATCAGATCTGTTACCGGATCAATTGCCCGAAAAATCAAGGTACGGTTCAGCCACGAAATATACCGTTGATAAACTTTACCGATGGGTTTTGGCGGACGTAGCGGATGACTCCGTCCATGACTCACGACATAGTGAATAGGAAAAATCTGAACAGGTATCGAAGGGCGCCATACTCTGGCTTGCTGCCAAAAAATATCTACATAAACAAAAACCTGATTATTCGCATTTTTAATCAAAACACCCGAATCAAAAAGCTCGCTGAGATGATCGTTTGGAATCAATAGAGATAGTTTTTTCTGATGCGGATAGTTCACTACCGAAGCTTCTATTGCTGCCAATAATTCGGTCGCTTCAGGATATTCATGAGAATAACCCGCCCATTCCAAGTTTAATTGGTCAGATTGTTTATATAAATGCCAGAGCGTTTCTCTCCCCTTTTCATTTTCTTTCACACGTAAAGTTTTATTTTCATAGGTAACGCCATAGCAAATTTGATTCGGACGAGATATCAAGCGAACCGGAAGTATCGGTTGCTTCATTAATAATTCACCAGGCTGATCATTTAATTGAAACTGCTTCATTCATTTCCAATGAGAGATTATTTTTGTAATTTCTTTATCTATTTTGAAGACGAATGAGAAGTATTATTATTTATTATTTTTACTTTCTGATAACTATTCCTCTCATCTTTCAGAACGTCTCAATAAAATTGGAAAATGGCTCTGCCACTGACAAATAGCAAGAAATGACTGTCTACAAATACTTCTTCAGTTAATCGTTTAACTACTTAAAATTACTGTCTACGTTAGCCCAGGAAAGTAAACATTTGCTTTCATCATTCGTCACTACTGATATCTTTTCCGAAATGGATAAACCATGTTGAAGTATCTTATTAAACAGTCCAAGCCTCTACTTCTAAGCGCATCAATGGCCAGCATTGTGCATGGAATTTGCAGTGTTCTGCTGCTTGCACAAATCAGTGCCGCACTGACAACCGCTGAATCGGATAACGAAAAAATGGCTTTCATATTCACAGCAACAGCGCTCTGCGTCATGGTGAGTTATGTGGTGGCCGCCATTTTGTTTGAACGACTGGGACAAGCCGCGCACGCCGAGCTTCGCGGTTTTATTGCAAAACGTGTGATTGTCGCTGATTACCGGCAACTCGAATTACTGGGCGCAGCGCGCATACAGTCCGCACTTTCCGAGCATTGCACCCGTGTAGCCGAATTTTTCGTTAGTTTTCCGGTAATTCTGACAAATGCTGTCGTAGTTGCCGGCTGCCTGGTTTACATGGCTTTTCTGTCATGGCAGGTTTTCTTATTAGCGCTCCTGGTCATCGGATTTGGCTCTCTTGGATATCATCTTGCCCATCTTCGCGCCATACGGCACCTGGATATTGCCGCTGAGGAACAGGATAACTTATTTGCTTATTTTCGTTCACTCACGGACGGTGCAAAAGAATTACGTCTCAATCGAGACAAGCGCGCTGCTTTTTATAATGATGTACTCGGGCAATCAATTGAAAAAGTACGTAAAGAACGGACGCTGGGGATGTCCATTTTTGTAGCTTCAGCAGGCTGGGGAAATTTCTTGATTTATGCATTTATTGGCATGGTGCTGTTCATGCTGGTTGGCGATGTTCCCGATCGAACATTGATCATGACAGGATATGCACTGGTATTTGTTTATATGTTGGGACCGCTCGAAGCTCTATTATTGAATATTCCACGCGCAAATCTGGCACAAGTTTCGGCTGAACGCATCGATGAAATTACGCGCTCCATGTCTTCCACCGAATCGCAAACCCTTAAAGCTGAATTGCCCCCCTTTCAATCCATTAGGTTGGAAAGTGTGTTACACCGCTATTATCATGAACAAAAAGATGAAATGTTTACGCTAGGCCCGATAGATTTGCAATTTCATCCTGGAGAAATTACCTTCCTGGTTGGAGGTAATGGCAGCGGCAAAACGACTTTAGCAAAATTACTGGTGGGCCTCTATCCTCCGGAAGAAGGAAAGATCATCCTTAATGGTGTAACTATCGAAGATATAAATCGTGATTATTACAGGCAATTTTTTTCGACAATTTTTTCCGATTTCCACCTTTTTGATCGATTACTTGAAACCAAGCATGAAAACGATCTGGATAAAAAAGGAAACGAGCTTTTAACGAAATTACACTTACAGCATAAGGTAAAAGTTCAGAATGGTGCCTTTACTACGCTTACGTTATCGCAAGGACAGCGCAAACGCCTGGCGCTTGCGATCACTTATCTTGAGAATCGGCCATTTCTGGTATTTGATGAATGGGCCGCTGATCAGGACCCTGTTTTTAAGGAAATCTTCTATCATGAATTGCTTCCCGAATTGCGTGCAATGGGCAAAACAATATTAGTGATTTCCCACGATGATCGTTATTTTCACTTGGCAGATCGCCTTATCCGAATGGAAAACGGTCGTTTGACTCAGGTTAATGTGCGGTCATCAAAAACCGAACCCGGAACAATCGCCTCACCGCTGATAACAGCCCATGGCGTAGCTTAACATTATGAAAAAATATATTGAATCTGCAATACCGGCTGCAATTGAACAGCAAGAAAAACAATCCGGAAAATCCAGGGCAAATCGTCAGATTCTAACGTTATTACATCGCTGGGCCGGTCTTTTCTTAGCTGTGTTCCTTTTTATCTCGGGCCTAACCGGCGCAATCATTTCATGGGATCATGAACTCGATGAATGGTTAAATCCACAATTATTCGACAGACAAAGCCAAGGGGATCCGCTGCCTCCAACGATCCTTGCGGATCAACTTGAAGCAGCAGATCCCAGAATACTCATCACATGGCTACCGCTAACTATCGAGCCTGATGAAAACTTGGGACTGGGAGTGAAAGGACGCATAGATCCGAGAACAGGTAAAGCATTTGTTTTGGGGTTCAATCAAATCGCACTGGACCCTGTGAGTGGAGAACTACGGGGCTCGCGCATGTGGGGCGAAATCTCGCTCACTCGCGAGAACTTCATTCCCTTTCTGTATAAACTGCACTATAGCATGCACATTCCGGATGCTTTTGACATTGAATTAGGCATTGTATTAATGGGTATTTTGGCAATTGTGTGGTCCATCGATTGCTTCATTGCATTATGGATTTCATTTCCCAATTTTGAGGTCTGGCGGAAATCATTTGCTTTTCGCTGGAGGCAAGGTAGTTATAAGTTGAATTTTGATCTGCACCGTTCCGGCGGGGTATGGCTATGGGGGCTATTATTGATACTTTCCGTGACAGCAGTCTCAATGAATCTTAAACTGGAAATTTCCCGACCCATCGTCTCAATCTTTTCCACACTTACCCCCGATCCCTTTGCAATACGTACTCCCAATCCACATGATGAACCAATCGAACCCATAATTGCTCGCAGCGAAATCATAGAATTAGCCCATGCGGAATCGCAAAAAAGGAATTGGAGCATTCCATTAGGAGGCATGTTTTATGATCCGGAATATGGTATTTATGGTGTTACATTTCATGAACCGGGACAAGATCATGCTGAGTTTGGCCTTGGTAATCCCTGGCTTTATTTCGACGGCCAGGATGGCTCTTTACTAGGAGAAAAAATACCTGGAACCGGGAGCGCAGGCGATATCTTTCTGGACGCTCAATTTCCGCTACACTCCGGCCGGATTCTTGGCCTGCCCGGACGCATCATAATCTCGGTGCTGGGATTACTCATTGCCATGCTTTCAGTAACAGGTGTTATTATCTGGCAAAGGAAACGCTGGGCGCGCGCTCAAAAATGATCAATCCGAATCCTTTTCGTTATCCGGAATTAAAAGCCGGTTGAAAGATAAGTACACAACGTCGAATATTCTCATTGGGGACACAACCCATCCTAATGGATTATGCGTTAAAACAAATATGACATCATACCCCCTGTTACTGAAACAACTTTGGCATACACCGCTAGCGAATGCAGCCAATCAGGAAATTGTTTATCGCGATCAATTACGCTTGAATTACCGTCAGGTATATGATCGTATTGAACGGTTCGGTGCCGCATTGGCCGCATATGGTTTGCAGCAGAACGATGTGATTGCGGTTATGGATCACGATAGTCACCGCTATCTCGAATGCTATTTCGCGATACCGATGTATGGTGCGACATTGATGACAGTCAATACTAAACTGACACCGGCACAGATTGCCTATACCTTGAATCATTCCCGTGCCTCGATGTTGCTGCTGCATGCGGATTTCATTCCGATTATCGAGAGCATTCATGCAGAATTGCCTGGAATACAAAAGTATATTGTCATGGCGGATGAAACAGCAGTACCACAAACCATTTTGCAATTTGATAATGAATATGAATGCTGGCTGGCAGATCAAAAAGACGGTTTTAATTTTAGTGATTTTGATGAAAACACCCGGGCGACAACTTTCTATACCACAGGAACGACTGGGGTGCCTAAAGGTGTTTATTACACGCACAGGCAATTGGTATTGCATACCCTAGCAGCAGGCATGGCCTTAACTGCACCGGCAGCGCAGCAACGTTTTCATTCCGAAGATGTTTATATGCCACTGACACCGATGTTTCATGTGCATGCCTGGGGCATTCCTTACATCGTTACATTGCTTGGTATAAAGCAAGTTTACCCAGGACGGTACGCACCCGATATGTTGCTGCGATTAATCCGTGAAGAACAGGTCACATGTTCGCACTGTGTACCAACTTTATTGAAAATGATACTGACCGCGGCACAAGCAGCTGCAGTGGATCTTCGCGGCTGGAAAGTCGTTATTGGTGGATCGGCATTGCCCCAGGTACTGGCCAGACAGGCATTGGAAATGGGGATCGATTGCTTTGCCGGGTATGGTTTATCCGAAACAGCGCCTATACTTACGTTGGCGCAATTAAATGCTACTGCGCAAGGTCCGATGACAGATGATACATTGGCAAAATTATGCTGTGCCGGACGTGCAATACCCTTGGTGGATCTGCAGATCGTCGATGAAGTAATGCAGTCGCAAGCACATGATGGTCAAAGCAGCGGAGAAATTGTTGCACGCGCGCCTTGGTTAACGCACGGGTATCTCGATAATATCGAAGCCAGTGCTGCACTCTGGCGTGGCGATTATCTGCATACACAGGATATCGGCACCATGGATTCCAATGGCTATCTGTACATTACTGATCGTCTGAAAGATGTCATTAAAGTCGCTGGTGAATGGGTATCATCACTGGAATTGGAGGATGCCCTCACTCAGGTTATCGGTGTCAAGGAAGTGGCAGTTATCGGTGTTCCGGATAAGCGCTGGGGAGAATGTCCGCTGGCGTTACTGATCGTAGATAATAATCTGTTTAAAGAATCGGCTGCACAAGAACAGGTGCGTTTGTTTGTCGAGCGCGGATCAATTCCAAAGCATGCGTTACTTACGCGATTCAAGCAAGTTAAAAGTATCACTAAAACCAGTGTCGGTAAGATTGACAAGAAAGCTTTGCGCGCAGAACACGCGGTTGCACAATAAATCACGAATGTTTTTATGTCTGCGGTTGCTTTAACGGGGCTTATTACATCGTCGGAATTGAGGACCAACATGAAAAACCGATCTCGGTTGTACTTATTACGGTACATCATGCTACAGACCGCTCTACTTCTGGGCGCCTGTCAACCTGCTCAACCCCCTACAAAAACTCATGATGCTGCGGAGATTTTGTGGGATACCTGGGGTATTCCACATATTGTTGCCCGACGAGACAGCGATGCCTTTTATGCTTTTGGCTGGGCACAAATGAGAAGTCATGCTGATTTACTGCTTAAACTCTATGCTATTGCACGCGGGCGGGGTGCCGAATTTTTTGGCGAGAATTATCTGGCTGCTGACCGCTCCACACGGCTACTCGGCATTCCGAATTTAGCCGAAGAATGGTATGCACAGCAAGATACTGATTTTAAGAAAAACTTGATGGCATTCTCTATTGGCATCAATGATTTCGCACGACAACACCCTGAGTTAATTTCCGACACCGTAAAAGCCATACTGCCGGTGACACCACAAGATGTGATTGCCCATACCACGCGAGTAATGACCGTCTTTATTGCCGGTATATCGGAATGTGGCGCAGTGTTGCCTGGCTTTGATTTTTCTGATCAACCGGCTGCTTCAAATGGTTGGGCACTAGGTGCTAATTATTCTGACAGTGGAAATACCATGCTACTGGTTAATCCACATCTCGATTGGGGAGGATTGGAAACATTTTATGAAGCTCATATCGTGTTGCCGGAGATGAATCTTTATGGTGCGGCTTTAGTGGGTTCTCCGGTATTGCAAATTGCATTTAACGATCATCTGGGCTGGACACACACTGTCAACCCCATGGATGGATGTGATCTCTATCAACTGAAATTAATCGGTGATGTGCTCGACGAGGGCTATTGGCTAGATGGAGTCAAGCAAAGCTTTACTGTCACTACTGAAACTATTCGGATTCGTCAACCGGATGATAGTGTAGCAAGCGAAGCCTTCCTAATTCGAAGAGCTCGACAAGGACCGATAATTGAACACGAAGGACAAATTTTAGCGGTACGCCTGGCGTTACTGCAAACGCCGTTACTGGCCAATATGAACCGGCAATGGTGGGAAATGGGACACGCTGCTGATTTAGAAGCATTCCAGAAAGCCTTACAAGGCGGTCATTTACCTCTGTTCAATGTAATTTATGCGGATGTAGACAAACATATAATGTTAGCCTTCAATGGTATTATTCCGGTTCGAGACTTCGGAGATACAGCTTTTTGGCGCAAACCCATAATCGGGGATGATTCACGTCTGATCTGGACAGAGACACACAGCTACCACAATCTACCAAAATCAATCGACCCCACGTCGGGCTGGGTACAAAATAGCAATGGCGCGCCCTGGTACATGACGATGCCTTTTCTCGACAAGAATCTCTATTCCTCCAACATTGCAGCGGATGTAACCAATAACCGTGAACTGCGGGGATTACAGATGCTGCATACGCATCAGCGCATGAGTTATGCAGAACTGATTACTACCAAGCATTCTACGCGCGCACTGGTAGCCGATCAATTGCTTGATGATCTGCTCGCAGCTGCGCATGCGAGTGGTGAGTCGTCATTACAGCAAGCCGCCGATGTGCTCAGCCATTGGGACCGGCAGTATTTGGCGGAAAGCCGTGGTGCATTGCTTTTTAGCGTTTGGTTCGAGAAATGGGTTGAACGAACCATTACCAAAACTATCGAAGCTGACGCGAATTATGTGTTTCTTCCCGAACAGTTGCTTGGCGATCTTTTTTATGCACACCCTTTTACGCCGTCAGAGCCATTGATATCGCCTCGCGGCTTAGCTGACAAGTCATTGGCCGTATCGGCTTTGCGCGATGCCGTGGATGAATTGCGAGCCAGTGTGAATGAGCTCGACACGCCGTGGGGAGATATTGCCCGTCTGCGTCGTAATGGAGTTGATTTGCCCGGTAACGGTTCTAGCACGGAGCTAGGTATTTTTCGTGAAATTATTTATGAGAAGGATGAAGATGGCAAATTCAAATCCACTTCTGGAGATAGTTATATTGCGATAGTTGAATTCTCACAACCTATTCGCGCCCAAGTACTAACAGCGTATGGAAATGCCACTCAGGACAGCATTTTTGAAATAGGCAACCAATTGCAATTAACTGCAGACCAGAAACTCCGACCGGCCTGGCGCGCACTGGAGGAAATTAAAGAAAATTTGGCAATGCGAGAGCGTTTAATCCCAAATTCTTCGATTAACCAAAATCGATAAGCTGTTGCAAGATAAAAGAATTTTTTCTGAGAGATTTAACATTAGTTATATAGAAGGAAACCGATCACAATATACTTCAGCTTGATTTGTATGATTAATTCCGAAAGAGTAAACTGCTAGGGAATTTTTGCTGGCTCTCATTAAAGGCAAAAATTTAATAAATTCTAAAAACTGTATAAAGGAGATTCTTTGATGGGAAGTATTGTTAAATTATCTTTGGTGCTTGCGATTTCTTTTATTTTCTCGTCTCAAGCAATTGCTTCAGGCAGTAACTTTAGTGCCTCGGGTGAGAGATTTGTAAGCGGAATTGCAAATGTGGCTACTGGGTGGGTGGAGCTGCCAAAGAATGTAGTGCTGACAGGGCAAAAAGATGGTCCGATATATGGTATTACGGTTGGATTGGCAATGGGTCTCATGCATACGGTGGGTCGAACACTTGTTGGAGCATTGGATGTGGCAACCTTCTGGATGCCATTAAAGCCTTCAGTAAATCCACCTTATATCTGGGAAGATTTTTCGAGAGAAACTTCTTATTAATTTTTATTTTACAGTACAACCAATTTCATAAGAGATCTTATTAATACAAGAAAGGAAAGACTCTTTTTAACTGTATTTGAGAATTACGAATATTTTTTGTGTGAGATCAGTTATTAGTCATACTTAAATAATAACCAACGAAGCTCAGCATAATAAATAATAAGTTGTATAAAAAATAAAACGCCATGCGACTCGCGTGGCGTTTCCTATCATCATATGTCAGAATTTAGCGGGCTGTTGGGCTTCAAGTGCTGCGATCCTTTCCTCCAAGGGGGGATGCGACATAAATAGTCTCGTTAATCCATTACTGCTTCCAGAAATACCAAAAGCAGCTAACTGATCCGGTAAATGGGCCTGCCCGTGAGCTAGTTGTAATCGTCGAAGTGCAGCAATCATTTTTCCTTTACCTGCCAGACTGGCCCCACCTGCATCGGCACGAAACTCGCGTTGACGACTAAACCACATGACAATGATACTAGCCAGAACACCCAGAACAATTTCAGCGATAATGGTGGTAACCCAGAAAGCAGGTCCGTGGCCTTCTTGAGTTTTAAATACAGCACGATCTATCGTATGTCCAATAACGCGTGATAGAAAGATAACAAATGTGTTGACGACACCTTGTATTAGCGCCAATGTGACCATATCGCCATTTGCGATATGACTGACTTCGTGAGCCAGTACCGCTTCCGCTTCATCCTGACTCATGGTATTTAATAATCCAGTACTCACAGCAACCAGTGCGGCATCTTTTGACATTCCTGTAGCAAAAGCATTGACATCAGGAGCTTCATAAATGGCCACCTCTGGCATGCCAATACCGACAATCTTTGCCTGCCGCTGTACGGTAGATAATAGCCAATGCTCTCGCGCGTTCCTCGGAATTTCAATGACTTGCGCACCAGTAAAACGTTTAGCGGTCCATTTTGACATTGCTAACGACATGAAGGAGCCGCCAAATCCGAATACAGCTGCAAACAATAATACTGAATTAATATCCAGACCTGCACCCTGCTCATCCAAAATTCTTTCGAATCCCAGCAGCCGTAAAGTAATACTAAGCACAACAATGATAGCCAAGTTAGTAATTAAAAAAAGAAAAATCCTTTTCATTTTTTTGCTCCACAATGAGATTTAGTTCGACAGAAGTAATATGTCAATTATTTGACGTTTTTCAAGCAAATTTATTTAAGCCAAAGCCAGATTGAACAATTGATAAGCATCCGAATAACAATCATTTGATTATTCAGTGCTCAGGATCGCTCAAGTTCGAGAGAATTTTATGGTGCGATATATGATTGGGAAGTTTGAGGTTGTGCGTTCCTGACAATCTGGAAAAGCACTTCCCCTTCCTTGATCATACCCAAATCGCTTCGAGCGCGCTCTTCAATTGCTTCAAGCCCTTGTTTTAAGTCATTGACTTCGGCTTCCAGCTTGTTATTGCGCGCCTGTAACTGTAAATTATTTTTACGTGCCACGACAACTTCTTGATCTACCTGTAGAACTCTTAACCAGCTTGCTTTACCAACCCACAATGAGTATTGCATTGCGAGAATTAACATCAGCAGTATGAAACTCAATGGCTTCATTATTTAAGCTGATAAAACGCGCTCCGGCCGGCATATTTTACTGTATCTCCTAAATTTTCTTCAATTCGTAATAGTTGATTGTATTTAGCAAGACGGTCAGATCTGGATAGTGAGCCAGTTTTGATTTGTAGTGCATTGGCCGCTACTGCGATGTCGGCGATGGTGGTGTCCTCGGTTTCTCCTGAGCGATGTGAGATGACTGCAGTGTAACCAGCACATTTAGCCATCTCAATGGCTGCGAATGTTTCTGTTAATGTGCCAATCTGATTTACCTTGATTAAGATAGAATTAGCAATGCCTTGCTTGATCCCCTCCTGTAGAATTCTTGCGTTGGTGACAAAGATATCATCGCCAACCAATTGAATTGAATCACCCAATTTCTGGGTTAATAATTTCCACCCATCCCAATCATGCTCGCTCATACCGTCCTCGATACTGATGATAGGATATTTATCCACCCACGATAATAAATAATCGACGAATTGCGCTGACGTCAGATGCAAATTATCGGAAGATAAATGGTATTTGCCATCATGAAAAAATTCAGAGCTGGCACAATCAACACCAATCGCAATATCTTTTCCAGGTTGATAACCTGCTTGATCAATAGCTTCTACAATTAATTGCAAAGCTGCTTCATTGTTTTCCAAGTTAGGTGCGAACCCACCCTCATCGCCCACTGTAGTAGGCATATTTTTGTTATTAATAAGCTTCTTGAGCGTTCCAAAAACTTCGGCACCGCAACGAATGGCGTCATGAAAATTTGAGATTCCCAGCGGCACAATCATGAATTCTTGCATATCGATATTATTATTGGCATGCGCGCCACCATTAATTAAGTTCATCAACGGAACGGGCATTGACATTGAAGCAGCACCACCCAGATAACGATACAGCGGCAATCCTGATTCCTCGGCGGCGGCTTTGGCAACCGCCAGCGATACTGCCAGAATTGCGTTGGCACCAAGTCTGGATTTGTTTTCGGATCCGTCTAAATCAATTACAGTTTGATCAATGAAACTTTGATCAATAGCATCCAAACCCAATAACGCTTCGGAGATTTCGGTATTAACATTTTTCACCGCCTTAAGAACACCTTTTCCTGAATAGCGTTGTGCATCACCATCGCGCAGTTCCATTGCCTCTTTGGTTCCAACAGATGCACCAGAGGGAACTGAGGCGCGGCCTAGAACTCCCGATTCCAGCGTTACATCTGCTTCAATAGTTGGATTACCGCGAGAATCCAGAATCTCACGGGCGATGACTTCTACAATTGCACTCATGCTACATTTTTCCTGTTATTTGCGTTTACTGTTATTAATTAATTGATGGCAATTTTGTGATTTTTGCTACAACCACAATGATGTATCGATAATACCGATTATTCTTCTTTATTTCTTGATTCTAAGTTTTTTGTGCTCCGTCAGTTGTTACATAATGCATGAATTTTTTCATCTCCGGAGAGTTGATGTTTGCTGGCAAAATTTATTGCTGCTTGAACATAGGATTTGAATAATGCATGCCCTAACCGTGGGGTAGAAGTAAATTCCGGATGAAATTGACAACCCAAGAACCAGGGATGTTCAGCATCAGACAGTTCTATCATTTCACATAGATTCTCTTCTTTAGAAAAGCCGCTGATGCAGAGCCCTGCTTTTTCTAATCTAGGAATATAGAGATTATTAACTTCATACCGATGGCGATGACGCTCGATAATGGTATCTGTGCCATAGGTCTTCCAGGCGAGAGTATCTTTCTTCAATATACATTCCTGTCCGCCTAATCGCATACTCCCACCAATATCGGAATTTTCATCGCGTATTTCAATTTGTCCATCCCGAGTTCGCCATTCGGTAATCAATCCGATAACTGGGAACGGTGTTTCCGGATTGAATTCAGTGCTGTGGGCATCTTTCATGCCGGTTTTGTTACGTGCGTACTCAACTACAGCCAGTTGCATACCTAAACAAATGCCGAGGTACGGTATGCGGTTGATTCGGGCAAAGTTGATGGCCATTATTTTACCTTCGACACCACGTTTGCCAAATCCGCCAGGAACCAGGATTGCATCCATTTCACTCAAACCCCTGGTGCCTTCTGTTTCAATATTTTCAGAATCAATGTAAGTGATGTTAATTTGGCTGTGAGTATGGATACCGGCATGAATCAAAGCCTCTGACAATGATTTATAAGACTCGGTTAAATCAACGTATTTACCTACAATGGCGATAGTAACTGTGTGTTTGGGGTGCTCGAGCGCATATACTAGTTTGTTCCAGACACCCAAATCCGCAGGTTTTGCCAGAATGTTCAGTTTATGACAGATAATTTCATCCAACATCTGTGCATGCAGTAAACCTGGAATTTTATAGATGCTATCCACATCGATGGCGGATATGACGGCTTCTTCCCGAACATTAGTAAAAAGTGCTATTTTTCGGCGCTCGTCCTCGGGCAGCTCACGGTCTGAACGACATAGCAAAACATCCGGTTGAATCCCAATTTCACGTAACTCCTTGACCGAATGCTGAGTGGGCTTGGTTTTCAGCTCACCGGCCGAGCCGATATAAGGTAATAAGGTAAGATGGATGAAGCAGGTGTCCAAGCGCGGATTTTGTACTGCCATTTGTCTGATAGCTTCCAGAAACGGAAGCGATTCGATGTCGCCGACCGTGCCGCCAATTTCAATAATCGCGATTTGCGCATCTCCCACGCCGGCTTGAATATAGCGCTTAATTTCATCAGTAATATGGGGAATAACCTGAACAGTGCCTCCAAGATAATCACCGCGTCGTTCCTTGCGAATAACACTTTCGTAGATTTGACCGGTAGTAAAGTTATTATGTCGAGTCATACGGGTAGTGATGAAACGCTCATAATGTCCCAGATCAAGATCTGTTTCGGCGCCATCCTCAGTTACAAATACTTCACCATGCTGAAACGGACTCATGGTACCCGGGTCCACATTGATATAAGGATCCAATTTAAGCATAGTCACTTTAAGTCCACGCGACTCAAGCAGTGCGGCAAGAGATGCAGCTGCAATCCCTTTACCCAGCGAGGAAACAACACCGCCTGTCACAAAGACATATTTGGTCATGAGTGGTTATCGCAATATGAATAGTTCATTGGAACAGTAAGATGGTTTTTGTATGTCGTTAGAACGGGTAATGCGATTCTGATTTTATCAGCGAATTTCTGCAAGCAAGTTACTTATCATTTGTTCGGCTTGATAGTAATAGCCGCCGCCAAACAGGTTTAGATGATTAAGAACATGATACAGATTATAAACTACTTTCCTGATATTATAACCGGAATCCAGAGGATAGTCACAGCGGTAAGCAGAATAAAAATCAGCCGGGAACCCACCGAAAAGTTCGGTCATGGCAATATCAGTTTCTCGATCGCCGTAATACACTGCAGGATCAAATAACACCGGCTCTCCGGTCTTATCATAAGCATAATTACCACCCCAGAGATCGCCGTGCAATAATGAAGGTAATGGCGAAGTGTCTGGAAGAAGCTTCTCCAGATTCACCAGTAATTGTTCTCCAAACTCTTGCAGCTTTCCATTAAATCCATTGTTTTTAGCCAGCTCGAGTTGACTGCCTAAACGATGCATGCGCCAGAATTCGACCCAATTTGAGGAGGTTGTGTTGATTTGTGGATTTTTCCCAATGGTATTGTCGCGAATCCAACCAAATTGATTACAAGTCGTACGATGCATAGCAGCAAGTTGTTGACCCAGATCGGATGCTTTGCCGCATTTTCCATTATTGATATCGAGATATTCCAGAATGAGCCATGTTGCATGAGCGTCTTGTCCGGAACAAATCGGTACGGGAACACGCACAGTGCGTGATTGGCAAATTTCCAGGAGACCAGCAGTTTCGGCCTCAAACATGGCCAAATTTCCAGAGGTATTTAATTTGGCAAAGTAACGTTGTTTTCCGTCTGCAATACAATAAGCCTTGTTGATACAACCTCCACCGATGGAATAGGCCTCTTTAACCTCGAAGAAACTATCCGTGGCAACAGAAATTTGTCTGTTGATTTCATGCCATGCTTGCATGTTTTAAATTTTCTGCAGCCAACCACTCTTTGGCTTTTTGAATGGCGGCTTGTACCTGTTCAGGCGCTGTGCCACCGGTGTGCTTTCTGCTCTGCATCGAACCTTCGAGGGTTAGAACAGCAAAAATATCGAATTCGATTCGTGGAGAAAATTTTTGTAGCTCATCAAGTGCCAGATCACTAAGATCACAATCTTTTTGTTCCGCATACTGCACTGTTTTCGCTACAATTTCGTGTGCATCACGAAAAGGAATACCTTTTTTAGTCAAATAATCGGCCAGATCGGTAGCCGTTGCATACCCGTGCAAAGCCGACCGGCGCATCACTTGCTGATTCACTTGCACGCCGGTAAGCATATCGGCGTAAATCCGCAGCGTATCTGTCAAGGTATCGACAGTATCAAAGAGTGGTTCTTTGTCTTCCTGGTTATCCTTGTTATAAGCCAGTGGCTGGGCTTTCATCAATGTCAGCAGTGCTATTAAGTGACCGTTGACACGTCCGGTTTTGCCGCGTACCAGTTCCGGCACATCTGGATTTTTTTTCTGTGGCATGATCGAAGAGCCGGTACAGAATCGATCAGCGAGTTGGATAAAACCGAATGCAGGATTCATCCATAAAATGAATTCTTCCGACATACGAGATAGATGCGTCATGATCAATGCTGCGCAAGCACAAAATTCAATGGCAAAATCCCGATCTGACACCGCATCCAAGGAATTTTGGCAAACGCTCTCAAAACTTAACAATTGCGCCACCCGTTCGCGATTGATCGGATAGCTCGTGCCAGCCAATGCAGCTGCACCCAGTGGTAATTGATTCACACGCTTTCTACAATCATTTAGTCGCTCAGAATCGCGTTTTAGCATCTCAAAATAAGCCATCAGATGATGGCCGAAGGATACAGGCTGAGCGACCTGAAGATGCGTAAATCCAGGCATGATCGTGTGAATATGCTGTTCCGCCAAATTTAACAAGGCAACTTGCATGGCTTTAATCAAACTGGTGATCTCATCAATCGAAGTGCGCAAAAATAACCGAATATCGGTCGCAACCTGATCATTACGTGAGCGACCGGTGTGTAATCGCTTGCCAGCATCGCCGACTAATGTGGTTAAGCGTTTTTCAATATTTAAATGAACGTCCTCGAGTTCTTGCAACCATGTGAATTGATGCAACCGGATTTCATCGCGGATTTGATATAATCCATGCCGTATGGCTGTAAAATCTTCGTTGCTGATAATTCCTTGCTCTGCAAGCATTTGTGCATGAGCTAACGATCCCTGAATATCATATTCAGCGAGACGCTGATCAAAATCAACAGAAGCGGTATAACGTTCCACAAGGGTGGAGACCGGTTCGTTGAAACGCCCGGACCAAGTGTTTTTGTGATTTTCTTTTTTCGCTGCAGAATTATTATCCATTATGTCGCTGAGATTCCCTATTTTCCATATAAAATGCCATGAAGCGTTTATTATAGAGCAAAATACAAGCGAGTTATTTTGACTAATCACGATTCTGTGAATGACATGGTGTTGCAGTTATGATGTAAAAATAGCAAATCATGCGCAAAACCACGAGTTAATTGATACCCGCCACTTTTACTTCCTCCAGGATTAGTGGATAATTTGCATTCCTCGCTACCAATAACACAAGGAGTTATCCATGACAGCTAACAACAAGCAAAACCAGAACCAACAATCGCCAGTTGATAACTTGTTTTCACAATTAAGCGCCAAGTTTGAGTGGCTGGCCAAAGTTCCGACGATGCAACTTCCGGGGAAATACGCAATGATTCTGGTTGGAGTTATCGTCGTTATTTTTGCTTGGAAAATCATTGCCGTCAATAAAGCAGAATCTGACATGGCCAAAAAGCTTGAGCATGAGCGTGTATTGATTACACAGCAAGCCCGTGAATATGCTGATCATCAATATATTAAAGAAGAAGAGCGTTTTGGTCAGATTTTGTCTTGGGCGGTTCGTGGTGAACTGATTCGTAATAATATTGATCAGATAGATCAATACCTTAGTGAAATTGTCAAAATGAAGGATACTGAACGTGTCGTGTTAATAAATGACGATGGAAAATTATTAGTTTCAACGGACAAACGATTAGAGGAAGCTAATGGTACAGAGTTGTTTCCTAGAGAAATTCTAAATTTGCAGAAAATTACTGTAAGATCGGATGTGGATGGCAAAAAGATATTGGTTGTTCCTGTGATGGGATTGAACAAGAAAATTGCAACGGTTATCGTTAGCTACAAACAACAGAAACTTTAATGTGAATTGATTATCGGATAGTTTGCTTTTTTATTCTTAATTACAAAGCCTTTGCGATTGCAAAGGCTTTTTTTATTGAGCGCGTCGGATCTGCGCACCCAGGGTCGATAATTTTCCTTCAATATTTTCATAACCCCGATCCAAATGATAGATACGATCGATTACAGTCTCTCCTTGTGCCACTAAGCCAGCAATCACAAGACTTGCTGAGGCGCGTAAATCGGTCGCCATGACATGAGCACCATCGAGCTGGGGAACACCATGGACAATGGCTGTATTACCTTCAACTTCAATATTCGCATTCATGCGTATTAATTCTTGCACATGCATTAAACGGTTTTCAAAAATTGTTTCTGTGACGATGGCTGTTCCAGAAGCAACACAATTCAATGACATAAACTGTGCTTGCATATCGGTTGGAAAAGCTGGATAAGGAGCGGTACGTACATTGATTGATTTCGGTCTGGTGTGCATTTTTAAACGAATCCAATTTTCATTGGAATCAATATGAGCACCTGCCTCGGTAAGTTTATCCAAGATTGCATCGAGTAAATGGGGGTCTGTTTCTCTTAAGAGAATTTCACCGCCGACAGCTGTAGCTGCGACCAAAAAAGTTCCGGTTTCTATTCGGTCAGGCATAACCGTGTGTTCAGCACCATACAATGATGGCACACCTTCAATGGTAATGATATCAGTACCTGCACCATGAATTTTTGCACCCATGGCAATAAGGCAATTGGCCAGATCTACCACTTCAGGTTCACGGGCAGCGTTTTCAAGTATTGTTGTACCTTCCGCCAAGGTTGCAGCCATCATCAGGTTTTCTGTTCCAGTTACAGTAATGATGTCAAATACAATGCGTGCTCCATGCAGCTTCTTCGCTCTAGCGTGAATATAACCGTGTTTGATATGAATCTCGGCACCCATTACCTGCAGTCCTTTGATATGCTGATCAACGGGTCGTAAGCCGATCGCACACCCACCAGGTAAGGAAATATTAGCCTCTCCCGCTCGAGCCAGCAACGGCCCCAGTATCAGAATGGCTGCACGCATGGTTTTAACCATTTCATAAGGAGCGACAAGATGAGTTAATGTAGAAGCTGATAGCGATATTTCCGGAATATTGGTTGCAGTGACATTAATTCCCATCTGTGTGAGCAAGGATAGCATGGTGGTAATATCCTGAAGCACCGGTACATTTTTTATTTTTATAAACTCCTCGGTTAGAAGCGCGGCACATAAAACGGGCAACGCAGCATTTTTGGCTCCCGAAATGGTAATTTCACCGTGTAGTGGCACACCACCTTGGATAATCAGTTTTTGCATAGTGTAAAAAATTTAAATGAATTTTAGTGATGCTCTGGTGCGGTTGAAATGGATCAAAGTTCGTTGCATCATAACGCAATAGCACGATAAAGGTTTTGTAATAGTGTCAACTATATCAAAAATATTGAATCAATTTTTATAAGGAGAAAGAATGACTAAGCAAATAATCCACACCGTGGATGCACCACAAGCCATCGGCACCTACTCTCAAGCAATCCGGGTGAACGGCGGTAATACTGTTTATCTATCGGGTCAGATCGGTTTGGATCCAGCCAGTATGCAAATGGTAGATGGGATTGGAGCTCAAATCCAGCAAGTTTTCTCAAATCTGAAAGCGGTGGCAAAAGCGGGGGGCGGTAGTTTGAACGATATTGTGAAATTGAATATTTTTCTGATCGATCTCGACAATTTTGCATTAGTCAACGAAATCATGGCCACTCATTTTGCACAACCTTACCCCGCGCGTGCGGCAATTGGTGTCAAGGCTTTGCCGCGTGGCGCCTTGGTTGAAATGGATGGGATCATGGTATTGCAGGAATAAAACATTGCCTGTCAATGTCGGCGTGCAAGAGAAATTATCCCGCTTGGGTATTTACAATGGATTAGATCTGATTTTGCATCTGCCAATCCGTTATGAAGATGAAACGCATTTGTTCCCGATCGGTGATGCACCACAAGGGCACACAGTACAAATTGAGGGTGTAATTATTTATAATGAAGTGGTTATTCGCCCTAGACGGCAATTGATTTGCCGGATTGAAGACAGCAGCGGCATTCTGGTTATGCGCTTTGTGAATTTCTACAGTAGTCAGATTAAAACCTATGCGGTGGGTAAGCGTGTACGATTATTGGGCGAAATTCGTAATGGTTTTTTTGGTGCCGAAATGGTACATCCGAAATGTCGTATTGTACGCGTAGGAGAATCTCTGGCGCATTCGATGACGCCGATATATCCCACCACTGCCGGTTTGATGCAAAAGACTCTGGCAAAAATAATCAAACAAGGATTGCATAATGCACAAATGGTGCAGGCACTGATTGAAACAGTGCCTGACAAAATCATCAGAAAATATCGGTTGAAAGGTTTTGAGGAGAGTGTGATGTGCTTGCATCATCCCTCTCCCGAAGAATCGATTGAAGCCCTGCAAACACGTACGCATCCAGCATGGCGGCGTATCAAGTTCGATGAATTGCTGGCGCAGCAGTTATCGATGCGCTTGCATTACCGGCAACGGAGAAGCCACACTGCGCCAGTGCTGGAGCAAAAAAATATACTAGCGAAACAATTACTAGCGCAGCTTGGTTTTGAGCTGACCTCTGCACAACTCAAAGTATATGCGGAAATCGGCCGTGATTTGACAGTCGCTTACCCAATGCAACGCTTACTACAAGGCGATGTGGGCAGCGGAAAAACCATTGTAGCCGCGCTGGCTGCACTACAGGCAATTGAGAATGGTTTTCAGGCAGCCATCATGGCGCCGACTGAAATTCTTGCTGAACAGCATTTCATGAAATTATCTGCTTGGCTTGAACCACTGGGAGTACATGTTGCATGGCTATCCGGGGGGATGAGAAAAAAACAAAAACAAGCCGAGATGGATAAAATCGAATCGGGTGTAGCACAACTTGTTGTAGGTACGCATGCTTTGTTTCAGTATCAGGTAGTATTTCACCAGCTCGGCCTGGCGATTATTGACGAACAACACCGCTTTGGCGTGCATCAGCGTTTGGCGCTACGCATGAAAGGCGCGCAATCCGATCTGATGCCGCATCAATTGATGATGAGCGCTACGCCAATTCCAAGGACGTTATCGATGAGCTATTTCGCTGATCTGGATGTGTCAATTATCGATCAATTGCCACCCGGCAGGTCGCCTGTAATCACTAAATTAATTGCTGATCGACGTCGTGATGAGATCATTGCGCGTATACATTTAGCTTGTCAACAGGATAGGCAAGTATATTGGGTTTGTCCGCTCATTGAAGAATCAGAAGCGTTGCAATTGCAGGCCGCAATGGAAACCTATCAGCATCTGAGGAAAATATTTCCGGAATTGAATGTGGGTCTGATACATGGACGCTTGTCACCGCAGGAAAAAGCTGAAATTATGCTGCTGTTCAAGGAAGGAAAAATTCAATTATTGGTAGCGACAACCGTGATAGAGGTGGGGGTGGATGTACCGAATGCTTCGTTAATGGTGATTGAAAATGCCGAACGAATGGGATTATCCCAATTGCACCAGCTACGTGGCCGTGTAGGGCGCGGATCGGATGCGAGTATTTGTATTTTGCTGTTCCAGCAACCCTTATCAGAAATTGCTCGCAAACGGCTCAGAATCATTTTTGAACATACTGATGGTTTTGAAATTGCCCACCAAGATATGCAATTGAGAGGTCCCGGAGAATTTCTTGGTGCACGTCAGAGTGGCATGCCTATGTTGCGTTTCGCTGATTTAGAGCAAGATGGTGAGTTACTGGAGGCTGCACTAGATTCTGCCAATGAAATGCTGAATAATTACCCGGAATTGGCACAGCAGCATATCTCGCGCTGGCTGGGTGACAAGACCGAGTATTTACGCGTGTAAGAAAATGAGTTTTGAGTTTATTAAACCTTTAATATGTAAGAATCATTAGGTTCTGTTGACATTTTGAGACTAGTATTTAATCAACAGAAACAAACTCGTAATATTGAGGTTCCTATACCATCAATAAAACGAGTATGCGATGCCCCGATTGATGCTCAGTGATGAGTCCTGGTCGAAGCTGGAGAAGATTGTGCTTCAAGAAGCTATTTATAACAAGCACAATTTGCACCATGACAAATGGGTAAGGATTTTCAAGGCGCTGACCATTGATCCTGATTAGGAGTGGGAATTTATTGATGGCACTACGTTAAGGCATACCAGCATAGTACAGGTTCTGCTGATAAGAAGCCACAAGCCATTGGTAAAAGCCGCGTAGGCAAATACCACAAAGATTCATCGGGTGGTTGATAGTTATGACTCGCCAGTTGAGTTTGAAATCACCGGTGGAGAAATCAATGATTGTTCTGCAGCACACGGTTTGATCGCCAAGTTACCTGACGTGGAAGCGATTGTTGCGGATAAGGGTTATGACAGTGAGTGCATACGGGAGCAGATAGTAAAGAAGGGGGCTTGAGCTGTGATACCGAGAAAGTACAACTCGGTTAAGGGTAGCGCACACATGGATTGGGGTTTATACAAATATCGGCATTGGGTGGAAAACACCTTTGCCCGGCTAAAACAGTATCGAGCAGTGGCAATACGATACGATAAGCTGAAAAGAAATTTTGAGAGCATGGTTGCCAGGGCGTGTGGATATCTATGGCTACCTATGTGAAATGTCAACAGACCCTAATAAAAATCACACTATACTTTCTACAAAGAACTAAAGGTTGCGACTGTAGATGCTGTTACAAAATTACATAAGCGGACATCAAAAACTATACAATAGCGATGTACCAGCAGATAAGGAAAGTTTATCCAGGCAGGTAAATATTAGAAGCCGCCGATTATTACAGTTTATTGATTTACAAGGTGATGTAAGCAACTTTCCTGGAGAGAATCTAATTGCTACAAATAATAATCATTATTATATACTAATGGTAATGTGGTTAAAGTCACTGTCTTCTGGAAATATACAAACGCAGGGCTTTCAGGACATTTGTTGTATCTATCATAGTTCACTTTTTCAACCATCAATAAATTGAATTAAATCACTAGAAAGATTATTTAAGAGAGTTAAATATGAAAAGACCGGTATTTTTAACAGCAAGCATACTTATTTTAGGCTTCTCGACATTTGCGTCGGCAAGCGAACGACCAGATCATTTTAAGGGTAAGTCAGCGAATACGCTGAAAGAAGCAGTAATTAACTTTTCTGAACATAATGCTAAATTAGAAGAAATTCTAACCAAAGAAAATTTGACTCCAGAAGAATT
The DNA here is from genome assembly GCF_900206265.1 of Nitrosomonas ureae. NCBI lineage: Bacteria > Pseudomonadati > Pseudomonadota > Betaproteobacteria > Nitrosomonadales > Nitrosomonadaceae > Nitrosomonas > Nitrosomonas ureae. The sequence continues at coordinate 493,104 of NZ_LT907782.1, read as the reverse complement.
ATATAATGTGCATCAACTAACCTACACTTTAGAAAAAGCACTAAAAAAAATTAATGAAGAATTCGTAGAGCTCGCAGAAACACTAGAAAAAGTACATGTGGCTTCAGAAACTGCGGATGCCGAAACAGCAAAGAATCAGGGTCTTCGTTACTTAGAAACTGCTCGTCAAGTAATAAAATGAACAACCCCGCTGCTTGTGGCGGGGTTGTTCATCGCCATATTGCGCGAGAAGTTTATTACATTCTGAAAAAACGCAACAATCTTATCAATAGTATCCAAATTGCTGCCTGACATTTAGAAGGGTATCCACGGCAGTCAGTACACCAGCGTTGAGTTTGGCAAACAATGCGAGGAAATAAAGGGTTGCCTCTCCACGAGCAGTGTGGGCGATGCTTATGACAATGCGATGGCTGAGAGTTTTTTTACCAGCTTGGAATGTGAACTGATCGACAGACGTGCATGGAAAAACAAAACTGAAGCAAGACTGTGGCTATATTCATCTGGACCGGGTCCTGGTATAACCCAACTCGTAGGCATTCTGGGTTGGGGTATTTATCACCTAACAATTTTGAAAGAAAATTGAAGCAGAAAAATCAAATCACGATAAACTGCAATCCCCTTTCACAGGTCGAGACTTTCTCGGCTCAATGAAAAACTGTCCATCAAAATGGGACAACTCCAACCGTCGAAAATGCTTTATTACATCTTAAAAAGGGTCGGAGTATTGCCGCAAGATACTCCCAGAAACACCGCTTCTTTCCTCGCTGCTGTATAGATCAAATGTATCTCTTTTTGAGCAAATGTCTCGTGATACACTAGGGTCTGTTGACATTTCAAAAATAGATATTCAGAAACAGTCGGTTATAATTATTGGGGTGAATCACAAGTTGCTGATGTAGCAGGTGTTTTTATAAAATATCAACAGACCCTAGCTAGTTTATTTTTGTTTGCTGGTTACGGGAGGAATAAACAGAGCGGGTAATGTTTTACTAGGATATTGCTTATGAATAATTTGCTTTTTGGACTTATCAATTCCTACTTGAATTGATATCAAGTCAGAATGTTTCGATATATAAGGTTGTGAAAACAACGGGTCTTCCATTTTCTCAATCCTTTTTGACCTCTTCGATAGAGGCTCTCTCTTAAAGGAAAAAGCTCTCGATTTTTTTTGTTCCTCAATTGTATTTGTTTTATTTGAAAGCTCAGTTTGCTGGCTCTTTAATCCAAAATTACTTTCCTCTACTTGAATCTTAATCCCTAATAATCTTTCTATACCACCCAATAGGATAGCCTCTTCTCTGCTAACAAAAGAAATTGCAAATCCTTTCGCTCCCGCACGCCCTGTTCTCCCAATGCGATGTACGTAATCTTCAGGATTATTAGGTAGCTCAAAATTAATCACATGAGTTAATTCTTCAATATCAAGACCACGTGCTGCAACATCAGTCGCAACAAGGATTCGGATTAAACCACATTTAAAATTATCCAAAGCTTGGGTTCGTTGCAGTTGATTTCTATCGCCATGTATTACAGAACTCAGGATCTCCCGACTATTTAGTTTTTGTGCCAGATGATCTGCTCCATGTTTAGTACGTGTAAAAATCAATACTTGCTGCAAGTTTTTTTTCTTGATCATATCGATTAGAAATTCTTGCTTACCCTTTGATTCTACATAATAAACTATGTGTGAAATCAAATCACTAACTGAGTTTTGCTTGGCCACTTCAATCAATATCGGATTCTTCAAAATTTTTCCTGCAAGTTTCTTGATCTCTTCTGAGAAGGTTGCGGAAAACATTAAATTCTGTCGTTGATCGGGTAACATCTGAATGATTTGCTTTATATCTGGCAAAAACCCCATATCCAGCATTCGATCGGCTTCATCAAGAATTAATATTTCAATTTTTGAAAGTATCAAATTTTTTTGTTGAAGATGATCCAATAAACGTCCTGGCGTTGCTACCAGGATTTCTACACCAGAACGTATAGCGGCAATCTGCACATCGATATTTACACCACCATAAATTACAGCTGATTTTAGTGCCACATATTTTCCATACGTTCTAACGCTCTCGTAAACTTGCATCGCAAGCTCTCTGGTCGGCACTAAAATCAATGCGCGTGTTGGATGTTTTGCAGGTGATGTACTACTATTCGCATGACTCTCTAATTTTTGCAACATAGGAAGAGTAAAACCCGCTGTTTTACCTGTACCCGTCTGAGCTCCGCCCATGACGTCAAAACCTTTCAGGATTATAGGTATAGCCTGCTGTTGAATTGGGGTGGGATTTGTATACCCTTGTTCCGATATGGCTCGCAACAAATCAGTTGATAAGCCGAGTTGTTCGAATGAGATATTACTACTCATATATTACAAAAATTACCTCTTTAATTTTATTTAACGATAAAGCACTTCGCTATAAGGAGGGGAAGAATCAAATCTAGTAATTAAACCCTGAAGATCTTAATACAATTATTAAATCAAGTGCAAATCCACAATTTAGTTTTCAAAAACACAAAAAGAATCTGCACGGAATATATGCAGATTCTTTGTTAAGATCGCTCTATTAACTTTATTGAAGTTCATTAAGCACGAAGAGAATTATTCGTCATCCTCATCATCCTCATCTTCATCAACTTCTTCGCTTGCGGTTACATCACCAGCACTGTCCTCTTCTTCATCGTCCTCATCTTCTTCTTCGTCATCCTCATCTTCTTCGTCCTCGTCCGGCTTCAATACCATCTTGCCCGCAGCCAAACTTGCATTCAGATCCGTCATCGGTACTTCCTCATGCACCAAATTCTGATGACAGTCTATACACGTCGCTCCTTCCGTCTTCATCTTCTTGTGCGCTTCCTGTGCATCCGCCCCAGGCGGATTCGGATCCCTATGACAGTCACGGCAGGTAACACTGTCCCATTTCTTCAAGTTCATCCGTGCATCATGCGCCATAATCAGCCGACGCTCATTAAACTTCTCCAACGTCGAATAATCATTAACCAATTCCAAATAAAGCTCTCTCGCACCATCCACCGCATGCGTATATAACGCTAAATGAAAATTCTTGAATCCTTGCGGTATATGACAGTCCTTACAACCGGGATTGACTCCTAATGCCCCATAATGTGTCGATTCTTTGAGTTCCGTCTGCGTATAAGTCATCGAGTGGCAGCTGGTACAGAACTCTTCGGTAGATAGCGCCGCTTCTCCTCCAAATACCACCGCTACCAGCAATATCCCCAATAACCCGCCTGTCAGTAGTGTCCCTATCGCACCTTTCTGTAAGCCGCTCATCAGTCTTTTCCTTTTTTATCTTTTTTATCTGCCACTTTCTCTTTGGCATTCGCTTGGAATTCATCATGAAACTTGAATTTGGGTTCCCCTACGAATGTACCATCAAGCTTGTAATGCTCATGCATCGCTTTGACATCCTTCACCATCTTGTCAAAATCAAATGTATATTTCGCATCAACTTCCGGAGTGAATGGTGTATACGGAGCTTTCGCACCTTTCCACGGTGAACCTTCGTAGTTTAAATGGCAAGCACTGCAAGCTTCTTCAAAATGAAAATCTTGACCTTTGTCTGCCAATACCTTGCGTTGCATGGTAGTCCCTTTGCTTTCAAAGGCCTGCCCTCCCTTACGGTGATCTCCTCGATAGCTCTTCCCAGGACCATGACAGGATTCACAACCAACTGCCGCTAGCGGCTTCTTCGGTGCTTCTACCGTATAGCCACCTTTCTTGCCCCATCCATCAACATGACAACCTACACAGTCCTTGTCTTGCGTGTAGTCTTTATCCGGATCCAGCTTCGCTTTTATCTTGGCTTCCTTGCGTGTGCCCGGCTTTAACGATTCCATCGCTTTGGCATGTGCCGTGTCATTCCATGATTTGGCTTGCGATTTGTGGCACGAACTACATTTCGTGCGACCTTCAAAATCCGCCGCCAACACCGTGCCCGAGAAAAATGCAGCCATCGCCAATATGGCCAATATATAGGTTATCGGGTATTTCATCTCTCCTCCTTTATACTTTTTTAATTCAAATTTGATGGGTTCGTATTGTACGCTATCATCGTTTTGTGTAAATGATTATGTGCCCACTTTGAGGGTTTTATATCGCTCAAGGTCATTTTTCTGTTCTTAAGGTAGCTTATATACCCAATAACCCCCTTGTTGGTAGATCAGTTGCGCCAAATCCAGTTCCGTCGGCGCGGTCTTATCAACAAATGGCAGCATTCTTGCCAACAATGTTTGACTGCTTTCTTCATCGCTCAGAAAAAATACTCTGATCTCATTGTCTGAAACCGATTGCAACGTATAGGTGTCAAAATTATTTTCCTTAACTTGTACTTTCATTTGATTGATCATGCCATGCATGTTTCCCGTCATCGGAAAATTCTGATAGGCAACACCTATACTTTCAGGGTACATGAGCCCCAGTTTATAGAGATCAGTCACGTGTACAATCAGATAGGTCTCACGATCGGAACCAATCAGTTGCCGCAGTTGCTTAATGCCGTCTTCCGCCGGTGCCGCCAATGCCTGACTAAAGTGTTTAAATCGATCCAATTCCGCCGAGTTCGCATTGCTTTGCCAGAATTGTTTTTCATAGGCCTGAATCTCTTTGCTGTGCTCCAGCCAAGGAGCCGGTATCATGAGGGGTTCGTTCAGGTGATGGGTAAAAAATGTGTCGTGCCCTGTAAGCAGTTTGATTTGCCGCGAGGTATCCCACCAGGATAGTATCAGCGCATCTTTCGGGGCGTACTTCCTGATCGCTTCAGCCAGAATAGTAAGCTCCGATGGCTTTCTGTCAAAATTGTAAAGCACTTCATTGGTGCTATTCTTCCAATAGATCAGTACCGGCGCCCCATCATTCTGCCTCGCAACAATGAATTCAGCGATCGGCTTGCCTACCCCGTCAGCTTGTACTTTGTATTGACCAAGCTTTAAATCCGGCCAACCTGTCAGATCTATTTTACCAAACTTGCTGCTGTCGCCTTCTTCTACCAATTGATATTGATAGGGAGCCGGTATCGGCTTAAACCAAAGATACACAAACCAGCCCAATAAAAGTAATCCTCCAGCCACCAGAAAAATTCCTAATGACGGGAGGAGCCTGTCTCCTGACCGCACCACCTGGGTGGTGCGGTCTGTCGTATCAGCGCCTATCAAGCTTCACTTTGCTTACGTTTACGCCAACCCGCCAAGGCCAGTGTCCCGGCCAGCAGCATGCCGCCACCTAAACCACCCAGCGAGATCTTCTCAGCTGTGCCATCCAGATCAAGTAAACTGGTACGTTTCGATTCAAGATTCTTCACCCGTTCCTGCAGCGCAATCATCTCGCGAATACGAGTATTTTCGTCTTGAATTTCAACATACGCGCGGTTAATCGGACCCCAACCTTCCGTATAGGTCCATCCACCCGGATTTACGTGCGCCAAACCTACATGCATCTTAGCCAGGTCATTTTCGTGCATTTCCAGTACTTTCAGCTCAATCGCCGCAGGACTGTTACCTTTCGACCAGAACAACTGTGCAAAGTATGCATAGCCTTCTTTCTCCGGTGCCGGTGGGGCAGGACGATTAGTTTTTTGACCTGTCAATAAGCCTTCCTTATACAGTGTATGCACAATTTCATTAGCTTCCTGATACTTAGCCAATCCTTCCAGCGTGCCTTTGTCCATCAATTCTAAATATGAACGTGCAAAACGCTCCGAGTGACATTTGGTACAGGTAACCACCCACGAGTCTAAACGCGCTTCCGACCATTCGCTATTAATATTTTCCGCTATTCCCGGAACAAACGGATAGTTCGCCCAGCGAATCTTCCTTACCATGTTATGGCTATACTCGCCTTCGTATTCCATGTGACATCCCGCACAGGTCGGTGCATTTTGACCACCTAGTTCATAGGCATCTTTCAACTGTACTTCCCAGTTCCATTTGTCTCCCAGCATCGATACCATCTTGCCGTGCTTGGACATGGAGTAAGCTTCCCAGTTGTTGTGATCCACACCACTATGGCAAGTGGCACACGCTTCCGGCTTACGCGATTCCGCAGCTGAAAATTCATGGCGCGTATGGCATGAGTCACATTTGTTCTGATTCGTATGACACATCGAACAACCTTCAGCTACTTCGCGTTGCGGCATCGCTGCCCAAACAGTGGTTTCTACGTTGGCTTTATAATCCAATGCGTGCGATGGGCGTCCATCAGGCCATTGGCCGTGCGGCCAAATCATCGTGTCTCTTTCCGATTCCCGCTCCACAAATTCCGCCAAGTGGCATTTACCACATACATCCGCTGTCGGCATAATAATGTCTTTGGTGTGATCCGCTTTCTTTTTCGCATTAACATCCACGTGACAGTCAATACACCCCACTTCCTTCAGGTTCTCGCCTTCCGCCAGCTTACCCAAAGAGCGCAAATTCTTCTCTACGTCTTCCAGCTTGGCTTTCTTGTAGTAAGTCGGATCTTCCGGTTTCAAATTACGTACTTTGTCTAAATTCGCATGCGTGCTGCGCTTCCATGCTTGCACCCATACCGGCGATTCGTCCGTATGACATTCCACACATTCCTTCCGGCTCGCTATCTCTTTATTCGAGGTCGGCGATTTGTAAAATGTCGCAGGATCCAAATATATTCCATATGGTATCGGTTCCCAGTATTGCGCCAATGTTCCCCGACCCGCTCCTTGCTCAGGATCCTTGTAGCGCTTCACCACCGCTTCGTATACTTCCTTCGGTGTCGCTTTCTCACGATCCAGCTTCAATGCTTCATACAATTCGTCCGGAACACTCAGTATGTTCGCATGCGCCGTTCCTATCAGCATAGCTCCTAACAGCCCCGCTATTACCCCAGCCCATCGCTTGGCTTTCATCTCTCTCTCCTTTGGTTTTCCATAATTTCTTTCCCTTTCCTTATCTTCCCGGCCTCTCATAAGACCCCCTTCCCTTCAGCATAAAACCCCACCATCCGTCCACCTTCAACAGATAGCATCCTCCCCTAGACTACTTAGTCATCCTTGTACTGTTAAATCTTTAATCTTAAACACTATATATCAACACACCAGTCTAATTGTTTACGTTTACTCAACTATAAACCAAGTTTATTTTTGCTTTTATGCTTTTAATTTACTTTTTTATAAAAAAGTAAATTTCATTCTACCTGCTAATTCATCATCTTAATTGCAAAAGATAATCGACTTTTATAACGCGCGGCCTTATTTTTGTGAATAATGCCTTTTCCGGTAATTGAATCAATTGTACTTATAGAATTGTTAAACGCATTTTGAGCCACATCCTTATCCCCCGACCCTATCGCTTTTCTTACATATTTAATCGCAGTACGCAATTCAGATCGTAAACTGACATTGTATTCTCTACGTTTGACAGCTTGCCTTGCACGCTTTCTCGCTTGTGCGCTATTAGCCATAAATCCTTAGCTCCTTTAAAGAAAAAAGGTTTAGATACTACTTTCTTTTTTTTTTTATTGCAACTCACAATTTCTTTTATTTACTCCCAATATCGGATATGGGTGGTTTACAATAAAACCTTGCAGGGAATTCAGAATTACGTTGCTTATTCCTGATAACATCTCCGCCTTCTTTGACACATACCATAATTGACATATCCAAATTAGGAAAATATTCGTTAGACCCAGGTTGTGCCGAAGTCGGTGGCACTTTCTCTCTTATTTTGCCGCATAACTCAGGCTCATTTAACTTCGGTGCATCATCCTGCATCGCGGGTAATGGACAAAGATTACATGGATCACCCGGACATAAGCACCCGGCACAGCTAGCAAGCGTTATCGATGAAAAAAAACTTAATCCAAAAATGCAAATAAAAATCACACCAATTTTTAATACTGAAAGCATAATTATCCTTATTTCTTTTTAATACTAGTATGTTATATTCATAAATTAATTCAAATAAAACAAGGATTTTATCAGAATTAAAATAACTGAATGATCGATCTGGGAAAATATAAAGGGCGCTAGACAAGCAGGCACAATTTATTAGTGTAGCAAGATGTTAACAAGCGGTAAATCAAACAACTATCTGCAAAAATTCCTAGCATTGCTTAAATTACTGCCAGCAAAACCAGCGATAGCACATTCTTTTTAAATTGCTCTGAATAAAACCTTCGCTTTCCTGATTTTTTCATTCCTCACTTCGCAAATTAGCTTTCCAACTACTTCAACAAAATATCCGCTTTTATTGAAACACAACAGGATGATCTCGTTCTGATAAAAGTCAATTCGATTCAGGATTACTGAATTCTCGGTATGCTTTTTAGAATGCGGGGTACAAGTTTGAGTATGCGAATAGGGTCCGAGCATTATCGTTTATTTCGATTGTAACCACGAGATTGGGCGCCTGCGATACAAAAGCCAAATAATGCTCTCGCCCCAAGTATCTGCAACAATTGGATTGAGCCGAATAAGCCTTACTGCTGCTGTCTTGATACTACACTGGTGCCCGTATGCACTCCGGTTGATGTTTTACAATGAAGTGCTGCATCATAGCTATCCGTCCCTGCGGCTGTATGCATAACGAATAAACTGTATACACCGGATCCTTGCGTAATTTTAACCAAAGGGCTGTATGTGGTATTACTATCCGTAGTATCCACGCTGAATTGTGCGCACGCGTTGGTAGTGCAACTAGTTCCTTTATACGCCAGAATACTGACTTTAGATGTGCTCGCTGTCATATCCTTGACTTGTGCTTCAAGATAGGATGGTGTGCCGTTACCATCGTCAAAGCAGGTAACTTGATAAAAATCAACAGCTGCGGCCAAGCCGGTGGTAAAACTACCTGTCTGGTTATGCGCTGAAACTGTATTGGCGTAGATTGCCATCAATACCAGAATTGGAACAAGCATTCCCTTTACATTTGAGAATTGCATTATAAACTCCCTTAAAAAAATTATTTTTCCACTCATTTTGATCTGAACGATCATCAGATATAGCTTTTCACACTACCGCTATACCCAAAGCGCTTTATTAAATACCATTATCCTGCGTCTGATTGCTTGTGGACAAAGCTTCCAGTTTCATGGTCGCCAGATCTTTGATGGCTTGCGCTTCATCTTCGTCTTCAACCACTTGTTTCAGCAATGCCACGCTTCTTTCATCGTCGCCCAAACTATCCAATGCCATCAACCGTACTGAAAACTCAGTATCTTGCAACGCTTGCTCAAGCACCACGAATAAATCGCCGCACCCTTGTTGCGCAAAAGCATACACTGCCTGTCCTCTGACTTGCGGATCGGAATCCTGGATCGCGGTTTGCAGGATTTTTTGTACGACTTCAGAATCAATCAAGCCTTTTACCGCCAATTGCGACAATGCGTTTACTCGCTGCGCCGGATCATTCGATGCGGCAAGATTAACAATCGCTTCGGTAAAATCAGCGTCAGGCTTCAATGCGTTGCCATGCTCTTCCATGCAATAAATCTGAATGGCATTCAGGCTGGAAACTGAGTTCACTGTGGCTGCATCTGCAAGCACATAATTGGAAAATCCAGTAGCTGCCATAAAAAAAATAACGAACGGTATGCCAATCCCGTTCTTATGGTTTGTCAATTTCAACACTATGACCCCCTTAAAAATTAGGAGATGAACAAGAGCTCCCACACCGCCCATCTCCTCTTTCAACAAAAAGCTAATAAATGACGAAATTTCTTATGGTTTCGGCCAGATCTGAACACCCTTCTGGTTTTTAATCGGCATGTCACGGTTGATTTGTGCTGCGGATGGAATTAGATCAACTGTGTCACCTGTCGCTGAGCAACTTCCAGGAAGGGGATTTTTAGCCAAGTCACGTGTTACCGTATAAGTGGCTGGAGAATCGAAACCGTGCAAGCCAGGACCGTCATAATCCGATCCTACCGCCGGCGTCCATAAGTTAAGTTTGCCTTCAGCAAAGCCTGCAATCGTCGTTGGCTTACAAATATCCGCAATGGCCAGAACAATTTTCACGCTTGAAGCACAGGAGGTCGGTTCAAACAAAACTGCGCCAGCTCTGAATTTAAGGTAGCTCGCGTAGTGGTCCGGCATTTTGCCATCCTTGACATAAAACCCTACGACATTGCCGTTATCATCGGTCTTTTCATCTTCAGCCTTGAAAACACTGGGATCCAGTACTTTCTGAAACAAATTACCCCAATTTGTAACATGTGCATCAATAGTATCGGTTGAAACTGTGCCATTGACTTTAACGATTGAGTCAACACCGTCAGGAAAAACCACGGAACTTTTAGTTGTGAAAGTACCATCCCCACAGCCATGCCCAATGACCACATTGTTTGTTATTCTAACGCCTTCAACTCCTACAGGAATTTCCAGACGAGTATGCGATAATACGTTTTGTGAGAGACCCAACAGCAAAGCTGTCGCTAAAGCAGTATGGGTAAAACGCTTGAATTGTTTTGTTAACATGTTACAAAGACCCCTTTTTAACTTATTAATAGAATGATTTATATTTCTCTTACTAAAGTTGCCTTTTGAGGTGGATCTCAAAGGGCAACTGAAAACCATTCTTTTCCTATATCCCTGAAAAATATTACTATTTTAAGAAAAGAACTTATTTCAGGGTGCGATAATATTTTCTCTATCCGATAAAAGCAATGTGGCAAATTGTCGCACCTTGCCACCTTTCAAAAAAAACCCCGCAGCACGCTGCGGGGTACTAATTGCGCTTAATTATCCACTGATTGTTTGTCTTCTCATTCCTCACGGCAAGAAAAAAAACTTTCAAAGATACAAGCGCTCGCACCACAAGAGGTTTTTCAACGAGACATCATTTAAAAAAATCACCAGGAGATAGATGGCAATTTCTTCAGGAACCGATAATAGGGATCACACGATGGAAAAACAATGTGACAAATTGCCGCAGGCAATTATTACATTGCCATGGTGTTTCTTACAGACATATATAAATCATTACCAAACAAACCATTAGAATAAATTAATCAATAATATTTCAGTTCATTATTTACATGGATGCGACAATTTGTCGCATTATCAGTATCGATTTTTTTACTTACAATTCCAAATAATCAATCTAGGTCGATAGAAATTACCGGCTCTCTACAAAGATTAATTACAACCCCATTCTTGTTAAGCACGCTGCAAGATCACTACAGCTCCACTGAAGAGTTTAGGTCTATAAGAACAATTACTTAAGGCAGATATGGAAACAAAAATAGATCAATTCAGAACCACAGCACAACTCACCCTTCTGGCTCTGGCGCTCACCTTTGGCCTGAATGCTTTAGCTCAAAGTGATTCAACGGCCCCATCTGCAAGCAATCATTGCTATATGCTAAGTGCCGAGCGCGTTTTCGACGGCTTCGAATTGCATGAAAATGCAGCCGTTCTGATCAAAGGCAATCAAATTGTTCAAGTCGGAGATGCAAACCAATTAAAGGGATTGTGCAGTAGAAAAATAAAATTGGGCGATGCAACCATTCTGCCGGGGTTTATTGAAACCCATGCACATATTACATTTCAGAATATTCCCAGCAATAAGGTATTAAAGCATGGCATAACTACTGTCCGGGATACCGGCGGACCGCTGCTAAAACCAATGGGAGGAAACGGCAATTTACGCATTTTGAGTGCGGGTCCGATCATTCAGGCGGTCAATGGTTATCCATTAAATATCTTTAGCCATCATAACGCAAATTCCCCTGTTCATGACAAATACAGCGCCATTGGTGTAGCTGTTGCCACCGCTGAAGAAGCGGAAAAAGTTGTAACGGATCTAGTCGCAGGCGGCTCGACAGTAATCAAAATTTCATTGGAGCCCGGGGGTGAGGCGGGCACACCTTGGATGTCTAGTCACGGGCATGGAGAGATTCCACAAACCCCATGGCCATTGCTTTCTTTGGATATTATCAAGGCGATAGTAACTAAGGCACACGCATTGAACCGGAAAGTGGCTGCGCATGTCAGCGAAAATACCGGTGTTGAACTGGCGCTGGACGGCGGTGTCGATGAATGGGCGCATATCCCTTGTGCGGAAATTCGTGACGACCTGTTACACCGTGCAGTAGAACAAAACGTAACCTTTGTAACCACGGTGGACACCCTGTCCGGCTGTACTGGCATTCATGCCAATGCACATAAGCTTGCACACATCATATCCCACAACACAACGACGAAGTCAAAATTTATCTATGGATCTGAAATTGGTCACGACAATGTGCCTTGGGGTATTAACGCTGAAGAAATGGTGTTGATGTTGAATTTAACCAGTCCGGACGGCATTGACTTTGAAGATGTGTTACGAATATTCAGGTCGGCAACTTCCGAGGCTGGAAAACATTTGAATAATCCTTTGCTAGGTACATTAATGAAACAAGCTCCGGCAGATATTATTGCCGTCCGCGGCAACCCGTTTCAACGATTTAAATTACTGGAATATCCCGATTTGGTCATTTCCGGCGGCCGTATCATCGTCAACGACTTTAATAAAAACAAGGTAAGACACTAAAAACAACTATGAATCCTTCATCTTCAATTCTTCTTGGCAAAACCTGGCTTTATTGCACTGTATTTCTGACCGGGGCGGCCGTCATGGTTATAGAGCTTCTGGGCACGCGGCTGATTGCACCGTTCTACGGCGCCAGCCTTTATGTATGGACCTCACTCATCGCAGTTACACTGATTGCATTGGCAATCGGCTACTATCTGGGAGGAATCTGGGCTGACCGGGCACGATCGGGATTATCCCTCATCATCGCAACTGCAGGATTATTAACGCTCATCATTCCCTGGCTGACAGGACCGGTTTTGCTGGCTACGGACCCGCTTGGCCTACGTCTGGGCAGCTTCATCAGTACACTGATTTTATTCTCACCCAGCTTGATCATGCTGGGTATGGTCGGACCTTTTGCGGTTAAATTGTCTACTTCCGCATTGGCCAACGTAGGCGCCAGCACGGGATCGATTTATGCGGTCAGCACCGTCGGCAGCGTGATTGGTACATTATTTCTCGGTTTTTACTTATTTCCTCTGATCGGCTCCCGAGAAATTTTTATGGGTTTGGGAGTAGCACTATTGATACTGGCAATGGCCGTAGCATGGATTGAGCGAAAATACTTGAAGAAATCCATTACGGCCATGATACCGACAGCTCTGTTGACGGTTATAGGATTGAGCTTATATCCACCCATCATCAGTTCCGGACACGCGGAATACACCGATGCCTTCCAAACCCGATTTGAACGCGAAAGCCTATATGGCTGGGTCCGTGTCATTGACAAACCCAAGGAGAATATCCGCTTGCTTACTGCAGATGCTTCCACCATCGGCGCAGCCAGTATCAGTCATGGAGAAAACCTCCTCACCTATCAGAAAATTGTGACACAAATCCCTCATCTTGCACCTAATATTGCGAAAGCCTTATTAATTGGTCAAGGTGCCGGACATATGGTTGCGACTCTGAACAAAGCGGCAATTGTAACGGATACGCTGGAAATTGATCCGGCTGTGGCCGAAGCGGCCAGTGAACACTTCGACTTTATGCCAACAGGACGCAGAATCATCGGCGATGCGCGCTATGAAATTCGCCAGCTCAAAGGTCCTTATGACTTGATCATTCTGGATGTTTTCACGGGTGGCACCGAACCCACGCACCTATTGACGGTTGAAGCACTCACCCAATTGCACAACCTGCTTTCAGAACATGGAATTCTTGCGTTGAATTTTGTCTCGTTTCTGGATCAAGGTAAGAATCCGGCACTGGCTTCTGTTGCAAGAACATTGGCACAGGTCTTTCCACATCAGCACGTTTTCATTTCGGATCCAGGCGCCGATTTCAATGATTTCATCTTTCTCGCCACGAACCATGCCATCGATTTGAACCATGATTCACTGCCATTTTCCACTCGTATCTGGCTAAAGCAGAGACTATTGGATATCGATGCAACGCATGGAACCATTCTGACTGATAACCACAGTAACCTAGAACTGTTGCAAATCCGCAAATCCGAGCTCTATCGGCGCATGATCGTTGACTCAATCGGTACCCATCACTTTATCCGCTAGTCAGATGAGGTAAAAAATACCGGATAACCCAATCAATCTATCAAAAATGGAAACAACCCATGCTTAGCTTAAAAGAAATATCAGACGAACTCGGAGGTGTCAGCCGCAACCATGCACTAAAATTGCTGACTGATTGTGGAATTCGCCACAAGACACTCCTTTCACGGAATGGAAAGAAAATTTACTACGACATAACCCGGGAACAGATACAAAACGGAGCACTTAAAGAAAAAGATCTCAAGAAAATTGCTATCCAGCAAAATATCGCCTTACTGATGCTGGAAACGGCCTTGAATCGTCACTGAGCTTTTTTTCCAAAAATCAGAGCGACATGAATTGAATATAACTTGCTCATGTCATTGACATGTGTTGACTGACTGAGTTAGTAAACTAATCGCAAGCACTGTTTTGCAGCATCTCTACCGCATGCTGCCGCGTGGTTTCCGTGATATTGACGCCGCCGAGCATACGGGCAATTTCTTCAATACGTTCCAGCGGGCTGAGAAGCGCAATTTTACTCACCACTTGCATATTTCTCTCGTGTTGATTAATGCACTTCATCACTTGCAGGTGTTGATCCCCGGTCGCAGCAACCTGCGGCAGATGCGTAATGCACAGAACTTGCCGGTCTTTTCCAAGCTTTTTTAATAAAAGACCGACAATCTCCGCGACTTGTCCACCGATTCCGACATCAACCTCGTCAAAGATGAGTGTAGGGACAGCACCCACTTTGCTGGTAATCACCTGGATTGCCAAACTGATGCGCGACAATTCGCCCCCTGAAGCCACCTTTACCAAAGGCCGCAGCGGCAAACCCTGATGCGCAGCCACCTGAAATTCAATCTGCTCCAGACCATTGGCATTGCCTGTTTCCAATGGCGTCAATGACACTGAAAATTCACCTCCAGTCATCGCAATCGTTTGCATTGCCGCAGTCACCTGTAACGACAAATCTTTACCGGCTTTTTTCCGTACCTGACTTAGCATCTCGGCTTGACTAAGATAGTCAGTCAACGCCATGGCTTCGAGTGCTTGCAAATGGCTGATATCCGAGTCCGAACCCAGGGATTCCAACAGGCCGGTAGTCGTATCGAGCAAATGCGGCAATTCTTCCGGCGTTATGCGAAACTTTCTCGCCGCCGCATGAATCTCGGATATTCGTTGTTCGATTCGTTGCAGCCATTGGGGATCCAGATCCAGACTCTGGCGATAATGTTTCAACTCGTAAATCCCCTCCTGCAGCTGGATTTGCGCGGAATCAAGCAAATCGGTAATGGATTTGAGTTGCTGATCGAACTCCAATAAATCCTGCAATTGATTTTTTGCAGCATTGAGTTGCATCAACGCGGCATTTTCGTTCTCGGATAAGGTATCAATACTTGTATCCGCCGCAGCAAGCAAAGCAGCCACATGAGATAACCGGCGATGATCGGCTTGCAAGGTTTGCCATTCCTCTAACGTAAAATTTAACGCTGCCAATTCCTGCAATTGCCACTCGAGCTGCTCGCGCTTGTCCTGAGATTCCGCAGTGCGGTGCTGCATGGCTACCCTTTGCTGATGACAATCCTGCCAATGTCGATACTTCAGCTTAACCGCTTGTACCAAATCATCCCTGCCTGCAAAAGCATCGAGCAACTCACATTGTACATTTTTCTGCATGAGGGATTGATGCGCATGCTGACTGTGAATGGCTACCAGATATTCCCCCACAGTACGTAATTGCTGAAGTGTAGCCGCATGTCCGTTAATATAACTGCGCGAACGACCGCTGGTTTCTATGATACGACGCATTAGACAGTTATCGACATCACCCTGTAGGTCACTGTCATTCAACCAGCGTAATAGCTCGGGCAAATGACTGATATCAAATGCCACATTGATTTCAGCACGTTCACAACCCAGTCTTATCTGACTAGCATCGCCGCGCTCACCCAAGGCCAGCGCCAGCGCATCAATCAGAATCGATTTTCCTGCACCCGTTTCTCCAGTCAGAACTGTAAAGCCGGACATGAAATCAAGCTCAATCCGCTCCACAATGACAAAATCTTTTATACTCAGGTGCCTTAGCATGAAAGGATATTCCGTGCGAAGTACATCAGGGAAACTCACTCCAACCTAATTTCTCTCTGAGCATACGATAATAACTGTGATTGACCGAGTGTAACAATCGCACTGTTTTGGGAAATCGCCGTACGATAATGCTGTCCGTCAGATCCAGATCAAAGCAGGAATGACTGTCACAATTTATGCGCACATTCGCACAACTTTGTATCTGAATTTCAACAATGGCTTCCGGTCCGATCACGATGGGACGATTGCTAAGGGTATGCGGACAAACTGGCACCAGCGCTATCAAATCCAGCCCGGGATGCAAAATCGGACCGCCGGAGGACAGTGCGTAAGCAGTCGATCCGGTTGGTGTCGTCACAATTAATCCATCGGCACGTAGTGTATTGACATACTCACTATTGACTCTTACTTCAAATTCAATCATGCCACTGCTCATGCCGCGATAAAGAACCACATCATTGAATGCCAAACTGCCAAAAACGCTAACACCATCCCGAATGACTTCAGCATATAACAACATCCTTCGTTCGGTAATGTAATTCTCCGCAAGTATTTCATCTAAGGATTTAAACATTGTGTCTACCGATAAATCGGTAAGAAAGCCAAGTCTTCCTTGATTAATCCCGATCAAGGGCACATCATAGGAAACCAGCATTCGTGCGATATTTAGCATGGTGCCATCACCACCCATTACTACCGCCAGATCGGCCTGCGTGCCGATATCTTCCAGAGTCAGTGCCAGATATTTATCGCTACCAATCTGTGATGCCGTGAGATGATCCAGCAGAACGGTATAATTTTTCGCCGTTAAGTATTCCGCCAAACTCAGCAGTGGTATCGCAATTTCAGGATTTTTATGTTTGCCGATCAACGCGATGGTGGAAAATGAGGAATTCATGACTCAGGAAAATAACCTACTTTAATTGTATTGCGAAAAAATTAAATTTAAATACTAAAGTTATCTCTAAAATTAAACAGGTTAATCTCAAAAACAATTTAAGCAAAGTTGAAAATAACCAAATTGAACATAGCTAATCGACAATACAAACCCTCTCAGAAATACTTATACTCCGATTGCAACGCCAAACTCATCGGGGAATCCCATCGTCAATGAAGTTTAGCATAGATGAGATTCGACAAATTACTCTTACAACCAAACTATGGATTCTGCTGATTCGTGTAGAATTACGCCATGCTAAATGAACGTGCACAGATATTATTGAAAACGCTGGTAGAACGGTATATCCACGAAGGCCAACCAGTTGGCTCGCGTTCACTATCAAAATTTTCCGGACTTGATCTCAGTCCGGCGACTATTCGTAATGTGATGGCGGATCTGGAGGAAATGGGGCTCGTGGCCAGTCCGCATACTTCGGCGGGAAGAATTCCAACTCCGAAGGGATATCGTCTTTTTGTCGACACGCTGCTGGTAGTGAAAACATTGGATAAAATTGAATTGAATCATTTGGAAAATCAGCTCCATCCTGACAATCCTTCACGCCTAATCAGCGCGGCTTCTCAGTTGTTATCAGAATTGACCCGTTTCGCCGGTGTCGTGATTACGCCCAAACGGAAAGGCGCAATATTCCGTTATGTGGAGTTTATGGCATTATCCGAAAAACGCATTCTGCTGATTATCGTAACACCCGAGGGCGATGTGCAAAACCGCATTCTCTTTACGCATACTCCTTATAGCCAATCCGATCTGATCGAAGCCGGTAATTTCATTAACCAGAACTATGCAGGCTGTACATTGGATCAAATTCGTAGTCGCTTGGGCAGCGAATTAAAGCAATTGCGTAGTGAAATGATCAGCCTTATGAGTGCAGCGATTGAAATGGGTGGCGATGCAATCAATGAAAGCAGCGAGGCCGTGGTGCTCTCCGGAGAGCATAACTTATTACAAGTTGATGATTTCTCTGACAACTTGAATAGCTTGAAAAGTTTATTTGAGTTATTCGAACGCAAAACTAGGCTGTTGCAGCTGCTCGAATTAAGCCGGCAGGCGCACGGCGTAAAAATTTTCATTGGGGGCGAATCCGATAGCACATCGTTGGAAGAATTCAGCGTGGTGACCGCGCCTTATGAAATGGAAGGAAAAATTGTAGGTACAGTCGGTGTCATCGGCCCTAGACGCATGGCATATGAGCGCATTATCCCAATTGTCGACATTACTGCAAAGCTGCTTTCCAACAGTTTGTCGCAGCATTGAGCTTGTATCCAGCGGATTTATTACTGACTATTCACGAAGTACCCGCAATACCATTGCATTCTTTCATTAAGCCGGTAATCCAGTAATATCCAAATACTGTTAATTGATTTTCTCAGATGAAGGTAACCTTTAGAATCCATGACCTCAAAATCTCACTATCAACATGGTTCGCGCAACCGAACCGGCGTATTGCTAATAAATTTAGGAACACCTGACGCGCCAACGGCTCAGGCACTACGCCCATATCTCAAGGAGTTTCTCAGCAATCCTCGTGTCATTGAAGTGCCCCGGCTAATTTGGTGGCCAATTCTGCATGGTTTTATCCTGCCTTTCAGGCCTAAGGCATCCGCAGAAAAATACACAAAAATCTGGATGCCGGAAGGCTCACCGCTTAAAGTACATACCGAACGGCAAACAAAACTGTTACAGGAAATGTTACAAACCCGGTTAAAAAATCCACCCATGGTCGAATACGCGATGAACATTGGCAAACCCTCAGTGGCCACCGTTCTACAAAACATGCAGGCACAAGGTTGCGAGCGCATTCTGGTCATCCCGCTCTTTCCCCAATATGCTGCCAGCAGCACCGCAGCGGCAATGGATAATGTCTTCACGGTATTAAGCCGGATGCGTAATCAACCGGCTATACGTACCGTCAAACAATACCACGATCATCCGGCTTACATCGCGGCACTCGCCCATAATGTGCGCGATTACTGGAGCGCACACGGACGCCCAGACAAATTAATTATCAGCTTTCACGGTACCCCGCGCTCTAGCCTGGATAAAGGTGACCCTTATCATTGCGCTTGCCAAAAAACCGGACGACTGCTGGCTGAAGCATTGGCTTTGGATGCAAACCAATATGCCGTTTGTTTCCAATCGCGTTTTGGCAAAGCCAAATGGCTAACGCCATACACTGCCGTTACTCTGGAACAATTGGGCAAGGCACGAACACAAAGGGTTGATGTGATATGCCCCGGATTTGTATCTGATTGTCTGGAAACACTGGAAGAAATTGCGATTGAAGCGAAAAATATATTTGTTCAAGCAGGGGGTAAGGAGTTTCATTATATACCTTGTCTGAACGAGCGCACCGACTGGATTCAAACATTGGCGGATATTGCGTGCAACCATCTGCAAGGGTGGCTGGATAACGAAGTTTCCGAGGAAGCCACGCAGTTATCAAGAAAGCTGGCTTTGGAAATGGGCGCAAAAAGCTAATCCATAAATTTTCCCCTCGTGAGCTCGAGGGGAAATAACCTTAACTCATCAATGACCGGATTGACGCATATGTTTCATCGCTTCCTCGGCATGTTTAGCAGACTCCTGGCCATGACCCATTTCAGCATGCTTGATTGCCTCTTCCAAATGCTTGATCGCTTCATCCATATGTTTATGTGCTTCAGCATGCTCCTTGCCCGCTTCTTTTGCATGCGCCAAACTTTCTTTTGCATGCGAAAGCGATTCCTTGGCATGCCCCATTTCACCATGAGCCTGAGCTTTTCCTGCATGCTCCATTGCTTCTGAGGTATGACCCGCATCCGATGCCCAAGCCTGGGTACCGGTAAAAAATGCGAATGTTCCGGCTACGATTGCTGTTGATATCAATTTCATAATTATTTCTCCCTTTATAACAATACGTTAAAAGAACAAGATTTTCTATAAAATCTTAGTGGCTGGAGGAGCTTCAACATAATTACCCAATATTTATTGGAGTCACCAGCACGCTTTCAGTATATACCTAATTCAAATGTTCCTGATACTTGTCCATACTTATTACCATAATGGAATTTGAATCAAAAATAGCAACCTACGTTTCCACTAGAGCTTCTTCAACAAATAGAAATTGACCAATTCTGAAAGACACGAGGATACAACGCTGATCCTTAACGTTATATATGATACAAATAGCCATATTCGGATCTCGTTCACCACAATACAATTTAAAGAAGTCTAGCATGAAGGTAAAAGGCAAATTGGAGCCGGGCGATGCCTTTGTAAGTCAGTTTCGCTTGAGCGCAAAGTTAGGCCTTCATGGCTTCCAAGACTCGTAAATGGTTCCGGACTTGCTCGTTGAATTCAGTTCTAGCGCCACGATACACTACGAGCTTCTGCTCATACTCCTCATCCACTGGAGTGGTATACGACTTGAGAATTGCCAGTGTTGCATTCCAGAAAGCTATAGCAGAGACTGTTAACTGATCATCACCGAGCAAAGTAACAAACTGGAGTTGTCCCAATTTGACGGACATTTTTTTCATGGAGTCGAGAGAGTCTCGACCTGTGAAAGCGAATTGTAGTCTATCGCGATTTGATTTTTCTCATTCAGTTTTCTCTCAAAATTGTTTGGTGATAAGTATCCCAGTCCAGAATGCCTGCGAGTGGGGTTGTACCATGACTCGATCCAGGTGAATATGGCCAGCCTTGCTTCAGTTTTATTTTTCCAGGAGCGCCTATCGATCAATTCACATTCCAGGGAAGCAAAAAAACTCTCAGCCATTGCGTTATCATAGGCATCACCTACACTGCCCATGGATGGACGCACGCCCATTTCCTTGCATCGTTTGCCGAAATCAACGCTGGTGTATTGACTGCCTCTATCGCTGTGGTGAATCACTTTGCCCGGTTTACGAGTGATTAACGCCATGTTCAACGCACTGATCACCAGACTTGCTGTCATGGTTTCGCCGAAAGACCAGCCCACTACCTTACGGCTGAATACATCGATGACCACGGCTAGGTACAAAAACCCTGCCCAGGTAGGAATGTAAGTCATGTCCGCAACCCATAGTTGATTGATGCTAGCTGCCTTGAAATGACGTTGCACTAAATCCGGTGCAGGGTGGTCACGCTTATTCCGATGAGTCGTGATCACAAAGCCTCGCCTGCGACTCACTCCTTTAATTCCAGCTTCACGCATCAACCTGCCTACGCGCTTATGATTGACCCTGACTCCAAGATCGGCTAACTCAACGGTAATGCGGGGGCGGCCATACGTACCATCGCTTGTACGGTATATAGCCATGATCTGCTCGATCAATCGACAGTTGGTAATGGCCCGTCGGCTGGGTGTGCGTTTTGCCCAGTCATAGTAACCGCTGTGCGATACACCAAGTGTTTCACATAGAACACGAGCCGGAAATTGAGCCCGGTTTGCCTTGATTAATTGGTACACCTTCCCCATCAATCCGTGTTGTTTGCAAACCAGGCCGTAGCCTTTGCCAATATGTCACGCTCCATCTCCACACGCTTGAGCTTCTTACGCAATTCCAGCAGCTCCTGCCGTTCGTTGGCACTCAAGGAAACAACACTCGATGTTGCAGCGAAAGCAATTGTCTGGCTTGATCTAATTGGTACACCTGCTGCTCGACACCAGGTTTGTATCGAAGTGTAGTGGCAACCAAATTCCTTGGATAATTGCTTGGGGCATTTGCCTAATGCTACCAATTCCACCATCTGCTGACGAAACTCCGGTGGGTAAGCAGGTTTGTAGTTTTGTGTCATATTTCTTCTCCTTTAAACAGAACATAATGTGTCCGTTCAAAGGGGGCAACTCCATCCTGACAGCTATAGACATATGTGTCATTGGCCTTAGATGCTGCTTAGTGCTTCTACGGCACGGGTTCAGTAAGATATTCGCTTTGCTTACGAACATATTCATGTGAACTTGCCATGAAGTCTACAAGAGCACCTTTTAGCTCACTTTTAGCTCATTACGGTTCTCGATTTTGTACCACTCTAAAATGATCGTACCTTTTGGACTGGTCAGAGCGGTTTAATTGTGCCAACTATCGAGAATGTTCGTAGTCTCGATCCCTCACTTGAAAATGGCGCGCCCACATCGCACTTGCAGCAGCAGCTAGAAGTGGACCAACCACAGCCCAGATTCTGAGGAATGGTATCCCCGCTTGTAAAAGGTTCAGACATAGCCTATCTAGCAAAAATTAGAATACCGCATTCTCATTTATCAGATTTACCCAGCCAACATAGAAAAATTGCTATCCAATCGAATTAGACAAATAAGATATTTTTTATGAGAATCTAAAAAATATAAATGAACGGAGCACCCGAAGAATAACAACCTGATGCTACTTATTAACCTCGTATCAGAAAACTCGTATCAGAAAAAATTTTGATACATCAAATAATGTGCTAGATCACTGAATGTTTTTCAGGTTGGGGAACATCACTCTTTTTAACATTCTGATTTTCTGTTTTGCTCTTAGCCCAGGCCAAATCATCGGCATCGGCGTCCAGGCCGTTATCTTCATTATTGCGGTCAGCGGTAAGTACTAGCTCGGTAAAGAGTGCGTAATGGTCCGAACCAAAGCTTCTGAGTCGCTTCAAATTCTGAAGCGAGAAGTGCTTGCTGTGAAACAGATGATCTAGCGGCCAGCGTAAGAACCAATAGTTGGCATGAAAAGTATTAAACATACCGCGCCCCACTCTTGGATCAAGTAATCCACTTATTTTTCTGAATAACCGCGTGGTTGCCGACCAGGCCACGTCATTCAGATCCCCGGTTACGATAACCGGCACGTCGGTATCGGCGACACTTTTAGCAATGATCACAAGCTCTGCGTCACGTTCGGAAGATTCACTATTTTCCGTTGGGCTGGGAGGTGCGGGGTGCAAAAAATGTATGCGAACTTTGTGTCCCGATGGCAGAAGTACAAGCGCATGCATTGACGGCTTATCCGGTTCTACCAGATACTCGATTTGAGTGTTCATCATTGGAAATCTGGAATAAACATGCATGCCATAGAGATTATCCAGCGGGCACTTGATCGTATAGGGATAATCGATTTCCAGGATATCCAGTTGCGTTTGCCACCAGATATCGGATTCCAGAGTTACCAGTATATCCGGTTGACACTCGTGAATCAGTGCAATCAATCCTTGTGCGTTCTGATTGGTCATCAAAACATTGGCGGTGATAATTTTAATTCGACCTTGGTTATCGGAATTGTTTGCGGCATTTACTTCTAACGGAAATATCCGTGTATAAGGGACAATCCACCATGCTTGATAGCCCAGGCAAACCAATGCAACCACAACGAGCCCCCATGTTTGCCACAATGATAAATCGAGCAGTGACAATTCCAAGACAAGTGTGAACAGTAGTGCCAGAAAAAGCTGCAACCGTGGAAAGTCGAGCCCCCGTATCCACCATGCCTCATGGCGGCTGAAGGGCAAAATTGTCAGAATGGCTAATATTGTAGTTGTAATCAGGAACGTAGTTAACATCAGTTGAAAAGTATATTCACTTCCTTATAGTGTAGTCGCGCTTTGGTCTGATAATCATTCGATTTGTTAAAATAACTATCCAGCCAAATTCAGCTTCATTCAAAGTAGTGATTTTATCGCGTTATATCTATTTCTCGTCAATTAATGTTTGCATCGATACGCAACGACGTGTCCTGCGATAATGCATTCAGCGACTCGATCGGACACAATATGAGATCTTTGCAAAAATACGCGATTTTTTATTTTGATGAAATTCTGGGTTTATCTTTATATGGCAGTGTGATTTTTAGCCATTTTTCTACAAATGAGCAGGGAATAATCACTCTAAACCGGGCATTCCCGATCAAGAAGACGCAATATCCCAATCCCTATGTTTGCGTGATTAATCGGCGATCGGCGAAGTGTTTGGGCAGCCTTTTCAAGTTATACGCCATCGCCAGGAGCAGATGCCAGGCATGCGCTTTGGCCAGACCACGGTAACGCAGGATTTTGGCATTGAACCAGCTTGCCTGGCTGCCGAAGGTGCGCTCTACCCCATACCGCGCTTTCGCGATCAGGTGATTGCGCCATAACTGCCGGCGCGTCAACGGGTTGTGCTTCGCGGCTTTATCCTGAATGCCGTTTTTAATGCCGCGTGATTTCAGCGCAACGCGATGTTTCTGGCTGCTATACGCCCTGTCGGCGTGAACACGGACTCCCGGCTGGATATTGGCTTTGTCGAGCAAATCCAGCAGTGGCTTGCTGTCATGGCAATTGGCCACGGTAGTTTCAACCACCAGCACCAAACCATTGTCATCGACTACCGTAGCTGGGTCGCTTCAACGACTTGCACGCTGTCCGGGCATCCGCTTCATCATCCCGTTCTTCCCGATCACTCACCACTTCATAAGCAGGCCTGGCTTTAAGTTTACGCGGACTCTGCGTAATGCTCGCATCAATATGATTGCCTTTCATGACCATAATGTCGTACATTTGTATTTGCTCATTTATCCGTGTTAACAATCCATCCCAAGCGCCCGCTCCCGTCAGCCGGATTCGAAAGCGCGACAGCACGGAATGATCCGGCACATCGTCTTCCAGTGACAGTCCCAGAAAGCGCATCACGTGCAGATTCGAGTTCGCCATGTCTTCCACCGACTCATCGCTTAAACCGCCGTTCCAGATTCTTACCAGCAGCATCTTGAACAGCAGCAAACCCGGATACGCCGGACGGCCCGCTGCATCCAATACCGGTGCGTAATGGACTGTGATCGCTTTCTCTATCGAATTCCAGTCTATCAATTGATCAATCTGCTTCAGGAAATTCCCTTTCCGCGTGCGGCGGGTTACATCATATTCCGAAAAACTCATGGCCATCGCTTCAATTCATTGTTTCAAAATATAAATTATATCATCCGATCCATTGCTCCAGAATTGTAACCGCGCAAAGGTCTCGTTATATCTTTTGAGCTTTATCTTATGTGCGGTTTCTCACATAAGATAAATTTTGAACGGTTGGGCAAACTTGAGAACTCCTAAAGAAACGCTGATTAATACACCGCACCCCAGGGGCTAAGCGAACGGTTTTGGGATATTAGGTTAGAATTTGCCATATTCTGGCTTGAATTGCGCTATTTCTTGCATTATTTCCCTCAATTCTTGTCTTTAAGACGCAATCCGGCTGGCTGAGCTACATAACCACCGGCGAGCCAGCAGCAAGTTGGCAAGCCCAAACAGTGAAAACATCTGAGCGTTATTTTTGGCCATTCCTTTGTAGTGGGTTTTGCGGTGCATGAGCAGATTCTTTACAACATGAAAGGGATGCTCAACCTTGGCGCGAATGCTGGCTTTTGCATGTTCAAGCTTCCCATCAGTTCGCCTGCTGTTGTTTTGGGCAATGCCTTGCGCTTGGAAGGACGCATTGCAATATGCCAGGTTACGGGCAATTCAGGATTCTTCTTGTCGTTTTTCAATGCCTGGATAGCCCGCATCACCAAACACATCGGTTCCATCACCATGCAGCAGCGCCTGTGCCTAAGTAACATCGTGGACATTGGCTGCCCGTTCCGATCAGGGTGTGAACAAGCCCTGATTGCGCATCGACACCGATGTGTACCTTCATGCCGAAGTGCCATTGCTGGCCTTTCTTGGTTTGATGCATTTCGCTATCGCGCGCCCGTTCCTTGTTCTTAGTCGAAGGAGGGGCTGAAATCAGCGTAGCATCAACAATCGTGCCTTCGCGATGAAATAATCCACGTTCAGCTGATTGCATCAAAGATCGATTCCGTCAGAGGATGCCCTTCCAGTAAATGACGAAATCTCAGCAGAGTCGTCGCATCCGCTGCCGCTTCCCGATTCAGATCACTACCACAAAGTGACGAATGGCTTGGCTATCATATACAGCATCTTCCGTGCCTTCATCCGAAAAACCAAAGCACTGTTGCACAACATACATCAGCATCCGTTCCAGACCAGTCGGTGGGTGATCCCGCCTACCGCTAACCGGATAGTACGGCGCAATAACATTCAACACAGATGCCCAAAGTGTTGCAGCTTCAATTTCATCCAAAAAACGATCTCGTCGGGTTTGTTTCTTCTTTGCCGCATATTCCAGGTCAGAAAAGCTTGATTGCATCGCTCTATTCCATTTATCTATAGCCATGTATTTATCAAACCTCTGCAACTCTATTCGATGTGATCGAATAGATCAGTGTTTCCTATATTCGACCTGAGGTCGAGCCTCGAGGTCCTTTCAATATTAGCTATTAGTGAGAGTTTAAAGGCGTTTTCCTATTTTTTCGGGTATATCGAATAGTAAACACTGAAAGCGTTTAGGCGAAATAAGATCATTACTTCTCAAAAATACAATAAATAAAATATAAGTTGGCAAAAGCAGTTTATAAAAAATGAAATCAATAGCTTTCATATAGTAGAACAAAGTAATTTAGGATAAGGTGTACTGCGGCAGTGATGCCGTAGAATGCACGCATTCACCCGCCCTTTCCATTTTTGTTTTGAATTTCTCTATCATTTCCATAAGCTCAGCATTAAATTCATTGGGCGTCAGCGTGAGAATAGTCTGATGCGGTAAGGTCACATAAGAAATAATCCGGCACGGGAAAGGATAAATATGCGGAATGATGTCATTTTCTTTCGGTTCATAGTAAATCCAAAGTGTCTCATCATCAGGAATTTCCGGGTCACTTTCAAAAGCAACGTAAGGAATATAGCCTGATACAAGCATAATAATTTCGGATTGGCTTAGGTTTAAACTGTAAATGCCATATTCATAATTTACTGTCTTCATTTGTTTTCCTCAAAGCTTGTTAGTCACAATCCAACCACAATTGATGGTTGCATTACAGGCATCCGGAACAATATTCAGGCGTTGCGCTTTGTGCCATAGCAAACGCAATTTGAATTTGCTTTGCTGTATAAGCAAGCGGCGACTAGTGGTCAATAATCAACACATTTGACGGCGATTCTTTAATGGATTGATTGATGATGGTTGCGGATACCGGCGCTATTGCATCATTCTGTGTTTCGCTTACTTCGACTGAATTTTAACTTTCTTTATTTTCTTTAATCTGCTGGCGAAGAGGCGACGATCTAAACCGTACAAAAAGAGGTTCAACATAAAAAATTATGTCTGGCTGTGGATACGTTTGGTATGCCGATCAGAGTCGATACTACGCAAGATACCACAGAAGATTGTTCACAAGCTTCTCGTCTGGTCGAGGGGATTACAGCAGAGTATTTGCTTGCGGATCGCAATTACGACAACGATACTATTGGGGGACAAGCTAAAACTAAAAGTATGAATCGTGTGACACCATCCCACGCAGGAACCGAAAAACACAAAGAGATCATAGTTCAGAACTTAATCGTTCACGGTCACATTGATGAGAATATATTTTATATCTCAAACAATGGTGCGTATCGTCACGCGCTATGCCAAACTGCATTTGGGTCAGTATTTTGTGACGAGCACTATTGAGGTAGTTTAAAAAATTTGTCATGAATACGGCGCGTAGCTCGCCAGACCAACCACACGACAACAGGAATCATCAATCCCGTCAGCAGCTCAGGCTGTATCAGTAAGCCGGCCGCTTTGCCTGCTTTCGCCAAATACAATAACAGACTGATGACATAATACGAAATTGCTGCGATCGATAAGCCTTCCACTGTGCTCTGTAAGCGCAATTGTAATTCCTGGCCACGGGTAAGTTTCTCCAATAACTGTTGATTCTGCGTTTCCGTCTGGATATCAACGCGTGTGCGCAGCAAAGCACTGGTTCGTGATACGCGCGCGGAAAGATAGCTCATGCGCTGTGCCGTCGCATCCACTGTCGCTATCGCGGGAGAAAGCCGCCGTTGCATAAATTCTCCAATGGTTGGTGTACCTGGTATGGCTTTTTCCCTAAGTTCGTTTATACGTTGTATCACCAGTTTGTTATACGCTTGTGTCGCCGCAAAACGATAACCATGTTCAACCGTGGCACGCTCAATGCGTGCAGCCAGAAAGATCAGTGTATCGAGAAGCTCCTGATCAGAGCTGGCCTTATTCTCGAGTTGCGCGGTAATGTCCGATAATTGCTGTTCTGCACTGGTTAACTCTGGAATAAGTCGCTTAGCGAACGGTAAGCCTTTTAATGCCATTAACCGGTAAGTCTCAATTTCAAGCAAGCGCTGCGCAACACGCCCAGCGCGTGTCTCGGATGCATCAGCCGACATAATCACCAACATGCGCTCAAAACCGCTTGGACGCAGCCTGAAATCCGTCACTGCAAGCGAGTATCCTTCTCTGCCCATTAGCGACGCTACCACGCGATTACCGCCAAACCAGTTGCGCGCTTGCTCAAGTGTTTTGTCTGCTTGACTTAGTTCACCCTCCATCATCGCCAGCTTGATAGCCGCAAAGGTTTTTCCAGGAATTCCGGCCAGCCATCCTTGCGGTAACACAATATAAGCCAGTAGTTCAGGATCTACCGCACCCAATTGGACAGTTTCAGGCATGTGTTGTAATAACGCATAGCGTGTAAACTCCGTATGACGCTCCCATCTCAAAACATAATCTTGCAGGTACAATTGTAAAAAATTATTTTGCAATTGCTCCGGCATTAGGGTTTGTTGCCCGGGAAGACGGCGCAAATGGTCACATTCCTGTTCGCGCGTAATACCCGCATTGATTACAACCACATAGATCACCAATGCGGGTAGCTGGATGCGCTGGCTGGGACGGGCATGCACCTCATTGTGGAGCACTATGCGTTGCGCATCGTCATCAGGCAATAAATTGGATGGAGAGGCATTAATTTCTGGGCTCATACCTGCGAAAAAAAAGAATTTTATTGGGAAACATGAATGTATCAAGGATCCTGTACCAGGTCAAAAATACTCAGAAGTGCCATCTCATAGTCTACAATGATCATTAACTATCATCGAAAATGCTAGCAGTAATCTCCAGGAATTTTCGCACTTCGGTTAACAAATTAATATGACAAAAAACAATCTCGATACGCCTATACCTCCATTACATCTGCAACAGCGAAGTCTTGAAACTGTATGGCATCCGTGCACGCAAATGAAACAACACGAAGCCTATCCGCTTATTCCAATAGTCAGCGGAAAAGGCGTATGGCTTCATAGCGCGGATGGCAATTGCTATCTGGATGCAATCAGTTCCTGGTGGGTCAATCTCTTTGGCCATAGCAATGCTTATATCAATGCCGCGATTCGTGACCAGCTCGAGAAAATAGAACATGTCATGCTGGCAGGTTTTACCCATGAGCCGGTGGTAGCGCTATCGGAACGGCTGAAAAACATGACACCGGGGACACTCGGACATTGTTTCTACGCCAGCGATGGCGCTTCAGCAATTGAAATCGCATTGAAAATGAGCTTTCATTACTGGCTTTTGTGCGGGCAGCCGCAGAAAAATCGTTTTATCAGTTTGCAAAACGATTATCATGGTGAAACCTTGGGCGCACTATCAGTCACCGATGTCGCCATTTTCAAGCAAACCTACGCGCCATTATTAAATCCGTGCGTACATGTTCCCACCCCCGATTGGCGCTATGCTGAACCAGGCGAATCAGCGCAAGATTACGCTATTCGCGCTGCTGCCGCCCTCGAGCGGCATGTCGCGGAAAACCACAAACAGATCGCCGCGCTCATTCTTGAACCTCTGGTTCAAGGCGCAGCCGGCATGGGCATGTATCATCCGGTTTATTTGCAGCGCGCGCGGGAAATATGCAATCAGTATCAGATACATATGATTGCTGATGAAATTGCGGTCGGTTTTGGTCGAACGGGTACCCTGTTCGCTTGCAACCAGGCTGATATCGCTCCGGACTTCCTATGCTTATCGAAGGGTCTGAGCGGTGGTTATCTGCCGCTCTCGGTCGTCATGACCACCGATACGATTTATCAAGCTTTCTATGATGACAAAACAGCTCATGCATTTCTACATTCGCACTCGCATAGTGGCAATGCATTAGCCTGCCGCGCAGCTCTAGCCACACTGGATATTTTTGAACAGCATCAAATCATTGATGCCAACAAAATCAAGGCAGCCTATCTCAACAAAATTGCCGCCCCGCTTGCAGCTCATCCCAAAGTCATCGATTTCCGCAATTGCGGCATGATCTGGGCTTTTGAAGTTGAAACAGAAGATGCGGATTTTGCTGCAACATGTTTTCAAGCCGGGTTGAAGCAACAATTATTATTGCGCCCATTGGGAAAAACCATTTATTTCATGCCACCTTATATTATCAATGAATCGGAGATGGACTTGCTGGTCAATGGCACGCTGCAAATATTGAATACACTTTAAATTCATCGATAAAATATATATCATGCAACTGACTTTCTTAGGAGCAGCAGGAGAAGTCACTGGCTCCAGTTACCTCATTGAAACAGGAACAGTAAAATTTTTGGTCGATTGCGGTATGTTTCAGGGTGGAAGGGAAGCGGACAAAAAGAACCGCACCGCTTTTAAATTTGACCCTAAAACAGTCGACTTCGTATTATTGACTCACGCTCATATCGATCATTCCGGATTATTGCCGCGGTTGAGCGCTTGGGGCTTCCGAGGACCGGTATACTGCACTGCGGCGACCGCCGATTTACTCCATGTCATGCTCAAGGATAGCGCCTATATTCAGGAGAAAGAAATCGAATGGCGCAATAAATCACGTCGCCGTAGTCAATTTCCACAAGATCTCGCCCCGCTTTATACAGTGACACAAGCGGAAGCCCTGCTGAAGCAATTACATCGTATTGATTACGATATCGAAATTTCTCCTCATTCCACAATACGATGTTGTTTTCGCGATGCCGGACATATTCTTGGCTCTTCCATCATCGAGGTTTGGATAAAACAACCCACAGGACATAAGAAAATTGTATTTTCCGGTGATCTCGGGCAACCCGGACATCCGGTCGTGCGGGACCCTGCGTTTATCCGCCAAACCGATGTTCTGTTGATTGAATCCACCTACGGCAATCGGTTGCACCGCAATATGACCGATACATTGGATGAACTGGTGCATGCAATTAACGATACCCTCATTCAAAAAGGCGGCAACGTCATCATTCCGGCATTCACCGTGGGACGTACTCAGGACATTCTGTTTCTTCTGGTAGATCTCTATCGGCAAGGCAGACTTGAGGACATGGAAATTTATGTGGATTCACCGATGGCTCGGGCAGCTACTGAAATCACGCTGCAGCATCTTGCCCTGCTCGATCAGGAATCCGCCAATGCATTGCAATGGATAAGCGATAGCGCACGAAAGCCCCGGATACATTTTGTGCAAGACATTGAGGAATCCATGCAACTCAATGATATAAAACGCGGCATTATCATCATTTCAGCCAGCGGCATGTGCGACGCCGGACGTATCAAACACCACCTCAAATACAATTTGGGCCGACCTGAATGCAGCATTCTGATTACCGGCTTTCAAGCCGCGCGAACCTTGGGCAGGCGTCTTGTGGATGGCGCCAGGCAAGTTAATATTTTTGGTCAGGAAGTTCGTGTCAGGGCAACTATTCATACCATAGGTGGCCTCTCCGCGCATGCCGATCAGGCTGACTTACTCGCTTGGCTTGGACACTTCCAGAAAATGCCTGAAAAGATTTACGTTGTGCATGGCGAGCTCAGCAATTCCACTGCCCTGGTCAATGCGATTCAGCAAAAACTGAATTGGACAGCCAGTATTCCGGAGTATTTGTCGGAGGTTGCACTCTAAATCCGGTAATTAACTCAACAAGACCACCCATTGGGTCTGAATATATAAAATCACTTTTTCCTTTTATCAAGCTGCGAGTCGACTTTTCCTCTTCTCTTCGCATGATACTTCTCCACCCATTTCATCAGCCATCGCGGCACATGCGCGCGCTTCCATTCCCCTGCTGCATATTTGTTGGCTTCCGACCAAGTGGGATAGGTATGAATCGTGCCCAGAATTTTGTTTAAACCCAATCCGTGCTTCATCGCCAACACAAATTCCGCCAGCAAATCGCTGGCGTGAACGCCAACGATACATACGCCAAGAATACGATCCCTGTCCGGCACGCTCAGCACTTTGACAAAGCCATGCGCGGCTTCATCGGCGATTGCGCGATCCAGGTCCTGCAGATTAAAACACGTCACTTCGTAAGCGATACCGCGCTGTCTCGCTTCATGCTCCGATAATCCAACGCGCGCGACTTCAGGATCGGTAAAAGTTGTCCATGGAATCACCGAATAATCGGCCTTGAACCGCTTGATAGCGCCAAACAATGCATTGACCGATGCATACCATGCTTGATGAGCAGCCGTGTGGGTGAATTGATACGGCCCGGCAACATCACCGCACGCATAAATATTCGGGTAGAGGGTTTGCAGCCAGGCATTGGTTTCAATGGTGTGCTGAGACGATACCGGGACACCCAGCTCTTCCAGTCCGAAACCTTCGGTGCGTGCTGTTCGCCCAACGGCACATAGCAGCGCATCAAACGGCAATTCCATTTCCTCGCCATTTGAACTACGCACTATTAAATACTGGGCATCACTTTCTTTCTCGCAGCGCAATGTTTCTGTGTGCGTCAGTATCGTCACGCCATCGGCATGCAGCGCAGTTTTTATCAACGACACCGCATCGGTATCTTCACGCGGTAACAAATCGCTGCGGACAATCTGCGTTACACGGCAATCCAAACGCGCAAAGGCTTGCGCCAGTTCGCAGCCAATCGGGCCGCCACCCAATACGATCAAACGTTGCGGCCGCTGCGTCAGTGACCAGATAGTATCGGAAGTGTAATAGCGTACCGCTTCCAAGCCGGGAATTTGCGGCACAATCGGGCGTGCACCGGTCGCAATGACGATGGCACGCGTGGTCAGTGTTTTCTCATTGATCTCCACCGACCACGGTGAAACGATGGTTGCTTTGCCTTGCAATACCTCAACGCCCAGGTGCGTGTAGCGGTCAATCGAATCATGCGGTTCAACGGTTCTGACCACACGCTGAACACGCGCCATCACATCGACAAAGTCATAATTCACATCGACCTGTTGAATTCCCAATGACCTGGCATTCTTCGTTTGTTGCAAAAAGGTCGCGGTACGAATCAAAGCCTTCGATGGAACGCACCCATAATTCAAGCAATCGCCCCCCATTTTGTGGCTTTCGATCAACGTTACTTTGGCGCGTGCGGCTGCCGCTATATACGCGCTCACCAATCCGGCAGCTCCAGCGCCGATCACAATTAAATTTCTGTCAAAATGTGCGGGCTTGGGCCAGCGTGCATACAGCCGCCGGGTTTTAACCCGCTCGACGGTCCAACGGGCCAGCCAGGGGAACAACGCAAGTACAGCAAATGAAATAATCAGTGCGGGCGACATCACATCCGACATCTGCGTGATTGCCGCCAGCTGCGTGCCCGCGTTAACATACACAACTGTTCCAGCAAACATTCCCACCAAGCTGACCCAGAAATAAGTGATGCTGGGCAGCGTAGTTAATCCCATCAATAAATTGATTAAAAAAAATGGAAAAATCGGAGCCAAGCGCAACGACAACAAATAAAATACGCCATCCCGCTCCAGGCCTTTGTTGATTGTTTCCAGATGTTCGGCGAAACGGTGCCGCACGGTATCACGCAACACATAACGTGCCATCCAGAACGCCAGCGTGGCACCCATCGTAGCCGAGACCAATACTACCGGTACGCCAATCCATATTCCGAACATGGCGCCTCCAGCCAATGTCATTATTGTTGCGCCGGGAAATGACAATGCGGCCAACACAATATAGATTGCCGAGAAAATGCTGATCACCAGAAACGGTTCTGCTTGATAGGCCTGTTGTAATTCTTCATGCCGCTCCTTGAGCATTTCCAAGGTAAAAAAACGCTCCAAACCAAAGCCGAAAAATAACATTATCACCACACCCAGCAGAGCCAGTATCCACCAGCGATATTTCATATTTCTCCTTTTCTGATAAGGTGTTACTCCAATTTCTTATGAAATTATCCTCTTACGCCATTGATATATGCAGCAGTCAGTTCATGGCTGGGCGATTCAAAAATATGCTGACAGCGACCAAATTCGATCAGCTGTCCGGCGGCATGCCCGCTGATCCAGAAAAAAGCTGCATAATTGGCGATCCGCCTCGCCTGGGCCAAATTATGCGTAACGATGACGATGGTATAACGACCGCGCAGACGACAAATCAGATCTTCCACGACGCCGGACGCAAGCGGATCCAGCGCGCTGCAGGGCTCGTCCATCAATAAGATTTGCGGTTGCAACGCCAACGCGCGCGCAATACACAGACGTTGCTGCTGCCCGCCGGACAAACTGAGCGCGGACGCATCCAGCCGATCATGAACTTCCTCCCATAAACCCACATCGCGCAGCACCTGCTCGATAATTGCCGCTACTTCCCTTTTTTGAGTGGTACCATGTTCATTGAGTGGTAAAGAAAGGTTGCGGCGGATGGAAAGCGGAAAGGGCGTGGGTTTCTGGAACACCATGCCGACTTG
This sequence comes from Nitrosomonas ureae, assembly GCF_900206265.1. Taxonomy (NCBI): domain Bacteria; kingdom Pseudomonadati; phylum Pseudomonadota; class Betaproteobacteria; order Nitrosomonadales; family Nitrosomonadaceae; genus Nitrosomonas; species Nitrosomonas ureae. The sequence continues at coordinate 458,496 of NZ_LT907782.1, read as the reverse complement.
GCGGCGCAATGTCTGCGTATGGATATCAGGATGATGTATATCCTGATTATTTATTAGAATCTTTCCTGCGATACTGCAACCCGGGATCAGATCAGTGAGGCGGTTGATTGCTGAAAGAAAGCTGGTTTTCCCGCAACCGGATGGCCCGATCAATGCAGTAATGCAGCCTTGATAAATATCCAGCGTCACCTTATCCAGGGCAGTCTTGCCGTTATATGACAAAGACAGATCTCTGACCTGAATCGCTGGCCATGGATCACAGCACGGTGGTCCGGCCTCCAGTGGTCCCAGGGTAAAAGTATCCTGCTTATCGGTCCATTGGTTACAATTCATGTCATGATCTTCCTGCGGTGCATACTGTGGGCAAATTTCATGGCCAAAACGTTAATGCATAATAACAAACTGACTAACACCAACGTTGAAGCATAAGCCGGCGCATCACCCCCGGGCACATTCATGGACAAATCGAAAATATGCAATGCTAACGCACGTCCTGAATCCAGTAACGAGTCCGGCATGCGATCGGCATAACCGCTGGTAAACAGCAAAGCTGCCGTTTCCGCTAATGCACGCCCTATTCCCAGCAGAAGTCCGGCAGCCAGAACCGGCGCGGCCGCTGGAAGTATCAAATGAATCAGTGTTGCCGTGCGTGTCAGGCCTAAAGCAGAGGCTGATAAGCGATAAGCATACGGTACGGCGCGCAGCCCGGCTTCCGCAGTACTCGCCAGAATCGGTAATAACATGCAGGCCAGCGTTAAGCCACCGGATAAAATAGAAAATCCCAATCCCAGATAAATACTGAAAAAAGCATTGCCAAATAATCCGAAAACAATCGAAGGCACTCCCGCCAAGACATGCAAACTAAATCGCACGGTTTTGCCGAAAGCGCTATCAATCGCCACAAATTCCACCAGCAGGATCGCAGTTGTCCAGGCAATCGGTGCTGCCGTCAGCATTGTCACCAGCAGGATTAATAGTGTGGAAACCAGTATGGATGCGATGCCTCCTGCGCGTCCGGCATCGCGCGGAGATTCCATCAGGAATTCCCAGGAAAGATGCGCCACGCCACCTCGTGCCAGATCAATCAATATCCAGATAAAAACTACGCTGACCATGATAACCGACACATAAATCAGAAACTGCACCGCACGATCACGTAAAATTTGCCGCATAGGAATATTTGTCGTTTTATGCATGACGTTGTTGCTCCAGCAACTCGACCAAACCCGACAGCACCATAATCAACAACATCAATAGCAATCCCGACACAAACAGAACAGCACGATGGTCTCCCATGGCATAAGCGGTTTCCAGCGCAATGTTGGCTGCTAGTGTGCGCACCGGATCAAAAAATGTTTCCGGATATTGCACCACGTTACCTGCCACCATTAACACTGCCATGGTTTCGCCGAGTGCACGCGCCGCTGCCAGAATGATTCCGGCGGCAACCCCTGTTTTTGCAGCGGGCAATGCAACCCCATTGATCACTCCCCAACGCGATAACCCCAACGCAGCAGCATTACGCAACAATTCGTCCGGTACAGCCGCCAAAGCGGTATAAGCTGTCAACGTTACCGTGGGCAGAATCATCATCGTCAGCACCAGTATTCCAGCCAACAAACTTGCACCGGGCGGGTTCCACTGATTGATCAATGGTACCAGAGTCGTCAACCCCCAGAACCCAAAAACCACCGAAGGGATGCCGGACAGCAACTCTATCAAGCGTTTATAAGCCGTTGCCAGATGCAATGGTGCATAAAATACAATAAATAATGCGGATGCCAAACTTAGCGGAATAGCCAGCAACAACGCTCCAGAACTTGTCAATACCGTGCCTGACAGCATGGGCATTAAATTATAGGTATTCTCCAGTGGATGCCATGACACGTCATTGATAAAACGGGTTATGGATAGGCTTGATAAAGCCGGCCAGGATTCGTATATTAAAAAAATCAGAATGAGCAGCACAACCAGTGCGGCTAGCATTGCACCCACACGCAGAATACTAATCAGCAGTTTGTCAGTCAGTATTAGCCGGAACAAAATATTGCGCCCTGACAAGATCATGCACTTGCGGTGAAGAGGCAAATTCAATGAATTGGCGTGCCAGGCCATGCGGCTCTCCGGATGTAACCAAATTCAGCGGACGCGATAAGGGAAAAATACCTTGCCGGACATTCTCCACCGAAGCCTCTACGCCATCCAAGGACAATAACCGTACCCGCGCACCGCGCCGTGCTTCAAATTCAGCTGCACCGATAGATACGTAACCGATGGCTTGCGGATTGCCAAGCACCGTTTTGATACCTTGTGCATTATCACCGATGATGACATGCGGTTTGATTTCACTGTTTCTCAATTGCAAATAATCCAGAAACAGTTCCAGTGTAGATCGTCCTTCGGCTTTATTAACCACAGTAATACGGGTATTCGTGCCACCCACGGTATTCCAGCGTGTAATCCTACCGGAATAAATATCCGCGATCTGTTCCCGGCTGAGGGCTCTGACGGGATTATCAGCATGCACAATGATGCTGACGCCATCTTGTGCGACCACGAATGCATGCAGATCCGCCTCGTCCGGTTTCAGCGCACGCGACACCATGCCGATTGCGACAATTCCTTTCCGTACATCATGAATGCCGCGTGAAGAGCCGCCTGTTTGCACATCGATGCGTACGCCTGGATGCAGCGATTCAAACCGCCGCGCAATTTCACCGACCAAAGGCGCCAGGGTACTTGAACCGGTTAAAACCAAGCGTTGAGAAGCGGATTTTGATTGCGCCTGTAACTGCGATGCACAACCCATCGCAATAACACAAAACAACAACTTGGCTAATAGAAATTGTAAATTTTCTGACACACTCATTTTCTCACCCGGCCATCGGCTGTTTACCTCGTATGACGCACTGAATTACTATGCTAGTCGGTTTGCGTTCTTGATATTTTGCGCAGAGTAATTTCGTATTACAATCAATCTAAAAAGTGGCCATGAAAGTCTTGCTATTTGTGATATTGATTTCTTTACCTTTTACGATTTCAGCATACAGTTCACTGGTAACTTCATGCCCGATCAGTTAAACAGAGAAATTCAACGCAATGAATGTGCTATTGATCGTCAGAAAATTAGAAATCTGGCAAAACCTAGAGATTCAACATGTCCAATGACATATGATCAATACTGAAGCTCAGATCATGGATAAAAACGTAAAAATATTCTTAATCAAACTGTTTGGCACATTTGCCGTTCTTATCTTGATTATTATCCTCGGCAAGGAGCTTAAATCATCTAAGGCTCTGAATGAGTTATCTTATTATGATTTAATGTATTTGCAAAGCCTAGCTAAGGAGAATGAATCGCATAAAGAGACAGAATCTCCGATTCAATGCATAACTAATGCATAGACTGGGTTAGGCGCTAGCCAAACCCAGAATTGCACTTCGACAAAACCTCACAGCAGGGAATACACCACGGCGGCAATCAATCCGCCGATAATACCGCCCACTACCGGTACATACGCATAACCCCAGTCGCTATCGCGTTTATTGGTCATCGGAAGAATCGCATGCATGATGCGCGGACCCAGATCACGCGCCGGATTGACTGCAAAACCGGTCGGCCCACCTAGTGATAAGCCGATACCAAACAGCAGCAGAGCAACCGGCAATGCATCCAACGCACCCAGGCTTGCATGCGGTGAGACAATCATCATTACGCCAAACACTAGCATGAAGGTACCAACCGCTTCAGTGATGAAGTTATTGAATGGGCTTCTGATCGCAGGCCCGGTGCAAAATGCCGCCAATTGCATATCGGGGTCGGTCGTCGCGTCAAAATGCTGGCGGTAGGTAATCCATACTATCAAAGCACCCAGCATGGCGCCCAGCATTTGTCCCGCCGCATAAAGGGGTACGTCATTCCAAGCAAATTTACCTGCCGCAGCGAGACCGATACTGACCGCAGGATTTAAATGCGCCCCACTGGAAGCAGCTACGGCATAGACCGCGACAAAAAGCGCAATTCCCCAACCGGCTGCAATGGTTAGCCATCCGGCATTATTGCCCTTGGATTTATTCAGCACGACATTAGCAACTACGCCGTTACCCAACAACACTAAAATAAAAGTACCTATTAATTCGCCAAGAAAAGGAGTCATAGTTATCACCTCACCATTGAGTTGAACTTCGGAGAACCTTCGCGGAAATGAGAAAGATTAATGGATGGATTCTGCTTTATAAAAACTTTCTGTCCATTCCGGAATGGTGAATTGATTATCACACAAAATGTGCGAGTGAGATATTCCGGCTGAATTGACTTTATTGGCCCGGATTAATGTTCCAATGTCCGGCGTAGTGCATTCCGGTTATGGTACGGTAAACCATGATGATCAGCGAAGATGCGCTGCAGTCACGCAAAAGTACCGACAATAGCGTGCTGTTTAAAGAAAGTGCGCCGGAATGCAGCGCACTTTGATTGTTAAGTTGGTGTCACGCACAATCGTAAAAATAATTGCTGACCTTCAATCCTCTACCGACTTGAACCCTGAGATACGAAAGTACCCTCGTCATTGATCCAGAATTCGCCGGTTACCGTATTGTAAATCGAAGCCGCATCAGTGGTAAAGCAATCAGCCACAACCACATTAGTGGATGTAGTATTAAGGTTCATTGTAACCGGAGGGGTAACAGTGATTCCTGGTATGCCTTCGAATCCACTAGTCTGCGCTGTCATATCAAAACACACATCGGAATTAATGATCAAATTGGCTGTGTCGGCTGGAACATGCACAGTACAATGCTTGCTGTCGGAAAATCCATTTGCAAAAGATTGAATGGGATTGGGAACACCAGGAATGTCTATTGAAATTCCATTAATTCTTGAGGGTGAGTTAGTCGTCGAAGTCGTCAACACGGAAATTCCTGTTTCGGTCGGTTGCTGGGGTGTTGAACAAAAATTATTATTCTCGGGTAATGCTACACAAGCCCCTCCCGTACTGATATTGACGACATTACCGCTTTGCGTATAAGTCAAACCAGCGGGTGCACCTGAGGTATCACATGCCGGAATACTGGTGTTTCCGCCGCTATCGATGATTTGTGTAATTAATTCCGGCACTCCCGCGATCCGGGTCGGCGTAGATCCATAAGGCCCGCCTAATACGTAAGCGCTATTATCTCCCCTGTTCACCCCCGCATAAATGCCGGTTTCCGGATAAAACCGGTATAACCATGGGTCCAGGCTTTGTGTCACTTGGTGGCTTGGAAAAAGATCTCGATAGGTATTTTCAGCCCAATTCAGCAGTGTTTCGGTATCGCTGTTGATATCAGCCGATGCAAAATGCGCACTGCCCATCAGAGTAACCGTGCAAGTGGATAGAATAAATTTCTTGATTGACTGTTTCATAAATAATCCCCCTAGTTGTCAGTATGTCTTTAAAAGCATATCACAACTCGGATTGACTCTGAGTGCAGCGTAAAGGTATTTTAATCTCTGCGGGTTTAATTCCCCGCCCCCTTGGGGCGAAAGCTGGTTGAAAACCAGCAGATTGTAGAGCGCAGTTAATACCCCGCTGCTTGCGGCGGGGTGCTTTATTAGAATCTGTAACGCTTCCTTATCTCGTGCAAGAAAGGATCTGATTCAGAGATTATGAAAAATGAAAAAACCCGTCACTTTGCGGGGTTTTTTATGAGAGTTAAATTTTTCGGTTATACATTTCGCTTTTTCTGGCATGCGACTAAACTAAGCAATCCCAATCCGGCCAACAGCATCGCATACGTTTCCGGTTCCGGAATTGCGGCCGTAAGAGTATCGAATGCTACGCCGCCAAAGATTGCGACATCGCCCTTGGTTGAATTTGGATTATGCAGTCCGAGTTGCACCACCCTTAAAGAATGCGCCAAAGAATCCAATCCAGTGACCATCAGAATTCTATTACCGGTTTGAAACATATCGTAGGTACCCACATCGATGCCATCGACAAAAAACTGTGCAAAGCCATCGTTATGATCTCCTGCCATCACAAAACCGATACTGTTGCTGCTCACTGAGAATTTCGTGGTTGCCTCGCTTGTTCCGGGTATTCCCGCTGCTGAATTATCAAACAACCATAATTCGCGTATTCCCAGACCTCCCCTGGGGCCTTCACCCGAAACTTCCCATTCCATTCCACCCGGTCCGGCGTTTTTATATTCAAGCACCGCTTTTCCATTGATATGTAATGGATTTCCGTTATTTTCCGCTGTTTCTAGCGGTACCCAGCCGAGCGTTAAGGCTGACACGTGCGAACTGATCAACAGCAGCGTAATTCCCAGTATTCGGATCATGCTTTAATTCCCCATCACAGATTTTGAGCCAATTAATATCAAGCAGTTATAATTGCTACATTATCAGCGCGTGCAAACAGACTTAATTCTTGGAATAAAGGGGTAATTCTTTCTCAAATATGGAAATAATCTGTAAGAGGATAAGATAATGAGAACCTCAAGGGTGCGATTGCAGCCTACGCAACAATGCTTATTTTACGATCCGGAATATTATTAATAGTCGACTACGGCTAACATGTACCTTGATAAAGAAAAGGATTATTTTCTGCGTTTTTCCACTGCACCGGCAAGCTGATGAAGTACTTGTTCGGTTGTATCAAAACCTATGCAACCATCCGTAATACTTTGCCCATAAACCAATTCCTCGCGTTTTTTCCCGTCAGCTTTTTGGTAACCCTCAACCAAATGACTTTCGATCATCACACCGCAGATGGCACGGGTTCCATTTGCAATCTGCCCGGCCACATTAGCAGCCACCTCTGTTTGACGACGGAAATCTTTGTGACTATTCGCGTGACTGAAATCAATCATCAATTGTTGCGGCAATTTAGCTTTTTTTAACGCTTCAACTGCAGAAGCAAGGCTAGCGGCATCATAGTTCGGCTTACTTCCGCCGCGCAGAATGATATGACAATCCTCATTTCCTTTGGTAGCAAAAATAGCGGTGTGCCCTTCTTTGGTAACCGAAAGAAAATGGTGCGGACGCGAAGCTGCGCTGATCGCATCAATCGCAATATTTAAATTGCCATACGTGCCATTTTTAAAGCCTATCGGACACGATACGCCGGAAGCCAACTCACGATGACCCTGACTTTCGGTGGTGCGTGCACCGATGGCCCCCCAGCTGATCAGATCCGATAAGTATTGTGGGCTGATCAGATCAAGATACTCGGTTGCGGAAGGCATGCCAATGGTGTTTAAATCCAGCAACAAACGGCGCGCCATTCTAAGCCCTTTATTGATATGAAAACTGTTATCCAAATCAGGATCGTTGATTAATCCTTTCCAGCCAATGGTTGTGCGTGGTTTCTCGAAATACACGCGCATCACGATATGCAACTGTTGTTTAAGCACCTCGCGCAGATGCTTCAAACGTGCCGCATACTCCAATGCTGCATCGACATCGTGAATGGAACAGGGTCCAACCACGACCAGCAATCTATCATCTTCACCATGCAAAATCTGATGAGTCGCCTGCCGCGCTGCGTAAACAGTTTCGGTCGCGATTTCCGTCATAGGATATTCGCGATGGAGATCTACTGGCGGAGTAAGCTCGTGAACACCGATAATGCGCAAATCATCGGTCTGGTATTTCATAGAAAAATCCTTCTTGAGTGATCTATACAAGTATTGAAAAGCAAAAATTCAGGCTGTTACAAACAACGCAACGCAACGCAACGCAACGCAACGCAACGCAACGCAACGCAAGAAAATAGCGCGTATTTTAACCTAAGCATGCACTATTTTATTTAAAGGATCTCAAGATATTTCAACTCGCTCGAAATAACGCTTATTAAGCACTTTCTTAGGTAAATGCTTCTCTCCAGCAAATTCATCATAGATTAGTGAAGTATGTCATGCTTATTGGCCCAAAGGCTACTTATCAAAAATGCCCTGTTTATGCGTAATCGTGTTACGCTTTTTATTTGTGACAGGCTTGACAACCCCCCGAATAAGTTAGTGACTTAGCTTGTATGGCATCATAAACCCCAACACTGAAAATACCTGAAAAATGAACTTGAATATTCACCCCATCATTCTCTCCGGCGGTAGCGGCACCCGACTGTGGCCATTGTCCCGCGCCAATTATCCCAAACAGTTGCTCCCGCTTGTCGGTAAAGAAACCATGCTGCAAGTCACCCTTGGCCGGGCTGCAGGATTGGAGAATGTACAAGCGCCGATATTGGTGTGCAATTCCGAGCATCGATTTCTGATCCAGGAGCAATGTGAAGCGATCAATATCAAACCGGAAGCAATTTATCTCGAATCAATCGGTCGCAACACCGCACCGGCTATTGCACTTGCAGCTTTTCATTTGACCCAGATTGACGAAAATGCCTTGATGCTCATTCTCCCTGCCGATCATGTCATTGATGATCAGGATGCGTTTGCGCAAGCTGTAGAAACAGCGAAAATCGCCGCTCAGGAAGGATATCTGGTGACTTTCGGCATCACGCCTTCTTCGCCGGAAACCGGCTACGGTTATATTAAAACCGGTGATGCGATCGAACTTAAAGCACCACCTCTGCTCACCGCTTACCGCATTCAATCCTTTTTTGAGAAGCCCAACCTGGAAACCGCAACCGCTTATTTACAGGAAGGAGGTTATATGTGGAATAGCGGGATGTTTGTTTTTACAGCCAAGAATTATTTGCAAGAACTGCAACGGCACCAACCGCATATTTTCACTGCCGTTCATCAAGCCTGGCTGGAAAGAACCACGGATCTTGGTTTTATTTTGCCGGATAAAGATGCGTTTACTGCTTCCCCATCGGACTCAATTGACTACGCGATCATGCAGGTAACCAGCCGTGCCGCTGTGGTGCCCGCACAGTTCGGCTGGAACGATGTCGGATCGTGGGATTCTCTGTGGAAAATTGCACCCAAGAATAGCGATGGCAATTTTATCAGCGGCGATACCCTGGTACTGGATACCCAAAAAAGTTATATCCGCGCAGAAAATCGCTTGGTTACTGTCATCGGACTGGATGACATCATCGTGATTGAAACAGCCGACGCCGTGCTGGTCATGCACAAGAGCAAAACGCAACAATTGAAAGATGCAATACAACATCTTGAACTCAATCAACGCAAGGAACATCTCGAGCATCTGCGAATCCATCGTCCGTGGGGCTGGTATGAAGGGATCGATAAAGGTGAACGTTTTCAAGTTAAGCGTATCATGGTTAAGCCCGGCGAAAAACTATCCCTGCAAATGCATCACCATCGTGCCGAGCACTGGGTTGTCGTCAGTGGCACCGCTAAAGTCATCGTGGAAAATAAAGAAACCTTGTTTACCGAAAATCAATCGACCTACATACCGTTGGGTAAAATGCACCGCTTGGAAAATCCCGGTAAGATTCCGCTGCATTTGATCGAAGTGCAATCCGGCAGTTATCTCGGAGAAGATGACATCTTAAGATTTGAAGATTCGTACGGTCGAATTATTGCGTCAGAACAAGAATAGAACTTAGGAGGCAATCGGCTTTTAATCAACAAAACAAGTTTCTCAACCATAATTCCAGATGGCGCGTCGCCACCACGTCATCGCGGTTGTAGCCGAGAATTTCATTTTTCAATTTTTGCTTTTCACGCGGATTGGTTTCTGAGAGAAAACGATTAAATTGTACTACTGACCACTGCGATCCGGATTCTTGATTCTCCCATTGAAAGTCAACCAAATCCGGATGTTTACAAATATCCTTCAGTCCATATCCCTGCAATGGCAAGACCAGGCAATTCAGCACCGGATTCTGCATATCGAACAAAGGACTATCTTGACCCAGCAACCACAATACTGTGGTGTGATTTTCCATAGCATAGCGTTCGGCATACTTCCGTATAGTCGCTTTTTCGTGATTCGAATAATGCGCTAGCACTATCGATGGATATAAGGAACGATACGCCTCAACCTTTTGTAGAAAACCTAGCCAACCTTCATAGTCATTTGCTTCACCGTCAGTCCAGACATAATCGAAATCATCCTTGGCATATGTCGGCAGCAGAAAACCCCATAGATACACATGACGCTCACGGCTTCTGGTTAGCGGATTGTCTTCAATGTCAAAATGAATCCAGGTTCCTTCCGGAAGAACTGTTTTATCCAGTGAATAGACTTTACCGCTCAGAAAAGATTGTGCCTGCAGAATGGCACGGTATTTTCTTTTACTGCCCTTGAGATAAGGCACATCGGGTACAGTGTCGACGGTACTTGCAGCCAACTGGGAAATAGTCGAAATACCGGCTTCGGCTAAAGCGTCCGCGGCTTTGCCATGAACGCCATAGAGCAACGAGATATCTTCACGCATCTCAAATTCCGGACGGCAATGGGCTTCATAAGGACAAATACGGCATTTACTATGACTATAACGTACCGATGGCTGCTGTTCCAGGTCAAGCAAGGCTTTCATGCTGGTAATGAATTCATCAACCAGCAATTCGACCTCATCACCGAGCAATGCAGTACGGCCATCTCCAAGAAAAACCATGGCAGGCAATCCATTTCCCAATAATCGTCGATAGATTCCCAATTGAATCTGAATTGCTTTTTTGTTTTCACTCAGTGAAAGTTTCGCATCTGCAGATTGGTATTGACCACTTTCCTGTCGAATCAGGAAATCAGGATAACCCACCAATCCTTGATTCTCATCCACAAGCCGTCCTTGATATATAACCTGGGCACCCTGTTGGATCAAAGCTTGCGTATGCTCGAAGGATGTTGCTTGCACTACTGAAAATTGATTTTCCAGTTTAGCGAGGATGGCCGCCTCATGCGCCAAACCACGATCACTCAGCAGCTGATTAAATGCATCGGGTTCATACGCAGTAGGTTGATGCTTATCCAGCCATGCACGGCGCTGACACGAGATCCACACGACGGCATCGCTCGGTTTGATTAGCATTCGAGTCGATTGGGTGATAGTCATGGCTTTATTCAAAAGCCCCGGAATAAAACCGCCCATTTTATCGGATTTGGCCAATGCGCATTGAATTACTATTTATTGCACTTGTGATGTTTTGAACCGGATACGTCAGCTGTAACGACGCCATGGACTTTAAGAGAGGTCATATTATTCTTTTTTTCAGTCGAGTAACCATTTTCATTCATCACTTCATGATGAAATTCCCCAATATTGGGCGAATACTGCGGCAATCAAATTGGAGTAATCCATCATCTGCTGGTATACTTGTCGATCTGTTTTAGTAAGTTTTATGGCGGGCCTCCCCGCATTGCAAGGTAGTGAATCGGGTCAGGTCCGGAAGGAAGCAGCCACAGCTATTTATTGCGAGTGCCGGGGGTCTGGCTCGCCACCCAATGCAAACTGAGAGTGTCATTTGCGCATTGCGGGTAGGTTTAATCGGATGTCATTCACTTTTCAAATCTAAAAAGTGTCCCAAACACAAGTCCTTGCGCGCAAATGGCGTCCAAGAAATTTCACAGATCTGACTGGACAGGAACATGTAGTCAGAGCCTTGACTAATGCGCTTGAACAAAACAGGTTGCATCACGCCTACTTGCTGACCGGAACACGTGGTGTCGGCAAAACAACGATCGCCCGTATCCTGGCCAAATCCCTCAACTGTGAAACAGGTATAACCGCAACACCCTGCGGTACTTGCACAACATGTGTGCAAATTGATTCCGGAAGCTTCATTGATTTGGTTGAATTGGATGCGGCTTCAAATACCCAAGTCGATAACATGCGCGAGTTACTGGAAAATGCGCTATATGCCCCTACTTGCGGGCGTTACAAGATTTATATCATTGACGAAGTGCACATGCTCTCCAAGTCGGCGTTCAATGCCATGCTAAAAACGCTGGAAGAACCACCGGCGCATGTCAAATTTATACTCGCGACCACCGATCAGCAGAAAATTCCTATCACAGTCTTATCGCGTTGTTTGCAATTTAATCTGAAGCAAATCCCGCAACCTCAAATTACCGATCACCTGAAGAAAATACTGGCACAAGAAAAAATCCCTTGCGACATCCTATCACTGCAGCTAGTCGCTCGCGCGGCACAAGGCAGCATGCGCGACGCATTAAGCTTACTGGATCAAGCCATTGCTTTTGGAGCAGGCAAAATTGAAGAAGCCAGCGTACGGGATATGCTGGGTATCATTGATCATAGCTACCTGTTTGATTTATTGGATGCCTTGACCCAGAAGAATGGTCTGAAATTATTATCATTGGCCGATGAAATGGAAACCCAGTGCCTTTCATTCGACTGTGCATTGCAGGATCTGGCGGTCATCCTGCACCGTATCGCGCTGGCGCAAGTCATTCCTCAAGCACTGGGCGAAGATATTCCTGATTATATACGCATCAATGCGCTGGCAAAAATTCTGGCGCCCGACGATATACAATTATTTTATCAAATCGCACTGCACGGGCGCGGCGATCTGAGCCTGGCACCCGATGAATATGCCGGCTTTACCATGACATTACTCCGTATGCTTACCTTCATGCCGGAGGATCTTATAGCACATCAACAACCGCCTCAAGTTTCTTCTATAAGCATCCCGCAATCCGTAAAAGTTGGTCATGAACCGCAACCCATCCCGGATATAACCCCGCCCGTACCGGCTAATAACTCCGATCTTACTTGGCCGCAACTGGCTCAGCAATTAAAGCTTGCAGGAATGGCTAAAATGTTGGCACAACATAGTGAAGCCAAAATTCTTTCAACTGATAAAATAGAACTCTGCGTTCCAGAAGTGCATAAGCACCTGCTGGAAAAGAAATATCAGGATAAAATCCAGTCTGCAGTGAATACTTTTTTTGGCAAGCCTATCGCACTTGATTTTTTCGTTGGCATTATCACAGGATTGACACCTGCAGCAATACAACAGCGCGCAGAAGAAGAAAAACAGGCACAAGCCATTGCAGCAATTGAGAAAGATCCGGTTGTGCAAGAGCTGATTGAACAATTTGATGCCAAATTAATTATTCCTTCAATTAAACCCATTCAAAACAAAGGAGACAGCAATGATGAGAGGTAATCTGGGAAATATGATGAAACAAGCTCAAATGGTGCAGGAGAACATGAAAAAAATGCAGGAAAAACTCGCCACCATTGAAGTGGAAGGACAATCCGGAGCGGGTATGGTTAAGGTGATTATGACCTGTCGTCATGATGTCAAAAGAGTCAGCATTGATGACAGTCTTGTCGGAGACGATAAAGAAATGCTCGAAGATCTCGTTGCAGCAGCCTTTAATGATGCCGTGCGGCGCGTGGAAACAACAACTCAGGAAAAAATGGCGGAACTGAGTAGCGGGTTAGGCTTACCACCTGGTATTAAATTGCCTTTCTAAAGCAACTTCTCCCATTTTGACAATATAAGGTATTTTTTTTACCTTACGAGAGTGATTCCTTCACCCATTCATTGAGTAGAATCAAATTATTATACGCAGCTCTCGAGCCCGGAGTGGATAGCGAAGCACGTTGGGTCAGGAAAGACGGCAAAGCGGTATTTGGTTATAAACAGCACACAATGGTCGATAGCGCCGGGTTGATATCATGGCAGTAATCACCGCCGCGGCCAATTGCCATGACAGCAAGCCGCTGCTAAATGTGTTGGTGGAGAAAGCCCATATCCAACCAGGAACCCGCATTCATGCCGACAAAGCTACCAGGAATTATCCTTTGACGCACTGGGAGTTGCAATGCAACAACCTGATTACTAAATCCCGCTATGTTGTAGAGCGCACCTTCGGCAGCCAGGTGCGGTGGTTCAATGCCGAAACACTGCGTTACCCCGGCCTAGCCAAAGCGCATGCTTGACATATACTATTGATTATGGATTATAAACCTGAAAAAGCTACCCAATCTCTTTGTCGATCGGCAATTGATCGCGTAAACAAGGAATATTACGCTCTCTTGACCGAAAATACCCGGTTTAGAGTGATTACTTATGGTCCATTAGTGGAGAAATGACTAAAAATCACCCGATCCGTCAGAAATAAACCCGGAATTGCATCGAAATGATAAGGTTGCGGCATCTTGCAAAGGACTCAATTAGAAACAAGTCTGGAAAATAAATACTCAATCATATATCGAACCATGAGGGATAGTTCATGATTGAACTCTGAATGGTTTAAAATCGGTTGTTTAATGATTCATTCAATGACCGCTTCAGTCAGCACATTTCCCGGATTCAAACACTCATGAAAGTAAACAAGCCCATCAGGCCAGTCAAGAAAAAAACAGTTACCTTAAAGAAAAATGCTACAGAACCACTAGCCGCCTCCTCCGCCGTATCGGCAACACTCACTTTCAAGCTGCAGAAACTGTTAGCGCAAAAAGGCTTGGGCTCGAGACGGGAAATGGAAGCACTGATTGCTTCAGGACAAGTCAAACTGAATGATCACATAGCCGTGATCGGGGACCGGGCCGGGCCGGGCGACATAGTACGTATCGGCAGGCGCGTAATTCGCATCCATGAGGAAGAAGAGTTACCTAAAGTACTGCTCTATCACAAACCGGAAGGTGAAATTGTCAGCCGCAATGATCCGCAAGGCCGCCCTTCCGTCTTTGACAAACTGCCGCATTTGCGATCTTCCAAATGGATTGCTATCGGCCGCCTGGATTTTAATACCAGTGGCTTGTTGATTTTCACCAACGACGGTGCTTTGGCCAATCGCATGATGCACCCGCGTTTTGAAATGGAGCGGGAATATGCTGTACGAATACTGGGCGAGCTCACTGAAGAACAAATGCAACAATTAACCACCGGTATAACATTAGAAGACGGTGAAGCAGCATTCACCTATCTGGCAGATCAAGGCGGAGAAGGCGCTAATCACTGGTATCGCGTGATCTTGAAAGAAGGTAAGAATCGCGAAGTACGACGTATGTTTGAAGCCATAGGATTGACGGTAAGCCGCCTGATGCGTGTGCGCTTCGGCCCGATTAATCTGCCGCCCAGAATCAAGCGCGGGCAATGGCTGGAATTGGACGAAAAAGAAACCCGGCGATTATTGAGCTTGATCAAGTAGTTTGTGTTTTTTACCTTACTGACTGATCAGCTGTCCCTGGCATATATTTGCCTTCTATGAATTCTTTCGTAGCGATTTGAAAATTACCGTTCGACGACATTCCAGTGAGAATAATTTTCGGCGGCTTTCAGGAGTATTGCATTCCGCTCATGTTTAGGTAACTTGCTAATTCTTATTACTGCATCAAAGAAATGTTGCATATCCTGGCCTTGCTGTTTGAGTATTCCTTTAAATGCCGGTAATAATTGAGTATAAATTGAAACAGTCGCCAGTAATGCATTATTCAAAGTTTGTCCGAACCACCGGTCATAGTTGGCCAGCTCGCTTTTTTCAGCTTTCAGGTGCAAAAATTCAGCGCGTAATTCATCAAAAATCTGAGCTTTCCGAATACGCTTCTCGGAGTCGCTCACATTTGAATCAAAAAGTTCATGTAGTTTTTTCCGATGCCTGAATATTAAATCAGTAAAAATTGCTTCCCTTTCTTGGCGGATGCTTAATGCTGCTTGCTCGAAAGCTGTGCCATTGCTTGCAAACCAGCGTCTTACACCCTCATGCTCGACAGCCGTGGCAAAAGATTCATTGAAAGCAGTGTCATCCGGCACATAAACAACCTGGTGCGCCAACTCGTGAAAAATTAACCGGGCAAGATCCATTTCGGAGTAACCGATAAAAGTATTCAGCACCGGATCGCTGAACCAGCCGAGCGTGGAGTAGGCACGAATTCCACCGACATGAACATCGTACCCTTCCTGGCGCAGTTCTTCCGCATAACGCTCGGCTTTGGCTTGAGAAAAGAAACCGCGATAATTGACACATCCTACCTGCACAAAACACCATTTTTTGAGTTTAAGCGAAAGTTCGGGGGAAGCAAAAACATTCCACACCACAAAAGGACGCTCTAAGTCTGCATAACTGGTATAGCTCAGATTATCCGGCAGCTTTAACTCCCGGCTGGCAAATTCACGCATCTGCATCACTTTGCTCAATGTTTGCTTCAATTTAGGATCAACAGCAGGGTTTGCAATTACCGTGCTAATCGGTCGCGAATGATGTATTACTTTAAAATGCCCATCGACAGCCTGCGCATAATACGAAAGGTTGGCGCAAGCACTGAGCCAACTCAACTGAATCACAACTATGCTGATTTTTAAGATATATGAAATCCGTAACATCGCTTAGGGTGATGAAGCAACAGTTTCGCAGAAATAAAAGTTAATTTTAATAGCTGAAAGTGTAAAAATTACTCGAATTGTTTACAAGTGGAAGCAAAAATTCGTTAATTTCTCCTCCCGCGTCATATCATTGATAACGCTATGAGCATATAGTTTAACAATATTATAAAATTAATCGTAGAATGAGCGTAATGGAACGAAGTAACCGACCAGGTCATCATTGATAGTAGAAGCGATTGGCACTGCCGTATATCCTACGCGACTGAAAATCGATATGATTGCAGTCTCGTCAGCTTAGCAAAAGGGAAACACCACAGTAAAATACGGGGTGTATTATTCCTTCCCGGAACCGGAATAAACTACGCAGGTATCTTACATTGCTGATCAATATATTCCTTGATCGCTTGCACATCCGCCTCTTTAACCACATACCGCTGCGGAAGGCTTTCCAGATTCTCGAAGCCGACCGGGAGTTCCGGCTCGCAACCAATGGCTTCCGTGATGCTTTCAGAAAATTTGGCAGGCAAGGCGGTTTCCAGACAAATCAATGGCACACCCGCCTCGCGATGTGCTTGCCCGACTTTCAAACCATCTGCGGTATGGGTATCGACCAGCACGTGATAGCGCTGGTAAATATCCCGAATAGTTGCAATCCGCGCGGCATGGCTGCTGCTTCCGGAAACAAAACCGTAGTCCTTGACTTTAGGAAATAATGGTGTGATGGATAGATCAAAGGCGTTGCCTTGGTCGACTTTTGACCAGAATTCAGTCACCTGCTCCGCGTTTCTGTCAGTCAAGTCAAAAATAAAACGTTCGAAGTTGGAGGCTTTGGAAATATCCATCGATGGACTGCTGGTGTGCCGGGTTTCTGCGGTGGTACGTGGACGATACACGCCGGTTCGGAAAAATTCATCCAGTACGTCGTTCTCATTGGTTGCCAGAATTAAATGCTTGATAGGCAACCCCATCATTCGCGCCACGTGCCCGGCACAAATGTTACCGAAATTCCCGGACGGAACTGCAAATGAAACCTGCTCGTCATTATTTCCGGTCGCGGCAAAATACCCTTTGAAATAATACACTACTTGCGCCACGATGCGCGCCCAATTAATCGAATTGACCGTGCCGATACGGTGCGCCAGTTTGAAGGCATGATCGTTGCTGACAGCCTTAACGATATCCTGGCAGTCGTCGAACACGCCGCGAATCGCGATGTTGAGAATATTCTTATCCTGCAGCGAAAACATTTGCGCGGTCTGGAAGCGGCTCATTTTTCCCAATGGGGAAAGCATAAAAACGCGAATGCCGTGCTTACCACGCATGGCATATTCAGCACTGGAACCGGTATCCCCCGATGTTGCACCGAGAATATTCAATTCATCCCCGGTTTTGGCCAATTGATATTGAAATAAATTACCGAGCAATTGCATCGCGATATCCTTGAACGCCAGAGTCGGTCCATTGGATAATCCCAAAATATGTAAACCCGGCTCCAAGGTTCTTAGTGGCGTAATATCCACGCTGCCGAAAACCTCGGGAGTATACGTCTTGCTGATCAGATTGCGCAAATCATCAACCGGAATATCATCCGCAAACCGTGACAAAACTTCGAATGCAAGCGACGGATAACTCAAGTTTCTCCAAGCATCCAGTTCTGCCATTGTAACTTTGGGATAGATCTCCGGCATCGCCAATCCGCCATCGGGCGCTAAACCGCTCAAAAGAATTTCAGAAAAAGATTTCTGCGGCATTCCGCCGCGAGTAGAAATATAACGCATGCTAATTTTGTTGATTCAGATAACCTATGGTTTGGCCTACCGGGAAATCTCCGTCAAGCTCTCGAATAATCGGGACTCACTTTAGTATTAATTGTTTAGCTCTTCAATGCGGATGCGGATCACTTTGCTCATCACCACAGATAACGATTCGATCTGCACAATCGCCGCATTGATATTCCTTTCGACCGTCAAGTGGGTCAGCATGATAATGCTGACTCTGTCAGAATCGCTGCTGGCTTCTTTCTGGATTAGAGCACTGATAGAAATATCGTGGTCTGCCACGATGCGGGTAATTTCAGCCATGACACCCGGTTTATCGATTACCTGCATGCGCAAATAATATGAAGTCTCGACTTCTTCCATCGAAATAATCGGCGTATCAGATAATAAATCCGGCTGAAAGGATAAGATTGGAACGCGGTGCATCGGATCAGCGGTTTGCATGCGCGTCACATCAACCAGGTCCGCAATCACCGAGCTGGCAGTAGGTTCAGCACCAGCCCCAGCACCGTAGTAAAGTGTGGCACCAACCGCATCACCCCTAACGACAACCGCATTCATCACGCCTTCGACATTGGCAATCAAACGTCGCATCGGAATCAACGTAGGATGCACGCGCAATTCAATGCCTTTCTCCACGCGCTTGGTAATTCCCAACAACTTGATACGATAACCCAGTTCTTCCGCATAACGAATATCTTCACCGGTTAGCTTGGTAATTCCTTCGGTATAAACTTTACTGAATTGTACTGGTATACCAAATGCAATCGCTGACATCAAAGTAATTTTATGCGCCGCATCAATGCCTTCAATGTCATAGGTAGGATCAGCTTCGGCATAACCAAGTTTTTGTGCTTGCATCAAAACTTGCTCAAACGATAATCCTTTTTCACGCATTTCCGACAAAATAAAATTTGCTGTGCCATTGATGATTCCGGCAATCCAGGTAATACGATTTGCTGTCAAACCTTCACGTAAGGCTTTAATGATCGGAATACCACCTGCCACCGCAGCTTCAAAAGCCACAATAACGCCTTTGGCACGCGCAGCGGCAAAAATTTCGGTGCCGTGATTTGCCAGCAGCGCTTTATTGGCTGTAACGACATGCTTGCCATGAGCGATCGCTTCCAGGATCAAATCCCTGGCAATGGTCTGACCTCCGATCAGTTCCACTACGATATCAATATCAGGATTTTTAGTAATTTCATGCGCATCGGAGGTCACCGTCACATCCGAATCCGCCAAACTCCGGGCTTTATCCATATCCTTATCGGCTATCATCTTGACGACAATCTTCCGCCCGGCACGGCGTGCGATCTCTTCCTGGTTACGTTTGAGAACCGTGTAGGTGCCACCGCCAACGGTGCCAACTCCTAATAAACCAATGTGAATGGGTTTCATAAATTCAATAAAAAATTAATAATCAAGTTGATGCGTGATTATAGGGTTCAGCTGACAAGAAATAAAGTCAAAGCTCTTGATCAGTACGTACCGTGACGCTTGCGATAATGTTGCAGAAAATGTGCGATACGTCCGACAGCCTCAGTCAAATCATCTACATTAGGTAAAAATACAACACGAAAATGATCCGGTTTCATCCAGTTAAAACCGGTACCCTGCACAAGCAAAACTTTCTCCTCAAGCAAAAGTTGTAAGGCAAATTCCTGATCATCTTCTATCGGATAAATTTCTGGATCCAAGCGGGGAAATAAATACAATGCCGATTGCGGTTTAAAACAGGTTACACCGGGAATATCGGTCAACAATTTCCACGCTACATCGCGTTGGCGCATCAATCGGCCGGTAGGCAGAGTTAAATCATAAATACTTTGATACCCGCCCAATGCGGTTTGAATTCCAAATTGTGACGGCACATTCGCACATAATCGCATGGACGCCAGCATATTCAACCCTGCAATATAATCCCGGGCATGGTTTTTTTCTCCCGAAACCACCGCCCAACCGGAACGGAAGCCAGCTGCCCGGTAATTTTTGGATAGTCCGTTGAATGTTACAAACAAAATATCTTCCGCCAGCGATGCAATGGAGGTATGCGTTGCTTGTTCGTACAATATCTTGTCATAGATCTCATCCGCATAAATAATCAATTGATGCTGCCGGGCAATTTCAATGATCTTAAGCAACAACTCATCAGGATAGAGGGCACCGGTGGGATTGTTGGGATTGATAATGACGATTGCACGGGTTTTCGGTGTGATTTTGGCACGAATATCATCCAAATTGGGAAACCATCCGGATTCTTCATCACACAGATAATGCTTAGCTATCCCTCCTGAAAGCACAACGGCGGCGGTCCACAGTGGGTAATCCGGCATCGGAATCAGCACTTCATCGCCATTATCCAACAGGGCCTGCATTGCCAGAACAACCAGTTCGGATACACCATTGCCGATAAAGATATCATCCAGTTGCACATTCTTTATCTGCTTTTCCTGCGTGTAATGCATGATCGCCTTGCGCGCAGCAAACAACCCTTTAGAATCGCAATAACCGGAAGCATCCGATAAATTACGAATTACGTCCTGCAAAATTTCTTCCGGCACATCAAAACCAAATGTCGCAGGGTTACCAATATTCAGTTTGATAATATGATGGCCTTCTTCTTCCATTTGACGGGCGCGCTCAAGCACCGGCCCACGAATGTCATAACAAACATTTGTCAGTTTTCTGGATTTTAAAATTGGGCGCATGGTAATGAAAATGTTTTGCGAAGATTGAATAACAATCTATTCTGATAGTGCAAGATTTTCTTGGAACAATCAAACGTAGCATTATATACGCTAAACACGTTCCCATACGGCAAACTTTGACCGTGAATTAAAGCGAATTATCGCGCAGTAGTGACCCTTTGATAATCGAAATGGAAACTCTTCAAGGTATCAATAAATAAGCCAATCCGCGGCATGACCGGGGATTGGCTTATTCTCAGTCTGTTGCGATTCTTTCTAAAGAAGCTTGAAAGAGATTTGGATTATATTAACAATAATGCAATATAATCATAGAATTAACTTTTACATGAACTTATCAGAAAATTAAGCAAGCTTCCGAACGCTAATGTAAAGTTACCGCTTCTTTTTGTTCGCACATCAGGTTAGCGCAGTAGGTTTCATGAATTCCATCCAGAAAACCCCATAGCGCATCGCAAGCCTCCTGGGTTGCAGCCAAAACTTCCGCTTGTTTTTCCGGGTTGTCGGCAAATCGTTCGATAATTGCCCATTCTGCCTGAGAATGATAAATATCGGCTTTCTGATGTACCGAAAAGAATTCATAATCTTCAGGGTTCTTCATACCATAAAACTTAGCCAGACCATCAATTTTTACCGCAGCAATGTCAGGCACTTGCGATTCAAATGCATGCAGCGCAGCAAGCCCCGCGTAGAAAGGCCGATTTAAACAAATATCGCGGAATGTGGAAACAAGCTTCTCGGTAGTCGGCAATGCAGAGGCACTCGCTAAGCTCTTGTCATTTGCACCCAAAGCAAAAGCGAAATTTTTCCATAATGTCGGATGATTCTTTTCGCCATGTTCTTCATCAATCAGATTTTTCAATACTTCCTGGCGCACGCTGATATCACCACTATTCGATTCCGAATGGATATGTGGCGTATTGAAATGTACAGCGCTTAGGTAGGTGGGTTCAGCCAGCACATTATAGAAATATTGCTCAGCATAATGGCGCAATTGCTCCTTGGTCAGTTTACCTTCAGTCCAGGCAATATAGAACGGATGTTTGAGCAGATGCTTTTCGCTGATAATGGCAGTGATTTTTTGCTTGAGTATGGTATTGGTCGTCATGATTACTCCTTATAAACCGTGATGGATAAAGTGTTGCATATCATCGCTAAATAACACCGGCAAGTCAAATTTAGCTGACCTGCTTCGCGATTAAATGACGGGCTAAATGCCGACTGGCGGCAATCATATTGTGCAATGCCGGTTTTACTTCTTCCCAAGTGCGTGTTTTTAGCCCGCAATCGGGATTCACCCACAAACGTTCAACCGGTATTCGTTGCGCAGCCTTCTCCATTAATTCAATAATGGAATCAACAGACGGTATATTGGGCGAATGGATATCGTATACGCCCGGACCAATTTCATTCGGATATCGAAACTGATCAAAGGCATCCAGTAATTCCATATCCGAACGTGACGTTTCGATCGTAATCACATCGGCATCCATACGTGCGATCGCCTCCATAATGTCATTGAATTCCGAGTAGCACATATGCGTATGAATTTGCGTCGCGTCTTTTACGCCATTTGCGGTGACACGAAATGCACGAATTGCCCAGTTCAAATAATCATCCCATTGCGATTTTCTGAGCGGCAAACCTTCTCTCATTGCGGCCTCATCAATTTGAATAATTTGGATGCCCGCTTGCTCCAAACCCAGAACTTCATCGCGTATCGCAAGCGCCAGCTGCATACACGTTTGCGCGCGCGGTTGATCGTCACGAACAAATGACCAATTCAACATTGTGACAGGCCCCGTAAGCATTCCTTTCATCGGCTTTTGGGTAAGTGATTGGGCATATTCGATCCATTCCGTGGTCATGGCATGTGAATGTGAAACATCGCCATAAATGATCGGCGGCTTGACACACCGTGATCCATACGATTGGACCCAGCCAAATTGAGTAAAGGCAAACCCATCGAGTTGCTCGCCGAAATATTCCACCATATCGTTACGCTCCGGCTCACCATGCACCAAAACATCCAATCCCAATGCTTCCTGCTCCCGCACACAAAATTCAATTTCTTTACGCATCGCTTGCCGGTATTCCGCTTCCGGTAGTTTGCCTTCGCGGAAATTACGGCGCGTTTGTCTGATTTCCAGCGTTTGCGGAAAAGAACCAATGGTTGTGGTAGGAAACAGCGGCAATCGGAATTGCTTGCGCTGTAGGATTGATCGCTGATGATAGGGCGATTGGCGTATACCCATCGCTTCATTGATTTCATCCACACGTGCTTTTATGTCCGCGTGATGTACGCGCTTGGATTGTTTGCGGCTAGTAACCGCCGCGCTATTTTCCCGCAGAACCACAGCAACGCTTTCTCTGCCGTGATTCAAAGCTTTTGCAAGCACTTCGATTTCGTTTAATTTCTGCGCAGCAAATGCCAGCCACGACCGAATATCCGCATCGAGTTTTTGCTCACTTTCCAGATCAACAGGTGCATGCAGCAATGAACAGGATGGTGCGAGCCACAGTCGATCTTGCAGTCGTGCATGTATGGGCTCCAGCCAATTCAGTGTATGAGTTAAATCGGTTTTCCAGATATTGCGTCCGTTAACAACACCCAATGAAAGTATTTTATGCGCCGGCAACCAATCAATCACTTTGTCAATCTCATCATGCGCCGTAACAGCATCCAGATGCAAGCCCTGAACCGGCAGTTCGCAAGCAAGTTGCAGATTATCTTGTAACTGCCCAAAGTATGTCGTCAGCATTAAATTCACAGACGCAGCTTGTAATTGATAATATGTCTTGCGCACCGCATATTTCCATTCCTGCGCCAATTCCATAACCAGAATCGGCTCGTCGATTTGTACCCAGTGAATACCCGCATGCTTTAGCCGATCTAGCAATTGCGCATAAATAACGAGTAATTCATCCAATTGGTCAAGCTTATCGCTGTCATCCTTGGATTTTCCAAGCCATAAATAGGTCACTGGCCCTAGTATGACAGGCTTAATATGCTGATGGATTTTCTGAGCGTGTTGAATTTGCTCAAGCAGGCCACTGACATTTAGTGAGAATTTTGTATTCCGGTTAAACTCGGGTACGATATAGTGATAATTGGTATCAAACCATTTGGTCATTTCACCTGCATTAATACAGGAATGAGCGGTAATATCGTTGGCTGAGCGGCCTCTTGCCACACGAAAATAGTTATCGATTGTATTGCCGGTGGAAAACATGCTGACGCGTTCTGGAATATTGCCCAGCATAAAGCTCATATCCAGCACGTGATCGTATAATGAAAAATCACCGACTGGAATCCAATCGAGTATCGATTGATCCTGCCAATGCCGAACTCTCAGATCCGCCGCGATATCCGATAAGGCTGATTCAGAAATGCCACCTTTCCAGTATTTTTCCAAAGCAAACTTTAATTCCCGGTTTCTACCGATGCGTGGAAACCCGAGGTTGTGTGTCGTTACCATAATTTCATCACCACTCATAAATATTGATGGGGTTATTGTACGAATAACGATTAATGAATAATAATGATAAATTTTGATCTACCAATAAGGTTTCCTAATAAATGATCGAACACAGTCACCTCAAAATCATCCAGGCGCTCCATTCCAATGGCACGCTCACCGAAGCCGCTAATGCATTATGTTTAAGTCAGCCTGCCTTATCGCATCAGATTGGTTATCTGGAAAAGAAACTAAGCATTACATTATGGGAACGTGAGGGCCGTAACTTGCGCTTGACCCAAGCGGGTAAACTTCTTCTGGAGGTAGCCAATCAAGTATTGCCGGTTTTATCGCAGGCGGAGAAAACTCTCGAAGCTTATAGTGTGGGCCGACAAGGTATTTTACGTATCGGTGTGGAATGCTATCCCTGTTTTGAATGGCTTACGGGGATGATCGGCCAGTTCATGCGAGGAATGCCCGAGATTGATATCGATATTGTACAAAAATTCCAATTTACCGGATTGGAAGGTTTGCTCAACCATCATATTGACGTTCTGATCACACCTGATATAGTCAAAAAAGAAAAAATCGTTTATGAGATTTTGGCAGAATATCAATTGGTACTGCTAGTGTGTGCCGATCATCCGTTAGCAGGCATAAAATATTTAACACCTGAACACTTGAGCAAGGAAAACTTGTTAACCTTCCCGGTGCCACTGGAAAGATTGGATATTCTGACGCATTTTATGACCCCCGCACACCTAAAACCGGAGAAACTAAAACCGATTGAATCACTGGAAATCATGCTGCACATGACCGCCTTAAACCGCGGCGTCTGCGTACTACCGGAGTGGCTAGCGGATATTAAAACCAAAAATCTTGAGTTAAGAAAAGTCCGTATTGGCAAGCAAGGGTTGTATCAGAAATTGTTATTGGCAATGCGGGAATCGGACAAAACCATTCCATATATCCGGAAATTTATTGCAGTGGGACAGAAATCAGCTGAAAATTCAGCAATATGAATAATAAAATATAAACACTCTCGATAATCAACCACTCGATCGTCTAGCTTGTTCCGATAATTGTTTGTATCGATGATCATTGATCAGTGCAGGCGATGCCTGGGAAATCACTTCCAAACATTGCTTTAGCTCTTGAGTTATCCAAAGTTGATTATCAATTATCTTATCCAGTAGTTGCAGTGCTTCATTGGGAAATCGATTGCATAAACCGGATTTATGGAAAAGACGTAAAGCATGATTTGGATGTTCAAACGGTTGTAACCAGTTCAGAATTAGTGATAAGGCTATAGGAAATTCCTTACCTGCGGCAATGCTAAGACGAACAAAATATTTAGAAATTTCATTTGAAACAAGGCGGTGCGATTTAGGCCAAATTTGTTCCAAAAATGGTTTAATCCGATTCTTCCAGTAATCCTCAGGTTGTTCTCCGGCCCCTTCTAAAGCTTGTGAGAGAGCCTTCGCTATCTCCTGCAGACCATCTTTAGGCAAAATACTTACAGCTGACCGAAAATCTTGTGAAGTGTATCCTTCCACCTGATGCAATGCCGCATAAGTCAGGAATACTGCAAATTGGCCACTATGCTCGCCCAACTCCGAGTAATGATTAGCGGTTTCTAAGAATTGCGTCTTGAAGGCAATCAGTAGTGGTCGATATAAACGTGGAGACCAAAGAAAACCATCCCAAACCGCTCGCACCTCAACTGGTTGGGCAGTCCAATCGAACAGCGGCAACAAATGTTGCTCCGTCCAAGGACGATCCACGCGAAAAAGTATAATTAATTGTGAGGCGAGCAGCACCCGGCCATGAAGAAATTGCTTAACAGTCGTATCGCACAGCTTGGTGAAGTACGATTTGAATTCTGTCGGTAGTGTGTCGTTGTCATTTGGCTTATGTTTGAACCACAGATTCAGCAATGCTTGGGTAACGTGACCAACCGGGTGATTGATCGCTTCAAGAACAGGTCGATTGATCGATTTACCATCCATCATGATACTGGAGTCAGATTCAAGTGGCAGTTCCATTACCCGACGGCACATATCCAGTAAAATATCTTCATGCCGGTCAACGAATTTAGACACCTTCTCCAGCCACCAGGCAATGCTGGGTGCAATTTCTTGAAGTACGTCGTCAGGCATGGTCTGTACCAACGCCGCAGCGTAGCGCCACGACCGGAGAATTACTTTATCTTCGCTCCATGCATATAACGCTTCTCGCCAACGCCCAGGCGGCCATATCCCTTCTTGAGCAAGATCGCATAGAGCACCTAAGCTGTGGAATAAACGAGAACTACAAGTGTCTCGCCAGGTATCTTCGTAAAATGGATGGCGTTCTGGCAGTGGTCGTTTAAGCCATTTAGCGAGTTCTCGACGACTTCGCGGTGCAATGTCGATGTTGCGACTTTCCTCGTAATCTGGATCGTCTGTGCCGCTCATCCAGTGTGTAAACTCATCTCGCTCGTCATCTGAGAGCTTCCATTTAGGATTTCTTTTAGATAATTCTGTGAAATATGACAAAGCAATAGTGCTCAGATTACTGCCGCCTGCTTGAAGCTTGGCAAAGCGCAGCCAGATCGAATAATCAACATGAGATTGCCGCCATTCCGGCTCAATATCATCCTGGAATTTTTCTCGCGGTGGCCCAGCAAGAATAGCGTTTTCCAGTTTTGTACTTGCTTCCTGCGATAGTCGATTACCTTGCAATACGAGCAAACGCATCACCTCCCGGTGAGTATCTGTTGCCCACAACCACTTCACACCATCGACGATTAACCACTCAAACCATCGTTCGGAAGCAATGCAGTCATCCTGGCTAGCAGCAAGTAGGGCAAGACGTTTGAACGTCGGGTACGGCAAATCGAACCAAACTTGCGCGATCCAAGCTGCCTTATTGGGATCAGTCTTCCTTGTAGCCAGCCAAGCATCCCGAAGCAATTCAATAAGTGCTACCCATTCATGGTATCCTCGATTCTGCCAATGCGATTCAATGGAGGGCAGATCCCAAAAAGAACGATCTTTAAAATCATCTGCCTCACTCAGTTCCCGCAACAAATCTAATGCATCAGACAACAACTGTTGAAACTCTCCGAGCAGTTTTGGCAATATCTCATCCCAGCATTTTACTTGAGCAAGATCTGCCAGCACCGAATGAACATGATCGGTAGTCAGCATTAACTCCCAATCTACGAGTTGTTTGAGTTGCTGCGGGCCCCCTGCTTTGTCATTGTCTTTATCTTCGTTCCAACGGAAAGGCTTTTTCAGCACCACCTTAGGTGCCAACAATTCACGCAACTCAAAACGCAGCGTTGCAGTTAAGCCATCGCGCTGCAATCGCTCTTTCCATCTGTAAAACTCCCAATCGTGCCCCCATGATTTCACTCGATTCGTCAATAACAAACGCCACAGTATTCGCATCGATGGTTGAGGAATCGCATTCCGAGCATTTTTTCGAATATCCTCTAGCTCATCCGTTTTTCCATCACGTTCCAATCTTGTGTAGCGGTCCAATTCATTCTCGATCAACTTAGACCACTGATTGTGCAATTGACCGCCTCGTTGAGCCAGCCAAATAATTAATTCCGGGTCATTAAGATGCCGTACCAGCCAGCGTGCAAGTTGTAACATCACAGCATCCCACCGGGCATCTGCTACCTCCGGTGCCAGCGACATATAAGGTGCGAGCATGTAAGGTGCAGGTCGACGAATAAAACTGAAATGCAATTTTTTAACAACCGTAGGACATGGCGATATCCCGAAACGGTCAAGATCACCGTATTGATAGCGATCCTCGGAGAATACTTTGAGCCATTCTAAAGATGGAACGGGGTTAAATTCAGCAAAGCATTTAACAGGCAACCCGGATTGGTGAGACAAAGCCCAGAGCATCCTACCAACAAAATCATCTTGCTGCGTGCTAGCTGATGGATGTGCAATAGCGTGTTCGATAACAATTCTTTCTTTTCCAAGAATGCCATCGCGGTAGATATCAGCCCAAAGCTTCAGAGTGCTGCGCAATACAGCATGACCTTCAATGGGTTCATATAGAATCGGTATAATACCCTTAGCTTTCCATTCGTTAGCCTTATGCTCTTCTTGCCCAGATTCACAATCACTTAATGCATAGGCTTGCGGAGTAGCTTCTCCCAGCATTCGGTCAGCAGCCAACGCATCTATCATATAGCGCATCACTGGATCATTAATGCTGTAACCAACAAAACAAACGACATAATTGCGCAGCAATTCGCTAACAAATCGCGCTGCCCAACGTTCGGTCAGGTAAGCCAAGCCAAAATCTCCACTGGTTACAATTAGTCGCTGTAAATCATCGTCATTCGGTTTATCAGGTATTAATCCATGTAAGTAAACTAATCCATTCCAACGACTGTCTTTGGGGATTGGCAACATTGGTGCCGCAAAAGAATTAATTGGCTGCTTTGTTCGTTTTGCTACCTTCTCAAAAATTCTATCGAAATTAGTTGTTACCAACCTTAACGAGCCTTTCCGATCATGCGCCAATTTAAGCAATGCAGTGTGAATGTCCATTGCCCCTTTGCGGCGTAGATTAGGCTGAAGTACCTTCTCTAGCACCTTGCGCATCTCTAATCCCTGCCGTTGTCCTTGTAAGCGGTTCTCTAGAAAATTCAAGGTAGCATCAAACTGACTTTGGTCATATGCAGCTTGCTCAATCGGATCCCGCTTTGTGCCCGCAGACTCATAGATCTTATCTACTAAATCTTTAAATCCGGGGAGTCCGGCTGAATAGGAAATGCCTGCACCACAAAAGAACACGAGATGCCCTTCTTCGTGCATTCGTAAGAGTTCTTCTGGGATATCCGGGCCATTGGTTACGAATTGCATGTTAATATCAAAATTATTGACAATCGTATTTAGGCTAGAATAAGCAATATGATATTGAATTTATATGCATTGCTTCTTGCGCACCTGCTCAGTATAACACTCAGTGACAGTTTCTTTTTCAGCAGTTATTTCCGAATACTAAAAGTTTAAGCTCAGGATATAAAATTCTCTCTTTGCATCACTAAGAGCTGCTGTTTAGCAATAAATGAACTCTGAGACATTATCTGATGTACGCTCAAACCATCAATAAAGTTATATCATATTTTGGAAAATTCCTCGGTAACAGATTTTAACTTAACCGAATTGTGTCTTGACGATACAGTATGGATTGTAATAGCTAATAATTGTTTGGAAGATTATTGTCTGGATTCTGCAAAGGAAGCTTCACAGTTGCAAGATAAAATATCCACCGACAATGTTGACCCTACTCTACTGTCGTGAATAAAAATTAGCCCATCACTGAATTTTTCAGTGATGGGCTATACTACTCAATTCAACTATTAGATTAGTTCGTTTTCGTACGCTGCTATAATTCCGGTTAGCGTCGATCCCGCAGTTAATGCCTTGGATACATCATCGGTTTCACTGGCCTCTCTCAGATCTTGCAATGCATTCTGTACCTTAACACGTTCCAGAGTACCTAAACGCAATTCCAGATCCGGCAAGAAGATATTGATATATAAAGAAACTCTCTCAACCGCTACGAGAGCCTGATTTCTGTCAATCCCAAAAGTCGACTCAATGATGTCGATATTTCTATTGACTTGACCAATAATTCCTTTGCTGATCTCAATAACAATTTCGTTTGCGACTACATTAGCTAAGTCACCCGTTAATTGAGCCTTAATCAGATCGTTACCTACAGGATTATCCGGAGCAATAAAACTCTCAACAATACGGTAGAAAAACTCACCTTCGATTTGTTTTTCCCGTGCATCTATGGCATCTGTATTCCGGCTCGCAATAATTCCTTCAACTTCACGTAATACACCGATCAAGAAGCTTCTCGCCAATGGAACGATGATGTTTTCACGCGCTATGACGACATTGAAGCTATCATCCGAATTTGCTTTGCTTAATGCCTCTCTTCCCTGCACAAACGCCAAAGTAATTTGATCGTCTAAGTCGGGATTACTGCCATCCTGGAGTGTTTGTTTATCCTCTGTGAGAACCTTGTTAACCCTAGCGGCGGTACCAGCAATAGCGCCATAAGCTGAATTAGCTCTATCCCATTCTAAGACCAGATCATCAGTGGATAAGCTATCAAAGTTTTCTATCACGAGCGTTGTTCGGTTATAAACAACGAGAGCAAATACACGTTGTAATGATTTATCGATGATTTGCAGCGAAAATGGAATTTCATTTCCAGCCTTTACCGATTCAATTGCAGCCGATACATCTGCGTCAATCGTTGAGCCATATACTTGATCAACCAATTGTGTCAGTTGTTGCAATTCCCCTGCATAGGCGGCTTCGATTGCTGCTCCATTAATCGTAGTTTCTGCACGTAATTCACCAATTGTCTTGAAACTTGCAACTGCATTATCAATCAACGCTGTTTCAGTAGTAGCGTCATATTCAGTTAAATTAAGCTCAGCCTCATAACTATCAAAAATCGTCGTTATTGTAGCTTGTGCCGCCGCTGATTTAGCAGCATCATCTGCTTTAGCCGCACTATTCAGATCATTCAATGCGGTTTCCAGATTGCCGCGCACAGTCGCGCCCAATCGTAATTCAAGATCAGGCATAAAGATTTTGGCAAATTCCACTGTTCCTGAAGCTTCCGCCATTCTTCCTACACGATTTTCAGCTGTAGCAATATTAGCCATTTCCCCTCTTGATCGACCCAGCATTCCTTTGTTTAAATCGCTAACTATCTCGTCCACTACAAGATCAGAACCATCACCTGCCAATCGGGCTTTAATGAGCAAATTACCCACGGGATTATCGCGTGCAACCAGAGATTCGATAGTGCGATAGAAAACCTCTCCTTCTTTCAGCTCTACGCGCATCCCTTCAACATCCGCATTGTTTTTACTTTCTATAGCGCCTGCTACTTCGCGTAGAACAGCGTTGTAATACGCCCGGGCTAGCGATGAGATTCTTGTAACGTAACGCTCAACAGCGACAACACCAGCATCTTCTTCCGGATTGCTTTTATTCAGCGCTGTTCTAATTCGTGCAACCGATTCATTAAACGCAATATCGGCTCCCGGATTGCTACCTTCCACGATTGATTGTTTATCCGCACTCAGCACTTGATTGGCTCTGGCGACATTTCCTGAAATCGCTTGAAAAGACGCAATCATTTCATCCAACATTTGATTTAATACCTCAGTTGAGGTGGACTCAAACAGATTGCGTATATCTGACATACGATTAAAAACAACTTGATAAAAAACACGTTGCAGAGTCTTATCGACTACCTGACCTGCCAATGCCGGTTCATTTCCACTTTTGATTTCGTCAATTGCAGCCAAAACATCACTATCCAACTTCAGATTATTGGCCGTATCTACTTCCTGCACAAGTGTTTGTAACGCACCTGCATAAGCATTTGCAATAGCATCTCCATTAATTAGCGTTTCTCTACGCAACGTTCCAATCGTCTGGTAAGCAGTCACAGCGTTTTGAATCGCTTGAACATCAGCTGCAGCAAATACACTGGTGTTATTTATCATTAAAGTAAAAACAATTAAACTCATTATCAACAACTTCCTTATTGAAATCATGAGTTTTTTAGATAGAAACATCATTAGGAGCCCTTTTTAAAATTAATCAATACAAATACGAACATCAATGATAATTATTATTATTTATAAAATCAATTTATATCTTATCAACTGCTTTTTTGATATTACTGTTTATTTGTTAGAAATTTGCAATTAAAGTCGCGCGAATGGCTATTGGTGAGCCCGGCGTAATGTTATTGTTGTTATGTACCGAAGCAAAATAATTGGCATCAAACAAATTCTCAATATTTAACTGACCGCGGAACCGCTTGGTAAACTGTGCAAACAATGCCGCATCAACTCTTGTAAAATCAGGAATTCTGACCGTATTATCAGCCGAAGCAAACATCTCACCACGATAAATCACACCAACCGCTGCTCCCACTTTAGGAGTAATATCGTATCGATTCCAGGCAGAAAAAGTATGCCGAGGAAGCTCTCCTACCGTAGCTCCTTTTTTTGCTACTCCGGGTACTTCACTGGTAAATTCACCGGTTTGATAAGCATAACCGCCCATTACACTCCAATCTGAAGTCAATTGACCATTGAGACTGATTTCCACACCTTCTGTACGCTGCCCCTTAGCTAAGAAGGTTCGTGTCGGATCATTCGGATCAGCCGTGATCACATTGGTTCGATTCAGTTGATAAACAGCACCTGTTAATGCCAAATCAGGACGAATATCCCACTTAACTCCAGTCTCCAGTGTCGTGAATTTTTCCGGTTTAAGTGTATCGACTGTTACGTTCAAGGATGTCAGCTGATCGCCAGCACGTGGTACATAAGCCTGACTGTAACTGGCATAAAAAGAAACCGGCTCGATAGGTTTATAAATAACCCCAAAGCGCGGAGCGATCAAATCATCCCTAGTTTTCAGGTGATCTCTTCCTGCATTCCGCTGGCGAAAATCCACTTCAAACAAATCGTAGCGTACGCCTGCAATTAATTGCAGCTGTGGCAGCAATTCAATCTGATCCTGGATATATAGGGATGTAACATTGACGACACTCCGATTATGCGCATCCGTATCGCGTGTCAAAAAATCCACTGGAGTGTTTGTAACCGGATTACTGATAGGCACCCGTAAATTGACTTGCGACACATCCTTATTAAAGAAACCGTTTTTCCTCTGATTATGGGTTTCCTGACGCCCTACCTCGATACCTGCCATCAATGTATGTGAAATTGGTCCGGTATTGAGCGAATAGAGCAGATTTGTCTGATTAAAAACATTTTCACGCGTTGTTGCATTGTTATACGCTCCGAGCGATACCAACCCGGCGAAAACCTGACTATTGGCAAAGATATTTTGGTAAAACTTATCGTACGTCGTATAGTTTGTCCTGTTCTGCAGCGTAACCCCGGAATCAAATTTATGTTCAATGAGGGAGTTGAATGAAAGCACATCGATATTCGCATTACTGCGCTTCGGGTCGCCAAAAAATTGAGACTCATGCACATTGACAGGACGGCCTAAAAATGAAGGAATACCTCGATCAGCAGTACGATCATCATGAAATCGCTCCATACCTGCAATCACCTTAGTGCGATGTGTTGGTTTGATCGTAATGGTGGGAGATATTCCAAGACGCTCCATATTGACTCCATCGCGAAAACTGCCGGCATCTTCGTACAGGGCATTTAAACGAACGGCAGCTACATCATTAATAACATAGCCGACATCAGCGGTCATTCTTTTCTGATTGAATGAACCTCCTTGAAAAGTAAATTCCCGAACCGGATCCCAATTGGCCTGCTTCGACACACGGTTTACTACACCACCCGAACCGCCACGGCCAAAAATCATTCCGTTAGCGCCTTTGAGTACTTCGACACGTTCAATATTGTATAAATCGCGGTAGAATTCCGCATCATCCCGAATGCCATCAATAAAAAAATCTCCGGTCGAACGATTACCGCGAAAAACCAGCGCATCACGATTGCCTTCACCCTGGGACACACCAACACCGGGCACATAGCGAACTGCATCGCTCAGACTACGAATTGATTGATCTTTAATCAACTCATTGGTTATTACTGAAATAGCTTGTGGAACATCGCGCAGTAAAGTATTGGTTTTTGTCGCTGTAGTGGTACTCACCGCCGTATAACGACTCGTACTATCGGCAGTGATTTTAATCAAAGGCAAAGTAACGATCGATTCTTCAGCCCCTGAACCTGATTCAGCTGACTGTACCGCAATGATATAACCATCAGCTTGCTTATTTACTTGTAACCCAGAATTCTCAAGCAATTGATTCAAAGCCGACTGAATTTCAAAATTGCCATCGAGACCAAAAGTCACTCTTCCCTGGAGCAAAGCAGGATCGGCAATCAGTTTAATTCCCGATTGTTCCACAAACTGATTGATAGCATCTTGCAAAGAACCGGCTGGAATACTAAAGGTGCGTATAGTTGATGGAGGATTTATTGATTCAGCAAAACTTGATTTCGGAGGAAGGGTTAGCGCCAAGCTGAAATTTAACAATATTGCATAGAAACAGACACACTTAACAATCCTGCGGATAACCATAATAAATTAAGACACAAATATTTTTGCTATTTTAGCAAGCACCCTAAGGCATTTTATGTAACATAACAGCGCTATTTAATGATACACAAGTATCACATAAGGAAAATAAGTGCGCAAATATAGATATCGTTTGATCGAGCCTGTATCTAACTTCTGCGAAGTCAGTTTCTGCTCCTTAGCGCAGAAACTGACTAAAGTACGTAAGCACACATTGGCTGCATACGTCGGTGCGCCTTTTCAAGACAAATCAAAATATTCTTGGCACAAAAAAGATTCAAAAGACACTGAAACGGCCTAATAGAATAACAATACTATTGTAGCGTCTCCCCGCTACGCCAGTTTGAAACTACCCGATACTCTTTCCCCTATGCAGCATTTTCACACATACAAGTCGATTGAGTAGAAAAAGATTGAGGCATCAGATCTTGCGTGTGGGATTTTTGCTCCAGGGTTTGATCCAAGACCTGTTTGACATGGCACGCACACAAACCACACTGCTCCGTAACACCGAGGCAAGCCTTTAAATCCCTCATCCGGTCCGCACCCTGATAAATTGCTTCCCGCAATGCTCTTTCTGTAACTCCTTTGCAAATACATACGTACATATCGAATACCCTGTAATCTAAAGTTCAGTCAAATTTATTACCAAACAAAACCAAGATCAAAGAATTATTAATAATGAGAATGATTCTTAATTATACCGAACTAATTGTAAAAAGCAACTTATTTCGATAATTTTATTACCCGGCAATATATGGTTGAACAGTCGTGTGTTTAGACTTTGCAACCAATAAAAACTATTGAGTCAATACAAGACATATAGGATACTAGCTGACTGCTGATTTAAGCGCGTAAACACCACCACTCAGCGCATAACTCTCTATGGTAAATAATCCTAATTTTCACGGGTAATTTAATGTTCATTAGCGTTCTTGATCTTTTCAAAATAGGTATCGGGCCATCGAGCTCGCATACTATGGGTCCTATGGTCGCAGCCAAAGATTTTCGTGACCGTATCCAGATTTACGTTTCCGATCACAAGATTCCATCCTTTTTGCAAGTTCGTTGTACTTTGCGAGGTTCTCTGGCTTTCACGGGCAAAGGTCATGCTACCGATCGAGCTGTAACTTTAGGCATGCATGAATACACACCGCAAGGGTTAGCCAAACTGAATGTTAATGAATTATTTGAACAACTTTGGCAACAAACAACGATTCAGATCCCAGAATCCATCACAATTCACTTCAATCCGGCAGAAGATATTATCTTCGATCGTGGAGAACCTCTGCCAGAACATCCTAATGGCATGATTTTTCAACTGTTGGACGAAACCGGCAAGACGTTGCTAACCGAAACCTATTTTTCTATTGGTGGCGGCTTTATCACCACATTGCCGGAAATCGGCAAACTTGTAGCACCCATCAAAATAGAGGCAACCAACTCCTGTGGTTTTCCCTTTGATTCAGCTAATCAGATGATGAAAATGTCAGCCGATAGCAATTTATCAATTTCCGCCATGAAGCGCAGCAATGAGATAGAGCGCATTAATGAAAAAGAACTCAATGCGGGACTGGATGCAATCTGGAACGCAATGCGAACTTGCCTGGAAAATGGATTGATCGCGGAAGGCCGGTTACCCGGTGGTTTAAATATTAAACGGCGCGCGCATGCATTGTTTCAACAATTACAGAGCAATCCGCAAAAAGCTAACTTAAATGACTGGCTATGTGCCTATGCCATGGCAGTTAATGAAGAAAATGCAGCCGGACATATGGTGGTTACCGCACCGACCAACGGTGCAGCGGGCGTAATACCGGCTGTTATTTACTATGCGGTAAAACATGAAGGCGCAACTCCGGAACATGTACGGGATTTTTTGCTGGTAGCAGGAGCGATTGGAGGGTTAATCAAGCATAATAGCTCAATTTCCGGAGCGGAAGTTGGATGCCAAGGAGAAGTAGGTTCAGCTTCGGCCATGGCGGCGGCAGGCCTGTGTGCTATAAAAGGCGGCACTACACAACAAATTGAGAATGCTGCAGAAATCGCACTAGAACATCACCTAGGCATGACTTGTGATCCTGTGGGCAGTCTGGTTCAAGTACCCTGCATAGAACGCAACGGATTCGGAGCCATCAAAGCATACACCGCTGCATCCCTGGCAATTCGTGGGGATGGTCAACATTTTATGTCATTGGACAACTGCATCACCGCAATGAAACAAACCGGATTGGAAATGTCAGTAAAATATAAAGAAACTTCACTGGGCGGTTTAGCTGTCAGTATTACGGAATGCTAAAGAAACACTGAACAGATCCCGAAGTTTGGGACAATCGTGTTTTCTGATAATTTTTTTAATACACCATGTCACGCCAATCAAGCTTTGCGGATCTTGGCTATAATCACAAGAAACGGCGGATGCTTCGGGAAATTTTCTAGCATGCCGCGCCAACGTGGCAATGTCAGATTATTCTAATCTGCAAATTCTCAATGCTATTCTGTATATTACCGAGCATGGCTGCAAGTGGCGTGGACTACCCAAGTGCTTCGGTAATTGGCATACCATCTACACTCGAATTAATCGATGGGCGAAAAGTGGCGTGCTTCAAAAAGCTTTTGAACAGTTGCAGCGACAACAAATCATTCGCATCAAAATCGGAGCCGTTTCGTTGAATGGCACCTGCATCAAAGCGCGGTATTGGTACATTAAAAAAACCACGCAATCCATCGGTAAATCCAGAAGTGGTTGGACCAATAAAATTCATCTGGTTGCCGCAGATGCCAGAACAATCATAACTTTTGCCCTATCTCCGGGGTATACACATGACGCACCGGAAGGACGACAACTCCTGTTAGCGCTCGGCCCCGTCTCTTCACTTACTCATCTTCTGAGGGATCATGCTTATGAAGGTGATCAAACCAGACAGCTTGCATTGAAGCTTGGCTATATCCCAATTGTCCCACCTAAAGCTAATCGCTTGGAACCCTAGGAATATGATCGCGCCATGTACAAAAAACACAATGGGATTGAAAGATTATTCCGCAGGCTCAAAGGATTTCGTCGAATATTCTCCAGATTCGACAAATTGGATGTCATCTTCCTCTCTTTCCATTTCGCTCTTATCGTTGAAGCATTTAATTAGTGAGACCTTTGCACGGTGTCATGAGCGGTACGAGAATAAGTCAAAAATTTGCGAAAAAGCGGAGTTTACACGGGGTAAATGAGCATTTTTCGCAAATTTTTAACGCAATTATCGTGCCGCGCAGTAACCGTGCAAAGGTCTCTTAGTATTAACAGGCCCTAGTTGAGGAATAAGCCTGCTCAAAATACCCCGGCGGCGGATAATGAGCAAAAACAGGAGGGATTCGGTGACAAAATTTCGCTGAGAAATGAAGTACTGCGAATTCGTGTTCAAATAACTGGCAGTAGTGCCAAAAAATCTGGAAACCGCTAATTGTTCAGTGACTCTCTAATCAGCCTTTATGGCTATCTTTACAATTTACTGATCATATTACGCACCCTTCTAACAACTAAGAAAACTCCAAGTACTACCACCGGAATCGCAATACCCGTCAGCAATTCTACATTGATATCATGCTCTGCTGCCTTAAACGCTTTTAATCCGTAACCGATGATACCTAGCAAATAATAACTCAATACAACTACGGATAAGCCTTCAACCGTTTCCTGCATGCGCAGTTGTATGTGCGCCCGATTATCCATGGATTTAAGTAAATCACGAATCTGCGCTTCCATGGATAAATCTACCCGTGTACGTAATAACGCAGATGCACGCCCTAAACGCATCGACAGCGTTTCCAGCTTAGTATGAACTAGCTCACAAGTTCCCATTGCCGACGACAAGCGCTGGATCATAAACTCCTGCAACATTTGCAACCCTTCAATCCGCTCTTCGCGTAACTCTGCTATACGCAATTTTACAATATCATAATAAGCCCGAGATGCATTAAACCGATGACTGGTTTGTGCAGATAGGCGCTCTGCCTCTGCTGCCAAAAGTGTTAATTCATTCAATAAATGTTGTTCGTCTTCAATACTGGTCAATATCACATTATTGGCAGTCAATTCGGCCAAACGCTGATCTGCGCGAGCCAATTGCGGAATAATTTTGCGGGTAACGGGTAATGGCAACATCGCCAACATGCGATAAGTTTCAATCTCAAGAAGACGCTGCACCAAGCGCCCAATCTGACGACTGCGCAAATTCTCATCATGAATCAAAATACGGCCGAAATTATCAGAGTGAATCTGATTATCACTCCATACACTTGCAGCACCTCCTGCCACTTTGGAACCGATTACAGTTCCAGAAGCAAATAGCGCCGATAATTCATGCAAGCTGCGCTTGGGTCGTGATCGATCCTCCAGGGCAATATGCGTCGCAACTAGGAGTTCACCAGGTAAGCTGGACAACCACTCCTGTGGCACATATGTAATCGCGGGATGCTTAAATGGAATATCAAACACTCCCAAACGATAAACAGTATACGTCGAATATTCGGTATGCCGTTCCCATCTAAGACGAAACTCACCAAAATCTGCACTAAAATCATTTTCATGTGAATTGGGCGGGTTTATATTATAACGCCTACATAACTGACAGATCAGCTTTCGTTCTTGCTCGATCCACTCTCGTTCAGACATCAGCACCAGATGTGAGAGCTCAAAAGGCGGCGCCAATAATTCGTATGCTACCGCATTCAATTCAGCATGCAGTTCTTGTCTCTCAGAATATTCGGGGATATTCAACGGTTTTTCTATTGCAAGCAGATTTGATTCAATTGAAGACTGTAAAGTAAATAGATTCATAGATCACTTAACTAGATTATCTAGTCTGCAGCATACCTAATTTATTTAAAAAGAATAAATCTTTTGTGGAAGAGTAAAGAATAATTTTCTCAATTTCACTTAAACTAACTACTACGAACGACTATGAGATGTTTTTCGCAGATATTAGTATTAGAAATCTAATGAAGAAAATTTTGTGATAAAAAGATCAGCGTCCAAATGAACGCTGATCGACTAACTATCAGGAAGGTAAATGAAGTCTAACACGAGAAATGTGAAGTATTTGTGATAGAAAAATAAATAACTTAGAGTTATTGCCCATAAATTCTTATTATTCCTCAGTGCCCAGAATACTGACTGGTACATTTTTAATGATGATCTGTGTATCATATAATAGTTATATTATTTTTTTCTAAAAACGCTTTCTAATTACTGATAAACCAGATTAACCAGGAAAACTTATGGGTGCTATTTTCTTTTATATCTTTATTTATTTCGTCGGATATTATGCTTCTAACGTACTAAATATGTTAACAGTTCGCCCATTCATCACAAATCGTTATATAGCGGCATTACTACCTGTATATGGCGTTGCGCTAACGCACGCTTATGTAATTGTTAGCAGCCCACCTCCTCAAAGTGCTGACATGACTGTCGAGTATGCATTGCTGGTGTTCATTACTTTACCGGTGGTTGTAGTAACACTGGGGGCGGTATATTTCATGTGGAATAGCAAAGGTAAGCAAGATGATAACTCGGATGAAAACGAATTTAATAATGCAAGCAAAACATCTCCAGATGTCCACAATGGATTCACTAATCAGAAAGCAGAAATACAGCTTGAGATTGATCCCGCTGCAGAAGAAAAAATAACAAATCACAAAAATGTAGAACACAACACTAATAGCAATGAAAAAATCTAATGCAAGCATCCCACTGATACTATAAAACTTCCGTATAGTCTAAACATACAACAAGCCAAAGTTGGAAAACTGATACTAGGGTTTACGATGGCCGGTCGACAATTACGTGCTCTTTTTGTGCGCTGAGCGTCCCTTGTTCGATAATTGCCAGCGTCAATCGCGAAATTGCCACGCGCTTGTTTGTATCTTCTTCGATAATATCTGTTTGCCAGACTTGTGTACGTCGACCAGTATGCAAAGGTGTACAGATACCCATAACATGACCTTTAGTGACTGCCCGAATATGATTAATATTTAATTCTAACCCAACTGCACGATATTCCTCGGGATTTATAGTCATCCAGCCAGATACACTGCCTAAAGTCTCAGATAGCACACAACTTGCACCTCCATGCAATATACCAAATGGCTGTGTCGTGCGCTTATCGACTGGCATACGCGCCTTCAAGAAATTCATACCCAACTCAACAAACTGAATCCCAATATGTTCTCCCATATTGGCATTCCGCAAACCTTCCAAATACTCAATAGTGTAATCTTTAAACCAAATCTTAGTCATTAAAAATTCCTTTCTATTCTTTTGATAACGGACAAGCTCAATGATACAGAATCGTATCAGTATTGGAACTTTCAAATTATATTCACACTCAACGCTTAGCAAACCAACAGCTAATAACTTTCCTGAGTTGAATTATGTAATTTGTTGATAAGTTTCAGTATACTCAATTGAGAGTAAAAAACGTAACTAGGGTAATTTCGATATGAAGAAGGATTCTCGATTTTGTTTCTTTGGCTTTAAATCAAGCCAAATATTTGTCTTTAAAGTCTTCTGAATGTACAGGCTTACCGGTAAGGTATCCTTGAACTAAATTACAACCTTCTTGCTTTAAGAATCCTAATTGTGCATCATTTTCTACACCTTCAGCCACAACCATCAGATTCAAGCCTTCTGCCAAACTCAAAATGGTACCAATGATTGCCATGTCTTCGGCGCAATTTATCACATCATCCACAAACGATTTGTCAATTTTCAATACTGATAGGGGAAATTTTTTTAAATAAGCCAATGATGAATAACCAGTGCCAAAATCATCAATAGCAATTTTTACTCCCGCCACATGTAGTTGAGTAAGAATCTCACCCGAGCGCTGAGGATTATCCATCAGCACACCTTCCGTGATCTCCAGCATAAGGTTCTGTGGTAATAAACCAGATTCTCTCAGCACTCCATTGATCATTTCCAGAAAATCTTCCTGAACAAACTGACGTGGAGATACATTAACAGAAATATAAAAATCTTTAAGGCCCGCATCTTGCCATTGTTTCGCTTGATAACATGCACTTCGCAAAGCCCATGCTCCAAGAATTTTAATTAAGCCGCTATTTTCTGCCAATGGAATAAATTTTATCGGGGGAATAAAACCTTGATTTGGATTTTTCCAACGCATCAAGGCTTCAGCACCTCTTAATTGACCAGTTTGTGCACAGAAAATCGGTTGATAGTGCAACATAAACTCACCATTCTCAATTCCTCGATACATAGCGGACTCTAATGATAAATCGCTTCTCTCACTATCATCAACTTGATCGCTATAAATTTTCCAATGATTCTTGCCCAGTGTTTTCGCTCTATACATTGCAACCTCGGCATGTCGATATAAATGTGAAGCACTGCTTCCATGCTCTGGATACAAGGATATACCCAAGCTTGCGCTAATATGAAGGGTATGCTCACTAATATGAAATGATTGTTGTAATGCCGTCAATATTTTTCTTGCGATCATCTCAATATTATTCTGCCCTACCCCTATCATTATCATAGAAAATTCGTCATCACTCACGCGCGCTACGGTATCACTACGTCGAACACAATTTTGCAGACGCTCTGCAACACTCCTGATTAGCTCATCACCAATACTATGTCCCAATAAATCATTAATTTTTCTATATCCATCTAAACTTATTACCACTAATGACAAAAAGCTCTTTTCTCGCTGCGCGGTTTGAATATTCATAGCAATGCGGTCATCGAGTAATACCTTTCCAGGCAGTCCTGTCAACGTATCGTGTGTTGAGAAATAAGCCAGTCGAGTCTCACTTTCCTTCCAATGCGTAGCATCGAATGCAATAACAATATATTGATCATTCACTAATCGATGAATGAAGCAGTCAACCCATATCGGCAACATGAGTTGGCGTAGAATGCGGCAAATAAAAGTCTGTTTCTCGCCAGTCTTCCTTGCCTTTTCCTGAGCATCCCAAAATAATGCTATATCTTCAGGTTGAATGTATGACCCAATCGATTCATGAAGCAAGCCCTTAGATAATTGTAAAAATTGCTGTGACGATTTGGATGCCTGTTGAATAATTCCTTGTGCATTAATGCACACAGCAAAATCACATATATCTGATAGTAAATTGAAAGAAATGCGTGAATTCACTAAAAGAGCTCCATATAAATCGAAATCCAGTTTTTATGAAAAACTATACTTCGTAATTATTTTTGATTAACAAACATACCTCTTAGTACTTAGGTTCTTTACTTTTTCAAATTAAATTAAATAGCTAAGTAGTAACTTTAACATTACGGCTTAACAAGTTGATTTCTTGAGATCAAATTATACTAGCGGCTGACACAAGGAGTAGAAAAGATAATGATGCAATCTTGTATACACAAGTTGATGTTGCTTGCCACCATAGAAATGGAGCGATGCACTTTTTGAGCAGCAGCGGAGCTTTATGATCCGATGAAAGCAAGCCGAGTCCTTATACAGAGACTTGATTTATAAGTATCTACTGAGGCATTACCGGCTCTAATTCAGCAGAAGCAATGTGCTGGATGCAGCTATACTACCTATGCTTGGCAACTTCCTAATGCTGTAGGGTATTCGCTAGTGAAAAAACCTAGCAAATAATGTTCCAATCAGCTTTAGGGCAATTGCATCTATTGACTACCTTTAATGATGAGATCTTAAAAAGCGGCGTATCTAGGCTGATTGGACTAACTGAATGTTTTTTTTCTAATCATTTTCACTGTCTTGCTTATGATCTTTGCCAGGCTTGGATGATTCATACTCATAGTTCATTGAATTGCCTCGACGTCCCAGTACAACCGAGATGATATTATCACCGTATTTAAGGCATGGTATGATTAATTTATCACCCTGTACCGCTGCATAACATTCAATGAGATCAGTAGTATAACTAATTGGACAGTTTTTAACGTCTACCAGCTTAACATCAATTATCTGACTAACAGTATTTAAAGTTGTAACTACAGCGGTACCTTTTTTGATAATGACGTCAGTTGCATCTGTGTCTATATTCAAACCGAGAAGATTCAAACCTGAATCGGCAAGACACGAATTCAAAGTACCATCACTAAGGTTTCTCACAACCAATTGAGAGCCTGTCACACTGTTATCAAGAATAAAAATGGAATTACCTTCCACCGCAATAGTTTCAGCCGTAATGGACTGTATATTCGCAATAAGCAGTGATATTACACAAGACATTGTTAAAATAATTTTTTTCATAAAATCTCCTGAAATATTGGTTTATTGTAAAACTTAACTGTTGATTTTTATTCATCGTATCATCGTCAAGATCTCTGACAATCTTAGAAACTTCGTTAGATAAATGAAATATAATCATAATTTCGGCAAATATTGCAAAAATACAATATTAGTCAGAAATTCACTCAAATCAGTTGCCCCGAATCAAAGACTGAGCTACCTAGCTGCCCCTGAAAAAACATCAAACAACTATTGTTATTATGGAGAAGCCGCCCGAGAAAACGGCCCCCAGCAAAATGCATGTCCTTGTAGTTGAAATTTCCATCAGAGACCTTTGCACACCCAAATCCCAAGAGTATGGGATCTGGTATTATAATTATGCTTTAAAACAACCGTATTGAAGTATTCAGCTTTTTATTTGACCGCAACATTACATAAATTTATGAGTACAAGCTACTAATGATGAGTCAATAGAGACGGAAATTAGGCGATCGTATTTATATTTCGTCCGAGATTTAAGGGTAAGTTTGGTGCAGATTGAGAATTATCGGGAATGACTTCAATTAATGCGAGAGCGCCTGCAGCATTAATATCTATGGCCTTTTTAAGAACTGCAATGCCAACTGCCTCCTTAGTACTAAAGTCCGTCATTTCAGTTGCTATTCTTGCTATACCGGCTACATCCATGAAATTTCTCCCAATTTTTATAATGATCATTACGGCAAGTATTGTCCCATCTTTTAGGGATTCTTAAGATTTTCACTCTACCAGACTAAATTTTCTATGTTCATAGCGACATGAATCATTTCTTGTAAGGTTACGAAGATTAATCTTTTTTTAGAAATGTTGAGAAAAGCTTTTTGAAATGATCTTGCCAATCCAATCCGACTTTTAATGGTACTTTGACTTGAATGTTTGTGTTCTCAGTACTTCCTTCCAAATACAAAATATATTGCCCCACTTCACTCAGTTTAAAGGCTTGGGTGATTACACCCGATGGGTGCTGCTCCGCGGGTGCAGACAATATTTCGAGTTCTTTTTCCGTGTTTTCAATAGTGACTATCTTAACCAAGCGTTGAGATAACAGAAAATTTCGTGCCGATTCCGGATACAGCAAATCGATCGAAATATTCACTGCCGCTGGTTCGGGTACTTTTCCACATTG
Organism: Nitrosomonas ureae; assembly: GCF_900206265.1. Taxonomy (NCBI): domain Bacteria; kingdom Pseudomonadati; phylum Pseudomonadota; class Betaproteobacteria; order Nitrosomonadales; family Nitrosomonadaceae; genus Nitrosomonas; species Nitrosomonas ureae. The sequence continues at coordinate 413,785 of NZ_LT907782.1, read as the reverse complement.
AACAGGAACATGGGGTGACCGCAGAGTATCTTCAGGTGACTCGTAGTCCGCCGGAAGATAATATCCTGAATAGCCAATGATTAGGTTCTCAGTTTCTATGGTGCAGGCACCGCCGCGAAAACCTTTGGGATAAGTTTCGGCTGAATCCCCTTGTGAGCTTGTACCATAGAGCATACCAAACGCCAGGACGGAAAATATGATCCCAATCAAAATTACAAACATAAATTTATGGGATGAAAATTTTGAACGAGTAAACATAGTATTTTCTCTGATAATGTAGGAATAACAAAAAATTATATCAACCAACACCGCTTCATAGTAAAACAACTGCGCTTTCTGCAGAAGATCATTATTGGTGCTTTAGATAGTGTAGTCACGAAATATTTGCCCAGAGAGCGATGCATCTGATTTGTACAGCGGCGAGAAAAGAGGTGGTATTTTTGGCGTATCTTGTGGCGATGCTGCGCCATCTCTTGAGGTGCAGAAAAGCATTTTCTACAAGATGCCGCAATTTATACAATGCCTTATCGTAGAACCTTTGCGCTGCACGGCTTTTCTTTGGAGGAATTATAGCTTCCATGCCCTGTTTTCTTGCTTGTTCAATAATCGCATTGCTGTCATAACCGCGATCCGCCAGTAAATAATCCGCATCAAGCCCTTCGATCAGGCGGCCAGCCTGCGTGCAATCCGCTGTGGTACCTTGTGTAATAAAAACTCTGACCGGCATACCATGCGCATCCACGGTCAGATGTATCATGGTATTGAGCTCCCTTTTGTGCGGCTCATGTCTTGATTCCCGCCTCTGGCTCCGGCAGCATGAGGATGTACCTTACAATGACTGGCATCAATCATCAGCCATTCGTAATCCGGGTCGTCAATCAGCACTTCCAGTAATTTTTCCCAGATGCCCTTGTCGCGCCAGCGAATAAAACGACGGTGCGTATTGCTCCAATCGCCATAATCCGGCGGTAAATCCCGCCATGGCGCACCCGTGCGCATAATCCAGAAAACAGCATTGATGAATTGCCGGTTATCTCTGGCCAGCCCTCCCCAAACGCCTTGGCGTCCAGGCAGATGTGTCTCTAGCTGCGCCCATACTTCCTCTGATATGTCATGTCTGCGGTGTGAATATGTCATATGAAATCCCTGTGTTTTTACAAGAATCTCATAGTTCTAATCTCGTGACTACATTATCTAGTGATAAGCTGTTCGGACGTACTTATATTTGTTCCGTAATGAAAAAATAGTTTAAGGAATGTCCCTGATTTAATGTAACCACATCAATACGTCTAATTTAATCTCTGCGGGTTTAATTCCCCGCCCCCTTGGGGCGAAAGCTGGTTGAAAACCAGCAGATTGTAGAGCGCAGTTAATACCCCGCTGCTTGCGGCGGGGTGCTTTATTTGCTATAGAAACAACATCCTGATTCATTTGATCACGGTTTTTCTAATCAGCATAGCAAAGGAATCCAATAATTTGATGTATCTATCAAGAACAAATTGATGAGCCTGAGGAGACATTTTTCTCCAAATTTTATCCATGATATCAATCCACTTCGACTCAGCGTATTCAGGGTGCCTACTCGTGAAATTGGGTAAGTAGTGTTCAAGAAAGACCAATCCGGAGACATCTTCCAATAACTGGGTATCCGGATTGGTCTTCAATGATTTTTTGCCAGCGGCCTGGGCCACGCGCATGATAAATTCGTTTTCATATCCAGCCTTAGCAAGCAGATTAGCAATAATGTCGGCATGGAATTTGTTCAATCCGGCTCGCCATTGATGATAACCCTTGCGACCCATCGGATAAGCACTGCGTGGCGTTCTCCAGCGCTGGATATGTTGCGCTCTCACTGCCAGTTTTATGGCATCATCGGCGTTGGGTGAATAACGTTCAAGCATATCTGACATGCGGTGTGAATAAAGCAACTCTTTCGGCCAGATTTGGCCCTCAATGATTTCCTGGTTCGGATCTTCGTTATTTGCCGCATCAATCAGAGTTTGTGCTTTGTCGAAGTATTGCCGGGTCATATCAAAAAATTAATTAGTTTGGTTATTGGCGTTCGAACGCCTTTGAAACAATTATAATTAAAGCACAGGATTCCCTGTTGTAACGATCAAAGTGTGATCATGATATTTGTGCTTAAGCTGATTTAAGCTAGATGAGGAACACGGAGGCATATCATTCAGCACGCGATGATCCTGTTGAATTGGAGAAGATTTATGAAACGACGCACTTTTTTATTTAAAACACTGACTGTTGCAACCGTGCTTCCTCTGATGCCGGGATGTTTGCGCACGCCGATGGTTGGCGAAGCAGCCAGCCCTATTTCCTCTCTCAACAAGCCTCATAAGGAATGGCGTGAATTGGTCTCGCCCAGAGCCTATCAGATCCTATTCGAGGAAGCGACCGAACGTCCGGAATCGAGTAATCTGGTCTATGAGGATCGTGAAGGCACATTTATTTGCGCCGCCTGTTATCTTCCATTGTTTGAAAGTGCATACAAGTATGAGAGCTGGACCGGCTGGCCCAGTTTTACCCAACCAATAGCCGGGCATATAGCAACTAAAATCGATTTTAAGATGATTTGGCCGCGCACGGAATATCACTGCGCACGCTGTGGAGGTCATCAAGGCCACGTCTTCACGGATGGCCCTCCTCCTCGTGGAGAACGCTGGTGTAATAATGGCATTGCGCTCAATTTCGTACCAAAAGAAGAGCAGCTGCCAGCGCTCAGGGGCTGATCGGCTTTTCGTGTTATCAATACTATTTTACTTAACGAGAAATAATCATGGCTAAAACATATCAAGATTATTTTGATGAATTGGGTTTCAAAGAATCATCCAGTGTTCCCGGTAGCGCACAAAACTATGGCACTGAAAATTCATTTGGTTATATCGGAAAGTATCAATTCGGGGAAGCGGCTCTTTTTGATCTCGGATACTATGGCCTTGATAATAGTGATGGCAATTTATTCAGAAACGATTGGGTTGGCAACTGGTCAGGCAAGAATGGAATTGATAGTAAGCAGGATTACTTTAACGACGGTGCCATACAGGAATTAATCGTCCGGGAATGGCACGATATTTTATGGGAAAGAATAAAGTTTCTGGAACTTGATAAATACGAAGGACAGATCCTTAATGACAATCAGATAACAATCTCTGGAATGCTGTCAGTTGCACATCTTGTCGGCGCAGGAAGCACTTCATCTGAAACAGCTGGTTTGAAAGGCTATTTGCAGTCGGGCGCGATTATCAGCAAAGCAGATGGAAATGGAACCACTGCCAATACTTTTATGATTTCTTTTTCAGGCTTCCAGACTCCTTTTACGGTCGATCATAGCTCAGCCGAGTTGATTACAGGTGGAACGGGCAGAGATACACTGACCGGGTTTGAAGGTAATGACACATTAAACGGAAATGAAAATACTGACACAGCCATTTACCGTGGCCACTTAAGTGATTACGATATCCGTCCTGATGCTGATGGAAGCTGGACGGTTATCCATCAGAATGGTGGAGTAGACGGCACAGATACCCTCAATCAAATCGAACGGATTCAATTTAATGATATCTCATTAGCGCTTGACCTTGACGGCAAGGCTGGCATCACGGCCAAAACGCTGGGTGCTGTTTTTGGCCGAGAATCGGTGTCAAACGAGACCTTTTCCGGCATCGGCTTGAGCCTGCTCGATGCCGGTATGAGTTATGAAACCGTGATGCAATTTGCAATCAGTGCGGCGCTGGGTGACAACATAACAAATCATACGGCTGCTGTGAATCTGCTATATGAGAATGTGGTTGGCCTTGCGCCGTCTGAGAAAGATCAAGCCTATTATGTAGGTTTGCTGGATTCAGGCGCTCATACCGTTGCCTCTATTGGCATTATGGCAGCAGATACAACCCTCAACGAGGAAAATATCAATCTTGCGGGATTATCCCAAACTGGAATGGAATATTTATTGACTTCTTTTTAATTGAAAATACGGAGTTCACCGGAGGTACTCTCCCATTGCTTCGGGCTGTCGAATGACCTCAAGTACGCGCAGATTGAGTTCTCGTCCTCCTGGTACTTGCCACCTAATTGATTGACCTACAGACAACCCGAGCAAAGCGCTTCCGACAGGAGCTGCTATAGAGATTGTTCCATGTGCGCCTGCTTCATCAGGATAAACAAGCGTAAGCTGATGCTCCGAGCCATTCATATCATCGACAAAACGAATCGTCGAATTCATAGTAATTACATCAGGTGGTACCTCAGTGGGTTCTACAACTGATGCGCGATCAATTTCATCAATAAGTGCATCAATCCCGGGAAGTTGACTATAGTTTCTGGAGCTGAACAAGCGTTCAAGGCGTGCCTGGTCCAGACTGGTTATAATAATAGGCGGTATATTTTTCATGTTTTTATCCTCTTAAATTGCAAAAAAAGTTAAGCCGTTCCACTTTACAGTGTTTGGTCCGAATGAATGATCAGGCTTATCGTAATGAGTCTCTTGAATCAGAGTGTGTCAGCGTAGAATAAAAGCTCTTGTCTTGTAGGGTGTTCTCGAGTGGGTTATCTGACTCAGAGGTAGAATTTATCCCATGCATCAACCCAGGCCCACACCAGCAATGTCAAAAAATTAACTTATTCAACCAAGCGGTATGACCTTTGTAATACCAGAAAAGATTCAACAGGTGATGTAATCAGAATTATGCGGATATAACATATAGAGAGACCTTTGCACGTAACACTCCCAGAATAAGGGATTGGATGATAGTATTGTGTTTTAAAACAATAGCATTGAAGTGTTGACTATGAGTTTTTCGGAATACGATGTAACCCGCCGTACCCGTAAGGAAAATTTTCTAAAGCAAATCGATCAGTTGATAGACTGGAACTCGATAGAGAAAGCCATCGCAGCTCATTATGCACCGGTATCGGATGCGGCAGGTCGTCCGGCGTATTCCGGATTGCTGCTGTTCAAGATGCTGCTGGTAAGAATCTGGAACGGTGGTTTAAGCGATGAATCGGTGGAAGACATGTCGAATTCGAACCTGCATGTGATGCGATTTTTGGGTTTGTCGTTAGAAGACGATGTACCGGATCATTCCGTGTTATCACGCTTCAGAACCCGCCTGACGGCAGCGGACGCTTGGGATGAATTGTTAGCGCGGGTGAATGAGCAGATACAAGTGCACGACATCGCGGTTAGGAAAGGCTGCCATGTTGATGCGAGCATTACGCAAAGTCCGCGTAGACCTAAAGCCAGGCCTGCTTATGAAGTGGTCAACGATCGGGAAGAACGAGATGATGAGCCGGGTGCTCAATCAGCGATGCGGGTCATTGAAGTGACCCAACCCGGTGTAGATAGCGAAGCATATTGGATTCAGAAGGGCGGCAAATCAGTGTTCGGTTATAAGCAGCATACGGTAGTAGATGGCAATGGTTTGGTGCTGACGGTTGAAACCACCGCGGCCAATTGCCATGACAGCAAACCGCTGCTGGGTTTGTTGGAGAAAGCCAATATCCGACCGGGAACCCGTATCCATGCCGACAAGGCGTATAGCAGTCAAAAACATCGGGCTGCTTTGAAATCACGTGGTATCAAAAACGGCATTCAGGATAAGGCTTTGAGGAACAATCCATTGACGCGGCGGCAGTTGCAGCGCAATAGCTTGATCACGAAAGCCCGGTATGTTGTAGAGCGCACTTTCGGCAGCCAGGCAAGGTGGTTCAATGCCAAAATCCTGCGTTATCGTGGTCTGGCCAAAGCGCATGCTTGGCACATGCTCTTGGCTATGGCGTATAACTTAAAAAGGTTACCCAGACTCGTTGCCGATCACCGATTGATAACACAAACATAGGGAGATTGCCTCCTCCTCTCGACAGAAACGGCCACTTTAGAATGATTATTTCGGCTTATTTACGGCAAGATAGCTTAAAAATTCCCAGTGACAGGCAAATAAATCGGGAATTACAGCAAAATAGAAAATCTTTGTGATTTTGCAAAGATCTCATAGAATATTATATTTTAATTGAGAATCAGCTTCTGCATTCTCATAACATTATCCCTTCCATGAATCGATCCATCAATCTAACCATCATCATTGGTCTAAGTTATATCTGTAAAAACAGGGATAGGGAAATATTTTTATCAGGTACGGGGAAACTCAAAATCAGCTATTCCCGCCCCTTATTCAAGTTCAAGCAAACCAACGTGTAACAAAACTCTCTTTCACTGTTTCGATTCCGGTGGATGCTTGCTTATATAATCGATAATATCCCCTACGCTACGGAATCCTTTAACTTCTTCGCCTTCAAAGCTAATACCAAAAGCATCTTCCGCGTCAAAGAGGAGTTGGATAGTATCCATCGAATCAAGTCCAAGTTCTTCAAATTTCGATGCAGTAGTAATCATTGAAGCGCTCGCATTCTCAACTTTTTCCGTGATAAACCGGATCACTTTCATTTCAAGTTCTGTTGTATCCATATATTCGTATCCATATTAAGGAGTTGTAAAGACGATACTGGCATTATTTCCACCAAAACCAAATGCATTACACATACCTGCTTGTACTTGTCTCTGCACTGCATGATTGGGCGTATAGTTAAGATCACATTCAGAATCCGCTTCATCCAGATTTATCGTGGGATGGATCATGCTGGTATGCAGCGCCATGATGGTTGCGATGCTGCCGATCGCAGCCGAGGCACCAATGGTATGACCGATCATCGACTTAGTTGCGCTAATGGAAATTTCCTCTGCATGCAAACCGAAAAGCTGCTTGATCGCCTTAGTCTCAATCACATCCCCCAGTGGCGTAGAAGTTGCATGCGCGTTAATATAATCTATCTGGTCAGGTGCAATTCCGGCATCCTCAATCGCAGTTTGCATTGCCGCAACTTGTCCGCTTATATCAGGCGCAACAATATGCGCCGCATCACAAGCACAGCCATACCCGGCAATTTGCGCATAGATTTTGGCTCCTCGCTGTTGTGCTTGTTCTTCTTTTTCCAGAATCAATATACCCGCACCTTCTCCAATGACAAAGCCGTCACGCCTTTGGGCGAATGGACGTGATGCATGCGCAGGATCAGTGTTAAATCCGGTGGATAATGCATGCAACGCTTCGAAACCTGCAATAGTCAGCGGTAATACGCACGCTTCCGTACCACCTGCAACAACGACATCTGCTTTTCCGGTGCGCAATAAATCCAATCCCATGCCGATAGCATTCGCACCAGACGAACAGGCGGTGCTGCATGTCAGATTGGCACCTTTAAATCCATGCTTTGTGGCAATCCAGGCGGCCGCGGAATTGGCCATAATGCGAGGTACAGTAAACGGGGGTATGGATTTGTTCTGAAACTTGCGTGCTGCTGAAGATTCAAAGGTTGAAAATCCACCCATGCCGGAACCTAGACTTACAGCCAAACGCCGTGGCTCATAGTGTTTCAGACTACCTGCATCTGTTAGGGCTTGATCTGCCGCACATAATGCTAATTGTGTGAACCGGTCAGTTTGTTCCAACTGTTTTGCTGTCAGAAAAGTCGCTGGATCGAATCCTGTAATTTGACCGGCTATGCGGGAGCGAAGGCCGGATGCATCAAAACACTGAATGACATTGATTCCGCTCGTACCTTTAATTGCTGCATTCCAGAACTGATCGATGCCGGTACCGATCGGTGAAACAACCCCCATTCCAGTAACAACGATGCGCATACAAAATCAAACAAAAAGATTTAAGGCAGAAATCAAAATACTTTATATTCTATTAAATATACTGAAAGCTTGATAGGCTGTCAAACACAGCGCCAACAGGGTTAAGTAAACAGCGTACTCTTTCTGGGATTTTAGAATTTATCTGATAATTGATCGAACCTTGAATTTTCCATCCACAGATATGCTACATCAATATCACATCGTATTGCTCTTGTGAGTAAGATTCCTCAATTTGCAGACTTATAGGCTTAGCTATGAAATCACCCAGTTGCGCCAAACTTTGCGATTCTTCATCCAGAAACAAATCAATGACTTGCTGTGATGCCAGAATTCGGAATTCATTCGCATCAAATTGCCTCGATTCCCGAAGCAGCTCCCGCAAAATCTCATAGCAGATGGTTTGTGCCGTCCTGACTTCGCCGCGCCCCTGGCAAGTCGGGCAGGTTTCGCAGAGTACATGGGCCAAACTCTCGCGGGTACGTTTGCGCGTCATTTCAACCAGACCTAATGTGCTGAAACCGTTGACGGTTATGCGTGTACGATCTTTCGACAACGCCTTGTTGAATTCAGTCAGAACCGCATTTTTGTGGTCGTCAGACTCCATATCGATGAAGTCTATGATGATAATTCCACCCAGATTGCGCATACGCAGTTGTCTGGCAATGACCTGTGCCGCCTCAAGATTGGTTTTAAATACAGTATCGTCGAAATTGCGCACACCAATAAAACCGCCGGTATTGACATCCATTGTGGTGAGCGCTTCAGTTTGATCGATGATTAAATATCCGCCCGATTTTAAATTAACCCGCTTGGCCAGAGATCTCTCAATCTCTTCTTCAACAGCATACAAATCAAATAATGGCCGATCGCCGGTATACAAAGTTATCCGCTCCGCGATGCACGTCATGTAGCTTTGTGCAAATTTCACCAGTTTTTGATAATTTTCACGTGAATCAACCAGAATACGAGCTGTATCCTCATCGATAAAATCGCGTAATACGCGGTGGCCGAGATCCAAATCCTGATAAAGCAATACGGGCGCAGAAATGGTCGCAGACTTTTGTTGGATGTCGCGCCACAATCGATGCAAATACTCCAAATCAGCGCGCAGATCGTTTTCATCCGCAGTTTCCGCCATAGTTCGGATGATATAACCACCCGCTTCATCCTCGGGAAGAATTTGCTGCAACTTTTCACGTAATAACTCACGCTCGCTGTCATCTTCGATACGCTGCGAGATACCGATATGGGATTCTTGCGGCAGATAAACCAATAACCGGCCCGCCAGGCTTATCTGAGTAGAAAGACGAGCACCCTTGGTGCTTATCGCATCCTTGATCACTTGAACCACGATACTACTGCCTTCGTAAAGCAGCTTCTCGATCGGTTTCATAACATCCCCTTCCGGCTTGGGATCACGAATATCAGCCACATGTAAGAAAGCCGCCCGGTCAAGACCAATATCTACAAACGCCGATTGCATACCTGGTAACACACGACTCACCCGTCCGTTATAAATATTTCCTACGATACCGCGTCCGCTGGTACGCTCGATATGCAGTTCTTGTGTTACGCCTTGTTCGAGTATAGCAACCCTGGTTTCTTGGGGCGTAATATTCACTAGAATTTCGTTACTCATGTCCGATACGTTAAATCAGGTAATTGATCTAAGGAGTCAAAGGCTTATTACAACATCCTTCGTATAATATCGCAGGATAAATTCAATCTTGATATTCAAATTAAACAACTTGTATGCCGGTTTCCTCTAACAATTGTATGGTTTCATACAGTGGAAGACCCATAATCCCACTATAGCTTCCTGATATTTCAGCGATAAATGCAGCTGCCATACCTTGAATTGCATAAGCGCCCGCTTTGTCCAAGATATTATTGTTTTCCAGATATCGGCGTATTTCCTGTTCGGTAATTTCACGAAATCGTACGGTTGAAGTCGATAGCTTAACTTGAATATTATCTCTGATTCCAACACCAATAGCGGTTAGTACCTGATGTGATCGCCCGGATAGAGTTTTTAGCATATCAGTTGCGTGCATTTTATCCCTGGGTTTACCTAATATGGTGCCGTCAATCGTGACAATTGTATCAGCGACCAGGACAGGTAATACCGGCAACCGGCGTTGCAACAACCTTTTCCAGCTTTCGTTAGCTTTATACTGTGTAATCCGATAAATATAGTCAGTAGGCGCTTCATTTTCAAATGACTGTTCATCGATATCAATCGTACGGCCTAAAGTTTCACGCATCATCAGAAGATTAAATCGTACGCCCACCTGTCTTAATAATTCACGTCTTCTAGGGCTTCTTGAGGCAAGATAGATTTGGTTCTCGGGAAACATCTCAATTAATATAGTTTTAATCAGTAAACGCAGGATTCGATATCAGTAGCAGTTTATTTATCGGATCTGAAATACGGTGGAAAATTGAGTAAGAGCATGCTCGTTTTTCAATCCCTGTGGTAAGGATGGTTTTTTATAATTGATATAGCCCGATAGAGTTGCTCTGCCAGTACTACACGGACAAGTCCATGGGGTAACGTAAATTTCGATACGGCGATCAATGCGTTGGCAGTATGTTTGATATCACAATGCAAACCATCTGCTCCCCCAATCACAAAGGCGATTGCATCGCCACTATCCATCCATCCTTGCATTTCATTGGCAAATTGTTTTGTTGTCCATTGCTGACCACTTTCATCCAAGACTTGAATCCGGCAATGGTGCGGCAGAACTGCACGAATACGATGATATTCTGCCAAAAGAAGCTGTTCAACCGGTTTCCCCGCAACCCGTTTTTCCGGTTTTATTTCAATCAAATTCACTGATATTTCTCGCGGTATGCGTTTGATATATTCAAGATAACCCGTATTGACCCAATCTGGCATTTTATGCCCGACCGCGAGTATAAAACATTTCATAATATGAAGAAATCATGCATGATCCGGGGAGGATTAATTCCGCTCGCACCATAACGCTTTCAAATTGTAGTATTCGCGAACGGCCGGTAGCATGATGTGTACGATCACATCACCCACGTCAACCAGCAGCCAGTCGCCTGACTGCTCTCCTTCCACACTAAAAACATTTCCTCCAGCAGCTTTGACCTTTTCTTGTACATTGTTTGCCAGAGATTTTGTCTGGCGCGTTGAATCCGCGCTGGCAATGATGATATGTTCAAACATCGAAGTTATTTTTGTGACATTGATTACATCGATATCGTGCGCTTTAATTTCCTCCAGTGCATCGATTATGACCTTAATAAGCTTTTCAGAATTCATAAATTTCCAGTGTATAACCGATTGGTTTGAATATAATCAACGACATTCTCAGGTAATAAATAACGTATGCTTTTATTGTTTTTTATTAATGATCGTATATGCGATGCTGAAATTTCCAGTAATGATGTCCGGGCAGTATATATAAAGCCATTGGATTGTGATCCGAGATCGCTTGCATACGCGACGGACCGAGATACCAATTCCTTTTGTATTTCTGCAGATAACGCCTTGTTTTTGCCGATCGGAACATAACCCGGACGGGCAACCAAAATAATATGGCACAAAGCAAATAACTCCTGCCATTCCACCCAGTGATCTATTTTAACAAACGCATCAACTCCAAGGATAAAACAAAGTGCTGCATGATCACCAAGTTCGCACCTGAACTCACGTAGCGATTGAATCGTTGTACTAATACCCGGACGATTAACTTCACGCTCGTCAAGAGAAAACCGGGTGTTATCTTGAATTGCCAAACGCACCATGGCTGACCGGTGACCTCTTGATGCAGCGGGAGCAACCCGCAACCGAGGTGCACCTGAAGGAATAAAAAGAATGCGCTTTAAACCGGCATGATCGAGTAATTCTTCAGCGATACGCAGGTGACCATAGTGAATAGGATCAAACGTACCCCCATAGATCCCGGTTAGAGGAAACTTATCAATAATTTCCACTTTTTCTCAATCTCAAGATTTAGGATACATCATAGTAAAGCAAGCCGCATATCTGTCAATATCTCTGACAAATGTGTAGTGAAACGCGCTGCAGCCGCGCCATCAATGACGCGATGATCGTAGGAAAGCGACAGGGGAAGTATCAAGCGGGGAATAAATTGGAGGTCTTGATAAACTGGTTTAATATCGGCCTTTGAAATTCCCAGAATGGCAACTTCAGGAGCATTGATAATGGGTGTAAATGCTGTACCGCCAATTCCACCCAAACTTGATATGGTAAAACTGGCGCCTTGCATATCAGTGGGCTTTAGTTTGCCTTCACGTGCTAATGAAGATAGCCGAGTTAGTTCTTCGGCAATCGCAAAGATTCCTTTCTGATCCACGTCTTTGATTACAGGCACAACCAGCCCATTGATCGTATCCACGGCAAAGCCGATATGATAATAATGTTTGATGATTAAACTGCTTCCCTCATCTGCATAATTATCGAGTGATGCATTAAACTCCGGAAATTTCTTTAGCGGCGCGATCAATGCCTTCATCACAAATGCCAGCAAAGTCAATTTAAATTTAGTGGCATTTTGATTCTCGTTGGATTTTTTTCGCAACGCTTCCAAATCAGTAATATCCGCTTGATCGAACTGAGTGACATGCGGAATCATTACCCAATTACGATGTAAGTTGGCGCCAGAGATTTGTTTGATACGTGTCAGGCTTCTTGATTCAACAGGACCATATTTAGCGAAATTGACTTCGGGCCATGGCGGAAAATCAAACGCCGTTCCTGAATTTTTATTCCCAGATTTCGATAATTCCGCTTTTACATAGGCTTGCACGTCTTCTTTCAAGATACGTTGTTTAGGGCCGCTTCCTGTAACTAATTCCAGATTAACACCCAACTCCCGTGCTAAACGGCGAATTGATGGACTTGCATGCGCTCTGGAAGAAATATCATCTCTAGCGGATATCGGTTGTGGCATGTTTTGTACTGACTGGACGTTATCCGGTTTAACGCCAACTTCAGGCGTAACTTCGACAACATTCTTGTTAGCGTTTTCTTCCACTGCAGTTTGTGGCAGCGACTCACTTTGGGTATCATCAGAATCTTCGATGCTTAAGATTGCCGTGCCCTCCGATACTTTATCTCCGGATTTGACAAAAATCTCCCTGATCAAGCCACTGAAAGGTGATGGAATCTCGATTGTGGCCTTGTCAGATTCCAGTGTAATAAGCGAATCCTCTGTTTTAACAGCATCGCCCGCTTTAATTAAGATCTCAATAACAGGAACATCTTTGAAATCTCCGATATCCGGAATGAAAACTTTTCTTAATTCAGCCACATATTTTCCTCAAATTACTTCACTGGAAAGAGATAATGATACAAGTGTTTTTCTTAAACGATTAATGCTATTTTCCTGCACATCTAGCTTATTGCGGGATTCGGCTTCTCAGGGTCAATACCGTATTTTTGTATCGCATCCGCAATCTGTTGAGGTAAAATTTTTCCTTCTTCCATCAATGCCTTAAGTGCTGCAATGGTAATATAAAAACGATCAACTTCGAAAAAACGACGCAATTTTTCGCGTGTATCGGAGCGCCCAAAACCATCCGTTCCGAGGACATAATATCGCCCTGGAATAAATTCACGAATTTGATCAGCATAAATTTTCATATAATCGGTTGCAGCAACTACCGGCCCTACGTACCCTTTAAGGCAATTTTGCACATGAGACAGTTTGGCCGGTTGCGTGGGGTGCAACATATTCCAACGCATCACTCCCTGCGCCTCTCGCCTCAATTCATTGAAACTGGTGACACCCCAGATATCCGCATTAACATTATATTCTTGCTTGAGTATTTCGGCAGCTGCGATTACTTCGCGCAATATAGCTCCCGCCCCTAGTAATTGAACGTGTAACTCCTTACTGTTCTTGCTTCCTTGCTTGAACAGATACATCCCTCGTAATATATCTTTCTCAGCGCCAGCGGGCATTGCAGGATGAGCGTAGTTTTCATTCATTACTGTAATATAATAATAAATGTCCTCTTGTTCCTGATACATCCGGCGCAATCCATCCTGGATAATAACAGCCAGCTCATAAGCAAATGCCGGATCATACGATACGCAATTGGGAATCGTTGATGCAACGATATGGCTATGCCCATCTTCATGCTGCAGCCCTTCACCATTCAATGTCGTGCGGCCCGCCGTGCCTCCCAGCAAGAAACCGCGGCAACGCATATCTCCTGCCGCCCAAGCTAGATCACCGATACGCTGAAAACCAAACATGGAATAAAAAATAAAAAATGGAATCATTTGAATTCCATGAGTACTATAAGATGTCGCAGCCGCTATCCAGGATGACATCGCACCTGCTTCATTAATACCTTCCTGAAGAATCTGGCCGTTCTTGTCTTCTTTGTAATACATTAATTGATCAGCATCTTGTGGCGTGTATAACTGACCTTCTGAAGACCAGATCCCCAGCTGTCGGAACATGCCTTCCATACCAAATGTACGCGACTCATCAGCAACTATCGGGACGATATGCTTATTAATTTTTTTATCTTTAACCAAAAGATTCAGAATACGCACATAAGCCATGGTGGTTGACGATTCATGTCCTTCCGCGCTGGCTTTCAACAGAGCTTCAAAAGCGGACAACGGCGGCACCTGCAATGGCTTCGCCTTGGTTGCACGGCGATGGAAAGCACCACCCAGTGCTTTACGCCGTTCTTTCAAGTAAGTGAATTCCGGCGAATCTTTAGCAAAAGTCAGATAAGGCACTTCGTCTATCTTGTCATCCGGAATGTTCAAACCAAAACGGTTACGAAATGCCTTTAACGAGGTGGTTCCCATTTTTTTCTGCTGATGCGTTATATTTTGTGCTTCCCCGGCCTCCCCCATACCATATCCCTTAATAGTTTTAGCGAGTATCACCGTAGGTTGACCCGTATGCTTTACCGCCGCTGCATAAGCCGCAAATACCTTATAGGGATCATGCCCGCCCCGATTTAATCGCCAAATATCATCATCCGACATATTGGCAACCATTTCCAATAATTCAGGATACTTTCCAAAAAAGTGCTCACGCACATATGCCCCATCTCTCGATTTAAAATTTTGATATTCACCATCGACGCATTCCATCATGCGTTTCTGCAATAACCCTTTAGTATCCTTAGCCAATAAGGGATCCCAATAAGATCCCCAAATCACTTTGATCACATTCCAACCGGCACCCCGGAAAGCACCTTCCAGCTCCTGGATAATTTTGCCATTTCCTCGTACGGGTCCATCCAGACGCTGAAGATTACAGTTCACTACAAAAATGAGATTATCCAAATTCTCGCGCGATGCCAGTGAGATTGCACCGAGCGACTCGGGCTCGTCCATCTCGCCATCACCCATGAATGCCCAGATTTTCCGTCCTTCGGTATTAACCATTCCCCGGCTGCCAAGATATTTCATAAATCGCGCTTGATAAATCGCCATTAACGGTCCCAATCCCATTGAAACCGTTGGAAATTGCCAGAAAGTAGGCATTAACCATGGATGCGGATAAGAAGATAAACCATTTCCGTCCGTTTCTTGACGAAAATTATCCAGTTGATCCTGGCTTAATTCTCCAGACAGGAATGCATATGCATAAACACCCGGGGAGGAATGTCCTTGCACATAAACCAAATCTCCGCCGTGAGTTTCGCTCGGCGCATGCCAGAAATGATTGTAACCAACATCATAGAGAGTCGCTGCGGATGCAAAACTTGCGATGTGCCCGCCAACATTAGTTTTTTTATTAGCACGCAATACCATCGCCATGGCATTCCAACGGACATACGAACGAACTCTGTGTTCGATTGCGTTATTACCCGGTGAACGTGCTTCTTTACCCGTTGGAATCGTGTTGATATAAGCTGTTCTGGCACTATAAGGCAAATACGCGCCTGAACGACGCGCTTTTTCAATCAATTTTTCCAGCAGAAAATGGGCACGCTCCCCACCGGAACTGGCAATAACTGAATTCAGTGCATCCAGCCACTCTTGTGTTTCCTGCGGATCAATATCAGGTTGTAATTCCATTTCCAGGCACACTTATCAAAGGTTAATTGGCTTAAAACTACTCAACGCTGGCTTGAGCTCGCTCTGCGGCCAGAATGGTATTGCACAACAACATGGTAATTGTCATGGGTCCCACGCCGCCAGGCACCGGTGTAATATAACTGGCAACCTCTTTGACAGATTCAAAATCAACATCGCCACAAAGGCTACCATCCGTTAATCGATTAATACCCACATCAACGACTACTGCCCCTGGTTTTACCATTTTAGCAGTAATCATGCGTGGCTTGCCTGTTGCAACTACCAAAATATCAGCACTCCTGGTAAATTGCGATAGATCAGCTGTTTTCGAAGTACAAATAGTAACCGTGGCCCCTTGCTCTAACAACATAAATGCCATTGGTTTTCCAACAATATTACTGCGCCCGACCACTACTGCATGCTGACCTTCTATTGAAATATGATTCTTTTCCAGCATCATCATGACACCATAGGGAGTGCAGGGTGAAAAGATTGTATTACCGGTAATCAATGCCCCGACGTTATAGAGATGAAAACCATCCACATCTTTCTCAATGGCAATTGAAGTGATGATGCGATTACTTTCAAAATGTACCGGAAGCGGCAACTGCACTAGAATACCGTGAATATGTGAATTTTCATTGAGCGATTGGATACAGTCCAGTACTTCATTTTGTGTTGCAAGCTCGGAAAAGCTATGCACCTCCGAATAAATGCCAATATCGTTGCAGGCTTTGACTTTATTCCTGACATAAATTGCGGATGCCGTATTATTGCCGACGATAATTACGGCCAGCCCTGGTTTTATGCCTGACCGGACTAGCTTGTCAGCGCGGACTTTCCATTCGGAACGCACTGATTCAGCTACTTTCTTACCATCAAGAATTTGAGCACTCATCTAATTTCAGCAGCCAATTTGATTCATTACAGTAAATTTAATGCTTTATATTGAACTACCTAAAGCAATCATTAATACCTTCGCTCTATTATTAATGAGCTTGTTTTGCCTTTCTAATTTTTGTACGGTATATAAAGATACCGATCAAGAATACCGGTATTACAAAAAGCGCCGCTGCAATAAGCCCCGCTGCAAGAATTGCAATCGTACTATTTCCTGGCATAAATAAAGTTACAAACCAAATGACCAGAAAGGCTATAAACAGACCACCATAAAGCATTATTTTTCGACCACGATCATACAATCGCCAGAAAGCGCCAGAAACCTGCGTATCATCGACATAATGATCAAATATCTCAGCTAAACTATTGTCGCCCATTTCAGATTCATAACCAATGGCCACTGCCAAGGCATTGTGATCGTCTTCCAGCTTGGACATTTTTCTCAGAAAAACGATACGTTTCAGCGCTTTTTGTTTATGCAATCCGTCTTGAATTAACATCACTTGTGAAGCTGTAAACGCCAATTCACGCGCACCTTCTGCATTCCCCAAATTTTCTGCAAATTTCCACATTACCCCGAACAGGTACAGTTGAATTGTCATCTCGTAAAATTCTGGCGCAAAATCATAATTCTTATTTGCGATCAGCTCTAGCTGTACAGCCTTGACTTCTCTGGCATGTGCGATACAGGCATCCACAGTCGGAACATCTGAAGTCATGGTTTCTGACACTGGCTGTTCTACAATGGCCTTGTCGGCAATGGTATTTTTCTCTTTCATCTCATAACCCCGTACTTTTTTATTTTAATCAAAACATTGATGTCCATTATATACCGGCTTGCGCGATCAGGAAAAAGATCATTCCGGAACACTATTGATGCAAAATCCGTATCTGCTACTCTGAGGAAGCATTTGATCATAGGCAGAATCGGGTAAAGGAGTGTTAATTATTGAACATATTCTTTAAGGTTAAGCCGTTGCCAAATGATGGAGGTTAGGCTGGCTGAATTTAATGTATAAAAATGTAATCCGGGTGCACCGGCTTTTAATAAACGTTCGCACAGATCCGTCACCACGTCCAAACCAAATGCTTGGATAGATGCGCTATCATCGCTATACCCTTCCAGCTTTTTGCGAATCCATCGGGGAATCTCAGCACCACAAGTATCTGAAAATCTGACAAGCTGAGAAAATTTGTTAATCGGCATGATTCCCGGCACTATCGGAATATTCAAACCCGCTGATTCGCAAGAATCAACAAAATGAAAATAGGCCTCAGTGTTATAAAAATATTGGGTAATTGCCGAATTTGCACCTGTTTCAATTTTACGCTTAAAATTCTCAAAATCCGCTTGTGCGGATCGAGCTTGCGGGTGGTATTCCGGGTACGCAGCCACTTCAATATGAAATGACGAACCAAATTCTTTGCGGATGAAAGCGACCAGTTCGCTGGCATATCGAAACTCTCCAGCCTGCGCCATACCTGACGGCAGATCGCCACGTAAGGCGACAATGCGTCGGATTCCTATCTCATAATATTTTTCCAGAATAATGCGAATGTTTTGTTGCGTTGATCCGATGCAAGATAGATGAGGCGCAACCACATGCTTTTCCGATTGAATTTCAAGTACTGTCTCAAATGTCCGCTCACGCGTCGATCCGCCTGCACCAAAAGTTACAGAAAAAAATTTGGGGTTAAATTGCGCCAACTGCTGGCGCGTAAGTCTTAATTTTTCGATACCTTGTGGAGTTTGTGGTGGGAAAAGCTCGAAACTGAAAGTTGGAGAAAATTTTTTTTGTGAATCCATCGATATAAATCTATAAATTATAGGGCGACCATCATTGATAATGATCGTTATTACTCTGATTTTGACAGGACTCTATCAATCAGAAAGGAGCAATCGGATCAAAAAATTCAATTGCTCCTCCATCATAAGCAATACTTCAATGATTAATATCGATACATTTCAGGCTTATAGGGACCATCCTTATCCAAGCCCAGATATTTTGCCTGCTCATCCGTCAGTTCGGTAAGTTTCACTCCAAGCTTTCCGATATGCAAGCGCGCAACTTTTTCATCCAACCGCTTCGGTAAGACATAAACATTCTTTGGGTAATTCGCCCCATTCCGCCATAACTCCATTTGTGCTAATACCTGATTAGTAAACGAGCTGGACATAACAAAAGAAGGGTGTCCCGTTGCACATCCCAGATTGACCAATCGTCCTTGCGCTAACACAATGATCCGCCGTCCCGTCGGGAAAATGACATGATCAACTTGCGGTTTGATATTTTCCCATTGATATTTTTGAATGGAAGCAATATCGATCTCCGAATCAAAATGGCCGATATTGCAGATTATCGCCTGGTCTTTCATTTTTATCATATGATCATGCGTGATCACGCGCAGGTTTCCCGTTGCAGTCACAAAAATATCCGCTTGATCACAAGCATCGTTCATCGTAACGACGCGATAACCTTCCATTGCCGCTTGCAATGCGCAAATCGGATCAATTTCGGTGATCCATACCGTTGCACCCAAACCACGTAGTGACTGTGCACACCCTTTACCGACATCTCCATAACCGCAAACCACAGCAATTTTCCCGGCAATCATTACATCCGTTGCGCGCTTGATTCCATCAACCAACGATTCTCTGCATCCGTAAAGATTATCGAATTTTGATTTGGTGACCGAATCGTTCACATTAAATGCTGGAAACGGCAGTTCGCCGTTTTTATACATTTCGTATAATCGATGCACACCGGTCGTGGTTTCTTCTGTTACACCCTGTATTCTGGCAAGGTTCGTTGAATACCAATTAGGTCGTGAAGCCAATTTGTTTTTAATTGAAGCAAACAAAGCGATTTCTTCTTCATTGTTCGGATTTGCAATTACTGTAGGATCTTTTTCAGCTTTTGCACCCAGAATGAGCAACAATGTAGCATCACCACCGTCATCCAGAATCATGTTGGCACCCTGCGATTGCCCATCAACCGACCACTCAAAGATCTGATGTGCATATTCCCAATAGTCACTCAGAGATTCACCTTTATAGGCAAATACTGGAATATTCCTGGCGGCAATAGCTGCAGCGGCATGATCCTGAGTGGAAAAAATATTGCAGGATGCCCAACGCACTTGCGCGCCTAACGCTACCAATGTCTCGATCAGCACGGCGGTTTGAATTGTCATATGCAAAGAACCTGCAATGCATGCACCAACCAGAGGTTTCTGATTGGCATACTCTTTGCGTAGCGCCATTAAACCGGGCATTTCCGTCTCAGCGATCGCAATTTCTTTACGTCCCCATTCCGCCAGTGAGATGTCTGCAATCTTATAGTCAGTAAAGGAACTACCGTCGGAATTAAGCACAGCGTTCATAATTATCTCCTTAAAGTATGAACGAGCGCCGTTGTAACTATACCCGCTCATGATGAGCCTCACGGAATAAACCGTTGCAGCGCTCCTCACCACAGAGGGAAAATAAATTTAAAGCCTATTAATCAACAGGAAAGAGAAAATAACTAAATTTATAGCCCGGCATCAATACGTAATTGAGCGGCTTTATCCGTAGCTTCCCAGGTAAACTCGGGAAATTCACGACCAAAATGCCCATATGCAGCAGTCTTCGCATAGATTGGGCGTAATAGATGGAGCGTATGAATAATACCGCGAGGACGCAGGTCAAAATGCTTTTCTATCAATTGTACAATCTTTTCATCAGCAATCTTGCCAGTACCAAATGTATTGACC
This sequence comes from Nitrosomonas ureae, assembly GCF_900206265.1. Lineage (NCBI taxonomy): Bacteria > Pseudomonadati > Pseudomonadota > Betaproteobacteria > Nitrosomonadales > Nitrosomonadaceae > Nitrosomonas > Nitrosomonas ureae. The sequence goes on along the minus strand of NZ_LT907782.1, from coordinate 393,365 downwards.
ATTAATGAAACGGGCCGTGCGACACCAATAGCATAGGCAACCTGTACTTCACATTTGCTGGCAATTCCGGCCGCCACGATATTCTTTGCAACATAACGCCCGGCATAAGTTGCTGATCGATCCACTTTGGATGGATCTTTTCCGGAAAAGGCACCGCCGCCGTGAGGTGCCGAGCCGCCATAACTATCTACAATGATTTTTCGTCCGGTTAGTCCGCAATCACCCATCGGGCCACCCACTACAAAACGTCCGGTTGGATTGACTAAATACTTAATCTGCTTACTGATCAATTCAGACGGTAATACCGGTTTGATAATTTCTTCAATCACTGCCTCAGTCAATGCTTGGTGTGAGATATCCGGATCATGCTGAGTTGAAATTACGACCGTTTCAATACTTTGGGGTTTCCCATTATGATATCTTACAGACACTTGCGATTTGGCATCCGGACGCAGCCATGCCAATTGTCCTTTTTTTCTTAGTTCTGCTTGACGTTCAACCAAACGGTGTGCATAAAAAATAGGCATCGGCATTAATTGTGGGGTTTCATCGCAAGCAAATCCAAACATCAAACCTTGATCGCCTGCACCTTGCTCCATTTCTTCTTCTTTTGACCGATTGACCCCTTGAGCAATATCCGGCGATTGTTTGTTAAACGCGGTCAAAACCGCACAAGTCGTGGAGTCAAAACCGATGTTTGAACTGGTATAACCGATATTCTTGACCGTCTCACGGGCAATAATATTGTAATCCACAGAGGCGTGCGTTGTTATCTCACCCGATAATACAATTAAGCCGGTGCTGCATAGCGTTTCACACGCAACCCGGGCATTAGCATCTTGACTTAGAATCGCATCCAGCACAGCATCTGAAATTTGATCGGCAACCTTATCAGGATGCCCTTCAGAAACAGATTCAGACGTAAAAAGATATTCGCTCATAGTTTATGATAATTAAAAATTTTGAAAAGTAGTGAACGTTTTAAGTAAAGTGAATGATTGAGAAACGGTTTGCATTATCGATGCACTGTTAGAAACAGTTATAAAATAAATACAAATTTATCAAATATTATAACCACTTCTATCGAGTATCGATTTTCCTGAAAATATTTTTCACCAACCCGCTCAGTATACCTGATTGCATTCTTGGGTTCAGTCAATCACAATGGCAATTCGGGTTTGGTTTTATTAACACAATAAAGCTTAACGTTGAACTATATCTTGACACTGTTATTCATGGTTCGCTGTAGCCAATTACTGATATCAGCTATTTCCTGTGCACACACAGAGTGCGCCATTGGATACTCATGCCATTCAACTTGATAATCAGCGGCAAACAATTTTTCTCTCGAAGCTACGGCGTTTGCGATAGGGATAACCGTATCAAAACTGCCATGTGCCATAAATATGGGTACCGTAGCATTCATTACCGTGACCTCCGTTGCAAAAGTTTCGACGGATGGCAAGTAGCACGATAATGCGACAATTCCGCCCAGGCGCAAAGGATGATGCAATCCAACATGCAATGCCAGAGCTCCTCCTTGAGAAAATCCCGCCAGGAAAATATTTTTTGCCGAAATTCCACGTTGCATTTCCCTTTCAATCAAAGCAGTTATCGCAACCTGGGAGCTGCGGATACCCGATTCATCGTGATGATCATTAAAATCAGAAGAAAAAATATCATACCAGGCACGCATGATGTATCCATCATTGATACTGATTGGCCGCTCGGGCGCATGTGGAAAAATAAATCGAGTCGATTGCTCGGCTGATAACCCCAACTCATTCACAATGGGTACAAAGTCATTCCCATCGGCACCCAGTCCATGTAGCCAAATAATGGCATAGATTGGATTAGGAGCTGTTTCAATTTCAATGGCGGGTAAAAATTGGGTTGTTTTTGTCATCATATACAGCAATAGCTCTCATCACATTGACATAATAAATTGATAGGATAAAATCTGCTCAACTTAAATTTAAGTATCAGAAGATACGAAGGAAGCCATGAAACGCAGAGACTTTATAAAACTATTCGGCACCAGTGCGTTATCCCTTTCTGCTTCACCTTCCATCGCGACGCAATTGCTATCTTCCGATCACAGTAACTGGACCAGTTATCGGATAACTTATCAAGTTGCTCTACCCGCTCATGGTAAATCCGCACACTTATGGCTCCCATTGCCCGACAGCAATGACTCTGACACTATTTTTCAATTTACTCAAGGTAACAACTGGTATGGCAATGCGACTAAAGCTTCATTCTCTACCTTGGGTAAAGACCCATTCCCTATTTTCAAAGCCGAATGGCATGGTAAAGAACAAAGCGATCGGCGGCATGTCACTGTCAACTGTATTGTCAAAACTGTTCATCATGCCATTGATCCGACACTTTATCCGCAAAATAAAAACCAAGCATTGCCAAATAGTATCAGGAATTATATTAATCCGACCCAGTTGAAACCAACCAATGGCATTGTGCGCGAAACCGCACACGCAATCATCAGGGAGAAAAATGCCTCTACGCCATTAGAACAAGCGAGAGCTATCTACGATTGGATTATCAATAATACACACTATGATGAAAATACTCGTGGGCGCGGTCAAGGCAATGTTACATACATGCTTGAAAATAACGAGTTAAGCGGAAAATGTGTCGATCTCAATTCATTGTTGGTTGCACTTCTAAAAGCCGCCGATATTCCGGCAAGAAACCAGTATGGCATCCGCATCAACGATTCAGATTTGCATGAAAGCATCGGGCAATACGGCGATATCAGTCAATCCCAGCATTGCCGCGCAGAATTCTTTCTGGCAGGGCGTGGATGGATACCGGTCAATCCATCCGATGTCCTGCAAGTATTAAAACTGGGCGACCTGACGCTGGATGATGCAAAAATCATCCAGCTCAGAGAAAAATTCTTTGGCGCGTGGGAAATGAATTGGCTGGCATTTAATCATGCCGAAGATATAGCGATAAGCCCCAATAGTTCCAACAAGTTTCCTTTCTTCATGTATCCCCATGCAGAAATTGATGGAAATTCACTGGATAATCTTGATCCTGAGAATTTTTCATACAAAATCATGTCTGCGGAACTTGTTGGAACGGGTATCAAATTTTAGATAATTTGTCATCACTTATTGCTGGCATTCGATCTCGATAATCAGATCCCATAACAGAAATCATATCAAATTTAGGTAGATAGCGTTTCCAAACGCTCCATCAAATAACACAAGCAATCCTGACGAATGATCCTAGTGTCCCGCGTCAGCATGGCGGGCATGACAGGACGCCGGGTTATTAACTCTCCCGCCTTAATTTCAAAATAATAATCACTGATATCATGATCAGTTGCGTTGCGGGTGCAAAGCGGTATTAAATTTTCATTCGTCACACGCCCCAACCGGGTGCCCGTCTTTAATTCACGAAAATTGTATTGATCAATGCACTCTTCCAAACACAAATCCGACGAACCAGCACCAATGCTTAAACTTACCGCTTCCGGCACGGTAACTACAGCGACACTGCGAAACAAATCGAGGTCGTGCTCGGGCACGGGATGCATTGGAAAACTGGATAGATGTAATGCACCTTCGACAAAAACTGCAGCATGATCCACCCCACTTCTTCCCCCAGGTTTTCCACATTCCAAGGTCACTGCAGGACAAAGACCGGCAAAGGCTTCGGATTGCACTCCTTTAGGAGAAGTGAAATATACGACAATACGTGAAAACATGGTGGCCAAGTGCAGAAAAGCATTATCCAAGCGATTAATACACGCATAGTGGGGATTTAATCCACTGTTATTATGGATATCTATACTCGCAAACACGCCGCGCTGCGCCATTATTTGAGTTACCTTGCGCGTCATGTGGTGTTCCGGAGCCGTATCATTGCTCCCTGCTGACCAGATCCGGTTATAGTCCAATTGTCTTTCCAGGCGTCGTACGCCTTGACGCGCAGCGTCAACATTGCCAACAAAAAGTGAAAGTGCGCGTGGCAATGCGGCATTTTGATATTTCTTCAATACTTCCTGTACCGCTTTTAAACCGGTATCTTCATTGCCGTGAAGCAAAACGGATACAAATAATGGTGCATCCCGGCGTCCAGGAAGGTGAATCAAGGTTGGGCCAGCTAGAACTGTATGCAGCTCTTTAGCTTCAACTTGAAGCAAGCCCTCCGGTAAATTTTCCAATTCGGTCAGCATGCCTATATTTCCCACTCATACACGGGCGCGCCACTGCGCTGTTTTTCAAGATAAGCGGCTACAAGTTGCAGATTATCCGCCTGATGCTTCTCACGATAAGCCCGCTGCCAAACAGCACCGGTCTGGCCGGATTGAACGCGCATTTCGATAACACCCAAATAATGATCAATATCTGCCTTGTCAATTTTCAGATCTTTTAGACCCTGTCGCGCCATAGGTAAAATTTCTTCTATAAACAATGTCTTTGCATCAGTTACATTGTCATTCCACCACACCATCCGTGCACGTAATCCTTCGCGTGCCGCAGCATAAAAATTATTGCGCGCCTGTTCAAAACTGAGCCGGGATTCAGGTGCATCACCCAGATCAGCAAGAAAACGAACCAAGCCAAAGTATAAGGCTGCATTTGCCATCATATCGACAATAGTCGGACCGGAAGGTAATACACGTTGTTCAATCCGTAAATGCGGAGTGCCATCATGATCAAAACCAATCAAAGGTCTAATCCAGCGCCAGATGGTTCCATTGTGCAATCTAAGGTGCTCAAACTGCTGCGTCGGGGTATCCATTAGCATAGGAAGCAAGACTGGGTGTGTGGCAATGTTGTGTGCAAAGCACTCAAACAAAGATTCTCGTGCGTAGCCTTGCCCAAAGCTGACACGATGATTTTCCACGTTTGCTTCATCCACGATTTCGACCGACTGCTCAAACAATGGTACGCGTGTTTCATCCCACAGATCGGTATCAAACAAGAAAGGAGAATTTCCTGCCGCCGCCAGTATGGGTCCTGCAGCTATGATCGAGGCATTGAAATAACGAACCGCTTCGCGTTGAGCGCTTTGCAGGTGAATTTGAAACGATGTTGCAGCGGCTTCCATCATCACATCCGGATGATAGATATCCAGATTTTCACGTCCTTTAATACGAATGTGAAGTGGCCGGCCAACCCGCTGCATTACCACCTGCTCATTCAACGCGCGATACCGTTTAAGATCGGACATATTGCGGAGGCAAAGATCTTTTTGCCGTACAGTAGGCAAGATCCCAATCATCATTAACACGCTATCCATTCCGTGCGCAGCTTCCTGGCATTGCAACCAATTCTGGTTTAATTCCTTGGAGATTGCCGTCAACACATCTCCTCTTAACGGCAAAGGAACCCCATTGAGTTCCGCATTGAAACATGAAAGCTCCGGCACCACTAAGGGATTGTTAAGGCGCGTCAAAAAAGCTTGATTAATTGGGGACGGAAAATAATTGTGATCAATCAGCCAGAACTCCAATTCATATCCGCAAATTTCACCAATATCCGAGAAACATCTTTTTGTTAGCTGGGTCTGCAACAATTCTGCTTCATTAAGCAAACGACGGTTATATTCTTTAAAGGCTTGTTCATTAAATTGCGTTTGGCTAATTTCTTGTCCCATCTGTGGAATCCATAAAAAGTGTGAATCCATCGAATACCGATACCAGCAAGATGACGATTTCATCACCTGAAAACAATGTAGCAAAGATTGCCTATCAGGTCAAAAACGATCACTCCATCGTAATTTCGCTTGATAACCGCAGTTTTCCTAACCCCAATCAGTGGTAGCTTTTAACAAACCTTTACCTGATCGCGATAGCTTCTCAGTAACAATCATTTTCTTTTATAATGAAACTGCTATTATTTTCACATTAACTTAAAGGCATCCAAAAAATGATTATTTAAAAACATATAAGACTGAATTCCACCCATGGGAGGTTTCAAAATGAAATTCCTTTATCCATTATTAACTTTATTGTTGCTGGGTGCTGCACTTGATGGATCAGCAATCAATACAGCCCAAAATACTGCTGAAACTTCTGTATCTGCAGGAGAACGTGTAGATGATCCTATTCCGGATCAGATTCAGAAAGGTCCCATTCGCTTGCGATTGAAACAAATTGCAACCGGCTTGACTGCACCTAACTGGGCAGTTCCCATTCCAGGCGCGACAGAACATTTATACGTCAGCGATCAAGATCGTAAATTATGGCGTATCGATTTGGCTACAAACAATAAAGAAATTCTCATCGATTTCTTTTCTTCGAATCAAGTACCGCTGGGAGCATTTGGTGACGAATCCTACGATGAACGTGGTTTTCTTGGTTTTGCATTCCATCCCCAGTACATCGACAATGGATTGTTTTATACTTATGATTCAGAAATTGCTATCACCACTAGCGATTTTTCCACTATCCCTCCCGGAGCTACTGCCGATCATCGTTCTGTCATTACCGAATGGCGATTCGTCTCTCCCAGCTTAAATGATCCTCCAGCAACGATAGAACGGGTTCGAGATTTGCTGACGATTGATCAACCCCAATTTAATCATAATGGCGGAGCGATGAATTTTGGTCCGGATGGTATGTTATATATTGCGCTTGGCGACGGCGGCGGAGCCGACGATCGTGATGGGCAGAATTCTATGATCGGTCACGGCGTTGACGGTAACGGGCAGAATCCTGGCAATCCCTTGGGCAGCTTACTCAGAATCAACCCACTAGGTAATAATTCAAGCAATGGAAAGTACGGCATACCGGCCGACAACCCTTTTGTAGGTTCGAATACCATACTGTCGGAAACTTATGCCTACGGCTTTCGTAACCCGTTTCGATTTTCTTTTGACTCTCAAACAGGCGCGCTCGTATTAGCCGATGTCGGGCAAAATGACATTGAAGAAGTGAACCTGATTCAAGCCGGAGGAAATTATGGCTGGGGATTGAAAGAAGGCAGTTTTCGTTTTGAGCCCAATGGTAACGACCCGGGATTTGTAACTGATGGCACTGTTGCAGGGAACTTCATCGATCCGGTGATTCAATATGATCATGACGAAGGCATCGCCATCATTGGTGGATTCGTCTATCGCGGCAATGCTATCCCGGCGCTACAAGGAAAATACGTATTTGGCGATACCGCCAGAACCGGGAATGCCGATGGCCGGATTTTTTATTCCGATGGCAGTGAAATTCTTGAATTAGACTTGGCCGATCGTGATCAACCTGGTTTCTGGATACTTGGTTTCGGACGAGATGGCGATGGCGAGCTTTATGTACTTGGCAATACTACAGGCACGCCCTTTGGAACCACGGGCGCAGTCTACAAACTGGTTCTCAATGCCAGTTTTGAAGGTAATTTACTTGAAATACCGGCAGTCAGCGTCACATCAACGAATGAGGAGAGCATGATTTATCACGCTCGCTTGCAGCATCTTCCAGGGAGCGATCCAATGCGTTTTGAACTGATGGATGCTGAGAGATTAGCCAACCGCTTTCGCGATGAAAGCGCCACCTTTAATCAATCTACTGGCAAACTCAACCTTTCTTTTATCAATGTTGCGGATAGCAACGGGCAAATATTCACCTATTCCGTTGAGTTGCAGCAGGTGCCGGGGCAGTCAAACCTGACATTCGAACTGAAACAATTTGAACGCATTAAGTAAGAAACAACTATGTCATCATCAACCATATTGACTGCATACAAATTACGAATTGCTAATGATGTACGACATCCTTTGACACTATCCCGGCGCGCTTTGCACGACATGCGAACACCTCGTGCTCCGCCAAGCGCGACCTCAATATTACGCTCATTGAATCGATTTATTAATTTCCTTGACATACTTACCACAGGTCAGGTAAGTTTCGCCCTCACATTTCAGGTGCCTTCAAGCGTCTTCCTTGAAAGTTAAACGGGAAGCTGGTGCGTTTCAAATTAATTAATAATTAAACAATGCCAGCACTGCCCCCGCAACGGTAAATGAGTAAATTATCTGCATCATGCCACTGTGAACGATTTCACGGGAAGGCGCAGATCAGGAATTTATTCCGCTCATGAGTCCGGAGACCGGCCTGAAGTAAACATACTGCGGCATTGCGGAGGGCAATCAGTGGCATTTCGAATAGCTTTTTGCGGGCTAGTCTGTTTGCCCTATTCCTGATTATCCCTCTGTATTCCGTAACTTCTAAATTTGAAAACGCGCGGGTGTGCGCGAAGGAATCAGATCATGCGAAGAAGCCACCATCCGGCATTGGCCCTGCTATCTCTGGGGATCACTACATCGTTATTCGCAGCGAATGCGGATCATCAGGAAAAACCTGTCATTGTCACTGCAACCCGCACGGCACAGACCGCTGATGCTTCACTAGCTTCGGTGACTGTGATCACCCGCAAAGATATTGAACGTCAACAGGCACGTTCGATTCAGGATTTGTTTCGTGGCGTACCAGGGATCAATATTGTCAATCAGGGGGGCGCTGGTAAAGCTACCTTTGTACACATGCGCGGTACCGAATCAGATCATGTCCTGGTGATGGTCGATAACATCAAAGTCGGCTCGGCCACATCCGGCACGACCGCATTCGAAAACATTCCTATTGATCAGATTGATCGTATTGAGATCGTGCGTGGCCCGCGCTCCAGTTTATATGGCTCTGAAGCCATTGGCGGGGTCATTCATATTTTTACGCGCAAAGGTGACGGGGCTGGACTTAAGCCAACCTTTGGCTTTGGGGGCGGCAGCTACGGTACCTTGGAAGGTTCCACGGGTTTATCGTATAGTGGCAAACAAGGTTGGTTTAATATGACTGCCAGTGGAATTGGTACCCAAGGATTTAATGCCTGTACCGGTTCTAGCAGCGCCGGCTGCTTTATTAATGAGCTTGAACCCGATCGTGATGGTTACCGTAATGTCGCCGGATCCACGCGCGCCGGATATCGCTTTCAGAATGGATTGGAAATTGATGGTAGTTTTATGCAATCTGCCGGAAAAACCCAGTTTGATGGCAACTTTGCCAACAAAGCTGTTTTAATGCAACAAGTCCTCGGTGGCACAGCACGATATTCTCCGCTGGATTTCTGGCGCATTAGCCTGATAGGCGGACGCAGCCGGGAAGATTCGGATAACTTTCTTGGTACTGCTTTCCAAAGCCGGTTTAATACCATACGTGATACGATTTCCGTATTGAATGATTTTACCGTAAACTCCAATAACCTATTGACCATTGGTATGGATTATCAGAAAGACCATGTTAGAAGTACCGAGGCTTTTACTGTTCATTCACGGAACAATTGGGGGGTTTTTGCGCAACATCAGGCAACATTTGCCAAGCATGACATTCAACTATCTCTGCGTCATGACGATAACCAGCAATTTGGCAGCCGAGTGACAGGCGGTGCCGGCTGGGGTTATCCGATTACTGAAAATATCCGCCTACTTGCCAACTTTGGTACTGCCTTTAAAGCTCCAACATTCAACGATCTGTATTTTCCTAATTTTAGTAACCCCAATTTACGTCCGGAAGATTCACTTAGCTATGAATTCGGCACACGCGGTAAGGCTGATTGGGGTAATTGGTCATTGAATTTTTATGAAACCCGTATTGATGACTTGATTGCTTTTGATGCCACTACTTTTGCACGCACTAATATTGCACTCTCCAATATTGAAAAGGCACGCATCCGCGGATTTGAAGGCACATTAAGCACACAGATTAAAGGTTGGCAACTCAATAGTAACCTGACGCTCCTGAATCCAGAAGATCATTCGTCCGGATTAAATCGCGGTAATATATTGCCACGACGTGCTGAACAATCATTCCGGTTGGATGCCGATCGTCAGTTCGGTCAATATACATTAGGCGCAATGCTGCTGGTTGAAGGTCAGCGCTACGATAATCTCGCCAATACCCTTAAATTGGACAGCTATGTAAAATTTGATCTGCGCGCTGAATATAACTTTAATAGACGCTGGCGTCTGCAGGGACGCATTGAAAATTTACTTAATGAGCGCTATGAAACAGCTGCATTCTATAATCAACCAGGGCGAAGCTTCTTTGCCATGGTACGTTACCAACCCTAACAGAGGAACCCAATATGTTGACCTTATCCATTCGCAGTCAAATATCTATAGGATTATTGCTAGTATTATTGATGATATTTACTCGCAGTCATCATTTTGCCTCGATATATAGCATGGCAGACGCATCCTGGGCCATTTTCTTTTTTGCCGGTGTGTATCTACGTTCCACTTGGCCACTTTTAGGCTTCTTTGCATTAAGCGGGTGGTTGGATTTTGCCGCTACTCACTGGGGAAATGTAAGTGATTATTGCTTGACTCCGGCTTATGTATTTCTATTACCAGCTTACGTTTCTTTATGGCTCACTGGCCGTTGGTACAGAGAGCGCTATCAATTTGCATGGAATACTTTATTGCCACTTTCTGTCAGCGCCATAACCGGTTTAACCTTATGCCAGTTATTTTCTAGCGGTGGCTTCTATTTTTTTTCCGGTCGCATTGCTGAAACAAGCTTTAATGAATTTGGCGAACAACTCATCAAATACTTTCCCCTCTATGCCGAGACATTTGTATTTTATCTGGGCCTGACTGTTGTAATTCACACGTTTCTAATATTAATTTCTCAACAATTTAATTCAAACAACGCCGCAGGATAACACTATGATTGAGTCTGACCGCGCGGAACGCTACCGTACCCGTATGCAGCGTAAAAAGGAAATCATTGATGAAGCGATAACCCGGGCAAACCGTGAGCAAGGTTTACTTTTGATTCTTACCGGTAACGGTAAAGGTAAATCCAGCTCAGCCTTTGGCATGCTTGCACGAGCACTTGGACATGATATGCGTGTAGGGGTGGCGCAATTTATTAAAGGTCGCTCAGATACAGGCGAGGAAGCATTCTTCCGGAAACAGAACAATGTCGTCTGGCATGTATTGGGAGAAGGTTTCACCTGGGATACGCAAAACCTTCAGAGAGATACCGAGACAGCGCAACGTGGCTGGATTATCGTGCAGGAAATGCTGTGTGATCCGTCGATAAATTTGATTGTACTGGATGAATTGACTTATCCACTCAAATTTGGCTGGTTGAATTTAACTGCTGTGCTAAACGATTTAAAAAATCGGCCAACTATGCAGCATGTTGTCATTACCGGACGCGGTGCACCCGACGCGCTATGCGAAATAGCCGATACAGTCACTGAAATGACCGACGTTAAGCATGCTTTTCGTAACGGTGTTCAGGCGCAAAAGGGCATTGATCTATAATAGGACTACGAACTTCCGTACTCGCTTTCTACGCAATCAACATAACAAGCATACAAAGCTAAGTTATAGATTCTAATAAATTAATATGCCTATGAACTTTCTTAAGTTTGACGTTTTTATTGAATGGACAGGGCTTCAAATTGTACCTCACCCTATAAATTTCCCAGATTTTTCCGCGTTTTTTCCCGATATTGAAAACCGTACAGAGGCATATAAATTAATATTGATGTGAATTACTGTTGAATGTATTAATAAAATCCAGAACCTCTTGTACGTGTCCAGGCACTTTAACTCCACGCCATTCTTTTATTAGGATGCCGTGTGTATCAACTACAAAAGTACTCCGTTCAATACCGCGAACTTGTTTGCCATACATATTCTTCATTTTCATTACACTGAACAAATTACATACTTCATCATTTTCATCACTCAGCAATTCAAACGGAAACTGCATTTTAGCTTTAAAGCTGTCATGTGATTTGATGCTATCACGAGACACGCCAACAATAATACAATTCCTCTCGGTAAACAAATGCCAATTATCACGAAAATCTTGGCCCTCTGCTGTGCATCCAGGTGTATCATCTTTAGGGTAGAAATAGATAATCACATTTCTCCCAATGCAATCAGACAATGAGAATTCCTTGTTACCGGTTGAAGGTAACTTGAAATTTTCTACTGCATGATTAATTTCCAGCATTTTTTATGGTATTTGCTTATCGATCATTATTGCAATGTTATCGCTGCCAAGCTTAACTGGTTTGCTAAATCCTTGCAAATCGCCACTCGAAGGAACAGCCTGACCAGATTTAGAAATTCTTGCTTCAATAACAATTTCTGGGAAGCTGGACATTTTCATTGTAGGCATCATCGCCATATCGTCTGTCAGTGTAAAAGTTGCTGGAAGATCACTGGCTTTCAAGCGCAAAATTGCTAAGGGCATCTTAGGTCCGGTACTTGCCCGTGCATAAATAAACAAAGTATCGCTAGGTGTTAGTTTCGAAACCAATTCAGGCTGAATATTTACCTGTCCAGATACTGAAAGTGCGATTGTCTTGATGGGCTCAGTTGCTGAAGTATTATTAACGGGCTGGATATCTTTTTTTTCCACTACTGCATCATTCGCCGCAATATGCTGGTCCGAAGCATTCCCTTTACCGCTTGATGCCAATAACTTGGCTTCAGCAATACTATCCTTGACAGACTTCGCCAAAGGGGAATCAGAAGGTATGGTCACCAGTAATTTCTCCCAATGCGCCGAAGCTTCATTATATTTTTCCTGCTCAAATTCTGCATGGCCTGCAAGTGCTAGTGCCGGTGGATATTCCGGATCAATCCTAAGTGCTTCATAAAGCAGCTCGGTTGGCTTTCCAGCCAGGGTTCCTTGATTTCTCAGTCCCAATACACGGGCATAATCGCTTAAAATTTGAGGGTTATTAGGTATCAATTCCACCAGTTTTGCATATGTATTGCTTGCTTCCGTGTAGCGCTCCATTGCTGTGTAAGTGCGACCTAACATTATCCAACCTTCAATATCTTCTGGATTATTACTCAACCTAGCAATCAAGGCTTCCAATGCAGCTGAGAAATCATGGCCTGAGAGATCATCGCCACTGTTACCTCGGTTCATTTGTGTTGCACTGGCAAGTTGCTCTTGTGGTAATAATCCGCGCGTATCACCAATATTCAAATACAGAAAAACTGCACCGAGCGGGAACATCAGCACAATCATTACTGAGAGCACAATGTTATGAATTTTCTTATTTTTTTTAAGAACGACTTCTTCATGTTTAGTAACGTCTTGCAACATACGTTGCTGGAGTTCCTGCTTGCTCTTACTATACTGTTCTTGACTTAGGATGTCATTTTCCAAGTCTTTATCAAGCTCAGCAAGCTGATCACGATAGACTGTAATATTAATCGCATCATGTTCCAGGTTTTTAAGCTGAGTGTCCTTATTCCGTAATAAGGTTGGAATGATAAACAATAGTGCTGTAACAATAAAAATTCCGGAAATAACCCAAAAAGCCGTCATACGCCCTTACCTTTTTTATTCTCATTCAATAATGCTTCCGCTTCATTAAGCTGCTCTGGTGAAAGCGCTACATCCTCTATTTGTAACCGTCGACGCCTTAAATAAACAACTAGTGAACCTAATCCAATCATGAACAAAATGACCGGACCAAACCATAAAAGAATGGTCGTGGGTTTCATAGGGGGATTATAAAGAACAAAATCTCCGTATCGATCAACCAGAAACTGCACAATCTCTTTATCTGTTTTGTTGGCTTTTATCTGTTCGCGAATTTCACGGCGAATATCATTGGAAAATTCCGCCCTGGAATCTGCAATGGATTCATTTTGACAAACCAAGCAACGTAAATCTACGGTCAATGCCAACATTCTTTTTTCAATCTCTGGATCTTCAGCGACAGGTATAGCTTCTTTTGCGCATACGCTAAGTGGAGAAACTAAGAATAGTACCAAAGTAAAAATGATAATCTTTACTACATTACCGAGCTGACATGTCATGAAAATCGATCCTTACATTTAACTTAAAAATTTTTATGCTTGATTCTGTAATTCTTTAATTAAAGGAAGAATTGTCTTTTCAAGTGAATCTACTGTAACAGGTCCAATTTGCTTGTGTCTGATAATTCCTTTTTTATCGATTACATAAGTTTCCGGAACACCATAAACACCGTAATCAATTCCAACCTTTCCATCGATATCTACAATGCTTATGGCATAAGGATCGCCATAGCGTTTTAACCATTGCAACGCTGTATTGCGTTCATCTTTGTAATTGAGACCATAAATTGGAATGATCCCCGAATTTGCCAATTGCACCAACAAAGGATGCTCATCACGACATGCAACACACCAAGACGCCCATACGTTGAGCATCCAAACTTTTCCAAGATTATCCTCTGAAGACATTATCTTTTCTGGTTCATGCAGTTGATTAAGTTGAAATTTTGGGGCCGGTTTATCAATCAGCGGTGAAGGCACTTGCCGAGGGTTTAATGTCAACCCAACCAGTAAAAAAACGGCCAATACCATAAAAATGGCTAGAGGCATCAAATACCGCATCATAACTTTGTGGCCTCCGTAGCCAATTCAACCTTGGTTGTTGCAGATGCAACTGCTGCGGGCGTGCCTTCGGTTTGCTTTTTCGATTCAATATCGCTCGTAGCAGCAGATTCCTTTTTAGTAATCTTAAGACGATAACGCCGATCGGTAATTGAGGTAATCCCCCCCATTGCCATCAATATACACCCAAACCATATCCAATCCACAAACGGTTTATGATAAGCACGAACCACCCAGACGCCATTCGATAACGGCTCTCCTAAAGCAACATATAAATCACGAAAAAACCCCGTATCGATCGCCGCTTCAGTCATTGCCATACCCGAAGCATTATAAGTACGCTTTTCCGGATATAAAGTGCGAATAAATTGATCATCTTTAAAAACAGAAATATCACCTTTCACAGCTTTATAGTTTGGACCAACGGCATCACTGGTACCATTAAACTGAAAAACATAGCCACCAACCGTTACCTTGCTGCCAATTTCCATACGTACATCTTTTTCAGTTTCATAGCTGTTTACTAGCGTTACACCGATAATAAATACCGCCACTCCGATATGTGCACAATGCATTCCGTAATAGCTTCTTGACTGTTTAGCCAGTTTAGTAAACAGACTCCCTTTTCCGGAGTTATTCAGACGATGCTTTAAATTAACAAATGCACACACAATAATCCAGAATGCAAGCAGTAAACCAAAGCTAACCATCGGTTTCCATTCGCCCATAAAAAAAGGTGTCATGAGAGCAGAAACTACACTTATTCCAAACGCCCAGCGTAAACGAACAGCCAGTGCTGGCAAACTCATCTGTTTCCAACGTGAAATAGGCCCAATACCGATCAAGAAAATCGCCGGTGTCATGATTGGTACAAAAACTGCCTCAAAGAATGGAGGGCCTACCGATAATTTACCCAAACCAAGAGCATCAATAATCAATGGGTAAAGTGTTCCCAACAATACACTTGCCGCTGCGACTAGCAACAATATATTATTAGCCAGCAACATTGATTCGCGCGAGAGCAAGTCAAATCTGCCTCCTAAGCCAACTTTTGGCGCACGCCATGCGAACAATAATAATGCACAGCTAATCACAATCACAAGAAAAGCAAGGATAAATACACCCCGGGCAGGATCGGTTGCAAATGCATGAACAGAAGTTAAAACACCTGAGCGCACTAAAAATGTTCCCAACAAACTCAGCGCGAATGTGCTAATTGCCAATAAAACTGTCCAGCTTTTGAAACTACCGCGTTTTTCAGTAACCGCAAGCGAATGAACTAAAGCTGTACCAACAAGCCACGGCATAAAAGATGCGTTCTCTACCGGATCCCAGAACCACCAGCCGCCCCAGCCTAATTCATAATAGGCCCACCAGCTACCGAGCATAATTCCAATTGTCAAAAATACCCAGGCAATAATCGTCCATGGACGTGACCAGCGCGCCCACGTCGCATCCAGCTTCCCGCTCAATAACGCGGCGATAGCGAAAGCAAAAGCAACCGAAAACCCTACATACCCCATATAGAGCATAGGCGGATGCACTACCATGCCAAAATCTTGCAACAAAGGATTCAAATCACTTCCTTCCGTTGCAGCAGGTAATAAACGATCAAATGGATTTGAGGTAAATAACATAAATACCAAAAAACCGATACTGACCAGGCCTAAAACTCCAATTACTCTTGCAACAACATCATCTGGCAACTGCTTACTAAAGACACTGACTGCAACAGACCAACTGGCAAGCATCAAAACCCATAACAATAAAGAACCTTCATGAGATCCCCACGTCGCAGCCAATCGAAAATGAAATGGTAATTCTGTATTCGAATTGTTGGCTACATTTAAAACAGAGAAGTCGCTACTGACAAAAGAATATGCCAAACAAAAGAATGCAATCAGTACAAATACAAATTGCCCCTGAACTACAGGTCTCGCCAATGCTATCCAGGAAGGAATACCACGTGCTGCGCCAATAATAGGCAATGTTCCTTGCAAAGTAGCCAGTAGGAGAGCAAGTATTAAAGAAAAATTACCAATTTCTGGAATCATGATTTTATTTAAGAATTAAAAAATTATTCAGGATTAAAAATTGAACTCCCCTGAAAAGCAAATATTAATTTATTAACTTTTCAGGGAAAACCTTACTGTACCAGAGATGCTTTCTGTGCTTTAGCAGCTTTCTCTAGAGCTTCGGCAGCCTCAGGCGGCATATAATTTTCATCGTGCTTAGCAAGAACTTCATCAGCCAAAAAAATACCTTCAGCAGATATTTTTCCTTGCGCAACCACCCCCTTACCTTCTCGAAACAAATCAGGCAGAATACCTGTGTATACAACAGGGATTGTTTCCGCCGTATCTGTCACCGAAAAATGTACCGTAGTCGATCCATCATCACGCTTAACACTGCCTTCTGCAACCAATCCACCAATGCGAAAACTTTTACCAATTGGCGCTTCATTCGCGATAACTTGAGATGGGCTAAAGAAAAACACCAGATTACTTTGAAAAGCGTTTAATACCAAAATAGCAGCAACTCCTAATGCAGTAACTCCAGAGACTATCATTACAAGCTTCTTATGACGTGGTTTCATTTTTTGTCTCATTATTATCTAAGTCTTCGATGTGACTATATTGTTTTTCTAAAGTTCGTCGACGATTTGAAATTAACAGAATTTCACCAACTATACACATGAACGTTACAATATATGATCCCCAAACATAGAGTCCATATCCTCCCATTGAGAAAAACTCTGACCAGCTTGACCAAATCACAATAAAGCTCCTTTCTTTTGTAGCTCAGTCACCCAGGCCGTATGACTTTCTCGCTCAAGAATAATAACGCGTGTTCGCTTTAATATTACTGCAATAGAATACATCCAACTAGCGAGTACCATAATCAGCATACCGGTCAACATCGTCGTCGCCATTGCAGGCGCTTGATTGATGCTTACCGATGCACCTTGGTGCAGAGTATTCCACCACTGTACTGAAAAATAAATAATCGGTATATTGATGACGCCAACCAAGGCAATGATTGCGCCAGCTTTATCAGCACGTCGTGGATCATCAATTGCTGCCTGTAACGACATGAACCCAATATAGAGAAAAAACAAGATTAATTCAGAAGTTAATCGCGCATCCCATACCCACCAGGTTCCCCACATGGGTTTCCCCCATAACGCACCAGTCCATAACGCGATAAAAGTGAACATGGCACCGGTTGGTGCAATTGCAGTTGCAAGCATAGAAGACAATCGTGTATTAAAAGCCAATCCCATACCTGCCCAAAATGCCATCACCACATATAGAAACATTGACATCCACGCTGCGGGTACGTGTATGAAAATAATCCGATAAGCCTCACCTTGTTGAAAATCGGTTGGCGCAACAAAAAAACCGACATAGAGTCCTGCCACTAGCAATACCACAGAAACAAAAACAAATATCGGAATCATTTTTCCCGCCAATGAATAAAAACTGGCAGGAGAAGAGTACTTAAACCAATTAATTGCCATATTCAATATTAATAAAATTTTTCATGTTAATTTTACCTCTCGACTATCCCCAATTTTCTTAGCCTGTAATTTTATACCAAAAAATCAGAAATTATATAAAAGGCATAATAAATTACCCTTAATTGATGAGATGATATTGAAATAAATTCAAAAATGGCACTTCAATTATTCTAAAGAAACGCGCAAGGATGCAGCCGCAGCCCAAGGTGCTAGCACAATCGAAACCAGTAAAAATGCACCAATCAATGATAAATGCGCGTCAAAATCCATCCCTGCCATATTAGCTTCAACCGCGCCGGCTCCAAAAATCAATATAGGAATATAAAGAGGTAATACTAATAACGAAACCAATACTCCCCCTCCTCGCAATCCCAGAGTCAATCCTGCGCCAATCGCTCCGATCAAGCTTAAAACCGGCGTCCCCAATAATAATGCAACCGTCAGAACAAATAGTGCATCAGCTGGCAAATCGTACTGAATCCCCAATACCGGTGCCATTAAAACAAGCGGCACTCCGGTTACCAGCCAATGCGCAAACGCTTTACCAAGCACTAACAGTGATAGTGATTGAGGCGATACCAACATCTGCTCCAATGTCCCATCAACATAATCATTTGCAAACATTCTTCCCAGAGATAACATCGAAGCCAATAAGGCTGCCACCCAAACTACACCGGGTGCCATTGTGCGTAACATATTCATTTCAGGCCCAACGCTCAGGGGAAACAAACTCACCACGATGATGAAAAAAAATAATGTAGTCAATACATCGGATTGGCGCCTCATTGCCAATAATAAATCGCGTTTAATTATCCACATAAACATATTAAGCCAAATGCAATTGCATAATTGATGCTGCGGTCACCTCAATTTCCTGATGCGTTGTCATCACAATCACGCCACCTTGTTGCAAATGTTGCTCCAGCAATCCTTGAATCAATTTAACGGCCATGACATCCAGTGCAACTAATGGCTCATCAAGTATCCATAAAGTAGTACTGCAGACCAATAACCTCGCTAAAGCAACGCGACGACGCTGTCCCTGCGATAAAACCTTGGCGGGCAATGCCTCTCTGCCCTTCAGTCCCATATGTTTCAGCGCTTCATTAGCCTGGTTAGAGGTAATTTCAAAACCGGCCAGTGCACTTGAGATACGTAAATTCTCGATAACCGTCAAATCATCTTTGGTACCACTTAAATGGCCAATATAAGTGACATCCGCAAAATAATCTCCACCTAGCAATCGGATCGAAGTACCGTTCCAGAGAATTTCACCCGCAGCGGGATTTGATAAGCCGCATAACATGCGTAATAAGCTGGTCTTGCCACTGCCATTAGGGCCGCGCACTTGCAGCAAGCTACCTGCCTCGAGAGAAAAGTTGATATCCTTGAAAAGCTCGCGATCACCACGAACACAAGCAAGATTAACACCCTGCAACATTGTTTGAACCTTACAGTCGCATAAACATGAAATTATAGCGCATCGAGGCTGAATTCGCTTACTCAAAAGAATCGATACAACTTTAAATATACTTGACTTTGCAAAGCAGTAGCTTAGTTATGCTGTATGTAAACAAATTTCCTATAAATGCTGTTTAAAACTTTATTTACAGGTAACTTGCAAAGTCTAATTACATATCAGTAAACTTTGGATCACGCATAAGAATTTGAGTCACTTACAAAAAATTTAAACACATGATAGCAACATACTGAGTATTAATAATTTTTATAGCCCAGAACTTATACCTTGAATTTATATAACTAATTAGGAATTAGCCATGATAGAAAAACACGATTTACACCACGAATTTCCTGAATATTACGATCGCATTCATGAATTAAAAACTCATGATAGTCACTTTGCTCGTCTATTTGAGGAATACCATGACCTCAACCGTGAAATACTCAGGATTGAAGAAGGTATCGAAAACACCACTGACGAATACTTAGAAGAATTGAAAAAGAAGCGCTTGTTACATAAAGATAAGCTCTACAGCATGATTACCAATAATTAACGGCCTTCTCGCAGTCAACATGCTATCGGAGCAAAAATGAAAGCAGTTTATTTTAACGCAGGTGGTTCAGCGGAAATATTGTATTTTGGAGATATCGCACTGTCTGATCATTGCAATGAAGATCAGGTTTTAGTGCGCATTAAAGCGATCGGGATCAACCCGATTGACTGCAAGATTCGCAGCAATCCGGAACGATTTCCTGTCACTTTTCCGGTAATTCCGGGATGCGACGGGGCTGGTATTGTAGAAGCCGTAGGCGCGCAAGTTGATAATTTCAAACTGGGTGACGAAGTTTATTTTTCTCAACCCGCTTTTAACAACCGCCAAGGTACTTATGCCGAATATGTAAAAGTCGACGCCAGCTTACTCGCTTTAAAACCACGCTCGCTATCCTTCGAGCAGGCAGCCGCTGTCCCCTTGGTTTTTATTACCGCATGGGAAGCATTGCATGATCGGGCACACATCACTCAAGACCACATTGTATTGATCCACGCTGGTGCTGGCGGCGTTGGCCACGCCGCTATTCAACTGGCTAAGCTGGCCGGGGCTCGCGTCATTACTACAGTGAGCACTGAAACAAAAGCAAATTTTGTAAAGCGCCTGGGTGCAGATCTGGTCATCAATTATCGCTCGCAGGATGTCGTCGCAGAGGTATTGCACTGGACAAACGATAACGGCGTCGATATTGTGTTTGACACTGTGGGACCGGAAATACTGCAAAACTGTTTCCACTGCGTCAAACCCTACGGGGACATCGTAACCATTCTGCAATCCGCACCGGATACTGATTGGAGCGAGGCTCGCAAACGCAATGCGCGTTTCAGCCTTGAATTAATGCTGACGCCGGTTTTACTCGAACTGGAAGACGCAAAGCGTCATCAAGGTGAAATACTGCGGCAATGCGCGGGATTATTTGATGCCCACAAATTACAGGTGGAAATTGCGCGTACTTTCACACTAAGAGATGCTGCTGCAGCACAGAATTTTCTTGAACAAAGCCATCCTATTGGAAAAATTGTATTGACAGTGGATTCATAGAACAAATGAAATTCTTTTCAAAATCCGGGCCGATAGTTAAGGTCTGAGGTCGTGTAAAAGAAAAATATGAGATACGTAAGAAATACTATATGTTTTAGATTGTATTTAATGAATTGATACATAATATAATTTCTGTTCAGTCTATCTGCATTATTGCTAAATAGTTACTGTATACACAGTCTCCCAGCCACTCAATCATGCTTTTGCACTCAGCGGATTCAAAACAGCATAGTGGACAGTTAAAGCATGTAATAGCTGCCTAGTCGTTAGGCCAGTTGAGCCCAAGTCCAATTCACCAATTTTCTAGAAATAGAACTGATTGTTATTGTATTCATAAATATTTTTGTGGCAATCTACACATAATGTTGCGTAACAAAACAAAATCAAAAATTTTAGTATCCTAACCTGTTCATTTACCACTTAATGTAATTGATACAATTCTGTGATTTTTCTGCTACATTACGAGTTAATTAATTCCTGATACTGCAAGCTTTCTAGCGCGTCCTAAACATCTTACTTTTAATTTCATTAGAGAAGATAAGTCATCAAGATTTGCAAGTAACTGTTGGCATGCTTCTCCTTTAGGCACGGAAAATGCGTATTCAGACATCTTTTTCCCAATCCATTCTGTCCAATCTGAGTCATCAATAATAGCACCTGACGACATTAGAATAATGTAATAACCTATCTTTGCATCCAGTGCTGTTGAAAATTTTCCGGCTGCTTTAACAAGCGCATGAGTCACTGCATCAGCAAGAGCCTTGCATCGTTGTACCGCAGCTATCTCCGCCGCACTCTCCAGTGTATTAAAGAATCTTTCTTTTTCCTTCTTTTCCAAGGTCAAATTACCGACCCTTTTAATAAGATTATCAAAAAGATTACTATCGAAACACTGAACACGACAAGCAACAACAAGCTTTTTCCATACAACTCCAGTTGGCTCACGTCCAAGCTCATCAATAATATCTGAGAAGAATTCAGTCACTAAATCAGAGTCAATTTTCTCGATACTATCCATACTTTCAATTCTTCTTTTGTCCTGCAAAGGACTAAATCTTCTTATACTTAGCAAACTTCCTTCCCCGTCCAGATCTTCAATTGCTGAATCTACAAGATGACTATTCGTAAACATCAGTCCGCTTTTCACTCGCCAATTCTTTATAAGCATTAGACGCCCAACAATCATATCCTTCAAGTTGAGCGATGTCATATCCCAAAATCTCCACATTGGTTCTTTCCTCATGTCGAGCAAGGTTGCAGAAACTTCTTTTGGTGTTATCAGATTATCCAGCCAGCCAGTGAAATCATCTACGGCCTCCTTTGAATCCATTTCCAATGTCTCAATGAGTATATTGGCATGAGCAAATGCAGCCAATCCGCGCCAATACGGAGGATAATGCCAGAATTTCTCATCGACACTCATTCGACTCAAACCAGTCTTAACAATAGACGGCATCATTATCCACGCATATATAATTCCTGATTCTTCCGACTTCTTACCTAATAGACGCTCCAGTGCTTCAGACGCAAGCTCGAGGAATTTCGCATCGCTATCTAAGTGAAAAATAGCGATTTCAATAATGCCGAGTAATATCAATGGTGAATGTGTTTCCACGAGCGCGCTCAACGCGACAAGAAGTTCGGAAGCCGGTATATCACTAACCAACTTTACTGGCGACAACTTAAGATCGATGTTCAAAGCCAAAGCACACCTCAATCCATCAGATAACGATAGATCGATATGCTGCTCTAATTTCGGAATCAGAATACTATCAATCCAATCCTCTGCACTCATTCCTTCAGAGGAAGACCCAATCAAGGCTTCGTAATATATAAAGGACGATGGGAAAAATGTGGCGACATCAATTTCGCCTCCACAATGCCAACTATTTTTCATCGTAGACTTAAAACGTCCAGGATTTTCGCTAATATCCGATATCAATTGAAAGAATTCGGTTTCGCTCAACGGTCTATCTGCAAGAATTCTTAACCAATAACTCCTAGATGGCAGTGAAGGCCAACACTGTTTTATGACATAATTGAGCGCTTCAAGACGAATATCCTTATCTGGATACAAAAAAGCCAGATCATGGATTAGTCGACTATCATCTTCATTCTCGGCATTAACAATACGAATACCCTCTGGAGAGCGTACCAAAAAGAAATGTTTGCTATCTTTCGTAAAAATGCTTACTCGTTTACCCCGCTTTTGAATCCTTTCCAAGGCAACCAGAATACTCTCGTAATGAAAGGAGCCGATTTCTTTATAACTAATTAAACGTAGCTGTGAGAATGAAGAAAACTCCTCATTATTTATAAGCTTACGAATTATCGTTCCTGGTAACTTCTTGATTAGCATCTCCGCTGCCAAGCTCTCCAATTTCATTTTCTGCTTCATTCGCAATCTCCTTCGCACACGTCATCGCCCACGCTGCAATTTTTTCCGACGCCTTATCAATCAAGGTCGAGCATGCCGGAAAATAAGGAGCAATGATCTTTCTTTCCAGCCATTCCGCGTAACCTATCCTGAGTTCACCTGGAATCTCCACGGGCACCAGAGCAGTCATCATTCTGGCTAGAGCTATATCCTCCATTCGTTCTTTCCCATCTGGAGCAAAGCGCAGTGCCAGCTCAATATCAGGAATAATATGATCTACCACCCAATCTGCTCTCGCAACAATATCGCCCACGGCCGATTTTTCATCTTTCCATAAATCCCAAATGACTTTCTGGCCAATTCGCCAAAGCTCGTCCAAGTATTCCAAATCCGATGGAGCACAAAAAAAATCTGAGGAATGAAGCCTTGCCAGATACTCCCGTATAACCCGAAGTTTCGCTGACTCCATGAGAATTCCAGTCTCGCCCACTTTCTTTTCCAATAACTGCTCCAAGAGCTCATTTGCATCCACAGGTAGCGTGGAAAAACTCCATTCCCGCATCTTATGGATGGCTTCTGTGCGCTCGGTCTTTGTGACAGCCTCTCGTTCCACCAGCATATCAATAACATCAAGTGAGCAAAGCAAATCAACTTTCCTGCCATATCTGTCTTCAAGAATAGACTTCGAGTTAAGCATACGATCATCTATGCATGCTGCATCAATTCGACTAGCATCTTCTAGCAAATCAACCAGCGATAATGCAGAGATACCAAAATGCTCTTCGTCATTGCTTTTTTTTCCCTCACGAAGAAACTTTACCTTGCCTTCCGTCATTTTTTCCCGGATAACTCTGCGAACTTTCTCTAGCGCTTCGATCATATCTTCAGAGTATCGCTCAGTATCAACCAGAGCCTGCCATTCGTCGAATGCAGCCGGGTGGATGAATACTTTTCTACCCGAATTAATTAGAACTTCCAATAACTCAGTTTTAGAGAAATATTCAGCTGAAACTCTATCGAGGAAAACAGGTACAGCTCGAGCAAGCGTTGCTCCTGACATTTCACTTGTGCTGACCAATTTTAGATATTCTAATGCTGTTTTCAGTTTATTTTCTGTGATAAGTCCTTCATTACATAGCGCATGGGTCACCACAACCGGACTGGCGAGATTCTCAGAGAAATCTCCTAATTTCGCTTCTTCTTCCATGTAAGAGTCAATCCGGTAGAGCTTTCCCGAATGAATGTATAAACCTCCAGAACGCTTTGCTGCGCACAGCAAGGCAGCTTCTTCTTCACCCACAGCTGTAACCAAATCGGGATGACCTTCAGTTTCCTCAAGCACGCGAAGCTCCTTCCTACGAAGTTCAAGTAAAGGCTTTGCAGCTTTAATTCTCGAAGGCTGGTGAAATTTAACTTTTTCCCCTTCAAAAAAAAGCATCTCCATAAATCTTGGAGACAGTAGTGCTTCATCTAAAACATCAAAAAGGTGTTCAAGAAAACCAAGCTCATTTAGAATAAAAATGGACGTAACATCGAGAGCTAATCTCTTTACTGATAACATCTTAATCGAACGCCGGTTTCCTGCTCTGATCGGGATAGGTTGACGTCTTCGTGCATCAGCTTGTACTTTATTCTCGCGCGGGATAGCAATCAGCAATCTGCTAAGTGGAACATTGAAAATATGAGCTGCCCAATGAATCGGAATACTTCCATTTCTAAACAGTTCATTCTTCTTGCGCCAGCCAATCGCTGAATCTTGCATAAATTCAACTACCTCCCGGGTCGATAAACTTTTTATAAAGTTATCCCCCTCTCTGGAAGATTGTCTGACTCTGTTTAATAATGGCATCGCAATATCATCCTGCGCTAAAGCCATAGCTACAGAGTGGGCTTGAAGCAACGAACGCGGATTGTTTGGTTCCCGCTCAGTGCACTCTCTAACAAGTTGTAAAGCTCGCTCTCTCGCACTAAATACGGTCAATCGCGCAAGATCAAGCAGCAATGCAACAGGAAGTTCATTTCGTCTATTCCATTCGCGATCCAATATCGCTGGAAGTTTCTCCCATTCACCTGTCCGAACACTTAAATAAATATCCAAACTTAGGTCGTTGATGTTATTTCGTATGTTTAACAGCTGATTGTTGATTTCTTCTGATTTTTTTAACTCCCCGAGATGAAATAGAGCCCATGCTTGTGCTGACATCAGTTCTGGCTCTTTTTTTACCAGATCGGTACAGCTATCAAGGAAATTAACTATATCTTCGTCTTGAGCATACGTTCTGCGCAGGCATGTAACATAGCGCAGTACATTCGCCACATTCCGCTCCCGCTTAAACATCTCTAAAGCATATGGTATGAGTTCCGCCCAGCGCTGTGCTTTTTCAAGGCTTATGATGAGATTCGAAAGATCCTCTATCTTCCCAGATGCATCGTAGTTATCCTTGGCTTGTTTTGTCGGATCTTCTCCTCGACAATGCTGAATCATTAATTGAAATCTCGGAATATCGTCAGGATAAAGCTCTGCTTGCTTCGTTTTCAATACTGGAGTTGCCCCCTTTGAACGGACACATTATGTTCTGTTTAAAGGAGAAGAAATATGACACAAAACTACAAACCTGCTTACCCACCGGAGTTTCGTCAGCAGATGGTGGAATTGGTAGCATTAGGCAAATGCCCCAAGCAATTATCCAAGGAATTTGGTTGCCACTACACTTCGATACAAACCTGGTGTCGAGCAGCAGGTGTACCAATTAGATCAAGCCAGACAATTGCTTTCGCTGCAACATCGAGTGTTGTTTCCTTGAGTGCCAACGAACGGCAGGAGCTGCTGGAATTGCGTAAGAAGCTCAAGCGTGTGGAGATGGAGCGTGACATATTGGCAAAGGCTACGGCCTGGTTTGCAAACAACACGGATTGATAGGGAAGGTGTACCAATTAATCAAGGCAAACCGGGCTCAATTTCCGGCTCGTGTTCTATGTGAAACACTTGGTGTATCGCACAGCGGTTACTATGACTGGGCAAAACGCACACCCAGCCGACGGGCCATTACCAACTGTCGATTGATCGAGCAGATCATGGCTATATACCGTACAAGCGATGGTACGTATGGCCGCCCCCGCATTACCGTTGAGTTAGCCGATCGTGGAGTCAGGGTCAATCATAAGCGCGTAGGCAGGTTGATGCGTGAAGCTGGAATTAAAGGAGTGAGTCGCAGGCGAGGCTTTGTGATCACGACTCATCGGAATAAGCGTGACCACCCTGCACCGGATTTAGTGCAACGTCATTTCAAGGCAGCTAGCATCAATCAACTATGGGTTGCGGACATGACTTACATTCCTACCTGGGCAGGGTTTTTGTACCTAGCCGTGGTCATCGATGTATTCAGCCGTAAGGTAGTGGGCTGGTCTTTCGGCGAAACCATGACAGCAAGTCTGGTGATCAGTGCGTTGAACATGGCGTTAATCACTCGTAAACCGGGCAAAGTGATTCACCACAGCGATCAGGGTAGTCAATACACCAGTGTTGAGTTCGGCAAGCGATGCAGGGAAATGGGTGTGCGTCCCTCCATGGGCAGTGTGGGGGATGCTTACGACAATGCGATGGCTGAAAGCTTTTTTGCCAGCCTAGAATGTGAATTGATCGATAGGCGCTCCTGGAAAAATAAAACTGAAGCAAGGCTGGCCATATTCACCTGGATCGAGTCATGGTACAACCCCACTCGCAGGCATTCTGGACTGGGATACTTATCACCAAACAATTTTGAGAGAAAACTGAATGAGAAAAATCAAATCGCGATAGACTACAATTCGCTTTCACAGGTCGAGACTCTCTCGACTCCATGAAAAAAATGTCCGTCAAATTGGGACAACTCCAATACATCTTCGGCAAGCCCACATTCACCTGCCTGTACATAAGCCTGAATCAAAGTTCCGCCGAGAATCGGAAGAGATTCGACTTCTAAAAGTTTGTTCCAATTATCAACAATAAATGATGCAAGTTCTGAATATTGCTCGAGATGCTTTAGCAGTAATACCTTCGCATTCAATTCTATAGGTGTGAGGCCACCGAGTATTTCAGCTCGACCAAGGTATTTAGTCAGCGCTGACACATCGAAATTGACACCAAACGCATGTGCTAGCGGCATCAATTTCACGGCTGTTTTGCCATCATTCATGTCGTTCCTTAGCACATCAAGCTCTTCTCTCCTGTGCGCAGGATCCACTATTCTAAGCCAGCGGAGCCAAGTCTTTGATCGTTCAAGGAGGGATTCATCGCCTGCATTCTTTGCAATTTGGCTACACGCCTCAAAAGCCTCGTAAGCCTTACTGCGCCAATTTTCCGCTTCATCACCCTCGAGCAAATGATCGCTGACCGCAAGAAATTCTTCATGAATCACTCTTCTATGCAGATCCATTGGCACAGAGTTAGCAACATACAGCATCCCACAGAAATATCTGAGAATAGTGCACTCTAACAACATTTCATCCGGCAAAATTGATATAAGATTTGTTGCCTGTTCTATCCTGTCATTGACTGCGAGACAACCCATAACATTGGTCCACCCAATTGCTGTAAACAAATCCGGATTGATGCTTTCAAGTTTATCTAGGTAAGCAAGTGCGTCTGTATCCCCTTTTTTTGTACGCAAAATCGCAAAGATGTTACTTCTACCAGCTGCCGAATCTTCTGAGCGAAGCATGCGAAGAGCGGCGTCGATCTCTCCGCGAGCCGCTTCCATCCAAGCTTGTGCAGTGATTGATGCTGGAAGGTCCATCTCGACAAGTTTTGACAGAGCATTTTCGGCATCAACAAGATATCCATTGCTAGCTGCAATGCGCACAATCCAGTCATACACCTCTGCCTTTATGGGAAGAGGCGCTGCCGCAAACTTTCCACTACCATCAAGAAAACGGGCAAGTTCATGTAATTGTGCGAGAGTATCCTGACCGGGCGATGCTCGACGCCTGAGAATCGCATCGAGAGCATTTTTTACATCTTCACCGTGATGCTCGGCTATTGCACCATTTGCAAGTGGCGTATGTTTAGAAGAAAGTTTAGAGATAATATTTTTAGGAATATTATCCGAGTGTTGTTCTGAACGTGGCGGTATTGGTTTTAAGTTTAGTAGTGCTCTTGCCAGAGAAGCAGCTGTTTTGCAGGCAAACGCAGTCCAACCTGGATCTCGCTTAAAACCAACAATATCGCTAATGCCACGTACAGCTAATACTGGGATGTCTCCCTCTATGCTACGAGCTGCTTCAAATACACCTGGCAATTCCATTTCAACTGCTTTTAGGTCTCGCGCATTTTTCAGCCAATCTTGAAGAAGAACATGATCTTTCATCAACATATTTCCGGATGCGATAGGAGCCGCTGTCACAATGGGCAGTCTTGGTGTATTTTCTTCATTGAGTTCGAAGCGATACCTTAGAGAACGTCGCAAGTTATCCTTCCAAACATCATCAGTTATATGCGAAAGTCCTTCTTCGATAGAAACGGATGGAATGATGACTCCAAGCTTGGAAGGATGATTCCAATCTCCCAATCTCGACTTAAGAGCGGGTAGGCGGATAACAAAGTCCTGAACCGCTTTGTGAGCAGGAGCACCTCTGTGGGCAGTTTCTTTCGTACCATCAGCCAAGGCAGCAGTAATGCTAAAGTCGATCATGCGTGTCGCCAATACGACATCACCGAGAGAAAACTCAGCTTCAGGGACAGCACCAGCTATACCAACAAGCACAATCCAAGCTGGATCAAGGTCAGAAATTACATCAGATGTAGCGGATTGTGCAGCACTGTGCCCTTGTTCCAAGCTACGTAATAGTGCTGCCCGATAAGTAGAACCATCAACGGTTTCGAAATCTGAAATTTCATACGTTCTATGTTGTCCTTTTACTTCTGCGTTCGACGGGAAATAATGCAATACAGCTGCAAACTCATCTTCTCGAATAGCAATTAGCGCAAAATCCACACTGCCTTTTATACTTTCTGCTGATAGTTGCTCAATGCTACTACTCATAGGAATTTACTATCTTAAATTCTGGAAAAAAAGATTATATGTGTCAAACAAAGTCAATACAAAAAAGATCTATTGAATCAAGGTACTTTAGCATAAGCAAGTAAATGCCAGTCTGACCAAAATTTGATACAAAAATGTGTGAAAGATATTAGCGTAAGGAAAAAACGATCTAACTCCAATTCATACAACCAACAACCGCAACGCCTCCTGATACTTCTCCACCGTCTGCTGCAAAATATCTTGCGGCAACTCAGGCGCTGGGGCTTTTTTATTCCAATCCTGTTTTTCCAACCAGTCGCGCACAAACTGTTTGTCGAAGCTCGGCGGGTTT
Source organism: Nitrosomonas ureae (assembly GCF_900206265.1). Classification (NCBI taxonomy): domain Bacteria; kingdom Pseudomonadati; phylum Pseudomonadota; class Betaproteobacteria; order Nitrosomonadales; family Nitrosomonadaceae; genus Nitrosomonas; species Nitrosomonas ureae. Next base: position 363,682 of record NZ_LT907782.1, on the reverse strand, counting down.
TGGCCGGGTTGATATTGGCTAACAGGCCAGAAGCGGGATGAGTCGGGTGTCAATACTTCATCGATCAAATACAATTCACCGGCATCGTCCAGACCGAATTCAAATTTGGTATCGGCGATAATGATGCCGCGCTGCAGCGCATAATCGGCAGCTTCGGTATAAAGTTGGATGGCCTTTGCACTGACCTCTTCAGAGAGTGCTTTGCCCAATTGCTGTTCCACTTCCGTTAAAGCAATGTTTTCATCATGCGCACCGGCTGGCGCTTTGGTGGAGGGGGTGAAAATCGCGCCGCCGGGCAGTTTATCAGCAAGTTTCAGGCCGGATGGCAGCGGAATGCCGCAAATAGCGCCAGTTTGCTGATAATCCTTCCAGCCGGAGCCAACCACATAGCCGCGCACGATGGCTTCGATTGGCAATGGTTTCAAGCGTTGAATGACAAATGCGCGGTCGCGTACTTGTTCACGTTCACTTTCCGCCACCATCGATTCCGGCGCGATGCCCGTCAGGTGATTGGGTAAGATATGCGCAAGTTTCTGAAACCAGAAATGAGATAACGCGGTGAGAATCTTCCCTTTGCCGGGCACAGCGGTTGGCAGAATCACGTCGAAAGCGGATAAGCGGTCAGTTTGCACGATGAGCAGTTTATCGTCACCGACAGCATATATATCCCTGACTTTGCCGCGATGTAAAAAAGGCAAGCTTTTGATCGTCGTTTCAAATAAAGCGGATAGTTGTGTCATGGATAGTAAATTCAGTGATGCTCAAGTTGTTTTTTGATGTGACCCGCTTCTCGTAATGCGTTGTCAATGTCATTACTCAACACGGTATAGTGTCCCATTTTACGACCCGGTCGCGCTGCAGTTTTGCCGTATAAATGTAATTTGACCGATGAGTGTTGCAAAACCCGTTGCCAGTCTGGTTTTCCATTGCGCCATAAATCGCCCAGCAAATTAACCATCACCGCCGCACTGTGTTGCGTGGTGGCTCCCAGCGGAAGCCCACATAAAGCTCGTACTTGTTGCTCAAATTGCGACGTAATACAAGCATTGATAGAATAATGCCCACTGTTATGCGGGCGTGGTGCGATCTCATTGATTAATAACGTATCATCCTGCAGCACAAAAAACTCGACACATAGCACCCCTTGGTAGTCCATCTTCTCAACCAACCGGCAAGTCAGGTCTTGTGCCTGCTTTGCAAGTTGCGGCGCTACCCTAGCCGGCACAATGCTGATATCGAGGATACCGTTCACATGCTGATTCTCGGATACCGGAAAGATCTGTAATTCCCCATCGCCGCCCCGCGCTACCACGACCGATAATTCTCTTTTAAGTGGCATAAATTTTTCTAGCACGCACACCGCATGATCGAGTTGATCATAAGCAATCGTCAATTCATCAAAGCTGATAACCGGCATCTGCCCTTTACCATCGTAACCAAATTGACTGATTTTCAGGATACCGGGAAGTAACTGGGCAATATCCGGAGAAACCAAATCCTGTTGGTGGGCAATGATGGCAAACGGTGCGACGGAGAAACCATTGTCCGCCAGAAATTGCTTTTCCAGCACGCGATTCTGTGCGATAGCTACACTGCGGGTATCCGGCCTGACGATACAAGATTCAGCGAGCTTTTGCAGCGACTCTGCAGGAATATTTTCGAATTCGGTGGTAATTGCAGCGCATTGGTTACCGAGTTTCATCAGCGCTGCATGATCGGCATAATCCGCACAAACAAAATCATCCGCTACTTGTCCGGCAGGACTGTCCATTGCCGGATCCAGAACGGTTACCCGATACCCCATCTGTTGTGCCGCTTGGACAAACATGCGTCCGAGCTGTCCGCCCCCAAGGACACCGAGCATGGCTCCAGGCAGGATGCGCATTATCTCGGCAGTTCGGAAGTCAGTACAGATTCAGCCTGCTTCTGCCGGTATTGGCTTAACTGATCACTCAGTTTATTGTCATTCACCGCCAGTAGTTCAACCGCAAATAGCCCGGCATTGACCGCCCCCGCTTCACCGATGGCAAACGTAGCGACAGGAACTCCTTTGGGCATCTGTACAATCGAAAGCAATGAATCCAGTCCTTGTAAATGCTTGGAATTGACCGGAACACCCAGAACCGGCAAGGTGGTTTTTGCCGCAATCATGCCGGGCAGATGCGCCGCGCCTCCTGCTCCGGCGATGATGCACCGGATGCCGCGCGCCCTGGCTTCTGCAGCAAATTGAAACATCAAATCCGGCGTACGGTGCGCTGAAACCACTTTGGCTTCATGTGTGATCTGGAATTCATCCAGAATAACTACCGCATGCCGCATCACGTCCCAATCGCTTTTGCTGCCCATGACAATGCTCACTAATGGTTTAATCATATAACTTTAATCGAATTTAAGGTTTAATAATAATTATCTAATAGCACGTTACACACGGATATTTTGAAACACGGCCGGCTATTTTATATAGTCCGCATAATAATCGTGCAATCTATTTTGATCGCTTCAATAAAAATTATAACTGGTATTATACTAGGTATATTTTCAGCTGCACTTTTACATTGATGTGACTATTCAATGTATTAAGCTTGCGACATTACTTTTTTCTTAATGACGGCTTGACCTTGAATGAATTTTCAACGCAGAAAACATAGTGACGAACCGGAAATCAACCTGGTACCCATGATCGACGTGCTGCTGGTGATTTTGATCTTTCTGGTGGTGACGACAACCTATTCGAAATTTGCTGAACTTGAAATCAGCCTCCCACAAGCCAGTGCTGAAGAAGTCGACAAAAATATTGACAAGCCAAATAGTATAGACATAACCGTCAATGCACTGGGAGATTACACCATCAATCTTATTCCCATCAAGTTTTCCAGTATTGAAAGCTTGCGTGATGCTTTACTTTTCGCAGCCAAGGATCGCCCCGATCCCTTTATTATCATCAGTGCGGATGCCAAGGCTACGCATCAATCTGTGATTACTGTAATGGAAGCCGCGCGCTTGGCAGGTTACAATAAAATCACTTTCACCACTGAAACGAATAATGCAAATTGATCATTATTTCGGATCATGATTGAATTCGGTAATAATAATTACTATAAACTCTAATATCCCATTTAATAAGGAGAGCACTATGACGAATGTCAATCTTGACAATTTTTCCCAAGCGGCACAATCCGGGACGCAGTATGTCCTGGCCCCATTGCCTTATTCGGATACTGCGCTACAACCTGTGATATCTTCAAATACACTGAGTTTTCACTATGGCAAACATCACAAAACCTATGTCGACAACTTGAATAATCTGCTGGCAAACAGCGATCTGGCAGGACAATCCTTGGAGCAAATCATCAAGGCAACCGCCGGGCAAACGGAAAAAGCTGCGATTTTCAATAATGCCGCACAAGTCTGGAATCATATGTTCTATTGGCATAGTTTGAAGCCCAATGGCGGCGGGGAACCCTCATCGACCCTGAAACAAAAAATTGAAGCTTCATTCGGCAGTCTGGAAGCTTGCAAAAAAGAATTTGCACAAGCTGCATTGACTCAGTTTGGAAGCGGTTGGGCATGGTTGGTTCAGGATGGCGATAAAATCGCCTTAGTCAAAACCGGCAACGCCGAAACCCCGCTGACAAAAAATGTCCGGCCATTATTGACTATTGATGTTTGGGAGCATGCTTACTATCTGGATTATCAGAATCGCCGTGCCGATTATGCGAACGCAATTCTGGAGAAATTGATCAATTGGGATTTTGCTGCAGCTAATCTTGGGTAATTCCACTTTTTTATGACTGATATCACCATCGCCCTGTCAAAAGGGCGAATCTTTGATGACACCGCACCTATACTCAATGCCGCAGGAATTGAGGCACTGGACAACCCGGAAACATCGCGCAAACTGATTCTCTCTACTAATCGAGCGAATGTACGTCTGATCATAGTACGCGCATCGGATGTGCCAACTTATGTGCAGTATGGCGCTGCTGATCTTGGCATCGCCGGCAAGGATGTGCTGCTGGAGCATGGGGGTGCAGGGCTTTACCAACCACTGGACCTGAATATTGCACGCTGCCGCATGATGGTGGCAGCACCTGAAGATTTTGATTACGACTCTGCGGTTCGACAAGGCGCGCGGCTACGCATTGCCACCAAATATGTACAAACTGCGCGCGAACATTTTGCTGCCAAAGGCGTGCATGTCGATCTGATAAAATTGTATGGTTCGATGGAATTAGCCCCTTTGGTGGGCTTGGCGGATGCCATCGTCGATCTCGTCTCAAGCGGTAGCACCTTAAAAGCTAACCATCTGAAAGCGGTGGAAGAAATCATGGCCATTTCGTCAAGATTGATTATTAATCAGGCAGCCTTAAAGTTAAAAAGAGATACCATCCAGCCGGTATTGGATGCATTTTCTGCAGCTGTCAAACCATAATTTTTCGACATTCATTCCTCTTAACCATGATAGAAATAAAACGATTTAATTCAAAAGACTCTGATTTTGATTCCCATCTGGAGAAACTTCTGGCATTCGAGAATGCTCAGGACGACGCAGTCGAATTAACCGTATCCAAGATTCTTGCAGATATTAAGCAGCGTAAAGATGCTGCCTTGATCGAGTATACCAATCGATTTGACAGACTATCAGCAGTTTCCGGTAAGGATTTTGAGCTTACGCAGGATCATTTGCAGCAATCTCTGACCGTTTTGCCATCAAACCAGCGAACTGCTCTGGAACAAGCAGCCGAGCGGGTCCACAGCTACCATGAAAAACAGTTGATGCATTCATGGCAATATATCGACTCGGAAGGTACGTTATTAGGTCAAAAAATAACGCCATTGGATCGTGTCGGACTCTATGTTCCCGGAGGAAAAGCCTCCTACCCTTCTTCGGTTCTGATGAACGCTATTCCGGCTAAAGTTGCTGGGGTAAAAGAATTGATCATGGTCGTACCGACACCGAATGGCGAGAGGAATCATATGGTTCTGGCGGCAGCGGCGATCAGTCGAGTGGATCGTGTATTCACTATCGGTGGTGCTCAGGCTATCGGCGCATTGACGTATGGTACCGAAACCGTACCCGCTGTGGATAAAATTGTCGGCCCGGGCAATGCTTATGTTGCAGCCGCCAAACGCAGGGTGTTCGGTATCGTCGGCATCGACATGGTCGCCGGACCATCTGAAATTTTAGTCATTTGTGATGGCCGGACCGATCCGGACTGGATTGCTATGGATTTGTTTTCCCAAGCCGAACACGATGAGCTAGCCCAATCGATATTGTTATCACCTGATGCTGATTTTCTCGACCAGGTAATGCACAGCTTGAATCGTTTGTTGACAACAATGCCCCGCAGAGATGTCATTCGCACTTCACTGGAAAATCGCGGCGCTTTGATTCAAGTGCACGATCTGGATGAAGCCTGTGCAATTGCCAATCGCATCGCACCTGAACATCTTGAGTTATCCATCGAGCAACCAGAAAACTGGATTGATAAAATCCGTCATGCCGGTGCTATTTTCATGGGCCGCCATACTTGCGAAGCATTAGGAGATTATTGCGCCGGTCCTAATCATGTATTACCGACATCAAGAACCGCACGCTTCTCTTCCCCATTGGGGGTATATGATTTTCAGAAACGCAGCAGCTTGATCCAGGTTTCGCAACAGGGAGCTGCAAAGTTAGGGGAAATTGCCTCAGTGCTCGCGATGGGAGAGGGATTACAAGCACATGCTTTATCGGCAGAATACCGCTACAAAAATCAATAATTGCGGAACTTTACTGCAATAGTTTCGATACTTGCGGGATTTATTTATGCCAGTTATCACTTCACGCGATCACCCGCTTATTAAACGACTGATCAAGCTGGAAGAATCATCGCAATATCGCAAGAGAACCGGCCTGACACTCCTTGACGGCATTCATCTCATTCAAATTCATTGTTCAATATTAGGCAAGCCCGAGAATCTGATCGTCAGCGAATCTTATTTTGCAGATACCGATAATAAACATTTTATGGACATAATTTTTGGATATAAACCTCCGAAAATAACTATTGTCGGCGATTCGTTATTTCGCGCAATATCTCCAGTCAAGACACCTACAGGAATTCTCGCGCTTATCTCAAAACCAGCATTGCAAGGGAAAACTCATACCAGAAAAGAAGTGCTTAGCGTTCTACTGGAAACGATTCAGGATCCTGGAAATCTGGGTTCGATATTGCGCTCGGCAGCCGCCGCCAATGCCAGCCATATCTACCTGTCAAAACATTGCGCAGATGCCTGGTCACCCAAAACATTACGCGCTGCAATGGGTGCACATTTCTTTTTGCATATTTATGAAAATAGCAACTTAAAACAGATTGCGCAACAGTTTCCGGGAACTGTCATCGCCACCTCGATACAAGCCACGAAGAATCTTTTTGAAATTTCATTGGCTGGACCTACGGCTTTTCTATTTGGCAATGAAGGTGCTGGATTATCTGCAGAAATGATTCAAGCAGCACACCTGAATATCGCTATTACCATGCCTGGTAAAACTGAATCCCTGAATGTCGCGGCGGCGGCCGCTATTTGCTTTTTTGAAAAAGTACGCCAAGATAAATACTCATCGCTATCTTCCACTATTGGCACTAAATAATGCCGAGGTGTATTATATTGCACCGATCAACACCGTTGCTATGGAGTATCATGAAAATTTCATTTTTATCCCTCATCATCCTTCTCGGATGCTCGTTATTCAATTCTTCCAGTGTCATGGCTTTACACCATGAGCCGCAGAATACACAAGAATCCAAAGAAAAGATGCCTGACAATGAAGGAATTGTTGTTGACACGATGGATGCCGGCGGTTACACCTATATGGAATTGGAGAATAGCGGACATAAGTTCTGGATTGCCGCACCCACGACTCAGGTAAATAAAGGCGACCATATCCGCTACTTTGGAAGTATGGTCATGAGCAACTTTACCAGCAAGACTTTGAATCGCACATTCAGCACGATTGTTTTTGTGACTTCTACGCAGATTAAAAAATAACCGGGTTATGTCATATCAGGAAAACCGATCAGCAATTTATTCTTCAGACTTTTCAGTTCATCTCGATAGCGTGCTGCTTGTTCAAATTCCAAGTTCTTTGCAGCACTGAGCATTTTTTTTTCAACACGTTGAATCTCCTTGGCCAATTGCGATTCACTCATGGCATCATAACGTGCCTGTGTTTGTGCTGCTTTGAGGTTTTGCTGCGATGATTCATAGTTATAAACGCCATCGATGAGATCTTTAATTCTTTTATGCACCGATCGGGGAATAATTTGATGCTGCACGTTATGGTCTATCTGCTTCTGACGTCGGCGATTTGTCTCATCAATCGCAACACGCATGGATCTGGTTATGGTTTCAGCGTACAAAATGGCCGTGCCGTTGATATGACGGGCAGCACGGCCGATAGTTTGAATCAGTGACCTTTCCGAGCGCAGGAAGCCTTCCTTATCAGCGTCCAATATCGCGACCAGTGAAACTTCAGGAATATCCAAACCTTCACGTAACAAATTAATCCCAACCAGCACATCAAACTGCCCCAAACGCAAATCGCGGATAATTTCAACGCGTTCTACCGTATCGATATCAGAATGTAAGTACCGTACCTTGATTTGGTGATCCGAAAAATAATCGGTTAAATCTTCCGCCATGCGCTTAGTGAGTGTAGTAACCAGCACACGCTCATTCCTGGCAGTACGCAAGTGAACTTCGGACATTAGATCATCAACCTGAGTCGTTACCTGACGCACCTCAATTATCGGATCGACCAAGCCCGTTGGCCGTACCACCTGCTCGACGATCTGTCCGCTGTGCTGATGCTCATAATTTGCGGGGGTTGCCGATACAAAAACAGTCTGCGGCATTCTTTTTTCAAATTCTTCAAACCGCAATGGACGATTATCCAAGGCGGATGGCAGGCGAAAACCATAATTCACCAGATTCTCCTTGCGTGAACGATCACCCTTATACATTCCTCCGATCTGCGGCACAGTGACATGGCTCTCGTCAATGATCATTAATGCATTGGATGGCAAGTAATCCAGCAGTGTTGGTGGCGGTTCACCCGGGTTCTTGCCGGAAAGATGACGTGAATAATTTTCAATCCCTTTGCAGAATCCCAATTCATTAAGCATTTCCAAATCAAATCTTGTTCTCTGTTCAAGACGCTGGGCTTCAACCAGACGATGCTCCTGATAGTAATATTCCAGCCGCTCGCACAGTTCATCTTTAATAGTTTCCATTGCGCGTAACGTGGTGCTACGCGGCGTCACGTAGTGACTGGAAGGATAGACGGTAAATCGCGATAACTTCTGCAGCATGCGGCCAGTCAGCGGGTCAAATAGAGACAAGTTATCCACTTCATCATCGAATAATGATACCCTAACCGCAGCTTCCGAATTTTCCGCCGGAAAAATATCCACCACGTCGCCCCTTACACGAAATACCCCGCGCTTGAATTCCAATTCATTACGTTCGTATTGCATTTCGGTCAAACGCTTTATAACATCACGCTGGGAAATCTTCTCACCGCTGCGCAAATGCAGAATCATGCCATGATAATCTACCGGATCACCGATACCGTAGATACAGGACACCGTAGCCACGATAATTGCATCATCGCGCTCCAGCAAGGATTTTGTCGCAGACAGGCGCATCTGTTCGATATGCTCGTTGATGCTGGAATCTTTTTCGATAAACAGATCCCGTGCCGGTACATAAGCTTCCGGTTGATAGTAATCGTAATAAGATACAAAGTACTCAATGGCATTCTCCGGAAAGAATTCACGCATCTCAGCATAAAGTTGTGCTGCCAGTGTTTTGTTTGGCGCAATAAGAATTGCCGGACGCCCTGAGTGGGCGATCATATTGGCGATCGTATAGGTTTTCCCCGAACCGGTAACACCCAGTAATGTTTGAAATGCAAGACCATCGTGTATTCCCTCAATTAGCTGTGCGATAGCTGCAGGTTGGTCGCCTGCAGGTGCAAATGCTTGATGTAATTTGAACGGACTATTGGGGAAGGTTACGATCACAGGTATAATTCCGACTGAATATTATGTTTTTGTACCATTCTAACATGCAGGCCTATTCATTTTAGTGCGAGGATTTTTTGTGGAACTCTCTAGTCGCGTTCAAGCTATCAAACCATCTCCCACTCTTGCTGTTACGGCCCGTGCCGCCAAGCTTAAATCCGAAGGTAAGGATATTATCGGATTGGGTGCGGGCGAGCCTGATTTTGATACGCCCCAGCATATCAAAGATGCCGCGATTGCTGCAATTAATAAAGGCCAGACGAAATACACCGCTGTTGGCGGCACTCCCGGACTAAAAAGTGCGATTGTCGCCAAGTTTAAACGCGAAAATAATTTTTATTTTGACGCCAAGCAAATTCTGGTTTCCTGCGGAGGTAAACAAAGCTTCTTCAACTTGGTGTTGTCTGTAATTAATCCGGGAGATGAAGTGATTATTCCGGCACCTTACTGGGTTTCCTATCCTGACATTGTGTTAATCGCTGAAGGTAAGCCTGTGTTTATCAGTACCGGAATCGAACAGAATTTCAAGATTTCCGCACAGCAACTGGAAGCAGCCATTACATCCAAAACAAAAATGTTTGTTATCAACAGCCCCAGCAATCCCTCCGGGGCAGTCTATACTTTGGATGAACTCAAAGCATTGGGTGAGGTTTTACGCAAACACCCCAAAATTATCATTGCCACCGACGACATGTACGAGCATATAATGCTAACTGGGCAACGATTTGGAAATATTGCCAATGCCTGTCCCGATTTATTTCCCCAAACCATAGTTCTCAATGGTGTTTCCAAGGCCTATTCAATGACAGGATGGCGTATCGGTTATTGTGGCGGACCTGCGCACATCATTTCAGCAATGGAAAATATTCAATCACAAAGTACATCGAACCCCAGTTCCATTTCTCAAGCAGCTGCTGAAGCGGCACTAAATGGTGATCAATCGTGTATCCGTCCAATGGTCACAGCGTTCAAAGAACGTAATATTTTTGTAACCGAACAATTAAATCAAGTAAACGGCGTGCAGTGCTTACCTTCGCAAGGTGCATTCTATGCATTTGCGGATGTTCGTCAATCGATCAATACGTTATATGAGAAAAATCTGATAAACACACCCAATGATATTGTGTTTAGCGAATATCTTCTGGAGAAAGCCGGTGTTGCCGTAGTTCCAGGCTCTGCGTTTGGATGCGAAGGGTATATGCGGCTATCTTTTGCCACTTCAATGGAAAATCTTAAACAAGCATTAAGTCGGATGAAGAATCTGCTGAAATAAGCTCACCTAATTCAGCAGATTTATATTTTGTATCTTAATGAAGCGCGGCCATTGCTGCTTTTTTAGTTTTTCCTGCTCGTGAAGGTATATTACACAAACCACACACGTGATTTGAATGAATTTCCAGTGAATGCACTACATACTTGCCGTGGCAATTTACACAAGGCGCTATGCACAACACCCCACTTTCAACAAAACGCGCTAAGGTCCACGCACGCGTTAAGCTTAAGACCTTTTCTAATTGATTGACTTTAACATGCTCATCATAGAGCCTATAACTTTTAATTAATGCATAAATACCACTAATCCCTGTATTTTCAATTACATAATTGTATATGTTAATAAACAGCGAAGAATGCATATTAGGCTGCCAGCTTATAAACCAATCTTCTGAATAAGGCAGCATACCCTTGGGAGGCGATACCCCTCTAATTTCTTTATATAACTTTACTAATCGTTCTCGACTCAGATCCGTGTTCATTTCCAATACCTGTAATCGAGCCCCTAATTGAATCAATTCAGTTGCCAGTTGAATTTGCTTGGCTTCGGTGATAATGCTTCGATTGCGCATGGGATCAACCCTCTTTATATGCTTGTTTTTACGCTACAGCTTCTGCAGGCTTTCCGGCCATCAAAATAGCCACATGCGACTTAGAGACAGATTGCTCACGGCTATCGGTGGATAACATTTCAGCAATCAAACGATCATCAAAACGGAAACGACAAAGTAGCATATTTGAGGCAGCCATTTTAATTAACTGTGCAGAAGTTAGCTTATCCAGGATATCAGCCAGATCCTGATTAATACCCAGCCGATACATGGCGGATACCCTATCATCATGCAGCATTTGCTTTGCAAGCAATAGATAGCTTAAGTTAATATCCCTGATTTCATCCAACATTTGATCTGTTTGCATTTAATCACCCCTAAAATAAATAAATTTTTAGTCGAAAACACGTGTTCGTGTAGGAGAGATTTTCAATTATGGCGCAGCGGAAGTAAATGGAAGTTAGACTTAAACGAAGCTAGGTAGTCTTCTTATCGCAATGTAGGAATTCGCCTTACATCAAAAGATTCGTAATTATTTGAGTATTTGATATTTTTTATTACTTAAGGAGGCTTTGCACTGCGTTAGTCACTTGTGCTCCGGTAATCGGAAACTAGCCTTACACACTATGGCTGTATCCGATAATGACAGAAATCAAGTGAACACAGGTGCTTGCACTATTTGTTGTGGATTTCCACACACAGAATAATCGATAAAATTCATAATATCATGAACCCAAGAACTATCCATCTTGAGAATATTGATAGAAAAATACTTTAAATAGGATTAGTTGGGAATTAATTCACTTTGCAATGCAGGTTTGTAAATGCTCTAACCATTAACTCCCTCAATCTGCTCTTATGTTGAGCCTAAGAACAAATCTGGCGTAATATCTTTATGTTGCAACAAACTTCGTTCCACTATACGCAATTTATTGAGTAGAATGGTCAATTGTAAATAGAATTGATCACTGGCCATTAATTGGTGCCATTCATCGCCATCTGGATCATCTTCATCAAGATTACGCCAAAAAAGATTGCAGAAATTATGAAATGAAACTGGGTGTCCTGCAGTTAAGGCAGATTTGATCTTATGATCTAACCAACGCTGCCGCCTATCAATTAAACCCTCAACCCCATCACAAACAATAACCGATAAATAATCATGAAGATCTGTGGTACTGCGTATGCTTTTCAATTCAGGAAATTTTTGTCTAGTGATGGCGTTAGCAATCAATTCTTGTAAAGCAAAGGTTGAAATTTTGAAACTTACGCCTGTCTGTAATTTATAGATTTTATCGAAATACATAAATCAATCGTTATTATGTAAAAAGTAAAGCCAAAGTTAATGAGCGATTCGATTAATAATTACGATTATGGTTCACTCCGGCAAATTTTCATCAATGTAATCATCGGCAATTACAGCTAATTCATGGCTGATTTGGCTGGGTTGGTTGAATTGGCAAGACACAAGCGATCACTTGTTGGAAATTCAAATAATACTGACTGACTCTATAAAAATTCGAGGGAAATGACACAATACACTCCACTCTGCTTCATTACAGGGTGGTCATGAAAGAATCATGCAGTGGTTCTAGCGTAATAAAAGCATGAATCAGTGTCAATCTATTTACCTGCAATAATCATTCTCTATCCTTCCAATAAGTTACAGAATCAGTATGTGACAATAGCCTGGAATTGATAAACAAGCACCTTTGAAATGCTTGACAAAATCATCAAAGCGATCAAGATGTAGTTGCAGTATTAATCATGTTAATAAGGCTTTTATCCAATCAAAATAAGAGGCGGCTTCATGTCCGAATTAAATCTGTTGTTTCAAAGAAAGAGAAAGCTGACTATCAGCACACAAAGAACATTTCCGCGTATGAAATTTCATTTAGAAAAAATAGAAAACCCACATATCCATCTTTACCAGGCAGAAAACTTTTTACACGTTCATTGGTCGCATTAATCGATCCATGCAGCTGTTTTATTCAGATAACATGAAAGGAGAGCATAAAATGACCATCGGTGAAATTTGTAATCGTGAAGTAATTGTGATTCAACGGGATGAAACCGTTCAAGAGGCCGCCAAACTAATGCGTCAGTTTCATGTGGGCGCTGTCATAGTAATCGACAAACCCAATGGCCGCGCCGTGCCGGTAGGAGTGGTCACAGATCGTGATTTGATTGTCGAAGTTATGGCAACAGAATTGGACGAAACAGTAATCACGGTCGGCGATATTATGGTACCCGACATATTTACCGTAAAAGAGAGCACCGAGATACATGAGGCGATCGAATTAATGCGCCGCAAAACCATTCGGCGCTTGCCGATAGTTGATGATGCCGGCGAATTAATTGGTATTTTAACGTTAGATGATGCCCTGCAATGGTTATCCGAATCATTGCTTGATCTTGCCAAGTTAGTCAGATACGAGCAGAAAAAAGAAGTTCGGCATCGCCCATAATGAATGAGTGATTTCAATCAACCGGGAATATTAGGCGTTATCCGGTTGATTGGCATGATTCCAAAAAAATTCCGCAGTTTCTTAATCATGTGCAGAAATGAAGAGCGATAACTTCACGCATTATAGTTTTACCAACCTGGGGATCTCGTAATACCAAAAAGCTGGTTACATTCTGTTATATCCCTGTCATATAACTTTGCTACCCTGGATGCTATCACCTTACACAAGGAGCGTTCCGGATGAAACAACTTTCAATTGAAACCCAACGCAATATTAATTATCAGTTAAATCGACGCAAAAATAACTCGCAGTTTTATGAAACGGGTCAGCTAAGGCGTGCAAAAATGCATGCGGCACGCCTCATTGAAACATTGGATGGCAAAAGACTATTAACACCATTCCTGCGTGAACTACTGGAAGCAAGTTTAACTCTGGAAACGACAGATACTCGAATTCTTGCTGCATACTTAAAAAGATCTCCCGCTAGTATCCGTAGCGAATTTCAGAAAATCTGCGCTACGTTAGGAATGTATACAGAATTCTCAAAAGATTACCAGAAACAATCCTCATCCAGGATTAAGGAATCCGCCTAAAATACCCCGTTGCAAGTACAGGCGGAGTATTTTACTTACTTTCTCCACAAGTATTGATTCATATCAAATCGGTTACTAAAAGCCTTTATTAAAATACACATCAATGGACAACACACGCTGATTTTATTTTTGTTATGTATCTAAAAATTGTGGAAAAACATCGGAGCGCAAGTCTGAAGAAAGGCGAGAAATATAATCTATGTTTCGCTATTCAGTACCTTGACAGCGATCTTAACATCATTGCAGCAACAACGATAATTTCTCAATCCTTTGGTAAATTGGATGAGTAACATGAAGTGTAATCAGCAGATATGCCCGTTGCTCAAGAAAATAAAGGAGAATTCTCAAATGCCTAGCAAATTGAATGAAATGGTAAGCAAGAAATCCCATACAAAATTATCTAAAAACGAACGAAATATACTGACCAATCCGATAACCCATAAAGATCAATTAATGGATCGCGAGGAAGCAATTGCAACCTCAGCCTATTACCGCGCCGAAAAACGGGGATTTAGCAATAATGATACCGATATGGTACAAGATTGGTTAGAAGCTGAAACCGAGGTAGATAGTGCGCTAGAGCTGGATGACTTGAATGATGCAGGTTTTCAATTCATGATCGATGAACCTGAATAAAACAGATAAATAAAATTACTTATTTATAATTAATTATAGAGATATTATCTTTAACGCTAATATTCGGTAACTAACTGGTGATTGCTGTACTACAATGCTTGTCTGGAAATTCTCCCGGAGCAGCCGAATCTTAGCATTGTCATACCGCTGTTCCCATTCTGACCGGAATACGCTGTCGGCCGAATTGAGCGGAAAATTGATCATAATGACCTGCAATTGCGGCATTACAATTGGCGCAATGTCCGTCAGACGTTAAATGATATTGTTTAATTTCATACCAATCGCGCACGATTAATTCACCCTTGCAGAACGGACAAAAAGTGGTATCGCCCTCGATAAAATGCACATTTCCGGTATACACGTAGTTTATCCCGGCATTCAATGCAATATCGCGCGCTCTGATTACGGTTTCAACCGGTGTCTGCGGTAGATCCCGCAGTTTGTAATCCGGATGAAAAACGCTAAAGTGCAGCGGCACATCAGTACCCAATTCTTTAATGATCCACTCGCTCATCGCGCTGATTTCCTGATCTGAATCATTTAAACCGGGAATCAATAACGTTGTCAACTCAAGCCATACATCGGTTTCATGCCTCAGGTATTTTAAGGTATCTAATACAGGCTGTAGATGCGATCCTGTTTGCTTGACATAGAATTCTTCGGTAAAAGCCTTGAGATCAACATTGGTCGCATCCATTTTGGCAAAAAAGTCGCGGCGCGGTTGAGCATGAATATAGCCTGCAGTCACAGCAACTGTTTTGAGACCCTCAGCATGGCAAGCATCGGCAACATCCATCGCATATTCAGCAAAAATCACTGGATCGTTGTAGGTGAATGCAACACTTTTGCAGCCATACTGCCTGGCATAGCTTGCAATTGCTTCGGGGCTGGCCTGATCCTGCAATTTATCAAAGCTCCGCGATTTTGAAATATCCCAGTTCTGGCAAAATTTGCATGCGAGATTACAACCTGCTGTACCAAAAGATAAAATACTGCTACCAGGATAAAATTGATTCAATGGTTTTTTCTCGATCGGATCAACACAAAAACCGGATGAACGTCCATAAGTTGTCAGCACCATAGCAGCACCGACACGCCCGCGAACAAAGCACGTTCCACGCTGCCCATCGTGCAGCTTGCAATCACGCGGACATAAATCACATTGAATCCGTCCATCATCCAGTAAATGCCAATACTTGGCGGGATGTTGCTGAATCGCACTAATCGGCTCATCCATGTGCACACTCCTTAAAATTATCTATTTCCCGCCATTTTCTGACAGTATATCGAGATAACTGAATCTTCTCAGACCAGAAATCTTCAGATAAACGGGCTTTCAGTTTTAGCTTGGCAAGAAATTGTCGAGGTTCAGGCAGGTCTTCCCATACCTGAGGCAGAAATGTGCTGCGATGAAGCTCATATTCGAGCACAATGCCATCAATATTCGGATGCAATTGGGCTAAGGCATCGGCTTCGCTGGTAAAATTTATTAGCTGCAATTGCGATAACAATGAAACTTCAATCTTTATTGTATCGAGCTCATTCTTTACCAGCGGCAAGAAACGAGGATCATGCAATGCAGCGATGACCGCATTATTGCTAACATCTTCAAGCACTGGATCATACGCCTTTAGAGAACCGGCACAACCTCGCAATTCACCGTATTGAATTAAAGTGACAAAAGTTGCTCCCGGCTTACACAGCCAAGACATATGTTCCTCCACAGCTACCGCCGCACAAGGAACATGCAAGGCACGTGCAATAGATGCACGTGCAATTTGCAGTAAAATTCCTCCTTGTGGAGCGTTATCACACACCATGATTACTTTCTTTGGCCAAACGCAATAGCTGCGTAACCGACTACTTGATCACGGGTTCCCGCGGTATCTCCGGAATTCCTCAAATCCAGCAAATGCGGTATTAAGCCGTGTTTCTGCGCTGCAATTATCAAACCATTGATCGCTATGCTTCCACAGGCATGATCGGATGCAATCGGCTGCTGTAATTGCAGGATGAATTGCACTGTTTGATTATCGATATGCTGCGCAGTTGCATAGGGTAAAAAATGCGACAAGTCGGAACTGATCACAATCAACGTTTCTTCACCCCCCCAGAGATAATCCAACACTTCAGCCACTTCTTCGGCTGATGCCATACCAATCGCTAATGGCAGGAGGGTGAATTCATTCAATACACTTTGCAGGAACGGAAGCTGCACTTCCAGAGAATGCTCCAATGCATGGGCTGCTCTGCTAATGCTGACTTGCGGCAAATGAGCGATTGCATTAACTAAATCGGTATCCACGTTTACGCCGCCCAGTGGGGTGGTAAAAACATCCACACCTGGCAAAGCCAGACCTTGCATAGCTACCCGATGTGCTGGCCCTAACAGTACTACGCGCTTTATGTTTGCAGCGGCCACGCGCAAACTGGCATAAGCTGCTGCCGCAATGGCACCTGAATATTGATATCCGGCATGTGGAACGATTAAAGCTTTTGACTTTAGGTCATGCCGATCTGCTTTTTCAAGCAGGAATTGCACATCCTGCCTCAACTGGTGTTCATCAGCAGGATAAAAAAGTCCGGCGACTGCGGGAGAACGAATAGTTGTCATCGTGCATTCTCTTGTTGATTCATGACATCGTTATCAGACAAGGAATCAAGCAATAAATTGCAACTATCCGGCTGACTTATATCCAATTATGCTATTGAGTACCCTATCATTGTGCGAAATCAATTGTGTATTTCCAACACATTCGCCGTTCCCAAGGGAAATGATTTCAATGCTTGAAGTAATCGTTCGTTACCACCCTTCTTGATAAATAGCCATGAGCTTGGTCGCATTATCGGTGAGCCTGGCAATACTATGGCGGCCAAACCTCAAGTCTTCCAGATCCACATTGCGAGTAGGTAAAATCTCTCGCAACTCAAAATTAAATTGAATCAAGGGTGTGACATGATGCGAATCCAAATATATCTTTCCTGTTTCATCGGTATTGGAGACCGGGTCATGGACATCGGCAATCACATGAATTAATTCTTGCAATTGTTCATTGCTCAATGAAACAGTATAAGTGTCAAAAAAGTGATCCGGAACGGGAGAGGAATTGAATGCAAATGTTTTCAATCCCAGAGCAGCACCAATCGCTTGCGCTAACCCACCGCCTAATGAATGTCCCACTACTGTGATTTTTACACCGGGATTCCGCTTGACCACATCCTGAGCAAATCTAAAGGCATCTTTAAACTGATCACTCACCGTCCCCGTACCTATGGCGATATCCGCTATGGCATCCCGTGCGGTATCTTCCAGTTCCTTAAATGAGCATGGAAAATCGCACGTTTCCGTGCCACGGAATACCAGTGCCAATTCGCCCGTATCACGATCTATAAAAACGCCTGCATCCATCCCCGAACTTGTCCCAGTGGATTCAATCAGCTCCCAGGAACCAATCGTTACGTTATCAAAATCGTATATGGCGTCAGCGAGTTGCGCATAAGGAATGGACTGTGCCAGCAAATCGACCGCACGCCGTTCTTCAGGAAACAACATACCATAGGGTTTCCAAGTGACATTGGGCACATAATCGGGATTGTTGTACACCGCGACCGAATTCAGTTCGAACACGGAAACGGCATCCACTGTCGCATCATCGGCATCGGTCACCCAGCTCAAGCTCACCGTATAACGCTCCGTCCCATAACGCTTGGGAAAATCAACCTTAGGCAAAGTCAGCACGCCTGTGAGAAAAGAAAACGTTGGGCTATGCGCTTCGGAAGCATCGTCGAACTCTGCGCTCAGCAATAAAAACCGGTTCGGATTATCCACCCCCAACCACTGTAACGATGCTTTATATATCTGATCACCAAATGAATCGCTCACGATAATTTTTTGCAAACACACCAAACCACTGGACTCAATCAACGTAACGGGTGCCGTCAAATCAACGCATTCTTCCGGTTGTGCTTTGACAGTAGATACACAAAAAAACAGCGTTGCAACGCTGGTCAGGATGGCTAAATTAAAATACCCTAGTGTCATAAAATGGCTCATTAATGAATGTAATTAAACTCTAGCAGTTTAATCATTTTTCAGAAAATAGGTAGAGCCAAATCATATATTTCTGCTTACGCCATCAATGACCCTCCGGATTCCCCATTCACATTTACCCACAGGTGTGGCAAACCCAAAGTATTGAGCCATTCGGCTCCATCCTCTCCTTTCAACATGCCAATAGTCGACGCACTGCCGGCAACCACGCAGAATTCACCCAATACGCTGACTGCCGCCATATAATGCACTGGCCAGCCGGTTTTTGGATTGAGCACATGACCATATCGAATACCATTCAGTGTGATGCACCGTTCATAATCCCCGCTGCTAGCCAATGCGCCGGAATGCAGTAAAAGTGTTTGCAGTATACCCTCCGGATTACGCGGATGGCGGATGGCAATACGCCAAGGACTGGTGTCCGGATGCGCTCCGATGACTCTGATATCCCCTCCAAGATTAATCAGTCCATGATGTATGCCGGCATCCCAGCATAATGAAGCAGCACGATCAACAGCGTATTCCTTGACCACCCCGCCGAAATCAATTTCCATATCCGGAGCCATAAACTTCAGAACCGGGCGCTGCCAACTGATTTTATGCCAGCCTATTTTATTTAGAAGCAATTGAATCACTTCCGGATCAGGTATATTTCCAGACTTAAAATTCCAGGCGCGCCGCAAAATCCCGGAAGTGATGTCAAACAAGCCATCGCTTTGCTGATAACAAGTGTTGGCATAATCAAGCAATCCGGCAGTTTCATCATCGACACCAATGTGACCGCCCTGCTTTGCAATGCGGTTTATATCGGATAGAAAGCTGTCAGTGCGGTATCGAGAGTATTTTGCTTCCAGGCGATATACATCATCTATAACTAATTTGGCGGCGTACTTGACCTTTTTTTCATGACGGGCGTAAAGCTGGATCGAGCAAGGCGAGCCCATTGCACTGAAATCATAGTGATAATACTTTAATTGCGTCATCACATATCAAACGACCATCCGGTAAATTATTATTTAATGACTCAATCCGTTTAAAACTGATAACTCCAGGTTGCTGATAACATTCCCTGCCGATCAAGCTGAAATCCATTGAAATCGCTCCTGACGGGTTGTAACCACTCAACTCCGAACCGGTTTCCGGCAAAGCGACCGTCTGGAATCCGCGCATTGACACCAAACCCCAGATCAAAAAATTGTCCGCCGTAATTGGATGGAAAATCCATTGGGCCGATACGCGCATTGAATTGGTTAAAATCCCGATGTATCGCATCTTGCCATGTGTAAGCACCTCGTACTGTGGCAGTCAACCAATGTATCAAGTCGTAGCCGCCCCAGGTTGTCGCCTGAAACTGGTCACCCAAGCGATAGCCGGATTTATTTTGTGCTTCCAGACGCTTGATACCGCTGAATTGCGTACCCCACGACCAACGGTTATGGTCACCCGCATAAGTCAGGCTCGGGGTAAAATCCCAGGTGCCACTCCCCAATTGCATGCCGAAATGGATCAATCCACCATCAATCTTAGCGATGCGGCGAAGTTCGATATCCACTTTTCCAGTCGGTGCGCTGAATCCAAGATTCACGTGTACACGATGACCGGGAATATCCAGCAATTTTATCAGTGATGAAAAATAAGTATCTCCCACTGCGCCGGTCTCATGCCCGGCCGCACCGGTATGTTCATGTACGCCCGGTTTAGGGGACGGAGCCCCGTCCAGCCTGCGCAAATTCATATCCATATCCATAAATGTCGGCATTAACATGACGTTGAACCACTGCGTCGGGGCATACATGAGATCAACCATATGCATGCGCATATCCATGAATGTCGGCACAAACCGGCAAGATTCGCTGTTGCAACCCTGGTCGACAATAGTTTGATCATTCACCTTGTGCGTACCCTGCATCATATTTCCACCGGTCCAATTGTACATAAATCGATAGCCTGCCATGAAATCTCCGGATTTATCGAGCATATGACCAAACATAACCCCTGCGGGAGGTTGGGCGTGATGATGCGGCGACGCATGCGCATGCGATGTGGAAGACCCACCGGAACCAACCATGGGCAGGGAAGTGGCCGGTTCAATATCAAACTTTATCGCTGCATTTGCCACATAATAATCAAAATCGGCAAAACTGTTGTTCCCACCACTGCCAACCTGCATCGAGCTCGCGCGGGTATAGTATTCAAAACCGGCTTCCAGCGCGACGCCTTTGCCGAGCATTTTATTTAATATCACACCACCGCTTAATGCGCCAAATCCCGCCAGACGATGATCGCTGGAGAAATGATCGGGTAATTTTCCGGAATCATATGCAACCATTTTAGGCGCAGCACCAACCGAGAGGTCGACCGGATTGCCATTTTGATCAACCAGATCAAATTGAGTCTCGCCAAAATATTGACGTGCAGGATTATTTTGATCAATCCAGACTTTCCGCCCTAAATTATCCACAGCTTGCTTATTGAAGGCTTGTTGAGAAAATAAATAAGGTTGGTAAAAACTGGCAGAATCTTGCGAGTAGTAACGAATCCGCGGTGTCAGCGTCCACCCACTGCTGCCAATCGGTTGCACCCAGCTGGCATCAAACGTATGCGTATTGACCCCCCAATCGTCAACCGATAACCGGTAACCCACATGCATCGCGGCATTAAACGGATTGATATATTGAATGTATTTGGCATTCAGAGCAACCTGATTACGTCTATCGGGACGTTGCTCGATCAATGCACGTACATCACCCGTAATTGAATTGTTGTTCAAGTTAGCCGGATCAATAAAAATGATCGAAGTAGCCTTATAGGGATTTTCCAGGAAGCCGGAACTGTGCGTATAACTAATATTGGCATCGATCAATGCGTTCTTGTTAAGTACCTGGGTTAAACCAATATTCGTTACCCAATCTTGCCGGTCGCCTCGCAGAATCTCCGAACCGCTGCGCCTGACAATCTGCGACTCATACGCAGTTTTGGTGATATAGGGCGATGAATCATGATCGAGAATGGCGCCAATCTTGCTGGATGTATAACCCCCTCCCCATTTAACACTGGTGAGTTTCTGATTAAAATCCAACCGCCCGCCAATAGAACCAAAACTTGATTGATAATCCCTTTCCCGGGAGAATCCCCCCCCACATTGATTGCTGCCTCATTCCATTCATGACTCAATCCAAAATTAGCCTGGCGGCGTGTTTCCGGAGAAGCTGACGACATTACCAATACTGATCGGGTATCCACATCGCCCGTTAATTGCTTGGTGATGGGATCGCGTCCGATAGGATTCAAATCCTGGTCTAAAAGTATATTGCTGTTGAGAATGGGCGAAGCACCAACCACTGTCCCATTAACTGTATAGGGACGATTACCCCCATCGGTGGCCAATGGCGTAATAGTGACCGGCGTTGCACCGGACCACGTGTCTTGGGTATATCCAAACGTAAATTTGGTGCGGTCGCTGAGCGAAAAAATCCCGCTACCGTGCAAAACATCAGCGGAAATGGGTTTTAAATTATTGGGTGCGCCAAATAGATTGCGCTCGCCTTCCTGATAACGGCTGTATTGAAAATTGACCCGATCTTTTCCTGTTGCATGCTCCGGCGATAATAACAAGCCGGGCAAAACCAATGCTGCGGAAGTCAATGCCTGGAGTGTATTTCTTGATTTTGCTGATGGAACTAACTCCGTGGTGCTGATGAATGACCGATATCCGCGCTGACGCTGAGGCTTCTTACTGTTTCGATGCAAATTGTGTTACCTCAATGGCCATTCCGGAAAGAACTTAGCTTTAATAGCAGCCACACCCCCCGCCACCGGAAGAGGATTTATGACTGGGCGCTGCTTCCCGGCTGCTATAGTTGTGGGATTGGAGTTCGCTTTGCAAAGGATGGGGATCTATTTCCATCTGCATTTTTGCCAGATTGCCACGCTCCCAAGGCGCCACGCTCTTGCAGCCTGACAAAACAGCACACACTGCAAGAATTAAATAGTGCGCAATTATAACGCGATTATTTCGTCTGATCATTGGAGTTGGAAATACGCAAATCTTGAGGCCAAGGATCTACTCTTTCAGTAATTGTGTAATCAGCGCACGTAATTCTTCTGACTCACCCGAACGAAATCCTTGATGAACATGGCGAATGTTTCCATTGCGATCGATCAAATACGATGTTGGCATCGCCATCAGCTCAAATACCTGGGCGCATTGTTTACTGGGATCCGCAACAATCGAAAAATCAACCGGGTTTTTGGCAAGAAATGCTTGCGCATCGGTAACTTTTTCATCCAAGTTGATACCGACCACATGCAAACCTTCATCCTTCAAATCCTGCTCCAATTGATTCAGAAACGGGAAAGATTTTATGCATGGCGGACACCACGACGCCCAAAAATCCATGTAGACCACTTTACCTTTCAATTCCTGCAGATCATAGGTGGGTTCACCATCCAGTGTAGTCAAGTGACAAGAAGACGATGCCCGCTCCAGATGCTCCGCGAAAGACGGACTTGCAAACAGGAATAGCAATGCAACAGCAAAGCAAAAGAATTTAATTTTTTTCATAGCTAATACCTCAATGATCCTATAACACTATGATACGAAGAAATAAAAACTATTATTGGAATTGATTAACCTTGATATCCGTGTTCGTATGCTCATTATTAATGGACATACAATGATATGACACAATAAAAGAGCGCGGACCCGGACCGGTTTTATTCACCAGCAAAAGATATACGCCACCACCGCCCGCTATACTCACTTCGGGACTAGAAACGCCATCGCCGGAAACCGGATCGGTCGTGCTGATTGCGTTGATCCCTTTAATCATCTGCAAATTTACGAATAAATTAGCTTGTGGCAACGAAGTATCCTGAACACTGGCAACCAAACGGTGAGTATCCAAGGAACAAGTAACTTGCGCATAGCCGGTAAAACTGGCGATATTACCCTCAGGATCCATAGTGGCCCCGGCATCATGTGCATGACTGACACCTGCAACCCCAAGCGCAGTTAAAGTAAAAATAATGGTTAATGCTTTTTGGAAAAATAGTTGTGCCATGATCATACCTCATCGATAGCTTTCATACTTAATTACCACCTTTAATGTTCCAATCGCGGACGTTTTTACACGCCTGCGATCGCCTTGCCTATAGAGTATGGTGCAAATTATTGCGGCCAAACTTGACTGCCATTAAAAATAATTGGCATATCCCGATTGATTTGCGCTGCTGATGGCTTAACTTCAACAACCTGACCTGTTCCTCCACAAGACTCCGGCAAAGGATTAGTTTCGCTCCGTGTAATAGTCAATGAAGCTGCACCATCTTCCGGGCGATCATAAGGTGTGCCCAATCCCGCCAGGGTCCACCGATTAACTGTTTCATCACTAAATCCATCAACCGGTGTAATTTCACAAATATCGACGATCGATACATGGAATTTCACGCTGGCTGCGCAAGAGGTTGGTTCGATAATCGCTGCGCTGGTTCTAAAAGGAATAAAACCTGCCATATCATGCGGTAAGGAATCGCCACCGCCGGCCCAGAAACCGGAAACATTGCCATTGGCATCCACTTTTTCACCCTGAAAGGTAAAGACAGCTTTGCTAAATATTTTCTGATTCAAGTTTCCCCAGTTTTGGATAAAATCGGTCAACGCACCGGTATGCGGCTGACCATCAACGGTGATGGTCGAATCCACGCCATCAGGGAACACTACGCTGGTACCGATGACATTGATTTCCCCACAACCATGTCCGACGACAACATTATTCGATGCTCTGACACCTTCAGCGATAGACGGTACTTCAAGCACAGTATGCGCGAATACATTTTGCCCGATGACTGATATTGCCGCAGCAATCACTGAGCCTGCTACAAATTTAATTTTATTATGGCTTGCCATTCCAATTCCTCTTTTCGTTAGTTCAGATGAATCTGATACTCTGTTTTTTCTGATTTTTGCAACCCAATGCAATCTTTGTCTTAAGCTTCTAGAATCTTGAAACCACAGTTTCACATTGTACTTACCGCATTCAATGTATTCTCATTTACTCTATCCGCTGACTGGATTATCCAACCCCCGATCATGAATTACAATGCGACAAATTGTCGCACCTTGCAATCAAGATTCTCGAAAGATCAATTTGTATCAGGCTTTTGTTTAAATTTTGGAGTAGTGCGACATTTTGTCACATTGATTTTACAGACATCGCAAACTAATATTGACAACAGATCGTGTTCGATCAGCCATGTTTGCGAAGTATATTGAACTGGAATAGGCAGGTTGAATTTTTTGCTATTCGTTCAGAAGTATATGATTTGATTTACTTGCGGTATCCCTCCCTTAACCTCCGGTTTATACCGGAGGTTATTTTTGATCATTTTTCAAGTGCTGATATTGAATTATCATTTATTCCTTTTTAATAATAACCACCTCTTCAATCACATCACTCTCATCGTACTGCACCTGAAAAGCCATATCGTTACCACTAAAGGTGATTTCAGTCGGCGTACCAACCAACTCCCAAAGACCCAGCGTTGCAACATTGGCGGCACCATGTAGAAATGCCCTTCCAGCTTTGGCTCCGGTACTATATCCTTGCACGAACTTAAAAATTTCAAACCGCTTGCCGTTTTTATATTCACTAATGACGGGAGCGCCAAATTCCGATATTAACTGAGTTCTGGTAACACCTTCCTGTAATAAATCGATGTCTTTTTTTTCTGGTTGTTTAGCCGCCATAAAAACAGAGCATCCCGAAATCGCCATTACCCCAACAAGCTTTGGTATAGCAATTAATAGTTTTCTTTTTAGTGCTGCCACATTTATCGCTAATAGAATCATAAATTTTTATATTGCCTCACAAGTGAATTATCACACTAAAATGCCGCTATCGAAATATGACACCCAATGATCATAATATAAATCTTACATATATATTTTTGTTATAAAAAAATGAACAAATAATATTTCTCTTCATATCAGAAAATTGCTATCTTTCGCCCCTGTCAATTTTATGGCTATGCGATAAACCTCGACTCACTCTGTTAAATAGTCAATTGAGCATCGTTTAATTTATTAAAAAACAAAAATTTTAGTGATCGTACCGCATTACAAGGTAATTCATGCAGGAGAATAAAGTGAAATTTATTTGGTTTTTTTTACACATCGTCGCATTAAGTGCATTTATCGAACCTATTCAGGCGGCTTCAAGCAATCCGCCATCGATTGAAGATGAAATGGATAAATCAAGTGTTGTGCGGATTGCTCAAACAGGTACCATAGATTTAAAAACAGCTGCCGATAAATCGGTCGATCACTCAAAGTCATTGCCTGCCATTGTGCCGGAATCAAAGCCGGATGCAAACAAACAACTAGCCAGTTATTATCGGCGATCGGATGGTTATGCGACCAATCCGGAATCGGATCCGCCGCGTTATGTACGCCGCTTAAGCGATATCGGTATCCCTGCGCTTAGTGATTTAACCTGGCTGGATGTCGGTCTGGAACATCGCACGCGTTATGAATGGCGCAATAATGATATTCGACGCATTGAAGGTGGTGAAGATAATCCGATATTTCTGAGACATCGAGCATGGATAGGCATTAGAGATATTTTGGATCCATTCCGGTTTGCGGTAGAGTTTCAGGATTCAAGAGTGGTTAACAACAAACATGCCATCACTGATCAGGAAAGAAACGAGTATGATCTACTGAATGCCTACGGTGAATTATATTTCAAAAAAGGACTCGGGATCGATGATCGGAATCAGGATCGACCCATCCGCTTTCGCGTAGGCCGGATGGCCTATGAAACAACCGATAGGCGTTTTATCGCGCGCAATGAATGGCGCAATACCACCAATACATTCGAAGGCTTTCGCTTAAATCTGGGACGCGATGTCAATGACTGGGAACTTGATCTGTTTGGCCTGCAACCTGTCAGGCGCCTGCAAACAAAATTTGATGTGGCGAATGATCATTTATGGTTTTTTGGTGCTATCGGCCATTGGCGCAAATGGTCTGACATCGTCACCCTGCAACCGTATTATATGGGCCAGAAGCAAACGGCTGACCCCAATGGCTTTACCGCCACCAATCAGTTAGATCGGGAAATCCACATGCCGGGATTCCGTGCATACGGCAAGGCAGGGAATTTCTTTGATTTTGATGTCAGTTATAACCATCAACTCGGATATAGCGGTCCTCTGAGACAAGATGCACAAGGGTATACTGTTGAAGTGGGACAGACTTTTGAACATCCATGGAAACCCCGTCTGACGGGTTTTTATGGTTATGCCAGCGGCGATCGAGATCCCAATGATGGCGTCGATAATCGCTTCGATCGCTTTTTTGGATTTGCGCGACCTTGGTCGGCCGACCACTATGTTGTTTATGAAAACCTCAAGGCTCCCAAAATCCGCTTTGATCTTCAACCGATGCAAAAAATAGGATTTGAACTTACCTATGCTTGGTATTTTCTAGCCAGCAAACGGGATCGCATGTTCGATATTCTGGACGGCAACATCAGCAATACCATTAAGGATCCCGGGTTTAATCGCGATCGAACCGGGCAAAGCGGGGATTATGCCGGTCATTCACTGGAGGGACGCATCCGTTATCAAGTAACCCCCAAAATCAACGCTGTTCTGGGATACACTCACTTCACCGCGGAAGATTTCGTGAAAAACCGCATTGCGGCAAGCCCGTCCTGTGCAAGCGGTAACATACACCCCTGTGTTGATCATCGCTCGGGCAATACCGATTTCCTGTATTTCGAAGTATTGATCAGCTTGCTATAAACCATCCCCGAAATCTTTCAGATCCAGGCATTCCTACGTTAAGTCATAAATCAATTTATCCGAAAATTCGCTACGTGCGATCATTTCAAGGTATTTTTTAGCCCTTTCACCCACTCCTGCACCATGTTCCAAATAAGACTGCGCAGCCAGTTTAGGTGAATAATTACTGACAATATAACCTTGATCTTTAATTTCTGCCAAAGAAAGTGGAGTTACCGCCAATTTGCCTTTACCTAATTTAATAACGAGCAACTTCTTCCCGCTTGAAGCGACAATTAACGCTGTATTTCGATGTTGATTGATAATAACAGTAGGTTGCATGGCAATAAAAAGCTTTAAAGTAATCCGTAGCTACGAATCAGGTTCATCAAATTCAATTATCAATAATGTTAAAAATTTTCATAACGGTTGATATCGAATATACCCGCTATCAAGGGTTGTCGCTCGCTCTGCCAAGCGGTAAAGTCATGTAGGATTTCCCAAAACTGCGGATGCGTACGTCGTATCCCCCAAGTTTCTACAATATATTCGAAATGCTCCATTTTCTCCGCATTACCAAGCAATGTGACAAATTCCCCGATTTGAGCGACAGGCACATCAAAGATATAATTAGGATAGCTTCCGGTGATACCCGGATATATGGTAAGTTGATCTTTCTCAGGCTGATACCGTGATTCCTCCCCCAGAATAAAAGCAACATTGCTATGCGCGCGATCTCGCAGCAACGTATATACAGTGCGCTCATTTTTCTCATTCGTGACGCGTATAAATGTCACTTCCGGCAATTGCTTGATGCCACTCAGCCCGGCTGCAGGCCGTGCTGCAAGAGTGGATAAAGCTGCATCTGCGTTTTGCACCCATCGCGGTTCACTCGATCGGCTGCAATTTGCGTTCTGGCAACGATTCAGCGGATCGGATGACATAGCATTAACAGATTGAAAACGAGCAAGAATTCTATGTGCCAATTCTTGCTTCGGATTTTTTGTGGTAAAGATTTCCGCTGAGGGTGATTCATCGTCAATCTTCTCATAAACAATTCCGAACTTCAGCTTACCTAAATCCTGATACCAATTATGCAAAATGGCTTCACGTTGACCAGCCGGCATCAAGCGCATGAAGTTATGTTCCGAACCATTACGTATCAGATCAAAATACAATCGGGTCAATAGTTGATGCGCAACGTTACCGAATACATCGAAATTGACCACGAGCTCATAGTAAGTTCGCTCAAGCAATGGATAGTCCATTAACCATAGGGTCTGCGGAATACCCCCAACAAGCCCCCCAACCACCGAAGCGCTATTGTGATGACGGAAAATGGTCAACAAAGCATTCTTATTTTTCCCAGCACCATCCCAGACATGCGCGAGCGAAGCGCCTTGCGGTTGTTGCGATACATACCGATTCTGCCGCAACGCTTGATAATCATTATGTCGTTTAAGATAATGCAGCCAGTTTTCGCCCATTGCGAGCAGATCATCGTTTTGCCCTGGCATTGCCAGCAAAGGAATAGCTTCGCGTTGATAAGCGGCATCGGTTACAAAAAGATCGGACTCCGGATCCTGAAACAATGTCCAGAAATGGTCCCGTATCACATCGGTAGCAATCTGTCCGCGACAAACCGGACCATGAATGAAAGTACGCACGAAATATTCCGCATCATCCAACATAAACTGATAACGGGCGTAAGCCGGGATATCAGCGAACGTCACAAACGGATTGGCACGCTCTGCATAACTGTAACCCGGCAAGTTTCTGATCTGCCAGGGCTTATTAAAAAAAAGCGCATTGATTCGTTGTTGTTTTTCCTGATGCAGCGGATAAGGAATACGCCGCTTGTGCACGATGCTGCCAGTAATCGGGCGCAAGCGATAAAAAAACGGCCCCATGGGGTCGTCATTCGGATTGACGGTGACAATCGGTTCGATATCCGTGCCAGATGGTGTCGATGAGCGCAATATCTCAAAGAAACGAGGCTCTCCCTTCAATTCAGGAAAGTACAGAGATGCCACAAACAGATGTTCGAACAACCAGCGTGCTACAAGCTTATGGCGATTTTCATTCCGGTTGAAAAACGTCTCCCATTCTTTAATTACCTTTTTCTCATCACTTGTAAGAGTGATAGGTTCATCCGGAATCACCGCTCCTTGCCCGACCCATCCAGCCAAAAGGGAATATTCCTGGTCACTAAGACCGGTTACTGCAAATGGCATCCCACTGAGCGGGTATTCATGCGCATAATCTGCAAATTTTTCACTAGAGACACACTGATTTTTCCGGTTAATACCCAATTCGATAGAATCCGGTAATTTACTGTTCTCTGGAAAAGGAAACTGCTTTGCCAGAGAAATCATGCCGGATATTAACGCTTCCGACTGTTTATTCTCAGCGTGCAGCACCGAATAGAAACCACGCTCCCGCCAACCGGAAATGGTCTGTTCATCGAGACCCAATCGAGTGGGTTGCATCGCCTCGGTCCGTGCGCCGCCGTAGATCGATTCACGGAAAGCGCCGCGCGCTAACCCTTCCGCACCTTCCAAATTAAGCTGGCACGGCGCATCGTAACAACTGTGACATGTCAAGCACTTTTTCTCAAGAATCGGGCGGATTTCTTCAGCATAGGAAACCGGATTCTCGGCAGGCGCGGGTAAAGCAATCGGAATCGGTGCAGGCGCAATGCTGGGAAATAGAGTGTTATTAATTTGACATGCAGACAATAAAAAAAACAAACTTACAAAATACATGCATGGACGAAACATCCGCATGAATAAACCCCATATGATGAATTGATCGAAGAAACCCTGATTTGTCGTTTGTTTAAAGGAATCGTTAATCATGCTTCTGACAATTCCAGAAAATCACCTCTGACACAACTTCATGAACTTAATAACGTTATGGAAATTCAGTAATGGACCTCAAATCATACAACTTAATCCAGTACAGCTGTCGCAGGCGTATATTCCAATTTCAGATCGCGCGCCACAGCTTCATGCGTCAATCGACCTTGACAAACATTCAGGCCGTTGCGCAAATGCGCATCTTCTATTAGCGCCTTGCGGTGGCCTTTATTGGCAAGCGTCACCACAAACGGCAAGGTTGCATTATTCAATGCGAAAGTGGAAGTCCTGGCAACCGCTCCCGGCATGTTGGAAACACAATAGTGCACCACGCCATCGACAGTAAAAATGGGATTGGCTAGCGTAGTAGGTTTGGAAGTTTCAAAACAACCCCCTTGATCAATCGCAACATCGACCAAAACAGCACCGCGATTCATGCGTGTAACCATTTCATGCGTTACCAGCTTGGGTGCCGCCCCCCCCGGCAGTAACACGGCACCGATAACCAGATCGGCGCTTGAAACATGCTCTTCCAGTGCATCCACGGTTGAAAAGACGGTATTGATTCTGGAACCATACTGGAAATCCAGCTGTTGCAGGCGATGAATCGATTTATCCAGCACTGTAACATGCGCCTCCACACCCATGGCAATACGTGCGGCATTGGTGCCAACCACTCCTCCACCAATGACTACGACGCGCGCAGCAGGAACACCGGATACGCCCCCAAGCAACATACCGCGACCACCCTGATCCAGCTCCAGCGCATGCGCACCCGCCTGAATCGCCATGCGTCCGGCTACTTCACTCATCGGTGCCAGCAGGGGCAAACCGCCGAAGCGATCGGTAACGGTTTCGTAAGCAATGGCGATACAACCGGAATCTATCAATCCTTGAGTTTGTACCGGATCAGCTGCAAGGTGCAGATAAGTGAATAGTACTTGACCTTGACGCAGCAGCGGGATCTCATTAGGTTGCGGTTCCTTAACCTTGACAATCAAATCCGCTTTGGCATAAATCTCCTGCGGCGTTTCCACGATCTCCGCACCTGCATTCTGATACTTGCCATCGTCCAAATCAATTTGTATTCCGGCATTCTTTTGCACCATGACCTGATGACCATGCGCAACCAGCTCGCGCACTGCAGTTGGTGTCAGCCCCACACGGGATTCATGAATTTTAATTTCCTTAGGTACGCCGATACGCATTTGATTTTCCGATCCTCTTTACTAAATGATTCCACCATTGACACCAATATTTTGCCCTGTAACCCAGCGTGCTTCATCACTCGCTAGAAACAACACCACTTGGGCAATATCATCGGTTGCGCCGATTCGCCCCAGTGCAGCCATTTCAGACATACGCGCTATGTCTGCTGCAGTTTTTCCCGTGCGAAATAACTCCGTATCGACGGGACCGGGTGAAACGATATTGGCAGTAATGCCACGCTTTCCCGCTTCACGGGCAAAAATACGCGTCAACTGTTCCACAGCAGCTTTGGTCGCGGCATATGCACCGTATTTAGGTAACATCAAGCGCGTCACGGTGCTGGAGATAGTGACAATGCGGCCATGATCCGCCAGTTTAGTGGCTGCTTCACGCAAGGTATAAAAAACGCTCTTGAAATTGATATCGACGATGCGTTCGAATTCTTCGTTGCGGATTTCAGAAATTTCCTTAAACAACAGAATTCCAGCGTTATTGATAAGAATATCGATTTGATTAAACTGTTCAGCGGTTACAGTGAAAAGTTTTTGTACCGCAACCGGATCACTGACATCGGCCTGCACTGCAATGCATTCGCCGCCTGCCTTGACAATAGCCGCACAAACTTTATCTGCCGCCATTTCGTTTTCTACATAATTGACGACAACTTTTGCCCCCGCACTGGCTAGTGTAAGTGCAATTTCCGCTCCAATTCCCCGGGCGGAGCCTGTAACAACCGCAACTTTTCCATGTAAGGATTGCATCACAAATTTTTACCAGGAACTAGTGCTTACAACCGGTTTACTTGGATTTTCCATAGTTTTTAAGGAATTTCACAATACTCTGATGATTTTGTTTTTCAGCCCAAGCCAAGGCATTGTCGCCATGTTCATTTTCAACCGTCAAATCTGCACCATTCTCAAGTAACAAGGCAACCGTATCCAAATGATTCTCTCTGGCCGCCATCATCAACGCTGTCGTCCCATTGTCGGTTGCCGAATTAATATCGGCGCCGCCACTCAATAACAATCGGATAATCTGCGAGTGCCCGCCGGATGCGGCGTAGATTATAGGGTTCCATCCGTCATGATTGATTTCTGCACCCTTGATATAGAGCTGTTTTACCAACTCGGTTTGGCCATGATAGCTAGCCAACATAATGGCTGTTTCACCATAACCGTTCCGAATATCCAGTTTTGCACCTGCTTCAATCAATATCTGCGCGAGCTTCAAATTTTTATTTTTTGCAGCAATCATCAATGGCGTGTAGCCTTCATTATCAGGAACATCAGGGTTAGCGCCTTTGTTAAGCAATTTAGAGACTTCGAATAAGTTGTCCTTTTCTATGGCCCAGATTAAATCTTCCTGAATACCGGCGGAAACAGTCAATGGCCCACTG
The DNA here is from genome assembly GCF_900206265.1 of Nitrosomonas ureae. Classification (NCBI taxonomy): domain Bacteria; kingdom Pseudomonadati; phylum Pseudomonadota; class Betaproteobacteria; order Nitrosomonadales; family Nitrosomonadaceae; genus Nitrosomonas; species Nitrosomonas ureae. The sequence continues at coordinate 330,793 of NZ_LT907782.1, read as the reverse complement.
AGAAATGTGATTATGAATGCAGCCAGAATATGCAATTTAAGTAGGTAGGCCATTTCTATGGATTTTAAATAAGTTGAAAAAATTATTTGTGGTAGCAATAGCAATGTCATTTAACTCCGCTGCGCGTAAACGCGCGATTTCTTCCGCGACATGCCGCACAAACGCAGGCTGATTCTGTTTGCCGCGAAATGGCACTGGAGCGAGATAAGGCGAATCGGTTTCAATCAGCATTCTATCCAATTGAATACTCTTGGCAACTTCTTTTAATGCAATCGCGTTTTTAAATGTCACGATACCTGAAAATGAAATGTAAAAATTCATTGCCATCGCCTGCTCGGCAACTTCCCGGGTTTCGGTAAAGCAATGCATCACACCTCCTACCTGGCTAGCGCCCTCCTCCCGCATAATGCGCAAAGTATCTGCGGCAGCGGAACGCGTATGAATGATCAAAGGCTTGTTTACTTCCAATGCGGCGCGAATATGCTGGCGAAAACGCTCCCGCTGCCATTCCATATCGCCTTGCAGGCGAAAATAATCCAAACCGGTTTCACCGATGGCAATGACTTTGGGATGATGGGCCAGCTTTGCCAATTCATGCGCGGACGGTTCAATCTCATGTTCGTAATCAGGATGTACGCCTGCTGAGGCAAACAGATTGTGATGCGCTTCCGCCAACGCAAGTACCCGTGGAAAATCACGCAAATTGACACTGACGCATAACGCATGCGTAACCTGGTTCTCCTGCATATTAACTAATAATTGATCAAGATCTTTGGCAAGATCGGGGAAATCCAGGTGACAATGTGAATCTATAAACATGACAGTAAAATAAGTTAAAAGTTACCGTGCTCCGCGCACTGCATCAGCCCAACAATTGGGCGTTTCAAACAAGCGCACCTGTTCTAATTGCAGATGGTTGCCATAGCTATCTTGATAAGCATCATCCAAAATGTTAAAAGCGATCAATGCCAGATTCTCTGCGGTAGGCTGAACATCCAGCACAACCGTTTTATGATCTTCAATGGATTGCAAGAATTGCAAAACTTTCTTATCCCCGGAATAAACCAGGAATGCATGATCCCAGTAATCCACCAAAGTAGATTTGGCAATTTGCTTCACTGCGGCAAAATCCATGACCATGCCTTGCTGTGCTACGCCTTCGTCAGCGATAATGTTACCCGACAAGGTAATTTCAATACAATAGCGATGTCCGTGTAAATGTCGGCATTGGCTGTTATGTGTTGAAATGCGATGGCCTGCGTCAAATTCCAACTTGCGTGTGATTAACATAGATACAATTTTACTAGTGCTAAATAAACGAGATTGTAACATTGCAACCAAAACCTAACTTATTGAATACCATTAATCACAGTCGCGATAGTGCCGGACTCACCTATGTTTATCCGGTGATATCGCGTCGTGCGGGCGGAGTTTCAATCGGAATTAATCTGAATCCTAATAATGCCTGCAACTGGCGCTGCATATATTGCCAGGTGCCGGAACTTAAGCGTGGCTCAGCTCCGCGCATTGATCTGAGCAGATTGGAAGCCGAGTTGCAATCATTCTTGCGCGATTTGATTCATGGCGATTTCATGCACAAGCAAGTACCCCCGGAAGCCAGAAAAATCCACGATATCGCTTTATCCGGCAACGGTGAACCCACCAGTGCAAAAGAATTTGATCAAGTTATCGAGTTGATTGGTCGCGTCAAGAAAGACTTTGCATTACCGGCAGATTTGAAAATCGTATTAATCACCAACGGTAGCCTAATTTATCGGCCTACTGTACAAGCGGGCCTGAAACAGATGGCTGAATTAAATGGCGAAGTCTGGTTCAAATTCGATCGCGCATTGGCAACAGCGAGACAATACATCAACAATACATCGATCAGTCTGAGGAAAATTAATGATCATCTGCGGATAGCCACTTCATTGTGCCCCACGTGGTTACAAACCTGTGTTTTTCAGATAAATGCCCTGCCTCCTGCCGAAGAGGAAATAGTCGCTTATTTGAATTTCTTGCAACAACTGATTAATCATAAAATTCCGCTCAAAGGCGTTTTATTGTATGGCATAGCGCGACCCTCCCTGCAACCTGAAGCAGTTCAGCTATCAACAGTGGATGAATCCTGGCTGAAAGATTACGCAAAAAGAATTGAAGCCCTGGGGATAGCAGTAAAAATTAATCCATAAAATCATCTTTCGAATTTTCTGCTGTAACGCTATCTTGATTTTAATGTAGCCAATTTACAACAGAATGAAGTTCCTTGATATTAATCAATACTTACATTTTATATCACTGATATTAATGCAAAACACGCGTAAGTATCCGATCAAAATCTATAAAGAAATTATATCCGGACTTTAAGAAAAGAGCTTATCGCTTATAATGGCAACCCAAATTGTTCAAAAAGTACTCTGCCAGCAACAATTTTTGCCTCTGTAACACCATATTCACCCCAATAACAGGAGTTTTGTAATGAGTTCATCGCGCATGTCTTCTTTTTCAGCAGAGCCCTCCGCTGGGTTAAGAATACATTGGATAAAAAAAATGCAACACAGATTATTCAATATTATCGGCTTTAGTATTACTGCTGCTATGTGCTTGGTTTCTCAAGCCTATGCCACAAACCCGGCGCCCGCAAGCACCAGTTCGCCTCCCCTCGCAGCAGCGCAACCTGCTCCAGGTCAATTCGATATGTCGAAGGTACCCCCGGTCAGTCCGGCATCACGCCCCGGCTTATTTATGTTACCTCCTGCAGGCCCTGGCTATTTTTCCCTATGGGATTTAATTACCGGCAATAAGCGTGAAAAACCGCCCGTTGCACCCTATGCACCGTTTGCGCTCTTAACCACGCCGGCCTATGACATAGACTTTCGTTATCTGGACAATCCGGAGCATGAAAAAGACCTGTTTGATCCGGTTAAGAGAATTCATTTAGCCAGTGATTGGTTGCTATCTTTTGGCGGAAGCTTCTGGTATCGCTACACTCATGAAACCGACAGCCGCTTGAATGCGGAAGGTACCAATAACGATTTCCATCTGTTACGTACACGTTTTCATGCAGATTTATGGTATCGCGACCGGGTGCGCTTATTTGCAGAACTGATTGACGCGCGTGCTTTTGGTTCTGAACTGCCTCCACTGGTAACTGACAGGAATCATGCCGATATTTTAAATATGTTTGCCGACATCAAGCTGGCCACCGTTAATAATGGTCCGGCATATATTCGTGTCGGCCGGCAAGAGCTTATGTACGGCTCACAAAGGCTGATTTCCACGTTGGATTGGGTTAATACGCGCAGAACATTCCAGGGTGTGAAAGCTTTCTGGCGTACGGCAGAATGGGATCTGGATGCATTCTGGATGCGCCCGATGGTTATTGAGAAAGGCAATGTCGATAATTGGGATACGCAGCAAAACTTTTTTGGCTTGTGGGCTACGAATAAGCCAAAACCCGGCCACTTAATCGATCTTTACTTTCTAAGCTTAATCAATGATCGTAATCTTGCAGCTACTAATATACTCGCAGGAAACATTCTACAAGGTAATGCGGATACGCATACGATCGGTGGCCGCGTAGCTGGAAATTTTGACAATTTCTTGTACGAACTGGAAGGAATGTATCAGTTCGGTCAGCGCTCCAATCTCGATATTTCCGCTTTTGCGGTAGCGACCGGCCTTGGTTATCGTTTACCGCTACCGATGAATCCGCAAGGCTGGATACGTTATGATTTTGCATCCGGCGATAGCAACTCTAAAGATGGCAGAAGTAACACATTCAATCAGTTGTTTCCGTTCGGCCATTACTATCTGGGTTTCCTGGATCGCATCGGACGCCAAAATATGCACGACATCAACGCTCAATTTACTATGCAACCGATGCCATGGATAACATTCATCACGCAATACCACCGCTTCTATTTGGCTAATAACCGCGATTATTTATACAACGCTGCCGGTCTGGCAACACTACAGGATGTCACAGGTCAGTCAGGCAGTCATATCGGAGATGAACTTGATTTCCGCCTAAATCTCCATATAAATCGCCACCAGGATGTATTAGTAGGCTATTCAAAAATGTGGCGCGGTGAATTCCTGGACAAACAAAGACCGGGAATTTCCCCTGATCTTTTCTACGTTCAATATAATATTCGTTTCTAATTTCTTATCAGGACCTAACGATAACGTCAGTGGGATTTAGCTGCCGTTATCGTTAAAATCTTTCTTATTGCGATATTTGCATGATGTAGAAATTCAAACTGCGCCGTCACGCACATTCAAAATAAAATCCCGCACGATCTTGATCTGGTTATCATCCATCAGCATGGGAGCATGACCGATACCCGGCAATTCAATTACCTTGGCTTTTGCGCCACGCACTTTCATTTGCTCAGCCGTTTCTGCCGACAGAATATCGGATTCCATTCCACGCAATACCAATGTAGGAACATTGAGCTGATCCCATTGTGCCCACAGATCGATGTCTGTAATCTCATGCGTTTGAAAACTCACTGCAATTCTTGGATCGTAGCGAAAACCGTATGAGCCGTCAGGATACGCACGGGCACTATGAATCGCCATATGAGTCCATTGCTCATCAGTTAAGGGGCCAAATGAAACTGAAATCAGTTTCATATAATTCTTAAATTCCTCAAAACTAACAAAACGGGGATCCTTACCCACATATTCGGCTATTCTTTTTAATGCCACCGAAGAAATAAGCGGGCCTAAATCACTTATAACCAACTTTTTGATCGACATGGGTAAATTTTGCTGCAAAGCCAGCACCATGCCAATCAACCCACCCATGGAGATACCCACCCAATCCAGCACTATTGCCGTTGTGTATTGAGATTTAAGGTGGTTCAGCAAAGCTATCGCATCCGAAAGATACAAAGGATAATATTCATAATCCTGCGCCTCCTGCAGCCAATCACTTTGACCCCGGCCCACCACGTCAACACAAATTACCCTGCAATCCGTTTGCAGCGCGTGCGCGAGATAATCGAAATCACGGCAATTACGCGTCAATCCATGAACACAGATCACAACATGTGGATTCTCGCGGTCACCCCAGTCAGTATATGCAATATGATGCGGTTTTCTTGGTTTGCCATCCGCTGACAAAGTAGGTACAAGCAATCGATTTACAGGTATTTTCATAAGCTTAATATGTACTGTCTTTTAATTTTAAAAACGCTGCATCAACTGTGATCGCAATATAGGTATGCAAGATTTCATATCATCATCCGGATCATCAGTATAAATAGCATCGATTTAAAAACTGTAGAAGTTGTTTTTTTAATGATTGGCTCGGGACTTGCTCATAATTTTTGTTGCATGCGGAATATAAGCCGTGTAAAAATTTTTATGCCGCATTGAATCATTTTTTCAAATTGCCTAGCCACCTTAAACAATTCTTGAGTAGAAGTAAAATATGAAATTATCTGACCTCTATTGGTATCGCATTACTCCTTTGCATTTTCTTTTGTGGCCAATCAGTGTTCTCTATGGTTTTTTATTGACACTGAAAAAACTTTGTTATTGGTTGGATATTTTTCCCTCGGTGAAATTACCCGTCACTGTCATTGTGATTGATAGTATCAGTGTCGAAGATGGCAGCAAAATGCCTTTATTGCTTTGGTTAGTGGATTGCTTGACAACTCAAGGTTATCAACCGGGAATTATAACGCACGACAACTCCGATACCCCCGACTTGCCACGTGAAATAACTTCCGAGAGTGATCCGTATAGTATCGATGGAAAAACATTGTTGCTGGCTCATCGCTGTCGGGCATCCTGTCCGGTGTGGGTTGGAAAAGATAGAATAGCCACCGCCCATGCACTACTGAACGCCCACCCGGAATGTAATATCATCATCTGTAATGGCGGTATGCAATATTATCGGCTTGAACGCGATATAGAAATCATAACGGTCAATTTCAGTGAACATAGTTTTGGCAATGGACTCTCGGTGCCCGCGGGACCGCTACGTATCAATCTTAATCAATTAAAAAAATCCGATATTCTCGTAACAAATGGGAAACCTGATCATTACCCGGATATGAGCAAATGGGGTAAAACCTACAACACTATGCAGCTGACAGATGAAATGGTGTATAACGTGCTTAAGCCCGAGATCCAGCAATCCATTTCCCATTTTAAAAATAAGCAGCTGCATATTGTAACTGATGCTGATAACTCTCGTTGGTGCCTTGACCTCATGCAAAACAAAGGCCTCCATGCAAAATTGCATTCTTATGCTGAAAATCATCGATTTAGTCAACACGAGATTAATCTACCAGAAGCCGATGTTATCCTCATGCCGGAAGAAAATGCATTGCAGTGCAGAAAATTCGCCCATGACAAACTCTGGGCTTTGCCAAGGAAAGCCTGGATTAATAGCGAGTTGCTGGAGATTTTAACAAAAAAACTTGAGAATAAGAATTAACCATATGAAATCATTTTGTCTCATCAACTTATGAGAAAAATCAAGTCACAAGAAATGGTAAACAAGGGGCTTTATTTAAATTTTGATACGCTTGAGGTATGGAAAAATCTCAAACCGGAGCACTAGGTAGAAAAGCAAAATCTGGTTTTCTTTGAAGGAAGTGTGTAAAATCCTGCGGTTTTCCAATTCAGAAATAAAGTGAGTTATTAATCCGTGGCATTCTACGTACAAAAATATGGCGGCACATCAGTCGGAAGCACCGAACGGATAAAGAATGTTGCCCGTAGAGTGGCAAAATTTCACTCACAAGGACACCAAATTGTAGTTGTTGTTTCAGCCATGAGCGGTGAAACAAATCGCTTGATCGCTTTGGCTCATGAAGTGCAAGTGAATCCGGATCCGCGCGAATTGGATGTCATGATCTCCACCGGCGAACAGGTATCCATTTCATTATTGGCAATGGCATTAATGGAACTCGATATCCAAGCTAGAAGCTATACAGGATCACAAGTTAAAATTTTAACTGACAGCACACACACGAAAGCTCGAATCTTAAATATCGATGAAGACAGAATCCGGGCTGATCTTGCTGCGGGTTATGTAGTGGTCGTAGCGGGATTTCAGGGTGTAGACGAGCAAGGCAACATCACAACACTTGGTCGCGGCGGATCCGATACAACCGGAGTGGCGCTGGCCGCAGCTCTAAAAGCGGATGAATGTCAAATTTATACAGATGTTGATGGAATTTACACTACTGATCCACGTGTTGTAGCAGAAGCAAGAAGGTTAAACACCATAACTTTTGAAGAAATGCTCGAAATGGCAAGCCTTGGCTCCAAGGTCTTGCAATTAAGATCTGTCGAGTTTGCAGGAAAATATAAAGTGAAACTGAGAGTTTTATCAAGCTTTGAAGATAAAGGCCAGGGCACTTTGATTACTTTTGAGGAAGATGAAGATATGGAACAAGCGGTTATTTCAGGAATCGCATTTAATCGCGACGAAGCAAAAATTACTGTATTGGGTGTTCCAGATCATCCTGGGATTGCATATCAAATTCTTGGTCCCGTAGCAGACGCCAATATCGATGTGGATATGATCATACAAAACGTTGGTCATGATGGTCTAACCGACTTCTCATTCACTGTTCACCGCAATGAATTTAACAATACGATGAATATTTTGAAAGAAAAGATTCAACCTCATATTGGTGCACGTGATGTACTCGGAGGTGATAGAATTGCAAAAGTATCTGTCGTGGGTGTTGGAATGCGCTCACACGCGGGGATTGCAAGCAAAATGTTTCGTGTATTAGCGGAAGAAGGAATCAATATACAAATGATCGCCACTTCTGAAATAAAAATTTCGGTTGTCGTCGATGAAAAATATATGGAGCTGGCGGTTCGGGTTCTACATAAAGCGTTTGATCTTGAGCAAGCCCCTTAAACTCAATCAGAAGAATTGATCAACAAACTATTCTACGATTGCATTCAACAAATTAACGGAGAGATGGCCGAGTGGTCGAAGGCGCTCCCCTGCTAAGGGAGTATAGGCACAAAAAGCTTATCGAGGGTTCGAATCCCTCTCTCTCCGCCACAGATACACCAATAGATACCTAGCAACACCAAAAAACCTCTTTGAAATAAATAATCTTGCAGTAATTTAGCCAACTATTGGCAACCCTGAGTAAAGCGGGTAACATAATCGAAAAGCGGGTATATTTAAGGGTAATAAATTACCCGTATTTTTATTACCCGTTTTTAGTGTGTTTACCGGTATTCAGGAGATTGCATGAAACTCACTGATTCGAGCATCAAAGCAGCGAAGCCCAGGGATAAACGTTACAACCTACCAGACGGTAAGGGGCTGGCATTATGGGTACAGCCAGATGGTCAGAAATGCTGGCGTTTTCGTTATTACTTTAACGATAAAGAAAAGATGTTATCCCTGGGTTTCTACCCGACCATATCGTTGGCCGCAGCAAGACAAGAACACATCCGCTTCAAAGAATTGCTGACACAAGGTATTGATCCTTCCGACAATCGAAAAGAACAGAAGCGGCAGCAGGCAATGGCGGCAACCAATAGCTTCGAATCAATAGCACGTCTTTGGTGGACTCAATGGAGCGCAGCACGCAACCAACGCCATGCAGGTTATACGATCCGGAGACTGGAAGCGGACATCTTCCCGGTTATCGGTAGAAAGCCTGTCACTGAATTAACCGCACCCATGTTATTAATGGCAATCAAGAAGATTGAAGCCAGGGGTGCGTTAGATATTGCCAAACGCGCATTAACCACTTGCAATCAGATCATGCGCTATGCCGTGGCACATGGACTGGCAGAACGCAACCCAGCAGCGGATATCAAGCCTTCCGATGTACTAAAACCCACCAAGAAAACCAACTATGCACGGTTGGATCAGAAAGAATTACCAGAACTACTGCATAAAATCGATTCATACGACGGCCAGCCATTAACCAAGCTGGCACTGCAATTGATGGCGTTAACGTTTGTGCGAACCAGTGAATTAATTGGTGCACGATGGGATGAAATCGATCTGGATAAAAAACAATGGCGCATACCGGCTGAACGAATGAAGATGAAAACACCGCATATCGTACCCCTATCCGATCAGGCTATTGCAGTACTAACGGAAATAAAGAGCCTGGCAGCCGATGAAGTCTTACTTTTTCCCAGCGAACGCAGGAACGGCAAATCGATGAGCAACAATACCATACTGTATGCACTATACCGGCTTGGCTATCACTCACGCATGACCGGACATGGCTTCAGGGGGATAGCATCAACGGTCCTGCATGAACGCGGGTATAACCATGATCATATCGAATTGCAGTTGGCACACAGCAAGCGTGATGCCGTTTCAGCGAGTTACAACCATGCTCTCTATCTGGAACCACGGGCGCGCATGATGCAGGACTGGGCTGATTATTTGGATGGGATCAAGACAGGAGCATCAATATTACCTTTTAGGGCTGCATAACGAACCCAAACCGCCGCCTGACGGATTCAGGTAAAAGCGGGGTTATCAAGTGTAATAGCACTTGAGCCCCTAACCACAACACAAACTATAAAGGAGTTTGAATCATGGCTAATGAAGATTCTACAGCATACAACGAAGCAACACCCGAGCAATTGGCAGAGCAATATCCGGATAATTGCGATCCATTTGAAATTTGGTATTGCATAGATGCACCTCATAATAAGTGGGCTGTTAACGATGAAAATGGCGATGCTTTTATTGAGGTTATAAACCATAAAACAGCAGCAATCATTTCTGAGGCACTAAAAATACGGCACAAGATAATTGATAATCATGAACTTAGTATCGACGCTGAACAACAGAAAGCAATCAATCATGCCCTGCTGATTGGCCTCGATAGCTATGGAGAAATTGAGCGTATCTCCAACGAAATAGGTGTTAAAGATTTATGCCCTGGTGGCAACCGCATACCCGATTCTATCCGCCCCATTCATCCGACGGGATCAGCCGACACCATAAGTATTTTTGCTACAGCGCTACGCTATATTCAGCAAGCTTAAATTAACGATTAGCCGCTGCCTACCTCGACGGAGGAAAAAGCCAGATACCTTTGCTGGCCTGACAGTGGCTTCTTTCAAAGGGCGCTGAAAAGGAGTGCTATGTCAGACCACGAGTATTGCACCATTGAAGATGCCGCAGAATTTTTAACTTCAAGTTCCAATAAGAAAAGAAGTAAAGCATATGTAATTAAATTAGCCAAACTAGGAAAAATTCGCTTGTGCATAGAATTTGATGGCACCCTATGCAAATTTTTCAACGACTCTAATGAGACAATTACGTGTATAGATGATTACAAGTTCTGGGGTTATATTCAAATTCCCCAAACAAAAATTCCATCAGATTGCGGAAAAGCTCAATTTACGGTGGTAGAAATTATTCAAGTTCTTCATGTATACCACAAAAACCGTGATCCGCTATCAATCGAAGGAGGAGCATGGCTAGCTAAAAAGAAGGTTAACAGATGTTGATACCGGTTTAAAATTGACCACCCATTACGGTTGAAATTTGACCAGGGGAAAATAGAGCGCAGGATACTACGCATCTGTGGATAAGTCGACCAGACTGGATTGGTAATTTGCCTCCTGTTGATGTTTTAGTTTGTTGTAATTGACTACGAATCGACCAGATTTTCTTCTGGAGAATATTTTTCTTTTTCCCGCTGCTGTATTCTGATCTTTGCATTGGCTGTACTTTGTTTGTAGCGGAAAGACTCGTTGCCGGTTTCGATGATGTGGCAATGGTGTGTGAGTCGATCCAGCAGCGCTGTAGTCATTTTGGCGTCGATGAATACGATGCTCCATTCTGCGAATGCGAGGTTGGTGGTGATAATGATACTGGTACGTTCATACAACCTGGAGAGTAGATGAAACAATAGTGCGCCACCGGCTTGTGAGAATGGCAGATAGCCCAGTTCGTCGAGAATGACCAGGTCGATCTGCAACAGCCGCAAGGCAAGCCTGCCTTGTTTGCCCGCTGATTTTTCTTGTTCCAGACTATTGGCCAGATCGATGGCGCTGAAGAAGCGTACCTTTTTATTGTGATGCTGGATGCCTGAAGTGCCGATGGCAATGGCCAGGTGTGTTTTGCCAGTACCGGTGCCGCCGACCAACACCAGGTTCTGTGCAGCGGCTGTAAATTCCATTGTAGCCAGCTGATGAATCAGTTGCTGATCGACTTTGGACTGACTGAAGTCGAAGCCCTGTAAGTGGCGCTGCACCGGGAATCTGGCAGCTTGTGTCTGATAGCGAATGGAACGGAGGTTGCGCTCGGTTGTTTCAGCCTGGAGTAACTGGTTTAGCAGTGTGTCTGCGAAATTAAAACTGTCAGCGACATCGGGCGTATTCTGTTGCCTCAGTTCAGCATAGGAGCTGGCCATGCCATATAATTTCAGCGCTTTGAATTGCGCAAGTATGTCTGACATGCGGCACCTCTTTGGTGTTCAAACGATCATAGCGCGCCGTATCGGCCTGCGGTTCTTCATTGAGTTTCAGTGTTGTTTCCACTGACGCTGGTACGTCGGTGTATTTCAGCCGTGCCAATACATTGGCAACATGCTCGGCACTGGGCACGCCGGATTCCAGCACCAGTTCAACAGCGACCAGCACAGCTTCCAGCCCATGCGTCGGCACCAGGCTGAGCACTTTTGCCATGATTCGATCGGCCTGCTGACGTTCTCTGCGCCTCAGTGCAATCTGCAGTTGCAGCAAAGGTGCCGGTAGTTCGGCGAATGGCGCACCGTTGCGCAAGGCCCCCGGTTTCTTCTCAATGACCGGGATATAGTGCTGCCAGTTATAGCTGACCTGGTCGCTATCCATCAGACGACTATGACAGGCTGCTACGGCATTGTCATGGACGATCTCGATACGGTCGGCATACTGATGAACGGCCACCACCTGATTGACCAGACGACAGGGAACGGAATACCGGTTGCGCAGTAATGTAACCAGACACGTGCTGGATACCCGCGCCAATACTTCGATATAGCCATCGAACGGTGCTGGCATCGGCATCAGGTACAGTTGTTCTTGTTCCAGTGCATCGGCAAGGGTAATGCCCGCATAATCCGGATGCTCGATTTCAGACCACAGTCCGCGACAGCGCGTTTCAAGCCATCTGTTTAAGTCATCGAATGAGCCAAACTGTTGTTGCTTGGCTTCATTCCATATGCGGCGGCGCATATCCTGAACATTCTTCTCGACAACACCCTTTTCCCAGCCGGAAGCCACATTGCAGAAATCAGGATCGAACAGGTAATGTGCCGTCATCGCAAAGAAGCGCGTATTCACCACACGTCCATTGCCCTTAGACACCTTGTCCACGGCGGTCTTCATGTTGTCGTAAATGCCGCGTTTCGGCACACCACCAAAAGTAGTGAATGCCCGGGTATGCGCATCAAACAGCATTTCGTGACTTTGTGACGGATAAGCCGACAACATGAAAGTACGGCTGGCGCATAGCTTGGTATGGGCTGCCAGTACCTTGCGGTGGATGCCGCCGATCACCAGCCATTCTTCGCTCCAGTCAAACTGGAATGCTTCACCCAGCGCAAACTTCAGCGGCACATACGCCGCTTTACTCTGATTCCCTCGATTGCGCCAGTTGCGAACAAAGTCACATACAATCGTATAACCGCCTGTATAACCCTCGTTCAATATCTCTTTGAACAACATCAACGCCGTGCGCCGGTCCTTCTTCGGACGACGCGCATCCGCTTCCAGCGCTAACATTAACCTGGATTCAAACGGTGTCAACTTGCCAGGCTTCTTCGCCCTTTGATATTTAACCGCGCTGTCGCTTGGCACTTTCAACCACTTCTTGACCGTGTTCCGCGACAAACTCGTTCTTCGTTGAATCTCATTAATTGACAGATGTTCACGGTAAAACATCCGTCGTATCTTTGCATACATAACCATGGTAATCACCTCTTAAATTCTCCTGCCTAAAATTTAAGCAGGATACGGAAATTACCTGGTCAATTTTCAACCGTTACAACTAGCCTTTTCTGGTCAATTTTCGACCGGTGTCAACAGAGGTGGTATTTTTGGCGTATCTTGTGGCGATGCTGCGCCATCTCTTGAGGTGCAGAAAAGCATTTTCTACAAGATGCCGCAATTTATACAATGCCTTATCGTAGAACCTTTGCGCTGCACGGCTTTTCTTTGGAGGAATTATAGCTTCCATGCTCTGTTTTCTTGCTTGTTCAATAATCGCATTGCTGTCATAACCGCGATCCGCCAGTAAATAATCCGTATCAAGCCCTTCGATCAGGCGGCCAGCCTGCGTGCAATCCGCTGTGGTACCTTGTGTAATAAAAACTCTGACCGGCATACCATGCGCATCCACGGCCAGATGTATCTTGGTATTGAGCCCCCTTTTGTGCCGCTCATGTCTTGATTCCCGCATCTGGCTCCGGCAGCATGAGGATGTACCTTACAATGACTGGCATCAATCATCAGCCATTCGTAATCCGGGTCGTCAATCAGCACTTCCAGTAATTTTTCCCAGATGCCCTTGTCGCGCCAGCGAATAAAACGACGGTGCGTATTGCTCCAATCGCCATAATCCGGCGGTAAATCCCGCCATGGCGCACCCGTGCGCATAATCCAGAAAACAGCATTGATGAATTGCCGGTTATCTCTGGCCAGCCCTCCCCAAACGCCTTGGCGTCCAGGCAGATGTGTCTCTAGCTGCGCCCATACTTCCTCTGATATGTCATGTCTGCGGTGTGAATATGTCATATGAAATCCCTGTGTTTTTACAAGAATCTCATCGTTCTAATCTCGTGACTTCATTATCTAGAGAGGAATTACAGTTCTTTTTTAGGCAGAGTCACAAACCAGGGTCAATTGAGCTCCCTCCGGTAAAGATGGAGGTAGCTCGATAGAGAAAAATCTGAGAAGTCTGCTTCTGAATTGTAACTTAAAGGAATTTTTTAATATCACCCTCGAATTAGCTGAATGGAATAGGCTCCTGTCCCGATAGGTGAGTAGTGTCTCACGCGCGCGAAATATTCACCTGTTGCGAGCTGGCGGCGAATACGTGCATTTAAGGAAATTCCGCCATCGTCATTTCTGTCAATTTCCGGTATCTGGCTGTTAGGGCCATGCAAGGTCATAATGGTATCGGTAGTCCCGCTCGTCTCAATGGTATAGGTATCTTCAGTGGTTATATTAAACCGGTATAAATCGCTCTCATTGGCCGCGGAAATAGCTGCATTGATACTTGCGCCATCGACAATGAGTTCAGGGATTGGACTAGGGCTGGTACCTTCAGAACGCACGCCAATCGCATAATTTCCCGTAGTGCTTGGACTATAAAGATGAATGCGCAGATAGTAAGTGCCAGCCGAAAGATTCCGCGTGATTTGTGCATTGAAATTCTCACCGGCATCATCATCCGACGTCACTTCGACATTCGGATCATTAGGACCGAACAGAGTCATGAAAGTATCAGATGGTCCAGTGGTATAAATAGTATGCGGACCGAAAGATGGAATCTCGAACCGGAAAACATCGGTTTCTCCCGGTGTTCCAATATCAGCTTGCGTGGGGCCGGCTCCAACAACAATGAGCGGTATTTCTGGCTGAGGCTGAACAACGGCATCGTCATACACAATGCCCAAGGCGGCACTATCCAGCACATCGATGGGACGCTGCCCAACCTGTCCTGTAGGGGTACTACCCATCGGATCTGTAAGGTTTTGTCCAAAGGGACCACCAGCTGCTGGAAGATAACCTTGATTCGGGAAGCGTATTTGCCACTCATGCCAGATTTTATCGACCATGCAATGATTCATAAAAAACACCGGATCATTCGGCGATGTCATCGGCAACATGGAACCGCCGACCCAGACATGTCCCCGGTTGTGGAGATTGGGACCTATCCAGCCTTCAAGCTGGTTACGAAAGCTTGGATTACTGTTCATGTCCCAGGGAGGCGTGTCATAAGGCGTAACAGCCATGACTTGATCGATTTCCGCTTGCGTAGGCAAGGTTGGCAACCCATTCTGGCCAAAAGCCCGCATCAGCGGTCCGGCTGGTAATCCGCTAGCATTAATGACCGTCCATTGGCCAGCCCGGAATGGTCCGGTGCGGACGACTCCACCAGCATCACCATCTCCCCCGAGAAGATCGTCATTCCACATGGAAGCATTTGCTCCTCCTGATGGCCAGTTCCAGTAAGGTAACCCAAGATTTGGGTTGCTTGAGACACGCTGCAACTCTAGCTCGAAATCAAAAATAAAGCGGCGATGCCAGGGCAAAAAGGCCGAACACCGATGAATGGCGCTCATAGGAGCGTTTGCATGCCTGAGGACAAATTGATCATAGATACCTTCGGCTTTCAAAGCTTGAACAGCGGCAACAAATTCTGCTCGTTCAGCAGCAGTCAGGGTATTTGCATCCTTTCTAATAGCCATAAGAATTTCCTCCTTCTTCTAGTGTTTCAAACTATTCTTCTACGTGGGAAAACTCAACACTATCGCGAACGATTGCTCTAGCCATTTCCAATAACGAATCATACTGAGTATAGGGCAGATATTTCGAAGACCACTTGTTTTTTGCCGCATCATGCTGATAAAAAATTTCCTTACCATTAATCGATACGCTGGTATCATCCTTTATTTCAATCGTGCAACCTTCAAAAACTTCCTTATGGTGTGCCATGCTGTGAACTCCTTTTCTGAATTAATCAAAATTGATCTGTTCTTATAAAAAGAATTATTACTGCATTAACCGCTACAACTCTTGTCAAGTCCGTAAAGGGATAGTACCTGGTGATTGGGTCATTCATCCACCTCGCATTGCAATTTCGAGGTAATAATATTTTCCGGATGGCGCCCATGCCCACGAATCACAGCAGATATGTCAACAAAGTACCCATTCAGTTTATCGTAATTTAAATTTGCAAACCCAAGCGTTCTGGGAAAATCTGCTATTGCATCTTTCATTCCCATTGTCTTTGTTGTCAGAAGTTCAAGACTCATCGTTTCTTTAAAACGGAATACCTCATACTTTCCTGATTCTGTCACCTTCTCAGCCATGAAGCACCCCTCATACTGTGCCTTCAGTTCAAAAGTGCCTTCTTTTAAAATAGTCAGCACCCCGGAATGAAGTGTTGGTATCCCTGTGCAGTCATTCGTGTTCATTATAGAAATATAGCAAGTCATGTTTTTCAAATCGAAAGGCTCCTGTGACGTTGCCATGGAATTTTTCTGAAGGAATAACGTACCCATAAGAATCACAGCAAATGGTTTCATGACGCTTTTCCTTGATAGTCCAGCAAGCGGGAGCAAGTCAACTGTTACACATCTTGCTGAACCATTTTTATGCTTACTTGTAGTTATTTCACACAGACGCCCGCACAATCGGCGCCACCCTTGGTTGGATCACAATCATCTGTAGGATCATCCACGCACTTCATGGCTTCAGGGCAGGGAAAACCGGCAATTCCGCCACACATTTGTTTTGGTTTCTGATCATAATAATCCGCTCCCCCCTTGGGTGGATAATCCATCCGTTTTCCTTCTCCAGGTTTGATAGGTACTGCTGATTCCAGCTTAACGGTATCGTGAATTTTTCGCGGTTCAATTGTTTCAACAGCCATAGATTCAACTTCTCCGTCAGTATGCCGAGCGGTATATACGCTCACGACATCTAATGGAACAGGGCTTTTCACTACCAGAAATCCCTCTAAAAATGCGAAATCTACACAAACACTATTAATCGGACAAAAGTAGCCTGCAATATCAAAACAGCTAACTCCGACCGCTCCGTCCGGTTGAAGAACAGCTTTCTTGAATGGAGTAACATCGAAGGGACCTGGCTCGGAACCAAATTGTGTCGCAAGCGCCACCTTGGCAGCAATGGTAATTTTCTTATCGGTGGGATTATGAATATTGACAGCCGTACGATAAATTCCTCTTGCTAAGTTACCATCCTGGTGCGGTAGCAGTAGCGAACAGTTAACTTTTACAGCATATTGATACTCAGTTTTAAGCGTCTCTGAGTATTTCGTCGTTTCTGCCTGAGCAACCTGCTGGATGCCGATGAGACCAAACCAGCACCATAATCCGAGCAACATGGAAAAAAGATTGATCATATTAAGTTGTTTCATGACAGTCACCTCACTTGATTTAATGCTCTTGATGGACAATATTTTCTTTGCTTACATCGCTTCACACGTGGAGCTCATGTCAGGCTATCTCATCTATACATCTTAAAAAACAGAACAAGCTCTTCGTGTCAACTAAATAACGATACCCCACCACTTCTACTGGGTTGCACATATCCCTGGGCAGTCTGCTCCTCCGTGCTCAGGATCACAGCTATCACTTGGATCATCAATACAGATTTGGTTGCCTGGACATCTAATTCCTGCAATTCCTCCGCAAACTTGAGGTTCTACGGCTTTACATTCGCTCGGATAATCAATGGAAGCACCTGCCGCGGCCGCTTCACAGGCATTACCATAGGTTTTTCCATTGCAGCCACAGACTGGTTTGTATTCTTTTGTGCATATCGTTGGTTTAACTTTGCAAATGCCTTGAGCATCAGCAATTTTGCATTGACCGACTCCAAAATCACAATACTGCTTATCCGGACATGTTAATCCCTGGATAGTGCCACAAATCATTTCTTGAGGTGGTGTGAGCTGGTGATCTTTACAACCCGCCAGTACAAAGGAAACAAAAAAAGCAGCCAACAGCGTGAAAAGTGCGTTCATGATGTTTAACCCCTTTCTCAATTGATAGGCTAGTGGTTCGCCAGATTTTGCTTGATTAGTGATTTAAACAGCTTGGGTCGAGAATAATCCAACAGTCTGCTCTATGAATTATCCTCCTGTGCGTCTCTATTTCCTTACTTAGAACTCTGCAGACTTATTAAAAGCATACAGAGGGTAATAGAAAAAGTCATCCATTAGTGTAAAAAAATTAGAATAACGACAAATTAATATCCCGAAAAATCGTTCACGTCTTAGGTGTGCAATCATTATCAATGTATGAACAATGATAATGATTAAAGATTTTCTCTCGCAACCCCGCTCTCTTCACCGTGAACACGGCCAATTTCCCTTTGGGCTGTCATCAATAGCGACTTCACCCCTGCTAACAAAGTTTCGGCGCGCACGATGTCAAAATGGCCAGCATCGATTTCCAGCGAGCATATCTTAGCCGGTTTGATTTGCTGGGTAAGCACAAGCCGTTCGTCTGCCTTACGGTCAGCCGCCCACCAACATATTGCTTGCGTGTTCAAAGGATCTAGGGCAAGTGTCTGCAGTGAGAGTGCTTTTAAATGACGCGCCACGAGAAAAATTTGCGCCAGTTCTTCTGCTCCCATATCGGCATAGCCTTGAAATTCCGTATGTTTACCAGCTTGAAGCTGGGCTTGCCTAATGGCCAACACGCTTTCCAGCAAATCGACGACTATTTGCTTTGACCCTACCTCCGAAGATTGATTGGGTAATGCTGTTGCATCAAGCATAACACCGGGAATTGCCACGGCAACAAAACCAACAAAATCCTGTTGCCAGTCATCGGGTTGCGCTAGCTCAGCCACAGGAATAAAGGGGTCTATAAGACCCAGGAATGCCACGGTTTCTCCCTTGGCTTCCAGCAATGCAGCCATCATGGCGACCAGGGTGCCGCCCAATGACCAGCCCAGCAAATGATACGGCCCCACCGGCTGAATGGAGCGAATCATCGCGCAATAATCTTCTGCCATTTGATTTAAGGATATATCGCAGTGTGCGGAATCAGCCAGCATACGGCAAGGTAACCCATACACAGCCCGCACGCCCTGCAATTGTCGCGCCAACGGCTGGTAGTCAAAAACGGTACCCAATCCGGCATGGATGCAGAATAATGGTTTAATTGTCACGTTTTCGCTAAATTGGTTGAGCGCCAATAATCCACTGGTATCGGTTGCAGCACGTTTATCCAATCCCAGCAAACTGGCAATAGTTGGTCGCTGGATCAAATCCCGCAGCTTGAAATTCAATTTCTCATTATTAAGGCTGCGTATACGCGCAATGACTTTCAAGCTCGACAACGAATCGCCGCCCAACGCAAAGAAATTGTCTGTTTCTCCCACACGCGCCACACCCAGAACTTCCTGCCATATCTCTGCGAGCATTTTGGCTTCAGGTGTCGATGGCTCTTGGTAGGTATCGCTCACCAAGACACCGGGTTGTGGCAACAGTTTGCGATCGAGTTTGCCGTTCGGTAAACGTGGCAGTGCAGTTAGCGCAATGAAGTGCGCGGGCAGCATGTATTCGGGCAAGCGTTTGACAAGCGTTTGCTTCAACTGTGCCATCAGGTTCTGCGTCGACTTTTCCTCAACAGGAACCACATAGGCCGCCAGTTGCGCACCCGTTACACCGTCATGCACTACCACTGCCGTATCGGCAACGCCGGTTACTTCTCGGATACGCGCTTCAACTTCACCCAGCTCAATGCGAAATCCGCGTATTTTTACCTGATGATCGGCACGGCCAACATATTCGATATTGCCATCATCCATCCACCGCACCAGATCACCGGTACGATACAGGCGCCCGCCATGCTCATCAAACGGGTCGGCAATGAAGCGTTCCGCGGTCAAACCGGCACGTCCCAGATATCCGCGTGCCAATCCATACCCGCCGATATAAAGCTCACCGACAATACCCATTGGCACCGGTTGCATATCGACATCCAAGACATACACAACGCGTTCACCTACAGGGCGTCCAATCGGTGCATAAGCGCAATCAAAGCTGTTGCTGGCTTGTGTTTTCCAAATCAATGGCGTCACCACAGTTTCGGTCGGCCCATAACCATTGATCAGCGTGCGCGGCCGCAAGGTTTGGCGGATCAAATCATACGAAGTCTTGGGCATGGCTTCACCGCCAAACACATAGAGTTCTACCGGTGGCGGATCATTACGTGGCATCGCCCACTCGGCAATCTGCCCCAGATAAGCTGGAGGGAATGCGGCGTTAGTAATACTATAATGACGCAAAGCATCATAGGTCTGCTCGGCAGTCCACAATTCCTGATCCCGTATCGCTAGACCAGCTCCGACAGTCAATGCGGTTAACCAACGTTCATGTGCACCATCAAATGAAAATGACATGAAAAGCAATTCGCAGGAACGGGGATGCATATCATAAATCCGGCCGGTCGCCTGGCAATGCATGGCAAGTGGACCATGCGTCACCGCTACACCTTTTGGCAAACCCGTGGATCCTGATGTATAAATGACATAGGCAAGATTATGTTCATGAACTGGTATCTCCGGATTACGTGCTGATTCAGCCTCAAGCTTGATAGCATCTATGGCCAGTTTAGGTACAGCGGCATCAAATTCGAGCTTCGACAATACTTTACTTTGCGTGATTAATAGCGATAGGACACTGTCCTTTATCATGAATGCAAGCCGATCAGTTGGATAATCCAGATCGAGAGGAACATAAGCCGCGCCGGATTTAAGTATGGCCAGTAGCGTGACAATAATATCCAGAGAACGCTCCATCGCAACACCTACACGTATTTCCGGTTTGATCCCTAGTTGCATGAGTCGATGAGCCAATTTGTTCGCTTGCATATTCAGTTCAGCATAAGATATTTCCTGGTCCCCCATCAGCAACGCAATGGCATCCGGTTGTAGTGCTGCATTACGTTCGATCTGACGATGAACCGGCTGATAAGCCTGCGACACATGGCGTGAATCTGAGTTGCCACGAAGAAGGAATAATCGGTCAAGCTCTTGTTTCCCCAGCCATCCCAGTTCTCCAACAATTCGTTGCGGATCGCTCATCATTTCCCACATCAAAAGTTCCATATGATTACGCAGAATCAGTACAAATTGATCGGTGAGATCATTGCAAGCGTATGAGTATTCTATTTCCAACGTATCCTCGACCGTCACCTGCAAATCCATCGTATATCCTGTCAATCCCTTGCCTTGCATTGCGCCAAAGCGCAATCCATATGACTCAGTATCACGTAAGGCTGCGTTAATCGGGTAATTTTCAAATACGATAATGCTATCGAACAACGGCTGACCAGAAAATCCCGCCCAGCGTTGAATATCGGCCAGCGATGTGTGCTCGTAATCGCGCAAGCGCGCATTGGTTTTCTGCAGCACGCTTAGATATTCTCTGACTGTTAGATGACTATGCCGCTCTACCGGAATAGGAATCGTGTTGATAAATAATCCGACTATTTCGTCCGCTTTAGACAACCCCAGTGGCCGACCTGACACCGTGGCTCCAAAAACAACCGTCTGTTTCCCCGTATATCGTTGCAACAATAATGCCCAGGCGGCCTGGACAAAAGTATTCAGTGTAATGTGTGTTTGTTGCGCAAAAATTTGCAATGAACGCGTTTCCTCAACATTCAATCGCGTATAAATTTGAGCAAACTCCGGTCGATCTTCCTTATCAACCTTTTTGGTAACGGCTTGCGACAAGAATGTCGACCCTTCAATGCCACTAAGCTCAGCTTGCCAGAAATGTTGTGAAGCCTGTTTATCTTGTTTTTCCAGCCAGTGCACATACGTACCGTAATCGGGACCGATCGGTGCAAGTTTTTCACCATTGTAATAGCGTAACCAATCACTGATTAGTATCGAATCGCTCCAACCATCCAGCAATATATGGTGTTTAGTCCATATTAATTGGTGGCGATTTTCATCAATCTGGATCAGGCTTAATCGCGCCAATGGAGGATTGAGAAAATCAAATTCACGTTTCAACTCTTGATCAGCATACGCAGTAATGTGTTCCTCTTTAAGCTCCTTTTCGCGCCAATCCAAGTGATTGACCAACATTGCCGCCTGCTTGAGAACAATCTGCAATGGGCGGGCAAGCCCCGCTCGCCATAAAAAAGCGGTGCGCAATATCGGATATCGGGCAATCATCGTCTGCCAAGCCTGCACCAAACGCGCTGCATCAAGCCCTTCCACCTCAACGCTGATTTGAGTTACATAAAGGCCGGTACCAGGCGCCTCCAGGGTATGAAATAACATGCCCTCCTGTATCGGGGACAGCGGATAAATATCTCTTATTTCGTCACTATCGAATGGCAGTGTTGCAATGATTTTTTCATCGAGATAATCTTCCAGATAACCGCGATCAGGCTGTGATTCATGAAGCACAGGTTCTGACATTGTTTCTGTCACCAGCGCCAACGCGGCAATCGTCTGTTGTTCAAATAGTTGCCGTGGTGAAAGCTTCCATCCTATTCGGCGTGCTTGTGTAACAATCTGCAAGCTCAGGATAGAGTCTCCCCCCAACTCAAAGAAGTTATCATTTCGCCCGATGCGCTTGATTCCCAATACTTCTATCCAAATGGCCGTTAGCGCTTCTTCTACTTCTCCCTGTGGCGCTTCGTATTGACTTGTGCCGACAAATTCCGGTTCGGGCAGCAAGTTTCGGGCAACCTTACCATTCGCATTCAATGGCAAACTCTCTAACACGACAAATACCGCAGGAATCATATAGTCAGGCAAAGATTGCGTCAGAGTTTCTTTTAGCTCAGTTGTATCGATCGTCGCCCCTGCATGCAGGGATATATACGCGGCAAGCTTTGCTCCGGTCGATCCTTCCTTCACCACCACAATGGCCTCTCTGATTCCCGGCTGTAACAATAGTTGGGATTCAACTTCACCTAATTCAATACGAAATCCTCTGATTTTAACCTGATGATCCAGACGCCCCAGATATTCAATCTGTCCATCCGCTCGCCATCTGGCCAGATCGCCGGTGCGGTAAAGTCGCCCTCCTTTGCTATCAAAAGGATCTGCGATGAACCGCTCCGCAGTTAATGCGGATCGATTGAGATAACCCCGTGCGAGCAGCTCACCACCGATACACAATTCACCGGCCACACCGCCTATAACGGGTGTCAAATTAGCATCGAGTAAGTAAATGTGTCGTGCTGGCAAAGGTTTCCCAATTGTCACTTGAGTCGAGTCGAAATTATCGACGGATTTATTCCCGCCACAATCTGCAACTGTGGCGGTAACCACTGCTTCTGTGGGTCCATAGGTGTTCAACAATGTGATTCCAGCCATACCGGCTTGCCGCCAAGCTTTGATTCCTTCCGGAGACATGGCCTCGCCACCCGCGTGCACTTGCCGCAACGCACCGTAATTGCGCAGCCCTAGCTTGGCAAAATCTTGCACGAGCAAAAACCAATAGGCAGTGGTGAGATCGGCAACGGTAATCTGTTTATCCAGCAATTCACGATAAAACATTTCGCTATCCCATAACTGGGAGCCCCGTAACACAATGGCTGCACCCGCGCATAAAGGGGGGAAAAACTGTTCAATAAAGCCGTCAAAATTGATAGTGGAGAATTGCAACATCCGATCTGTGCTGCACAGTTTGAAAAAATCGATGGCAACATATGTATGTTCAGCCAATGCATGATGAACAACGCCGACGCCTTTAGGTTTTCCGGTAGAACCGGAGGTATAAATGATATAGGCCAGATGTTCATCATGCAGCCTCACATCGGGATCGGTATCCGGATACCCGGTTAGATCCAACCTATCCAACTCCAGGATATTACACTCCACCGAATGAGGAATCCGGTTCCGCAACGGGCTTTGAGTTAACAGCAATTCAATTGTGCTGTCTGCAATCATATGATTTAACCGTTCCTGCGGATAATCCGGATCAAGCGGTACATACGCGCTTCCTGTTTTGAGTATCGCCAGTAATCCGATTACCATGTCGATCGAGCGTTCAACCGCGATTCCTACCCGGCTTTCCGGCTTTACTCCCAGGGCGATCAGCCGGTGTGCCAATCGATTTGCACGCTCGTTCAATTGCGCGTAGCTGAGCTGCACGTCATCAAAAATGAGTGCTATGGCGTCAGGTTGTTTATTTACTTGCCGCTCAAACAAACGATGCACGGGTTCATTACGATTATAGCGCTGATCGTTGATCCCCCAATCTCTTAGCTGTTTCCATTCTGCTGCACCTAAAAATGTAATATCATGTAAGCATTTGTTTTCACTATGAGTAATATTTTCAAGCAATTGCTCGATCCGAGTTGCAATGCCAGTGACGGTTACTTCTGAAAAGAATTGACAATCGTATCCATAGTGCAAACTTAACCCGTCATTTTCTATGACCGAAACCGTCATTGGATAATTGGTAGTCTCCAGTCCCCTGACGTTAGAGAAAATAAGCTTTCCAGGCGTATATTGTTTGAATGCCTCATCAATCGGATAGTTTTCAAAGATTAAAATACTATCAAACAACCCTTGCCCGCTTTGTCCCGCCCAGCGTTGAATTTCATATAAAGGCGTATGCTCGTGTTCGCGCGAAGCCAGGTTTTGCACTTGTAAATCACGCAACCAGCTACCCACTGTCAATTCGGGCCGAAGTTCAATGCTCACTGGCAAGGTATTGATAAAGAGTCCGAGAATCTGATCCGCTGCGAGCAAATCCGAGGGTCTACCGGCTATCGTCACTCCAAAGGTAACCCTTTGCTGACCTGTATAGTGCCCCAACAAAAGAGCCCAAACAGCCTGCAGCAAGGTATTTATCGTGATACGCTCACGTTTTGCAAAAGAAATCAGTTTGTTACTAATAGCTGAGTCAAGTGGATGTACATGCTCTTGATATCCCATGTTTCTTACAGGCATGGAAATCACATTGGCCAATCTTGTCGGCTCGGTAGTATGATGCAATAGCTCCTGCCAATATATTTCTGATTTTTTCTGATCGCGATCTTTTAACCATTGAATAAAATCCCGATATCGGGCGCGGGGCGGGGATAGTGTTTCACCACTATACTGCCGCAGTATTTCTCCCATTAGCTGAGAAGTGCTCCATCCATCCAACAAAAGATGATGAATCGTCATAATGACGTGATAGCGATTATCAGCGAGGCACACAATGACAATACGAACCAGCGGTGGTTTTGTTAAATCAATACCCAATGTGTGTTCTGATTGTGCCACTGCATCAAGATCCTGCTGCCAGGCAGTTTGCGAATGAATATTCAGATCACGCCAGTCATGCACCATGAATGGCAGCTCAGCGATTTTGGCCACCCATTGTAACGGGGTCTTTCCTTCCTGAACAAAACCGGTACGCAATATCTCGTGCCGATCTATCGCAGCCTCCCAGGCAGCTTTGAAACGCTCCACATCCAAGTACTCCACATCCGCCCGTAATTGATTCAGATAAATATCTTCATTCGTATCAAATACGCTATGGAACAACATCCCGGTTTGCATTGGCGATAACGGATAAAGATCATCGAGCCGCGCAATAGGTATCGGTAAACTGTCCAATTCATCCTGAGTCATTTGAATCAAAGGAAAATCAGACGGTGTGATACCCTGAATATCTCCTTTGCAATGCTCAATCACACCTTCAAGCTCAACCACAAACGCATTTACAAATACCTCTATCGTTGTTTTAAGATATCGCGCTTCGCTATAACCCACTTCCAGAAAAAACTCACCACCGTATACATGGCTGTTAACCAATAAATCGTGCTGCTGGAGAACGCCGGCATCCATCGATTCGCCGACTGATTCCTCGGCCAGCGTCCAGAGCGAATCTTCTGCAAAATTGGCATCAAATTGACCCAGGTAATTAAATACCACTTGCGCCTTCGATAGTTCGGCTAGAATTTGCCGTTGCTCCTCGGTACCATAGTATTTAAACAGACCATAACCTAACCCTTTGTTCGGTATGCACCGTAAATATTCTTTCGTTTGCTTGATTCTCTGAGCCAGATCTCCCGATGCGCCTAGGGCTACTGGAAAAATGGATGTAAACCATCCAATTGTGCGCGAAAGATCAATTTCAGGATAGAGATCCTCTCTCCCATGACCTTCGAGATCCACCAGAATTTCTTTATGACCGCTCCAGCGACATAACGCATTACCCAGTGCGGTAAGGAGCAGGTCGTTGACTTGCGTGCGATAAGCAGCCGGCGCATCTTTGAGTAAAGCCTGAGTCTGTTCCTGATTCAGGTTTATCGTGATTTTCTGATAGCATTGCGTGCGCTTTGAACCTTGCGGAAAATCACAGGGCAAATCAGCGGAAATATTTGCCAGATTCTGCCAATGAGCAAATTCAGCTGCATGATTACGTGCATACTGTTGCAGCCGCTGAGTCCATATGGAATAGTCACTGGTAGTCTCAGGGAGGAGAATTGCTTCACCGCGCAACGCCTGCATGTAAGCAGTTTCCAGATCCTCCATCAGAATGCGCCAAGAAACACCGTCAATCACCAAATGATGAATTACCAGCAGCAACCGCTGGGTATGATCGGCCATATCGACGAGCATGCCTCGGATCAACGGACCTTGCTGCAAATTCAGGCTACGCTGCGCTTCGTTGCAGAGCGCGATTAATTGTTTCGCATCAGCGGCATGCCGCTTCCATAACAGGTCTTGCGATATTGATTCTGTGGGAATTTGTGTCCACCGGCTATCGATCTGTTCTTCATAACAAAAACGTAACGCTCGATGATGTTGAACAATCGCCTTTAGCGCCTGCTCCAGTAACAGCACATTCAGAGATTGCCGGATTCTCAACGGCATGGCCTGATTCCAATGGTGCCTCAAGGGTATTTGTTGTGTAAAAAACTCGAGTTGTATGGGCAACATGGGAATGGGCTTACCCGTAGAAACGGCCTGTTCACGAATAATCCCGACAACCGTTTCCACCGGTTTGGTCAATACCGCCAAGGCAGCTATCGTTTGCCGCTCGAATAATTGCCGCGGTGTGATTTTCCAGCCTGCACGATGTACTTTGGTGACAATCTGCAAACTGAGAATCGAATCACCTCCCAGCTCGAAAAAATTATCGTTGCGTCCTATACGGTCGATACCCAGAATTTCCTGCCAGATTCCCGCCAATGTCTCTTCTATTTCCCCTTGGGGTGTTTCATATTGATCAGTGCTGACAAATTCAGGCTCCGGCAAGAGCTTGCGATCCACTTTTCCGTTCGCATTCAGCGGTAAACTTTCCAACACGATGATCGCCGATGGAATCATGTAATCCGGCAATGTATTTCCAAGGGACTCACGCAACATGGCAGCATCGCTCGCATACCCAACATGTAGCGAAACATAAGCGACCAGACGCACACCGCCGGGCCCCTCCTTCACCACCACTACCGCTTCCCTAACATCAGGCTGTAATTGCAACTGCGCTTCAACTTCCCCCAACTCAATGCGAAAACCTCTCACCTTTACCTGATGATCCGCGCGTCCCAGATATTCAATCTGTCCATCCATTCGCCAGCGCGCCAAATCACCCGTCCGGTATAAACGACCTCCCTCTGCATCAAAAGGGTTCGCTATAAAACGCTCCGCTGTCAAGCTGGCTTTGTTCAAATAACCACGCGCAAGCCCTGTCCCGCCAAGATACAATTCTCCAATGACTTGCTGCGGCACCAGATTGAATTCTGCATCTAGAATATAGGCCGTACGATCACCGACTAGTGAGCCAATGGGCATATAGCTTGAATCGAACTGGGTTTCTGGATATGCCTTAAAAATTAAGGGTGTGATAACTGTCTCGGTAGGGCCATAACCGTTGATGATACGCGGAGGAAGGAGTGTTTTTTGTATAAAGTTGAAACTGGTGCGGCTCATTGCTTCGCCGCCGACAGTATAGGAACGAATAGGCAAATTTTGTCCCGTATTGCCGGAAAATTCTGCCAATTGTTGCAAGTAGCTCGGTGTAAAGCAAGCAATAGTAATTCGATGGTTGTCAATTTCGGAAATAGTACGTTCAACAGACCAGAAATCATTATCGCGCGGCATTAGTGCTGAACCAAAGGCCAGCGGTACCAGCCAGCGTTCATGCGCACCATCGAAATTTATCGAGGCAAATTGCAATTCACGATCTTCCGTCGTCATCTCATAAAGTTCGCCGATGGCTTGCACATGCATTGCCAATGCCCCATGTTCCACGGCTACGCCCTTAGGTTTTCCGGTGGAGCCCGAGGTATAAATGATGTAGGCGAGGTTCTCGCCGTGCAAATTGATTTTTGGGTTATGCTCCGGTTCTTTTGCCAGGTCAAGTCTATCCAGTTCCAGTATTTCACACTCTGCAAGCAGTGGAATTTTCTGTCTGATATGACTATGTGTCAGCAATAACTCAATGCCGCTATCCATCGCCATGTAATTCAAACGATCCTGCGGGTAATCCGGATCCAGTGGCACATACGCACCACCCGCCTTGAGCGTTGCCAGCAGACCCACGATCATCTCGATTGAACGCTCAACCGCAATCCCCACACGAGTTTCCGGTTTAACGCCCAGTGCAATAAGCCGGTGCGCCAACCGGTTCGCGCGACAGTTCAGTTCTGCGTAGCTGAGTTCGGTATCAGCAAAAATAAGTGCTATCGAATCAGGATGAACTGCCACCTGATGTTCGATCAGCCGATGCACGGGCTCAATATTGGCATAACGCCGTTCGTTCACTCCCCAGTTCTTCAGCCGCTCCCATTCATCCACACTTAATAACGTGATGTCACCTGCACATCGCTGCGGACATTCAGCCAGTTGTTCCAGAACCTTTAAGTAATGTTCGCTTAACCGCTTGATTGTCCCCGGTTCAAACAGCTCGGTGGCGTAAGTAAAGCGCGCATCAATCCGGCCTTCCGGCCTCTCCACGATATCCAGCGTCAATTCGAATTGCGCCCCCCGCTCCCTGGGTTGATATTCTTCGACCGTTAAACCGGGCAGTTGCTGCAGCGCGCGATAGTCCTCGCGCAAGTAATTGAACATGACCTGGAACAGTGGATTCTGATTCAAGCTGCGCTCCGGTTGCAGCGCTTCAACCAGTTCCTCAAACGGCAAGTCCTGGTATGCCTGCGCACCCAAAGCCGCTTCACGGGATTGCTCAAGTATTATGCTCAGCGGCATGCGGCTATCAATGGTGTTGCGCAATACTTGAGTATTCACAAACAAGCCCACAACATTCTCTATTTCCGCCCGGTGACGATTGGCAATCGGCACCCCTACGCGAATGTCGCCTTGACCGGTGTAGCGGTACAACAATGCCTGAAAGCCGGTCAGCAACATCATGAACAGCGTTGCTCCCCGATCCTGCGCTTGGCATTGCAAGCGAGTTGCCAGTGAATCGGGCAAAGTGAAATCATGCTGTGCCGCCTGGTAACTGCTGTTCGACGAACGCGCATGGTCAGTCGGTAGCTGCAATACCGGATGCTCTGTACCCAACTGATTGCGCCAGTATATTAATTGACGATCTTTCTCTCCTGCTTCCAGCCAGTTACGCTGCCATTGCGCATAGTCGGCATATTGAACCGGAAGTTCCGGCAACAGTAACGGATCCCCTTCAATGTGTGCACGATAGCACGCGGCAAATTCGTCGATGATGATGCGATTGGACCAGGCATCGGAAATAATGTGGTGCATCACAACCACCAGATGATGTTCTTCTGCCTCAACCTGAATCAAGGCAACGCGCAATAGGGGGCCTTGCGTCAAATCAAACGGTGTTGCGTTGATCCGGATCGCTTCGTCACGCGCGCGTTGAATGCGCTGCCCTACCGGTAAATCGCACAAACTGATCATTGTCAGTTCAAACTTGCCTTCCGGTTCTATGATCTGCTCCGGCAGCCCTTCTGCATTGGCCCGAAAAACCGTGCGCAACGATTCATGCCGTGCTACCAGTGTTTGAAAACTGGCTTGCAATGCTTCAGTATTCAACTTCCCAAGCAAACGCAACACGCCGCTGAGATGGTACGCCGTGCTTTGCGGATCCAGTTGCCATAAAAACCAATGGCGGTGCTGAGCATAGGATAGAATTGGAGAATTTTCCAGAGATTGCCGAACGATAGGAAGCAACGAGAAATCAATTCCTCGTTCCTTCAATGTATTGAGAAAGGCTTTTTGTTTCTCAACCGAAAGCGCACCGAACCGTTTAGCAATATCTTGTTTATTCAATTCCAATCAATTCTCCAATAAATTAATTATTTCTGCCATTTCATCCAATGTGCTGCATTCTTCGGCAATTGAAACACTCTGTGCTTGTACCATCGCAGCAATTTCTCTCAAAAGAGGGTGCTCAAAATAGGCGCGCAATGGTAATGTAATTCGCCTCATGGCCTGTAATTTCTGCTGGACTTGCAAAACCAACAGAGAATGTCCTCCCAGCTCAAAAAAATGGTCATTGCGTCCCACTCGATGAAGACCCAATACTTCTTTCCAGATTGCCGCCAATGCTTCTTCCACTTCGCCCTGCGGTTCTTCATAGAGGTTCATGTCGATTAATTCCGGATCGGGTAAAAGTTTGCGCTCCACCTTACCGTTCGCATTCAGTGGCAGGCTTTCCAATATAACTATTGCTGATGGAATCATATAGTCCGGCAGGGATTCTGCCAGGACGTCACGCAGTTCAGCCGTATTTATCTTACTTTCCTCTCGACAAGAAATGTAAGCAACCAGCCTTATACTATCCAGCCTTTCTTTTGTTACCACCACCGCTTCCCGGATTTGCGGTTGTAGCAGCAGTTGCGTTTCAATTTCACCCAACTCGATACGAAAACCTCTGATCTTAATCTGATGATCTAGGCGTCCCAGATACTCAATCTGCCCATCTGATCGCCATCTCACCAGATCTCCCGTACGGTAAAGTCGCTCCCCTTTCTCATTGAATGGATCAGCTACAAATCGTTGTGCAGTTAAACCTGATTTATTGTGATAACCCCGCGCAAGCCCTGCACCACCGAGATATAATTCTCCTGGCATACCGCAAGTAACCGGGTTCAGTTCGGTATCGAGAATGACCAACCGGGTAGCGGCAATAGGCGCACCAAGTGTTATCACTTTTTGGTTGATTTTTCCGATGATTGACCAAATAGTTGTTTCAGTGGGACCGTACATATTCCACAACTCAACATTCAATGCCTGCAGCTGATTCACCAGATCGATTGATAACGCTTCTCCACCACATAAGCATTTCAACGATAAGTGATTTTCTTCCTGCCAACCTTTCCACCCGGCTGCCAGTAGCACGCGCCACCCAGCCGGTGTCGATTGAAACACATTTGGCTGGTAATTTTTGAGTAAGCGCACGAGCTGGGGTCCATCCTGGCTTATTGTCCGGGATGCCAACACTAACCGCGCGCCTGCACTTAAAGGCAGATAAATCTCCAGACCGGCGATATCAAATGAGAATGCAGTAACTGATATCAGCGTATTACCAGCTTCCATACCAGGTGACTCAAGCATACTCAGTATGAAATGACCCAATGCGTGATGGCGCACGGCTACGCCCTTAGGTTTTCCGGTGGAGCCCGAGGTATAAATGATGTAGGCGAGGTTCTCGCCGTGCAAATTGATTTTTGGGTTATGCTCCGGTTCTTTTGCCAGGTCAAGTCTATCCAGTTCCAGTATTTCACACTCTGCAAGCAGTGGAATTTTCTGTCTGATATGACTTTGTGTCAGCAATAACTCAATGCCGCTATCCATCGCCATGTAATTCAAACGATCCTGCGGGTAATCCGGATCCAGTGGCACATACGCACCACCCGCCTTGAGCGTTGCCAGCAGACCCACGATCATCTCGATTGAACGCTCAACCGCAATCCCCACACGAGTTTCCGGTTTAACGCCCAGTGCAATAAGCCGGTGCGCCAACCGGTTCGCGCGACAGTTCAGTTCTGCGTAGCTGAGTTCGGTATCAGCAAAAATAAGTGCTATCGAATCAGGATGAACTGCCACCTGATGTTCGATCAGCCGATGCACGGGCTCAATATTGGCATAACGCCGTTCGTTCACTCCCCAGTTCTTCAGCCGCTCCCATTCATCCACACTTAATAACGTGATGTCACCTGCACATCGCTGCGGACATTCAGCCAGTTGTTCCAGAACCTTTAAGTAATGTTCGCTTAACCGCTTGATTGTCCCCGGTTCAAACAGCTCGGTGGCGTAAGTAAAGCGCGCATCAATCCGGCCTTCCGGCCTCTCCACGATATCCAGCGTCAATTCGAATTGCGCCCCCCGCTCCCTGGGTTGATATTCTTCGACCGTTAAACCGGGCAGTTGCTGCAGCGCGCGATAGTCCTCGCGCAAGTAATTGAACATGACCTGGAACAGTGGATTCTGATTCAAGCTGCGCTCCGGTTGCAGCGCTTCAACCAGTTCCTC
The DNA here is from genome assembly GCF_900206265.1 of Nitrosomonas ureae. Classification (NCBI taxonomy): domain Bacteria; kingdom Pseudomonadati; phylum Pseudomonadota; class Betaproteobacteria; order Nitrosomonadales; family Nitrosomonadaceae; genus Nitrosomonas; species Nitrosomonas ureae. Next base: position 298,636 of record NZ_LT907782.1, on the reverse strand, counting down.
AAACGGCAAGTCCTGGTATGCCTGCGCACCCAAAGCCGCTTCACGGGATTGCTCAAGTATTATGCTCAGCGGCATGCGGCTATCAATGGTGTTGCGCAATACTTGAGTATTCACAAACAAGCCCACAACATTCTCTATTTCCGCCCGGTGACGATTGGCAATCGGCACCCCTACGCGAATGTCGCCTTGACCGGTGTAGCGGTACAACAATGCCTGAAAGCCGGTCAGCAACATCATGAACAGCGTTGCTCCCCGATCCTGCGCTTGGCATTGCAAGCGAGTTGCCAGTGAATCGGGCAAAGTGAAATCATGCTGTGCCGCCTGGTAACTGCTGTTCGACGAACGCGCATGGTCAGTCGGTAGCTGCAATACCGGATGCTCTGTACCCAACTGATTGCGCCAGTATATTAATTGACGATCTTTCTCTCCTGCTTCCAGCCAGTTACGCTGCCATTGCGCATAGTCGGCATATTGAACCGGAAGTTCCGGCAACAGTAACGGATCCCCTTCAATGTGTGCACGATAGCACGCGGCAAATTCGTCGATGATGATGCGATTGGACCAGGCATCGGAAATAATGTGGTGCATCACAACCACCAGATGATGTTCTTCTGCCTCAACCTGAATCAAGGCAACGCGCAATAGGGGGCCTTGCGTCAAATCAAACGGTGTTGCGTTGATCCGGATCGCTTCGTCACGCGCGCGTTGAATGCGCTGCCCTACCGGTAAATCGCACAAACTGATCATTGTCAGTTCAAACTTGCCTTCCGGTTCTATGATCTGCTCCGGCAGCCCTTCTGCATTGGCCCGAAAAACCGTGCGCAACGATTCATGCCGTGCTACCAGTGTTTGAAAACTGACTTGCAATGCTTCAGTATTCAACTTCCCAAGCAAACGCAACACGCCGCTGAGATGGTACGCCGTGCTTTGCGGATCCAGTTGCCATAAAAACCAATGGCGGTGCTGAGCATAGGAAACAAGTGCAGATTCGCTGGCATGACGGCGTGAAATAGTGGATTTCGGGGGCACCTGATCACTATTTATTTGAAGCCGCTGTTTTAGTCGCTGTTGCTGCTCTGGCGTCAGACGGGCCCGTCTCTGGGTAAGGTCGTTATTGTTTTCCATTATTAAGAATATTCGATTTCATCAAGCAGTTTAGTTTCGACCAGTGCCGCCAAAGCAGTAATGGTGGGTGATCTAAAAAAATCGGCCGGATGCAAATCCACGGAAAAACCTGCTCTTACTCTTGACAACAACTGTATTCCCAGCAGCGAATCGCCGCCCAGCTCAAATAAATTATCATCAACACCAATAGCTTCTATTCCCAACAAGCTCTGCCAAATTTCAGCGATACTTATCTCCAACTCACTTTCGGGTGATTTAAAAGTGGTCTGTAGTACAGGCCTTGAAAATCTTCCCGCTTTATGTACAGGCGGTGTAAAGGCAAAAGGCTGAGCAAGGAGATCCTGTTGAGTCTGCCCCAATCGAGTCTGCAAATCGAGTGTCGAAACGATAACCTGAGGAATATTCGGGCCATTCACGATACGCTCGAATACCTCTGCACCTTCCTTTGGTGCAATTCCTATACCGTCAGGCATCTCCATATTTGCAGCCATGCCGACGTCACGCCAACTATCCCAGTTAATCGATATGACAGGATATGCATGTTCACGGTAGGCAGAATGGGCAACCGCATCCAAATAAGCGTTGGCTGCACAATAATCAACTTTATTAAGGCCGCCCGCCATCGTTGCCAGTGAAGAACATAACAGCATGAAATCCAGCGAATCGCCCTTAAATATCGCTTGCAACGCTTGCATCCCATGCACCTTTGGTCCCAGTACTCGCGCAATCGTCTCTTCTGTTTTTAAAGACATTAACCCATTACTCACTTCACCGGCAGTATGAATAACACCATTGATGACACCAAAGTCATGCTTTGCCTGCATCACAGCCGCTTTCAGCTCCATTAAATTCGCAACATCCGCATTGACCACTAGCACTTCAGCACCCAGTTCCTCAAGTTTCCTGATGCTTTCTATTTTGTGATACACAGCGCTGTCTTTACTGGCTGCAGACAAAACCTCTGACCAACTCTCGCGAGGTGGAATCGGAGAACGCCCCAATAACACCAATTTAGCCTGAAATTTTTGCGCTAAATATTCCGCTAGCGTTAGACCGATGCCACCTAATCCACCCGTAATAAAATAAACTCCGCCGGATCTAAAGCGGTTGATTGCAGATGTGGGATAGCGAATGGATTCAAAAAACTGAACCCAGCGGTGCGGACCTCGATAAGCGATCATTGAATTATCATTATCCGCTTGTGATTCGACGAGTATCTGCTCAACCAGCCGTGATTCGGCAACACTGCCCGGCACCGGCAATTCAACATCAATCAGGCGGCAATTCAGATTAGAATGCTCTTGCGGAATGACCTTACATGGCCCTGTTAACAACGCCTTCTCCGGACTCAGTGTTTCGTTACCCGTAACATCTGAAAACTGATTGGCCACGATGGTAATTTCCGTTCGCTCACCCGAAAGAACACTCGATTGGCTATTTTCTAATACATTGACAAGATAAAGCAGACTGTAAAAATATCTTGCCAAGCTTTCTGCCTGAGTCAAAATTTCATCGTTTGAGCTTAAACTCCAACAATAGAAAATGTGCTGAATTGATCTTTTCTCATCACGAATGTCCTGAAGCAGTCGATCAAAATCATTTTTATCATCAGGGCGTATGATGTAGGCATGCTCATTTTTGCGGCAGAATTCAGAGCCAGCAGAAACCGTGATAACCTTAACGCCATAAGTCAGCAGTTGCTCCACCAAGGCAGCGCCAAGCGTATTTTCATTCTTAAAAATCAAACAATACCCGGCTGCTTCAGGGAAAAGACTTCCAAATTCAAGTTTCTCAGCACGCCGCCATGAAGGTACATAAAACCAATCATTGATTGAGCGTGTATGCATTTTTGCGGTATGCGAAGCTTGCCCTTCCTGTTTTTCCGGTTTAATCCAATAGGATTGGCGTTCAAATGGATAGGTCGGTAGTGAAACACGGCGGCGGCGTTCATGAGCATAGTAACCCTCCCAATCAATGGATAGTCCGTTTAACCAAAGCTTACCCAAACTGAGATACAAGTGTTTCTGGGTATCATGATTTTTATTCGGATGGGGTAACGAGGAAACCATCAGTTGCTCAGGCTTTGCTAATGGATGGCGTTGAGCTAATGTAATCAATGTTTCTCCTGGACCCACTTCGAGAAAAACTTGCGCCTGATTACTCAACAATTGTTGCAGGCCATTATTAAAACGCACCGTTCCACGCAAATGCCGTCCCCAATAACCGGGATCTGTAGCTTCTTGAGCGGTAATCCAGCCCCCGCTTAAATTTGAGAAAAATGGAATCGTGGGGCGACGCAACTTAACATTGGTCATCAGATTACCAAAAACCGGAATTATGGGCTCCACCATGCTGGAATGAAAAGCATGCGAAACATGTAATCGTCGACACACGATCTCTTGCTGAATCAGATTCTTTTCAATCTCATCAATAGCCGCAATAGAACCCGATAAAACACAAAGCTCCGGCCCATTGACTGCTGCCAAATCGCAATCTTCAGTGATCATTGTCATAAGTTTGTCTTCGGACAACATGACAGCCAGCATTGAGCCCTTGTCCATTTGCTGAAGCAAGCGTCCGCGCATCGCCACTAACTGCACAGCGTCTTCCAGGGAAAATACATCGGCCAAGCAAGCTGCAACGTATTCACCCACACTATGACCTATCATCGATGTGGGTTGAATGCCCCATGACATCCATAATTTTGCTAAAGCGTATTCAATTACAAACAATGCAGGTTGTGTAACTTCAGTTTGCTCAAGCCACTCTGACGCCACAGCGCGATCTTCTTCATTGGTATCAGGAAACAATATTGTGAATAGATCAAAATCCAGATACGGTTTAAGCAGATCAATACAACGATCCAGTTCCTGGCGGAAAACCGGCTCATTCCGATAGAGATCGCGAGCCATATCCACATATTGAGCTCCCTGCCCTGGAAAAAGAAATGTGACCGGGCGATTCTCAAATGCCACCTGCTGTGTCATGAAAAGATCTTCATTCCGGTTCTGCATCAGGCTTAGTGCCTCTTCACGATTCCTGCATAATGCAATAGCTCGATAAGAAAAATCCTTTCTCCCGACTTGAAGGGTATAGGCAACGTCAGCTAAAGCTTGTTCTGAATGAATAGTAAGATGACTTTGCAAGCGGGTCATCGCCGTCTCCAGTGCGCTTGGACTTCTAGCCGAAACCATGAGCGTTTGCCAGTCGCGAGAAGCTCCCGATGGATTGCTCATTGGTGCTTCTTCAACCACCATGTGTACATTGGTTCCGCCGATACCAAACGAACTGACGCCTGCGCGACGCGGAGTTGAACCATCCGGCCAGGCCTTATTCTCAGTGTTGACGTAAAACGGACTCGAAGAAAAGTCTATTTGTGAATTGGGTTGCTCGAAATTCAAGCTAGGGGGCAGAATCCGATATTTCAGGGCAAGTGCTGTTTTAATCAAACCTGCGACGCCTGCAGCTGCATCCAGATGACCTACATTCGTCTTGACTGAACCGATACCGCAGAAACCCCGCTTGTCGGTGCTTTCCCGAAAAGCCTGTGTCAATGCGGCAATCTCGATCGGATCACCGATCGTTGTGCCGGTGCCATGCGCTTCAACATAGCTGATGGTGTCCGCAGAAATACCTGCATTGGCTTGAGCGGCCAGTATGACTTCCGCCTGCCCTTCGATACTGGGAGCGGTATAGCCCGCCTTAGCGGAACCATCGTTATTGATCGCGGAGCCTTTAATCACCGCATGGATGGTATCGCCATCAGCCAAAGCATCCGTCAATCGCTTAAGTACCACCACACCCACGCCGCTTCCTATCACTGTCCCCGCAGCCTTAGCATCAAAAGCGCGGCAATGACCGTCCGGTGAAAGGATAGCACCCGGTTGGTAATGATAACCCCCTTCGCCGTGCAACAAATTTACCCATACTCCGCCCGCAATGGCCATATCGGCTTCATGATTAAGTAAACCCCGGCAAGCCACATGTGTTGCTGCAAGAGAAGTAGAGCACGCTGTTTGAACGGTAATACCCGGTCCACGCAAGTTGAGCTTATAGGCAACCGTGGTGGTCATGGAATCCTTATTATTGCCATTCATTAGGCCTTGTAATGCAGAAATATCCTGCATATCTGACATACTGCCGCCAGCCATTAGATTCATTAACAGATAAGTGTTTACGCCGCATCCCGCATATACACCAATCGGATTGACGTATCTTGATGCATCGTAGCCTGCGTCTTCCAAGGCTTGCCATGCCACTTCAAGAAAAATCCGATGCTGAGGGTCTGTTTCTGCCGCTTCACGTGGGGTATAGCCAAAAAAAGAAGCATCAAAGAGATCGACATCCTTGAGCTGAGCGCCTGCCTTTATGTACAGAGGGTCATTAATAACCTCGGAAGATACGCCGCGCGAAAGCAATTCCTCATCGGTAAAAAAATTGATGGATTCAATCCCTTCACGCAGATTATGCCAAAAAGACTCGATATCGCCCGCACCGGGAAAACGGCACGCCATCCCAATGATTGCAATATCAAGCTCTGTGTTTTCCTGCAACTCTTCAGCACTATGCATCACTGTATCCTCTCCGCTTTTTGTTTTCGTTGAATAAAAGTGCTACGTTGCCGCTGCGCCCGCTCCCGATGACGCTGTAAAGATGCATTCCTGGTATCTCCTTGACTAACAAATTTTGCCAAGCTTGCTACAGTGGTATATTTGAAAAGATCTACGATAGCTATGTGAATATTTAAGCGTTCTTCCAATTTTTGCTTAACCTTGATCAACAATAACGAATGACCTCCCAGATCAAAAAAATTGTTTTGCAATCCGACTTGAGGAATCTCCAGAACTTCCGACCAGATCTCGGCTATAACCATTTCCAGTGCGTTGACGGGCGGGTCGTAATCAGTTTTGTCATATTGCTCCGGTAAAGGCAGTGCTTTCCGGTCTATTTTTCCGTTGGGATTGAGCGGCAAAGCTTCCAGAAAAACAAACAAACCGGGAATCATATATTCGGGAAGGGCCGCTGCTAGCGATGTTTTTAGCAATGTCGAACTCAGCTGCACGCCGTTATGCGGCACCAGATAAGCGACTAAACGCAAGTCGCCATGACCCTCATGCGCTAACACCGCCACTTCGCGCACGCCGGTCTGGGCAAGTATTTGCGCTTCGATTTCACCCAACTCTACGCGGAAACCACGAATCTTGATTTGTTGATCGACGCGACCCAGATATTCCAGTTTCCCTTCGTCGCGCCAGCGCACCCAATCACCTGTTCTATAAAGACGACTACCCGGTGAACCAAACGGATCCGGTATAAAGCGCTCACTGGTTAAAGTCGGTCGCCGCAGATAACCACGGGCCAATCCTTCTCCACCCACATACAACTCGCCTATCACATCTGGCGGCACAAGATTGAGTTGCGCATCCAGAACATATAGGTTGCGTGCACCAACCGGCACGCCGATTGGAACATACTCACTTTCTATACAAATACGGCCATCCTTATCTGCATGACTAATCCATGCAGCGGGAGTAATCACGGTTTCAGTAGGACCATATGCATTGACTAGCCGGGCATTCCGAAACGCATCCCGGACCGCCATTACATCGGTGGCATACCACGCCTCCCCACCTGCTATGCAAGTACGAACCGTGTGTGCTTTTCCGCTCATCAACGGCAGCAGCATTCTCAGATAGGCTGGAGGAAGATGCAGCGTAGTAATGCGATGTTTCTCGATCAGATCCACAAAACCATCGCCTGCCAAATCACTGGTTGAGGAAAGTACTAACGCGGCACCTTGTGTCAAGGGAGTGATCCATTGCTCGGCAGCTGCATCAAAATTCATGGAGAAGAACATCAATTCACGATCGTCTGGCCGAACATCGTAAATTTCTTTAATAGCGCTCAAATGCATGGCTAAAGAACCATGCGCGACCGGAACTCCTTTAGGTCGACCGGTTGAACCTGAAGTGTAAATAACATAGGCTAAACTTTGGTCATGCAAAGCAATCTCAGGATTGATTTTCAGCTCAGCGCTCAAATCAAGCGCATCAAGCGCCAGTATTTCTATGCCTTCTTTATGAGGAATTCTTGATTTAATATGCGCTTGTGTCAGCAGAAGCTGAATACCGCTATCTTCAAGCATATAATCCAATCGCTCTGTTGGATATTCCGGGTCAAGCGGAACATAGCCGCCACCCGCCTTCAAGATGGCCAAAAGACCTATAATCAATTCAATAGAATTACGTTCAATTGCAATACCGACCCCCATTTCTGGCTTGACACCGAGGTCGATCAGTCGATGCGCCAGTTGGTTTGATCTGCAATTGAGTTCCGCATAACTCAACTCGATGTGACCCGAGATTATAGCCACTCTGTTAGGATTACTCTCTGCCTGATGTTCGATTAGTTGATGAATGGGCTGAAAAACTGATATATCAGACCAATGGTTTCCCCAAGTTTCAAGTTGTTGCTTATCTTCTTCACTTAACAAATCGATATCGCTGATCATCACACCCGGACAATCTGCTAATGCCTCCAGGATGCGCAGATAATGCTGTCCCAATCGCTTAATCCATGACGAATTGAAAAGATCGGAGGCATAAATAAAACTGGCACTTACGCTACCATCCGGTAATTCGATTGTCTCCAGCCGCAACTCGAGTTGTGCAGACTGCTCGGGAAGTGAATAATCGCTAGGTGCAAGTCCCGAAAATTCCTGAAAAATACGAAAATCCTTCAACAGGTGATTGAAGGTCACCTGAAATAACGGGCTATGGCGCAAATCACGCTGAGGATGCAGTGCCTCGACCAATTGTTCAAAAGGAAGATCCTGGTAGCTTTGCGCATTAATCGCAGATTCCCGTGTTTGATTCAAGAGTTCATCAAGCGACATTCGGCCATCTAGTTGACTCTGTAACACTTGAGTGTTAACGAAAAATCCGATTAGGCGGGCTGTTTCGATCCGATTACGACCAGCAACCGGAACACCCACGCGAATGTCTTGTTGCCCCGTATATCGAAATAACAACGCTTGGAAAGCTGTCAGTAACGTTATAAAAAGGGTTGCTCCACGGCGCAACGCCAACTGCCGTAACTTATTCAACCCATCGGGAGGCAGATCGAAACTATAACGTCCGGCTTGATAACTTGTGACTGGTTGTCTGACGCGATTGGCAGGAAGCAGTAGAATCGGATGTTCGTCACCTAAGTAATCACGCCAGTAAGCAAGTTGCCTATCTTTCTCACCCGCTTCCAACCATGCCTGCTGCCAAACCGTATAATCCACATATTGTATGGGTAAATTATCGAGACACGCTGATTTACCCTGCACATGCGCCTGATAAAATGCGGCGAGTTCATTCAGCAAGATTTGCACGGACACCCCATCCGAAACGATGTGATGCATGATGATTACAAAAATGCTCTCGCTCTCGGTCACCTGGATTAAGGCGATGCGCAGCAATGGCCCTTGCGTCAAATCGAAGGGAATCGAGATGATTCTCTGTACTTCCTTTGCAACCTCTGCTTCGCGCTTTGTTATCGTAATATCGCGCAAATCGATACCGGTAACCACGTTGGGTATTTCCGGATGAATGAATTGTTCCACCGCACCATCATCGGCAACACGGAAAATCGTATGTAATGATTCATGCCGCTCAATCAGATCATCAATACTTGCATAAAATGCGTACTTATTCAGCGCACCGGACAATCGTAATGCATGTTGAATGTTATAGGCATTGCTGGATGGATCAAGTTGCCAAAGAAACCATAATCGCTGTTGCCCGAAAGATAAAGGCAGCGCATTAACTTTGTTCCGCAGGGGTAAGATGCGATTCTCCAATGCGAACTGCGATGAACTTGAAGATAAACAACCTTTGATTTCCGCTGCACACTCATGTAATCGCGGATTGTGAAACAAGTTGCGCGGAGTAAATTGAATAGACCAGTGTTCTGAAATATGTGCGGCAACCTGAATGGCGGTTAATGAATTGCCACCAATTGCAAAAAAATGATCTTCGCGTGTCAATACGGTGCGGCTTAATACCGATTCCCAAACAGCTGCCACCGCAATTTCTGTTTCATCGGTCAATGCTTGAGGTAATTGTCCCTTCTCATCAAGAATAAAATAACCATATTCATAAATTGCATACGCATCCAACGTACGCTCAAGCCATCCCTGGCGGCAGGCAGTACGCTGCAATTTTCCGCTCGAAGTTTTAGGCAAAGCGCCCGGGTTTAACAATAACGCCACAGACAGAGGTTCGTTACAGCTTGCGCTGACTGCTTCACTCAACACCTCAATCAGTGCCTCGACCGAAATCAGTTTCTGCATGTTGCGGGAAACTTCAACGGCGACGCCGATTCCTTCTCCTTCAGCAGTTTGCACGGAAAATGCTGCAACCCGTCCTTTCCGAACGGCTTCCACTTCTTCCTCGATAGTCAGCTCAACATCCTGTGGATAGATATTCTGCCCACGAATAATGATGAGATCTTTACATCGCCCCATAATGTATAACTGATGGGCGTGGATAAAACCAAGATCCCCAGTCCGCAACCAACACTCTCCTTCAATATGCACGAAGGCTTGCGCAGTTTCCTGAGGACGTTTCCAATAGCCACATGTCAGACTTGGACCCATTGTCCATATTTCACCGACATTACCATCAGATAAAGGAATCAGTTTCTCCGGGTCGACGATTTTTATTGAATGATTGGATGCCGGAAAACCACACGCTACGACCGGCATTCCTTCCGTTGCCAACTCTGCGCGTCCCAGCGCAAGCGCTGCAGAAGAAAACTCGTGAGTCTGCATTCCTTCTCCGCGCACCCCTCCGGTTACAAATAGCGTGGCTTCAGCCAAACCATAACAAGGATAAATCGTACCCGCTGAAAAACCAACCGGACTGAAACATTCAATAAACGCTTGCATGGTCTCTCTGCGCACAGGTTCCGCCCCTGAGAATGCAACACGCCAAGTCGATAAATCGATATCCAGCAATTGCGAACTTCTGACACGATCGACACAGAGTTGGAAAGCAAAATTGGGAGCACCACTAACCGTTGCGCGATAACGCGAAATAACTTCTAACCAGCGCACGGGTTTTTCGATAAAGAAATTGGGAGTCATCAATATTGCCGGAATACCGCGATGGATTGGCTGCAATAATCCGCCAATCAACCCCATATCATGATAGAGCGGTAACCAACTGACAAATATGTCATTTTCATTGATTGACATTCCTTCCTCAAACGCTTTGGCATTCATCATCAGATTAAGATGACTCACCATGACACCCTTGGGAGTTGAAGTCGATCCTGATGTATATTGGAGGAAAGCAATCTCATCCATCTTCGGGATATAAGTCTGCCAGCGTGATGCGTTAGCCTGATCTATCGTATCAACGGTAAGTATGGTTGCTTCGGAAAACTGTGCTGTTGTCACACTGGTAATCAGCGGAAGAATCTTACTGCTGGTAAGAATACAAGCGGCCTGCGCATCATCGGCAATCGCGAGCAGTCTTGCCAAATATCTTTCCCGCAGAGACTCCGGAGGAAAAATGGGTACAGCAATGATTCCTGTATACAGGCATGCTAGAAAGCTAATCACATAGTGCTCATCATTGTTCAGTAGCAGCAGTGCTCGTTCACCAGGTGAAAAATGATTTTGCATTACCGCAGCTAATGCTCTAACCTGCAAGTCAAGTGATGCATAATCAAATTTCTTGTCCACGAGTATCTCGTTTTCCGCACTAATAACAATCAACGCCGTATCAACCGATCGTTCACGCGCCAGTGTTTGCAGATGCGTAACGAAATTGTCGGGATAACAGCGGGATGGAATCAATCTTGTATTCATTTTTATACCCAATCAATTTGCATGTATTTACACCAAAAATCTTTTATAGCTCAGCACCATACTTCATGCTCGATCATTTCCCGTGATGCGGCTCTCATTGGAACTCTGTGGAGTCGCGAAATAAGGCAATAGAAATCAATTATCTGTTAGGTAGTTATGTTGATTTGTCAGCGCAAACGCCGCTGCATAATGTGCGGGTGCTTCAATGGACCACGCCTTAATTTTCGTCCAGTCACGTTGGTCATGTATGACACGATAACTTCCGTCATCATTGGGCCGCACGGTAATAGCCGGCAGGTGCTCGGAAATCCCGAATCCTAATGCTTTCAATACGGATTCTTTAATTACCCAGAGATCAATGAAATTTCTATTTGACCAGATTCCTTGAGCACGCTCCTCCGAAGAAAGCACATGCACCCAAAGATTATTGACATCTCTATGACAATACTCGATATCAACCCCGATCTCACCCTTCGCGGATAATGCTATCAATGCAAAATCACCTGTATGCGAAACATTAAACTCTATGCCGTAATAAGCCGGCAGACGAGGTTTGCCGAATTCGTTTTTTTCAATCGGTATTTTATAAGGGGGCAACATCAAGTATTTTGCCAGTAGGCGACGCAGTGTCGCGCGTGCCACAATGCCGCGCACCCGGTCTTCGTGCTGTCGAAAGCATTGCGAATGAATCTGCTCATCCACGCTCAACAAAGACCAATCATCGATAAGTTGCTTCGAATCAAAATCAAATTCGATCAACCAAATCTCAGTCGCGGCAGGCACTACTTCAGGCAGATGCAGTCGTTTCACATTGCACCTCTGCTCGACTTTCTATCAAGCGTTTTTTTAATACAAACAAGAACCAGTCTTCGGATTGACGAAGAAAGAAATGCCCTCCATCGAACCAATCCAATGTACATATCCGGGTACTCTCCAATTGCCAATCATTTAACTTTACAATGCTAATTTCATCGGAACGTCCGGCAAAGCTGTGAATAGGAATAGGTAAAGGCGGTAATTGAAAATATTGAAAGCTGCCACAAACGCGGTAATCCATTCTCAACAAATCCAGCGTCATTGTCAGCAGCTCCTGATTTCTGAACACTTCTTCTGGCGTACCACCCTGCTTGCCTAAATCTGCTATTAATGCGGCATCGCTCTGCATGTTGTTGTAACGCTGGCTGTCTTGACGGATCGGTGCCGCACAGCCCGATACCAGTAGCGCTTTGGGTGGAAATAATCCTCTTGAACACAAACCCTGAGCGATGCCATAAGCCAGCAAAGCGCCCATGCTGTGACCAAAAAGCACATATTGTTCAGGTAAAGAAGGCGCCAGTTCATCGCACAGACTGTGTGTCAGATCGCTGTAGCTCTCTTTGGGCAACTCATCTATCCGGTTACCACGACCCGGTAATTCAATCGGTACCAGTTTTACCCAGGAAGGCAATAAACGCCGCCAGCGAAGATACATCGATGCGCTTGCGCCGGCGCATGGCAAACAAAATAGTATTAATGAATCTTGCATTGATGCAACGTACTAATTTTGATTGTCCATGAATAATCTTAGACTCAATGGACGCATATCCGTCCAGACTTTTTCGATATGATCCAGACAAGTTTTTTTGTCACCTAATACGCCAGTATCTTTCCAGCCACCCGGAACAGCTTTCCATTCCGGCCAAATGGAATATTGTTCTTCATGATTAACCAGCACGCGAAACACGCCATCTTCACGATCAAAGCAACTCGTCATAATCGATACCTCAAATTTACAAATAAATAGTTTTAATTTTTTGAATAAGAATGCTTCTTATTTATATTAGACGAATCGACTTGTACAGAATGCAAAAAAACAGCAAAAAAATTGGGAAGAATCTATATTATTAATATAATTAGTTGATATTACTAATTATTCATTGGCGTGCTATTTATAGCTTATTTTAAAAGAATACCCTTGCAATGTTCTGTTGCCTCATGAATAAGGATATTGGCCAATGAAGTTGAGATATTCAGTTCATCCGCAATCATTCGATGGGTATATCCATCTAAACGATAAAGCATAAAAACCCGCTTTGTCCGCTCAGGAAGTTTGGCTAAAGCCTGTGCCATCAATGTAAGGTGCTGACGGTTGATTGCATTAGTTTCCGGCATTCCGGTCAAGGCCTGAACGAACAATCCTTCTTCCTCAGACTTAAACAACTCTGTTTCAAATATACCGCGCCGATAACGATCAATCGCTAAATTACGTACAACTTGAAACAGGTAGGCCAATGGTTGCTTGACATTCTGCATTGCCGAAACTTCGGTCACTTTAATATAAGCATCTTGCACGATATCATCCGAGAGATCCCAGTCCCCCAAAATTTTGTATGCGGCGCGACGCAATTGCACGCGATTAATAATGAACAATGTACTCAATTCCTGAGTCCAGTTTTCTACAGGCATCATCATAATATTTAGATTTATTGATAATTATTTTTAAAATATTTTCTTGCCCTATCGCAACCACGCCTCACTCTAATTTATTACTCACGCCAACCACAATTTCGGGGAAAAGATTTTGATATGGGTTTGCCGTACCTGTAACGAAGTTTGAGTACAACTAAATTGATATTCGCCGGACATAGCGGCAATAGCCCTTGATCGCTAGCAAAAATTTCTTCGTCAGCAATGTGCTTGACACATAGAATGAATACCCAAGGCCGACTGGAAACTCATCACAGGAAATATTTCCTTCCTTTATTAGTCCTTTTCCCACGTACACAAAACCTTTTCTTATCGAGTAATAACGGGTTGCCAAGAGATAGATCTCGCTGTTTGTAACCATCTCGTTACGATTTAAAACAGGCAATCACTATCGTGATTAAATAGATTTTCTCCATTCCGAATTTCTATTGGAATAATTATGTTTTATGTCACAATTTGGTGTTTAATTGATTATAATGATAATGATAATGATAATGATAATGATAATCATTTGTGATGTAAATAGTAAATCTATTTCAATATGAAATGAATCTTAATGAGCATGCCATAGCCACATAGAACCGGATACTCTGCAGGGTTTATTTTCAAACTCTATGGATGACCTATCACCAATTCGGATATGAAAGTATCATTAAACAAAAACAATCCAATCGATAAAAATAGAACCGAAGAACAGCGCCACCAGCTTCAACACTAGTTTGGAAGAATAGTGTCAACATGTTGTACGGGAAAATAAATCTTGATGAATTACGCAATTACATCCTGAGCTTAATTTTTACCAATATTTATCTCTGAGAAAACCGAATGCTTCGCTGATTCCGTATAAAGCAAAATGATTCAAATACGCAGAACTTAAAGAGCATTATAAAAATGGCGTGAAAAGTGCATGGGGTCATTGTCCATGAATCCTTATCTAAAAGGAAAAAACATCATGAAAAAAATATCACAAGAAATTTTCCTGAAATGGATGATTTCTGTTTTAATCGGGATAATCACTACCGGATGTTCAGCGGAGATCAACTCAAAAAAAGAAATTCTCGAAGTGATAAAAAATATTGATAAAAATGGGTCGGAAAGAAACGAATTCATGAAATTTTCCAGAAAACCCCCAGCAAGCTGGTTCTGGTCACACGATATTGATCCAGATCATATTCACGATGTCGTGATGCCCGGCATGCATCTGATGCGCCTCTCTGTCTACGGTAATGACAAAAGACGACGCTTTGCATCAATTTCTTATGCGGAAGAATCAGCGATCGAAAGCCTCTATTTGCAAGATATCGCGGTAACAGAGCTTGATGACAACATTGCCCGTACTGGAGCGCGGCCGATATCAATAACCGGTAGTGAAATAAAAGACCAGCTACGCTTTTCACTGGTTCTGCATAAAGGCTCCGGCCCTAAAACAACTGTATATACCGGCCTTAATGAAGCAGGACTCAATCAGTTAATCAGCGCCCAGCACCGCATTTCTGATTTCACGGTGTATGTTGTTGATGGTATCCCTCAATATGCGGCAATTGTTGAGGAGCGTCCGGGGCCGTCCTTTGTTCTTGCTCGCGTAAGCGCTGCAGAGCTTGAAGTTTACTTACGCGACAACAATCTTACTCCAATACGTGTGCGCAGTTTTTCCGAAGGCGACATACGCTACTTTACAGTCGTCGCAGAACGCATTGATGTCGCTGATTGGCATTGGTATGACAATTTGGATAGCGATACTTTAGCCCAAAAACTCGATGCAAATGACGCCTACCCTTTTGATCTGGATAGTTATCGCAGCGAAGATGATGTTCATGCTGTTCGCTTTACAGTGATTATGTATCCCAACCATGACTAATTGAGCTTAACTCTTGCAAACGAGCGATCCGTCTGCCAGTTGCCCGCTGGGCTGCTGGCAGTGAAAAATACGTCCCAATACTGTTTTATATGCGAATTCAGGTCGCCGCTGCCAAGTTAGCAAAAATTCCTGTTTGCCCTCCCTCGCATCCTGTTGCCTATCAAGATCAAGATCGTAAAATTGACGCAAAATATCTTGATAATATGCTTTTCGCTGCCAATAATTCACATGAATTCCATCCAGGCCAAACCAATGCGGTTCTTGTTCATACAGGTTAAAATGCCGTTGCGCCGCCATATCTACTAAGCCGCGATGCACTACTTCAGCGCGACTAATCGTTTCATCTCGAGATAATTGACAGGACGGATAAAAAATATTACGAAAAAAAATATACCGTCGCTCAGATAAGCTTTTAATCGAAGTCATCGGTAGATTGGTCACCACAATCTGTGCCGAGTGATTCTGCAATTGATTAATACACCATTCCAGCGTCCGCAAAATCTGTAGCGGTGACAATTCATACAAAATATCATTGCCGATATCGGTCAATAATGCATATGTTGGACGAATTTCAACCGAATCCAGCTGCCGCCATAAATCACAATTTGTTATGCCCGGCAATCCGCGCCACAGCATCTGTGTATATGTCCCATACGCACGCCCATGTCCAAGCGCCGTTAGAATCTCGCTGGGTCCACCAAACCGCTGTTGCATTAAATGAATAGTTAAGCGTAACGATAAGGTAAGATTGCTTGCCCCGAGCAAGACAAAACGGTTTTTGGGTGTTTCGCGATAACTATCCATTATGACAGATCGGTAAATTTATCAATTATTGAATAATAGTATATTTCTGATTCTGCATGATAATGTTTAAATCACAGAGGAACCATCGCAGCAATTACTAAAACATGATTCATGATCATAAATTTTACCAAACTTGTTGTCACCGAAAGTGTTTACACCTCTTATACTTGAAGTATTGACAATCTTTTTGCTAAAGAGTAGAGAAAAGGTAATGGAATTTTTTCATTAATTTTTTTTCGATCAAAGCGAAAAAATGTAATAAAAAAATAACAGATTTTATGTTGTATCTATCTGGTTTCAGCCAAAGGAGATCAAATGAAAACGCAATTCCGAATTACGATGATACTGGCTACGCTATGGATTGCACTGGGTCCGGTGCATGCTAGCGAAAATGAAGTGAGCAAAGATCAAGTGCCCAAAACTGTACTCGAAGCTTTTGAGAAGTCTTATCCCAATGCCAAAGAAGTAGAATTCGAGCAGGGGATGATCGAAGGTAAAACTGTTTATGAAATTGAATACAAAGAAAATGGCCGGGAATATGAAATTATGTATGATGCCGATGGAGAGATTCTGCAGAAAGAAGAATCGATCGATATGGAAACGCTGCCCGAACCTGTAGCTCAAGCCATTGCCAAAGCATACCCAAAAGCCACTCTTGAAGAAGCTGAGAAAGTAATGAACCCGGATGGGACAGTGACAGGTTACGAAGTGGAAATAATGTCCGAAGGGAAAAAATTTGAACTTCAAGTAGATACCTACGGAAAGATTCTGAAAACCGAGCAGAACTAAATTCAACCGATCATGGATCAGTAATCGAACTCATTGTGTTTACAGCATGACCCAAGCCTAATCGAATATCTCTTCACTTATCTCGAATAAATGATCAGTTATTCGTATAGGCATGCATATAATCATCAGCGGGCAATGGCATACGTACAGGGGATCACTGATGACATTGTCACTTGTGTTAAATAGGCTATCCGCAATGTGATGCTGAGCAGTAGAGTGATACACTTGCGTGTATGCTTTTTATCATCGCATTTGTCACTTAAGATTTTTCAATGGGTTATTTTTCGCGCACGCGATACTTGCTTGATTTTCAAGCCGTACTACTTGTTTTATTACTGCTAACGAATGCCAGCTGGGCGCAAGAACCCAAAATCATCCCATCTGTTATCCTGGATCCCATCAGCATTACCGCCACCCGCAGTGAACGTTCACCTGCACTAATTCCCAACAGTATCACGCAAATCAAACCTGACCCACAGCAGAGTTTTCAGCCAGGGGCGACATTGGATGAATTTGCGCGCGGCACCCCAGGGGTTTTCTTTCAGAATCAATTTAATTTTACGCAGGATTTACGCATCGCGATTCGCGGCTTTGGTGCACGATCACCATTTGGCGTGCGTGGCATTCAAATGCGCGTGGATGGCATTCCGCAAACCTTGCCGGATGGGCAAACACAACTGGATTCGATCGATCCATCGCTGATTGAGCGCATGGATATCGTACGTGGTCCTTCGGCAGCGTTATATGGCAATGCATCCGGGGGATTGATCGACATCACCACGCGCGAAGCACCGCAAGAAAAATTCGTCATCATGCCGCGCCAGGTACTGGGTCAGTATGGTTATCTGAAGTCTGAACTGTTCATGGGAGGCCGCAACGGAAATTTCGGCTACAGCCTGTTTGGTTCTCATTTGCAGCAAGACGGTTGGCGTAATCATAGTGCAATGCAAAATACTTCTTCACAAGCCAAACTGAATTTCCAAACCAGTAGCAATTCGGATTTGATGCTGGCATTTCGCGAATTTTACTCACCGTTATCCAAAGATCCGGGCGCGTTAACCAGCAGCGAAGTACGCGACAATCCCAGACAAGCTTCCTCACGGAACGTGCAATACAACGCTGGAGAAGAAATCCGGCAGGAAGATATAGGTGCGCGTTTTCGTCACAGACTGTCTAGCGGAAAAGAATTTACCGTGACGGCACACATGCTTCATCGGGATTTTCAAAGCCGTCAACCTTTTTTCGATGGAGGGCAAGTGCAATTTGATCGCCTAGTGGGCGGGTTGATGATGCAGTTTGTTAACGATCATGAATTGTTCAACCGTCCCAACCGTTTTCTGATCGGTGTCGATTACGGCATACAAAATGATGATCGACAGCGCTTTAATAACAACTTTGGCATGCGCGATGCATTAAATTTAAGTCAGATCGAGCGTGTACAAAGCGTCGGGCCATTTGTACGCAATGAATGGAATATTGCCGATAAGCTCGATCTGGTACTTGGCGGCCGCTGGGATTGGTTGCATTATCAAGTCAAAGATCGATTTAAAAGCGATGGAAATGAATCCGGCTCGCGCACGGTATCGCAAGGCAGCGGTTCCGCAGGGCTTGTGTACCATCTTACCGATCAACAGCAACTCTATGCGCATATTGCATCCGTCTTTGAAGCGCCGACCACGACCGAATTACTTAACAATCCTGCAGGAAGAGGTGGATTCAATCCGAATCTGAATGCGCAAACATCGCTCAGCAATGAACTTGGTTTTCGCGGCAACACGGCAGGATTTCAGTACGACACCGCAGTATTTTTTATCCGTACTTGGGATGAAATCACACCATTTGAGTTAACTTCATCGCCCGGCCGTGCATTCTTCCGGAATGCCGGGCAATCACGGCGAATGGGTGTGGAGGCACGTCTCGCCACACCGGAATGGCAAGGTTTGCGGGGAGAAATCAGTTACACATTCTCCGATTTTGCATTCGAAAAATACATAGTCAACGACATGAACCTGAAGGGTAACGTTTTTCCCGGTATCCCTACGCACCGGTGGGAAGGACTACTACGTTACTCACACCCTTTTGGTTTCTTCGGCCAATTGCATGTGCATCGGGTCGGTGAGTTTTATGTCAATGACATTAATACCGCAACCAATCCAGCCTATAATCTGGGACAATTACTCTTCGGCTGGGAATTGAAGCGTAATTGGATCGAAGGTTCAGTGTTTCTCGGTATCAACAACCTGTTCGATGCGCAATATAATGCCAATACACGCGTCAATGCAGCACTGGGTCGCTATTACGAACCGGGGCCACCGCTCAATCTGTTTGGCGGAATACGGATGCGCATTGTCGTATTCTAGTAAATGTCATGTTTTATGAGCTCTTTTCCCGGAATATAACCATCGTCGATTTGATATACTTCCATTAACCCTTAGCGCCTTATACTTAAGAATCAAGTATAATTTAAGTACGTAAAAATAATAATTATATCGCTGCATACCGCCTCGTCCATTATCGCAAACCAATTTCGCTATCGACAAAGCTGCAGGAGAGTGAACCATGCTAATAAAAGACGCAATCAAAGATCAACAGACGGTAACTTCAGAAGGGGAATCGACAAACACCCTACTGGCAGGAGTAAAAAAACACGAAGCACCCAATATCATCACATCCAACGGTATCACCACAGAGCTTTACCGTCCGGAATGGGATATTGGTCCGGAACAGATACGGCATATGATTCATGCCATACTGCGCCCCGGTGCTATCAGCGCGTGGCATATGCATGAATTTCAGATAGATACGATCTTTGTGATCAACGGAGCGATAAAACTGGTTCTGTATGATGATCGCGCTGATTCAGCGACAAAGGGACAACTCAACGTCTTTCACATGAGTCGCTTGAGACCCACGTTGATCACTATTCCTCCTGGTATCTGGCACGGTTTGCAAAATTTGGATTATTCTGAAAGTAGCTTTATTAACTACTTTAATAACCCTTATGTTTATTCTGGTCCGGACGAATGGCGATTACCCGCTGATACCGACAAAATTCCTTATCAATTCAAGTAATCTATAAAGAAACCGTAAGACTTTTCAATTTTTCCCCAGGACTTCATTCCATGAGCTATGGCAGCGACTTTGTTCTCACATTATTTACCAATGATCCGGATCTGGCACGCGCTGGCAATGCGGCCGGCATTAATCGTATTGGCCTTGATCTGGAAAGAATGGGTAAAGAGCATCGCCAGGATGCCAAGAAAGCATGGATTTCTAATCATCAGATGCATGAACTGGAGGCTATCCGTGATCAATTGACGCAGTCGGCGTTATTTACACGTATCAATCCGATTCATGCCGGCTCACGCGATGAAATCAATTATTTGATCGACCAAGGAGTCAGCGTGCTGATGTTGCCAATGTTTCGCACGCTTAAAGAAGCGGCCACTTTCATTGAACTCGTGGATGGCCGTGCCTTTGTCTCTTTATTGGTTGAAACGGCAGCAGCTGCTATTCGTCTGCGTGAAGTTGTCAAGCTTCCAGGTATTGGTGAGATCCACTTCGGCTTAAATGATATGTATTTGGATATGAAGCTCTCCAATCATTTTGAGGTGCTAACCTCCGGCTTTCTCGATAGACTGACTGATATTGCATCTGAAGCGGGTGTGCCTTATGGTTTTGCAGGCATTGGCCGACTTAACGATAGCCGTTTGCCAATACCCAGCGATTTAATCTATGCTCAATATCCGCGGCTTGGCGCAACGCGTGCACTGGTTGCACGGGTATTTTATACCCCTGATTTTCACGCACTGAACCTGACCCATGAAGTCAATACCGCGCGCGCCAAGCTGGATCAGTGGCATCAAGCCGGAGCGGATCAGCAAACTGCCGCTTTGACAATGTTGCGCACTAAAGTTACTGAGTGGGCTGTTTGAGTTCGTTTACATTCGTTTTCTAGCTATCCATTTGAAATGACCCAAGCGCAACTTACTTTCTACGACACATCGCGCGCCTATTATGCAAGCTATTATCTGCAGGGCTTCGATGAATTATCAAGAAACGGCAAACTGCAAATCAGAATCGCACATTCTCTTCCGAAACGCTTGAAGCCCGCTATACAGGATGCCGATTGGGAACATTTATTGTTTGCGATGGCACTTTTCAAATTTCAGCAAGGAAATCACGAATGGTATTTCTGCATTGATACGCATGATGTCAATTCAGTCAACGTTGCGAATCATAGTGGCGGATATCATCTGCCTTTACTACAGAACGTTGACGTTTATTTCAAGGTTAACTATAACCCCGATCAAATCGAGTACACACCCATACTGAAGGACTTTCGTAGAAAAATTTTCAGTGTCTCACAGTTTTTTCCAATAAAACCGGGGTCGTTCCTGTCACTTAGCCGCAGATTGTTGTTGACTCCGAAGCTGTTTGGATTTAGACCCGGTGTTAATTATAATGTACCTTATAAGGATTATTTAACGGATGCCAAGTTTCGTTTGCGCGACCTGAAAAATTTTCAGTCATTGGAACAAATTTTAGCTCATCGAGCGACTGCAAAAGATATTGACATTTTTTTTGTAACCAGTTTCCGTCAGAATGCCCGCCATGCAGCGGTCATGAACCATCGGTATCAGGTTATCAAGAAACTTTCCAGTATAGCCTCACTTAACACAGCCACAGGTTTTTCAAGCGAAAAAGCATTACCGGAGAAATATGCTGAGGTATTTTATCCACGATTGGATCAAGAAAACTATCTGGAAACCTTGGCGCGCGCCAAGGTTGTTATTTATACGCAAGGTATTGCAGGTTGCTTATCTTCCAAGTTTGGCTTGGCCATGGCGCTTGGGGTCGCTGTTATCGGTGAACCTCTGGAAAATAACCCAGACTTGTTAATCGCAAACCCGCACTTGAAAGAACAGTTTTCTTACTCAAATCCGGATGATATCGTTGCGCATGCAGTTCAGCTCGCAACAAATCCGGAACAAGCGCGAACATTAGGCGCTTTGAATGCAGCCATGTTCGATAATCAACTCGCTCCCCGCCCTACTGCAGAATATATACTCCAGGCACTGCAAAAGTTTCAATTTTGATCCTCACTTGCAACTGAAAAAGCAGATTAGTTGAGATGAATTGGCGGGAATGGTACATTGGAAGACCATTATGCAATCCAATCACCTAAAAATAAAATGACACTAAAGATTAATATAAGCGTTATGCTTTTGATTTTCAGTTTCCTCTTACTGCCAGTTGCACAAGCCCAACGTATCCAAACCGAGTTTGATGTCTTGTTAGTAGCCGAAGGTTTACAGTTTCCTTGGGGTATGGCATTTATGCCGAATGGTAATCTGTTGGTAACAGAAAAAATTGGACAATTGCGCATAATCACACCGGATGGTCGTGTTTCCGAACCAATCAAAGGTATCCCTGCCGTATTGGTTCAACAACAAGGCGGTTTGCTGGATATTGCGCTGGATCCGGGGTTTTCTAAAAACCATCTGATTTATTTATCGTACTCTGAGCCGGAAGGATCAAAAGCCAGTACCGCAGTAGCCAGAGCCGAACTAAAAAACGGTAGCCTGGAAAACTTGCAAGTAATTTTCCGCCAGTGGCCGAAGACTGAGGGCGGTGTACACTTTGGTTCACGCTTGATATTCGCACCGGATGGGAATCTTTTTATCACACTGGGTGATCGTGGAGATTATTCGGAAGAAGCACAGCAGTTGAGTAACCATATTGGCAAAATAATCCGTATCCGCCCTGACGGAACTGTCCCTTCTGACAATCCATTTGTTAACGACCCAAAAGCCAAACCGGAAATTTGGTCGTATGGCCATCGCAGTGTTCAGGGTGCTGCTATACATCCCAAAAGCGGCGAGCTCTGGATTCATGAGCATGGTCCGAAAGGCGGCGATGAAATCAATATTCCGCAACCAGGTAAAAATTACGGTTGGCCTAAAGCCAGCTATGGCAATCATTACAATGACATTCCAATCAAGAATGAACATGCGGAACAAGGCTTTGAAGAGCCAATTCACTATTGGACTCCATCAATCGCACCTTCCGGCATGGTGTTTTATACTGGAAAGCAGTTTCTGGGATGGCGTGACAACTTGTTTATCGGCACACTGGCAGGACGACATCTGGTCCGGTTATCAACAAATAATAAAAAAATTATTAATGAAGAAAAATTATTAATCAATACCTTACGTTTTCGCGATGTAGAGCAAGGACCAGATGGCGCCTTGTATTTACTGACGGATGAGGAAAACGGCAAACTTCTAAAACTAACACCGAAGTAACGATTCGGTTTTGCACAAACTAAGCTAAAATTAAGCGCTTAATCTTTTTCCTTAAATGGGGTCGATTGACCAGTTACAATAATTAACTCGAGCAATTCATATTGATAGATACTGTTGACCTCAAAGACCCTGCGCTTTATATCAATCGCGAACTGAGCCTGCTGGAATTCAACCGCCGTGTGATCGAACAAGTCAAAGATGAGACCCTTCCGCTATTAGAGAGATTAAGGTTTCTATGCATTGCCAGTACCAATCTGGACGAATTCTTTGAGATACGTGTAGCTGGATTAAAGCAGCAGATTAAATACGGCTCGGTGCAAACGGGACCGGACAACCTGTCTCCGACGGAAGTACTGTCGCGCGTCAGTGAAACCGCGCATCAGCTCGTGCTGGAACAATATTGTGTATGGAATAACATGATCATACCTGCGCTGGCTAAGGATAAAATCAGACTACTGCGTCGCGCACAATGGAAACTGCAAACCAGCCGTTGGATACATCGCTATTTTAAAGAAGAAGTATTGCCCGTGCTAAGTCCGATCGGCCTGGATCCGGCTCATCCTTTTCCCAGGGTTCTTAACAAGAATCTATATTTCATCATTTCGCTGGAAGGAAAAGATGCTTTCGGACGTGACTCAGGCATGGCCATTGTTCAAGCTCCGCGCTCATTGCCGAGAGTTGTGGCCATCCCAGCCAAATATAGCGAAGAGAATCATGATTTTGTGATGCTTTCTTCGATTATCCATGCACATGTCACTGATCTTTTCCCTGGCATGAATGTCATCGGTTGCTATCAATTCAAAGTTACGCGTAATAGCGACTTACTGATTGACGATGATGAAATTGACGATTTGTTGCGCGCTCTCGAAGGTGAATTACCTTCGCGCAGATTTAGCGATGCAGTGCGATTGGAAGTCGCAGATAACTGCCCGGATCCTCTCAGCTCTTTTTTGTTACAGAAATTTGAATTACAGCAGAATGATCTTTATCGAGTAACCGGACCGGTCAACTTGAATCGCTTATTGGCAATCTGTGACTTGGTAGACCGCCCGGAATTAAAATTTACCGGCTTTACACCTAACATTCCTAAGCGCCTAGTCAAAAATACCAACATCTTTGATGTCCTGCACAATGGTGATATTTTGTTGTATCACCCATTTCAATCATTTACACCTGTTATAGATTTTTTACGGCAAGCAGCCGTTGACCCCGGCGTGCTTTCGATCAAGCAAACGCTTTATCGCACCGGAATTGATTCTGCAATTGTTGAAGCACTCAAAATAGCTGCACGCGCAGGAAAAGAAGTCACCGTAGTTATTGAATTGCGAGCCAGATTCGATGAAGAAGCCAATATCGGGCTAGCCAGTGAATTACAGCAAGTTGGCGCACATGTGGTATATGGCGTGGTTAATTATAAGACCCACAGCAAGATGATTTTGGTTGTCAGAAGAGAAGGCCGTACTTTACGGCGTTATGTGCATTTAGGAACTGGTAACTATCATGCACGAACTGCGCGCTTGTATACCGACTATGGATTGTTGACCTGCGACAAAGCTATCGGTGAAGATGTTAACAAATTGTTTCATCAATTGACCGGTTTGGGACGGGCGGGTAAATTAAAGAAACTTTTACAGTCACCTTTTACGCTGCATAAAGGGATATTAAGCTATATCGATAAGGAAATCAGTGCTGCGGGTGAGGGGAAAAAAGCCTGGATTATTGCTAAAATGAACGCCTTGGTTGATCCGGAAATTATTGTAGCGTTATATAAAGCCTCTCAAGCCGGTGTCAAAATCGACCTGATCATTCGTGGCATATGCTGTCTGCGCCCCGGTATCAAGGATGTTTCAGAGAATATAACTGTCCGTTCCATTGTGGGTCGTTTTCTGGAGCATACACGCGTTTATTATTTCCAAAATGGCGGTGATGATGAAGAAGTGGTATTTTGTTCCAGCGCTGACTGGATGACACGAAATTTGCATCACCGAGTGGAAGTTTGTTTTCCGATTGAAGAAAAACGCACCAGCGACACAGTCATCGAACTTGGATTATTAAGTTATCTCTCCGACAATACACAAGCCTGGCTGCTACAAAGTGATGGTTCGTATAAACGCTCAAAACCGGGCACTTCGAAACCACGCTCTGCGCAACAACTTCTCCTGGAGCATTATTGTGATCATTGATGAAAAATGTTCAGGAATACCCTTCAGTTGAATATCAATTTAATATCAGCTGCCTGTAAAAATCCTTGCTCAGTATTCAGGTCAGCGAATGTTAAGGGGTGCTGATCCAACCACTCTGACGGGAAATCCAAAGTAATGCGGTTTTTGCTCACATCCATATGAATTTCCGGCAAACCGCTATTGGAGCGGCTACGATGCAATACTACAGCCAGCCTTAACAGAATACACAGCCTGATCACTGACGTTTTTACTGAAAGGGCCAGTGATTCAAATTCCTCCAGTGGAAATTTACGTCGATGGCTACGCACCAGCATCGCCAGTTTGATTTGCTCCTGCCGGGAGAATCCTGCCAAATCGGAATGGGCGGTTAAATATGCACCATGTTGGTGATACTGACTATGCGCAACGGATAAGCCGATTTCATGGATCAGCGCCCCCCACACCAACAATTTCAGATCTGTTTTTTCGTCTAATTCCCAATCGGTTTTCACCTGATGGAAAAATTTCTCCGCCGTATCTTTAACCCGATTTGCTTGCTCGGTATCGATACTGTATCTCTGCATAACGATTTCAATGGTTTTATCTCTGATATCCTCATTATGCATCCTGCCGATCAGGTCATACAGTAAACCCTCACGCAATGCACCTTCGGAGACATTGATCTGTTCCAGATTAAGTGCCTCAAAAACCCCGTATAAAATCGCTACACCGCTGGCAAAAACCGGTTTTCTACGTTCCGGGATGCCTGCAAAATCAATCGCTGCACTATCGCCAATCGCAATTAAGGTTTCCAATAATTTCGTCAAGGCAGAAGCGGTAATGCCTGAATCGCACCAACCTTGCGCTTGCACTACATCCCGCACTGCTATGATAGTGCCGGAAGAACCCAACGCAACATCCCAGCCTGTCTTTTTATAAGCCGTTTCAATGGATTCCAATTCCTGCATGGCAAACAATACGGCTTTGCGCATTTTCTTGGCTTTTATCTTACCATCATCAAAGAAACGCTGACCCATATTGACACACCCCATATACAAACTTTCAGTTGCATAAGTATCGAAACCCCGGCCAATGACTAATTCCGTACTCCCGCCCCCGATATCAATCACCAGACGTTTGTTAATCTCATCATATAAACTGTGCGCAACACCTAAATAAATCAGTCTTGCCTCTTCACGTCCCGCTATGATCTCTACCGGATGGCCCAGTGCACTGTGTGCCTGCGACAAAAAAACGTTGCCATTCCGAGCCTGACGAAGTGTATTCGTACCCACAGCGCGAACATTCAAAAGTGGAATTTCTTGGATCCGTTGACCAAATCGCTGTAAGCATTCCAAAGCCTGTTGCATGGATTCCTTCGACAATTCCTGCTTATCATTCAATCCCGAAGCTAACCGAACCATTTCCTTCATGCGATCGATAATCAGCAAACGACCATCCACCTGGCTTGCCACAATCATGTGAAAACTGTTTGAACCTAAATCAACAGCAGCGTAGGATTCATCCATAATGAAATATACCGGAACGAAAAACAGCAATCCAATTAATCGCTCTCATAATAAAGCCATGCCTAAATATCAATTAATTATCATGCGACATGCCAAATCAGACTGGTCTGAAGATAACAGATCGGATTTCGATCGCCCCTTAGCCAGCCGCGGAATAAAAGCCGCCACACAAATGGGCAAATGGTTAAAACAATGGTTAAAACACGAGCAATACCCCATAGACCGCATCATTTGTTCTCCTGCATTACGAGCAAAACAAACTTGCCATCTAGTCGTAAACGCGTTAAATATGCCTGAAAATATTGTAAATTTTGAACCAGAAATCTATGGTGCATCATGTAACGATCTGATCGCACTGATCAAGCAATACAGCAAAGGAGTACATTCATTACTCATCATCGGACATAACCCGGGCCTTGATCAATTACTTTGCCATTTATCCCAGAACCCGCCCCCCGTCAACAATTGCGCTAAATTGCTGACCACTGCGGCTCTGGCTATATTGGATTACGGAAGCAGCGTAATTTCAGCTAACGCTCATGAGGCACAGTTACGACACTTAATCAGGCCCAGGGAATTATGATTTCTTTTTATTTTTTCCTTTTTTCTTGCCTTCTTTCTTTTTATCTTTATCCTTTTTTTTCTTGTCTTTTACCTTCTGCTTATCGTCATTACGTTTCTTCTTTTTGCTCTCATCATCAATCTGGCTTGGTTCAGGTTGACTCACAATCTGATTTGTCACCGCTATCTTGCTTGGAGCTTTTTTGCCTGATGTTTTTTTGCCCTTTGCCTGCGTCTCTCCGCCAGTAGTCGTTAACGGTTTGACCGGTTTGGTTTGCAAGCATTCAGCAGCCGATTTTTTTACTGCTCGTGCTCTTATCGCCCCGCTGAACCCCGGTATTTTTTGCAACTCTGTCAAACTAATTGCGGCCAATGCTTCGACTGTTCTGATTTTATGTTCAGATAAAATCTTGACTGTGATGGGACCAATTCCAGTTACATCCGTAAGCTTAACCATGACTAGGCTCCTGTTGGCTTGAAATTCGCATTATAACTGTCTGTTGATTAAATACAATGCGCTTTGGGTCAGATTTGCTTTTGATAAAAAACAATCGCGGGATTGATTTCTGCATTATGTTTTTTTCTTCAGCAGATCCTTAAGATTGGCAAAAGGATTATGGGTAGCGATTTCTTCTGCCTGTCTGCCATCATCACGCCCCATCGAATCTTTAAGCTTGGAATGTTCATGTTCATGACAATAGGTGCAAAGCAATTCCCAGTTACTGCCATCGGGTGGGTTATCGTCGTGGTTGCTGTTTTTGTGATGCACTTCTAATAACTGCAGGTTTTTATGATCGAAGGTACGCGCGCAACGGCCGCAAACCCAAGGAAACAGTTTGAGCGCCTGCTCGCGATAGCCTTGCGCACGTTTCTCCGCATTCCGGCGCGCTTCTAGAACTATTTTGTCTAACTTGCTGTGATCTTTTGCCATTTGATCTGCTTTCTGCGGTTAATAAGTTTGGATAAAAATAATCAGTTTCAGTGACCTGTATACAATCTTTCAATTTCTGAATTATATTTCTCCAGCACCTTCGCGCGCTTTAATTTTAAGGTCGGTGTCAATAAGCCATTTTCAACGCTCCAAGGCTCCTGTGCCACCGCGGCACGGCGTATTTTGGCATAGCCGGGAAATTCACTCGTTTGGCGGGTGATTTTTTCCAGCAAAATTTCCTCAGCCTGTTGTCGTTGCTGCTCGTTTGTCAAATCATCGCCCAGACCATAATGCGCCATGAATTCTTGCCACCGGGCAGGATTTAACACGACTAACACGCTCAAATAAGAACGGGATTCCCCGATCAACATGACCTGTTCAAATAACGGATCGCGCAAGATCGCCGCTTCCATATCAGCCGGCGGCACTTTTTCACCCGTGGATAAAACAATAATTTCTTTCAATCGCCCAGTGATGGTCACATGACCCTGGGCATCAATCGATGCGATATCGCCGGAATTCAACCAGCCATCCGATGAGATGACTGCTTGGGTTGCCTCCGGATTATTCCAATAACCCAGCATCACGTTCGGTCCACGGATTAGCAATGCGTTACTTTCTCCCAGCTTGACCTCCACGCCGGGAATAGGTAGGCCGACACTGGCCGGCACATTGTCCTCGAGCCGATTGGCGCAAACCACAGGACTGCTCTCGGTCATTCCATATCCTTGCAGAATCGGCAAACCAAGACCGATAAAAACGCGAGAGACCTGCGGCGATAATGCGGCACCACCGCTCATCACCATGCGCAATCGCCCCCCCAGTTTGCCCATCACTTTATCAGCCACCAATTTTTTTAGTAGCGGCCACACCACATGCGATAGTCGCCGATACCCTCTTCCCTGCTGGCACTCAAACTGGCTATAACCCACATCGACGGCAAAATTAAATAATCCGCGTGTAAAACCCGAACCCTCAGCCAGTTTCGCCTGTATGCCCGCATACACCCGTTCATAAATTCGCGGCACTGATATCATTATGGTCGGACGGATTATCAACAGATCCTCCTGCAATTGCGGAATCGAGCGCGCGTAAGCAATTGTGGCACCCGTCATCATAGGCACATAATAGCCTGCGGTCCGCTCGAAAGTATGAGACAAAGGCAAAAAAGAAAGCAGCACATCTTCGGGCAATACCGGGACAACTTGCAAGCAACTGAACGCATTGCTCAGGATATTGTGATGGCTGAGCATCACACCTTTGGGACGCCCCGATGTGCCGGAGGTATAGATGATCGTGGCCAGAGAATCAGGGTCACTGTCTATATGCCTAACTTCGCGGGCGTGCACTGATAACCATTCCATTGCAGAAACGACACGTACGTTATCACAGGCATCAACACTATCCGGTTCAAAAGGCCGGAGTATGACCACTCGTTGCAATCCTTCTATTTCATCCGGCAAGGTAAGAAATTGCCGCCATTGTTGCGAATTTTCCAGCAACAGCAATTTAACAGTTGCATCATTGATGACGTACGTTGCATTCTCGACTCGATCATCGACGTATAACGGAATGACCACGAGCCCCAAGCCCAGTGCCGCCTGCTCGAACATGACCCATTCCGGGCAATTTCTCATCATTACCGCGACCCGGTCACCGGGTACCAATGATTCTTTTGTCAAAGCTACTTGCCATCGGGCTATCTGTTGATTCATCTGTTCCCAGGTGTGGCTGCGCCACTGGTCACTAACCGCGTCGAAATAACGATAGGCGACTGCCTGGGGCGAACGCTGCACACGTTCCTTGAAGAGACCATCCAGTGTTTTTGCCTGCTCAACAGGAATGACGTTGCTCATTCCATTGTGTTCAATTTGCATAATTTCCCCCGTAGGCACCGATTTCATCCGGGTGTCCGCGTACTAACGATTGGCATCAGTGCTTTTCCCGCTGTCCGGTATTTCAACTTATTAAATCGTTTCAATTGTCTTGGATTCTTCTGTCACAGGAGTGCTTTTTTTTCTGCTTGCGGTTTTAGTACTGTTACCTGCGCTGACGCTATTTATGCCATCCGCCTCATCCGTAACATTATTATTGATCGTGTAATTAGCGTTGATAGCGCCTCTGGCGCTCATCGCTGTATTGGAATTACCCTTTGCAGCATTGCGCTGGGCTTTTGTTTCACTCTCAAGATCTGGGCTAAAATCATCCACTTTAATGACCTTGCTGCGTAAATTCTTGAGTTTTTCCAACAAACTTGCTTCTTCCGCAGTGATTACATTGAGCTGTAGCGCTTGAGCGATCTGCCCGTCTCCGTGATCGGTAATTTTGCGCAGCTTGACAGCTTCGCGCAACTTGGCTTCGATGGCCCCACATTCGATAACACACCTTAAGGCCTGTTCCAGATCAGCCATCGGTTCATGTTCTGCAATCGGTACATGAATACCGGCAGTCAATCGATCACGCACGGCACCCGGTGCCATCATTAGTCTGGCAACCTCGTGCGTTAACGCATCAGCCGGTGGTTTGCAGCGCTTGCCGAGTGGAAACACCAAGACTCTGAGCAACCCGACAAAGGTAAAATGTCCCGGAATATTGGCCAGAAACTCATCAAATGCTTGCTGCATCCGATAAATGGCATCTTGCATGCACCAATGCAGCAGTGGCAAATCAGAGTCGGGGCGACCATCGTCCTCAAAACGCTTCAGTGTTGCCGAGCATAAATACAGCATGCTCAGAATGTCACCTAACCTGGCGGATAATCTTTCCTTACGTTTAAGCGATCCGCCCAAGCGCATGAGTCCAATATCGGCAATACACGCAAAGCTGGCGGAAAAGCGTGCCAGCTGACGATAATAGGCCGCGGTCTCCAGTGTAGCGTTTTCCGGCGCATTATCCTTAATATGGTTACCAAACAATGCATACACCAAACTGTTTGCAGTATTTCGCAATATAAACTTTGCATGCCCGATTAATGCTTCATCAAATGCCAACGATGCACTATCAGGATTTTTATCATGCGCCGCATTGACTTCTTTCAGTAAATAAGGATGACAACGCAACGCACCTTGTCCAAAAATAATCATGTTACGTGTCAATATGTTAGCGCCTTCAACGGTGATGCTGACAGGAATCTGCTGATAAGTGCGCCCCAGATAATTTCTCGGACCGATGCAAATTCCTTTTCCACCGTGAATATCCATGGCATCATTAATTGCTTGCCGTCCGCGCTCGGTCAAATGATATTTTACAATCGCTGATGCCACCGAAGGTTTTTCCCCCAGATCAACCGCAGCGGCAGTCATGACACGGGCGGCATCCATCATATAGGTATTCCCGCCAATACGCCCCAATGCTTCCTCAACACCTTCAAAATAACCGATCGGTGTTTTGAATTGCGTACGCACCCGGCTATACGCACCGCTGGTACGAGCTGCCAGTTTAGCTGCCCCCACACTGGTAGCCGGCAGTGAAATGGCGCGCCCTACCGAGAGGCAATTCATCAGCATGCGCCATCCTTGCCCGACTCCTTCTTGGCCACCGATGATCCAATCCATCGGAATAAATACCTCTTTGCCCGAATTCGGGCCATTCTGGAATGCGCCATTCAACGGATAGTGGCGCCGACCGATATTTACACCCGGTGTATTCGTGGGAATAAGTGCCAACGTAATGCCCAGATCTTCCTCTTTACCCAACAATCGATCCGGATCATATAGTTTGAAGGCCAGTCCGAGAATAGTTGCGACCGGCCCCAGCGTAATATAGCGTTTCTCCCACGTTACCCGCATGCCCAAGACATCCGTTTTACCTTCATACTCACCACGGCACACGATACCAAAATCCGGCATTGCGCCCGCATCGGAACCTGCTTCCGGTGAAGTGAGCGCAAAACAAGGTACTTCCAGACCTTTTGCCAGACGCGGCAAATAATGTTCCTTTTGCCTTTCGGTGCCGTAATGCAGCAGCAACTCAGCCGGCCCCAGGGAGTTCGGCACCATGACCGTTACTGCCGCCGTACCGCTGCGCGAGCCGATCTTCATTACCACCTCGGAATGAGCCAATGCTGAAAACCCATAACCACCATACTGCTTGGGAATAATCAAGCCAAAGAATCCATTTTCTTTGATAAATTGCCATACCTCCGGTGGTAAATCCTTTAATTCATAGGTAATCTTCCATTCATCCAGCATCGCGCACAATTGCTCAACCGGACCCTCGAGAAATGCTTGTTCCTCTGCTGTTAACTGCGGCTTCGGATAAGCCAGTAATTTTTTCCAATCCGGCTTACCGCTGAATAAATCACCTTCCCACCAAACTGTACCGGCATCCAGCGCTTCCTGCTCCGTCTGCGAGATTTGTGGCAACATTTTGCGAAAAATTTTCAGTATTTGATTGGTGACCAAATAACGGCGCAACAAAGGAACCGCCAGAATCAGACTAGCGATGACAACGACGAACAGAATGACGTAGAAGAGAAACGCGAGCATGGTGATTTTCCCCTTAATGAGTTAAGCCTGATCAAGCTATGACATGACAGTTGTACAACGCCCGAACCAGACGTGCAAATCCAGCATCTTCTTAAAACGCTTACAGCCTCAAATTTACATGATAATCGTTGAAATCCCTACTTTAACACCGAAGTTTTACTATTAGATTGTTGTGTAATTTATACACCCGCAATATTTAATACTGCATTTGCCTTTTGATTCCATTTCGTCTTTTCATATTATGAATATGATATATAAAAGTTTTCTAATTCTGCAGAACAAGTATGGACAGAATGTTTAACGTTACGGGATTATCCGGTATTGGATCGGAAATAAAACACAAATGAAGAAAAATCAATCTGAAAAATCTTTTTATTTATCTTAAATTTTTATTTGTGACAAGGGCATACCTCATTTAGATTCTAACCACATTGCTCCTATTATTTGTTTTCGTTGACATATTATTAACATTTTCATGTCATTTTATTAACATTTTCTCAACATTCGTGTGGTAACGTGCAAGCCCACACTGTGTGAATTGTGAATAAATGCTTTCTTTATTAAAGAGGAACATCATGTTTATAAAAATTTTTTTGGCTGTGTCATTAAGTTTAAGCGTTGCTTCATGTTTTGCTGAATCAGAGGAAAGTAAATCAAAATTGCTGATTCAACCGGATCAACAAAAAAGATCATCGACTGAAACCAATCAACAAAAAAAAACCACTCAATCTAATTCATCGAGTGGGCAGACAGGCTCTCCTCAATCATCTCAAAACTCCAATCAGGATAATAAGCCATCAATGATTGAATATTGTAGAAATCACCCTTGCTAGTCCAAACTATTTGCAATCGGAGTTAATTCATGAATACGAAAATATTGAGAAACGTAGCTTTTACAATTTTTACATGTTATGCAACCGTTGCTATTTCTGAGGCGCCACACTGGAGTCATGATGAGCAGTCAACTTGGTGGGCACTTCAAGATACAACGCAAAACGTGCCACTGAACTATCCTTTTGGAGAATGCGGTATTGGCAAGCATCAGTCTCCGATTGACCTTGCAAGTGCAACTATCAACAACACAAAGCCTCTCAACAAACTTGCCGTTTTATATGATACTGATACACCGGTTTTCTTTAATAGCGGTCATGGTGTACAGGTTAATACAACCGAAGATTATACGGGCGCATTAATGATTGGGGAAGAATCTTTTCCTTTGATTCAGTTTCATTTTCATGAGCCTAGTGAACATGTCGTAGGGGATAAAAATTTTCCAGCGGAGCTCCATTATGTTCATATTAATGAGGATGGAAGAATTATAGTTCTAGCTGTCGCAGTTGATGTTGGTGATGAAAATCCCATATTTGGAACCATTCTGAATAACACGCCACATGAAGAAAACGGTAAAAACGCAAGTACCGGCATACAGATCAATCCTGCACAATTGCTTCCTGCTGATCTAGATCCCGCAAACTTAGATTACTTCACAATTGCAGGCTCATTAACTACTCCCCCATGCAGCGAAGGCGTACAATGGTATTTACTACCGAAAGTAATTACAATCTCAGCTGCACAACTTGAGCAGCTCAAAGGGTTTTATACCAATAATGCGAGATCGCCTCAAGGTTTGAATGGACGATCCTTGCTTTCAACTCAATAATTGCCTGTATAGTTATAGTCTTGACACTACCGTTAAGTATTTGACTCATATTCAAAGCTGTCCGAATATTTCTCATACGCTGTCATTGCTTTTCGGTAGTGTCAATTTGTGATTTCTCAGGGTCTTGCCGCAGTTTGATGTCGACAAGCCCCGAGTTTGCAATGTAGTCAGTTTTTTTTCGCAGAAGTAACAAAATTTGTATGAGTCTTTTTGAGTTTTTTAGAATACAAGCAAAAGGTTAAGCGGCTTGGTCAGTACAACGTCGGCTTGGTCTCCATTCAGGATTCCCGTTTTTCGTATGCTCTGGGTGGCAACGCTCGTATCGAATATCGGAACCTGGATGCACGATATCGGTGCTAGCTGGTTAATGACCACACTTTCACCGACACCCGTCATGGTGGCGTTAGTCCAAACTGCTACCACGTTACCCATTTTTTTATTAGCCATGCCAGCCGGTGCCTTGGCTGATATCGTCGATCGGCGCAGCTATCTTATCGTGGTGCAGTTATGGTTGGCGCTGGTCGCCGGATTACTGGGGTTTATGACACTAACAGGTATCACCTCGGCATGGAGTCTGATCGCCCTGACATTTGCGATGGGGATCGGGTCAGCAATGATGATGCCAGCCTGGGCAGCAATAACGCCGGAGCTTGTGCCCAGAAACGAATTACAATCTGCTATTGTATTGAATAGTCTTGGCATCAACGCAGCACGTACGATTGGTCCGGCATTGGCTGGAATAATCGTATCTTACGCCGGAACCGGCGCAGTGTTTGTTTTGAATGCGCTTACGTATTGCCTTGTCATTTTCGCTTTGGTTCTCTGGCGGCGCGAGGCACCGATCAACGAATTACCTAGCGAGCGATTCTTTAGTGCACTCCGTTCTGGCTTCCGCTTCACACGCCATGCACCAGACCTCCAAGCTGCCATCATACGCGGATTCGGTTTTTTTCTATTTGCCAGTGCCTCCTGGGCTCTATTACCACTATTAGTCAAGCACCTGGAAAATAGCGGACCGCAAACATTTGGTATCTTAGTAGCCTCCATGGGCGCTGGAGCAATCGTTGGAGCTCTCTTGCTGCCCAGGCTACGTGAAAAAATTTCACGCGATATGCTGGTCGCATTAGCGACAATCGCATACGCATTTGCCATGTTTGCGTTAGCAATCGCCGAGCAGCTGATTTTTTTATGTTTGGCGATGGGTGTGAGCGGTATTGCGTGGATCGCCGTCTTATCATCACTTCAAGTAGCAGCGCAGATGGCGCTTCCTAGCTGGGTGCGATCGCGTGGGCTTGCTGTTTTTATGGCAACTTTTATGGGCGCCATGGCAACCGGTAGTTTGTTGTGGGGCAAGATCGCAGAAATGACAAGTATTTCGGATGCACTGATAACGGCGGCAGTCGGTGCAGTGATTACTGTATTGCTTACTTGGCGCTGGCACATCGGTGGCATCGAGAAAGTCGACCTCACACCCTCGATGCACTGGCCGACTCCCATGGTGCACGATAGCGTGACACATGATCGCGGACCGGTTCTGATAACGATTCAGTATGCGGTTCAAAGCGATAAGAAAAACAAATTCTTAACTATAATACGTGAGCTCAGTAAGCGCCGTCGCCGCGATGGCGCTTTTGCCTGGGGCGTGTTTGAGCATACTGAGAAGCCGAATCACTTTATTGAATCCTTTAGCGTCGATTCCTGGCTCGAACATCTCCGTCAACACGAACGCGTAACTCATGCAGATCGTATTTTGCAAGCAGAACTTCGTACACTGCTCATAAACGGCAGCGAACCTATAGTCACCCACTATGTAGCGCCTAAATACACCGCGGAGCAAACGAAAAGATAAAAATCCGACCATCGACTCTGTAAGTGGATTAGTTTATTGCTTTCAGCACAATGCAACAAAACCACATAAAGTACCCCGCCACTAGCGTGGTGGCGGGGCATTAACTACGTTTTACAATTTGCTGGTTTTCAATCAGCTTTCACTCCACGGAGCGAGGAATTGAATTCGCACAGATTAAATTTTGACCATAAAGCTTATCGCTATGGCTTCAATTTCAACATCATGGGTTGCAGACGCTTGATTGTAGAAGGCGCAATCAGATCCTTTATCTGCAATGATTTGATTGCCGATGCCGGGGCACAATTAGCCACTTCCACTAATTTCACTACAAGCGGATTAAAAGTTACATCGACGCCAGTATAGCTACCCGCATCATCACCACTGCGATCCCCCCGGAATTTAAACTCTTTCACCGGCCCATTCGGACCGCCACCTTGACGATCATCGTTATGATCGGTATCAATATAATGAGCCGTGCTTTCCAGGCTATTAGCTATGCTGTCAATACGCCATCCGGGCGGTGGCGTATAGTAGACATCAGTGCGTTCACCCTCTGCAGTAGTCCAATCGCTACGCGTTTCCTGCGCTTTCATCCAAAGCCGGAAATTGACGTGCGTACCTTCGTTACTCCAACGTGCATTCGCCCATACTTCAGGGCCATGCCCGCTGAATTCTTTATCACCGCGCGTATGAGGCGGTGTAAAGGATAAATATGTATTGCGCTCGTATGTTTCTGTTTTTTCACGGCATACTGGCGTAGCCGGCTGAATCACGGCGATACTGGAGATAGGACGATTCTGCCATTCCAGGGTTAGTCGATCACTGGCGCTGGATACAGGAACCCCATTTGCACCAAGATTGAGCGTCATATGATAATGAGTCAATCGATCAAGTTCGGAAGAAACATCCATTACACCCGATTTATTGTGTAGCGTTACCTTAATAGGTGTCGTATCGAAATCATAACCGAAAAACTCCAACTTGTTGCGGCGGCTTGTATCCAATGCCATATCGACAGCTGCAGGCACCACATGGCATAACGCCGGCTCAACGGGAGGTATCGATTGATGCAGTAGTCGTGCACGAATTCGCGCCAAAGCCTGACGCACACGTGTGCCAATAAAATCCACGTTGCAACGCAACTCGTTTCCCGTAGCAGCTACGCTGCGGTTGAGCAAATCCGAAACTTCATTGCGTACCGTGGATTGGGCTTCATCGGTCAGTTTTGTCGTAGTATCTTGCAACACGGACTGCCAGGAAGCAGAGTTTCGATCCAGGGCATCAATCGCGTTATCTAATGTCGCCACGGTATCTCCCGCGACATCACTTACTTTATCTGTTAATTTGTCGATTTTGTCGCCGATACTGCAACCTCCGATCAGAATCGGCATAAACACCATCAGCCCTAATAATAGTCTTGTTTCAATGCCCACTTGTAATAAATGTGAAAAATACACTATAGTTTTCATCATGTTATTAACTCCCCTATGTAATAAGAAAATTTTCTCGGATTTCCATTTATTTCCATTTCATGAAACGAACAAAAAGTTGATATCCCACTGATTTAATAAAATATACAACACTAACCGTGAATACTTGCGTGATAAATCTCACACTCATGCTCGCAAGTAAATTTAAGCCTTTAGGAACAAACGTTTTGATGACATGATAGTATGATAATCTGATAAAAAGATACAATTTATTGCTTTTATTAGCCGGTTTGAATGTGAATTTGTACGAGACAATGTTAATCTGCATCTTGTTGCACGGATTTTGCAGAACTGAACTGGGATAGGTTGTTTTTGTACACAGCTAATCAAGCCAAACTTGTTCTATTCCTATAAGCACAACACTTTCCAATACGTTAAAATGCTTGTGCACAAGCCCGTTACAATTGCTTAATCAACATACTAAATCGAGCGCATTATCATGGTACGTTTTTTTATTATTGGACTATCCGTTGTATTTTTTAGCCTGTCGGCTGTGGTGATATTTAAAGCATTGGAAACTCCAGTCCAAGACACAATTTATCAAGGTAACTGGCCGGAAACACCTTCTATATCTGAATCCACTTCTGCACCTACATCTTCATCGATATCTCCATCGACGTCGGAGCGCAGTATAAGTGATTTCATTCACTCACCGGAGATTCAGGATGATGGGCATACTATTCTTACTGAAAAGGTAGAAAAAACAATTTCTCAGGATGAAAATCCACCTGCAGCGACAGAAGAAATAATAGATACCGTGCCTCCCCCTGACGTAATAGATAGACCGCGAATCTTAGCCATATTTGACGGCAAAACATTCCGTTCCGGGCAAGACATTATCCATGATGTTTCTCATTCGGTAATCGATAATTTAATTAAAGAAATATCAGCATCTCCAAACAGTCGCATTCTCATTGAAGGCCATACCGACAATATACCGACCGGAAAGATTAGCAGTGACAATATGGATTTATCCAGGCGTCGCGCTCGAGCCATCGCAAATGTACTGATTTTGCATGGAGTACCCGCGACGCGAATATCAATTATTGGTTATGGCGACAAACGGCCAATAGTTTCAAATGCTACCGATGAAGGTAGAGCCAAAAACCGTAGAGTCGAAGTAAAACTCATGCCTCCAGAGGGAGCCAACTAATGCATATGTATGCCCAGCACTTTAACCTCAAATTACTTCCATTCGAGAATGTACCGGATCCGTTATTTTTCTATGACCACGGAGATCATGCACGCATTCGTAAGCAAATATCCGGTTCTTTACAAAGCGGTCGTGGATTAATCGTCGTGACGGGACCTATTGGCTCTGGCAAAACAACGTTGAGTCAAATGATAAAAGCCGACTTCCCGGAAAGCATTAAATTAATTTGGATGGCTGAGCCGCCTGCAAACAGCACTGATCTTTATTTATTTCTTGCTCAAGAACTTGGCCTTCAACCCACATCGTCTGAAAAAACCTTTGTCATGCGGGACATTCGGAATGCTTTGATGACAATCAATGCAGAAGGAAAAAAATGTCTGGTTATCATCGATGAATCCCATTTGATGTCGGAAGATGTTCTTAATGGCATTCGTCTATTAAATAATCTTGAAGAAGGATCCATCAAACTTATTCAGTTATTGCTTCTTGGTCAGGATGAGCTGATGGAAAAAATCAACAAACCAGAAATGATTCCATTCAAGCAACGAATTGCCGCACTTGAATCGTTAGGAAAAATGACTACCGATGGTGTACTAAAATATATTACACATCGTATCCAGGTCGCAGGAGGCAATCCGAATTTAATTTCCGCCACTGGATGGGAAGCCATTTCAATCGCTTTCAGTGCCGGTGGAACACCGCGCACCATTAACTCATTGTGCGACAGATCGTTCAATGTTGCATACGAACGCAATAAATCTGCAATCGATGCAAAAGATGTTTATGAGGCTACACAACGGATGGGGTTGATCACTGATGTATTTCATTACATCATTATGCTCAACAACGAAGAAAGAAAGAAGCAGGAATCGCAAGATATAGCTGACCAATCAACCCAAGAAACAGTCGTACCTGGAGCTACTAGCAACAGTACCAATACCAATACCGAACAGCCATTTTCACCCAGCATAAAGAAAGCAGAGCAGAAAATTAATCCAATGGTGGATGAAATCCCTGTCATTCCAAAGGCCAAAATAGATATATCCGACAAATCCTATGATGAGATTGCAAATGCGATAAAAGCAAAATATGAGCAAAAGAACTTACAAATTTCCGTTGCTTTACTCCTGTTGTCCCTCATTACATTCTTAATCAGCATTTTTTATTTTTGTCATCGTTCGGACTCGGATGGATTGCTGGAGTGCCTCACCCATTTGCTCAGCTTTTGATGGTTTATCTACTTTTTTGCTTATACCTCCACGTTATGCTTCAAATGCACATAACACGCTGGGTAAGCACTATAGACCGGCATACTCTGATATGCTCGGATAGACATCATTCTTATCAGCAGCACCCATCTCTAATGACTGCGCCGGATAGCACTTTCCTATTTCAAGTTGACTATCCTGGCGTAGTAACCTACAAATCAGTACTTCTAATTCGCAATCAACCCTGTGACGACAATGCCAATAGTTTTATCGATTACAATAATAAAATGCACTGAATATCGCAACGCAACAAATAATAATAAAAATGTTTAAAACATCCATTCCCTTGTATACAAACCGCTATAAGGCGCCATCCTGGCTACCCGGTGGGAATATACAAACGCTTTATCCTTACTTTAACAAGCCAGCGCCGCTGTTTACATACCGACGTGAACGCTGGGAGCTCGAAGATGGGGATTTTGTTGATGTCGACTGGACCGATGGGTCTGTGGATTCACCTTTGGTAATATTTTTCCATGGTCTGGAGGGAGGATCTTCAAGTCATTATATATTAAGCATGATCAATGAGTTAAAGAACCACGGATGGCGCAGTGCCGTCATTCATTTTCGTGGCTGTTCCGGTACACCGAACCGGTTATCCCGCGCCTATCATGCCGGTGATTCTACTGAGATTGATTGGATGCTGCGGCGCATCACCCATCAAAAACAAGCAATTAACAGTGTACGACCGGTTTTTGTGATGGGTGTTTCACTGGGTGGTAATGCGCTACTGAAATGGCTGGGTGAACAAGGTGAACGTGCATGCGAGCTCGTAACAGGCGCTGCAACCGTTTCTGTACCGCTGGATCTGGCTGCGGCAGGTTCAGCTCTGGATAAAGGGTTTAATCAAATTTATACGCGACACTTTCTCAACACCCTCAAAAACAAGGCGCTCGATAAATTAGAACAATTTCCCGACTTATTTGACGCCACGGCACTCAAGAAATGTGCTTCGATTTATGACTTTGATAATCTGGTAACAGCACCACTACATGGTTTTCGTGATACTGACGATTATTGGCAGCATTCCAGCAGCAAACAATGGCTGCCCCATATCAAAGTGCCTACGATAGTAATTAACGCTCGGAATGATCCTTTCATGCCCGCATCAGTATTGCCGGATCAAAATGAGGTATCTTCAGCGGTTACGTTGGAATTTCCCGAAGAAGGCGGTCACGCCGGATTCATGCAAGGCCCGTTCCCAGGAAAATTGGATTGGTTGCCTAAAAAAATACTTAGTTTTTTTCATTATCAGTGTCAGTATCATTTTTCAGAAGAAACGAGTGACAAAAGCGTTCTCTACATTCCCGGCTAACGGTATTCTGACCCGATGGCCGCTGCCAGGTGCAATCTGTACCGGACGCCCGGCTGAATCCAGCATGTGCGACAACTCCACCACTTGATTACCCGCCGGGTGAATAATCTCTAGGCGATCGCCCACCTGAAAACGGTTCTTCACCAGTATTTCGGCCATACCGCTCGCTGTATCAAAACCAGTAATATCGCCAACATACTGACTACGATTGGATTCAG
The DNA here is from genome assembly GCF_900206265.1 of Nitrosomonas ureae. NCBI lineage: Bacteria > Pseudomonadati > Pseudomonadota > Betaproteobacteria > Nitrosomonadales > Nitrosomonadaceae > Nitrosomonas > Nitrosomonas ureae. Next base: position 256,801 of record NZ_LT907782.1, on the reverse strand, counting down.
AATGTCCGCGTAAATAATTTTGCGTTTCATGCGTGTTATGCCGCTGATAAAAACCGCTGGTATAGCCACGGTTAGCCAATCCTTCCAGCTCACCCAACAAAGCAAAATCAAACGGTTTTCTGGCCACAGCATCATCAATTGCTTTGCGATAAACTTGGGCCGTACGCGCTACATAATATAAGGACTTGGTACGCCCTTCTATTTTCAATGAATCAACGCCAATTTTAACCAGGCGCTCAACATGCTCGACCGCACGTAAATCCTTGGAATTCATGATATACGTGCCATGTTCATCTTCCATGATCGGCATTAATTGACCAGGCCGTTCCTTTTCCTCGATCAGATAGACTTGATCGGCGGCAGGATGCCGCGTAATCGAGCCGCATCCATTCGTCATGCTTGATTGCTCGGATTGCTGCATCGCTTGGCCAAAATCAAAATCAATTTTCCCGACTTCCTGAATATCACCACTTGAATTTTCCTCAGCGGATTTCACTTTATAGTCCCAGCGGCAAGAATTCGTACAAGTACCTTGATTCGGATCACGGTGATTGAAATAGCCTGACAACAAGCAACGTCCGGAATACGCAATACACAGTGCACCATGAACAAAAACTTCAAGTTCCATATCGGGGCAATAATCACGAATTTGCGCCACTTCATCCAACGATAATTCGCGCGACAAAATTACTCGTGTCAACCCTATTTTCTGCCAAAACTTAACCCCCATATAATTGACCGTATTGGCTTGCACCGACAGATGAATCGGTACATCCGGCCATTTTTCGCGCACCATCATAATCAACCCAGGATCGGCCATAATCAGCGCATCCGGTTTCATCGCAATAATAGGTGCCATATCATCCAGGTAAGTTTTAATTTTGGCGTTATGCGGCATCGCATTGCTGGCCACCAAAAACTTCTTTCCTAAAGCATGCGCTTCCGCAATACCTGTTTTAATCTGTTCCAAAGCAAAATCATTGTTACGTGCGCGCAATGAATAACGCGGTTGTCCTGCATATACGGCATCGGCACCAAATGCATAAGCAATGCGCATCTTATCCAAGGAGCCAGCAGGAAGTAAAAGTTCGGGTGATTTCAACATAATGTAAAATAGCGCTCAAAACTGTATTAATGACAAAGTTATCACAGATTAATTGTAACATCATGCCCATCAAACCAGCTTTTATTCATTTACGGATGCACAGCGAATATTCCATTCTGGATAGCACCATACGTATTCATGATGTCGTTAAAAAAGCTGTAGCCGACCAAATGCCGGCACTGGCATTGACGGATCTTGCCAATCTTTTCGGGTTGGTAAAATTTTACCAAGCTGCATACAAAAACGGGATTAAACCAATCCTTGGATGTGATATCTGGATCGCGAATGAATCCGATCGAAGCAAGCCGATTCGATTACTAGTGCTATGTCAGACACATGCAGGTTATTTGTTATTGTCCCGCCTACTGTCACGTGCCTACCGAGAGAACCAATCTCAAAACAGAGCCGAGATCAAAGAATCATGGCTACAATCCGATGATTGGGGTACGGATGGACTCATTGCTTTATCAGGTGCACGTTTAGGTGACATCGGATTATCGCTGTTACAAAATAATATATTACAAGCCGAAATTCAGGTACAAAAATGGGCGAATCTGTTTCCAGATCGCTTCTATCTTGAGATTCAGCGTGATGGCCATGCCAATGAAGCAATGCTGATACAGCATTCGCTCGCTCTGGCCAAGAAATTCAATTTGCCCGTCGTAGCGACGCAAGCGGTGCAATTTCTCAATGCGGAAGATTATCAAGCGCATGAAGCGCGTGTTTGTATTGCTGAAGGATATATCCTGGAAGATAAACGCCGTCAAAAAAATTTTACGGAACAACAATATTTCAAAACCCAAGCTGAAATGACACAGCTGTTTGCCGATATTCCTGCCGCATTGACGAATACAATCGAAATTGCCAAGCGCTGTAATCTGGTATTGGAATTGGGTGTAAACCGGCTTCCATTATTTCCTACGCCTAATAACGAAAGCCTGGATCAATACCTGCGAAGCCAGGCTGAAATTGGCTTGATAAAACGCATGACAAGCTTATTTCCCGATGCAAAAGTGCGTAATGCCAGAATCACCCAGTATCAATCCCGCCTTGAATTTGAGGTCAATACCATTATCCAGATGGGATTTGCCGGATATTTTCTGATTGTCGCCGATTTTATCAACTGGGCCAAGCATAACAATGTACCGGTAGGCCCCGGACGTGGTTCCGGAGCCGGTTCATTGGTAGCCTATTCACTTGGAATTACCGATCTTGATCCATTACGCTATGACTTGCTGTTTGAACGTTTTCTGAATCCCGAACGTATCTCAATGCCCGATTTTGACATTGACTTTTGCCAGGACCGGCGTGAACTGGTTATCGAATACGTCAAGCAGCGTTACGGAATCGGGAAGGTCTCTCAAATCGCCACGTTTGGCACAATGGCTGCTAAAGCCGTAATTCGTGATATTGGCCGGGTTATGGACTTACCGTACAATTTTGTCGATCAGCTGGCCAAGTTGATACCGTTCGAGATCGGTATGACTTTAAAAAAAGCGCGCCAACTCGAACCTCAACTCAATCAGCGGGCCGAAGAAGAAGAAGATGTCCACAATCTCCTGGAATTAGCGGAAAGCCTCGAGGGCATCACACGCAATGTCGGTATGCATGCCGGAGGGGTGCTTATCGCTTCAAGCGAAATTACCGATTTTTGCCCAATCTACTGCACCGAGTCCGGTGATTCCGTCGTCAGCCAGCTGGATAAGGATGATGTTGAAAAAATCGGTCTGGTGAAATTTGATTTTCTTGGATTACGCACATTGACAATCCTGGATCGTGCGGTCGGGTATATCCGTCAATTACATCCAAATATCGACTCTCCCGAATCCCGGCTTTTCTCACTGGAAACCTTACCATTGGATGATGATGCAACTTATGCATTAATGCGCAAAGGGAATGCTGTAGGCATCTTTCAATTCGAGTCGCGGGGCATGATCGATCTGCTACAGAAAGCAAAACCGGACCGCTTTGAAGATATTATCGCGCTGGTTGCATTATATCGCCCCGGCCCGATGGATCTGATTCCTGAATTTATTGATCGCAAACATGGTAGAAAACAGATTGAATATCTTGATCCACGCCTGGAACCGATTCTGGGGCCGACTTATGGCATCATGATTTATCAGGAGCAAGTCATGCAGATCGCGCAAGTCATTGGCGGCTACAGTCTTGGCAGCGCGGATTTACTACGCCGCGCGATGGGCAAGAAGAAGGTCGAGGAAATGGCGCAACAGCGTGACATTTTTGTCTCCGGTGCAATCAATAACGGTTTGAGTGAAGATAAAGCTACTGAATTGTTCGGTTTAATGGAAAAATTTGCCGGCTATGGCTTCAATAAATCACACGCTGCGGCTTATGCGCTCATTGCGTTCCAAACGGCTTACCTGAAAGCGCATTATCCGGCAGAATTCATGGCGGCTTGTTTGTCCGCCGATATGGACGACACGGATAAAGTACATATTTTTGTTGAAGACAGCATTGCCAATGGAATAATAATTCTGCCACCCGATATTAACCTTTCCGACTACCGTTTCATTCCAGTGGATAGCAAAAACATCCGCTTCGGTCTTGGCGCAGTCAAAGGTACCGGAGAATCCGCAGTCAATTCGATCATCGCAGTACGCCGACAAACTGGAACATTCACCGATTTATTTGATTTCTGCAATCGTGTCGACCGGCGGATCGCCAATCGCCGTGTGATGGAATCGCTAATCCGTGTTGGTGCGTTTGATATCATCAATCCCAACCGCGCCAGCTTAATGGCTTCAGTCGGCTTAGCCATAGAATCCGCCGAACAGGCAAGTCAATCTTCCAATCAAATCAATTTATTTGGTGAAACGAGCAACGATGCACAGATGCAACCACAACTGATTCAAGCGGAATCATGGCACGATCGAGAAAAACTGCATCAGGAGAAAATCGGTCTAGGCTATTATTTTAGCGGTCATCCATTTGACACCTATGCTTCAGAACTGAAGCACTTTATTTGTACCCGACTTGACCGGCTAAACCCGCAGCGTGAGCCGCAACTGCTCGCCGGCATCATTCACTCGATTCGCACACAAATGACGCGCCGCGGAAAAATGGGAGTCATCAGTTTGGACGATGGCAAGGCACGAATAGAAGTGGTTATTTTTAGTGAGCTCTTCGATGCGAATCGTACTTGGTTAAAAGAGGATCAACTTTTAATTGCAGAAGCTAAAATAAGCATGCGCGGATACAACGGAGACGAAGAAGACGGATTAAGAATTACCGCTGAGCGGCTGTATAATCTCGCCGCAATACGCTCGCGTTTCGCCAAACAAATCAAAATTTACTGCAATCTCCTCACCCTCGATCAATTATCCGGTCTTAGAAAACTGTTGATACCATTTTCCACTCAAACGCAAAAATCCATTACAGATTTCTGCCCCATTACAGTCGTCTATCGCAATAACATAGCCAGCGGTGAACTGGAGTTGGGAAATGATTGGCGGGTACATTTGCATGACGATCTGCTGCAGTCATTAAATACACATTTTAGAACTGAGAACGTGGAGATCGTTTACTCAAAAAATAACAAATCATAAGGGTTTCATCAGCAAGCATTATCTTTGTTCTGAAATCCATCTCCAGAAAGAAATAAATTCTTGCAGTTATGATTTCTTATCGGGAAGTAAGCTCCTGAAGTCTGCCACAATATCATGCTTACAGAATCTCTTGTATTGCCCGGTAAAAATTCCGGTGCTTTTAATCACAGAAATAGTATTTTAGTAGACAAATATCGGTCTATCAATTCTATATCGGCACTAGGTTTCGCATTGGTGACAAATAATAAACAATTGATTGTCCATTCCGGTTACCTGCATTTTCTTGACAAAACGCGCAGCATCTCTATAATCCACCCTTTGTTTCTGAAGCGATTCAAATCATATAATAACTTCAAAGTGCGGGAATAGCTCAGTGGTAGAGCACAACCTTGCCAAGGTTGGGGTCGCGAGTTCGAGCCTCGTTTCCCGCTCCATTTTCTAGTGAGAATGGTAATGTAAGGTTTTTTATTGCCGGAAATCGAATAGCCTGTGATGCAGGTTTTTCCCGTAAGATTCACAGCATGCTGAAAATCATGTAATAATGGCGGGGTGGCAGAGTGGTCATGCAGCGGCCTGCAAAGCCGTCTACGCCGGTTCGATTCCGACCCCCGCCTCCAAAAAATCGATCTAAAAAACCTATCGCCCGGGTGGTGAAATTGGTAGACACAAGGGACTTAAAATCCCTCGGGCCTAAAACGCCCGTGCCGGTTCGATTCCGGCCCCGGGCACCATTTTACAAAATAACGTTTAATACTTTTTCCATCTTTTAATAAAGCACCCCGCCGCAAGCAGCGGGGTATTAACTGCGCTCTACAATCTGCTGGTTTTCAACCAGCTTTCGCCCCAAGGGGGCGGGGAATTAAACCCGCAGAGATTAATAAAACTCAATATTCAAGCGGGTTTAACGCCTTGCTGAGTTCCGAAATCTAAACCTTTTCTACTGTTTTATACTTAGTTGCCGTTAACTTTTACGTCATAATTACGTCAGGGTTTACGCTCAGAGAAGTCAATGATGTTTGATTTTTCTCCTACGATACATGACCGCACCGCATCAACACCAAGCCGCTAATGCATATCATTGAAATCAGTTTCATGCACCGCACGATCAGCACCAAATTCAGGCTTGACCACAAATCCATTTATTTCTGCAACAGCTTCGCTAGCTTTTGTTATACTGGGATTGCCATCCATATTGAAATCATCGTCAGCACAAATAATGATCTTGGAATCAGGATATTTCCCCCGCAGCGCATTGCAAACAGGCAGTAAATTACCCGCATCAAAGCAGACCACCACATTACCGCCGATTGATTGTTTTACACTGCAACCGGTAGCCCATCCCTCAGTAACATAAATTACGTCGAGATTGCTACTGGAAGTCAGAATGCAAAAACACCCCTTTTTCCGCCCGCCGCTCAGAAATTGTTTAGCACCATCCGGAGTAATAAACTGTAGCGAATACATCTCACCATCAATATCACGCACCGGCAATACCAGCGTATTCCTGATTTGCTTAGCACCGCTTGGCCTGATGCCCTTCTTGACCAGGTAATCATGCTCAACCTCAACAGAACCCGCACGCGCACGATTCCAAATTTTCTCAGCTTTACTCTTAGCCACAGCCCGAAGCAAAGCTTCCTCCTTTTCCCTCAAAGCGCGCGCGGCCGCTATGCGTCACTTATTTTCCTTCACCTCATCGGCATTCAGTTCGCCTGATGACTTAGCACACCAATTAGCTATCTGGCCAGTACGCCATGAGCCGAATGATCCCGCCTGAACTCCATCGAGAAAAAGCACATACCATCCATTTTTCTTGCCTTTTTTATCACCCGCCATCTCACAGTGATGGATCTTTCCATATTGCCTTTTATCTCAAGACCGGAATTACGAGCGGATTCTGAAAATTCAAGAATAGGATCATTAGCTGGTGATTTTATCACTGCATCCTATTGTAAAATCGTATCCTATAGGATACAATTATCACATGAAATACGAACTGCAAATTACCCAAACATTCAGCCAGTGGTTTAAGAAACTGGACAAAACGACAACCATCAAACTGCTTGAACGGCTTGATCGGGTTACTGCGGGCAACCTGGGCGATCACAAAGCTATCGCTAATGGATTGTTTGAGCTGCGTTGTTTCTTTGGCAGCGGCATCCGCCTGTATTTCACTATCCGCAACCAGCAAAGCGTCTTGCTGCTGGCAGGCGGAAATAAAAGCACTCAGGCCAAGGATATTGAAAAAGCCAAGGCGATTATGAATAAACTGGAGGATTAAGATATGACCGAAAAAATTATCCCGTTCGATATCGCAGAACATCTCAAAACAGATGAAGACATTCGCGCCTTCCTGCAAGAATCCGCAGCCAACGCTACCGCCACTGAATTCATCCACGCGTTAAACACGGCCGCCAGGGCCAAAGGGATGACCGAAGTGGCAAAACTTGCCGGAGTTAGCCGCGCAAGTCTTTACAAATCTCTGAGCGGACAAGGAAAGCCGGAATTCGCCACCATCGCAAAGGTAGTTGAAGCTCTGGGCTGCAAGCTGGTGATATCTTGAATCAAAAAAAGAACCCAGCGCACTAACAAGGAAGAGAAAAGATACGCTGGGTGGATATGCGTGAAAGCCTGTTATCATGCTAGATAGTGTAGTCACGAGATATTTGCCCAGAGAGCGATGCATCTGATTTGTACAGCGGCGAGAAAAGAGGTGGTATTTTTGGCGTATCTTGTGGCGATGCTGCGCCATCTCTTGAGGTGCAGAAAAGCATTTTCTACAAGATGCCGCAATTTATACAATGCCTTATCGTAGAACCTTTGCGCTGCACGGCTTTTCTTTGGAGGAATTATAGCTTCCATGCTCTGTTTTCTTGCTTGTTCAATAATCGCATTGCTGTCATAACCGCGATCCGCCAGTAAATAATCCGTATCAAGCCCTTCGATCAGGCGGCCAGCCTGCGTGCAATCCGCTGTGGTACCTTGTGTAATAAAAACTCTGACCGGCATACCATGCGCATCCACGGCCAGATGTATCTTGGTATTGAGCCCCCTTTTGTGCCGCTCATGTCTTGATTCCCGCATCTGGCTCCGGCAGCATGAGGATGTACCTTACAATGACTGGCATCAATCATCAGCCATTCGTAATCCGGGTCGTCAATCAGCACTTCCAGTAATTTTTCCCAGATGCCCTTGTCGCGCCAGCGAATAAAACGACGGTGCGTATTGCTCCAATCGCCATAATCCGGCGGTAAATCCCGCCATGGCGCACCCGTGCGCATAATCCAGAAAACAGCATTGATGAATTGCCGGTTATCTCTGGCCAGCCCTCCCCAAACGCCTTGGCGTCCAGGCAGATGTGTCTCTAGCTGCGCCCATACTTCCTCTGATATGTCATGTCTGCGGTGTGAATATGTCATATGAAATCCCTGTGTTTTTACAAGAATCTCATAGTTCTAATCTCGTGACTTCATTATCTAGCGATTCAATATGATTTCCAGCACAAATTTACTGCCGATATAAGCTAGTAATAATATAATGAATCCGATTAATGTCCAACGAATTGCAATACGCCCTCGCCACCCATAGAATTGCCTACCTATCAATAACGCTGCAAAAACCCCCCAGGAGATAAAGCCAAATAGGGTTTTATGAGAAAACGTCAGCGATTGACCAAATACTTCCTGCGAAAATACGATACCGCTCATGAGCGTCAACGTGAGTAAGATAAACCCAACCCAGATAATATGAAACAGCAATTTTTCCATTGCCAGCAGCGGTGGCAAATTGGGAAATACTGAACGTGATGCGGGATGGTGCAATTGGCGTTCGACTACTGTCATTAACAATGCGTGTAATGCCGCTATTGTCAGCAAGCTATAAGCCATCATTGCAACCAGCAAGTGCGCTTTGAAGGCTGGCAATTCAGTATTCTCAAGCGGACGCAAAGATGGGAAAAACAATGGCAGCAATACTGCTATAGCCGCTACTCCTGCGATAGGCGCAACCAAAGTCTGCAATCCTTCTAAACGTTTAAAAAATCCTGAGAACCAATAAATGAAAGTCGTCAACCAAACAATGGATGAGATCGCATTACTCAAGCCAAAACTAAGTCCTGAACCAACAAACATGGATTGATAAAGTATTAGGGCATGCAGTAGCAACGGAACAATCATCGCATAATGCCCCCATGTAGCTTTCACCAATACATAATCATTCGTTCTGGATGCCGTTTGACCCCATGTATTTCGCCAAAAAAACCAACCAATCAGTATATAAAGCAAAAAGGCCGCGAGATAAGTTAAAATGCTGATCATTGACAGTTCAAATTTGATATGCCGAAATAATTGTTTAGTCTACATGGCACTTTAGCAAATTCAAAGACCTGATCCTGATATTTATTAAGATGGATTATTATTTTGTTCTCTAATTATTGATTTATGGGGCTTAAATATGTTTGACAATCTCACTCATCGACTCAGTGGAGTTATCAAGACATTACGCGGCGAAGCAAGGCTTTCCGAGAGTAATATTCAGGATGCTTTGCGAGAAGTTCGCTTAGCGTTACTGGAAGCGGATGTGGCTTTACCAGTAGTCAAAGATTTCATCGCGCGCGTCAAAGAAAAAGCTATTGGCCATGAAGTGATGACTAGCCTCACTCCAGGACAGACTCTAGTTGGAGTGGTTCATCAAGAATTAATTGCCATCATAGGTGGAGAAAAGGCTGATCTTAATCTTGCCACAGTCCCGCCTGCAGTTATTCTCATGGCAGGACTGCAAGGTGCCGGCAAGACCACTAGCAGCGGAAAACTGGCCAAGTGGCTGATGGAAAACAAAAAGAAGAAAGTATTGCTAGTTTCCTGTGATATTTATCGTCCAGCTGCAATTCATCAACTTGAACTTCTAGCCAATCAGGTCGGTGCCGATTTTTTTCCTGTTCAAGAAGGACAGAAGCCCGGACAAATTGGCTCCGCTGCATTAGATTATGCACGTAGACACCATCATGAAGTTATGATTGTTGATACCGCGGGCCGGTTAGGTATTGATGAGGCAATGATGCAGGAAATCCGCGAGCTTGAAACACTTTTGCGCCCCATTGAAACCTTGTTTGTTGTTGATGCAATGCAAGGCCAGGATGCGGTGAATACTGCCAAAGCATTTTCTGACGCGCTGCCATTAACCGGCGTCATCCTCACCAAGCTTGACGGTGATGCACGTGGCGGCGCTGCGTTGTCTGTCAAGCATATTACGGGAAAACCCATCAAATTTTCCGGTATTGCAGAAAAATTGACAGGCCTGGAAGCATTTCATCCTGATCGAATGGCATCCCGCATTCTGGGTATGGGTGACGTACTCGGTTTGATCGAGGAAGCTCAACGTAGCGCCGATCAGCAGGAAGCTGAGAAATTGATGAAAAAAATGAAATCGGGTAAAGCATTTGACCTTGATGATTTCAAAGCACAGTTTCAGCAGATGCGCAATATGGGTGGAATGAGCGCCCTCATGGATAAACTACCTGCTCAATTTAGTCAGGCGGCACAAAACGTTAAAGTGGACGATAAAATAATTAACCGGACAGAAGGTATTATTAATTCCATGACCAAACAAGAACGTGCAAAGCCAGAAATTTTGAAAGCCTCAAGAAAGCGCCGAATAGCCTCAGGTGCAGGCGTATCCGTACAAGAGGTTAATCGCTTGCTAGCACAATTTGAACAAGCCAGGAAAATGATGAAGATGATGAATAAAGGGGGAATGGCAAAAATGATGCGTGGAATCAAGGGAATGCTACCACGCTTTCATTAAGAGACTCTTAATCTATGAATATTACGACTTCGGTTGACAGTTTTGATAAATTGAATTGTTTTCAAGAAGTCGTTGATAAATCTACAAGCACAAAGAGATATTTCTCGTAAACTAAAGTATTCGAACACGCCGCCGCATCTGGCAATGTTGCATTCACCTGCAGGCATTTTGGTATTCCAAGAGATACGTTTTATCAATGGAAGCGAGCTTATGCGTCCCGTGTCGAGATATCTCCTGGTGGCGTACATATAGAGTATTAAAGCGCCACGGCCTCAACCGCCTCCCAAACCGTCAGCCCAAAAGATCGATCCCAACAATTCGTCATGAAAAACAAATCGGGACATCATGTGCAAGTTAATGTGAAGTTTCTTGAAGCGGATTCAAGTTTGAAGTGCAATTTTGAATAACGCAGGTCAGGGGGGTTGGATTCGGTAGCATCTGAGCCTTTTTGACCAGCCAGTCGAAATTGCAAAGATGAACTACACACACCTAACCCGAGAAGAGCGATACCAGATATACGTCTTGAAGAAAGCGGGACACACACAAAGCGAGATCGCCACCGTCATTGACCGAAGCGTATCAACTATTAGCCGAGAGTTAGCCCGTAACCGCGGGGCGCGTAGCTATTATCGCCCCAACCAGGCGCATAACAAAGCAGTCGAGCGGAAAGCCATCAATGCGCGGGCGATAGACGATGCAACTTGGCGGTTTGCGCAAGAGAAACATGCTGCAATGGAGCCCAGACCCGATCAGCAACTATGCGGATATCAGCATTGAGACAGTGTACCAGAGGGTTTATGCTGACAAACGAAACGGTGGCATTCTGTGGAAGAATCTGCGCTGTCAGAAGCAGCGCCGAAAGCGTTATGGCAAGACAGACCGGCGCGGCATCATCCCCAACCGCCAATCCATTGAGCAACGTCCGGCTACCGTCGATGCTAGAAGTCGTATCGGCGACTGGGAAGCAGATACCATCATCGGCAAGAACCACCGGCAGGCCATCGTCAGCCTGGTCGAGCGAAAGACGGGATACACGCTGATTCGCAAGGTGGAGCGGAAGACCGCCGAGGCAGTGATAAAAGCAACCACTCACCTGCTCAAGCCACACCAAAAACGGGTGCATACGATTCGGGCGGGAATTCGCCGGACACGAGGAGATCAGCAAACAACTGGACGCGGACTTCTATTTCGCCCACCCTTACGCTTCATGGGAACGAGGAACGAACGAGAATACCAATGGACTAATTCGGCAGCACTTCCCCAAAAACAGCGACTTCACCACGATTACACGACAGGAGATAAATACAGCAATGGAAAGATTGAACAATCGGCTTAGAAAACGGCTTGGATACAGAACACCTAATCAGCTATTCTTCACATCAGGCGTTGCACTTCATATTTGAATCGGCAGTATTAGAAAAACCACTAGTCTCGATAAGAACAAAAATAGTTTATCAATGCTTCCCTGTACTGCCAAACCCATCTTCACCACGGTGGCTATAGTCAAAACTGTCTACTCGATTAAACGCTACTTGAATCACGGGAACCACAACAAGTTGAGCAATTCGCTCCAGTGGATTAAGGAAGAAAGCTGTTTGGCTACGATTCCAGCAAGAAACCAGAATTTGCCCTTGATAATCTGAATCAATCAAGCCTACTAAATTTCCTAGTACGATTCCATGCTTATGGCCTAATCCAGAGCGTGGCAAGACCAGTGCCGCCAATCCAGTATCCGCTAAATGTATTGCGATACCCGCTGGAATGAGATTAGTTTCTCCTGGATTGATCGTCAATGGGTGCTCAATACACGCACGCAAATCCAAACCGGCTGAGCCTGGCGTCGCATATGCTGGAAATTGTTCATTTAAACGATCATCGAGAACTTTGATATCAATTCTTTTCATCATTTTTCTTAAGTTTGTCATACAGTGAGTAAATATGCGTCATCAGACGCCGCGCTTGTGCAATTTTTGCTGCCTTGGGAAGGACATGTTTGCCTTCGTCATCCAGCAAAATTAGCTCATTCTCATCGGAACCAATCGCATCCTGAGCCAGATTGGCAACTAGCAAAGGTAATTTTTTCTTATTTCTTTTCGCCGCTGCATTCTTCTCGAGATTTTCTGTTTCCGCTGCAAAACCAACACAAAAAGGCGGATTGGGTGATGTAGATACTGTCATCAGAATATCCGGATTAGGGGTTAATTCAATCAACAGATTGGCGGGCGATTTTTTTAGTTTTTGTTGCTTGATGCTTGCGGCACGGTAATCAGCCACAGCAGCGACACTGATAAAAATATCAGCTTGCGATACTTCTGCTTGTACCGCATGCAACATTTCTTCTGCACTTACTACTGAAATAAACTTATCAACTTTAGGCGGTGATAAACACGTTGGCCCGGAAATCAGAGTAATTCTTGCGCCCATTTCTAATGCAGCTTTAGCAACAGCGTATCCCATTTTTCCCGAACTATTGTTGGTAATTCCTCGGACAGCATCAATCGCTTCATAAGTAGGCCCGGCTGTCACCAAAATATTTTTACCCTGTAATAATGTACCAGCTTGGAAAGCAATTTGCACCGCTTCTACCAGTTCACTTACTTCTGCCATGCGCCCCATCCCTATTTCACCACAAGCTTGTTCGCCACAGGCTGGACCAATTATTTTTACCTCATCCTGACGTAACAATGACAAATTACGCCTTGTTGCAGGACTCTCCCACATTTGACGATTCATTGCCGGTGCTATCATGAGCGGACAATCACGTGCTATGCATAATACCGATAGCAAATCATCTGCCAATCCATTGGCAAGCTTACCTATAAAATTTGCGCTGGCTGGAGCCACTAAAATCATGTCGGCGTTGCGGGATAGATCAATATGCGCCATATTATGCGCGGCATTGGTTTTCCACAAATCAGTGTAAACAGAATTTCCAGTCAATGACTGGAAAGTTGCGGGACCCATAAAACGACAAGCTGCTTCGGTCATTATTGTCTGCACATTAATTCCATGCTGAGTTAATAGGCGCGCCAATTCCGCTGTTTTGTAAGCGGCCACACCGCCGGTTACCCCCAACAGCAAACGCTTCTTTGATACAGTCGATGCTCCTATTTTCATTACAAATGATATCTCGAATAAATTTAATTTTGTAATACGATAAATTACCTAGAATACATACTAAAACATTCCTTCGACTCAATTTGATCGCACTAATGCCGTATCCTATCAATAATGGCTAGTCACGTTAGCTTCACTAATAACGCTAATGACAAACCCTAGTCTTATTTTACATCACTGTGTACCACATCATAGCTTATGGCAATTACAAATTGGCCCGTATCTGAACGACCACGTGAAAAACTGTTACAGAAAGGTGCTTCAACACTTTCTGATACAGAACTATTGGCTATATTTTTACGTACCGGCATTAGCGGTAAAAGTGCTGTAGATCTCGCAAGAGAATTACTTTTACATTTTGGCAGCTTAACCAATGTTTTTGCAGCCAGTCAGCCAAATTTTTGTCAACTTCCCGGAATGGGTATGGCTAAATATGCTCAATTGCAAGCGGTATTAGAAATGGCTCGCCGTGCCTTAGGTGAAGAGCTAAAGTGCGGTAATGCCATGAATTCACCTAGACTGGTTCGAGATTTTCTACGACTGAGCTTGGCAAATAAACAACACGAAGTATTTATTGGCATTTTTCTTGACGCAAAGAATCATGCTATTGCTACCGAAGAATTATTTAGTGGGACATTGACGCAAGCCAGCGTTTACCCCAGGGAAATTATCAAGCGTGCCTTATATCATAATGCAGCTGCAATTATCTTTGCGCATAATCATCCTTCGGGCATTGCCGAACCTAGTCATGCCGATAAAGTATTAACTCAATCCTTAAAACAAGCATTGTCTCTAGTTGACGTTCAAGTATTGGATCACTTTATTGTAGGTAACGGCACTGCTCTTTCATTTTCCGAACATGATTTAATTTGAGCAAATGCTTCAAATCAGGATATAATTCTTCTTTTTAAGAATTCTGGAGTGCGCTATATGGCACGAGTATGTGAAGTAACGGGCAAGAAACCAATGTCTGGTCATAATGTTTCTCACGCAAACAATAAAACCAAAAGACGTTTTTTACCTAATCTGCAACACCGAAAATTCTGGGTTGAAAGTGAGAATCGCTGGATTAAGCTGCGGTTAACCAATGCGGCACTTCGTACTATCGATAAGAATGGTATAGATGCAGTATTGGTTAAAATGCGATTAGAAGGAAAAAACATTTAAAGACCTGCCAAGAAGATCAATCAAGGAGTTATCGTCGTTATGCGTGAAAAAGTAAAACTTGAATCCTCAGCTGGAACGGGGCATTTTTATACGACCACTAAAAACAAACGGGCTAAGCCTGAAAAAATGGAATTTATGAAATTTGATCCGGTTGTACGTAAACATGTCCTATATAAAGAAACAAAACTGAAGTAATAATAAAAAAAGCCCGCATATGCGGGCTTAATTTCGTCTTTTCAGAACATCAAGCATAACATCGTAGTCGCTGAGAGAATACTCTCAGTACTTCAATTCCACTCTCCTCCGCACGTCGACACCAATCTTCCAATTGTTTAACCAATTCTTCCGTTGTGGCAGTAGATTTTTGCCATATCTGAGCTAACTCATCTCGCATAGTATAGACTTTATCGAGAGTTTTAGCGTTACTGAGCACTTGGGTCAGCTTCTCGCGCTCATGATCTTGCAAGGTTTTAGAATCGGCCAGAACCCAGCGCTTTAAAGTAGAACTGTCCACTCCATAGTGAATTGTTGCTTCTTTCAAATGAATCATTTCCTTTGAAAAAGTTGCTTTTAATGATTTCGTATACTTTGCAAGAACTTCATATCGATGAGAAATAACAGCTTGCAAGGTATCTGAATCACATTGAGTTTTCGCCTGATCAATACGCAATTTAGGCGCAACCTTTTTGACTTTTGCAAGCCCCAGCATTTCCAAAATTCGAATATACATCCAACCGATATCGAACTCATACCACTTATTCGATAAGCGTGCAGATGTCGCATATGCATGATGATTATTATGTAACTCCTCTCCACCAATCAAAATACCCCAAGGAACAATATTCTTGCTGGCATCTTCCGCTTGAAAATTACGATATCCCCAATAATGACCAACACCGTTAATGATACCTGCAGCAAAAACAGGAGCCCATAACATTTGAACAGCCCAAATAGTAATCCCAATCGGACCAAATAAAATCACATTAATAATCAACATAAGCGCAACGCCTTTGGCGCTATGCCTGCTATACACATTACGCTCCAGCCAATCATCAGGAGTACCGTAACCATATCTCTTCAGAGTCTCCGCATTTTTAGCTTCTGCTCTATAGAGTTCCGAACCTTCTGCTAATACTTTTTCGATACCGTAAACAACCGGACTATGTGGATCCTCCTTGGTTTCACACTTTGCATGATGCTTGCGATGAATTGCTGTCCATTCCTTTGTAACCATTCCAGTCGTCAGCCAGAGCCAGAAACGAAAAAAATGACTTGGTATGGCGTGTAACTCCAAAGCTCTGTGCGCCGAATGACGGTGTAAATAAATTGTAATAGCAGCAATTGTAATATGTGTAAAAATCAGGGTAATAACAATATAACCCCACCACGGCATATCCACCACACCCGAAATTAAATTAAGAAAATCATAAATCATATGGTTATCATCCTGTTAAAGACCCGATACAACATAGCATAGGCCTATCCAATAAAAAATTACATTTTATACATCAATATTTAATTCAATCAATCCCTTTTATTTGTATCAAAAAACTACTACATACTTTACCTCTTTATTCGGTACCGATCACTTTCAGTTAAAATATTACACTATCACTTATCTGAAAAGAAATATCAATCTTTTCAGTTTGCTATTCACAAGTAGATATATTCAAATAAGACATCATACTCTAATCCTTAGCAGAAACTCGTTGTTATAAAAATTTCAGAAAAAGACTGGCAGTACTCATCTTAGTTTATATCAGAAGCAGCAAGCATACGCCATTCTCCTGGTGCAATACCCTTCAGTGTATGCAGACCAATTGCATAACGAATTAATCGCAATGTAGGAAAAAATACCGCCGCCGTCATCCGTCTTATCTGACGATTCTTCCCTTCCTTAAGGATCAAAGATAACCAAGTAGTCGGAATACTCTTGCGAAAACGAATGGGGGGTTGCCTATCCCAGATAAAACTAGGTTCATTCATCAAGCTTACCTGCGCAGATTTTGTTTTAAAATCACTGAGAACTATACCACGGCGCATAGCATTGAGTGCGACATCATCGGGTTTACCTTCCACCTGAACCCAATAAGTTTTAGGTAGTTTATACTTTGGACTGCAAATTTTATCCTGCAGCTTACCATTATCTGTTAATAACACTAAGCCTTCGCTATCGGCATCCAATCTACCCGCAGGATAAAAACCTGCGAAAGGTATAAAATCCTGCAGCGATCGATGTCCACATGTTGGTGTGAATTGGCAAATCACACCGTAGGGTTTATTGAACAGAATTATTCTAGGCATATACAGCGTCAATAAGTACGATATTAACCTCAATTTATTCCCAACATCTCAGGGTAGATCACAGTATGCAATACTGGTTCAAATCCTCTCTTATTTTTCTGATATCGAATCCACCAAACAGAACCTTTTTTCACACTCAACGCTACAGGAATAGTTGGAATCAGATAACTGGCCACATTCCTCAATGTGGGTTGATGACCAACAATTACAATCGCTCCCTGGAAATTAGGCCAGTCAGCCACAGTAAGAATATCATGTACATTTGCACCTGGGCCAACCGCAGCTTCCGTTATAAAATCGGAGCATAGTGCCGTTGCTGTTTGCTGTGTACGCTGCGTAGGACTTGCTATCACTTTAGTATTTTTCGGCAATTTAGATTTAAGCCAATCCGACATACACTTCGCCTGATTTAATCCTTCCGCGGTCAACTTACGAGCCGCATCGGGAGAACCTTCCTCAGCTTCGGCGTGACGCCATAAAATCAAATCCATCGTATTTTATCAGATGAGTTATTCATTAATAATCCCTCCTATATTAAACAATACTCTTGGATCATGCACAGATCGATGGATCACGATTACTTTATGGCGTGATTTGCCACCCTGTTTCAATCTTATTTGTCCGATCGGCACATCGAACTGCGCTGCAAGAAATTTAATCAATGTCGAGTTTGCCTTACCTTCCACAGGCGCAGCTGCAAGTCTTATTTTAAGAGCACCTTCGAGTAAGCCTGCGGCTTCAGTAATTTTCGCGCCAGTCTGAATATGCAGTGTCAGAACAAGATTGTTTGTTCCATCATATCGATACCAACTCATTTGCGGCATTTCTATAACAGCATTGCAGCGATTTCCACATGTACCCCTGCAATCAACATTAACAGTACTTGAATTAAAATCAGCACAAATAATGGCGACAAATCTACATTAGCAATAGGCGGAATATATTTACGAAAAACACTGAGGAATGGGCGCGTAAAACTGTCCAACAATGGCGCCAGCGGACTGTGCGGATTAACCCAGGACAGAACAGCTTGCACGATAATCATCACCAATACAATATACAGGGTCGTTTTAATAATTTCGACAATACCCAGCAATCCAATTACCCCTGATGAGGTAATAATATTAGCCTCAAAGTCATACCCTTGCATCACATACATGATGGTCACGACGACACATTCCAGTAACCAGGCAAGCATCAATGTAGATAAATCAATCCCTGCCCAGCCGGGAATAAAACGACGGGTAGGCCTTACAATAAAGTCAGTCACGGCGATCAAAAACTGAGATACCGGATTGTAGTAAGGAACACGCAATAATTGAAAATAAAAACGCAGCAATAATGCCAAAGAAAATAATCCCAAAATGGTATCAAGAAGAAAAACCAGAATCTGATTTGACATAGATATTCCCTAGAAAACGTAATAGTTGACAAAACCATTGAGAAGCTATCTGTGTTGCGTTACAGCACTACAGATAAAGAAGAAAAACATAAATTTTTCTTTTTGTCTGCTTTTGCTTTATATCGATCTGTTGGGAAGAAAAAGAAAGCACTTCTCAATGACTTGTTAAGCAATTGCCAATTGATTTCTTAAGCCTTATTTTCTACCGAACTCATCACTCATTTCATGGGAACGATCACTTGCAGCATGAATAGCAACCATGATCTTATGCTTAATATCACTTTTTTCCATAGCTTGAATCGCCCGTTCGGTAGTGCCACCTTTTGAAGTTACCCGAGCGCGCAACGTAATCACATCTTCATCACTTAAACTAGCTAACTTACTAGCACCCAAGAAAGTCTGCAAACTGAGGTGTCTGGCTTGAACCGGTGTTAACCCTAATTCTATCCCTGCTTGCTGCATGGATTCAATAAAATAAAAAATATAGGCGGGGCCACTCCCAGAAATTGCGGTCACTGCATGTAACATTTCTTCTTCTACCACCCACAGTGTCGAACCCACCGCAGCTAAAATCGCCTCGGCATTTTTTCTATCCAATTCATTCACACTTGCAGCAGCATAAAGACCCGTAACACCTGAGCGCACCAGTGAGGGCGTATTCGGCATAGCGCGCACCACTCTTTTATAACCACCCAGCCAACGCATAATATCTGATGCACGAATGCCGGCCGCAATCGATATTAACAATTGATCCTTTAACAAGGGCAGAAGATCCTGAGTCAACTCATGTAATTGCTGGGGTTTCACAGATAACAAAATAACGTCACTCTTTGCCACACCCTCGGCAAGATCACTCGTAGCCAGAATACCAAATTCAAGCTTTAGCTTTTCGCAGTTTTCTACATTAATTTCGACCACATACAGTTGCTCTGCTATAAAACCTTGTTGCAACAATCCGCTGATTAATGCAGAGGCCATATTACCGCCACCAATGAATGTAATATTCATAACATTGTAATTAGTTGATTGATTCATCAATAAAAAGAAAGAACCTGCATATTAAAAAATTCCTTCAATCCAATAAGATGGGAACAAGCTCCTGAAATTTATTCGGTCAGATAACTCTCGCAAAAGATTTACAACTCGATTCGAGTTGTAATCTTCTTCAATGCTGACAGCCTGAACAGTAAAAACTGGAACGCTGGCCTTGCTTAATCTGCTTGATTATATTTGAACATTGCTTGCATCGTTTATCACTACGCCCATAAACCCAATATTGCTGTTGAAAATACCCCCGGGCTCCATCACTGTGCACAAAATCACGCAAACTGCTACCCCCAGCTTCTATTGCCAACTGCAAAGTATGCTTGACCGCTTGAACCAACTTTTCATAACGCCCTATTCCGATTCTACCAGCGGTTACTTTAGGATTGATTCCGGCTAAATACAAAGCTTCATTTGCGTAAATATTACCAATACCCACTACTATACGACTATTCATCAGAGCTTGCTTGATACACGTTCGCAATCCCCTGGTTTCTCTAAATAAATATTGCGCACTAAAATCTGCTGTCAACGGCTCCGGACCCAAGTTCATCAGAAGCGGATGCTGCGCAATATTCCCTACATACCATAACACGGCACCAAAGCGACGCGGATCATGCAGTCTGAGTACAGTTTGATTATTAAGAATTAAATCAAAATGATCATGCTTACGCGGGAATTCCGGTAATTGTATTAATTCTGGCAATAAAATACGTAAACTGCCTGACATACCCAAATGAAGAATCAGCACTCCTTTACCGCAATCCAACAGTAAATATTTAGCCCGACGCGTCACTGTTTGAATCGTCAATCCCGGCAATAATGCAGGTAAATTTTCCGGTATAGGCCAACGTAACATCGAATTACGAATAATTACGTTTGCAATCACTTGACCAGTCAGATGCGGGGCAATACCACGACCTGTTGTCTCAACTTCTGGTAATTCCGGCATCAGTGTTCAGAAATTTATTGGTTCAGCACTATAGCACGAGGACTAATTAACCGCTGTCCCAATTTAGCCGGAAACTGATAACCAATCCCTTCTGCCATGCGCAACAGCACGAGTGAATATTTATTTTGTAGAATCTTAAAATCTATTACTTTTCCACTTTGCAGGCTGATTCGAATAACACCCGTTTCGATCCAATCAGAATCAAGCTCATTCTCTAATTTCAGTGCTTCAGCACGAGCAGTTTGCCACAATTGAATCCACTTTGTCAGTATTTCATTACCAAACCCATCGTCAGAATATTGTTTGCTTATACGCCATTCGCCATTTTGAAATTCTGCTGTCCATTGCTCCATTTCAAACCTGACAGGAATTTCGTCGGGCACTAGCAATTCGGGGCTAATCAGATCGCTGACAGTTAACGGAAGTGCCAGCGCATAACGGGGTGAAATCAAGTAAGCAAAATTATTGGTCGCAAGATATTGCTGATTGGTTGTCGGTGAAAATCCGCCAAAACCAAAATATTCATTATCTGCATGCAGTTGAAGATAAGGTTGATCCAGACCAAAACGCTCCAGATCTTCCAATGCAAGACGCTGATAACTACTTGCCATTAAAATTTCCAGAATTTTTCCGATTTTTTCCTCATCCGCGCGTGCTTCTATGGGCTCTCTCAAGTGCCATTGATTATTCGAGTGCTTGAGAACAATTTCTTGATGTTTATTCAGGATGCGTAAGCTCTGTACTGCATCAGCAGTAGTGGTAGAAATAGGATATTGCTGAATCGCAGCAGATTGTGGTCTAAAGTAGAGAAATATCGCTAATCCGCCGATAGTAATCAGCATAATCAGATTTAAACGGGAGTGGTGCGTCATTTTGCTATTCTTCTACGATGCCACCAAATAAAAAAACCGGATGCCAAGAAAAAGGTTGGTAGTAATATAAGAAACCCCACGGCAATCCAAGTAAGTTCAGATTCACTCAAAATCATGCTGCTATCAATCGTTGCACGTGGCTGTATCACCATTAATTCTTCATCATCGGTCAACCAATTAACCAGATTAATGCCAAAATCCAGATTGCTCCCATTTCCCAAATACGTATTGGCGAGAAAGTGTCCACTGCCAACAACGACAATACGTTGTTCACGATCCTTGATATTGCGTGTCAATGCAACCGCTATAGTGATCGGACCAGGCACATCAGTCGCTTGATCAAACGTAATGCTTCCATTCAGATCACCGGTTTCGATCCATCCTTGTTGAGCTACTTCAACCAATGCAACGCTACTCCAATCTTCATTTTCATTTATTGTAATCTGACGCGCATAAGGAAATACCGTAATATAATTAAAATTATTCGTTATTGCATGCCGCCCATAAATTGCACCCAGGGAAAATGTAATCGGTGCTTTAAGTTGACCAGCTTGAGGATCAATCACAACGCCGGGCGTAAGCGTTAAACGCAATTTTTCCGTCAACGGCAATAATCCACGTAGTGATTCCTGGTCAACCAGCCATAACAAATTGCCACCTTGGTCAATATAATTCAGGAGCTTATCGACCTCTCCCGGCAGCAAATCAGTCTGAGGTGAGGCAATCAACAGTAGGTTTGCATTCATGGGCATATCCTGCTCAATTGCAAGATTTGTTGCTTGACGACGAAAACCATTGGTATGAAGGTGTTTGCCGAATTCACCTAAATCGTAATTAGCATCCCCCTCTAACCGGCGCTCTCCATGACCGCTCAATGTAACGATCAATTTATCTTCTGCTCGTGCCAGGCGCATCAAAGCATTAGAGAATGCTTGTTCATTAATAGTAGTAAGATGCTCAGTCCTTTGGTTATATTTGATTACCAATTCACCATTGACCTTCACACCAGCTTGTTGTGTCAGTACAGGCTGTTCGACCGGATCAACAAACGTTAGAGAAAGATCCGGTTTTACTCTCTGATAAAGCGCAAAAAAATCGGTAATAATTTTTCGTATATCACCTAACTGTGCATGTTGTTCAGTTGCATAAGCCGTAACTAGGATTGGGGCATGCAGTTTTTGTAGAATTTCAATGCTGGTTTCACTCAGACTATTACGTCCATTCTGGCTGATATCCCATTGAAAACGATATTGCGCCGCGACAAAACCAAGCATTGCGATCAATAATAATAACAGGATAACAAATACGCCATTCTGTATCCGGTAATGCCACCGTAATTTTTTATTCAGCATGATCGTCACACGTATCGTTCATTTATCCATGTAAACGTTCTCGATCCAGATGACGAATTGTCAATACCAAGAAGGTCACGATAAACAATATAAAATAAGCGATACTTAAGGTATCAATCAAACCCTGATTAAAATATCTGAAATGCTTCAGCAAAGAGATATAGTGCATCCAACCATCTGTCTCATTTGCAATCAGATCAATCATCCACAACCCCAATAACATGCCCAAAGAACCAATTGCAGCAATCACCGGTTGTACCGTTAAACTTGAAATATAAAGGCCTAGCGCACAGAAGCATGCAGTCAGCAAAAGCAATCCTATGGCATTGCTGAGTAACAAGCCCAAATCCAACGTGCCTCCTATCCGCAATGATATGGATAACGCAATTATCAGCATAATCACGAGCGCAAAAAAAATCATTATGCTGAGAAACTTACCCAATACGATATCGATAATAGAAACAGGCGCAGAAATAAGTAAGGTCAGGGTATGGTTACGGCGTTCTTCAGCCAGTAAACGCATCGATAATATCGGTGTTATCATCAATAAAATAATTGCTGCTAATGCAAAGCTAGGAGAAATAACAACTTCCGTAATTCCCGGAGAATTGATCACCTGCAGTAATTGTGATTGTATTTCAAGGAAAGCATCCAATCGCATCAAAAAGAAACCTGCAAACACGAGTTGGATTAACGCAAGCAATATCCAGGCCAAAGGAGAAATAAACAGCATACTTAATTCTTTACGGATAATAGTTGCTAGCATGGCAAATATCTCTGTTTATTCATGATCGTGTAAGCTGCGTAAATATTTCTTCCAAACTCGCATCCTGTTGTCGCAACTCGATCATGGTTTTATCAAAAACTACTGCTCCTTTATGCATGATTTGAACTCTGTCACAAACATTTTCAATTTCAGGCAAAATATGCGTTGATAAAATAACACTGCTCGTTGTACCCAATTCTCTAATTAATAGTCTTATTTCTTGTATTTGATTAGGATCAAGACCAACCGTAGGCTCATCCAATATAATCACGTCCGGGTTGTGTATAATCGCTTGCGCAATACCAACCCGCTGCTGGAAGCCCTTGGATAACGTTCCGATCAAATACTTCCCCTGATCTCGTAAGCCACAGCGTTGCTTTACATTTTTCAATACAATCTGCATAACTTGTTTGTTAACACGATGTAATCGAGCAACCAGCAATAAATATTCGTTGACTGTCATATCGAAATAAAGCGGTGGAATCTCAGGCAGATAACCTAAACGCAGCTTGGCTTCTAACGGCTTACTCAATAAGTCAATGCCACAGATTTCTATACTGCCGCTGCTTGGCGCAAGATTTCCCGTCAACATGCGCATGGTGGTGCTTTTACCTGCACCATTAGGTCCGAGTAACCCTAATACTTCCCCTCGCCTTAATTGCAAGTTAACATCACATACCGCAATGCAATGTCCGAAATTACGATACAGATTTTGTGTGGACAAAGTTACCTGCTCCGTCACATCGACCATATCAGTAAATTCCTATAATCACCTAATAATCGCATAATAAATCACTTAACTAATGAACTAATCGCAAGATCGCACAGTTTGAATGGCCCGATCGATAGTATATTTCGAATAACTCCGAACCCACCTGTTTTGGCTTAATTGCCACAATAACAAATGAAACAAAGAAATATTTCTCTTTTCAGTGAAACGCGGATTCGATTATTAATATAAAAACCATATGATTTCTATTACTTAAGCATATTAATTCATTCATTTCACTTTAATGCACAACGCAGCTTTGTTGTAATTAAACAACATATTAATTTGCGATAATATACAAACAAACTGATAATAGAACACTAATTAGCTCGAAGTAGTAGAATAGCAAAGACTTTCAATTGTAATGGTAAAGCATTTATTTGCATTGCCGATAGAATTCTCAGAAACACAGTTTTCACTAAAAGGACAACATCATGAAAAAAATATCAGCCAAAAATACTCTTATTGGAATGGTTCTTATACCAGCAATGTTTTCTGGTGCTGTCTTGGCACAAGAAGCAAATACAGATCAATCGGCGACAGATACCGCAGCAACTAAGCCGCAAGCTTACGGTATTGATGGCCGTGGTGAGGTGGCAAGAAATTCAACCGGATTATGCTGGCGCACCAGCTACTGGACCCCGGCCATGGCCATTCATGAATGTGATCCGGATCTGGTCAAGAAACCAGAAGTAGTTGCGGAAGCACCTGCACCAGTGCCTGTTAAAACGGCACCTGAAAAAATCACCTTTTCTGCCGATGCGTTATTTGATTTTGATAGCTCTAAATTAAAACCCAATGGCATTCAATCTCTAAATGAATTTGTTACAGGCATAGAGGGTGTAAAATATGACCTTATTATTGCTGTAGGCTATGCTGATCGCATTGGATCAGATGAATACAACAAAGCACTCTCGCTACGTCGCGCCGAATCGGTAAAATCGCATCTGGTATCAAGAGGTATAGATCCAAGCCTCATCTTTGTTGATGGTAAAGGCGAAGCCAATCCGGTAACAGGCAGCAGTTGTGCCGGTGAAAGAAAATCCAAAGCGTTGATTGAGTGTTTAGCACCCGATCGCCGGGTTGAAATTGAAGTAGCAGGCACCCGATAAGCCAAATTATTTTTTTATTCTTACTAAAAAAGCCCTGCATGTTCCGCAGGGCTTTTTTCTTATTACCAGCAAATGAGTAATCGGGAAGAAATTGATACACTAATTGAAGCGAAATGGATCATTCCTATTGAGCCCGCTAAAATTGTATTAAATCAATATGCCATTGCAATTGATCACGGCATCATCAAAAATATCCTTCCGATTGCCGAAGCCAGCCAGCGTTACCAACCACAACAAACATTCACTCTAAACGATCATGCACTGATTCCGGGATTGATCAACCTGCACACTCATGCCGCCATGACTCTCATGCGAGGACTTGCTGATGATTTACCCCTGATGGAATGGCTCAATAAACATATCTGGCCGGCAGAGAATCAGTATGTTAACGCGCAATTTGTACTGGATGGTACCCAGCTTGCCTGTGCCGAGATGATCAAAGGAGGCATCACTTGCTTTAATGACATGTATTTTTTCCCTGAATCCTGTGCGCAAGCTGCGACAAGCTCAGGGATGCGCGCTGCTATCGGTATGATTGTCATTGATTTCCCAACAGCTTATGCCAGCGATGCAGATGATTATCTGGCCAAAGGATTGGAATTGCGCGACAAGTATCAATATAATCCGCTGTTATCGTTCTGCTTCGCACCTCACGCGCCTTATACTGTCAGCGACAAAACCTTCGGCAGCATTTTGACTTATGCAGAACAACTGGATGCACCGATTCATATCCATTTGCACGAAACGCAGGATGAAATTCGAATTAGCATGGAATCTAGCGGCGTAAGACCCTTAGAGCGTATACAACAATTAGGATTGCTCAGTCCCAATTTAATTGCCGTGCACATGGTGCATCTGAACGATCATGAAATTAAACTATTACATCAATATAATTGCAGCATTGCTCACTGCCCTTCATCGAACATGAAATTGGCCAGCGGATTTGCGCCCATTCCACCGTTAGTCAATCAAGGCGTCAATATCGGTCTGGGTACAGACGGCGCAGCCAGCAATAATCGTTTGGATATGTTTGAAGAAATGCGTCTCGCAGCATTGCTGGCTAAAGCAAATAGTGGTCGGGCTGACACCCTCCCCGCGCATCAAGTGCTACGAATGGCCACCCTGAACGGCGCTAATGCTCTAGGATTAGGTGAATCCACCGGCTCATTAACCATTGGCAAAGCAGCTGATATAACAGCTATTAATTTCTCTCATCTTAACCTTACTCCTTGCTATGATCCCGTTTCACATTTAGTCTACGCTGCTAGCCGCGAACACGTGAGCCATGTGTGGGTAAATGGTAGAATACTGCTTGAAGATAAAGAATTGACGACGCTTAACCAAGCTGAGCTGCACTATCGCGCAACCATGTGGCAAGAACGTATCGCAGCAACGTCACAACAATTGCTTTAAAGGAGCACATATGGAAAATGACGGTATCAACGCGGATCCGCTGGAGCTTGAAAAATTCAGCCAACTTGCTCACCGCTGGTGGGATCCGCACAGTGAATTTAAACCCTTACATGAAATCAATCCATTGCGTCTTAACTACATTAATGATCTGACCAATGGATTAATGGGAAAAACCATACTGGATGTCGGTTGTGGCGGCGGTATTCTATCCGAAGGCATGGCATCGATGGGCGCACATGTCACCGGCATTGATCTTAGCGATAAAGCGCTCAAGGTTGCTAAGCTGCATCTGTTGGAAAGCGGCTATGACGTTGATTACCGCAAAATTACCGTGGAATCATTGGCGCAAGAAAAACCACAGCATTATGATATTGTCACTTGCATGGAAATGCTTGAGCATGTGCCCGATCCAATGAGCGTTATTCGGGCATGCGCGGAATTAGCCAAACCCAATGGCTGGGTATTTTTCTCAACCATCAATCGCAACCCGAAATCCTACCTGTTTGCCATTATTGGCGCGGAATATATTTTAAATCTATTACCTCGCGGCACACATGAGTACGCAAAATTCATCAAACCTTCCGAGTTAGCTCGCATGGCACGTAATGCCGGTCTGGCCGATGAAAAACTGATTGGTATGACATACAATCCCATCACAAAAATTTATGCATTGGAAGAGGATACCGATGTCAACTACATCATGGCTTACCGCAGCTAACTTCCATTAGCCTCAGCAAGCGTACTTTAATGATTGAAGCTGTTCTCTTTGATTTTGACGGAACCTTGGCCGACACTGCGCCTGATCTTGGTCACGCCTTAAACCGGCAGCGCACTGCACGAGGCTTATCCGAACTCCCCATTGAACAGATCCGTCCGTTGGCGTCCGCTGGGTCACGAGGATTGCTAGGGCTCGGCTTTAATATCAAACCAGGCGATGAGGGCTATGAATTCATGCGCGATGAATTTCTGGATTTTTATACCCAACGTCTGTGTCACGACACTTGTTTGTTTCCGGGCGTAGAAGCGTTGTTGAATCAAATGGAAATGATGAATATACCATGGGGCATTGTCACCAACAAACCTGCTCGTTTTGCACATCCACTCATCCAAACACTTGGGTTAGGACAGCGAGTTGCCTGTATCATATGTGGCGACGAAACCACCCATTCCAAACCTCACCCTGGACCACTCCTGGCAGCCAGCAACAAAATGACCATTTCCCCTGCTCGCTGCATTTATTTAGGAGACGACATTCGCGATGTTCAAGCCAGTCTGGCAGCCGGCATGCAACCCATCGTTGCACGCTATGGCTATCTTGGCATTGATCAAGCACCGGAAACCTGGGGTGCGCATCACCTGATCGATCACCCCGAAGAATTGCTGGTTCATCTGTAAAGAAATACTTATTAATTCTGTTAGAATATCGACGCAGAACTTGAACTTTTAGATTTCATCACCATCCTAAGCACTACCAAAACGAATACCGGGGACGATCTGGTTTCGACGTGGGTTGCAAAGCAGCGCAGGGCATACCGAGGATCAGATTACCTCGTAAATCCATCTGAAAACAATAGTCGCAAACGACGAAAACTACGCTTTAGCCGCTTAATTCGGCTAGCCTCTGCACCGATGGGCCTCAACGCCGGGTCTGGCAACAGACAGCAGAGTTACTAACGAGGATCGCGTTTTATAGGGTTACTTTATAGAACGTTAAACGCAAGGTGACTCGCCTGTCATCAGCCTGCCGGTTGGCGGTTGCCAGGTCAAACTAAATAACATGGCTAAGTATGTAGAACTGTCTGTAGAGGGCTTGCGGACGCGGGTTCGATTCCCGCCGTCTCCACCAACTTCCGGTCTAACTCAGACCACCTTAGACCAACTAAGACCCATATAAAACAGGGTCTTAGTACCGGTCTCACAAATACCCCATTAGTCTCGGTAGGTCTCCAAAGGCCTCGGTTGTGGCACAAAAATGACACAAAATTGGCACAAGTCGTTTTTGCCGATAATCACACCGCAGCCTATGGAACAGAAAATTGCCGTCGCATGCGGCGCCATATTTTCAGCGAGCTTTCCCCGATTGCGGGAGACTTGGCGGCGCAATACATCAAAACGGCTGAACGTTCCAGCTTTGAGCAAGCAAACAATGAACTGCAAGATATTTATAATCAGCTGCGCATTGAAGATCTGAATCTATGCGCAGATCATGAAGAATTGCTCAATGCCGCCAAGCGTTATGCAGAAAAATGTTATCTGGCACGCAACCGCGCAAAATCCCCTTCTGATGCCTATCAAGCCTGTTTGCGCATAGTCGATCATTATCAAGTCAAGCGGCCATCCATCAAAGGCGATAAACTGGAACCGGCACTAAACCGGATGTGCTGTCATCACTGGTGGTTTCGCAGAATCAAGATATTGCGACTGCGAAAGATTGAAACCATTGCCAGAAATATTGAATTGGTCAGCCGCCTGCGTGGCACGTATGCCAGCGACTACACCATTCACGCTAAGCGCAAACAAAAGGAAAGAAATCGTTTGTATCTGGCCACGAATTTTGTAAATAACCAGAACGGCGAGATTTTTTCCCTGCAGACCCTAGCCGATCGTTCGGTATCTAATCCAGCAATTCGCCGTGCTGAATTGATGACACGTATCAGAGGTTTTGAAATGGTGGCCGATCATCTTGGGCATGTAGGCGAATTCTATACGGTCACCACCCCTTCACGCATGCATGCTTGTCTGCATCATGGCGTAACCCATCCACGCTATGACGGCACCAGCGTTTTACAAGCGCACGAATACCTTACCCATATTTGGTCATTGATTCGCGCTGAATTGCATCGTCAGGGCATTCAACCCTATGGCTTCCGTGTAGTTGAACCGCATCACGACGGCACCCCGCATTGGCACTTACTATTATTCATGCCTGAAAAACACCGCGAAGCTGTGAGAAAAGTCATGCGTCATTACGCCCTTCTCGATAATGGCAACGAACCCGGAGCGCAAGAACGCCGCTTCAAATCGGAAGCGATTGATCCAGCGAAAGGCACGGCCGTTGGTTACATTGCCAAATACATCTCCAAGAATATCGACGGCTTCGCACTTGATCAGGATTTGTACGGCAATGATGCTGTAAAAGCAGCCGAGCGCATTACCGCATGGGCCAATACCTGGGGTATTCGTCAGTTTCAGCAAATCGGCGGCCCGAGCGTGACCGTATGGCGTCAATTAAGAAAACTCGACAAAGCCGACGATCCGGAGCTTGAATCCATCCGTCAATCTGCAACTGCCAGCGATTGGGCAGCTTTCATGCTGGCGATGGGAAACCCTGAAGCGCCGCATCGTTCACATGCCATCAAACCTTTCTACGATGAGAGCAAACGATTAAATCCAATGAATGGTGAAGTATATTCCCCGGCAACGGGACGTTATGGCGATTCTGCTCCATTGCGCGTATCCGGAATACTTTGGAAAGGATCGAGCTATAGCACACGCAAACATGTTTGGATGCTTTTCAAAGTCGACAGCGAGGACGTGACATTAAGGAGCGAGGCGCAAGCCGAGCGCACGCAATGTCACGCCGGAGCTGTTTCTCTTGGACTTGTATCAATAACTGTACCAACCCCTTTTCATCCTCAAAAGGTTAATCATGAAAACCCAACTCAACACTAAAAAAATTAAAAATATAAATACTATGAATACATTTAATCTTGAAGAAGCGGTTTCCTTAATCTACCGGCTTGCTGTTCTAAAGCAGGATACACCTGAACCCGGAAAAAAATACAGCATCACGCAAATCGGTCACATTTGCGGCGTATTAACGCTTAACGATCAAATTGAGATTGTCATCAAATTTCATGACGAGATGCGCCAATTCACAAAAGAGGAATTTCAAAACCAAGTAACGATTTTAGATTAACAGGACATTTATACTATTTACTGTGGAAATAAATAGCGTACTATAAGAATCACTATATACTCTCATAGTCACTATTTATTATGGAAACCAATCAAAGAAAACTATTTGATCTAAACCTCAGCGAGGAACAAGAGCAAATTATTTTAAAGAACATCAAGGAATTCCGGGGTGTTGGCACGACATTGGAAAGCGCATTAGGCGCTTTGATCATGGGGCAATACTTCGGCTGGCGCGTGCTGAAAATACTTCATAATCCTTTGACCTATCGCCGCTATGAAAAAATTCTAGGCCTTAGTTTCCAGGATGTATGTCCAGAAACAACTGGATACAGCGAAACCAAAAGCGTCGGTTATGCCATCTCACAAAAACTAGGCAGTTTCTGGGCTGTAGTGATGGGCAAGCGCAAAGTCGAAGATAAAGGCTTGATCGAGAATCAAGGGGAAGTCGAAAAACACGTCACCAAGCATATCGCCGGCAATGTTGAAGAGGAGAAAAAATGAATCATTTCGACCTCGTCACCATTGACAAATTTGCTGAACTTACAGGCCTTACCTCAGAAGCTATTCGCCAATATAAAAAGAAAGGACAATTGAGAGAGAAAATTCATTGGATAAAAGCGCCAAATGGACGAATCTTCATCAAAGTTAAAGCAGCATACGCATGGATAGAAGGCAAAGAGGCATAACAATTCGTGGCAATAGTGCCCAGATAGCATTCACCTATCAAGGTGTTCGCTGTCGCGAGTCAATACCCATTCCGCCAACCAAAACCGCGCAAAAAGAACTCGCGCTTAAGCTGCAATCCATCAAGTACGAAATCAAGACCGGCACTTTCGATTACAACCGGCATTTTCCGTACAGCAAGAAAGCCAAAGAATTCAGAAAAAATCGTCCTGATCTTTACACAATCAAAGAAGCCCTGATCAGCTGGCTGCAACGCAACCAAGCAAAACTGCAATTAAGCACACTGCAGGACTATAACAGCGCCATCTATCATCATTTAATACCAACCTTTGGCAATCTCACTATTTCCGAACTGACTGCCAGCAAAGTGAAAGAATGGCTATCTGAGCTGCCCTGCTCCAACAAACGCAAAAGCAACATCCTAACCCCGCTTCGTCAAATGTTTGAAGAGCTCTACCTTGATGAAATCATAGACAGAAACCCACTGACTCGGGTCAAAAATCTTCCAAACAAAACACGTGAACCTGAACCCTTCACACAAGATGAAATCAACAAAATTTTAAACGAACTGACAGGCCAGGAAAAAAACCTGATCCAATTTGCATTTTATTCTGGATTGAGAACTTCCGAACTCATCGCTTTACGCTGGCAACATATTGAGTTTGAACAAAACCGCATATTTATCAAACAAGCTCATGTACGCGGTCAACTGAAAGACACAAAAACAAAGTCGGGAAAACGAGAAGTTACACTACAACCGCAAGCCAAAGAAGCCCTGCTTAATCAGCAAATATTTACAAAAAAGCAGAATGAAACCGTATTCCATAACCCGAAAACCAATCAACCCTGGAGAAACGATCAACCGATCCGCAAGAATGTTTGGATTGTGGCACTGAAAAAAACAGGCATAAAATACCGCAACCCTTACCAAACCCGGCACACTTTCGCATCAACACTGCTTTCAAGGGGTGAGAAACCTCTCTGGGTTGCTCAGCAAATGGGACACAAAGATTGGAGTATGATCATCAAAGTTTATGGCCGATGGATTCCGCAATCAAAATGAACTAACTTATAAATGCTGCTCAATATCAATGCGACCATGGAGAATACGCACAATCTCGATTTGATCTTTTTCTTTATAGTGATAAAAAATTAAATGTTTACCAACACCATATTTATGGTACCCATTACTGATATCATCGCATATATGGCCTAGTTCCGGCTCGTCAGCGAGATCATAAAAAGCCAGATCAAGCTGCCTTAAATAATTTCTTTGCTGTACCTTTCCAAATTCTTTACATATGTAACGTCCAATTAAACGCATATCAGTTCTTGCCTTTTGAGTGAGGATAAATGATCCCATCTAATCTTCACTTTCCAATTCATCCAGAATTCTTTGCAAAGAATAGTTGGATGAGCCGCTCTGTTCGCCTTCAATCAAAGCTTGGCGCAATATTTCTAATTTGGTTTCACGCTCTTCAAGCAAACGTAACCCCGCTCGTATGGCTTCACTGGCCGAACCATAGCGCCCCGTTTCAATTTGGTTCGCCAGAAATTTCTCGAAATGTTCGCCCAATGTCACACTCGTATTCTTTTGTACAGGCATAACCACCTCCATGCAAAATTGCAAACATCAATATTGAATTATAATATTTATTGGTATATTACAATAAATAAGCATATTAATATTAGTATGTTCAAGTCTATTGATTATCAATCGGCTCAACTTCATTGATGTAAGCTATGGTCAAATTGATGGATAAACGATTTAACACTTGACACAACCTATATGAACATCAAACCCATCAAAACAGATGCCGATTATCGCGAAGCACTAAAAGAAATAGAATCACTGCTGACAGCAGATTTCAACACGCCGGAAGGCAAGAAACTGGATGCTCTGGTTACACTGATTGAAGCATACGAGCGCAAACACTTCTTGCTTGATAAAAAATGATAATTCTTCATTCGGGACCTGACACCGACTTATGAAATACCGCACCCCCTATCAGACCCGCCACACTTTTGCATCCATGATGCTATCTAGTGGCGAGCACTACATGTGGGTTGCACATCAAATGGGGCATAAAGATTGGGGGATGATAATCAAGGTTTATGGGCGATGGATTCCTCAGAAATAAATCTAAGTTTAAAGATAAATTCTTGCCCATCTTAGGTCAGCAGATTGGATAAATCTAAGACTGGCTTTTTAAAATTTCAATTTAATATTTATATATGCAACGTTGAATTGAGAGGGAGTCAAATGTGCAGCATTTTTGAAGTCCCACTCGAATGACAGGTTGTGCCTGAAAAGCTAAGCGCGGTAAAGCTACTTTTTAAATATCGCTACTGTGGGACCTTCTTTGGACTGGGTAGCATAGCGGCCATGGTAGGGCTGCAATGCGGGGCTACTACATTTAATCAAATACATTTGGGCAATATCGCTAGCTTCTGGTATCTCTACAGTCCAACGAGACATGTTTAAAATTTCAAGTGTAATATATCCATGGAAGCCTGGTTCCACTTGACCATCATTACATGTTGCTTGAACAAAAAGTCTTGCAAGTGTCCCTTTTGTTTGCACCAGTCCCAAATAATCCAAAGGGATTTTGTACTGATGTTTGCTGCATGCAATGACGTGAAAACCAGGAGGGAGCGATAGGTTTTGAGCTATCTCCTTCTTTTGTGAAAACAAGCTGGCTGGATCTGGAGAATGGCCGTAGACAATTGTGCTTTCGTGTTTTGAATCACAAGGTTCATAGTAAAAACTACCCATTTGAATTTTTAAAGAATAGTCGTCAACTAATGACTTATCGCATATAGAATACTGAGCTGCGAGATACTCAAGGTTTTTTTCGATTACAATCATTTCATCTTCACCTAACCATTCTGCTCTTGTAAGTTTTGTTTCATTTGCTCGGGAGAAGGATTATTCATTTCAATATTTTGTTCTTGTGGATATTGTTGTTTTTGTTCAAGAGAAAATTTATTCATTTCAAGCATTGGCTTATAGAACAGCGTGTACGTCAGCACAAATGCTAATGATGAACTTGAAATTACTGTAATAATCCATCCTATCCACAACGGCTTGTTGCTAGCGAGCCATTTCTTCAATCCAGCGGATCGTGACATCGGTGTTGTCGATATCTCGCTTGTTCGATAAATAAAGTTTTGGATTTTGGTGGATTCAGTAGAGAAGAAGATTATGGAACCAACCTTTTCACCCTTCTTTAACGAAATCCTCTTAGACGTCGTATTGAACATCCTCAGTTTTAGCTTTCCAACGAACGCAGGTTCGACTTTTGCTGAGGCGATAAGAATTCCCCTTGAGAGAAAAAGACTGCCGGTTGGCAGAACAATTCCATATCTATTGTGCGGAACCCTAATTTCATCGTGAACTTCAACAACTATAGAACCATGTCCAGGTATCGTGATTCCGTCGTCAGAAATTCGACTAAGTTTTTTGTCGAAAGGCGAGTACTTGTCATTCCATCCTTCACCAAGTGTTAGCTCAATTGAAAATTCTTCTATATTAGACTCTGATGCCGTAGTAAAGATAAAACTATTACTTGACAGAGCATATTCATTGAAATCCTCTTGGCAACTCGTTGTACGATCCTTGATTTGCAATACGGTCATTAGACTTGCTCTTCATCGTGTGGTTGCGAGATGCGTCCGCCCTGCCACTGTCCTTTGTACATTTCAACATCACCAACAACAGAATGAAATATAACGTGCGCGAATCGAGCCTCATACTCTATCTCAAAAGGTTCTTGATGGTAATTAGTCAAAGCAAAAGTCATTGGGCCAACGTAGCCGGGCGGCAAAACGCTGGAGTGAAAGGCAACGCCACTTCTAAAAAGGGTGCTCCTTGGAAAGAATACTGCTGCTAAATCAGGTGAAAGGTTAAATTCCTCGATAGTACTGGCAAGGTATGTTTTCCCTGGTTCGAGAAACCAACAATTATTGCTTAGTTTAATTGACTCACTATCAGGTGTGCGTCGTGTTGAAACCTTCAGACTTCCACGACCATTGCCTACAACAGAAATCGATGCAAGTCGTAGATCGAATCCCACTCCTTCTGGTGTTTTCAACTCGCGTTCCGAAAGATTTTTGATAATTTTACCCTCACGAATGGTGGCAAGCAGTGATTGCGGCGTATAGATCATATGTAATTCCTCAGAAAGCGTCATTTGTCCCATTTAGTAACGCTCAATTATTGTTTAAGAAAAAAATGTCTCAGAATCTGGAACGCAATATCACCTAACTTGACTACGTTCACCTAAATTTTATTCTTTTTTATATAGAGTTATAATAAAAAGTTACACTAATAAATAACTTCTTTGGTTTTTCCTCGAAGTAACACGTAGGGCTAAAAGTACATTTGTTGTTAAGCTAATAGAAAATGAATGCTTTTACCAAGAATAAGCATGTGATTATATGTAGCAAGACTATTGATAGCCTTAATAAATGAGTTTAGACTTGTTTTAAATATTGTACTTGCAACTCTCAAATCTACAAAATTACTTTGAAAAAGACACAAAAATAACAGAGGTTAAAACTAAATGACTGATTTATTAGAACTAGACCAAGGTTCGATTCCCGCCCTCCCATTTAAACATCCGAGAACATCTAACACAATCCTAAAACCCGCGTAATAGCGGGTTTTTTATTGCATGTTGATTTTTGACACCTAATAGCACATTTTTAGATGAGGATAGTAGCGATTAAGGTCGTTTAAAGCGCTTTTTTCTGAGAGATACCGATACAGATTTTCTTTTACGATCCTTCAGTAACTTTTTATCCCTCCTTATTAATTGGAAGAAACACTATGATCCTGCGCTCTCATTTACTGTTTATTATTCTGATTGGCATTACCTTGAGTAGCATTCAATCTGTCCATGCGGATGACTATAAACCTACAAGTGTAGATTCAATTTTGTATTTTCAGGCCGGTATTAAGGATGCTGAATACTGTTCAATGATTGTTAAAGATGGTGAATTGCTTACCATTAATAGCAATACAGGCAAGATACTAAGCAATGCTGCCATGACTTGTCCGGATATGTTTTCCTGGAAACTATTTGCCGAAGCAGTTCAGGCTAAATTCTGGTCAAACTGGGCTGATGAGAACGACAATTGGCCAGCACAGCCCTATGCACTCTGTCAGTCTGGACAAGCCCCTGGTAAAGATCATTGTTGTCAACCTGGATCAACAAACAACGATCTCGATCATTGTCCAGTTTATCCAGGGGTTCAGCACGCCGCTAAACTCAAAAGTCTGACTGATGCTTTGACA
The DNA here is from genome assembly GCF_900206265.1 of Nitrosomonas ureae. NCBI lineage: Bacteria > Pseudomonadati > Pseudomonadota > Betaproteobacteria > Nitrosomonadales > Nitrosomonadaceae > Nitrosomonas > Nitrosomonas ureae. The sequence continues at coordinate 220,154 of NZ_LT907782.1, read as the reverse complement.
GAGGAAGCGCAAGTGCAGGCGCGCGATCCTGCTTTACAGCGCGATACCCGTCTACCCTTCCATGACGTACTTAATCCCCTCGGTCGTATGGTTAAATTGAAGTCAATGAAGAAAGCAACAGATGCACCGATATCTTCCTGTTCTGCGGTATCTGTCGATGGTAAAACTAAGGATCTGATACCCGCTATCCTAAAGAAATTTAATCCATCCGATGCAGAAAGTACAGGTCGCGTCATTCGACAGACAAATGCTGAACTGACCATTCGCAATAAGGTATTTCATGATTACCTTTTCACCAATAATTTATATAATGCCAACGGCGTAATAGATGTATTTAAGATTAATCAGAAAAATCTGCAAACAGAAGCACCTTATCATTTAGCCAATCATTCGTCTCAGGACGGGAAGCCCGGTGCGTTGTCGCGCATAGACTTACCCCCAGATGCCATCATGATCAAGAGTAACTGGCTGCATCATGATCTTGCTGTTGCACTTGGATTGCCGGAGGACCCCAAGCAATACATCAGCAAATTATTACAGACACAGATTGATCTTCAAGCGCTCGGTATCAGCAAATCATCCCTCACTTGCAATTTGGAAGGGATTCATCACCTAGTGGCATTCCATATTTCTTCTAAAGATATTCCCAACTGGGTATGGACCACCTTCGAGCATATTAGCCTGCCAGGTCGTTGTGATATCACTGGCTGCAATGATGCTTACGGTTATGCAAGCAGCGATAAGAATCGCCCAGCTGGCACTGCGGATAATTACACCAAACCCAATCAACATAGCGATCAATTGAACTCTCCCAGTATCGTTTTCAATTCTGACAAAAGTTATCCGTTGGAAAAAATTCGCCCGGAATGGGACAAGCTGCTAACTCAATTAAATATTGGCGACGGCAGCAGCACGAGTCAGATTGAACCTGATCCGGAGGATATTGCGTGGCGCAACTTCCGCCTCAAAGGTTCGCAAGTGGAGTTTGTTAACTCAATGGGTCAATCGACGCTATTGGGTAATTCGGTAACCGAAGCTGGTTTTATGGATGGTTCGAGTTGTATTAGTTGTCACGCAAGAGCAGGTGCGGCACTGAATGGCGATGGCTCAGCTAATTTTCTTGCATTATCAGTGTTTGAGCGTAATTTGACCGACTTTGGCTATGCACGCAGTCATCACGGTATCCCTAATCCGTTCTGGTTCTACAACGATAACAACAGCCGTCCCAACCTGATGGTAATGCAAACAGACTTCATTTGGGGTTTCCTCAACGCCAGCCCCATCGTGACTAGTAAACCATAAAAGCAATGTCATACTGTTTCAACCTGTGTAACCAAGTTGCGCAGGTTGAAACGATGCACATTACGATTATGCTACGTTTTACAAACAGCTATGTTGCTCCCAAGGTAATCCTCCCCAATATTAAAGGTGTAATACAGTAGAATTTTCAAGTAAAGGAAAAGCTATGCAAATTTTGTCAAAAAAATACCTACTGAATTTATTGATCATGTCCACTTTACTGCTTGGTAGTTCTTTTACCTCGGCGGGAAAAAATCATCCTCATTGTGCCTACGAACCAATCGATATTGAAAAATACGGCAAGCAACCGTTCCAGAATCCACCCGATCTGCACGCACAAAATGGAAGGCTCGAAACTGTACTGACCGTACAATATACCGACCCAAAAACCACCAGCATCGCAGGTTGCGGCGTGAAACTGCGCACCTATGAAGGAAAACTGGTGGGACCGACATTGCGTGTCAAGCAAGGTGATATCGTCAATTTGCTGTTGAAAAACCGGTTACCGAAAGAATCACCCAATGAAATTCAGGCACAATTCGATCAGGAGAACCAAAACGCTTATCTGGATACCATTCCGGCGTCTTTCAATACCACCAACGTACACTTCCACGGCTTACACGTATCACCCACCGGTAACAGCGACAATGTACTGCTCGCCATTTCGCCGCAAAGTAATTTCCCTTATGAAGTGACATTGCCGAAAGACCATCCGATCGGCTCCTATTGGTATCATGCCCACGCACATGGCTCGACATCGATTCAGGTTGGCAGCGGCATGGCCGGCGCCATTGTAATCGAGGATAATCCAAGTACCACGCCGGAAGCGCTGTTGGCCGCCAATACCAACGAAAAAATCTTCGTACTGCAAACGATTTTATACAATCAGAAAGGCGAACTGAACAATGTCACCAGCCTGTTCCCTGGCCCATCCACACCCAATCCGAAAGATTGCAGCACTGCCACCAACAAGGGCACATGGCCTTGCTCGCAACGGCGTATCACTATCAATGGCCAGATCGTTCCGGTCATCACCATGAAACGCGGCGAAGTACAACGCTGGCGTTTGATCGATACCGCTTTTCGTGAATCCATCGCATTCGCGGTTGAGAAGCATGATTTACATGAAATCGCTTTGGACGGTAATTACCTAGGGCGTATTGATACCTGGAAAGCAGGAACGCCGATCGATCTGCAGCCAGGCTACCGTAGCGACGTCTTGATTAAAGCCAGCATGAAGCCTGGAGAATATCGCATCATCGATCAGCCGACCTCTAGATTGAAATCGCTACGGCAAGCTGATGAACCGGAAAATTTACTGGCCATTCTGAAAGTCGTTGACGAAACCAACGACATGGCTTTGCCAACCAACGAGGAAATGGCTGCGCTGGCGCCCTTTGGCAATCTCGATTTGAGTAAACAAGCTGTAGGCGTGCAGGAAGTTGCGTTCAAGCTCGGTCAGGACATGTCAGGCAAAAAAAATTATTTCCAAGTCAATTACCGCGCTTTCAATCCCGACCATGTACGTCAATTGGAGTTAGGCGCTGTCGATATGTGGTCGCTCACGACCGTTGGTGACCCGGCTGCAGTACCTGGTGCTATTCCGCCGTTACCGCACGTATTTCATATTCATATCAATCCATTCCAGTGGCAGAGAATAGGTCCGGACGGTAAGCCGCAAATGGTTTGGAAAGATACGTTGTTGGTACAAGGTCCGGCAGTGACCAATGTATATACGCACTATCAGACCTACACCGGTAAATTTGTCATGCATTGCCACATTCTAGATCACGAAGACTTAGGCATGATGGAAATCGAAGAAGTAGTCAACACGCCGATTGCACATAGTCATTAACCATCAGAAGAACTTGCGATGCCGATCCGACTGTATCAGGGGTTTTTCAACAGGCCGTCTGAACTACATCAAACAACTTTTCTATCCATTATTACAGAATCGTGATTTATTCGGATACCGCTTGCTTGATCAGCGTCGCCAGTGAATCCGGTAATTTGATGTGTCCTGCGAGTACGAATTGATGCGCTTGAGCGGACATCTTATTCCAAATTCTACGAATGATATCGAGCCACTTCTGTTCGTCGTATTCAGGGTGCCTGCCAGCAAAGTCGAGCAGATAATGTTCCAAGAAAACCAGTCCGGCAACATCCTCCAATAACTGTGTATCCGGATTGGTTTTAAGTGATTTCTTGCCAACGGCCAGGGTTACGCGTGCAATGAATGTATTTTCATATCCAGCTTTAGCGAGCAAATCGGCAACGGTGTCGGCATGAAATTTGTTTAACTCGGCACGCCATTGATGATACCCCTTTCGATCCATCGGATAATCGCTGCGTGGCGATTTCCAGCGTTGGATGTGCTGAGCACTCACCGCCAGTTTCATGACATCATCGGCATCGGGTGCATAGCGTTCGAGCATTTCAGACATGCGGCGCGAGTAAAGCAATTCTTTCGGCCAATCCTTCCCTTCGCTGGTTTCGCGGTTCGGATCCTCACAATTCGCTGCGTCGATTAGCGCTTTTGCTTTGTCGAAGCATTGCCTGGTCATATGATTGCTGGTTGGTCTGGTATTTGCTGAGCGCTGCAGGATTAAAACATATTTCCTGACAGGCCGCTAAAAAGCACTCGAAGCATAAGTATTAGTGATCGAAGTTAAAGCGCTTCTATTTTGAATAAATATAATTGAAACATGAGGAAGAAGATTCTCCTTAGCTGTTTCTATTTCAGCCAGACAAATCATGCCGTCTTCGCCAAGTGAGTCAATGCATTCATAATGCGCTTGATGATCTGGCCGAACAGGCCTTGCAACTGCTCTTGTTTGAAAAATTTCATTTTGGCGGAAAGTGCTTTTTCGCTCTTTCAAACGCTTGCTCCATCGATTTGAACGATTTTCTCAAGCCGGTTTGAATATCCTCCCATGCGCTTTCCGAACTGCTTTCAAAAGCCTCCCATTTTTCTTTGGCCTGACTTAATTCCTGCTCGAGTTCTTCCAGATGCGGCTGTAGTTTATCTTGTATTTCCTTAGACCCGAGATGCATTTGCAATTTAACTTCGTCAACGACCGATTGCAGATTGGTAAGCTCCTCTTGTAATCTTTGAGGGATGGATTTGTCAGCCATTTTAATATCTCCTTGTTGATAAAATTTGAACGTCTTTCACTATGCCATAGTATCAGCAAAATTACTGCCTATATTGTTGCTGATCAAAGGAATGCGATAATGCCTTGCTATCCGGAGCGGGGCTGTCTTCAAGGTACTGGTCTGCGAGTTTCCCGAAACCACACGCGGTATTGCGCCATCCGAGCGCGTTGTTCTGCAGGTGCTTGACGGCGGCAAGTCGCATACTCCTCGGTATTCGATTGCGCACCCCAGCGTATCTCGGCGCAGTCGTTGGGATTGTAAGCGATTTCGAAATTAGGCCTGCGCGCCAGTACCTCAGCGATGGTCAATTCCCATTCGCTGCCATCCGAACGAATATAACGGATGCTGCGTTCCTGGGCGCGCTCGGCGTGATACCGCTCGATCATGGTCTTGGCTTGTTCCGGGCTTTGGCCGCTCAGCACGAATAATTCCGGATGGCGCACGATTTTTTCAGGAAGTCCGCTCAACACATTGATCGCAATGATCAAGCGCATATCGCGCGATGGTGTCGAATAATTTTCCCAAGGACCGATCGTTTGAAAAATTGCTGCGCCGCTGGGCATCGCAATTGTGCCGCGCGGATTTTTGTGGAAATACATTTCACCGTTTTGCACTGAATTGACGCGGGTTTCCACTTGCTCCACCAGCGCCGTCAGCATGGCTTCGTACGCTTGTAGAGGATCCAATCCCTGCGGATTGATCAACTGCGTTAGCTGCGCATAGAAATCATCGGGTGTAAGATAGTCCTGTTCCAAAGAAAAGGGCATAAAATCAGGATGGTCACTCAATTCCTGATTCGACAGCATGCGCCCTGTGCCCGATGCGGACAGTACGACCGGGCGGAATGCTTTAAAACCGGGCCCGGCATTCTCCGTATTGGCAAATAGCATCGTGCCTTCCCATACGCGCTTACGTGCCACCGAGTTATCCGGTTGGGCGTCGACCGCCAGCAGCATGCCGGGTCGATCGGCTGTTTGCGGCACCCATTCGGCCAATACCAAAATATGGCCATAGGGATCGGCATACACGGTACCCGGCCATAATGTTTCGCGGCTGAGTGGAACCGGGTACCAGTCGGTATTATCAGCGGTGAGACCGGTTCGCATCGAGCCGGAATGTACGGTATCGGCCAGTTGCCGGTAGCGCTTGCGGAAATTGGTTTGTGACTGCACACCACGAGTGAATTCGCTGACGATGGTGGGCGTGCCGCAACTCGGCGGTGCTTTGGCCGAGCCGCGTCCGCATGCGCGAAAAGCCATCGGCAGGCCGATCTTCCAAGCGAAATATGCGCGCAACGTGTAGGGCAGATCCGCGCAGTCCGGCATCAGTGGCAGGTTGCTGTCTTCATTAAGCCCCAGATAATTGTGAAGAAAATTGCGATCATTGTTGCGCAATACCGGTTCCAGAGAATTGAAACTGAAATTTTCCTCTGGCGGCGCGCCGAATAATTCCTCGATCCAGGCAGAATAAAAGGCTTCGGTGGCCAGATTCCATGTCTCCGGTTTTTCCTGGGCAGCGGCTTCGCCAATGACCATCGAACGGCATCCAGTTTGTTGATTATTCCGGGTTGCGATGATGCGATAGAGGCCGCTATCCAGGTTTCCCAAGTTTGCGGTTAAACTCCAGGGCGGCCCACCGCGCTGCCGGAATTGCAACGGTATTAGCTGGTCCCGTGAATCCATCAGAATCAATTCCGATAGCGGGCCGTCAATTGACACAGCCATGATTTTGACCGGTTGACCGGCTTGAGGAGACAGCGGCGAAATCCAGATACGTGCCGCACCGGTTTGCTCGCATGCGATATCGTTGGCCGATACCAACGGTATGTAAAACCACGCCCATAGACATATCATCCAAAAATTTAGTCGCAAAAAATTCATTAATGACCTCGGTAAGATTATGGCTCGGAAACAATCAATGCGCTTATGTAGGAAATTGTACTCCGTGTTGCGCAATTGCTATTAGTACTTTGAAAAACGTTCTGGCATCCACTGCTGGTCATTGCCCTATGCATCGTCGTTTTCCTGGAGATCCACCCATTCCAGGACGGCAACGGGCGGCTCTCCCGCGTGCTGACTACGTTGCTGCTCCTGCAGGCCGGCTACGTCTACGTGCCTTACAGCTCGCTGGAAAGTGTGGTCGAACAGAGCAAGGAAGCCTATTACCTGGCACTGCGCCAGACGCAGGGCACGATCCGCACCAACTCACCGAACTGGCAGCCTTGGCTCATGTTTTTCCTCCGCGCCTTAGCCGAACAGGTTCGGCGCCTGGAGAAGAAGGTCGAGCGTGAGAAGATCGTGCTGGCTGCCATGCCTGAACTACAGCTACAGATCGTCGAATTCACCCGCGAGCACGGCCGCGTCACCATTGGTGAGGCCACCAAACTGACCGGGGCCGGCCGCAACACGCTCAAGCAGCATTTCCGTGCACTGGTAGAGCGCGGCACGCTGCGTCAACATGGCAGCGGCCGAAGGGTCTGGTACGACCTGCGCTAATAGGACCGAACCGACGCACAAACGATTTAACACTGGAAACAATCTGACATGAACATCAAACCCATCAACACCGATGCCGATTACCGCGAAGTACTAGAAGAAATAGAATCACTGATGGCAGCTGAACCCAACACACCGAAGGGTGAGAAACTGGATGTTCTGGTGACACTGATCGAAGCTTATGAGCGCAAACACTTCCCACTCGACCTACCCAATCCTGTCGAAGCCATCAAATTTGAAATGGAACAGAAAGGTTTAACCGTTAAAGACCTGGAGCCAATGATTGGAAAGAATAATCGTGCGTATGAAATACTCAATCATAAACGTTCTCTAATACTCAAAATGATCTGGAAACTACACCAAGAACTGGGTATTCCTGCTGAGTCTTTGATTAAACAATCCATTCAGACAAATAATATTTAAAAAACGCTTGCTAATAGCAATCGACTCTGCCCCTATGATTACTCCTTTCCATTTTATAAAAAATGATAATTCTTCATTCTGTGTCTGACACCATTTTGTGTTAATTTTAACAAATAGCATTGTTCTAACTCTAAATAGTTTTTATTTATTGTTTGTTAATTTATTCTATTTGAAACATAAAATGAGGTTAGTAATGATTCAAAGAATCACAATATTTCTTTCTTTAATATTTGGTGTATTTATGAATAATAGCAACGCAGAGTATTTTATTAAGGTTGATCCTAAATCAGTCTCTCATATATTGAAATCTGCTGAACATGGTGACTCTGCCATGCAGGTAACTATCGGTATGTGGTATCAGGGTGGGATGAATGGATTGGCAAAAGACTTGCAAAAGGCGGCATATTGGTACGCTAAAGCTGCGGACCAAGGACACATTGTGGCTCAACGTAATTTTTCCAATATGTATTATAGAGGAGAGGGATTTACAAAAGACCTAAAAGAATCAATCTTTTGGTTGAAAAAAGCTGCGCATGGTGGAGATGTGCCCGCTCAAACAAACCTTGGGCTCGCCTATATTCAGGGAGAGGGGGTTCCAAAAGATTTTAATGAGGGATATAAGTGGACAGCAAAAGCCGCTGAAAAACATGATGCCATTGCCCAGCGTAACTTGGGATTCTTATATTTAGAAGGAAAAGGAGTTCAGAAGAACATTCAGTCAGGAATTTATTGGTTGCAAATGGCTGCGAAACAAGGAGACCCAGTTGCAATTAATGCTTTAAAAGGACGCTAGAGAAACATTCACTCCGATCAAACCTAACAAAAATCTTTCTTTTAAATTTTGTTTTGTATTGAACTTCGCTGGTATTGGTTTATCATGGTTTCAGTTTAATATTTAGATTATGTAATGAAAGCTACTTGTTTCTACAATGACAACCTTGAACAACTTGTTAGATACTGGCTTAACTATACAAAGTTACTAACTAACTGAAACACAAACCCTGCGATGAGCAGAAACAGTCCAAATTTAGACCACCGATCATAAGATGCTGCCTTATCCCTTTCATTTTGATCTATTTGGTCTGTAATAATGAAAATATGTCCTTCGCGACTCAGTGACTCTGGCAACCCATATCTCCAGAGAATAAGCACACCTACAATATCCATTACTAGCCCAATGCTGTTGATCATTGTGGAACAGGAGATCGATATCATTACAGATATCCTATATAAACGAAACGACTATTAGAGACAAAGGCTAAGGTATTAAGAACAAATCATAAACGCGTCATTATATTTTCCCCGCTCAAGTAACACAGGGGCTACGAATACATATTATTATATAAGCCAGTTAATAATTGATGCTTTTATCACCAATAACCATATGATTATTAGTAATGGTAATGTTGATAGTCTTATCAAATGAGTTTTGGGTTGGACACTATATAATACTTGACTTGTATTAACTCCCAGAAATGCCTTGAAATGACACGAAAATAGCAGAGGTGAACAATAAATGATTGATATATCAGACGTAGACCAACGTTCGACTCCCGCTGCCCAATTCTGCCCCGAATAACATCCAACACCGTCCAAAGGGCGGTGTTTTTATTTATCTAATCGCATATCAGGGATTATCTTCGGTTAATGCAGGAGTACATGAATGCCCTTCCTGCTAAAGCACATCCGTCATTTTGTGATGACTGATAAGAAAAGCCATGGGTCGCGCAACCGGCCAAGTTCAACATAATCAATAATACGATCACAAAAATTTTCACAAGTGTTTTACACCACAATAAGGCAGCTCAATATCGTTTCTGAAATAATCTATCGCTATCTCATAAAACAGCACACATTAAAAGCTTTTCTGGGTGGACATGAGTATACTGACTTGAACCAGAACAGCATGTGGGCATCCTAGCTTAATCAATACCATGATGTATATGAGGGAAACTTTTGTTTTTCTATAAGTATAACCACTAGCTGCAACTGTTTTGATTCATCACAGTCTGTATTTATCTTGATGGTTTACTCATATTCTTCGGTCAATAAAATGCACTGCGTTTTCTTCATGGTTTCTACGCGAGAGTGTCATCACAAGCGTTGACTCGAGAACCGGAGACTATGGCAATGTGTCATATGACGGAAATATACGTCAGCTGCTCATACAATTCACAATAACTGGAGGAACTCAACCTATGGCATTTTCCGATCCGATCGCCAGCCCATTAGCCAACAACACGTACATTAACGATCTGTTGTGGGGGAGTCACTGGAATGATCCATTCGCGGGGACGCGATTAAAAGTATACATAGCGGGCCAGGGCGAGAATGAGGTTTTTGATTTTGGCGGTACAGCTGTCACGGCGCATACCGTTCCTCAGGAAATTACAGCATTCCAAAAGTCAATGCAATTTATTGAGAACATTTGCAATATTGATTTTATGATCGCGAATAGTCAAGCGGATGCCGACATTATTGTCGGCGTTGTCGGAAATTCGGATGCAGGCGGTGCTCTTGGTACCTCAGTTCCTCCCGGTGAAGATGTCGGCCCGATCGTTAACCGTCAAGGTGCCGTAATTCTCAATAGAGATGCCTACTATTCAACGGATTACTCCAGTTTGCAGCCGGGAGGATATGATTTCACCACTTTTATCCATGAGTTGGGTCATGCTGTTGGATTGAAACATCCGCACGACTCCGGGGGTGACGGCCGACCGAACTTCCCGGGGGTTACGGCGCCGTTTGGTGACTACGGGGATTTCAATCTCAATCAAGGTCTTTATACGATGATGTCCTATAACGATGGTTGGCCGGCGGGTCCTAATGGTCCGCTGGATCCTGCCAGTATTTCCGGCTACGGATATGAGGGAACGCCCATGGCCTTCGACATCGCCGCACTGCAGTTTCTCTACGGTAGCAACACGAATTTTCAGACAGGCAATAATGTTTATACCCTCGGTTCGACTAACGCCCCCGGAACATTTTATTCCGCCATTTGGGATACGAAGGGAATCGATACCATTCGTAACCCATCGGCCATAGATTCAACAATAGACTTGCGTGCTGCGACGATTTTGCATGCAGCCGGTGGCGGTGGGTATTTATCCAGCGTTGACGGCATTAATGGAGGTTTTACGATTGCCAATGGCGTTACCATGGAAAATGCGATCGGTGGAAGCGGTGCGGATACGATTATTGGCAATAGAGTGGCAAATACATTGAAAGGTAATGCCGGAAACGACCGGATCAACGGTTTGGGCGGAGCGGACACCATCATCGGTGGAGCGGGTGCCGACATGTTAGCAGGAGGGGGGGGTGCTGATGATTTTACCTATATTGCTGTAAGCGATAGCAGCGAACAACCTGATATCATTAAGGATTTTGTGCATGCGCTGGATGATATTGACGTCGCTGCGATCGATGCGAATGGTGCCGATGTTGGTAATCCTGCATTCGTTTTTCGCGGAAATGCAGCTTTCACCGGGGCAGGTGCGGAAGTACGATTTGTAAAAAATGCAACTAATAATGTTACCAACGTGCTTTTTGACATCGATGGCAATAAAATCGCTGACATGACAATCCGTTTGACCGGTCTGATAACTTTGGATGCGGGTGACTTTATTTTGTAAGTGCGGCGATATTTGCGATATTTCGAAGCGGACAAAGTGCAGATTGAAAGATCATATGGTTTTAAACTGCCTTTGTCCCAAGCTTAGGCAGCATTTTTTCGTTGACTGCCATGAACATATCAATATTCACTGCCGGTTCTGTTAAATTATTTCAATGATCCAATCCCTGCATGATAAAATTCAACTCAATTTTTGATTGCCTACCCAGTTACAATCCAGGCTTTATCACTCATGATACAACTCACTATCAATGGACAACCGCAACAGTTCGAGTCGCCTATTAACGTGACTCAACTGGTGGACCACCTTGCATTGCACGGTAAGCGCATCGCTATCGAGCGCAATGGCGAGATCATTCCGCGCAGCCAATTCTCGGAACAAATGCTGGTTCATGGAGATCACCTGGAAGTTGTCATCGCCGTGGGCGGCGGTTAATTCCGTCACTTGCAAATAGCCTCTGATATTAAAAAAGTTTTATGGATAATTTAATAATCGCCGGAAAAACATACACATCCCGTTTACTGGTCGGCACCGGCAAATACAAGGATTTTAGCGAAACCCGCGCAGCCGTTGAAGCCAGTGGCGCAGAAATCATCACGGTCGCGATCCGGCGCACAAATATTGGGCAGAATGCAAACGAACCCAATCTGCTGGAAGTTTTGCCGCCCTCGCGTTACACCCTATTACCCAATACAGCCGGTTGCTACACGTTAGACGATGCAGTACGCACGTTGCGTCTGGCACGCGAGTTGCTGGACGGTCACAGCTTGGTCAAGCTCGAAGTTTTGGGCGATCCTCATACCTTATATCCCAACATGGTGGAAACGCTCAAAGCCGCGGAAATCCTGATTAAGGAAGATTTCCAGGTGATGGTGTACACCTCGGATGATCCAATCATTGCCAAGCAACTGGAAGATATGGGCTGTGTCGCCGTGATGCCGCTGGCTTCATTAATTGGTTCCGGCATGGGGATTCTGAATCCATGGAATCTGCAGATTATCATCGACAATGCCAAAATCCCCGTGCTGGTTGATGCCGGTGTCGGCACCGCATCCGATGCCACGATCGCGATGGAATTAGGTTGCGATGGCGTACTGATGAACACGGCCATTGCGGCAGCCAAAAATCCGGTATTGATGGCATCCGCCATGCGCAAAGCTGTCGAAGCCGGACGCGAAGCTTATCTCGCCGGACGTATGGCAAAAAAACTCTACAGCGCCAGCCCCAGCTCACCCACACAAGGGGTTATCGCGCAAGCGGATAAAATCACCAAGAAACCGGCAAACAGCTAATCCTGCATTCACACCGCCCACTCATCACCGCATGCAACAAACCATTCGCAGCTTTGTCCTTCGTCAAGGACGCCTATCCAATGCGCAACGCCGCGCCTGTGAGACATTACTGCCGCGGCATGGCATTCCATTCAGCGAGAGCTTACTGGATTTGAACCATATTTTTGGCCGCCCGGCACCAAAAATCCTGGAAATCGGATTCGGTATGGGGGAAAGCACCGCAACCATCGCGAAGGCTCATCCGGAAAATGATTATCTTGGAATTGAAGTACATGCGCCGGGCGTGGGTAGTTTACTGAATCAAATCGAACAATTCGGATTAACCAATTTGCGCATCATTCAGCATGATGCAGTAGCCGTGCTGCATCATATGCTACCCGCCGGATGCCTGGATGGCATTCACATCTTTTTTCCCGATCCTTGGCCTAAAGTCCGGCACCACAAACGTAGATTGATCCAACCTGCTCTGGTCAACCGTCTTTGTACGCACTTGAAGTCAGGCGGTTACATCCATGTAGCCACTGATTGGGAAGATTATGCCGTACAAATTCTGCACGTTCTGAGGCAGGAATCCCAGCTCAGCAATACCGCTGTGGATTATGCACCGCGCCCGGAATACCGGCCCCTGACTAAATTCGAGCAAAGAGGGCTCAAACTTGGACATGACGTATGGGATTTAATATTTCTGAGAAACTGAATCCCCTATTATGACCAGCGCTATATCACTATACCTTATGGCAATAGCAAGGCGTCTAAACCACCCGCTGAGATAGCGGCGGAATCAATTTCGCGCAAAAATAAGCGTTAGCGATCACATCGCAGCACGCTAAAATCAATCAAATTCATTATTCAATCCAAGAATATTCATTTTAAAGACATAAAAGCAATTGAGCAGTTTTATCTAGAACTCTTCCCAATCATCCCCACCACCAGACGCCACTTTGCGTGGCTGAGTTGATACGGAATCCTCGTGGAATTTCACCACTGCCTTCTTCGCAGGGCCTCGATTCGGCAGCTTGGCGATTGATGCAGTACGATTACTTCTCTTAATTGGCACACCCTGCACATGGCCAGCCCCGCCAGATACTTTGAAAACACTGACTGCCTGGGTCAGAGCTTGTGCCTGATCATTCATTGATTCCGCCGCTGCTGCAGCTTCTTCAACCAGTGCCGCATTTTGCTGGGTAACTTCATCCATCTGCGTTACTGCCTGATTGACTTGCTCAATCCCTGAACTTTGTTCATTTGAAGCTGCAGAAATCTCACTCATGATATCGGTTACTCTCTTAACCGAAGTTACAATCTCATCCATCGTCGCACCCGCTTCATCCACCAATCGTGTGCCATCTTCCACTTTGGCTACTGAATCACTGATCAATTCCTTGATTTCTTTTGCCGCCGCGGCTGAGCGTTGCGCCAAGGTACGTACTTCCGTCGCGACTACCGCAAAACCCCGCCCCTGTTCACCCGCGCGTGCCGCTTCTACCGCAGCATTCAACGCCAGAATGTTGGTCTGGAATGCAATACCATCAATGACACTGATAATGTCAACAATTTTCTTGGAGCTTTCATTAATAGCGCTCATGGTTTGCACTACCTGGCCAACTACAGCTCCGCCTTTTACCGCAACTTCTGATGCCCCTGCCGCCAGTTGATTCGCTTGGCGCGCATTATCGGCATTTTGCTTCACAGTGGATGTCAATTCTTCCATCGAGGATGCTGTTTCCTCCAGACTGGATGCCTGCTCTTCAGTACGTTGACTCAAGTCAGAGTTGCCCGAGGCAATCTCACCAGAAGCCGTTGCAATCTGATCGGTTCCTGCGCGCACTCTACTCACCAGATCAATCAGGTTATCGTTCATTTCCTTCAGCGCATTGATTAATCGATCGAATCCATTGATTGTTCCGCGCAATTCAATCTTCGATGTCAAGTCGCCGTGAGCAACAGCATTAGCAATTGCAATTGCCTCATGCAGAGGTCCAACAATTTTTCTCAATAGCCAAAACCCGAGCGCCCACGACAACAAAAAACCGCCCACAATCGCACTTATGATAATCGAAGAAGTGGTTTTAAAATCTTTTTCAGACTGGATAAATAGTGTCTTTGCGACATCGCCTTGGAGGGTAATTAAATCAAATATGGTTTCGTGCAAACGGTAAAATACAGGCTCGGCTTCCTCCCTCAAACTTACCATTGCCGCTTCATGATTTTCCACCATTACCATCTTGAAAATTCTATTTCCCAAATCCACATAAGCGGCATGCAATTCCAGTTTCGCTTTGGCAAGCTGTTCTTCCTCCGGTGTCAGCACGGTTTTGGCATATTCCGCCCAGATCTTTTCCGCGCGCTTGATGATCTGAAAATTTTCATCGGCTTTTGTTTTTGCGATCATGCCATTCTGAGACATTACTGCCGTATCCAGATTTTTACGCACATTCTCCCAAATATCGCTAATTCTAGCCAAATTGATTGCCGGTACGGCACGATCCAAATAAATCGTTCTTAAATCCGTACTCGACTTATTGATGCCATATATTCCGACAATACCGACACTGCACAGCACAAATGCCATCAAACCAAACGCAATAATCAGCTCGGTTTTTACCGTCATATTTTTAAACACCGGAGTCTCCTTTAAGGTTTTTTTCTCGAGAATGGCTGCTTTTCACTTTATTAATTAATACGTTCATCGAGTAGATGATCTGTTCATCAAATATTTGCAGTAGTGAATGGAAATATAGTGAGAGCTATCTTTTTCACTAAGCGGTATATTTTCAGCTTTAACAACAAAGCGGCATTTTAGCGAAATAAAAAATGCAGTAAGTAAAGAAAAGAAAGCTAATAAACCACTAAATCCATAGTTCTAATCGGAGATATTGAGTGAGGTTTCCAAATGCTGTGCAACCTGAGCATAGAATTACGCTCGTTATTGATAAGATTTCTTGAGGGCATAGCTTCTGTAGCAGCTGCCGGACAATTTATTCAAAAATTGTATTAAGTAAGGATAAATAACCCGGATTTATTTATTAAAAGTTATGAAGACAACTGCCCGGAAATCATATGAAAATATAGGTAATGCTTTTAACACCATGACATTTGGATATTTTAAAAAGAGTGTAGTGGCCGACGGGGGAACCTGACACAAATAACATTTGCAATAATAGTTATACAGCAAACATGCCGACGAGCAGTGTGGTCACAGAAAACTTCCTCTTTAAGGTACTGATAAAATCAACAGTAATGTGACGTATACATTGCTTGCTGATGTAGAGAATCGCTTATGCTGACTAAAAAAAAGAGGTATGGGACGATAAAATCACTGCATTGAAAACTGAGTTTGATCCAACGGGCACATCGTCAAATCGGGCAACTGTCAGATCGGGTCTGAATTACCACATTTTATTGATATCAATCAGGATCGCACCACCAAACATTCGATTCCTTGCCGCGTTAAACTTTGACAAGCACTACGCGCCTGATTTTCCTGCAATCCCACCAGTCTTGCCCGATATAACCTACGATTACTGACTTCCACTTCCGTGACGACTATCTCGCCCGGAATCCAACGAGCCGCCGCCAGTGCATTTGCATGAGCTCGGCTGGGCTCATGATAAGAACCGATCTGCACTGCCCAATCGTCATTAGTCTGTAATGCAACTTTCTGCAATTGCACCGGTTGCGCGCTTACCGGTGGAACAACATATTGTTGAGTAACGATAGATTCAGGTACTTTCGGTTGTTCTGGGTATGGTTTCAATGCTGGAGTCGGCGCATTCATCTTTACCGCTGTAACCGCCACCGCACGAGCATTTTTACTATTACTCGCCACCTGAATAGTACGATTCCCTTGATTAAAACTGCGATCAATCAACTGTGCCATATGCTGATCGCGCGCAGCTGCGGTGTTCCCGCCCATCACCACGGCAACCACACGGCGATTACCTCGCTTGGCGGAAGTAGCTACATTAAATCCGGAAGCGCGGATAAAGCCCGTTTTCAAGCCATCCACGCCCGAGGTGTTTCGCACCATACGGTTGTGACTGTTATAGGTGATGCCTTTATAACTGAATGATTGAGTAGAAAAATAATGGTAATACTTAGGAAAGTCTTTCATTAATCGTGTTGACAGGGTTACCATATCGCGCGCGGTAGTTTTTTGCTCATGATTGGGCAAACCGGAAGCATTGCGGAACGTGGTTGAACGCATACCCAACTGACGCGCTTTATCGGTCATCATACGGCCAAAATTGGCTTCACTTCTCCCTAGCGCCTCCGCCACCACCGCCGCCACATCGTTGGCTGAACGCACTATCAGCGCGGGAATCGCATCACGTACGCTAATGCTGTCCCCAGCTCGAAGCCCAATATTGGTTTGTGGCATTGCCGCAGCATGCGTTGATACCGGCATGCGAGTATCCACTGTCATTTTACGTTGTTCCATAGCTTCAAACAGCATGTACAGCGTCATCATTTTTGTCAAAGAGGCCGGATAACGGCTCGCATCAGCACTGGATTCATGGAGCACCGTTCCCGTCTCGGCATCAATTACGATGGATGAGTAACGGGGATTTGCCAATGCAGAATCTGACACAATCAACAGCAGTAAAAATATAGCAAAAAAATATATCCCAGTAGTGATATCGCGTTCCGGAATCAACATACAATCACCCTTCTTGAATTGATGAGAACAAACGCCCAATGAAATTTTCTTCCGTCTTTGTATTTTTCATCTGTTTTTTCATCATTTTTTTAGCTTATAACAATGGTCAATGTTCATTTATAAGTCAGAGAAAATAGGTTCAGCGCTTACGTTATTTAAGGCTTATGTATTTTAGAATCATTTTTTCCTCTCGAAATGAGTAATAAATAGCATATTTCCCCCCTATCTACAAAGCATTTTAACAACTCATCTTTAATAAAATAAAAATCCCCTCGACCACAGGCTTTACCATTTATTTTCGGAGAATTTATCGAACTATCAAAATTCTCAAATAATTGCAATTCATCTGGCCTATTCCCGCTTCTTCTTTTGGAAATAAAAAACTCGCAAGCGGCAATATTTGCCGGCCTTACCTTCCAGTCGTTATGAAAAATCTGATTAAACGCAGTCAGTATATGCTCTGTATATGCTTTGGAATAAAGCACCCCGCCGCAAGCAGCGGGGTATTAACTGCGCTCTACAATCTGCTGGTTTTCAACCAGCTTTCGCCCCAAGGGGGCGGGGAATTAAACCCGCAGAGATTAAATTGGCATGATCATTGCTGTCTGTTTACAGCAATTCATTATCAATCGATAACGCTAAACATTCAGGAATCCCTATGCAAAATAAATTTGAGAGCTTGGAACTTGGCCAATTCATTCCACTGCATTACCATCACAATATGTTGAACGACACTATCCGAATGAAGGGCTTTAAAGAGGCGATTAATTTAGTAGTTAAACCTGGAGCCAAGGTTCTGGAACTTGGCGGCGGAACCGGTGTGCAATCCTTTTTTGCCGCTCAAAAAGCAGAGAAAGTATTTTGCGTAGAGCGCAATCCTGAGCTCGTAAGTGCTGCGCGCGACTTTCTGGCGCAAAATATCAACGGCGATAAAGTTGAAGTCATCCAGGCTGATGCGTTGTATTATTTACCACCGGAACCCGTCGATGTAGTCATTTGTGAAATGCTGCATACCGGTTTGTTACGTGAAAAACAAATGCCTGTGATTGATTCATTTAAAAAGCGCTATCTGGAAAAATTTGGTGGCCCATTACCTATTTTCATACCGGAAGCCAGTATCCAGGCGATTCAACCGCTAGAACAGAATTTTCAGTTTGAAGATTTTTATGCACCCACAATCCTATTTCAAGACCCCAGCGTGATACAGGAAAGAAGTAAGAATCTCGCAGACCCCGAGGTGTTTCAATTGCTGTCATATGCTGAACCATTTGATCAGACCTGTCACTGGAACGGAGAAATCACCATTGCAAGAAATGGTCAATTTAATGCATTACGACTCATCACCAAAAACATATTGGCTATTAATATGGTTACATACAGCACCATTGATTGGCATACCCAATACATTATTTTCCCTTTATCCACACCAATTGAAGTTTGCGCGGGCGACCAGATTTCTGTGCGTTTCAAGTATCAGGGCGGAGCTCCTCTAAATGCGCTGCCAGACTCCCTGGAAATTTGCCAAATTAGCAAGCAAGCACCGATCTTTCAGCTAGCACTCGAGACTTTAAGCTATTCATCGGATTATCAATCAATAACCCCCCAAGCTGGTGGCATATAATCAAGGCACCATACACACAAAAGCGTGCACACATGCACATGCACATGCACATGCACATACGACTTATCTTATTATTAGTTTTACTGAATCTCGCAGCCTGTTTCGTACAACTGCGAGATAATTTTCATATGCACTGAAACTTTTGCATAATCAGGTAGGTAGAAAAGTAAATAGGGCTTGACACTAATTACGATTTTCTAAAAGATGATCAAAATCATCATTCAGGTGATGATAAACAATCGCGAAGAAAATTTTATTTCTACTCTAATCAGAAATGATAGTGTGCTCCCACCCCAATATATTCCACGTTGTTTCTTAGAAACTGCCCACTGGGGGAATTTCCGTTAAAGTATTCCAGGAGTATCTGGAGTTTTCTTCCCAGCACTTGTAAATTATCGAACTCAACTCCGGCTCTGGCTGAAATATCCGTATTCCAGTTATTTTCTTGGAAATTCTTGAAGTCAGCTGCAATGATAGGTCGCACAGGTGCAAAATCCAGGCGCCAAGGACTACGAAATTCAATACCATATTGAGTCATCCATACTTTAAGCGAGGATGGCTCTTTGTGGAATAAACCACCGCCTCCGCCGTATAAACGTATTCCATAAGGAAATTCATACGATAATCTAAGATCCGCACCTTCATAACTCAGGTTTATGCGCTCAAATGTGGAATTTACTCTGCGCAGCAAAAATTCATCCCCCAAATGCGAGCTTTGATGATAAATGCGTCCAAACGCTGAAAATTGCTTTGCACGTATACTCGAGTATGCGGATGCAATAAAATCTGTATTAATGAGATCTGCAGAGGGCGCACCCAAGTTAAAATCACTAAAAACACCGGCTTGGAGCCCCGCTTCCCATTGAGCAAGGGAACGTCCGAAATTTCCGCGGTAAAACGGTATTGTTTCACCAAAACTTACTGCGCCGATGTTTCTTCCCTCAAAGTTATCGTTTACGAAATGACGGTAAGAAGCCGAAAAATGGGCCCATCGGGGATCCGCCAATAATGGTTTAAACAAATGACCAGTCGGCAATAACCCTGTGGGTAATAGCGTAGGATCAGTATTCGTTATCGCTACCGTTTGTTCTGCGGATTGCTGGATAGGTTGTGAAGGAGCAGTAGCTACGGGGACCTCGGTAGTAACTTCCGCTATCTTAACCTCATTAACTCCCGGGATTTCCGATAACACCTGCACCACATGAGATTGATCAGAAATATTTAAGCTACCCTTCGGTAATAGGATGACGCCATTCTGCACAATGAGCGATGGAATTTCCAGGTTCAATTTATACCGTAACATGCTGGTTGCATAGCCAGCAATATAAGCATCACTCGGAAGGGTTACCTGAGCTGCAACTGAATTAAAAAGCATAACTCCGGACAAAGCGATAAATCGCAAATTACTCATCAGTTACCTTACTCAGGCAAAACAACTTTGACAATCAAGTTATTTTCCACCACTTTTACATCTTTCTGAGCATAAGCCACTTCTGCCGCTCTCTCTATGAGTTCCTGAGAATCAACCATGCCGCTCAATTGTACCGTACCATTCACTGTGGTCACTTTAATATCCGCTCCTTCAAGCAAAGGATCATTCACAATTGCCGCCTGAACGTTTGCAGTAATGATCGAATCATCAACATACTGATTACTTTCTTCGGATTCATTAGTAATTGTTTTCCGTGCTTTATTAATTTCCTTACCTACTTGCTCTGTAATTTGTTCCATCTTGTGTTCTACATTCTCAATGGAACGATCTATTTTTTCCCCCATTTTTTCCGCCGGACCCTCTTGCTGGCAACTTGCCAAGCCAAAAAAGACAAACAAGCCGGAAATTACAATAATTCTCTTACTCTTAACTAGAACCCCTTGTATGTCTTTATCAATAATTTTCATAAATTCTCCTTGATTTTTCATTTTCAATTTATCCTGTTTATATTCTATTGAAATTATGGGAGGTTTAGCCCGAATTCTAACGAACCCATCAGAAGCGCTCTGTTCGCTATCGCACATAAACCTAACCAGTAAAACCGTGAATCAAATTTGCTCTTCTGGGATTTTCTGATTTAGTTTATCTAACTTTACTTATCTTAACCGGACGTGGCACTCTACATATTTGGTCTTTGCGGAGAAATAAGATGTGCTGGTCGGGTATAAAACCGCTATTTTTTTCTGTTCTATATATCGGCAGCTTGTTAGCTCATGCCAGTAACCCCCTAATCGTACCCGAAGCTGCCAGTGGCTTTGGGGCGATCAAGTCGGCCAATTACAGCAAAGCGATGGTTGTCACGGCCAATCCACATGCAAGTCGCGCCGCTGTGAAGATTTTACGCCAGGGCGGCTCCGCTGTGGATGCAGCCATTGCCGCGCAATTGGTTCTTGGTCTTGTCGAACCTCAATCATCGGGAATTGGCGGTGGCGCATTTATGCTCCACTGGCAGGCAAGAAGCGGCGAACTGATCGTCTGGGACGGTCGGGAGACGGCACCGGCGTCGGTATCAGAAACACATTATATAAATACCGATGGCCAACCTATGGATTTCCTTAGCGCTGTTATCGGCGGCCACTCGGTTGGCGTGCCGGGCGTATTGGCAATGCTGAAGGCCAGTCACAAGGAACATGGCAAGCTGCCATGGGCGGACTTATTTACGCCTGCCATTATTCTCGCCGAGCAAGGTTTTGCCATCTCTGAGCGATTGCATATTCTGCTAAGCCGCATGCCTAAGGTAGCGGTGAACCCGCAGATTCGCGAGTATTTCTTTAATCGCAGTGAAACAGGCTGGCAGCCCAAGACTGTAGGTAGTCAACTGCAGAACCCTGCCTACGCGCAAACGCTGCGACGACTTGCTGCTCTCGGCGTCACAGACTTTTATCAGGGCGAGCTGGCCAAGCAGATCGTCCAAGCAGTCAGCAATGATTCCAATCGGCCAGGCCGTCTTAGTCTTTCAGATATGAAAGCGTATCAACCGAAAAAGCGCGACGCCCTTTGCAGTCAGTTTCGAATATATCGGATTTGCGGCGTTCCCCCACCCTCTTCCGGCGGTACTACGATACTAGCGATTCTTGGTTTGTTGGAGGCTTACGAAATCCGTTATGGAGAGCACGCTGATTGGCACCACGGCTTTATCGAGGCTTCCAAGTTGGCATTTGCAGATCGGAATGCTTATGTGGGAGATCCGGCTTTTGTCAGTGTACCTACGCTAGGCATGATTGATCAGGATTATCTTCATCAGCGCGCAAAGCTGATCCGCAACCATTCTGTACTTAGCAACGTAAATGCTGGTTTGCCGCCAGGCGCTGAGCTCCGTCTTAGCAGCAATTCACCGGAGTTTCCTTCCACCACGCACCTGAGTATTGTCGATCCCGAAGGTAATGTAGTCAGTATGACCAGCAGTATTGAAACCGCTTTCGGTTCTCGAATCATGGTCGGCGGATTTTTACTGAACAACCAACTGACTGATTTCTCCTTTATGCCAAGAGCTGCCGATGGCGTACCGCTCGCCAATCGCGTTCAATCAGGCAAGCGTCCGCGTTCATCAATGTCACCTATTATTGTTTTTAAAGACGACAGGGCTATACTGGTGATTGGCAGCCCCGGTGGCGCAAGGATCATCAATTATGTTGCTGGCAGTCTCTATCGCATATTAGTCAAGCAATTACCGGTAGCCGAGGCTATTGCCGACGGACATATTGTTGCCATGGGATACGGTGTTGAGCTGGAAAGCGGTCGTGTTGATGAATCAACCCTGATACGACTGCGCGAACGAGGTCACAATATTGTACTAAGAGATCAAACCAGTGGTTTACACGTAATTCGTATCGATGAAAAAGCCGGCCTTGAAGGTGGCGCAGATCCTCGCCGCGAAGGTGAAATTAGCGGCTTCTGATTAACCTACAGTCAAGAAATCCAACTTGATTACTTTATAAAATGAGCTGTACTTTATCATGGGCAAGCAAATCGGAAAGACCACGCATAGCTTGATTTTGCAAGTCTAAATCTGTATGACTCCAAATATGAATACATGCTAGGCACCAAACGGCCTATAGCGTGTTGTTTGAATATCATGTCCCTGATAGGATGATCGAGAGAGTCAAGATTGCAAATAAGAAAGCAGGGGTTTATAAAATGCGAAGTTTTCAGCTGATTAAAAAGCTGGCACGAACAAGCCCAACCCAAACCACGCAAATGCGGCAAGTAATCTGGAATGCTAAAAAAAACACCAATCGGGCTTGACTTCACTGCTCGGATGTTATTTTGCACCTATCATCGGAGAAAATTGTTATGAATGGAATATTGGATGTGATTATCGTAGGAGGAGGCAGCGCCGGCTTATCCGCACTGCGGGAGGTGCGAAAGCACACTGACCATTTCGTGATCATCAATGACGGACCTTGGGGCACTATTTGTGCCCGAGTTGGTTGCATGCCATCTAAAGCATTGATCGAAGCAGCCAATGCTTTTCATCGCCGTAATTCCTTTGAAGAGTTTGGTATTCGTGGTTCTGATCAGCTCACGCTTGATATTCCTGCTGCATTGCAACGAGTGCGACAATTGCGCGATGATTTTGTTGCCAGCTCAGTCAAAACAACCGAAGAATTGGGAAAACGTGCCATTTCCGGGCGTGCACGACTCCTTGCTCCGGATAGATTGGAAGTTAATGGTGAAGAGTTGCGTGCGCACAAAATTATTATTGCCACTGGATCGCGTCCGATTATACCCACATCGTGGAGTAATTTATTGCGTGATCGACTGCTCACAACCGATACTTTGTTTGAGCAGAAAACTCTGCCCGCTCATATGGCGGTGATAGGAATGGGCTTTATTGGTGTCGAGATGGCACAGGCACTCTCCCGGTTTGGTATTAAGGTAACGGCATTTGGTGGAAATCAATTCGCTGGACTGACAGATCCACAAGTGATTGCAACCGCGACAGATCTGTTAGGAAAAGAATTTCCTCTGCATCTGGGAGAGAAAGCTAACTTAAACCTCGTACACGAGGGCATACAAGTGCGTGCGGGAAGTGTGGAAATAGTAGTCGATTGTGTTCTTGCTGCTTTAGGACGCCGCCCCAATATCGACCATCTGGGATTAGAAACACTCGGCGTATCGCTCGACCAACACGGCATGCCGCCGGTAAACCGGAATACCATGCAGGTAGCGGAATTGCCAGTATTTATGGCAGGCGATGCTAATAACCAAGCACCACTGCTGCATGAAGCTGCTGATGAAGGATACATTGCCGGACTCAATGCCATGCGCTCTGATCCACTTTGTTTTACACGCCGAACACCTCTGACCATCATTTTTACTGACCCGAACATAGCAATCGTAGGCAGCCGCTTTCAAACGCTTGACTCTGCAAAAACTTTAGTTGGAGAAGTTCATTTTGACCGACAAGGACGCGCACGCGTTAGCCAAAAAAACAAAGGCATTCAGCGACTTTATGCTGACGCGGAAAGTGGTCGGTTATTAGGCGCAGAAATGTGCGCGCCCGCTGGTGATCATATGGCACATCTACTGGCATTGGCTATCGATCGCTCACTCACGGTACAGCAATTATTACGCCTGCCATTTTATCATCCGGTACTGGAGGAAGGCATGCGCACAGCACTGCGCACTCTAGCCGCACAACTTCCTGTGATAAATGAATTCGATTTGTCTATGTGTGGCACCTTTAATACGGAAGCTCTGGATTGATATCTTGCGAGAAACACGGCACGTTGTCATCCGAATGGACAGATGGCTTTGTCTACGCACTTGTTTCTCATAGCAATACGCCACGATATGCGTGGTTAGCAGCGTGGCACATTGCATCAGGTATCAAGAAATGATTTTCTGCTGCGTTTAGAAAAAACGCCTGTGATTTTTGACTTCATTCTCAATCTTTGCTACTTTTCAGCGCAGCGTAAGAGAGGGATATTCTATTTGCCCACACTCAATAGAACCAAGAGGTATGAGATGCATGAAGAAACAGTGATGCATGATTTAAAAGCCAAAGGCTTAAAAAAGGGCTCCGTATCCAAATGGGCTGCAGTGACAATTGGTCTCGCAGCAACCGCCCCTGCCTATTCTTTGACTGGAGCACTTGGTTATGGAGCAGCTGGAAGCGGCTATCAATTACCAATTGTATTCATACTTTCGGTAATTCCAATGTTCTTTGTTGCTTTATCTTACAAACATTTAACTACTTCTGCTCCGGATGCCGGCACTATTTTCACTTGGGGTACAAAAGCTGTAGGGCCAAAGTTTGGTTGGTTTGGGGGCTGGGCGCTTCTACTAGCAAGTGTTTTGGCAGGTGTTGCCGCTACTCAGATTATGGTAAATGCGGCGGCTGTTATTTTTCATCTGACAACAATTCCAAAATGGTTTCATATTGGAGTAGCGGGCCTTTTCATCTTCAGTACAACTTATCTCACCGCGCTTGGTGCTAAAGAATCTTCTCGTACCACTATGATTCTGACAATTGCTCAGTACGGCATCCTTATCGCACTTGCTGCATTCCTATTATTACGTGTCACGCAAGGAGGCGCTGTCAGTACCGCCCAAACATTCTCGCTCGAGTGGTTTAATCCTTTCGCGATCGACTCATTTACTGCTTTTCTGGATGGCTTTCTTATCGCTCTCTTTATATTCTGGGGATTTGATGCATCTTTGGCAATGTCGGAAGAAACAGAAGGCAGTGCTGAACAAGCTGGAAGGAGCGGTATTATTTCAATGATCATTACAGTTATCACGTATGTTGTTTTTTCCACCACTGCATTAGCATATGCCGGTATAGATTCCCATCATCAATCAAGCTTGACGTTCAAGGATAATATTGACTCCAGCATAACTGTTCTTGCCACTGATATCATCGGCACCAAGGGAGCGTCGATTGCCGCATTAATTATCGGAGTTTCTGCTTTCTCCGCCACAATGTCCACAATTATGCCTGCTGCACGCGCTGCCTTGGCAATGGCGACATACCGGGCAATCCCAAAAAGATTTTCTTCAGTTAATGAAGCAACGCAAACTCCCAAATTTGCCACTTGGTTTATCGGCTTAATGACACTGATCATTTACAGTACGCTTAGTTTAATTAGCGAATCAATTATTAAAGATACGATTCATAGCGTCAGTATTGCGATCTGCACTTATTACTCTGTTGCGGCATTATCTTGTGCATTATATTTCCATCGTACGGCCCTTAATCACTGGGGTACAGCTGTATCTCAGGTATTGCTACCCACTATGGCTGCCGTTGTATTAATTGCTGTAGGAATTTTTCAAGTTTGGAATATGATAGATCCGAATTATGGATCAAGTGGATCGATTGCTGGCATAGGCGCAGTATTTTTAATTGGAGTTGTTGCATTATTCTTAGGAATTCCTTTGATGATGTGGTGTTATTTTCGGGATCCTAGATTTTTTCATGGTGAAACATTACCACTTGAAAGAGCTCATATAGTACCCGACAGCAATAGTGACAATACAAGCTATACCACCATCCCGTGTCATCTCAGCGAGAGTAGCTTATCGCACCCAACCGAACAAATCGAGTTATCGATTAAAGATGAGAGAAATCCATAAAGCTCGCATCATCTCAGTTTGATGATTAACTTCAGTGAATGAGGCTGCAACATACAGCAATAATAGTCATTTTTTTAGATGGATTCATCTCTTTCTAATGGGAAACCCGCATCACGCAATGCTTTGATTCCCCCAACCAACGACAATACATTTTTATAACCCATTAACTGCAACGTATCAGCCACTAGAGCTGATCGATAGCCTCCACCACAATACAATATAATCAGTGTATTTTTTTCAGGTATTACTGTTTCAATGTCACGCTCGATAATACCTTTCCCAAGATGGCTCGCACCTGCAGCGTGATCTATCAAAAATTCGTGATCTTCCCGCACGTCAACAAAATGAAATTGTATTCCTTGTGTCAGTTTGGTTTGCACATCTCCCACTGTGCATTCCTTTATACGTTCTTTTGCTTCCTCTACTAATTTCAGAAATCCTGGATTATGCTGCATTATTCTTCTCTTACATATATATTTCAAAAACTACAACGCCTTATTTATTGCAACCTAGAAAATGTATGGCCTAAATTTTCTAGGTCCTTTTTAGCTACCAACTTTATTGCCACATATTTATCAAAACAAAAATACAGCAATAAAAAAACCGGTACACCGGCTGTCTTCCGACAGTGGTGTACCGGTGTATTGATGCTATACCAGATTATAACTTGGTAAAGACTGGAATTACAGCACCAGCAATACTGTTAATATAACGATTGCCGTCATCATCCCATGTCATCAGCAAACCACCAAAGCGACTTTCCGGATCACCCAACAAAGCCATCAAACGTTGGACTTCCCACAACGCATCTTTGGCTTCCATCTTAACTTCACGGGTTTCTCCAGGTTCAATCCCTCTGTCGTCATCCATTGTCAAACCAGTAGCTACCAGCTCTTTTGGATAATCAGGATCCAGATGCTTTTGACCCAATGGATTTACAAAACGAACACCCGCTGTCGTAAACTCTCCGATGTTAACCGCTGAGTCTCCGTTGTTGGTGATTTCCATCGTCACGCGTAACGCACGTCCAGGAACGTCATAGTTAGCATGGGTTACCTTGATCGCTACCGGATTCGGTGCAATCGGTAATGGCTCTACCTTGGATTCACCCGCTTGGATCGGTATGGTATAGGGGTGTACGCTTTCAGTATAACGATAGCCTCCCCATACCAGCGCGCAGGTCAGTATCGCTATCGCCATACCAAATTTCCTGTCTGTCGGTGATGTCAGTAGTTCGTCACCATATGCCAGCAATACACGACTACGCGGCAGAAACATCGGTTTCGCTACAAAATAACCAATCCAGAATACCCCTAAGCCTGTCCATAAAACGTGCCAGAATATACCATTGCTGAAGTTAAACGTCTCCAGATCAATCGTTTTTCCTGTCAATGTGGTTACAGGATTGGTAAAGTCATCCCAGCTGCCTGAAATGTTCATCCACGCTGCTGGTCCTGCAATAGGGCCCGCATCTTTTACGTTCACCATTGCATGCATGTGATGACGGCCTGGAATACGCGCTTTCAGTTTAACTTCAAACTCATAATCACGACCAATGATCAACGGTCCTGATATGAATGTCGGTTCGCCATTCAGCTTGGTACTCAAACGTACAAACACCGGACTTGGGCTACCTACGTTAAAGAATGCACGATCAGGCTTACCTACCGCACGTGGCCAATCTTCCGCCAGGTGAAATTTCCCTGTCATGGTTGCAATGTCATTTACTTTGGTGACTTTAGGTTGCCATTTCAGGTCATACCATTGAATACTACGCATACGCAGAAACGGTTCTTGTGAACGTTCACCGTGTGCCGCCGCTGTATTAACATCTACCGTCAGCGTCAGCGCCAGTGAGGCCGCCCCTATCGCCGCTCCATACAGGCCTAATACGCCCAGTTTAAAAATGCTTTTTATATTCATTATTTAATCCCCTGTGCAAAGCCTTTTTCACCAAATGCCGTTACGTCATTCTTCATCGATATACGTCCTCTTTCTCCTTTAACATAGTAGAAAGCAGTACAGTATAGTTTGCCAAAGTACCACCATACGCAGAACATCAGCATTGATACAAAGGCTGAGAAAAACGCAGCAATAACCGTGGTGTGACCACCAAAAGTACGCAGCGATCCTTGCTCAATCAGGCGAACATATTCCGGTGTACCTGTACGTACATACAGAAAACCTGTGTAGTCAGCTACTGACAGCAATACGCCTTCTACAACCAGCGGTAAGTGGGTGGGGCCAAAAATAGGCCAGTTGCCCGGATAGAAAAATAAACCCCAGAATCCACCGCCTAACAGTGCGGTTACCAACCAGTTACCCGTCAATAATAAAATCGTATCCAGCATCAACGCACCAGGAATCATGGTCGATGGCAGTACAAAATTGATCGGATAGTGCGACCACCAGTAAAAACCCCAGTAACGGGTCAGCCATTCACCTACTAACAGGCATACGATACATAGTGTCGCGCCAAATGGCAGACGATAGTTTACCCACAGGTAATACATCAGTGCCGCACAGTACATGACACCTACAATCGGTGTTACTACAGGCCACCATTGACGGTCTTTCCAATCAAGCCAGAAATCCCAGTCTCCTGCCAGCAGCATGAAGTGCATGTGATACGTTCCTACCAGAAGAATACAGAGAATTGGAAAATAAACCGCATCTATATATCTGGACATCTTGACCGCTTCCGGCGGCATCTTCGCTGCCGCTATAATTTCGTCTGTTCTACTCACTAGACCCTCCCTTCATTTCATGTGATATTAAATATGAAAACATGACGATACGCTTCCCTTACTTCTCTCTTTATCGTCAGCCTATAGGCTTGTTCCCATTAGTACAAAAACTTAGTCGAGATATTCCTTACCTTCCTCCCCTTTTCCTGACAGAAGAAGGTAAGTTCCATCCAAATTAAGGAACGATACGATTGTTCAGAATTTCTCTGCTTGCGTTGTTCCAGGTTACATCGGTCAGGTTAGAGTAACGGGTGATAATCTGTGCTGCAATACCACCTGAAAATAAACCCGCCCAGCCCAGAATCACAAAGCCCCAGTGCAACGGTGCGCTAAACAGTTCTTCCATGAACCAGAAAGCATGTCCCCATTCGTTCAACCCTACGTTCGGCAGAATCATCAATGGGCCTGCAATCGCCATCACCAACGGGAACGATGTGCCGCGGCTATACAATGGCAGACGCGTCATCGCGTACAGGTAGGCCGCTACTCCGCATACAATGTACATCGGGAATGAGCCATAAAACACCACTACGTGACTCGGTGTAAAGCTCGTGTCACGAATAATCACCTGGTGCCAGCTTGCATCCTGTTCGGTAAAGAAGCTGCCGCCCCAGTAAACACCAAACAAATACACACCCAGCCACATCATCCAGTAAAAATAACGTTTGATCTCAAGCTTGGTATCCAGATTGTCCAGTTGTTCCTTGGTATCGCGGGTCTTCAGTATCCACCCCCAGGTTACCAACGCAAACAGTGGCATCAGTGTCATGTGTACGCGCCACAGTCCCATCCATACCTTGTCAAATTCAGGCTCCATCGAGTCCATGCCATGTGAATATGCAAATGTCCTTTGGTACCAGATCCAAAATATCGCTACCAAAAGCATCGTTAACATGCCCAGCTTGTAATACTTCGAGTCGTACCACAGCGACATGTCATAGTTGGCGCTCGCCGCGCCGCTAGTTGTGCCATAGGTTGTTGCCATGTTTCTACCTCCTAACTGTTAATCAAAACTACTTCTCGTTCTTCTCTAATACTACCCTTATACTTCTTACTTAATACTAATTAATTAGTACTTCTAAACTCGGTAGCCAAAACCTTCATATAACTTATATTATTCTACCCCGCTTTTAGCTACACCTCTCAGGCTAGTCGACCTTGGGGTTCAAAGTCAAGTCATTTGTCATAAAATTACCTTCCCAAACCTATGGCCTCCTCACCTCCTTTCCCCTCTTTCCCCTTTACTCACAATAACTAAAGGGATAATCAGCATTACTCCAATATCAACAGAAATATTTTTAGCTTCATCTTATTATTCCCACTCACGCCAACCTTTTATAAGTGGAAAATAAATTCCCAATTTAATTGGCTGCGAATCAAGTTGCCGCATGAGTTTTGCGTAATAATTCAGTTGCTCATAGTAGCGAATCTGTTCGCGATTCATAAAATTTTCTATATCTGCACCTTCATGATTACCTGTTTTGTAATCAATTATCCATCGAATTCCCATAGAATCATTGAAAGTTCTATCAATCACGCAATTCATGAGTTTATTATCAACAATTCCAACAACTCTCAATTCATTCTTTGCATGTCGATGGCGGCCCAAAATCCACTGCCCCCGCTCATCACTGATCGTATTAATCAATGCTAAAATGATTCGATCAATCGCATTCTCCACTTCATTATCGTTCCCGTTCATGCCATCAGCAAGTAAATTCTGTTTAAAACAGTCATGCATCATCCGTATACGAGCCGCATCCCAGGTACGCAACTCATCGTCAGCAATTTTTTTTAACCAACGATGCACTACATTACCAACATGACGAGCCATTTCGCTCGCCCATGAGAATTCAATATCTTGCTGAACTTGTTTAGTTTCATATATCTCATTCCAGGCAACTGATTTTGGCGCATCGGGCAATACCCATCCTTCTTTTAACCTATATATACCTTGATTATCTATATCATTGACTAACCCTTCCCAATCTTTGTCTTCTCGCTTAAAATTTCTACCCATAGTATTTTTTTCAGCGGCATCAAAATAAATTAATTGCATAACAGGCCATAACCTATGCAGTAATGAACCCACCGCTGGTTTTTTAGGTATGTATTTTCCCTCCTCACTCTCAACCACGTTTACATGCCCTAACAAATGTAAAAACTTTCTAGCCCGTGTTGCAGCCACATATAACAAGCGATCCGCTTCATTTTGTTCCTTCTTACAATCAATTTTTTCCATCCACCTATAAATCGGATCAGAATCTAATCCTGTTTCCGGAATGGGCGCAAGTAATAACTCCGGGTTAACTAACTTACTTTCAATTTTAATTCGATCATGCGGTTGCTCTATCCACTTTAACAATTGCTTATCATTTCTACGCTGCTCTCGACCAAGCCCGGGCACAATAACTGTATCAAATTCTAATCCCTTGGCTTTATGAATCGTCATTATCTGCAAAGAATCATCTGCACCTACATCTTGTGATGCGTAAAGTGCATTCAATCCTTTTTCAAAGCCTATCAGATCTCGAATCGTACCAGATTCTTCCTGCTTCTCTAGATAATCCAGGAAGCTCATAGCATCACTCCAAGTTGCTGAAATATCATTTCTATTTCTCTTTATAACGGGATTAATGCATCCCGGTCCACCTAGAGCTTGCCACATTGCCTCAACCGTCATGCGCAGAGGCTGGCGCTGCCGATGCATTATGCAAGGTGCCAGAGCATCACGTAACCTTTCTATTCGCGCCTTTGCATCATCTGAAAGATAGCACCAATGATTTGGATCACCAATTAACTTCCATAGAACTGTCCCACTGATAGTTGTGTCACAATCTTCTTCTTTTCTAGTCCTAAGCAAAGCATCAATATCTTTAAGCAAAAACCCACACCAAGGCGCACGTAATAATGCAAACCAAGCCACTTCATCTGCTAAATTTATCAATGCTCTAGTAATAATCAACAGATCCTGGACTACAGGCCTGAAATGCAATAACTCAATATCAACGGCACGAAACTGTAAACCGGATTCTTTTAATTTTTGTACAATCACCTGTAAATGACTGCGGTTACGTACCAAAATTGCGATTGTATTTGTGGGATAATCACGGCGAGTTTGCTGGATAATTTCAATAACTTGTCTGGCCTCAGCAATCTGATTTTTATCCAATAATGGATATACCTTCACTGCGATCTCTGTGAGCTTAGAGTGTATTGCAGTTGAAGGCGTATAAGACACCGCACCCGATTCAATCTCTTCACGAACAGGCATAATTTGTGTAAAAGTTTCATTAACCCAATCAATGATGCCTTGCTGCGAGCGGAAATTAGAACTGAGCGTAATTGGCTGCAAGACCAGATGACCAATGCCGGTATTTCGAGCTTGCAAAAAAAGCCCTACTTCAGCTTCCCGAAAGCGGTAGATGGATTGCATCGGATCTCCCACGGCAAATAAACTGCGCCCATCTCCCATTTCCCAGCCAGCAATAAGTTTTTCAATTAACTTAAACTGACTGATCGAAGTATCCTGAAACTCATCAATCAACAAATGTTGGATACGATAATCCAATGCTAACGCTAGATCTGTAGGAAATTCGGAATCCCCCAGTGCAAGCAATGCGCGTTGCGTAACTTCCGAAAAATCTACAAAACCGCTGGTTTGAAAAATAATCTTAAGTTGTGCGACAGCATTCGGTAATAATCTTGTTATTGCACCAAGAATTTTCCATTGCTTGTCCGTATAATAAGCGGGGGGCAATAGACGCACATCATGCAATGTTTGTCGGAAAACTTCCTCTGAGCTAAGCGCAGCGATCAAGTCACTCCATCGATTCTTCCATTTCTTTGCTTCATCCTTCTCAATTTTGCTGCCGCCGGACGGAAAACCCTCATTGATAGAGATTTTCTTCCTCCAAGAACCTTCCCGAGTAAGTAACAATTCAGCAATTCCACACCAATGCTGAATACCAACTGAAGAAAGGTTATATATTTGATTAGGAAGCGGAAGGAATGATTCTCTGCCATCAGTAGTCAGATTTGTGGCAGCATATTGGAGCAATGCTAGCAACTCATTTTCTAACACCTTGGGAAATTGCAGCCAAACATACTGCAATGCATGATGACGCAAATTTTGCAAGGATTCTTCCAACTCTTGACGGGTTTTGCTATGGATATGACGCAACCAGTGGTCACGCTGCGCCAACATTTCGATCAGTAAAGTTTCGACGCGCGCCATGTCATTATCCAGATGCTCAAGCAACTGCTCTATATCATGGGCAATTGCGTGGTCTTGCTGCATCAATTCTAGCGTAACTCGTACCGCCTCCAAATAAAAATCAGTAGCATCCTCAGTCGTTTCGGGTTGCGCGCCGAATTTTGACAACATAGGCATTTGTCTTGTCAATGAAGCGCATAATGAATCAATCGTCTGTATTCGCAATCGCTCGGGGTGCTCACTAAGATACCAGCCTGCTTGTTGATCGCGCTGCAAAACAGCCGCTGCCAACTCCCGGTTTAATTTTTCATGAGCAGTTTCAGCATCACTTGGAATGCGTGCAATTTCTAATTCAGCTAGAACCCGAGTACGCATTTCTGCCGCAGCTTTGCGCGTGAAGGTAATGGCAACCACTTCTTCAGGCGTGTCGACACAAGTCAGTAATTTGAGATAACGTTGGATAAGCAGCGCTGTTTTTCCCGATCCGGCAGGCGCTTGAACAATAAATGACTGAGATGGATCAAGTGCTTGGCGGCGCTGATCCGCATCAGGGATTATTTTAGAATTAGCCATTTTCCTTGCTCAACTCAATGCTGTCATCGATCCGTTCATGAATCCGGCAAAACAATTGCATATCACAAAACTTACACGTTACAGGAAAATTCTTGGGGCTTACTCTGGCATCACCATTGCAAAAACCCGTTGCCAGATTTGTCAAAGATTGCCGCCAAGCTTCAATCAGTTCCTCCCATGTGTTAAATCGTGTGCATTTTTCTAATTGCGAGAAAGCTTTTATACCTGGCAATAGATCCGCTTCTCGTGCTACTGCCATAAACCCCATTTCCCCTCGTTTTATGACCGCAAATGCAGCACCTGCAGCTTGTTGTTTCATCCCTGCCATCACGAGATATAAAGGAAGTTGCGGTTCGTCAGGACGTTCCCCGATCATTGACTGAATGGATTTTCTGCTTGTTTTATAATCAATTACGATCCATTGCCCATCCTCCAATTCATCGATTCGATCCAAGCGGGCGTTCAAAATCAAATCGCCTATTTGAATAAGGCATTTCTCTTCCGCAGCAATCATCCTAAAGGAACTCCGTTTCTTTTCTTCATCCAGCCATTCAAGCACCAAACGAAACAAACGCCGTTGTTCAATTTGTGCAAAACGTCCCGAAAGTGCAATAGGCTTATATTGCTCCATCTGTAAAATGACACTATTTGTAATACCTTCCAGTATGCGCTCAAGATTGTGATCACTAATATCATCAAGCGCTTCTTTGGTTTTCAGTTGTTGCCATAGCTGTGCTAATACCTGATGCACCAACAAGCCTCGTTCCGCTGCATTCAGACCTGTGTGCGGCGCATCCAGGCCTGTAATAGATAATCGATGCTTAGCCCAAGCACGAAAGGGGCATGCGGCATAATCCTTAATTATCGATGTGCCCCCCTTGATACCTTGTTTAGCCATTTCTTTATCCAGCGGTGATGATTCACAATCTACGATATATTCCATTTCGCACGATTGGATAATTCGCTCATGATGCTGTTCCATATCAAGAATCACCGCTTCTCTGAGGGGTATCGATCGAATCAATGGGCTGGATTTCAATTCGTGCCCATCGCGATCGTTACTATATCTGGGATAGCTCAATATGATATCTTTGGCGCTAGATAGCCAATTCCGTGTCAATCGTTGACAGTATGCAGATGACTCCAACGTTGATCCCCAAGGTAATTTTTCCTTGCGTTGCAACTCTAATGGCAAAAAAGGATTTGGATGGGACCTCAAGGGCCACTGTTCATCGGATAACCCCATGACCCACAGATGATCAAACTCCATTCCGGTCGCCTCAAATACATCGATAATCTGTACAGGCACATTAGGTGTTTCAGGTTGAAACAAGGTATTGGCCGCCATCTGTCTAAGTCGGCTGACAGCTTCAGGGTAGCTGGTTTTTGCGTTGACTTGATCAAGCGCTGCAAAATTTGCGACAAGCATCTGCCACTTTTTAAGTGTTTGAAACTCGCTGGAATCCAAACCACGCTCTCCGGGAAAACCCAAAATTTGCAATACTTCGGCAATAATTCTTGCGAATACTGTATGACTGGCTGACTCCGGAAGCCTAGTTTGACGGAATATCCTTAATACTGACAAACACTGCAGTAAAATTGGACATTCCTTTCCTCCACTTGCTCGCGATACGAGTATAAATAACCGCTCCAAAGAAATCTCAGGTTCAGAAAAACGACGTATTTGTGCATCGAGCAGCACACGTTGACTCATTTCATTTTCGCTTCCTGCAAGAAATGGTGAGCGCAACCAATAGCTAATGCGATTAAATTCCACTTTCTGATCCAGTAATGCCAGGCTCACAAAAGCTATATCAATCAATGGATAATTTATTAGCGCCAAACCCAGAGACACATTAAAGGGTGCAATATTTCGCTTTGCTCCTGGCAATGCAAGTCGAATATCCGGATGCATTACCTCCTTAAAAATACGAATCAACGTATTCCGATATTTCATCAATGCCGGTACCACGATACCTACGCGCACACTATTCACACTATTACTTACTGTTTCAATTTTGGAGCGTGCCCATATTGCAGCTTGATAAATTTCTTCCTGGCTATTCGTATATTCAAATCGTTGAATGGTTGCTAATGATTGCGGCCATTGTATGGCTGGATTAGCGATCACAACCTCACAACCGCAATTATTCAGCTTCTTTAAAAAAAGAATTTGCTGTGGTGTAATAACATCGAAACCATAGCAAATTATTTGAGATGGCTTTTTAATATCTAGAAATTCATATTGTTCTGTGATCAGATCACAAATACGCGCTTGATCCGTTTGCCGGGTCAGTGTCGTTATATTTTGATAAGTTTCCGCCCAACTTAGAAACTCCCTAATATCTTCATTCGGTACAATATCGCCTAGACGATGAATCAACCGCCAGGCATGTGCGAGATGCCATGCTTCACTGACTAAATGGGCTGTCTGTGAAATTCTTAATAATGCTTTCCCAGCTTCCGAGGATAGAATAATTGATTCCCAAAGCACTTGTTCCTGATATACAGACAGTAACAAGGGTAATGCAACTACCGGCTTGACATATAATGATTCGAGATAAATTCGCTCAATTAGCGAAGAAAATGGCAGAATGTCTGCTGAGTACCATGCAGTCTTTTTCTGTTTGATTTGATCTTGATTAAATTTTTCATTAAGCGCTAATGCAAGCCTGCGATTGGGTGTAACCACCAAGCTGTCAGCATTTATGCGCTTAGAAACTTCGTCGAAAGGAATCTGCGGGAATTGTGAAGAATCAAACATGCGGCATCTGAGTTACCGCCATTCCCACTTAGCGTTGCAGTTGATCCAGTTTATCTTTAATGCTAGCCCAATCATCTGCATCAGGCAGCGCATCTTTTTTTTCAATAATCGGACGCCATTCTTTGGATAGTTCAGCATTCAATGAAATAAAGTGCGTCTGTTCATCAGGTACATCATCCTCCGCATAAATAGCCTCTACCGGACATTCTGCAACACATAATGTACAATCAATACATTCATCTGGATCTATCACTAGAAAATTAGGTCCTTCACGAAAGCAATCGACCGGACATACATCTACACAATCCGTATATTTACATTTAATACAATTTTCAGTTACAACATAAGCCATGACAACTTTTCCTTGCTTAACACTTTTATAGAATATTATATTTTAGCAGAATTCCAATAAGTAACGCCATCACCAAAATTACCCAAACCATATATTTTAGCGACAATGTGCGTATTGATCTTTTGTTTGATCGATCAAGAAACTACCATGTTACCTTAATTTGCTTCTTGATCACTATTAACAGCTACTTTCGTACTCAAATCCATGTAATCAATATGCGTTATCTTTACGCAAGACGATCAAAACAGTTTTAAGAATAATCCAAAGGTCGAGCCAGATGGACCAGTGTTTGAGGTAATACAAATCGTGTTCAATGCGGGCCTGCATTTTTTCCAACACCTCAGTTTCGCCACGCCAGCCATTAACCTGAGCCCAGCCGGTAATACCGGGCTTGGCTTTATGCCTTAACATATAACCCTTGATCAATTTACGATAGAGCTCATTATGCGCAACCGCATGGGGTCGTGGACCAACGATGCTCATTCGTCCTTGCAACACTTTGAAGAATTGTGGTAACTCATCTAGCGAGGTGCGCCGGAGAAAACCACCGATTCTGGTGAATCTCTGGTCGTTTTCTTTTGCCTGCTGGATATTTGCACCATCTTCAATGACTGTCATAGAGCGGAACTTATAAACGGTGATTTCTTCACCGTTAAGACCATATCGACGCTGTTTAAAAATGATAGGGCCCGGCGAAGTAAATTTTACTGCCAATGCAATACATGCCATCACAGGAGACAATAAAATGATGATAACCAACGCGAGCACAAAATCACTGATGGATTTGACCACACCATCAATACCGGTAAAGGGTGATTCATTCATGGCGACTACCGGAATATCGCCAATATACTCAAATCGCGCCTGCATCAGATCGAAGATATAAATATCTGGAAGAAAATAAATAGAAGTTGTGGTATCAGGCAATTCATCCATTAGTTTTTGGATCCGTGGCTGAGACGACATTGGCAAACTGATAAAAACCATATCAATACTATGCTTCTGAACATAGGACACGACACCTTCGAGTCCTCCCAAGCGTGAACCAAAATTGATCGACCGGGAAACCGGATCAGTCTCAGGTTCATCAGGTGAATTGGTCGCATGAGATCCAAAACTACCAGCAATTCTTGTGCTACTACGTTCATCGAAGAAACCTTGGAAATTGATCAGAAAAAATGGATGATCAGCAATGTGCTTGATAAAGTGCAAACTGTTCTCGTTGATTCCAATGATTATTGCCGAACGCAATTTGCCTTTGTGATACAGACTGGCAACAATGCTATGCACTGTCAGATGACTTGCGATCAACATCAAAGGCGTAGCAATAAACCAAGTCAGCAGAACTTCTCCTGAAAACTGATTATGAAACTTAGTGGCATAGCCCAGAAATATCAGGATGGCTACAATGATTAGCCAACCCATCACAGTATCGCGCATATAAGCAAGCAAACGCCCCTTGCGCCAGTTACGGTAAACAAGAATACGCTCAAAAATATATGAGGAAATAAAGAAAGTGATAATGACTAGTATCAAATAGTAACTGGTGAAATCTTCCCGATAGAACCAGGTTGTCAATATCAGCATACTCCATATAATAAATGGATCAAGCAAGTGCTTGAAAAAGGCTACTATGGGCAAATCATTAACTGTCATCGTTGTCCGTAAGTATATTGCAGATTGACATTGGCACCATTGGCGTTAAAACCGCCAAAAACGGAATCTGATTTTAAATCGGCATGATAGGCTGAAGCACTAAGTTCGAGACCAAGATAAGGGTTATATACAAATCGGACAGTAGCATTTCGAATTCTATTGTGCACACCTAAAGCATTTGATAATTCTGGATCAGTAAGATTTGTTATACGATTACCAAAGTTGCGTGTTTCGTACGAGAAGTCTCCCTCCATTCGTACTTTTTCTGTGATATTCCAATAAGGTATTAAGCTTACGCCGGTGTTAAGGCTATAGCTTGCGGTCAGATTTTGTCTGGCTGAAGTTTCGCGCCACCCACTAACGGTCAATCCAGTTTTATCTGTTGGTCGCCATTGTAAAAAACCACGTGCATTGAATCCACTAAAATCGCGCTGTGCAAAACTGGCATTCTGGCGATCTACCCATCCACCCCGTACCTGGAAAGTGGATTTACTCGTGATATCCCAGTTAATCTTAGCCATGACTTCGTGTTGCTTGTAATCATTATTAACAAATGCTGAGGTAGGTTCAAACGGAAAATTGCCGTCTATGTGCCGAAAAAGTACTCCGATTGTATTTCTGCCAGCAGTACCTCGCGAGGAAACATAGTCAATTCCTCCTTCAAATTGGTTTTCAGTACGTTCAAGGAATCTTAAACGTGGAACATCAGGAGGCGCCTTGATACCCAGATCATAATGAGTAAACTCACCATTCAATCGCCATCTTGGATGAAACCGCCAAGCCGCATTAATATACTCTGTCAATTCGGTACGAATGGATTTAATACCTGGCTGAAACAAGAAAGGTGCCAAAGATTGTGTATAACTAGCCCCCATATTACCTTCCAGTTGATTTCCCAGAAACCAGTTCCAGTTGCCGCTGAAATTTTTCAGATTATTGTCCATTACACTGAATCTTTCGAACTGAACGCGGCTATAGTTAAAGTTGGCACTTAATCGCTGCCGGCTGATTTCCTTCTGAAGGATAACACCCCCGGTAAATCGATGTGACATATCAAAAAGGTCTTTTTGAATGATCGCATTACGAATAGTTCCATCTGGAATGTTGTCGACCCTCTGATTGTCCCTAAAACGCAATAAATTATCATCCGCGGTAAAAATATAACTTCCATAGGGCTGTATCACTTTACCAAAAGTCTGAGCATGAGCAGCAAATGGTATGAGAAAAACTAGCAACATGCATCCAGAAGCAGGAAATCCCAACCAAATGAGCCTTAAAAAGCAGATCACGTTGAGCATATGACACTGGCAAATACGACCGGCTGTAGCTTCACTAAACAGATATTTCATCAACTTCAAATTATCAGAGCTCACATGAGTTAAATATCACAGATATTTGACAGAACCGCCTTTCCTTTAACATATTCTCATAAAATTATTTTTAACAACACTTTTTCTATAAGAAAAATTACCTTTTTGATCCATTCCTTCCTAAGTGTCGCTATTTTTAGCAATTAGGTTTAAATTAACAATACAAAATGCTTTCATATGTGTTACGGAAATTTGAAGCAATCAAATTACGGCACAATTTGCAATAACATTAAACCGGAGAGAATAGACGTCTTTTACTATTTAAGCAAAGCGGCAGATATAATAATGCTCGCGGCAAAGGGAAGGACTTAATTTGAATCTTATAGATTGGAACTATTGAGACATCTTTATTGCGTTAGAAAACCAATTAAACAATCCCATTAGCAAAATAATCACTAGGAGAAACTGGTGAAATTCACGTCACTTACACAGCGTTTTGCTGTCTGGTTCACATTAGTTTCTTTATTACCAATACTATTTATTGGTAATAGCTTACTACATACCTTCGAAACGGAAATAAAAGAAGCTGCCATTCAGAAAGTCTCCGCCATCGCTGACAAAAAAGTCGAACAAATTGATAGCTATCTTCTGGAACGCTTGTCTGACGTTTATTTAGTAAGCGGTATGAACACAACCCACGAAGCTATCATTAAACTCACCGCAGCCTTTGAACAATACGGAGTGGACTCCGATGAATATCGCAGATTGGATGCGAATTATCGTGAGAGTTTCAAACGCTTTCTGGACTATGCGAGATACTATGATCTGTTCTTAATTTCAACTCAAGGAACAATAGTTTATTCTCAAGCTCATGAATCTGATTTTGCAACTAATTTACGAACTGATCGCTACCGTGATACCGGCTTGGGTAAAGTTACCCGCCATGCGTTGGATAATTTGCAAAGCAGTATTTCTGACTTTGAATACTACGAACCGTCCAAAGGTGCCATAGCCGCATTTGTTGCAACGCCCATTATGATTGATGGAGAAATTCAAGGGGTGCTAGCGTTACAAATTTATAGCCATCTGGTTTTTTCTGTAATTTCAAATAACGTGGGGCTTAGCAATAGCGGAGAAACCATAGTGGCACGACTTGAGAATGATCAAACTGCCTTGGTAATGGCTCCGCTCAAGTATGATCTTGACGCTGCACTAAAACGAAAAATTCCTCTTGATAAACCACCATTCTCCACAGCTATCCAATATGCACTGAATGGTGATTCGGGAGGCGCGTTAACTGTTAATTACCGAGGTCAAGAAGTCGTAGCAGCATGGCGCTATTTGCCGCGCTTGAAATGGGGTATGGTAGTGCAAATCGATGCCGATGAGGCATTTGCTTCTGTATACCAAGTGCATTTTGTGGGTGTGATAATTGTTATTCTCACATTTCTCGCCGCTTTATTCGGAGCTTTTTTATTTAATCGCCGCGTTGTCGATCCTCTGAAGCACTTGAATCATAGCGCATTAGAAATTTCGGCGGGTAATTTGCATCTACGTGCCGCAATTGAAGGTTGGGATGAAATGAGACAGCTTGCACAGACATTTAATCTCATGGTGGAGCGTCTGAACGCCAGTAATTTGGAGCTGGAGAACAGAGTTGCCGCTCGTACAGCAGATCTGCAGCGGGCAAATTCCGCTTTGGCGATTAAAGAAGAGGAAATGCGTTCTGTTGTTGAGCACATGGTGGATTGTGTAGTTACTACTGACGAAATAGGCAAGATTCTTTCCGTCAATCCGGTAATGGAAAAACTGTTTGGCTATAGTCACGATGAAATGATTGGACAAAATATATCGATCATCGTGCCCGAACCGGACCGTAGTAAGCATATCAGTTATATGGAAAATTACTGCCGTACGGGCCATGGCCAGGAATATGTCGGTCGCCCTTATTTATCTGGATCGCATGGTATCGGCCGTGGACGTGAAGTGGAAGGCATTCGCAAAAATGGCGAACGAATCGAGCTATATTTAGCGGTCAGTGAGTATTATGTGGGCGAAGAACGGCACTTTACCGGAGTAATGCGGGACATTCGTGAACATGTACGCATTATGAACGATTTACAACAAGCTCGGATTGAGGCGGAGCAAGCTAATAAAGCTAAATCAGCTTTTCTGGCCGCCATGAGTCACGAAATTCGCACACCGATGAATGGCGTGATTGGCATGATTGATGTACTTAGGCAAACCAGCCTGACCGGCTATCAAATGGAAATGGCTAACTTGATACGCGATTCCGCTTATTCGCTGCTTTCCATAATTGAAGATATTCTTGATTTCTCGAAAATCGAAGCTGGCAAACTGGAAATCGAAAAAATTCCAATGTCATTAGCCAATATTGTCGAAAACGCTTGCGGTATGCTGGCACATGTTGCTCTCAGTAAAAAAGTGGAATTAACCTTATTTATTGATCCGGAAATTCCGGAGAATATGCTGGGAGATCCCCTGCGACTTCGCCAAATATTGGTAAATATTATTAATAACGCAATTAAATTTTCCAGCAAGCAAGAAAAGCAAGGCAAAGTATCGGTGCGGGTATTACTAACCGAATCCAATCCTGATCAAGTAGTTGTTACTTTCCAGATCACCGACAATGGTATCGGGATGAATAAAGAAACTCAGGAGAAATTGTTTAAATCCTTTTCGCAAGGTGATCCTTCTACTACACGGCGATTTGGTGGAACCGGGCTTGGTTTGGCAATTTCGCATCATCTGGCAGAATTGATGGATGCTGAAATCACGGTACAAAGCGCGCCTCAACATGGTTCCACTTTTATTATACAAATGCCTTTTAAACCTCTCACCAAGATCTCATATGCCGACCACAAGATCGATGATCTCGCCGGCATGAATTGCTTGATATTGGGTGAGAATGATGGGTTGAGCAATGATTTGGCTGTTTATTTAAGAAGTGCAGGTGCAGTGGTTGAGCAGGCACCTCATCTCACCAACATTGAGAAGATTATTCAGAAGCTTACTCCCGGATTGTGGCTCGTCGTTATCGATGCCGGAGAGCAAGTTCCTTCCATTGAAGAATTACGTGCTGCGTTTAATGCTCGTTCTGAAACGATAAAGAATGCCGCAGAAACAGGATTATATCAATCGCATCCTTTTATTGAACCTCGCTTTATT
The DNA here is from genome assembly GCF_900206265.1 of Nitrosomonas ureae. Taxonomy (NCBI): domain Bacteria; kingdom Pseudomonadati; phylum Pseudomonadota; class Betaproteobacteria; order Nitrosomonadales; family Nitrosomonadaceae; genus Nitrosomonas; species Nitrosomonas ureae. Next base: position 177,196 of record NZ_LT907782.1, on the reverse strand, counting down.
GTGATTAAGCGGGGCCGTCGCCGGCAGGCGCGCATCGAAGATATCGACATCATTACGTTGGATGGTGATGTCATGTATCGTCAATCTTTATTTCGCGCCATGGAGATTGCTGCCGGAAGAATAGACGCAGAAACAGAAGAAGCCCCTTCGCTGAAAAACGTAATCACATCAGCGCCTAAACCGATTTCACGTGAAGAAGCCTTGAGACAGCGCATACTAATTTTGGTAGCGGAAGACAACGATATTAATCAGAAAGTGATTCGCCAACAGCTCAATCTGCTGGGATATGCAGCAGATATCGCTAGCGATGGAAAAGAAGCATTGAAACGTTGGCAAACGGGGGATTATGATTTGTTGTTGACTGATTTACACATGCCGGAAATGGATGGATTTGAATTGACAAGAGAAATTCGAACAATAGAAGCCAATCAAAAACGTATTCCAATTGTTGCCTTGACAGCGAATGCGCTAAAAGGAGAAAAGGAACGCTGCCTGCAAACCGGAATGGATGACTATCTGAGTAAACCGGTCCAGCTTGAAGATTTGCGCGCAATGCTTGAAAAATACTTACCCAATCGGAAGCTAATTGAAGTTACTCAATCTGATTCCCAACCAGCCCTAACTGACAGCAAAGCTGAGTCAACCGGAATACCGCTCGATATCCATGTTCTCGAACAGCTGGTTGGAAATGACCCAGCAATGATTAAAGAAATGCTGCTGGATTTTTACACCAGTGCGGAAAAAATTGCAGCAGAACTCCACGTGGCATATCAAGCAAATCAATTGACAACAGTAGGCTCATTGGCCCATAAACTCAAATCATCTGCACGTTCGGTGGGCGCACTTGCATTAGGTGAAGTATGCGCACAAATGGAGCAAGCAGGTAAAAACAATGATGCAAAAGCTCTGGCTGATTTTTTCCCAACATTCGATACGCTAATGATAAGTATTAAAGCTTATCTAAACACTTTATATGCAAAGGATGAATAAATTTGCTCCACGCAACTATGCACCTACCCCGCGGCAAGATTGTGGAGAATCTCAAATTACACTTTGTAAGTAATAAAAATCACACATGTTTCTCGAAACATTTTGAGAAGCGATAATAAATGCTACTCAAGCTACTCAAACAATGACCTATTTATTCAATAACCCAACAAAATTTGCAGATGAACTGATTGAAGGATATGTTGCGGCACACCGCAACCAAATACGCTTGGTTGAGGGCGGCGTGATCCGCAGTCATAAAGCCAAACCAGGCCAAGTCGTACTTGTCATTGGTGGCGGTTCCGGGCATTACCCAGCGTTTGGGGGATTCGTTGGTCTGGGTCTGGCACATGGCGCCGCCATGGGTAACGTCTTTGCAGCGCCATCAGCACAACAGATTTGTAATGTAGCCTTGACCGTGAATGCAGGTGGCGGCATCTTGTTTTGTTATGGCAATTATGCTGGCGATGTACTCAATTTCAATCAAGCACAGGAACGACTTCGCGCGATGGGGATCGATGTTCGAACGGTGGTTATAACCGATGACATCGCTTCTGCACCCTTAACTGAAAAACATAAACGCCGTGGTATTGCCGGAACTTTGCCGGTTTTCAAAGCAGCCGCTGTGGCAGCAGATGCAGAAAAATCACTCGATGAGGTTTTCCGCATTGCAACTGATGCCAATGATCGCGTACGGACACTCGGTGTCGCATTCTCCGGTTGTACTCTGCCTGGTGCCAATAAACCACTATTCGAAGTTGCAACCGGAATGATGGAAGTTGGTATGGGAATTCATGGTGAACCTGGCCTCTATCGCATCAATGCGCCAACTGCCGATGACTTGGCAAACATGCTGGTCAACAAATTACTCACTGAAATTCCTTCGATGATCCTCAATCCTGATGCTGCACGTATCGGTGTAATACTGAACGGCCTTGGCACTGTGAAATATGAAGAATTATTTGTCGTCTATCGTCAGGTTGATCGATTGCTATTCGAGCATGGATTCACCATTGTCCAACCCATAGTGGGTGAATTAATCACAAGTTTTGATATGGCAGGCCTCTCACTGACGTTATTCTGGATAAACGATGAACTTGAGCAAACCTGGATTGCGTCAGCAGACACTCCAGCCTTTTATAGGAGCAACTTTGCCTATTCCAACATAGACACAGTCGAAGCAAGTTCACATAGAAACACACGCTCATTAGAAATTGGCTCTACCAGCTCACAATCAGCTGCAGCACTATCATTCTTGGCGCTCAAGGCCGCCAGCAAAGCAATTAATGAAATGAGCGAGGAGCTTGGCCGATTGGATGCTATTGCAGGTGATGGCGACCACGGCATCGGTATGCAGCGTGGAATCACCGCAGCGGTTACAGCGGCAAAAGAAGCGCGAGTTGCCAGAACCGGTGTTGGAACATTACTTAAAACCGCTGGCGATGCTTGGTCGGATCGCGCTGGCGGCACATCGGGTGCTTTATGGGGTATTATCCTCTGCAATTTAGGCGATGCTTTGGGTGATGAAATCACGCCTGATACATCAGCAGTTGCTGTCGGTATTGCCTCGGCGCTTCGCGATGTAATCAATCGCGGAAAAGCACAATTGGGCGACAAGACTCTTGTTGATGTTCTGCATCCCTTCTCAGCGGCACTTACCATGACGGCATCACAAGGTCTCTCGATTGTAGATTCCTGGGCTATTGCAACCGATATAGCAAATGAAGCAGCTCAAGCCACCAAGAATCTGCGTCCCAGAATTGGTCGCGCACGCCCGCATGCGGAGCAAAGCCTCGGTACACCCGATCCGGGTGCTATTTCAATGGCATTGATCATCTGCGCAATTGAAAAAACAATTAACCATTTTCTGAAATACTGAAGGAATTCGGCGCGCAACACGGGGCTGCGAGGAAAGACAAAGATCAGCTACAGACAAAAATACAGTGGAGATAATTTTCTTGAAGTTGCTTTTCAAGACAGAAATCCTGAAAGTCGTCCTGTACGTACTATCACTAGCTGATAGAAATAAACAACCCCGTGGCTTTGTCACGGAGCTATTTATTTCCCGTTTATTTCTTGCATCTTACTACAACTATTTATTCAACAAAAACATAAGGATATAATACATATTAAATTTAACCTGAGCGGCTATTGCGCACCGCGTTAAGTTGTATTTCTGCCTTGGTAGCCTGATGCATACTTTGTGAGTCGCCCACTGCAGCATCAGCAGGCTGGTTCACAACCGCCGCTAAGGAAAATGTGATTGTATAGAGAATAGTAATTGCATAAACTACAAATAACTGAGGTGCTTGTATTAACTCTCTAGCTTCCATTGGCTTTACTCTAGATAGTGTAGTCACGAGATATTTGCCCAGAGAGCGATGCATCTGATTTGTACAGCGGCGAGAAAAGAGGTGGTATTTTTGGCGTATCTTGTGGCGATGCTGCGCCATCTCTTGAGGTGCAGAAAAGCATTTTCTACAAGATGCCGCAATTTATACAATGCCTTATCGTAGAACCTTTGCGCTGCACGGCTTTTCTTTGGAGGAATTATAGCTTCCATGCCCTGTTTTCTTGCTTGTTCAATAATCGCATTGCTGTCATAACCGCGATCCGCCAGTAAATAATCCGCATCAAGCCCTTCGATCAGGCGGCCAGCCTGCGTGCAATCCGCTGTGGTACCTTGTGTAATAAAAACTCTGACCGGCATACCATGCGCATCCACGGCCAGATGTATCTTGGTATTGAGCCCCCTTTTGTGCGGCTCATGTCTTGATTCCCGCCTCTGGCTCCGGCAGCATGAGGATGTACCTTACAATGACTGGCATCAATCGTCAGCCATTCGTAATCCGGGTCGTCAATCAGCACTTCCAGTAATTTTTCCCAGATGCCCTTGTCGCGCCAGCGAATAAAGCGACGGTGCGTATTGCTCCAATCGCCATAATCCGGCGGCAAATCCCGCCATGGCGCACCCGTGCGCATAATCCAGAAAACAGCATTGATGAATTGCCGGTTATCTCTGGCCAGCCCTCACCAAACGCCTTGGCGTCCAGGCAGATGTGTCTCTAGCTGCGACCATACTTCGTCTGATATGTCATATGAAATCCCTGTGTTTTTACAAGAATCTCATCGTTCTAATCTCGTGACTTCATTATCTAATCTAGTGGCACGCAAAATTGCATCCGTGCGCCGTATATTGTGTGCAACACCTCAGTACTTCCAGCAATGGGGCATGCCAAAAACACCAGAAGATCTGGAGAAACATAACTGTCTTGATTGTGCACTCTCAGTTGAGCAAGGCTACTGGCGTTTCAGCAGACCGACGGGCAGGATCAAGGTTCCAATATCAGGAACCTTACGTATCAATGATAATGATGCACTTGCACAGGCAGCTCTTCATGGGTTAGGAATCGCTTTGCTACCAACTTATACTATTGGCATGGAACTACAAAAAGGACGGCTCCAGATGGCACTGCCGGAATATCTATCGGTAGAGCGCCATATTTATGCTTGTTATCTCCCAAGTAGGCATTTGCCTATAAAGATACGTGCATTTATTAATTTTCTCGCAGAATATGTCGGCGATATACCCTATTGGGATCAATCTTTAAAATAGACTTAGTTTCAACAGAGTTCAGCTTCAGGTTAAAAATACGCTGAATGCAGAGTAAACATAGAATTACCTCGTACATCAATCCCGAAACAAAAATCTTCCGATTACACCATTGGCAGAGAGGGAGATTATCATGCATAAAAGCAGCTGCCATGAATAGTCCGACGGAAAGATTTTGGAGAATACTCAAAAATGAACTAGGCTTATCACAAAGAATTCAAAACATAGCAATAAACAACTCAGAAGATTATTGCATACATGAAAACCTTCTATAATCGACAGTAATACAAGTGTTATCTTTCGCCAACATAATTTACGCGGTGATACGATGCAAAATCGAATCGTAACTATATACTCCATTTTTAAATACTCGTATCAGTCATATGATGAATATAAAAAATTCAATCGAGCTTAAACTGCTAACATTGCAGCCACAATTTCTAGAAGTAATCAATGAAAGTCATAAACATAATGTACCGGAAGGATCCGAGTCCCATTTCAAAGTGACCATTGTTTCTGACAAATTTAACGAAAAAATGCTGTTAGCTCGACACCGAATGGTCAATAACATTCTGGTAGATGAGCTTCATTCAATTCATGCGCTTGTCATGCATACCATGACCATGAAGGAATGGTCTGAAAAGAATGAAAAATCCAACGAATCACCCCCGTGCTTGGGAGGCTCAAAAATTAAGTAGCCTGATAACACTGATATTTTCTTCTTACAGCTGTTAATTAATTGAAATCAGTTGCCCAAGTTATTAGCGTATCCCTGTCGAATATCTAACATCAATAATGGATAATCTCCAAATTAAGACATAACCATATGAGAAAATTGATAATTATAATACTCTAGACTCACAGATACGATCTGCTAGCCTAGAGCCTAAAAAATATCATTTAGTCTATAAAACACAGAACGAATTAAAAAAATTCCTTCAGACTGACTACTCGGCCGCAAGCAACCGAGTTTACGCCAGCTTGATTGACCTCCGGTCAAACGGAATTTTTATTATCGACTTTGACTCGGGAGCAAGCTCCCGAGATTTCTTCCATTAAAAATTCTTTGTAAAAATAGGTCGTTAGCGTGTAAAAAGAATTTCTCCTTTATTGTCATAGTGAAGCTTTCAAATTGAACGAAAACTTCCTAGTACACATGTACTAGAAAAAAAAGTAACAATGACCTATTGTGTCACAGGATATTTCCACTAATCTTAACTATCAGTTTATAAAAAAAACAACCATATAGAACTTAATATTTATCAACAGCTTATATAAATAATTTGATTCTATAAAGCTAATTATTAACAACGAACGACAAAACTTGAGGGATTAAGCATGTTAGTCAAATTAAATAAAATTCAGATTGGCAGTATTAGGCGAATCGCCTTAGCTACTGCGTTTTTCTTGTCGATTGGAATCGCCGGTACGAGTGTGCACGCACACACCCCCCACGACATGGTACTTGCATTTGCCGCATCACCCAATTACGCCAGTGATAAAACGATGTTTCTAGTAACCGACGGTGCTTATACTGGTTGGCGTTACGATGAAATTCTGCGTTCAACTGATGGGGGACTGAACTGGGTCAATATCCCGAACGGAATGAACCATCCCTACGAATATAGTGTTCTTCGTGTTTCCCCAAAATTTAGCACCGATCAAACTGTTTTTGCGGGCCTCAAAGGTAAAGGCGGTATTTATCGATCAACCAACCGCGGCGACTCTTGGGAATCTTATAATACCGGACTCGCCGCCTCGAATTTGATTGTAAGGAAAATGGAGGTTGCTGAATCCAGCACGGATTATGTACTTTTTTTCACCGATGCCAACGGCGCCTTATTCCGCCGTTCCAGCACCAATGCAAACTGGGTTCAGGTACTTGATAAAACCAACAAAGTCACCGTCATTGCAATTTCACCCGATTATGCTACTGATAACACCTTAGTGATTGCCAGCAGCACTGGAGACTTACAAAAATCCACCAATGGCGGCAATGACTGGGTCGATCTGGGAAATCCAACAGGAGGAGCCATCATTCACGATATGGCCATCGCACCAGGAGGGGCTGCAGAAATATTCCTAGCGACTCCTCCTGGGGTTTTTTACAGCAGCGATGGAGGAAGCACTTTTATCAGTAAAGGAAATAACTTACCCAATGAAGCGATCAATAATATAGCGGTTTCACCGAATTACGCGATCGATCGTACTGTATTCTGCACCAGCTTAAGACAATCGGTATTTAAGTCCACGGATAAAGGCGATAACTGGGCACTGTTCAATTCAGGAGCCCAAGTCACAAAGCAAACCACATTGCTCAATGAAATGTCCGATTTACAAATATCCCGAACCTATGCCACGGATAAAACAATCTTTTTACCAGTATTCGACGGCCTATTTATTTCAAGGAATGGCGGTACCACATGGCTACAAAGACAAACACGCATGGGACTGATGACAGGGCTTGCGTTATCCACGAGCTTCAACAGTGATCAGGATATGATTGCCACAACCTATGTTGGAAGAGGCATAGCTATTTCTGCTAACGGCGGCACAACCTGGTCTACCAGTGGCTGGCCCAATCCTACGGGGCGGAAGATGAATTTCTTCGATTCACAGGTCGTGAAAAACCCTAACGGCAGTCAAACTGTGGTTTCTGCAACCAATAGTTACATCGGAAGCTCCTCCGATTTCGGAGGAACCTGGACAGTCAAGTTTGTTCCCCGATTCCTAGCCATAGACCCAGATCTCGTCACTTTCACCACTCTGGCAGCATCGCCGAATTTTACTAACGACAAGGAAATTTATCTCGGATCGAGATTTCATGGCGTACTGCATACAAAAGACTTTGGAAAAACCTGGCGACTGCAACGCGGCGTTCCACTGGATCATCCGATTACAAGCATCGCCGTCTCGCCTAATTATGTCAACGATCGCACCGCATTTGTCGCTACCCGGGCAGGACAGGTATGGCGCACTCAGGATGGTGGCGATACTTTCTTACGCGTAGGGACCAGTTCGATCGTATCGATCGGTTGGGTTGGACAAAGTTATTCGTGGGTTGCGGTATCTCCGCAATTCGCTACCGATAACCTAGTGATCGTTGGCACAAACAATGGTATTTACCGCTCGACCGATGGGGGGACTACTTGGGCCAAAGAAACCCATGCTTCAGTGGGAGCTAATGCTGTTGTTCAGCAAGTGGAATTTTCACCGGATTTTGGTACTGACCGGAATATCTTTGTCAATGTTCGCGGCAAAGGGTTGTTCCGTGCAACTCTTAACGGAGCTGGCGCAGTCACTGCTTCACAGAATATCACCTTACCGCTGCTTCAAAACGAGAATATTCAATTTACTGAATTTCAGATATCACCTACATATGCGGTAGATTCTACGATTGTAGGTGCTGCAAGAAAAAATATTTATAAATCAACAAACGGCGGTTTAACCTGGGCAGTGGCAGGATTTCCCGATAATTAGCCGGGATACGCCATTGTAAATTGCTCTAGACTAGTTGGGACAACAAACTGGTCTAGAGCTCAGAGAGAATTTCCAAGTTACACGATGGGGTAAGCTGAAGCATGCAACGATAATTATTCTACAAGGTTAATGAGTGACAACTTCTAAAAAAATAACTGATTAGCCTTCCATCATACAAGCGATTCAAAAATGAGATGGTAATGATTATTCATCAAGCAGGCAGCATGGAAAATTTATTAAAACCTTGATTAGCCATTGTCCTCATAAGTGTTTTCGCTGCTCCGTGCAATGCCCTCTGCTAAAACGCATCCGCAGTGTAATCTACAGATCTCTCCAGTTATCCACGTAAGACTTTTAAGGTTTCGCAAAAGCTATACGAGAATAGTCTAGAAAAAATCACGGGAGTCTATCAATATAAAAAGATATTCTCGTTGACCTTAGAACTATTCCCTTAAAATCAATCAACTAAGAAAATATTCAGGACTTATTAATTAGTTCATAGCAAGATGTCCATTTCATAGAATCAGCGATCAACTAAAACTTTAAGGATTAAACATGTTAATTAAATCAAACAAAATTCAGATTGACAGTATTCGGCGAATTGCCATAATTACTGCGTTTTTCTTGTCAATTGGCATCATCGCTACAAGTACACGCGCGCATACGCCTCATGACATGATACTTGCATTTGCCGCATCACCCAATTATGCCACTGATAAAACAATGTTTATGGCAAACATAGGCGCATATACCGGTTGGCGCTACGATGAAATTCTGCGATCAACTGATGGGGGACTTACGTGGACAGATATTCCAAACGGAATGGATCACCCGTACGAATTGAGCGTTCTTCGTGTTTCACCAAAATTTAGTACCGACCAAACTGTTTTCGCCGGTTTCCAAGGAAGAGCCGGTGTTTATCGATCAACTAACCGTGGCGACTCTTGGGAGCCTTATAACACAGGGCTCGCAGCCTCAAATTTGATTGTAAGGAAAATGGAGGTTGCTGAATCCAACACGGGCTATGTGCTCTTTTTTGCCGATGCCAGTGGAGCCTTATTCCGTCGTTCCAGTACCAATGCAAGCTGGGTTCAAGTGCTCGATAAAACTAACAAAGTAACGGTTATTGCGATATCACCAAACTACGCCACCGATCGTACTTTGCTGATTGCGAGCAGTACCGGAAGTTTAAAAAAATCCACTAACGGAGGAACTGATTGGATCAATTTGGGAACACCAACAGGAACCATCATCCACGATATGGCCATCGCCCCTGGAGGTGCAGAAATATTCCTTGCTACGCCAAACTTTGGAATCTTTTATAGCAATAATGGAGGTAGCTCATTTATTAATAAAGGAACTAATCTTCCCGACGAAGCAATCAATAACATAGCAGTTTCACCGAACTACGCGATCGATCGCACAGTTTTCTGTACCAGCCTGACTCAATCGGTATTTAAATCCACGGATAAAGGTAATAATTGGGCGCTGTTCAATTCAGGAGCCAAGGTCACCAAACAAACTCCATTAATCAATGAAATGACGGACTTGCAAATATCTCGAACTTATGCAACCGACAAGACAATTTTTTTACCGGTATTCGACGGTCTTTTTATTTCGAGGAACGGTGGCACCACATGGCTGCAAAGACAAACACGAATGGAAATACTGACAGGACTTGCGCTATCTACTAGTTTCAACAGTAGTCAAGACATGATTGCCACAACCTATTTCGGAAGGGGTATAGCCGTTTCTACCAATAGCGGCACAACATGGTCTACCAGCGGTTGGCCCAATCCAACGGGAAGGAGGATGAATTTCTTCGATTCGCAGGTCGTAAAAAATCCTAACGGTACTCAAACTATTATTTCCGCAACCAGCGGAGGTATTGGGAATTCTATCGATTTTGGAGAAAGTTGGGTTGTCAATCATGTTCCAAGATTTGTTGCGATAGATCCAGATCCTGTTACCTTCACTGTACTTGCAGCATCGCCGAATTTTACTAACGATAAAGAGATCTATCTCGGCACGAGATTTCATGGTGTCATTCAAACAAAAGATGCTGGCAAAACCTTACGGTTGCAGCATGGAGTTCCATTGACACATCCTATTACAAGTGTGGCGGTTTCACCTAACTATGCCAACGACCGCACCGCATTTGCCGCCACCCGGGCAGGACAGGTATGGCGCACTCAGGATGGCGGTGATACTTTTCTACGTGTAGGTGCTAGCTCGATCGTAGCAATCGGGTGGGCTGGACAAAGATATACGTGGATCGCAGTATCTCCGCGATTTGCTACTGATAATCTTGTGATTGTTGGCACAAACAATGGTATTTATCGCTCGACCAACAGGGGCAACACTTGGACAAAAGAAACCCATGCTTCAGTGGGAGCTAATGCTGTTGTTCAGCAAGTGGAATTTTCACCAAATTTCGGCACTACCGACCGGAATATCTTTGTCAATGTCCGCGGCAAAGGGCTGTTCCGCGCAAATCTAAATGGAGCTGGCGCAGTCACCACCTCGCAGAATATAACCTTATCACTGCTTGAGAACGAGAATATTCAATTTACGGAATTTCAGATATCGCCTACATATGCGGTAGATTCTACGATTGTAGGTGCTGCAAGAAAAAATATTTATAAATCAACAAACGGCGGTCTAACCTGGGCAGTGGCAGGATTTCCCGATAATTAACCGGGATATACGCAATTATAAATTGCGCCAGGCCATCTGAAACAATAAGCAAGTTCAGAACATAGGGGTAATTATTACAAAATAATCCAATAATCATTGGTATAAAAATATATTTCTACTAACCTTAATCTCAATTGATGTGGTCAAGTCAATGATCAAGGAGCAGTCCAAACTTGAAGGAGTTAAATATGTTTGTTAAATTAAATAAAATTCAGATTGGTAGTATTCGGCGGATCGCCATAATTACTACGTTCTTCTTGTCAATTGGCATCATCGCTACAAGTACGCGCGCGCATACGCCTCATGACATGGTATATGCTTTTGCCGCATCGCCGAATTATGCCAGTGATAAAACGATGTTTCTAGTAACCGACGGTGCATATACTGGTTGGCGTTACAATGAAATTCTGCGTTCAACCGATGGAGGGCTTAACTGGACCGATATTCCGAATGGAATGAACCATCCCTACGAATATAGTGTTCTTCGTGTCTCCCCAAAGTTTGCTAGCGATCAAACTGTATTTGCGGGCCTCAAAGGCAAAGGCGGGATTTATCGATCAACCAACCGCGGCGACTCCTGGGAAACCTATAATACCGGCCTTGCTGCATCAAATTTGATTGTAAGAAAAATGGAGGTTGCTGAATCCGGTACGGATTATGTGCTTTTCTTCACCGATGCCAACGGAGCCCTGTTCCGCCGCTCCAGCACCAATGCAAACTGGGTTCAGGTACTCGATAAAACCAACAAAGTAACGGTCATTGCAATTTCACCCAACTACGCTACCGATAACACTTTAGTGATCGCAAGCGACTCGGGTTACTTACAAAAATCCACTAACAGTGGTAATGATTGGATCGATTTGGGAAATCCAACAGGAACCATTGTCTATGATATGGCCATCGCACCAGGAGACGCCACAGAAATATTTCTGGCGACTCCAAGCTTTGGGATTTTTTATAGCAGTGACGGAGGAAGTACCTTTATCAACAAAGGAAACAACTTACCTAACGAAGCAATCAACAATATAGCGGTCTCACCGAATTACGCGATCGATCGCACTGTATTCTGCACCAGCTTAAGGCAATCGATATTTAAATCCACGGATAAAGGTAATAATTGGACGCTGTTCAATTCAGGAGCTCAAGTCACAAAGCAAACCACATTACTCAATGAAATGACAGACCTGCAAGTATCCCGAACCTATGCCACGGATAAAACCATTTTTTTACCAGTATTCGATGGGCTGTTTTTATCGAGTAACGGCGGCACAACATGGAAGCAACGACAGACCCGAAGAGGCCTAATGACAGGACTTGCTGCATCTTCGAGTTTCAGCAGCGATCAAAAGATGATTGCCACAACTTATGTCGGCCGTGGCATAGCCATTTCTGCTGATGGCGGCAGCACATGGTCTACCAGTGGTTGGCCTAATCCCAAGGAACACAAGTTAAATTTCTTTGATTCGGATATTGTACAAAATCCTAATGGCACTCAAACGGTAATATCGGCAAGAAATGGATTCATAGGGAAATCAACCGATTTCGGAGATAGTTGGAACGTCAAGTTTGTACCTCGATTTACTGCCATAAACCCTGATCTCGTCACTTTCACTACCCTGGCAGCATCGCCAAACTTTACTAACGATCAGGAAATTTATTTCGGATCGAGATTTCATGGTGTGCTGCATACAAAAGACTTTGGAAAAACCTGGCGGCTGCAACGCGGCGTTCCACTGAATCATCCGATTACAAGCGTCGCCGTCTCGCCTAATTATGCCAACGATCGCACCGCATTTGCCGCTACACGCGCAGGACAGGTATGGCGCACTCAGGATGGCGGAGACACCTTCTTACGCGTGGGAGCTAGCTCGATCGTATCGATCGGTTGGGGGGGACAAAGATATACGTGGGTTGCGGTATCTCCGCAATTCACCACCGATAATCTGGTAATCGCTGGCACAAACAATGGCATTTACCGCTCGACCGATGGGGGTACTACCTGGAGCAAAGAAACCCATGCTTCGGTGGGCTCAAATGCTGTTGTCCAGCAAGTGGAATTTTCACCGGATTTTGGCACTGACCGGAATATCTTTGTCAATGTTCGCGGCAAAGGATTGTTCCGTGCAAATCTGAACGGAGCCGGTGCAGTCACTGCTTCTCAAAATATAACCTTATCGTTGCTTGAAAACGAAAATATTCAATTCACTGAATTCCAAATATCACCCACCTATGCGGTAGATTCTACGGTTTTAGGCGCTGCGAGAAATAATATCTACAAATCAACAAATGGTGGTTTAACTTGGGCAGTTGCAGGATTTCCCGATAAATAACAGAATCGAGAATTGTACAATGCCATCTAGCTGAAACTAGGTGGCATTATCGATAGCTTAATTTCTGCTGAAATCATTCTGTCCGATAAGCTCCCCCTGTTTAAACTGTCGACAACTTTGCATATTCAAGCGACAGCCATTTCATTCCAGCTTGATCAAAATTTACCTGAACTCTCGCATCACTGCCGCAACCTTCACAATTGATAATAACACCGACACCGAATTTGGCATGCATCACGCTCTGTCCGATTTTCCATCCACCAATACCACTGTTGAAAGATCTAGAGTGGATACCTGACGAATTTCTTGATGCATCCACAGAGGTTTGACTAGTCGCATTCGAGTAGCGGAGGAAGGTATCCGGATTTCTCGGTCCAGCCTGCAGCCATTTTAAGCAGGCTTGTGGAATTTCATCGAGAAAGCGTGACGCAATGTTATATCGAGTTTGGCCATGTAGCATTCGGCTTTGCGTAAAACTCAGATATAACCGGCGGCGAGCGCGTGTCATGGCCACGTACATCAAGCGCCTTTCCTCAGCGATGCCATTGCTTTCATTCAAACTGTTCTCATGCGGGAAAAGCCCCTCCTCCAATCCGCTTAGAAACACAGTATGAAACTCCAATCCTTTAGCTGCATGAACTGTCATCAATTGCAATGCATCCCGACCGCTGCCGGCCTGATGCTCACCAGCTTCCAGTGAAGCGTGAGCAAGAAACTCGGTCAGACTGTCATTTCCGGTTTCATGCACAAAACTGGTCGCAGCATTAATTAGCTCATTCAAATTTTCGAGCCTTTCCGAACTTTCGCGCTCTTTGGCATAATGCACCAATAGCTCACTATGAATCAGCATGTACTCTACAATTTGAGGCAACAGTAACTCGCCACAGCTTTGACGCATCGTCATGATCAGAAATACAAACTTGGCTACACCTTTTAAGGATTTGTGCGATTCTTGCAACAATGACACTTCACCGCCACATTTTTGCAATGCTGCCGCCCACAGGCTGTGACCTTGAGCTTTGGCATCATCTTGCAATTGTTCCAAGCTACGAGCACCTATACCACGTGCCGGAAAGTTGATGACACGCAATAAAGCGCCATCATCATCAGGATTGGCAATTAAGCGTAAATAAGCTAATGCGTGTTTGATTTCCTGACGATCAAAGAATCGCATACCCCCATAGACACGATAAGGTATTGCAGCATTAAACAAGCTGTGTTCAAGTACTCGTGATTGTGCATTGGAGCGATATAGCAACGCAATTTCTGATAAGGCGATACCCTCCTCCGCATGCAAAGTTTTAACTTCTTCAACAATAAATGCGGCTTCATCGAAATCATTTGGCGCGTTGTAAACACGTAATGGCTCGCCCCTTCCCTCAGCAGTCCAAAGATTTTTACCCAAACGCTCGCTATTATTTTCAATTAATGCATTAGCTGCATCCAGAATATTCCCATGGGATCGATAATTCTGCTCCAGCTTGATTATTTTTGTGATGCCAAAGTCGCGCTCAAAGTCTTTCATGTTGCCGCTGTATGCACCACGAAACGCATAAATGCTTTGGTCATCATCACCGACCGCAAAAACCGCCGCCGTTTCCTTCGTTCCCGTACCCGCCAGCAATTTGAGCCATTTGTATTGCAGTGGATTAGTATCCTGAAATTCATCCACCAGAATATGATTAAAACGTTCCCGGTAATGCTGACATAAGATTTCATTGCGGCTCAGCAGTTCATAACTGCGTAACAACAATTCGGCGAAATCCACGGCACCCTCTTTATGACATCGCTGCTCATATGCTTGATAAAATTCGAGCATGTGGCGTGAGAAAACATCATCGGGCGTAACATAAGCGGCACGTAAACCAGATTCCTTGGCATTGTTGATAAACCACTGAACTTGACGGGGCGGGAATTTCTTGTCGTCAGCGGATAAATCTTTCAAGATACGTTTAATTAAAGCCAATTGATCCGCAGAATCCAGGATCTGAAACGCTTGAGGCAAACCGGCATCTTGATAATGCGAGCGCAACATGCGGTGACACAATCCATGAAATGTCCCAATCCACATTCCGCGCGGATTAATCGGCAGCATAGCGGTAATCCGCGCCAGCATCTCCTTAGCTGCTTTGTTGGTAAATGTAACAGCCAGAATACCGCTCGGACTTACTTGCTCCGATTGGATCAGATATGCAATGCGCGTCGTCAATACGCGTGTCTTACCGCTACCGGCACCAGCTAAAACCAACACAGACTGGTGTGGCAATGTAATCGCTTCCAGTTGCTGCGGATTCAGATCGGATAATAAAGAAGTCATGAGCGGATAGAGCTAATGCAGTCTGGACATATTTAAGAACAGCTGCATGAATTGGATTTCCGGCACTTTGATTAATCCAGAATCCGATAAATAAGCATTCACATATTATCGCAATCCATGAATTAATCGAGGCCGATCAAAAAATTTCTAGACTCTACTTTTAGCGACAATATCCAGAATCACTGGCGTCAATATGAGTTCAATCGCCATACCCATTTTTCCGCCTGGAACAACAATGGTATTGGGGCGCGACATGAATGAATCATGAATCATTCTCAGCAAAAAAGGAAAATCCGCCATTTCCGGGTTTCTAAAGCGGATTACCACAAGGCTTTCATCCAGCGTTGGAATTTCACGCGCAATAAACGGATTGGACGTATCGACAGTGGGCACGCGCTGGAAGTTGATATGTGTACGAGAAAACTGCGGCGTAATGTAATGCACATAATCATGCATGCGACGCAGGATCGTGTGCGTTACCGCTTCTGTTGAATAACCCCGAGCATTGGTATCACGAAATATTTTCTGAATCCATTCAAGATTAACGATCGGAACCACGCCAACCAGCAAATCCACATATCTGGCAACATCGGCCGTATCACTCTTTGCACCGCCGTGCAAGCCCTCATAAAACAATAAATCAGAACCAGCTGGGATTGGTGACCATGGAGTAAATGTGCCCGCTTTCTGCTGCCACGGACTGGCTTCCTCATCATTATGCAGATATAGACGCGTCTGTCCGCTGCCGTTATTGCTATATTCCTTAAATAACGCTTCCAATTTTTCAAATTCATTGGCTTCCGGACCAAAATGACTGATCGGGCGTCCATTGTTTTTTTCCGATTCTGCCACAGCTTGCTTCATCGCTTCGCGATCATAGCGATGAAAACTATCACCTTCTACAATAACCGCCTTTAGTTTTTCACGACGAAATATATGTTCAAAACTAGTCTTTACCGTTGAGGTACCTGCACCTGAAGATCCGGTAACGGCGATAACCGGGTGTTTTTGCGACATTCGATTCTCCTAAAAAATATATTTATCGTACCCAGGATAAGGTACATAGTAATCCTATTTACTCGATATGATACTTCTTTCTCATCTGACCTAACAGCAAGGAATCATTTCATGGCGCCCTTAATTCAAAATAACTCCCTCAAACTACTGGAGCTTTTATCATGTTAAATTAACCGCCTTAATAGTAAGCGTATTGTATATCAAGAGTACATTTTAATCGTTATCTGCGGATAGTTTATGTCAGAAAAATATGCAAAGTATAAAACGGTCATTGATTATAATTTTATTCCATGAATGAAGCGTCAATAATTTTGCGTCGACTGGAAACCCACCGCCACCCTCCCACACTTATTTTTATCACCACGTAATTTAATTAAAATAATATAAAACAGGAATATATAATGATAGCTTTTATATTATTTCTGACATAAAGAAATCACTCGAGCAATTAACAGGATTGCCAAACGAATAATAACTCAGCGTCATTTTGAGCTAGAATATACGATCAAACAGAATCATTGAATCATCTTTCATTAACAATGTGGCGCAAGATGACTAAAATTATTTTTTACAAAAGATATACATAAACAAAAACATTAAGATAAGAACCTAGGAGTTTAACTGTGCACCCGATCGTACCTATTACCATGGCACTTGGTGTCATTCTGTTTTTTGTAGGAATAGTGGCTCAAACCTGGCTTGGATTTCGACGCATCAATCGTATAAAGCTTCGCGGAAAAGAATATCAACGCTGGCATTTTGTCTTTGTTACAGTGGGTTCCGGTGTGGCTTTGATTATGTTATCGGTAATGCTGCCTAAGTACATACCCTACGAACCGACGCAAGACCAGAAATCAATGCAGCCAGCTTTATCCGGTAATTTGAAATTTGAATTAGAATCCATTTTATTCAGCTTGAATCTTAATGAAGACGCCATATTGAAAGCCATCACCCGGTTTCAGACAGAATATCAAGAGGCATCGCAGCGAAATGATAAGAGCACGATGGATCTTCTGATTCTGGAAATAGCTTATAGAATCAGAACCGAACTACAGAACCGCGACTATCCAGAACAACAAATCGAACGCGAAGTTGAGAAAATCACAAACGTTTTAAGACAGTCAACCAAAATAGAAAATCTCAAATAAAAAAACATTTATTTTTGAATAACATATATAACATTTTAAAATCAATTACTTAGGAAATAACGATTATGAAAACAATAATTCAGATACTGATAATCACATTTGCAATATTCCTGGTTGCTGTTAATCCTGCATTTGCCGAGCAATACCCGGACAAAGTAGTTGAGAAATTAGGAACAGGTCTTGCCAATGCTGTGACAGGCGTAGCCGAAATACCTAAAACGATTAGTATTGTCGGCAATCAAGATGGTGTCATCCACGGCATGACGGTCGGGTTTATCACGGGTATTGCCAATGCAGTTGGACGCTCTCTAAGTGGCGCTTTTGATATTGCAACATTCCTGATCCCTACCACACCTTTTGTTAAGCCCGCATATATTTGGGATGACTTTAGCCGGAAAACGACTTTCGTTGAAGCACAAATGCGTTAATCAAGCTTTTTGTTACCTATTAATGGCCAAATTAACGCAACGCATGTCAGGGTGGAATACTTGTCACTCAATAGCCGAAGCAGTTTTATTACAATTAAATTCAAATTTGGTTAACAATTATGATTACTGAATCTTGCAGGTAAGCTGTAATAAAATTGCAGGGCCATGCAGCGTTGAATTATCAATAATTTCGAAAAGGTAAATCGACGCTAGTATTATCAAATTACATTTTTTGTTTCAGTAACAATAACAAACGATAAGCGAACAAAAATTCAAATCGATCCGCCAATAGCTGCAGGGGGTGAATCTGTAGCAAGACATTCACTGAACTCATAGTTACTTGATCCTTCAGCTAATTCATAGCTCTCAACTAGAACGAAACTTACACATTCTTTCTTTTTGAAAGAATACTGATATTTATCCGGGGTTCCCTCTTGTGGCAAAGCAACTTCATAAAAAAGACTTCCCTTTATCCACCATTTGCCTGATTCGGTAAAATTCCTGACGGTACCATCCAGTCCTGTAAAACTGAAATCAATCGTATATGTACCATCAGCATTTCGTGTTTGTGTCCATCTTTTTACAGTTCCACTTTCTTCCACATATTCACCTTCCCATACCCCAATCAATTTGACATCGATAAATGAACGTTGATTTACTGCTGTGATAGCGCTACACCCAAGTAAGCTAATCGTTAGAAATATTAAAAAGAATTGTCTCATTAATGCAAAAATTTCAAATTAAATAACTAATTGCGTAACATGGTTAGCAATTTTCCTAATTATCAACTCAATATAGAAGGTTTTCTATCGTTTTTTGTGTAGAGCATTCAAGGGATTTATTAGTGCAAACCGACTTGGCGAAACTATCAATAACCCCTTTTATTGAGTATAACGAAATTCACAGCACAATTACTTTGAATACCGTTTTTGATGAATTACCTATTGCGGTATAGCGCACAGATTTTGGGTATATCATTAGCTTATTTATCGCCTTGCCATTTCCAGCGAAGCCAAACTCTTAATTGTCTATGCATATCCAGATCAATACCATCGGGTAATATTACAATACTGCAAGGAAAAAACTCACCTTCAGGCTTAAGGTTTATTACCACTAAATAAGGTGCAACGAACGTACTCCCCAATACCTTACAAATAGTCGTTTTACCGGATCGAGCGATCGCTGTACATTGCATCTTTTCCGAGAGCGTAAAAGAAATCACCGCTTTATTTGCATAAAGCAACGCATCACGACCCAAGTAATGAATCAGGCTAATCACTATCAGGATAGCGATTAACATTTTGACTTCCAAGGAAAGTGACAGCGGCCACAATAGAATTGCTGTTGCAATATGCGCTGAACTCAATATCACAGCGAGCCGGAATGAAGGTTTACGGTGGATAGATAAAGCCGCCATAAATAAATTACATAGCCCTCAATAATTGACGAATAATGGCAATTTTCCTTCACCGCTTCTTGATTTTACCCAGACACGATATCGTATAATCACGCCCATATTGACTCTCGAACTATATTAGTATGAATTCTGATTGGCAAACCTATTTATGTAATCAACATGCTGTCATTTTGAATAATTGCGTATTGCATTTTGGTGATATTTCTGCAGAACTTAGCGACACGCGAAACAAAACCATTATGACAGATCTCTCACATCGCGGATTAATTCAATTCTCTGGAGATGACGCAAAAAATTTTTTACAAAGCCAGCTTAGTTGCGATATCCGGGAAATCAGTTCGGAAATAGCGCAATATGGGGGATATTGCACTTCCAAAGGCCGAATTTTGGCAAGTTTCTTACTGTGGCAAAAGAATCAAAGTGTGATTATGCAATTACCTGCCAGCTTGGTCGCTTCCACGATAAAACGTTTATCATTGTATATACTGCGTTCTAAAGTCCAACTGACCGATATCAGCAATGCCTGGATTCGAATTGGTGTTGCAGGACCTAATGTTTCTGTATTAACAGCTGAATTTTGCAAATCCGCAAATAATTCAGATCCCGTAATTGATAAAGAAATTAGCATGCTGCATGTTGCGAATAACCGTATGGAAGTGATCACGTCGCTTGAAAATGCGCCTGCTGTTTGGGAACGTCTTAAGCAAAATGCTAACCCAGTTGGTACAGCTTGTTGGGATTGGCTAGATATTCAGTCAGGTATTCCGATTATTCTGCCAGAAACCCAAGAAACTTTCTTGCCGCAAATGATTAATCTGGATGCAATCGGTGGAGTAAGTTTTAAAAAGGGCTGTTATCCCGGGCAAGAAATTGTGGCACGAACACAGTATCTCGGTAAGCTTAAACGTCGCATGTTTCTAGTGCACTTCACCACTACGGAAACAATTAAGGCTGGCGATGCGCTTTATAGTGCAGATATGGTTGACCAATCCTGTGGCAATATTGTTAATATCGCACCATCGCCCTGCGGAGGATATGATGCACTGGCAGTGATCCAGCAAAGTAGCGTAAATACCTGCAATATTCATTGGCAATCGTTGCAAGGTCCGATCTTAAAAATAAAATCACTACCTTATACATTGCCAGTATAAAGACACAGCACTTTAATATTTATGCGATTCAATATGATCTTTGATAATTATCTCATTGATTATTTAATATCATTAAAAATTCTTTCACACCACCCTGCAACATCAAAAGTGATGCCTTCTCCCGTTGTCGAGCTGTCTTCATGGCACCCTCAACCGACAAAACTTTAACCTAGTCGGATATAGGATTAGATGCAAGAAGCAACCGTCAATTTCTTATTTCTATCTCTATGGCGTAAATAAGCTCGTCGCGCAAACCTCTATGAAGTCATCCATCGATGAGGGACAAAGCCACCTTAGTCTTTCATTATGGAATGTACAATAGATGGTCAAAATTCAATCAGAACCGCATACTGAGTCAGGAGATAATGTCAATTCTCAGAAATTAAGCATAAATATTATGGGATATGATTTGCTGACAAGCTATCATTGTTCTTGATAGAATCCCAAGTCAGCCGTTCCCGATTAATATTAAGCCTGTATTTAATGCGTTATAACTCATTGCAATGCGATATCTTTTTGCTGTATGCGTACAGAAAATCTGATGAGCTTACATTTCGCTTGTCGAGGATCAAATAATTCATTAGAAAAATA
Organism: Nitrosomonas ureae; assembly: GCF_900206265.1. NCBI lineage: Bacteria > Pseudomonadati > Pseudomonadota > Betaproteobacteria > Nitrosomonadales > Nitrosomonadaceae > Nitrosomonas > Nitrosomonas ureae. The sequence goes on along the minus strand of NZ_LT907782.1, from coordinate 156,020 downwards.
CTGACTGTAAACAAGTAGAATGAATTTACTAAAATGCATCGTTCGTTTCATGCATGGAACACACTTTTTATAAGATTGAAAAGGGATTGTTATGCCACACAACTCGACTCAAATTAATAAGTATTTAAAAAGCCTACAGAAACATCTTGTAGATGAGCATCCGGACAATCCAACTTTGGCTAATGCCGTCAAAAGTTTCAGAAAAATGGACTACGTGGGTCATAGCATGGGGCTAATCAATAAAGATGAGTCTTATGCGACATGTGTAACGTGGTGGCCCATGATTGCAGTATTGGGTACATTTTCTGCTGGCAAATCAACCTATATTAATTCTTATTTGAATATGCCACTGCAACGCACTGGCAATCAGGCTGTTGATGATAAATTTACAGTAATCTGCTTTAGCCGTCACAATGAAGCCAAAACTCTTCCTGGTATCGCGCTTGATGCGGATCCGCGATTTCCTTTTTTTCAAATCAGCCGCAGCATTGATGAAATTTCCGAAGCTGGGCAAGAACGTATCGATGCTTATTTACAATTAAAAACTTGTCCATCTGAAAATATTCGCGGGAAAATTATGATTGATTCCCCAGGTTTTGACGCTGACAATCAGCGTGCATCTACATTGCGCCTAACTCAGCACATCATTAATTTATCAGATCTTGTATTGGTATTCTTTGATGCACGTCATCCGGAACCCAAAGCCATGCAGGATACATTGGCTTATCTGGTATCGGCTAGTGTGAACCGGGCCGATGCAAATAAATTTTTATATATTCTCAATCAAATTGATGTTACCGCACAAGAAGACAACCCTGAAGAAGTTGTATCAGCCTGGCAACGCTCTCTTGCAGAAGTAGGATTAATCAGCGGGCGATTTTATCGTATTTATAATCCAAGTGCGGCTGTTCCAATTGCTAACCCCCATGTTCGAGAACGCTTTGAGAAAAAACGTGAAGAAGATATGGCGGATATCGATGCACGGATGCACCAAATCGAAGTGGAGCGCTCGTATCGAATCGTCGGAAAACTTGAGCAAACTGCAAAAGATATTAAAAACAAAAAGGTTAATAAGCTTTGTGAAATGTTAAAGAAATGGAAAAATAAAGTCATCCTTATTGATGGATTGGTATTTTTCACTCTGGCAATATTGGCAAGCACCGCTTTTACTATGACCGAATCTTGGGATCTTCTAAAAACATTTGCCACTCAGCTCATGCAAGGCGAAACCTCATCGGTTGTTATTGCCGCATTTGCTTTGATTGGTATCATTTATGTACATTTCTCTATCCGTCGCACTGTTGCCAACGGATTGCTGAGAAAACTAGGTAAAGAACTGGGTAATGATCATGAAACATTTAAACAATACCTGCATGCTTTTAATAGGAGTACGGCGGCATATCGTCCGATGTTGTTAAAAAACCCTGCAGGCTGGAATGAAACTACGCAACAGACGATTGATGAAATTATTAATGAAGCCAATGATTACATCCAAGCGTTGAATGATCAATTCACCAATCCCTCAGGTAATGGGGGCAAAAACTCACAGGTGTGAAGATTTGATTCAGGCTCGCGAAAAACCCAACGGCAACTTATCAATGTGCAAAAATTCTGGCATGATTTTTCCGGCTAACAATCAAAAAGTGTTATTCACTTGTACAAATGTTAAATACCATTAATTTTCAAAATTAGAATTTATTTAAGGCACGCCGCATGCTAATTAGAGTTGGTTAAGAATTATCACAATTTGTCGCTTATCATGTCTGTATTCACTTTTGCAATCATCACTGTCATTATCACATCGTAACTTGGGCAACATACCTGGATCCAGTTTGGACAAGCGCAATATTAAAGAGTAAAATTTCGGGCTTTTATAATAATAGGGTAATTTAATCGGAGAAATTTATGTCAGTCACAATCGACCAAAAAGCACAGGTAGTACGCGACTATCAAAGAGCAGAAGGGGATACTGGTTCTCCAGAAGTTCAAGTTGCACTTTTAACAGCCAGAATCAATGATTTGATAGGACACTTCAAGATTCACGTCAAAGATCATCATTCCCGGCGCGGTTTACTGCGTATGGTTGGTCGCCGCCGCAAGTTACTTGATTATTTAAAACAACGTAACTTAGATACTTATCAGACATTGATTGAACGCCTTGGCTTACGTAAATAAACGTGCCTCTTTTACTTAATTGGCAGCTATCACATAAATTATTTCCCATTAAAGTTGTCATGCAATCAATGCGTTGGCTTGCAGGTAATCCAAGATTTAGAAAAATTTATTCAGAAGAAAAAGGGTTATTAATTGAAATCTATAAAGAAAAGCATTACCTACGGACGACATCAACTTACACTGGAAACAGGTGAAATTGCAAGGCAGGCACATGGTGCCGTAGTAGTTACAATGGATGATACGGTAGTACTTGTGACCGTAGTGGGTGCAAAAAACATAAAACCTGGTCAGGATTTTTTTCCACTTACTGTCGACTATCAGGAAAGATCTTATGCGGCGGGTAGAATACCAGGAAGCTTCTTTAAGCGTGAAGGACGCCCATCCGAGAAAGAAACACTAACTTCGCGATTAATCGATCGCCCGATCCGTCCACTTTTCCCCGAAGGTTTCTATAACGAGGTTCAAATAGTAGCTACTGTTATGTCGGCTGACAATGAAATTGACCCTGATATTCCTTCGATTATTGGCACATCTGCCGCATTGACTCTCTCTGGAATTCCTTTTGATGGCCCCCTCGGTGCAGCTCGCGTTGGCTACATCAACAATGAGTATGTCTTAAATCCAACTACCTCAGAACTTAAGGATACACAATTAAATTTGGTTGTTGCAGGAACGCAACACGCCGTTTTGATGGTTGAATCCGAAGCAATAGAGTTATCGGAAGAAGTAATGCTTGGTGCCGTAACATATGGCCATGAGCAAATGCAGATAGTTATTGATGCAATTAATGAGTTTGCTGATGAGGCTGGTGTAACTGCATGGGATTGGACACCACCTGCAAAAGACAGCGCATTTGAAGAAAAAATTGCCATGATGGCAGAAGCTGATTTACGGCAAGCATACAAAATAAAACAAAAACAAACGCGTTCTGAAGCAATAAAAACAACTAGAGAGCGTATATCGAATGAACTTGGAGTCGGCACAGAGAACGGACCCGAATTACAAGCTTTTATGGAAGCATTCTTTTCACTGGAATCAAAAATCGTCCGCAACCAAATACTGGATGGAGAACCTCGCATTGACGGTCGAGGTACTCGCACAGTCAGAGCTATAACGATTCGTAATGGGGTATTACCCCGCACTCATGGCTCAGCACTCTTTACTCGCGGCGAAACACAAGCACTTGCAATTGCCACTTTAGGCACTGCTCGTGACGAGCAAAAAATTGATTCATTACAAGGTGATTATAATGAGCGATTTATACTCCACTATAATATGCCCCCTTATGCCACAGGAGAAATAGGTCGTGTTGGCACTCCCAAACGCCGTGAAATCGGGCATGGACGCCTGGCAAAGCGCGCTCTTGTTGCTGTTCTCCCCCCCCCTGAAGAGTTCGGCTATTCTTTGCGAGTTGTCTCTGAAATCACTGAATCCAACGGCTCTAGCTCAATGGCATCGGTTTGCAGCGGCTGTCTTGCACTAATGGATGCCGGAGTACCCCTAAAAGCTCATGTTGCGGGTATTGCCATGGGATTAATCAAGGATGGAAACCGCTTCGCAGTTCTTACGGATATACTCGGCGACGAAGATCATCTTGGTGATATGGATTTTAAAGTCGCCGGTACGGAAAAAGGTATTACCGCACTGCAAATGGATATTAAGATACAAGGCATCACCAAAGAAATTATGCATGCGGCACTGATACAAGCTCATGAAGGAAGGATGCATATTCTGCAAATTATGAAACAGGCCCTACCATCAACTCGCGAAGATATTTCGGTCCACGCACCACGTATTATAAAACTCAAAATTAATCCAGAAAAAATTCGTGACGTAATTGGTAAAGGTGGTGCTGTCATTCGTGCGCTTACGGAAGAAACAGGTACTACCATTGATATTACCGATGATGGTCAGGTAACAATTGCATGCGTCAGTGCCGAAGGTGGCGAGCTTGCTAAAAAACGTATTGAAGATATTACTGCAGAAGTTGAAGTTGGAAAAATCTATGATGGTGTAGTTCTGAAACTGCTTGATTTCGGAGCGATAGTAAGTGTCCTTCCTGGCAAAGATGGATTGCTTCATATTTCTCAAATTGCCAATGAACGAGTCAATAATGTTTCTGATCACCTTAATGAAGGTCAACAGGTACGGGTTAAAGTTCTTGAAGCTGACGACAAAGGGAGGTTAAGGCTAAGTATGAAAGCTGTATCTTCTGATGAAAATCCGTCTGATTCTGATCCTATGACGAAGGAAGAATCATGAGATGAAATCCCTCACTTAAAACTGCATTGGGGCATACATGCAACCCTGTATTTTTACAGGGTTTAATAATTATATTATAATGACTTAATCTTGATATTATCACCGTTATTTCGCTATCTGTTTCTCGCGCATTTCATCTAATGTCTTGCAATCAATACAGAGCGTTGCCGTTGGTCTTGCTTCAAGCCTTTTTAATCCAATCTCCACCCCGCAGCTCTCGCAATAGCCATACTCCTCAGAATCAATCTTACCAATAATTTCATCAATCTTTTTAATGAGCTTACGCTCACGATCACGATTTCGTAACTCAAGCGTCATATCAGATTCTTGACTCGCACGATCATTAGGATCAGCAAAAACCGTTGCCTCATCCTGCATCGTATGAACAGCACGATCAATTTCTTGACTAAGCTCAATTTTCATACCTTCCAGTATTTTGCGAAAATGCAATAGCTGATTAGGACTCATATATTCCTCACCCGATTTTGGTTCATAGGGAGTCACTTGTTTACCTTGTAGCTCTTTTGACATCTTTTAAGGCTCCTATCGCTTCCAGTAGTTGGTAGTGTATAAAAATTTTGTACTAATATCAGAAAACACATTATATAACAAGTCATTTATCTCTGTTCTTTACAAATCACATTTCATCTGTAAGAAATCCAGGATACATATGATAGGAATCAACATTATCATATATGTACACAAGGATATTGATTATCAAACGATTTCACATTTATTGGTTAATTGATTGCGGATATATGAATGATGATGCAAAGATTAAACAGCAGCCAAGAGCTAGCTTATCTGGAAAAGCCGGAGAAGATAGAAATCAGTAAAGAAGAAATAAAACAAAAAATTTACCTCCCGAAGGGTTACAGGTTACAGGTTACAGGTTACAGGTTACAGGTTACAGGTTACAGGTTACAGGTTACAGGTTACAGGTTACAGGTTACAGTCTATAGATTATAGATCGTTCAGCTCATTAAATTTTTTGCACAGGAATTTTGAAGGAGGAGTATTGAATTTACCTTATTTTGGAATACTACATCAGAGATGTGATATAAAATAAAGATAAGCATAATTGATATAATTTGCTAACTAAAAAACAACTAGAAAAAATATTTAGACATACCAATTTATACCAAGCTTATACCAAGCAATAATAATTTTTTATTCAACAAGCTATTGTATTGGGATTGATGGTGCCCAGAAGAGGACTCGAACCTCCACACCCGAAGGCACATGGACCTGAACCATGCGCGTCTACCAATTCCGCCATCTGGGCAAAGAACAGCCAAACAGGCTGCCAAAGAACGCGTAATTCTATAGGAAATCACTGCTTTGTCAAATAAGAAGAAACAAAACTTGCGGAGCTTTGATCCGCATTATGAACGCGAAAAGAAACGCTACGGACACCCGTTACCTAGCCGGGAATATATTTTGCAGGTTCTAAAACAGCAAGGTATTCCGGTGGCTGAGCGCTTATTACAAAAATTGCTATCCATTACAAAAAAAGAAGAAGATCTGTTTAATCGCCGCTTGTCAGCAATGATGCGCGAAGGCCAGATTTTCCGTAACCGCAAAAGCGATATTTGCGTGATGGAGAAACTAGATTTGATCAAAGGTAGAATTCAGGGTCATGCCGATAAATTCGGTTTTCTGATCCCGGATGACGGTAGTGCAGACTTGTATTTAAGCGCAAAGGAAATGCAAAAAGCATTACACGGTGACCATGTTGTTGTACGCGAAATTGGCTTGGATCGACGAGGACGCAGAGAAGCTGCAATTGTGGAGGTATTAGAATCTTGCAATAAGCAATTAGTAGGCCGGTTACACATTGATCACGGAATTCTATCGGTGGCAGCGGAGAACAAGCGCATCAGTCAGGATATACTAATCGCTCAGGAGCACTCGCTGAAGGCCCAAGCTGGTCAAGTTGTCATGGTGGAAATCATTCAGCAACCCAGCAAGCACACACAACCTATCGGTAAAATTATTGAAATTCTCGGCAACTATACCGCGCCCGGAATGGAAATTGAAATTGCATTGCGCAAACATGACTTACCCTACGAATTTTCACCTGATATTCAGGAACTCTCAATCAAATTTCCAAAAAATGTATTAAAAAAAGACCTATCCGGACGCGAAGATCTATGTCATTTACCGCTGATAACCATTGACGGTGAGACTGCAAAGGATTTTGACGATGCTGTTTTCTGCACAAATGATGGTAAAGGATATCGATTATATGTTGCTATCGCAGATGTCAGTCACTATGTCAAACCACACGATCTGATTGACCGAGAAGCATTCAATCGAGGAAATTCGGTTTATTTCCCACGTCGTGTCATTCCAATGTTGCCAGAGATTTTATCTAATGGATTATGTTCACTCAATCCTGACAAGAAACGTCTGTGCATGGTATGCGAAATACAATTCCAAGCCAATGGCGACATATTGAATTATTCTTTTTATCCGGCTGTAATGCTTTCACGCGCGCGCTTAACCTATACCCAAGTTACTGCAATGCTGGATGACGCAAAAAGCTGCGAAGCACAGGAATATGCAGAATTATTACCTCATTTGCAATTAATTTATAAGCTTTTTAAATCCTTACTAAAAGCCCGCAAGAAGCGCGGCGCAATCGACTTTGAAACTACCGAGACGCAGATGTTCTTCAACAATCAAGGAAAAATCGAAAAGATTTTGCCAGTACAACGCACCGAAGCACACCGCTTGATTGAGGAATGCATGCTGGCTGCCAATGTCTGTGCGGCGGATTTTCTGCAGAAACACGGCCAGACCACACTTTATCGCATTCATGAAAGCCCTACCCCGGAAAAGATTGATACGTTGCGCAACTTCCTGAAAGAATTCGGTATTCAACTGGGAGGAAAAAACAAACCCAGCGCACAGGATTACGCGCAGACCTTACTCAAAATAAAAGATAGATCGGATGCACAATTGCTTCAAACCGTAATGCTGAGATCGCTGCAACAAGCTATCTACAGTCCTGATCTAACCGGTCATTTCGGGCTTGCATACGATGCTTATACGCATTTTACCTCGCCAATCAGACGCTACCCTGATCTTTTGGTGCACCGCGCGATTAAAGCGGTATTAAAAGGAGAAATTTATCAGCCTGGTGATTGGCAGGAGTTTGGGCAACACTGCTCAATGACCGAGCGTCGTGCTGACGATGCCACGCGCGATGTTGAATCCTGGCTAAAATGCTTTTATATGCAGGATAAAATCGGGGAATGTTTCGATGGAGTGATCAGCAGCGTAACCGGATTCGGCTTATTCGTCGCACTAGACAATATTTATGTCGAGGGACTGGTGCATATTTCTGAGTTGCCCAGTGACTATTTTCATTTTGATGCGACCAAGCATGTTTTACTGGGAGAACGCAGCGGTAAACAATATCGTCTTGGTGACCGGATACGCGTCAAGCTGGTTCGAGTTGATTTAGAAACCAGTAAAATAGATTTTGCTATAGCTGAACCGGAAAAGAAAACAAGACAATCCAAAACAAAGGGTTCAGTCAAAAACAAGAAATCTCTTTAGTATTTGAAATTGCTTTACAATACTCCTATACACAAAGCGTTATTGTGCAACCTGTCCTATTTCTATACACACTTTGCGGTAAATGATGTCTCATTATTTTTTCAGGTTTAATTAGAACGTGCCCAGCACTCGTTTTATATTTGGTTTTCATGCCGTTACCAGTCGATTACGACAAAACCCTAATAGTATCAGAGAGATTTTTATCGATGCTACGCGCACAGATCAACGCGCGCAGGAATTAATCAAACTGGCAGAAAACAAGAAGATCCATGTAATCTCCTGCACCGGATCAAAACTCACCAGCATATCAGGCAATGATCGCCACCAGGGCGTTGTGGCCAATATCGATAGTTCAAGTAATTATGTCAGTATTGATGACATCCTTAATGGATTAACCGAACCTGCACGATTGCTGGTGTTGGATGGAATCCAAGATCCACACAATCTGGGTGCGTGTCTACGCGTCGCCGATGCTTTTGGCGTACATGCAGTAATTGCTCCGAAAGACCGGGCGGTTGGATTAACGCCCACAGTGTACAAGGTTTCCAGCGGGGCGGCAGATACCGTGCCCTATATTTCTGTCACCAATCTGGCACGCACATTAAAACAATTAAAAGAACAAGGAATTTGGATTTTTGGTACCGCAGAAGACGCTGCGCACGATTTAACTCATTTCCCGATCAGCGGTTCTGTTGCCTGGGTATTCGGTTCTGAAGAAAAAGGGTTGCGGCGCTTGACGCGGGAAAATTGCGATCAGTTGGTTAGAATCCCGATGCAGGGTAATATTGAAAGCTTGAATGTTGCCGTTAGCGCAGGAATCTGCCTCTTTGAAACACATCGTCAGCAATTTTTGGGTTAAGGTCACCCACCTGATAAAATGTGTCTGACATTAAAATGATCCAAATATAAATCTGTATCAATGCGCTTTAATTCAGCGCAATAAACTAATACTACTGCTTGCCCTCAACTATGACATCATCCGATTTCCCCAACTTCAAAACACACTTTATCAAGCTTATCAAGAAAGCATCCAGCGCCATTACAGCTTTTGAAACCGCCGCTATAAGTGTTGAACTGACACGCACTAAACAAGCCAGTCATGGGGATTATTCGTGTAATTTGGCCATGCAGTTAGCCAAACCGTTACATAAAAACCCGCGGGAAATTGCACAATTATTGATTAATGCACTGCCATCGTCACCCTATCTGGAGAAAGTGGAAGTCGCGGGGGCAGGATTTATCAATCTGTATCTTAAAAATTCCGCCAAACAACAATTTCTACATCTCATATTACGTAGCAAAAATACATTTGGAAATAGTACCTCTGGTCAAGGAAGAAAAATCCAGGTGGAATTTGTTTCAGCCAACCCGACAGGACCCCTGCATGTGGGTCATGGCCGTGGTGCAGCCATTGGAGCGAGCTTATCCAATATCCTGGCTGCAGTAGGATTTGATGTATCCCGGGAATTCTACGTTAACGATGCGGGGCGGCAAATGGATATCTTGACGCTATCAACGTGGCTGCGTTATCTCGAACTCAATCACATCCATGTCCCTTTTCCGCACAATGCCTATCAAGGAGAATACGTTAGAACCATGGCGCAACTGATTTTTCAGGCGCATGCACAACGTTATGTCCATCAACCTGAGCTCTTGCTGGATAGTTTGCCGGAGGCTGTGCGAGCAACCGCAGTAAACACCGATGAGCAACTAGATAAACTGATTGCTAATACAAAGAAAATACTGGGTCAGGATTATACGTATATACATAATCTTGTGCTCACTGAGCAATTAGGCGATTGCCGCAATGATTTGATGGAGTTCGGTGTTGAATTTGATACTTGGTTTTCAGAACAATCGCTATATGACAATGGTCTGGTAGCACACACAATTGATCTATTGGCAAAGAAACATCATTTGTATCAACAAGACGGCGCGATCTGGTTTCGTTCTACGGATTTTGGCGACGAGAAAGATCGCGTTGTGCAGCGGGAGAACGGTCAATTTACCTATTTCGCCTCCGATATCGCCTATCATCTGAATAAATTTGAGCGCGGCTTTGATCAGGTGATCAATATCTGGGGCGCAGATCATCACGGTTATATCCCGCGAGTAAAAGGCGCGCTGCAGGCATTGGAACTTGATGCCGAAAGATTGCAAATCGCGTTGGTACAATTTGCCGTACTGTATCGCGATGGCAAAAAAGCGCCAATGTCAACCCGCTCCGGTGAATTCGTCACATTACGTGAATTACGTCAGGAAGTCGGCAAGGATGCCGCGCGATTTTTTTACGTGATGCGGAAAAGCGATCAACATTTAGACTTTGACATGGATCTGGCCAAATCGCAAAGCAACGAAAATCCGGTCTATTACGTCCAATATGCTCACGCTCGTGTATGCAGCGTATTGATGCAATGGGAGGGTAATATCGACGATTTGCAAGAAGCTAACGTTGACGCATTGTCCAGCCCGGCTGAGTTGGCTCTGCTGCAAAAACTGATCGACTTTCCCGACACAATCGAAATAGCTGCCAAAGAATCTTCGCCTCATCTCATCGCATTTTATCTCCGAGAGCTAGCCAGCGAATTCCATAGTTACTATAATTCAACGCGTTTTCTGGTTCCTGAAATTCCATTGCAACATGCCAGGTTGGCGCTGATCGCATCAATTCGTCAGGTATTGCATAACGGTTTAACATTACTGGGTGTGAGTGCACCTGATAAAATGTAGCCTAATAATTAATTAAGGACACTCATGAGCCGAGATTATAAAACTCGCAAATCTTCAACCAAATCCGCAAATGAAAAAGGAGGCTCAGCATTCTTAGGTGGATTTGTCGGTTATGCTTTAGGTCTTGCAAGCGCAATTGGCATATGGCTATATCTTACCTATGCGCCCAGCCCGTTCTTACCTACTGAAAAAACAGCCAGCACATCTGAAAAGAATCCAACTCAGCCAACTACCGCGACACTAAAAACACCTGCCTCGTTACAGGAAGAACCGGAAAAATTCGTGGAAGAAAAGCCCCGGTTTGATTTTTATAAGATACTGCCCGGTATTGATGAACCCGAGATCGATCATGAATATCGGAAAAATGTTGAACTGTCCGCGCAACCGCAAGTTCCTGCCAGAACGCCGGATGTCCGTAGCAGGCCAACGGAAATCTCATCACAACCCGCTTTACCGGATTCTGTCAGCACATCCGAAACATCCCCTCAACAGATCGCCACCATTCCATCGCGCATGCTTCCCGATGAACTCAAACAATCCATTCCACAAGCACAACAGCTAAAATCGCCTCAAGTTAACGCCTCCCCAGTTGTGAAAGAAAAAATCTTTCTACAGGCTGGTGCATTCAGAAAAAATGATGAAGCGGAAAATCTTAAAGCACGGCTCGCGCTGCTCGGTGTGTTTGCATCCGTACAATCAATCGATTTAGCCGAGAAAGGAATCTGGTATAGGGTACGGATCGGTCCTTTTACAAACAAATCGGATAGCGATGAAACCAGTAATTCTCTGAAAGAGAACGGTATAGACAGTCAACTTATCAAAATACAATAAAAAAGGTTTAGGCTTAATTCAATAGATCTTTTCCACACACAGAATCCAGTATCAATGAAGCACTTTTATTCGGGGATTAAAATGAATCACTATCAGTTTCTTGCAGTTCTGTTCTTAGTGTCGACTTTTGGTTTTATTAATATAACCAGTGCGCAAACTGATATTGTTGAAGGTAAGGATTATATTGTTCTGGCCAAACCTCAACCTACTGAGGATAGCGCCAAAATCGAAGTTCTGGAGTTCTTCTGGTACGGATGCCCGCATTGTTATAGTCTGCATCCACATCTTAAAACCTGGCTGATGAATATCCCGGATGATGTTAGCTTCCGTTACGTACCCGCTATTCTTCGCGCAAACTGGGCATCCGCCGCCAAAATTTATTATGCTATAGAAGCCATGTCACAAGCCGATACGCTGAACGATAAGATTTATGATGCCATTCATCGCGACAAAATTGATTTACATAATGAATCTGTTTTATTTGACTGGATCGAGAAACAGGGTATCGACAGAAAAAAATTTGAGAGTGTTTACAATTCATTTACCGTACAAAATCAGATAGCGAAATCGACGCAAATGACCCGTCAATATCAGCTTAATGGTGTTCCCGCTCTGGTTATTAATGGAAAGTACGTTACCAGTGGGAGGATGGGTGCAACGCCGCAGGATACCATTAAAACCCTAGAAAGGCTCATAGAAAAAGCACGCAAGGAATAATGAGAAATATTAATGAGTACTCATAAAATCATTTTTGGAGCGGGGTGTTTCTGGGGAGTCGAAGCAACTTTCCGGAGCAATAAAGGAGTTACAAACGTCACCTGCGGTTATTCCGGCGGACACATCGCCAATCCGACTTATACTGCGGTCTGTGCCGGTACTACAGGCCATATTGAAGTAGTATTAGTGGAATACGATGACGATGAAATCTCTTTGGAAGCCTTGCTAAACGAATTCTGGAACTGCCATGACCCTACCACGCAAGATCGACAAGGTCCTGATATTGGAGAGCAATACCGTTCTATTATCTTTTATTTCACACCGGAGCAAGAAAGATCCGCAAGGGAATCCAAGGATAGGCTCGAGATAAGCAGACGCTGGCAAGATCCGATCGTAACGCAAATTTTACCTGCCAGCCAATTTTATGATGCAGAAGAATATCATCAGAATTATTTCGCCAAGCGTGGCGTGATGTTCAAGTGAACAACTCAGCCTCTGGGAGCGGCCAATTAAACCTGATAGCGATTAACTTTTATTATCAACCCATTCCTATTTGTGTCGATAACTTAAAAACGGAAAAACTTCATTTCTTTAGCATTCAAATAAAGAGTCTGATATGAATAGCCCAAAAACTCACTATCTTATATACATCAGTATCTTCTAGAAAAGAACATTACAATGGGCTCTACACAAAAACCTTATTTTTCTCAAGGCTCATCAAATTCCTTAGTTTTTACGACAACAATAAAAAGTGACGCCAAAACCTTAAAAGATCGTCTGATCGATGCCGTCACTAATGATCCCAATCTTCCGGCGCTTGGCAGTTCCATCGCGCGCATTGTAAAGCTGTCGTCATCGGATGATCAATCGATACAACAACTATCTTATTATGTTTTATCCGATGTTTCATTAACGCAAAAAATCCTCCGCTTATCCAATTCGGCAGCGTATAAAGCAATTACGAATAAGGAAATTTCCAGCATCAATAAAGCAATATTCCTGCTAGGATTTGATTCTGTCAAAACCAGTGCCTTGGCTATATTGTTAGTTGATGGAATGCCCGCAAAACATGCCGCACATGTACGTGCCGAATTAATTCATGCACTGGCGGCAAGCGTAATTAGTCGTAAATTGGCTGCGCTAACTTCATTTACCAAAGATATTGAAGAAGTTTCTATTTCGGCTTTATTCAAAAATCTTGGGCGTATTTTACTAGCTACTTATGAGCCCGATCTTTATCATTCAATGACGGCACTTGTCACTCAAGGCCAGCACACGCCAGTACAGGCATCCATGCAGGTACTTGGCTTCAGCCTTGATACTTTGACAGAAGCTTTGTTAGAAGAATGGAATGTGCCTGTCAACGTGATTCATGCCCTCAGCGCAAAACCATCCGGCGCCTTGATCACACCCAAGAATAAACAAGAATGGATGCAGATAGCTGCAGAATTTTGTGAAAAAGCCGCACCACTTGTTTTAGGTACTAATTTAATTGCTGAGGAAATCGAGCTAAAAGAAAAATTGCTTAATCGTTTTGGCAAAGTATTTAATCTGACTATGTCCGTACTGAATGAATTAATCAGTAAAGCTACTTTGGAAACACGCGAACTTCTAGTCAGTGCAGATTTGGAGTCTTTGGATAGGAATAATAAAATCAGCCAGGATTCAACGCATTGCGAATTCGATATTGCTGCGGAAGAAAATTTAATCAATGAACTGACGATCAATAACGATGAACCTCATAATTTGCAAATTACTGAGCGCTATGCATGCAACAAACCCTATAATGCATCCCCATTACTATTAAATGGTATTCAAAAAACAACGGAGATGATGGCATCGGGTGATTATAGGCTGGAAAACCTTATCAACCTGGGTTTGGATTCTCTTTATTCCGCACTTGGATTTCGTTTTATTACCCTATGCTTAAAAGATTCTAAAATGAATTCATTTCGTGCACGAAGTTCACTAGGTAAAAAGAATTTGGAATATCAAAAAGGCTTCAATTTCTCTACTGTACCCACATCTGATTTATTTCATCTTGCAATACAAAGAAATATAGATATCGTCATTGCAAATGCTTTTATACCTAGAATACGAAAACTTATGCCACTCTGGCATACCATCTTATTACCTGATGCCTGCAGTATTCTTATACTTCCCTTAGTAGTTAATAAAAAACCTATTGGTTTAATTTATGCAGATCGTGAAACAGAATCGCCTGAAGGAATAACCCATGATGAAGCGAAGCTTGTTAGAATTCTGAAAGGGCAAATACTGATCGCTCTTAACTCAAAATAAGAAATTATTGACGTATAAAGTTGATTGGGTACAGGTACCATGATTAAAACTCCAGGTTGTTTATTTATTATCAGTGCACCATCAGGAGCCGGAAAAACCAGTCTGGTTCGAGAATTACTGCAGTCAGGTTTGAATCTTAATTTATCCATATCACACACCACCCGACCACCCCGCAGTGGAGAAATCAATGGCCGCGACTATCACTTCGTGAATGAAGAAAAATTCAAACAAATGCTATTTAATGGCGAATTTGTGGAAAGTGCGGAAGTTTATGGCAATCTTTACGGTACCTCGCAACACTGGCTCAATGACGCCATGACTTCCGGGCAGGATATTTTGCTTGAAATCGATTGCCAGGGAGCAAAACAAATACAGCAAATTTTTCCTCATTCTATCGGCATTTTTATTCTCCCACCTTCAGTCGAAGCGTTGGCAACGCGGCTAAAAACTCGTGCGCAGGATGATTCCGAGGTCATCAAAAAACGACTTATGGCGGCTCGGGAAGAAATCAATCATATCGCAGAGTTTAATTACATCATTGTTAACAACAACCTGAATGAGGCACTCAGCGATTTAATTTGCATTGTCAAAGCTGAACGCTTAAAAACGGAACGGCAGATTATGAGACACCGAACTTTGGTCACCCAACTATCATAACAAGTGTTATTAGTGAATGAATAAACGCCGTCATTTCCTCCTTTTTACTGTAAAATTTGCACATTATTATCATAATTGGAGGTAAATAAGATGGCGCGAATTACTGTTGATGATTGTTTAAAAAAAATACCCAACCGATTTGATATGACTCTTGTTGCAACAGCGCGTGCAAGACAATTGGCAATTGGCTCTGCTCCTCTGGTTGAAGCCGCACGTGATAAACCTACAGTCGTGGCGCTGCGTGAAGTTGCGCATGGCAAAGTGGGCTTGGAGATTCTCAACCCAAGAAATATGTGAGTCAACTTTCAATAATATAAGGTCCATAAATCCTGGTAATTTCTGGGACTGACTACTCCTCATCCATCTGTCCGATATCAGGCCCAAAATCACAAAGTATCAATTTTTGATTTAAACTTAGAATCCCGTATCTAAATATTATGTAATTTGATGATGCATACTCAATAAACTAAATTCAATGCCAGAAGCAGATTTTCTTTTCTCAGAAACATCGAAGTATCTTAAACCAGAAGATATTATCCAACTCAAAAATGCTTATTCATTTGGTTTAGGCGCTCACTCAGGACAATTCCGCAAGTCCGGGGAACCTTACATTTCTCATCCCGTAGCCGTCGCGAGAATTTTAAGCAAGTTACATCTCGACGCCCCTACGCTGACAGCGGCCCTATTGCATGATGTCGTAGAAGATACCGATATCTCCAAAGCGGAAATCAGCGAAAGATTCGGTGAACCAGTTGCGGAATTAGTTGATGGTGTTTCTAAACTTGCAAAAATTCAATTCCAAACACAAGAAGAAGCTCAAGCTGAAAATTTTCGCAAAATGCTGCTGGCTATGGCCCGGGATGTTCGTGTCATTCTGATAAAGCTGGCAGACCGCTTGCACAATATGCAGACCCTGGAAGTCATGCTCCCGGCAAAGCAACGCAGCATCGCTCGCGAAACACTGGAAATTTATGCGCCCATTGCCCACCGGTTAGGGCTTAACAATATCTACCAGGAACTACAGGAACTGGGTTTTAAATATTCCTACCCCATGCGCTATAAAGTACTGGTAAAAGCAACCAAAGCGGCGCGTGGCAATCGCCGTGAAGTTGTTGGAAAAATTCTGGAAACCATTTCGCAAAAACTAAAAGAAGTGCATTTGGAAGCGGAAGTGACCGGGCGCGAAAAACATCTATACAGCATTTATAACAAAATGGTAGAGAAGCATTTATCATTCTCTGAAGTGCTTGATATCTACGGTTTCCGTGTAATCGTCAAAGACATTCCCTCATGCTATATTGCGTTAGGAATGCTGCACAGCCTGTACAAGCCAATTCCAGGAAAATTCAAAGACTATATAGCGATTCCCAAAAATAACGATTACCAATCCTTGCATAGCACATTACTAGGCCCGTTCGGCATCCCCATCGAAATACAAATCCGCACGGCTGAAATGCATCGAATTGCTGAAAATGGGGTGGCTTCCCATTGGCTCTATAAAAATCTGGATGGAAATTTTGATGAGCTACATTTAAAAACCAGCCAGTGGCTGCAGAATTTAATGGAAACATTGAGCAGCTCAACGGATTCATCCGAGTTTCTGGAACATCTTAAAATCGATTTATTCCCTAGCGATGTTTTTGTTTTCACTCCACAAGGTAAGATATTGACGCTACCACGGGGATCAACCGCCGTCGACTTTGCCTATGCTGTTCACTCCGATGTCGGAAATTGCTGCGTTGCCGCCAAAATTAATGGTGAAAATGCACCGTTACGTACAAAACTGAAAAGTGGAGATCGCATTGAAATCGTCACCGCACCGTATGCCAAGCCCAACCCATCTTGGCTCGGCTACGTCGCAACCGGTAGAGCACGCTCCCATATTCGCCATTTCCTCAAGACGATACAATACGAAGAATCGATTAAATTAGGTGAGCGTATGTTAAATCAGGCGCTCACTTCATTCAATATCGATCCGGATTCCATTAACGCGATACAGTGGGATAAGTTAGTGCGCGATAGCGGCGTCAAATCCAGGGAAGAATTATTTACGGAAATGGCCCTAGGCAAACAGCTTCCGGCTATTGTAGCTAAGCGGCTCACAACGCCGGCAGAATCCGTTTCCCACGAACAAGCGGCTACTCCTATTACCATCATGGGAACTGAGGGTCTGGCGGTCCAATTTGCCAAATGTTGCCGCCCGATACCAGGAGACGCTATCGTTGGCATCATCAAAAAAGATTCCGGCTTGATTATTCACATGCTGAATTGTAGTAACATTTCGCACAGCGCCAAAAGTCAGGAAAATTGTCTGAACGTTACTTGGGGAAAAGATATCACTCGCACTTTTGAAGCCGCGATTAAAATCATCGCGATCAATAAACAAGGCGTATTAGCGCGGGTTGCCGCTGAAATAGCCAAAGCCGATTCAAATATTGATGATATTGTCATGGAAAGTGAAAATGATTACATGCACATGCGCTTCGTTCTGCAAGTTAACAACAGACTTCATCTCTCACAAGTTATTCGCGGCCTCAGACACCTTCGCGAAATTTCCACCATTAGCCGCATAGAAGATTAGAATCGCGTTCACTACTTGATACCCACTCGCATCCTTCTGAATCAGCACATAAGTGCAGCCGGTTTACACATTCGCCCTTTTTTCCGGACTGAATAAACGCATTAATCTTCTCAATTTCAACCGCACAAAATTAGTCAAACCCGAATGAATAAATGAGTTCCAGACCGCAAACGATAATTTTCAATTTATGCGCTCTAATTGTAAATGCAGAATATTTTCAAAACACATATTTTTTCTGCAAGTGATCCTTATCAACGATAATGGTCACTCCGACTTAATTTTCCCATCAAAGGCTATCGGCACATGCAAAACGAATCCCAAGAAAAATCCAGGTGCGCGGTTGTAGCGGCTGTACAGCTCTCCAGCGTGACCGACGCGGAGTTCGAAGCATCGCTGACCGAATTATGCGAACTGGCAAAAACACTGGGATTTAGAGTCGTGCATAGATTCACGCAGAAACGCTCCGGTTTTGACGCAACAGCATATTTAGGAGCCGGGAAACGTCAGGAAATTCGCGAGTTTGTAAACAACGAATTTGATGGCAATGGGCAGAAATCACCGCAAAATGCCAAACCTGATGCGAAAGTTATTGACGTGATTCTGGTCGACCACGAGATTTCGCCGTCACAAGCACGCAATCTGGAAAAAGAAACCGGTTGCGAGGTGATGGATCGTACGATGGTTATCGTTGAGATTTTTCATCGCAATGCCCGTTCCCCCGCTGCGCGTGCTCAGGTGGAAATCGCCCGCCTTAGCTACTTGGCGCCACGCCTGCGCGAAATGGCCAAGCTCGTGGGACCCCAAGGTCGGCAACGCAGCGGCACCGGCGGACGGGGTGCTGGCGAATCGCACACTGAATTGGATCGACGCAAGATCCGCGATCGCATTGCAGAATTGCAATTAGAAATCATCGCGATGGATGCCGAACGCCAGATTCAGCGTGCACGCCGGCTGGAACGACGAGGAAACGCCAGCGTAGCGCTCGTCGGCTACACCAATGCTGGAAAATCCACCTTGATGCGCGCACTCACCGGCAGCGAAGTGCTGGTAGCCAATAAACTTTTCGCCACGCTCGACACCACCGTGCGTACCCTTCACCCCGCGAGCGTGCCGCGCATACTTGTCAGCGACACGGTCGGATTTATCAAGAACTTGCCGCACGGCCTCGTCGCATCGTTCAAATCAACGCTCGACGAAGCGCTGGATGCATCACTGTTGCTTCACGTCATCGATGCAAGCGATCCCGGCTATGAACGCCAACTTGAAGTCACCAACACAGTGCTTGAAGAAATTGCTGCACAGAATATTCCACGCATCCGCATTTTTAACAAAATCGATCATGTCGGCGATGCCGCAGCACAAGCTGAATGCGAAGCCGTGCTCAAAACCTTGTACCCCGCTTGCATCGTGATGAGCGCACGCCGCCCTGACGATGTCGCTAATTTACACCAGCAAATCGTCGCATTTTTCCAGCAAGATCTGGTGGAAGACGAGCTTTTCCTGCCCTGGACAGCGCAGCAACTGCGCAGCCAAATCTACGCCAACTGTAAAGTGCTGGAAGAACGTGCAGATGGTGAAGGCGCTTTCTTCCGGATTCTCGGCGAATCCAGCGTCGTGAAAAACTTGCGTGAACGGTTCGAGCAAGTGCGATGATGACAGTATTGATCGATTATTCAAAGTCGCAGAACCACCGCCATTTGGAGTAATGAATAATTTATTCTATTAATTACCAAAGATTTCTCACTCCGTTCGAAATAGAAAATAAAAATTATTCCGAACCTTTAAGCGCTACTCGTACTCACCATCCCGGCATTCTGATTGACGCACTGAATATGTCCGATAATTTGCCGACTCAATGTATCGCCAAAAACACCAACTACACCCAGCTCATGATAATGATTAAACGGAGTTTCAAAAATCGCACGCGGTTCCATAACACCATTTCTTACCAAGTATTCGACAATCTCATTCAAGAAAACCATCTGATCCGCGCTCAAGTTAGGGTGCTGCGCTAAAAATCCGGAAAACACCGCCTTGGCGGCGCTGCGCTCCAGACCGACAACCGAGCGCACCAGTTTTCCCAACGGCTCTTGACCATAAATTTCCTGATATGCATCCTTAGAAATCGGACCAGTGTCAGCAAACAAAATAGTTTCCAGCGCAACAATATCGATCGGCGTAATCGGTTCATTATTTTTTAACCGCCGGATCGTGACATGATCCTGATGTTCGCGGATAAAACGCTGCACCCGCTCGCGGTAGTTGTACAGATTCGGGTCGCGCTTGATCACCTGATACTCGGCGGTTTCTTCCTGAATCAGCATATCGGTGAAATGAGTGTACACATCCGCCCTTTCTTCCGGGCTGATGAATCGCGTCAACTTACGCAACCGCACGCGCACGTCTTCAAGCACCGGCAGAGTAACATCCTGCCACCAGGCATCAGTCTGTAACTCCAGTATCAATGGCATTTGCACAGCCACATTGGGTATCGCCGATTTATCCTCCAGTTCTTTGACAATCTGCTGCACACTGCGCTGATAATTAACCTGCACAGGATTGTTCTGCAAAATGGCCAGTTGCAGATTCAGGATCAACAAATCAAAACGGCGCATGTATTCGTCATCCGCATCCGCAAGCGGCAATCCGCTGATTTTTTCCGCAAGTACGCTCACATCGTGCTCATCCAGGATTTGCCACGCTTCCTGCCGGGTGTATTGCTCCACTTCCTTGCGTTGCTGGCGTACGATGAAATTATCCAAATTCAATGCAGCCACCCCACTATGCAGTTGCGTCTTCAACTGCGCGGCAAAACCATTCACCGCCACATCTCCGGCTGATCCATTCTGCAGCGCGACAACCAATGCAAGGCGGCGCTTGAAAATCTTTTGTTTTATCGATTCCTGTACCCCCGCATCGTATCCGGCAGGATTGGCATCGAAGAATTCCAGGTTCTGGCAGTAATCGAAAATAACGAATTCTTGTTTGTGCTCTCCGGGTGCGAACAGATTTTCGCACAACCGCGTGCCGCGCCCGATCATTTGCCAGAACTTAATGCGCGAGCGCACCAGCTTAAAGAACACCAGATTGACGATTTCCGGCACATCAATGCCGGTGTCGAGCATGTCGACCGACACCGCGATCTGCGGGAAACGATGCTTGTCCTTGAAATCGTCGATCAGGCTTTGCGCATATTTCACCGAGAAATCGATTTTCTGGCAAAACTTACCGGCATAGTGCGGATAGTTCCTATCAAACTGCTCGACGATAAAATCCGCGTGCTTACTGTTCTTGGCAAAAATAATGGTCTTGCCCAACTGATCACCGCCCGCCACCTTGATGCCGTGTTCCATCAGGTGCATCAACACCTTGTTCACCGTGTCGACATTGAACAACCACTGATTCAGCGCCGGCGGATCGATGGTCTCTTTCAGTTCACCGCTTTCTTCGTCATAGAAACGCTCCTGCCGTTCGTATTCTTCCTGTTCTTCCGGCGATAAGTCGCGATATTTAATCCCGTCGCGCTGGAATTTGAGCGGCACCGAAATCGCACGCGGCGGCACCAGATATTGATCCGCCACCGCTTGTTCCAATTCGTACGCATACGTCGGCTGGTGATCGTCAAGTTCAAACAAGCGATACGTATTGCGCTCCACTTCGCCACGCGGCGTGGCAGTCAGCCCCAGCAGCAATGCATCGAAATAATCGAAAATCGCGCCGTATTTCTGATACACCGAGCGGTGCGCTTCGTCGATAATCAGCAGATCGAAGTGCGCCACACTGAAGGTTTCTTTGATGTCGCGCCGCGTACCGTCGATGCAGTTCAACATCGTCGGATACGTCGAAAACACCACGCGCGCATCGCCTTGTATCGGTTCCAGCAAGCTCGCCACCGACACATGCGGCAAATGCCGGTTAAATTCGCGTTTCGCCTGATTCACCAGTGCAATGCGGTCAGCCAGAAATAACACGCGCCGCACCCAGTTGGCGCGCATCAGCATGTCGACCAATGCAATTGCCAAGCGGGTTTTACCGGTGCCGGTTGCCATCACGATCAAACTTTTGCGCTTGCATGCGTCACCGAAATGTTCCATCACGCGCTTGGCGGCTTCCTGCTGGTAATAGCGGCTGGCAATCCCGACTTTCGGCTGCATGCTGTGCAACACCTGCCGCGCACTGCGTTGATGAATGCACCATTGCAGTTCGTCACGGGTGGCGAAGCCCTGCACTTCACGCGGCGGATAAAAGCTATCATCCCACAACCAAGTGGTGTAGCCGTTGGAATAATAAATGACCGGGCGCTGGCCGAACTGTCGCTCCAGGCAATCGGCATACAATGCCACCTGGCGTTTGCCCGCAAGCGGATCCTGGCGGGTTTTCTTGGCTTCGATCAACGCCACCGGCTTGCCGTCATCGCTCCACAGTACGTAATCGACATAACCGGTGCCATTGCGCTCTCCGTTCACAGTCGGCATGCACTGGCGCACTTCAAATTCCGTGACATGCGCCGCCTTCGGGTCCCAACCCGCTTCGCGCAGCATTACGTCGATCATCAGCTCGCGCGTCTGTGCTTCGGTGTATTCGCCGCTACCGATGGTTTTCTGGTTGACTTGCTTTAGCTGTTGTAATGCGGCTAGTTGCGCACGCAGCTCTGCCAGCTCGGTTTCCGTTTGCGTCAGTTTCTCATGAGCAGCGGCTGCGGCGGCATCTTTAACGACCAATTCCTGCTGGATTTGTTCCAGCTGCGATACCGTTAGCGGCAGGGTTTGTACTTCAGCCTGCGGCAGCCAATCCACTTGGAACGGTTGTGGTGCAACATTGTCGCGTGTGTATACGCGCGACAACCAACCGAGAAAGGCATGTAATGCTATCGCCGCTTTCACACTCTCCTGCGTGGAAATATGTTGATCACCGTGCGCGGCGACATTGCCCAGCCGGTGGATGAATTTGATGTCGTGAAACAATCCCTGGCGGATATTGCCGGCAAACATCGGCTCATGAATCATTGCCGCTAGGCTTTTTTCATAAGGGTGTTTCAGTGCCGTATCATTGGCGAACAACCAGCGCAGCGACAACTCCAACGTGCGCCGCGCATAAATCGCCGCCGCGCGCGGATCACGCAACGTGTAACGTTCCACCTGTTGCGCATCGCCATGCAGAAAAGCCCAATGCTTCGCTAGAAAGTTAAAGTTAGACGGTTTCACAACACTGTGATCATTAAAATTGTCATCAACAAACACTGCCTTTTACAAAATACCAGGATATAAATCCTGCCAGTCAGGATTCACCGCTTCAATTCTGCTGACTTTCCAGGCACGTTTCCAATTCTTCATCGCTTTCTCCCGGCTAATCGCGGAATCCATCATTGCATGCAACTCATACCAGACCAGCTGATGCACCTGATATTTCTTGGTAAAACCCTCCACCAAATCATGCTTGTGCTCCCAAACCCGCCGGATCAGATTCGACGTCACACCAATGTATAGCGTACCATTCCGTTTGCTGGCCAACATATAAACCGCCGGTTGTTTCTCAGTCATGTTTTAACAGTCATTCCACTTCAAACCGGCATGATCGCCATAACTATCACAGCCTTCACCCAATAGCCCGTCATACCGGCAAAGGCCGGTATCCACACTATCCAGTTTATACAAATTTATTTTTAATGGTCGCCATCTATGCAATTTGGCTTAATTCGCCACAAAAAGCACGCTGAGTTAAACTAGCAAAAAGAGTTTGTATTTCGTTTATATTGCTAGCCAGTTTTTCTTTTGTGCTCTTAGCATGATGAACTATGTGACTAAATTTCTTCTGCTGCTCAATAGCTGGCAAAGGAATCACTAAACCTCTAAGAATTTCCAAATTAATATTCTTTTGTGCTGATTCAGGCGCAGCATCTTCGATAATCTTCTGTAAAAACCCAAGCCAAGCTTGTACATATTCGACTGTCACCAATTCATTAGGAGTGAAACCGACAATGCTGTCAGGAAAGCAAGCATCAAACTCCAATATTCCCGTATTTGCAATATTTGCAGCAATCGTAATACACAGAGTACCGGCAGGCCATTTCTTACTTTGTCTCAATCCAACATCAGAATAAGTTGATTTATATTCTGTAATATATCCGCCAGAATTTGCGACATCACCAGTTTGTATGAGTGGATGATCTCCGTCCAATAAGACTGGATCATTTCTTGGTCTATGCTTTGATTTACCTCTATCAAGTTGACCAACCGAACCAAAATTTACCAAACCCCATCCCTTAGGATTCGTCACCGGATCACCAAATAGCTCCAAAAAAATGGAGCGGAGGAATTGGTCGGTGAGGGCGATGGCTTGCTGGCGTTTGCGGCGTATGGCATCGGCCTTGTCCAGTATTGCTACGATGCGCTTTTGTTCCTCCAATGGCAGAACTGGAATTTCCCATTCTTCAATATGAGTCCGGCTAATTTGTTTAAATGTTGATCCCGTTCCCTTTGATTCAAGTTGCTCTTTATTAGACTGAATAAAGTGCCAAAGATAGCTCTTATCTAGCTTTTCAGGATCAGGCCGTAATCCAGCAACACCTCTTCCAAGGCAATATTCTTTATCACTCCAATTTAAATCACCAATAGTTGCACGAATACACAAGATAAGATCATTAAGTTTAGATACACGAATTGGCTTAACTGTATGTTTCTTTGGTTCTGGGAAATATTCGCCAAAATCGCCAGCTCCAGCAATCAAAGCATAACCTTCGCCACTTTCATTGTATGAACTACCTACGGGAGCCTGCCCCATAATGATTTCGCAAACTTTAACCAAAGGGGTCTGAGAAATCACAACATCCTCCTCAACGCTTTCAAATCCTCCAAAATCTCCGCTTCTAACGCTTCCAGCTTGTCCAAAATGACCTGCGGCGATTCATATTCGATTTGCTGGTATTCAATTTCCCGGTAACGGTTGATCGACAGGTCGTATTTGTTGGCGGCGATGTCGGCTTTATCCACCACAAAGGCTTGTTGCTTTTTATCCGCAAAACCCTGCCGGGTCGCTTGCCATTGTCCGTATCCGGCGATAATGTCCGGGATGTTGTTTCGGGCATGAAGTGCTGGATTCCCGCCTGCGCGGGAATGACGGATGAGTTCTTGTTGTTCCGGCGTCAATAGCGGTTCACGCTTATCGTCCAGGCTGAACCCATCGGCCTGCATATCGTAAAAGAAAACCTTATCGGTGCCGCCGGAGTCGGTGCGTGTAAAAATCAGGATCGCAGTCGACACGCCTGCATAGGGTTTGAATACGCCGGAGGGCATGGAGATAACGGCGTTGAGTTTGTGTTCTTCCACTAGTGTCCGGCGCAGTTGCTGGTGCGCGTTGCTGGAGCCGAACAGCACGCCGTCCGGCACGATGCAGGCGCAGCGCCCGCCAGGCTTAAGCTGTTTCAGGAACAAACTGATGAACAGCAGTTCGGTCTTTTTGGTTTTGCACACTTGCAGCAGATCCTTGGCGGTGCCGTCGAAATCGAGCGAACCTTTGAATGGCGGATTGGCGAGGATTATCGTATAGGCGTTGCGATGCAGCGCGTGGTCTTCGCTGAGACTGTCGCGGTTGTCGATCGACGGATTGTCGATGCCGTGCAGCGTCATATTCATCGCGCCGATGCGCAACATCGATGAATCGAAATCGGCGCCGTGGAACATATGGTGATGGAAATGTTTCTTCAGTGTTTCATCCAGCAGCATGGTTTTGTGGTGCTGCTCCAGATATTCCGCTGCTGCAACCAGATAACCGCAAGTGCCGCACGCCGGATCGCCGATGATGTCCTTCGGCGTGGGCGCGGTGAGTTCGACCATCAGTTTGATGATATGCCGCGGCGTGCGGAACTGGCCATTCTGCCCGGCGGTGGCGATCTTGGACAACATGTATTCGTACAGATCGCCCTTGGTATCGCGGTCGTGCATCGGGATGGCGTCGAGCATGTTGGTGACTTTATCCAGTAGCGCGGGTGTCGGGATGATGAACACTGCATCCTTCATGAAACGTGTGTACGCACTCCCGGCGCGGCCATTGAGCGATTTGATGAACGGAAACACTTGATCTTTGAACACGGCGAATTTGCGCTCGGGGTCGAAATCCTTGAAGTACGACCAGCGCAGATCGGTTTGCTGCGGTTCAAAAATGGGGTTGTGTATCGGCTCGCCGAGAAGGCTGGCCTGCTTTTCCTTGGCGGCATGCAATTCATCCAGACGCTTGGCAAATAACAGATAGGTAATTTGCTCGATCACCGACAAAGGATTGGATACGCCGCCCGACCAGAACGTGTTCCAGATTTGATCGACTTGATTTTTGATGGCACCGGTAATCATGACAACCCAAAAGCCTGCTTATATGTTTAAAAAAACAGCAGCGTACACTAACTGGGAGGAGAAAGAAAAGAATTCAGGGCAGCGTTTGCGGCATCCCGTAGGGCAAACTCCAGGAATTTTCAACAATGATTAGGCGCGATTAAAACTCGTCAATCAAGGGATGAAATGGCATGTAATACCGCAGCTGGTGCGGAGCAAGTGTTGCAAAAAAACTCAATCGATCATTTTTGGCTTTGATTTCGCTTCCATTTTTTTCTTCCATTCAATCGTGCCATAGGTGCCCAAATACGCCCCGAGGAAAGCGGCTGCGATATAAATCTTGTTCTCGACATAATTGGTGACGGTGAATGCGGTAACCAGAATGATCATCGCCGACCAGAACGCGGCAGCATGGGCCCTTCTTTCATCCACATCGATAAAATACAGCGTCCAGCAAACATCCGCCACGGCCATTGCAGCCATGATGAGAAAGAAAGTAACGAATGAGAATTCCATATTCCTGCCTTATGAAAAAACTTTCCGGCTTTAACAATGCCGCAATAATAAAAACCGTACCGATCTTTCAACTCCAAAAGGATGAGCAAACGATCTACATCCCCTGCCAGGCATAATTGCGCTGCCAGAAATCGACCGGTTCGACGGATCTGGCAAAGTTTGCGTGGGCAAACCCGATCACTTTTCCTTGATAGCGCGTCGGACCGCTGATCGACAACCCCCCACCATCGTTTCTGATGCTTAGGCTACCACCCAGAGAATGCGTCAGAATGGGCAAATCGATTCCAAACACCTTAGCGGCAACATACGCACTTGCCGCACTGCCGGTTCCGCAGCTTTGCGTAACATCCTCCACGCCAACCTCAAAGGTACGCAGAGTAATGCTATCCGTAGTGCGCCAAATGAAATTGACATTTACACCTTCCGGGTGGCCGACCAACTCGCACAGTGATTTATCGTTGCGCAACGATTGCCCCTGCGCTCTTGCGGCTTCCAAGCTGATCTCGGAACCGATGACCACGACATGCGGCACGCCGGTATACACATAATGGCAATTCTGATCGATTTGCCGGTAATCCCGTGCGGCGCCCAAATTGACCTCCACGCAGTCGTTATCGACGAACACTTCCTTCAGACCATCACCGGTAATGATGTTGAATACATTACTGCGCACATAAGTATCGCGGAAATAACGCGTTGCACAACGCAGCCCGTTGCCGCACATGGTTTCTTCGGTGCCATCGCGATCAAAAATTTTCATCGTGGGCATTCCCTGCTGTTGATCCACATAAAGAATCCCATCGGTATCATGTTGTGTTGCCAAGGCATGGGAGATCCGAGCGCGATCGAATCCGGGTACAGGGTTCTTCATCTCATCAACCAACAGAAATGAGTTGCCACAACCATCCATTTTTGTTGCCATAATCCTCATTGCTTTGTCCTTTTCAACGTTAAGCGGTTGTAAAATTGATTTGTTTCAGACTGGATCCCATCCTTCGGGTTAGATGCACTTGAGCCACACCTGAGATAAATTCATCCTGCACGATGCCGGTGAGGAAAAATCCGTTTTTAAGATAAAAACGCAGGCTTTCGCTGGCATCGGCATCGGTAATGACATTGAGTATTCTTCCCCCTTGCTGCGCGACTTCGGCAAAAATGCCATCCAGTAAGCGCGAACCATAGCCTTTGCCCCGATGGTTCTCATCCACTGCGATCGTCAGCAAATGATAGGTATCAACTGTTCTTTTTGCGATCACATACCCAATCGGGCGACCGTCATTCACGGCACACAGTCCGAAACAGCGGCCATGCACAATGTCTTCCAGCTCGGCATGAACTTCGGTTTGATATAAGGAGCTGAAATCTTGCAATGCAATTTTCACAAGATCAGGAAACAGGTCTTTAGAAATGGGAACAATCATGATTTCATTTATAGATGAGTTATTTTCCGAGCAGGGTATACATCCGCCCTTGATGAGTAAGAAAACCAGCTTTCGCCACCTTGTTAATAGTTGAATCCGCGATGTCCTCGAGCCATTGGGTTTTGTCATGGAATCTTTCGGGATAGCGCAATGCCAGCCGCTTCACCGCTTTATCGACGATAAGTGCGACCATATCCTGGTGCACGATGCCAACGTGCCGGCACATGTTAGTGAGATCCGCGTCTGTTGGATGGATGCCGGGTATGACATTAGCCTCCAGGAAGTACAACTGGCCCTCACGCACGCGAAAATCCATGCGATTATAATCACGTGCCTCAAGCGCTTCATGCGCCGCTATCGCCATCTTGGCAAAATTTCTGGCTTGATCTGTCCACGCCATATGAGAAATATATGGATTTTCAATACTTTTTACATGCGGATCGCGCAGCTGGGGATGCCCGGGAATATGGGCAAAATTAATTTCCAGTATCGGTAATACATAATTTCCAATCAAACCGATCGTGTATTCGGTTCCAGGCAGAAATTCTTCCACCAACGCAGCTTGCTCACACTGAGAATAAACCGCTGCAATGGCGGCATTAAGCTCTGCTTCATCATGCACTTTGCTTTTCTGGCTGATACCGATACTGGTTCCCTCGCTGTAGGGTTTAACCATTAAGGGAAAAGCCAGATTCTTGAGTTGATCGCCCGGCACCATGAGTTGAAATTTCGCTGTTGGCACTCCTTCATAGGCAACAATTCTTTTTGCCGTTGCCTTATCCATTTTGTTGATAAAAGTCTTGGGGCTGCTGCCGGTATACGGAATGCCCAAATGCTCACAAAAGAAGGGAACAATGGCTTCGCGCAACTCTTTCTCCTCCAGGCCCTCTGCGTTATTGAATACCAGATCGATTTGGTGCCTGCGCTTTTCGAGCTGATGGTAAATATCCTTGCCCACATCAATCACTTCAACATCCGCACCCACACGCTCAAGCGCTGTTGCTACTGCTGCAATGGTTGCCGGGCTTTCAAATTCACCGTAGCGCTCATCTTCCATGCCTGGATGGCGGATATTGCAGGTATAAGCGATATTGAGTTTTTGCATGGCCGGTTTGTTTTATAGAGACTCTGGAAATTTAATCAATCGATGCAACAAGAAATTTAAATTAAGCAAAACCATGCCCATTAACGCCAACCCAATGGTTCGGTTTACACAATGCTGAGTAAATTTTATGGATGAATAGGCACAATCAGAGAACCTTCCGATAGCGCCGATTCAGCAATGAATCAGTTGAATCAATGGGTAAGGTGAGCCTGCATGTATGCGGTCTTTGGATTTGAATCCGGCAAAGAATGATATGTACGTTGCAGATATTGATTTAATCAAAATTGCAAGAAGTTGAACAATCCGATGGAGATGGCGCGTAATAATCCGGTATGTTTTTAAGTGCTGGCCTGCTAACGCCGCCTACCCAATAACGATCCGAGCAGACCACGAGTAATTTCACGAGCAATTGACGATCCTATCGAACGCGCTGCGCTTTTTGCCATCGCATCAATAACCCCCTCGCGCTGCCCCCCTCGTCTTCCCGAAGGTTTTGAGAATAAATCACCTAGATCTTTCAGAATCCCTTCTTCCGAAGGTTTCTTCAGGCTCTCATCGTCAGGAGCCTGCGAAGCACTAGCCAACATGTTTTTACCCGTCCGCGCCTGTAATAATTCAAAGGCACTCTCACGGTCAATTTCCTGCTCATACACACCCGTTACAATAGAAGATTGCAGCAACTGCTGCCGCTCTTCGAGTGTAATAGGCCCAATCTGGCTAACCGGAGGAAGGATATACGCACGTTCGGTAATACCTGGAGAGCCGTCGCGCTCAAGAAAAGAAATCAGTGCTTCACCCACGGAAAGCTCAATGATAGCCTGCTTGATATTCAGCTCCGGATTGGGGCGCATAGTTTCAGCAACAGAATTCACAGCTTTTTGATCACGCGGCGTAAATGCGCGTAACGCATGCTGAATCCGGTTACCCAACTGGGCTAATACCTTCTGCGGAATATCAAATGGATTTTGCGTTACAAAGTAAACCCCGACACCTTTGGAACGTATCAACCTGACAACCTGTTCGATTTTTTCCAGCAAGGCAGGGGATGCTGTGCTAAACAGCAAATGCGCTTCATCGAAAAAGAATACCAGTTTAGGTTTATCACGATCCCCGATTTCCGGCAAATTCTCGTATAACTCGGATAGCATCCATAGCAAAAAGGTACTATACAATCGCGGGAAGTTTAATAGCTTATCAGCAGCCAGAATATTAATGACACCTTTGCCATCGATAGTTTGCAGCAAATCCTCAATATTCAACATGGGTTCACCGAAAAATTGGTCCCCGCCTTGTTCTTCTATCTGTAACAAACCACGCTGGATGGCACCAATCGATGCCGAGGAAACGCTGCCATATTGAGTTTTAAATCTATCAGCATTATCACCGACAAATTGCAGCAATGCCCGCAAGTCTTTGAGATCGAGCAGTAATAATCCATAATCATCCGCCACCTTGAAAACCAGCGTTATCACACCTTCCTGTGTTTCATTGAGATTCAGCAGACGAGCCAGCAACAACGGCCCCATGTCGGAAATGGTTGCACGCAGCGGATGCCCGTTTTCTTGTAACACATCCCACAAGGTAACTGGAAACCCTTTCCATTCAGGAATATGCATCTGCATCATACTCAGACGGTTTTTTATTTTATCTGTCAGCGAACCGGGTTTGCTAATGCCTGTTAAATCGCCTTTGACATCGGCCATAAATACCGGCACACCGATACCCGAAAAACTTTCTGCCAGTTTCTGCAAGGTCACCGTCTTGCCCGTCCCCGTCGCACCCGTGATACAACCGTGCCGAGTGGACATTTCAGGCAAAAGTTCTAACTCGGCACTGCCGATTTTGGCAATAATCAACGGTTCAGTCATTTTGAATTATGCAATACCAGAATTAATCATTGAATAGCCCATTGTATGTCAATTAACGCGAGAGGCAATGAAAACATGTAGATCAATGTATACTACCCGTTCAAGGTATACTGCTCGTTGGTTTTGTTAAAGTCGTTTATCAGTCTCACAATAATATTTCTGATTAATTTCCAAATAAACAACACTTGAATAAGCAATTCGTCTGTGGAGATATCGGCGGCACCAAAACCATTCTGCAATCAGCAGAAATAAGTAATGGTAAGGTGCGAGCATTATTCACACACCGTTATGACAATCACAATTTTGCAACTTTCTCCGAAATTTTCCAAGATTTTCTGAACCGAACCCGAGGTACCGATCGCCCCCTTGCGGCATGCTTTGCGGTCGCAGGCCCCGTTGTTACGCAACAGGCAAAACTAACCAACTTACCTTGGCAAATCAACAGTAGCACCCTCTCTACCGAATTTTCAATTCCTGCTGTCAAACTGATTAACGATTTTGAAGCAGCTGCTTTAGGTATTGAAAGCTTGTCGCCTGACGATGTGGCAATACTGCAGGCTGGAAAATCGCTGACACACTCAATGCGCGTGGTACTCGGTGCAGGTACCGGCATGGGTGTCGCCTGGCTCACTTGGTTTGAAGACCGTTATTTTGCAGTGCCTACCGAGGCGGGTCATATGGATTTTGCTCCAACCAGCACGCTACAAATTCAGTTACTGGAAACACTCCACAACAAATTCGGCCATGTGTCCGTAGAGCGATTGCTTTCAGGATCCGGATTAACCAATATTTTCAAATTCCTGCAAATGAACTCTACAACAGCCTCAAACCTTGCACCTATCCACCTGGAAGAGGATAGCGGCGCCACAATTACGACACTTGCACTTACCCACCAACATCCAATCGCGATAAAATCCATCAATATATTTGCCGATATCTATGGCGCCTATGCGGGCAATCTGGCTTTGACAGGACTCACGCGAGGCGGCGTATATATTGCTGGCGGCATCGCGCCCAGGATTCTCAATATTCTAAAGCTTGGCGGCTTTATGCGGGCGTTCCATGCCAAAGGAAGATTTTCTGAATTAATGCGCGAATTCCCTGTGTATATAATTACTAATCCTGAAGTCAGCTTGCTCGGTGCAAAACAGGAGGCACATCATTTACTTAATAGTCAAAGTTGAAAATTTGACTATTTCAGGTTTAATCCTGATTACCTTACTCTTCGAATCAATACCAAGATAATTCTTATTAAGGAGAATACGAATGTTTACGCGTACCGCTTTCACTATTACCGTCAATCCTAAAATACCGAATCGTCTTAAACGATTGGAGGAATTGGCCAACAATCTTTGGTACAGCTGGGATCGTGCTACACGCGCCATGTTTTCCCGCCTTGACCCCCATTTATGGGAAGCGGTCGGGCATAATCCCAAAGCATTTTTAAAACGCGTGGATGAATCGGTACTGATAAAAGCCACGAAAGATCGTGTTTTTCTTGCCACTTATAACAGCATCCTATCCACATACGATTCCTACCACGACGCTTCTGCCGTCCCGATTAACGAAGAGCTGAATGCACAAGATCAGATCGCCTATTTCTGTTTTGAATTTGGCTTTCACGAAAGCTTGCCCATTTATTCAGGCGGTCTGGGCATCCTGGCAGGTGACCATTGTAAGGCGGCCAGTGATTTGCACCTTCCCTTTGTGGCAATTGGTTTACTTTATCGCCAGGGATATTTTTCTCAAACCATCGATAGCCTAGGTAATCAACAAGTTGCTTATACCATTTCGGACTTTGATGATTTGCCTGTTACGCCGGTGCTACGCGAGGATGGCTCAAGTTTGCAAATTATAGTTCCCCTCCCGCAGCGTGATATCACTATAAAAGTATGGCAGGCAAAAATCGGCCATGTCACATTGTTTTTGCTGGATGCCGATTTACTGGAAAATTCTCCACAAGACCGTTACATCACCCACAACCTCTATGGCGGCGACAAAGTCATGCGCATAGAACAAGAAATTATTCTGGGTATGGGCGGAGTACGGGCCTTGCAGGCCCTCGGCATTAAGCCCACCATATGGCATATCAATGAAGGTCACGCTGCCTTTATGATTCTGGAGCGCATTCACGCTTTAGTACAGCAAGGACTCAATTTTGCAAGTGCCTTGGAAAGTGTAGCGGTCAATACGGTTTTCACAACACATACTGCAGTTCCTGCAGGACATGATCATTTCGATACGAATCTCATGCAAACCTATTTTGACAGCTTTTATCGTAACCTGAATATTACACGCGAAGAATTCTTGGCACTCGGACATGCGCCAGGGAGCCCAGATTTTAACATGACCGCGCTGGCAATCCATGGCTCACGTACCCATAATGGTGTCAGCAAAATACACGGCAATGTTTCCGCGAATATTTGCCGGGGTTTATGGCCACAAATCGAACCGGAAGAAAACCCGATCTCCTATATCACCAATGGCGTTCATGTTCCCACTTTCCTGGCGCAGGAATGGTCCGATTTGTTTGATCGATACTTGGGTCATGAATGGCGTAACAAAATGTGCGATATCGATTATTGGTCAAGCATTGATGCGATACCGGATCATTTGTTCTGGAGTGTACGGCAATCATTAAAATCACAAATGTTTTATGGCATTCGTTCTCGCATCAGTGAACAGAATAGCAGGAACCGCGGCTCTGAAGCACATCTCGACCGGCTGCTAAAATTTGTTGATCCCATCAATCCGAACATTCTTACATTGGGCTTCGCACGTCGTTTCGCTACTTATAAACGCGCTGCATTGTTATTTGATAATCTCGATTGGTTACGAAATATCATTTTCGATCAGGACCGCCCCGTATTGCTTCTTTTTGCCGGAAAAGCCCATCCTGCTGATGTTCCAGGACAGGATTTGATCCGGCGCATCAGTCAAATTGCAAGCCTTCCTGAATTTGAAGGGCGACTTTTATTAATCGAAGGGTATGATTTACGGCTTGCCCGACGCTTAGTTGCAGGCGTCGATGTCTGGCTTAATAATCCGATCTACCCTCTGGAAGCAAGTGGCACTTCTGGCATGAAAGCCGGTATCAATGGCGCAATCAATCTAAGCGTACTGGATGGCTGGTGGGGAGAAGGCTACGACGGTAAAAATGGCTGGGCGATCAAACCCGGTCCGGAGGATATGGAAGGAACGTTGCGCGATCAAGAAGAAGGCCGTGCACTGTATGAAATTTTGCAGGATCAGGTCATTCCATTGTATTACGATTATGGCAAACTTGGCTATTCGCCCAATTGGGTAAAAATGGCCAAGCATTCAATGATATCCCTACTACCGCGTTACAATGCCACCCGCATGGTCGATGAATATGTGACAAAATTCTATCGCTCTGCCAGTAGGAAAGGTATGTTATATGCAGCGAACGACTTTGCCGCGGCAAAGGATGTAGCCGCATGGAAAACAAAAATAAAGCATGCATGGCAAGGGGTTACATTACGCCGATTGGACACGCCCTGTGAACGAATTCATTTTAATGAAGCATTGGATTTCAAGGTGGCCGCAAATCTGAACGGCCTATCCCCGGAAGACGTCGTCATTGAGCTGTTGATATGCCGACAGTTTAAAACCACCAAGCTATGTAATTTCAAGCACTTCAAATTTGAATTCACCGGCACTCAGGATTCGCACGAGCATTCGTTCGAACTTAAACTGATTCCGGAATTATGCGGCAAGCAGGAATATTTCATCCGTATTTATCCTTATCATTCATTACTCTCCCATCCTTTGGAAATGGGTCTGATGGTATGGTTGTAAAATGGGTTAAACGCCGGAGCTTTAATTTACTTGAGGAGAAATGAAGATGAATAATCCTGTTGGCTGGTTTGAAATTTATGTGCAGGATATGGATCGGGCCAGATATTTTTATGAATCAGTATTCCAAATAAAGCTGGAACGTTTAAACGCTCCTGCAGAAATGGAAATTGAGTTATGGAGTTTTCCAATGAAAAGTGACCAGGCAGGCGCATCCGGAGCGTTGGTCAAAATGGAAAATGGCCCGGGAGGGGGTAACGGCGTGCTCGTCTATTTTACATGCACGGATTGTGCTGTTGAAGCCAATCGCGCAACCGCTATGGATGGGTACCTTGTACGCGAAAAGATGTCCATTGGACAATACGGCTTTATTGCTCTGCTTCGTGACACTGAAGGCAATATGATCGGCTTGCATTCTATGCAGTAGCTTCATTCATAAAAAGAAAAACTCCACTTCATAAATGAGGGCGAAGTCAACAAGAGTTTGCTACCTATTACGAGCGCCTCCACGATTATGTTCTAGTGCTTTGGCAATTGCATTGATATCAGCTGATCGCATGAGACCAATGTTGCTTTATTACTCTCCAAATCAATAAAAAACCACAGAAGAATCTCCCCTGTGGCTTAAGATCACTACTCAGAATTTTATTATTATTATCTGTTCTAAATTGGTCGGCGACGCATAGAAAAACCAATCATCCCTAACCCAACCAATAACATTGCATAGGTTTCCGGTTCCGGAACTGGAGAGATGTAAGAATCCACTGTGTAAGACCCTCCCTTTAGGCCCAGTACAGTACCTGTAATTTCATAATAATAATTACCGGGTCCCAGATTGCCAAAATCCATTCCCACCGATGAAGAATCAAATGCAAATGAACCTAAAGAGATGTCATTAGTGTAGTCGCCATCAACACTGGTTTCTTTCCATAACTGCAAAGAGGAGCCATTAACATTAAATTTTCCGAAATCATTGGTAACCGCGATAGACACTAGGCCATTCCAATTAGCTAAGTTAAATGTAAACACATGATCAAACGATCCGGCACCAGCTCCTAGCAATACACTCGCATGCTCGACAGGATCATCGTGAACACCCCAATTGCCCATAACAGTCGGCGCTGCGTGAGTAACACCACTGACCATCAGAATTGCAGCTGTTAATAATTTCAGTCTAAAACTGTTTCTCATTTGAATCTCCGATAGAGTAAATAAAGAAAAATATTAAAAAACCAACCGCCTTGGACTTACTTAGGTTTTAATTCAATACAGGTGGCATTCTAGGTTCATTATTTGATTGTATCTATAGGAAATTCCTACTCATTTCTTACTATGCCTGCACAACCCCGCATAGTACATTCGTACCGCTCCCACAAGACTATATAAATGTAATCAGTAAGATATACAATTCCTTCCTAACTGATGGTTGATATCTAAAAACAGCGGATAATCTTTTTGAATACGAAATCCACTGTTCGACAACCTTCACTTTGTATAGAGTATATTTTGATGGCAGGTTATACCGTAATAGTAAAGATTACTATTGATGGTCAGGATGTTCCGTTGTTTTAATGAGGTGGCAAATGACCAATCGTCGCCAGTGGAAATTAACCGTAGATTTTATTTATTCTGATCGACCTAGAGGTACCGATATTGGCAATAGCTGCTGCAATCACCGTACGTTATCAGATTTCATCCGTATCAATTGATACGAAGACATCCATTCTTCATGCGTGATGATAATTTCCTGAGCATCCCTGATCAAAGCAGTTTAAGCAATAGATTTTATATTCATCGGGACCAGATCATGCACATAAAGCCTCCGTCAATAATCGCACTTCATCTTCCGAATCCTTTAATATTTCGCCCAGTGTTGTATCATCGATCAACAAATTAATGTTAACGGGGACATCGCTATATCTCTGATCAGAGGGCAAAGTAAAAGGAGATTTGACCGGAGCCAGTTGATTGGCAATTAACAGTGTATCGCCGAGCGAGCTGGGTGGAAATGTTAAGTACCCTTGCCATAGATAAATAATATTTTCCAATACCAGATCCGGAACTGAAAGTGCTTTTAAGACGGCAGTACCGATGATAATTTCACAATTGAGTTCACCATCGTCCTCCAATTCTTCGTCATTGCTCCATGAACTCGCCATGCTTTCATCAATTAATCCTGGATAATACTTCTCCCGAGCCAATAGGTAAAACCAGCTAATTTCATGAATCATTCCGGCGAACAGGGCTGTTTCAGGATCTTGCTGGGTGATTCGGCGTGCGATAACTTGGGCCAGAGCAGCCACATAAGCGGAATGTTTCCACAGCTGGGCAACCTGCTCGCTTTTAGCCAGCGGCCCTACCAGCTGCTGTACCACCACAGCTGTTGCCAAATTTCGCACCGTTCGCATACCGATTAATGTAACTGCTGAGCGTACGTCGGTAATTTTCCTGCCTGAGCGATTAAATACAGGGGAATTGGCTATTGCAACCACTTTTGTCGATAGCAGCGGCTCAGCTTGGATCAATCGTGCCATAGAATCCATACTACAATCGGGATCTTCCAATTTTTCCTTGACCTTGATCGCCGCCGTAGCAGATGTCGGAAAAATCAATCGCCCTTGTTCTACTTCGGCTGCCAATACACCTAATATTGCACTTTTTTCCATAAATACCTCTATCCACTGTACCAGGCGACATATGAGTTGTTTTGTCCAGCTCTCAGACTACGCTACGATGTTAAAAAATAAATTAACAAAAAAAGCAACTAATCGAAGCCATTTCTCGTACATTTTGCCTGTGAGGATTGAATAATAAATAGTTTTGCAACCGATTACATCTGTGGCGGCTTATAATAGAAGCCTTATCTTGTACTATAATTTCAAGTTATTTGCAGATTCATATTTTGATTAAAATTTAATCCATGGACACCACAGACATCAAAAGTTATATGTATTTCATCGGCCATGAGGCACGAACAGCTTCTCGCTTGATTGCGAAGGCCGATACTGCAACTAAAAATCAAGCATTAATCGCCATGGCCAATGCCCTCCGACGTGATGAATCATTACTATTAACGGCCAATGCCAAAGATCTGGAAAATGCGCGCGCGAAAGGCCTTGAAGCCTCAATGATCGACCGCCTGGCTTTGTCGGCCAAGGGCGTGGCCACAATGGCGGAGGGTTTAATGCAGATAGCTGCGTTGGCTGATCCGGTAGGAGAGATCAGTGGATTGAATTACCGTCCATCGGGTATTCAGGTGGGGAAAATGCGCGTGCCTCTGGGAGTAATCGGCATTATTTATGAAGCACGCCCGAACGTGACGGCTGACGCTGCAGGCTTGTGCTTAAAAGCGGGTAATGCGGCAATTCTGCGTGGCGGCTCGGAAGCCATTAATAGTAATCAGGCAATTGCTGCGTGTGTAAAAGAAGGATTGCGCCTTGCCGGATTGCCGGAAACAGCAGTACAAGTGATTGAAACCATCGATCGCGCAGTTGTTGGCGAACTGATCACCATGGAAAATTTTGTTGATGTGATTGTGCCTCGTGGCGGCAAAGGCCTGATCGAACGCATTACAAAAGAAGCGCGCGTCCCGGTGATTAAACATCTGGATGGTGTTTGTCACGTGTATATAGACGATGAAGCGGACTTTGACAAAGCGGTGCGCATAGCGGATAACGCAAAAACCCAACGTTACGGCACTTGCAACACGATGGAAACGCTACTGATCCACGCAGAGATTGCACCGAGAATATTGCCCGTGCTGACCAAAATTTATATCGATAAAGGTGTTGAACTACGCGGCGATGAAACAGCATGCGACATTATTCCACAAATGAAAACAGCGACTGAGCAGGATTGGTATGAGGAATATCTGGCACCGATACTGAGCATACGCATTGTGGCGGGATTGGATCAAGCGATTGATCACATTACACAGTATGGCTCGCAGCATACCGATGCGATTGTTACCGAAAACTATACGCGGGCACGCCGCTTTCTGCGTGAAGTCGATTCCAGCTCGGTGATGGTCAACACTACCCCGCGTTTCGCGGACGGATTTGAATACGGCCTGGGTGCGGAGATTGGCATTTCCACCGACAAAATTCATGCACGCGGCCCGGTCGGCCTGGAAGGATTGACCTGTCAGAAATTTATAGTGTTGGGTGACGGCCAGATAAGGCAGTAAATTCATCAATAAAAGGTTGTTATGACGCGAATTGTTGAAATAAAAATTCCTGATATCGGTGACTTTAAGGATGTTCCGGTTATTGAAGTGCTCGTTGCACCTGGTGCATCCGTTGAGAAGGAGACTTCTCTCATTACGCTGGAAACGGATAAGGCTTCAATGGAAGTACCTTCACCCCACGCCGGGGTGATTAAGGAAATCAAAGTCCAAGTTGGCGACAAAGTATCCGAAGGTTCAGTTATCCTCACCTTGACGGCAACCGAGCAATCCGAAGACGCAGAGAATCAAAAAAAAGAAACCGGAATCAACCGGGAAATGCCGATTACGACCCCGGCTTCTGCAACATCATCAACCCAATCCAGATCACCAAGCGATATCCACGCTGAAGTAGTGGTGCTTGGTGCTGGTCCTGGAGGGTATACAGCCGCTTTCCGTGCCGCTGATTTAGGAAAAAAAGTGGTTTTGATCGAACGTCATACCACCCTCGGCGGGGTATGTTTAAATGTTGGCTGTATTCCATCCAAAGCTCTGCTACATACCGCTAAAATCATTACTGAAGCGGAAGAAGCGCAAGCACAGGGGATCGTATTTGGTAAGCCTCAAGTCGATATTAACAAGCTGCGTACCTGGAAGGAGTCGGTGATTAACAAGCTGACCAAAGGCCTGAAAGCACTGGCTAAGCAACGCAAGGTGACAATCATTCACGGCATCGGAAAATTTGCCACACCGCATCTAATACAAGTTGAAACCAGTGAAGGTGTAAAAACGGTATCATTTGACAACTGCATTATTGCGGCAGGTTCCAGCGTGACCCGTATTCCCGGTTTTCCTTATGATGACCCACGTCTGATGGATTCCACCGATGCTCTTCAACTGAGCGATATACCTCAACGCATGCTGATTATCGGTGGCGGCATTATCGGCCTGGAAATGGCGACAGTCTATGACGCGTTGGGAAGCAGAATCAGTGTAGTGGAATGGATGAATCAATTGATTCCTGGCGCTGATACCGATCTGGTGAAGCCATTGTACCGCCGCATCAAGAAACGCTACGAAGCGATTTACCTTGAAACCAAAGTGACCCGGATTGAAACCGGGGGAACCGGATTGACTGTAACTTTTGAGGGTAAGCATGCTCCGGAACCTCAAACTTATGATCGCATTCTAATGGCGGTCGGACGCCGCCCCAACGGGCGGGAGATCGATGCTGAGAAAATTGGCATCAAAATCAATGCACGCGGTTTCATTACCGTGGATCAACACATGCGCACCAATCTTCCGCATATCCTGGCAATCGGGGATATTGCCAGTGAACCGATGCTAGCTCATAAAGCGACCTATGAAGGCAAACTGGCAGCCGAGATAATTGCTGGAGATAAGGCTATCTTTGATGCTCGCACCATTCCTTCAGTGGCGTATACTGATCCTGAGATTGCGTGGATGGGGCTGACCGAGAAGGAAGCCATTCAACTGGGCATTGATTACGAGAAAACCAGTTTCCCTTGGGCCGCAAGTGGCAGAGCAATCTCGACGGCACGTGAAGAAGGATTGACACAATTGCTCTTGGATAAAAATACACGCCGCATCCTCGGCGCCGGCATTACAGGCATCAATGCCGGTGAGCTGATTGCTGAAACCGTACTGGCATTGGAAATGAGTGCTGACATGCAAGATATCAGTTTGACAATCCACCCGCATCCCACGCTCTCAGAAACAGTTTTATTTGCTGCTGAAATGGCAGAAGGAACCATCACTGATCTTTTTGTACCTAAGAAATGACTCTATCAATAAACCAACGGGTTATTTTGTCAACAGGGCATTCTTCATCACTATTTTAATTTCTATAATGACCGCTAAAAAAAATTATCTCCTTTCATTTATCACCCTGCTTATTATATGCAGCGGTACAAAAAATTCGTTTGCGACGCATATTTCAAAACCTATCTTGATCGACCCTAAAACCCACTATACTGTTGGCAACCCCGTGGCTCTACACGGATGGGTAGAATACAATGCACAGCCTGCGCCCGATGTCTTACTTAATTTTAAATTGATCCGTTCTGATGGGTCGCCAGTAGTGGATCAATCCTATCCCAGCAATCATAAAGGTCATTTTAAATTCAAATTTAATACTAAAAACGAACCCCCAGGTACTTATCAATTCACCGTCACATCACATTGTCTGGAAATCCATCGATACGCTTGTACTTATAAAAATCAAACACTATCCATTCAGTTAAGCAATCCCTGACACTATTTGATAGTGCAAAGCTATAAATGAATAATTAAGAATAAGAAAGTTATGAGAATTGCTCATCGGTCTTACGCAAAAACTTGTTGTCGTTATTTACTGTTAATGCTTGCAGTATTCGTTTTATTAGCCTGCAACACACGTGAGAATCAGCTGACAGAACGTGAAGCTATGATTAGTGCTAGAGAATCAGAGCTAGTTACTCTGTTTGCCGAGATGACCGAACAAAAAAAATTGTTAGAAAAAAATGATTCCAAAGATCTTCCCGATACAATGAAGAACTCAACGGAAAAAACGTGTGCTTGCGATTCAAACCTTGATGTAGCACCCGTAAAAGAGCCACCGGAGATCGTCGAGACTAAAACTAAAACATTATTGGGCGGTATAGAGAATGCTTTTCTTGATCCCCCCGGTATGGAATTTAGTGCGAGAATCGACACCGGCGCCCAAACTTCATCGTTGAACGCGCTTGATATTATCGAGTTTGAAAGAGATGGGAAACCTTTTGTTAAATTCAGTTTAATTCATCCATTAACTGGAGATAAACTGGAACTGACCCGGCGGCTACGGCGGTACGTACGTATTAAAGGGCGCGGTGGTAGGGAGTCCCATCGCCGTCCGGTGGTCAGAATTCGTGTAATGCTTGCCGATATCGATGAGCAGATCAATTTCACGCTGGAAGATCGTAGCCGCTTCAAACATCAAGTACTGATCGGGCGCAATTTACTGCAGGATCTGGCTATCGTCGATGTCAGCAAGAAAAACGTTGCGACTCCCAAAATAGAAAATTCGGATACAGCGAGCGAGATCAAATAATGCATGCAAGACTAAGACTCTATATTCTGGTTATCCTGATCATGGGATTTGGAATTGGTCTGATTTTATACAAACACTTTGCTTTAGGATTTCCCTTGTTACCGGATGACAAGAAATCAGTCTGGACTATTGAAGCCCGGATAAATTTTGTCGCGCGAGGCGACCCTGTGGTTGTATCTTTTGCATTGCCTCCGCAGACCCCGGATATTGTTTTTATGAAAGAAGATTTCGCTTCCCCTGATTACGGTTTTAGTGAAGTCATTTCACCTACTGGACGCCGTGCCGAATGGAGCAAAAGAACCGCAAACGGCGCGCAAACAGCTTATTACCGACTCAGCCTGTATGAAACCGAGCAAATTGTAGCTGCCCAAATAACAGACGATCTTCCACTAGAACCTGAAAAACCTGAATTTGATGAAGTGATCAAAACAGCGGCAATCACCCTGTTGGAACAAGTGCATGGCAAATCTGCCAATACTGAAATTTTCACTCGTGAATTGATTACTACATTAAACTCCAAAACGCCCAGCCAGAATCAAAGCCTGCTATTAAATGAGAAATCCACTGAAGACTATAAGACGCATTTGATTATCAATCTCTTGGCAATGGAAGGTATCAGCGCACGCATCGTTCGAGGGTTATATCTGGAAGATGGCCGACGCAGGCAATCGCTGATCAACTTTGTGGAAGTTTATATTGGGGGGCAATGGCTCTTATTTAATCAGAATTCCGGAGTTCATGGAAAGCCGGAAAATTTTCTGATCTGGCAACGTGGTGATCAATCTTTGCTTGATGTAGTGGGTGGCAAGAATTCACAAATATCTTTCGCAATTATTAAGAATGTTCACTCAACCCGCAATCTGGTGGTTAGGGACGGCATGAACAAGCAAGCCGGCTTGGTGGATTTCTCCATCTACAGTCTGCCCATTGAACAGCAAAATGCGTTCAAAATGATTTTATTATTACCCATTGGCGCTTTAATCGTCGTTATCATGCGCTTACTGATAGGTATAAGAACTTCCGGCACCTTTATGCCCATCCTGATCGCATTAGCATTGATACAGACAACCTTGCTGACTGGAATCATCATTTTTCTGACAGTTGTTGGAATTGGATTACTGATAAGATCTTATTTATCGCGCCTAAATCTTCTGTTTGTTGCGCGCATTTCAGCTGTAATCATTGTAGTGATCGCAATCATCGCCAGTATCAGCATTATCAGCAACAAACTCGGACTTGATCAGGCTATGACAGTCACTTTCTTCCCGATGATCATTTTGTCATGGACCATTGAACGTATGTCGGTGTTATGGGAGGAAGATGGTCCCCGGGAAGTATTTATCCAGGGAAGCGGAAGCTTGTTGACAGCGGTGATTGCCTATTTATTTATGACCAACCGGACCGTTGAATATCTGTCTTTTAACTTTCCCGAATTGATGCTGGTTAATTTGGCTCTCATCCTGGTTCTGGGACAATATACCGGTTATCGTTTATCCGAATTGTATCGTTTTCATTCATTGGAAAGACGCAATGTTTCTGGCAAGCGCTAGAAAACTCAGAAGCTTGGGCATTATCGGGATGAATCAAAGAAACTTCGGTTTGATCTCCCGCTATAATCCCCGCCATTTATATCCACTCGTTGACGATAAGCTTAAGACCAAGCTGTTAGCGCAAAAATCCGGCATTACAGTGCCAAAACTACTCGGTACCGTTCAATATCAGCATGATGTCAAACTACTGAAAGAATTACTACGCCCACATGATCAGTTTGTTATAAAACCCGTTAAAGGAAGTGGCGGCAAAGGTATTTTGGTCATTACCGAACACGATCATAATCTCTATTTTAAACCCAGTGGTGATTCGATTCAGTTAGTGGATATTGAAAGACATGTATCAAATATTCTGAGCGGCTTACATAGCCTGGGTGGCAAGCCCGATACCGTCATGATTGAATCATTGATACAGTTGGATCCGGTTTTCTCCGACTATAGTTACGAGGGTATTCCGGATATTCGTATTATTGTATTTCGGGGTTACCCCATCATGGCAATGCTACGGCTGACAACACATGTCTCGGATGGCAAAGCCAATTTGCATCAGGGTGCCGTGGGTGTCGGGATCGATATAGGTTCAGGCAAAGCGCTGCATGCCGTGCAATATGGTGATACCATTTCGTATCACCCCGATACCCGCAAGACATTTTCAGAATTAACTGTTCCTCATTGGGATAAACTATTGCAGCTTGCCGCTGCTTGTTATGAAATGACCGGCTTGGGATATTTGGGTGCTGATCTGGTATTGGACAGGGATCAAGGCCCCATGATTATCGAACTCAATGCGCGTCCCGGTTTGGCGATCCAGGTGGCCAATTTCGCTGGTTTAGCACCACGTGTAGCCATAATCGAGGCGCTTAGAACCATTGATCCCAATCCACAATTACGCGCTGCTTTCAGCAAAACTCACTTCGCCGTTGATGCAGATGTTCACCCTCCTCGTCACCTACGCACACGCAGCGATGACCTTTGACTTCAGGAGCTCATGCAAAATTAGACTTAGCACCAATACACATTTTAATCATTTTTATTGACAATGACTTTGTTCCGCCCTCTTTGTTTTGCTTGATAAAGCGCAGCATCGGCTGCTTCGCTCAAGCTTGCAGCGTCGGGAAAATGCGCAAGATCCGCTAT
The DNA here is from genome assembly GCF_900206265.1 of Nitrosomonas ureae. Taxonomy (NCBI): domain Bacteria; kingdom Pseudomonadati; phylum Pseudomonadota; class Betaproteobacteria; order Nitrosomonadales; family Nitrosomonadaceae; genus Nitrosomonas; species Nitrosomonas ureae. Next base: position 111,209 of record NZ_LT907782.1, on the reverse strand, counting down.
CCCGCAACTAAAATTTACCGAAAATTCTTCATCATGACTTAAATGCAATAGCCGTGAAAAAACATTCCGTATCTCGTCAATCACTTTTGCCGCCGAAGTTGCATCAGTATCATTCATAATAATTGCAAACTCTTCGCCGCCGTAACGCCCGACAATATCCGTTTCTCGCAAGCGTTGCTTCAACAATCGCGCCAAGCTTTTGATTACCCGATCTCCCGCTGCATGGCCATAAGTGTCATTGATTTTCTTAAAGAAATCAATATCCACCATCGCAAACGATAATGAAGTTTTCAGTCGACTGGAACGTATTACTTCACGTGCCAATTCTTCCTTAATAGCGGTATGGTTCAATAAGCCGGTCAATCCGTCATGGATCATTAGAGACCTTAAAAACCGCGATCGAGTTACGCGAGTTGTTACGGCTGAAATTAAATAGGCAGGATCGATGGGCTTAACCAAAAAGTCATCCCCACTTAAACTCATAGCTTCCGGTTGCGTATTGAAATCGTTCTCAGAAGAAAGATAGACGATAGGCGTGCTCAGAAAACCATCGATCTGCCGGATAATTCTTGCCAATTCCAACCCATTGCATCCTGGCATATACAAATCCATCAAAATAATATCTGGATTAAAATCATTCAGCTTTTCCAATAACTGCATTGGCTCGGATACCGTTTTTACATGCATTTCAGCTTGCTCCAATATAGCCGCATGGTAAGCAAGCAGCGTTGGGCTATCATCCACAATTAATACGCGAAACGGTTCCTGAATTTGCGATGCGGTGATCAAATCCAGTTGATCAATTAATTCATTGGAGTTAATGGGTTTTGTGAAATATGCGACACTGCCGGCGCGTACTGCGCCTAGCCGGTACGCCATATCATCATGAGCTGAAATAAATATCACTCGAACGGGTTGAGTGCGCCCTTTCTGAATTTGCTCCATGATTTGAATCCCGCCCATTTCATTCTCGGGAAACTCAATATCCATCAGGATAATCGCATGAGGGCTTTGTTCAACAGCGGCACGGAACTTATCGAGATGATTATAAACTTCTACTTCATAACCATAATAACGTAACTGCAAAGCAAGTTCTTGCGCTGCCTCGACATCATCTTCCACCACAAAAATCAGATTAGATGCAGGAATTTCCGGAACAAGCACATGTTCATCCGCAACCTTTGAAATAACTTCGATGGTTAATATGGATTCTTTTTCAGTCGCAATTTTTTTCAATTCAAGAATCTGCTGCAAAATTCGTGAGGCTTGCAAAGCATCGGCTGGTATATCTTTCTGCATCAAGCTCTTGAGAACTTGCTCCAATGCCCTCGCTTCTATACTCAACTCGGGATAGCCAAAAGTTTTGCCATTGCTGACTAAATTATGCACAGAACGATGCAGCTCTTGAAGCACTTTGATATCCCATTCGATTTGTAATTTATCCCAGAGGACTTCAATTTCATCCATTCTATCCGGAAGCTCGTGTGCAAATAATGCTAATAACAAGCGCATTCTTTCCCGGAATTCTCTGTGTTCTGTTGTGTTCATAGTTTTCTCTACCTAATGATATGAAATTTCAGCTATCAATTACTGCGGATCGAATTTCCCAATCGTGTCTGTTATTGTCAAAACAAAGTCACCTAGATTCACGCCCCCATTTACTTAATTTACCTTAAGCAAGAAAATTTAAACTTCAAATCTAACATATAAAAATCAATTACTAAATTAAATTAGCTCCAAACTTTCTCATCATCATATACAAGATTACAAATTCAATAAATAAAAGTATAAAGTAATCGTTGTTATTAAAAGACAAAATCACTACATTTGAGAGCCGAGACCTTAATCATGCTTGGTTGCAAATACCATCCATGCGGTTATGCTTGTAACAATTCAGATATATCTTTTGATAAAGAACAAAGGGTTGTGTGCTTACCTGAAATCTTGCCGAGAAATGTGTCGCATTTGATAAAATCGCCAACGACACCCTTATTTTTGTTATATCTAAAATAGCATCCAAATTGATCCAGTTTACTTTACCAACAGATGGAATCCGCAATTATCTTAATATTCAGAGCATGTTAAGAATTATCCACTCCAAGCGCACGATCTTAAAATTACTTTATTATTTGAAATCTAATCAACAGCCTCAATTTCTGAAACAACCGATCTGGATCCAAATCCATAAAAATTAGTGAAAAAAGCAAGCCGATCGCTATAGTGCACTTTAACAATGACAGCATTCTTTAAAGCGGTAATTGCGAAATCATATAAATCATGATCATCTATGACGAAATGACGAAATTTACTCCCGCCAGTACCTACTTGTATCGTCATGAAGTAACTTCTATTGGTACCCTTGTTTTTAATCAAATTTGTTATTCTTCCGAACTCAACACCGTGGGAAATCTCCCGGTCCATAGTATAAATGTTACCAACAAAATGCTTTTGTTCCAGCGGTTGATTCTGAATAACCGGATAAACTTCCACTAACTCGTTTACAGATGCGCAAGATAACAGTGAATTATTTTTAGGTGTTTTAAATTCCAGCACAACGTCATTGCCGATGAGATTCTCAAGCTCCTCGTATCGATCCTTTTCAAAACAAAACTGCCAGGGATTGGAAACCAGATTAGGAGGTTGATTTCCAACACTGATAAAAGTCATACTTTCATGCCCAAGTGAAATTTCCCCAACATAGGCTCTGGTTACATTATTATCACGGCTTATTCTACTTAATTGACCGGAGGCGTAACCTTCCGTGGTATGCAGTAGCGGCCCGGCAGCAATCCATTTCGGGGCAAAAATCAACATAAGTAATAAAAACATTACATTGATACTGAAATACTTCAATAATTTAGTCATGATTGTTACGCATTCTCGCAATTGGAGTCGAGTTTTCATTGCACAAATTCAATATACCCTTAAACAAGCTTTTCGATACAATTAGTTGATACAAGTCTATTCCTATCGATACTAATTTATACCAATAAAGATAAATAAAAACTGAATAACCTGGGAAATTCACAATAAAAATTAAAACAGTTTGTTCAAAAGCACCTAAAAAAACACCTCGGGGAATATATGAGCCGCTATAAGAAACATCGATCACATCGCACGGGATGGTTACGTGCCGCTGTTCTCGGCGCCAATGACGGCATCGTTTCAACAGCAAGCCTGATTATCGGTGTAGCATCGGCTCAGGCAATGCATACTGATATTCTTATTGCTGGTGTTGCCGGCTTGGTTGCAGGCGCCATGTCCATGGCTGCCGGTGAATACGTATCGGTCAGTTCTCAATCAGATACAGAACAAGCGGATCTCGAGCTTGAAAAGGATTCCTTAAAAAATGACTTTGAATTTGAATTGAATGAACTGGCCAATATTTATGAAAAAAGAGGATTGGAATCAGCTCTAGCCTTACAAGTAGCAAAGCAGCTAATGGCACATGATGCATTAGGTGCACATGCAAGAGATGAATTAGGCTTAGCAGAAAATACTAGGGCTCGCCCCATTCAAGCTGCACTGTTCTCGGCGGGCGCATTCACTCTGGGTGCTGCCTTACCGTTATTAGTGGCATGGAGTATGCCAGGAACTCAACTCATACCCATCGTCGCAGTATCATCACTTGCATTTCTAGCAATCTTGGGCAGTCTTGCCGCACGCGCAGGCGGTGCAGCAATGTCTGTCGGTGCGATCAGAGTTACATTCTGGGGGATCCTAGCAATGGGCCTGACTGCAACAGTCGGCAGATTATTGGGTGTAACTGTAGATTTATAAATCACGCATCATGAAGACTTACAAGCTAGAGAGTATTAGTGCACGCTTTGTGAGCGAGAATTGTCTCCGACGATTTCCGCTGCAATAACCTGCAATGCCTGTTCAAGAATCAGCTTTGAGTCATCAACTTGCCAGCTCTTCCGATTTAGAGGATGCTCAGGAAGCATCAGTTTGCTTATTAAGTCCAATAAAAATCCGCTGATTATCCGCTGTGAGTTGACTGGTAGAACCAAAGTTGCTTGCACCATGAATTGCCATTTGCTGCAAAAACAAAATAGCTTCATCTTTCGCATGGAAATCATCTTTCGTCATGACTCCAAGCGTATTAAGCCATGAATGTGCTCTGAGAAGCGCCAGAATCAATTCTGCAGCATGTTCCGCGGTGATGGTTTTCATCAAGAAATTATTGGCATTTTATTGATCGATAAAGACAATTCATTACAGCAACAGCTAAAAATTACCCATAAAATCACCTTTCCCCACTGCCAGGCCATTGTGTCGCAAAATCGCATAGGCGGTAGTCACATGGAAGAAAAATTGCGGCAAACCATAATTATTTAAGTAGTTGTGTCCGGATAGTTTTTTCTCTTTTGGTGTGCCCGGGCGCAGTACGATTTCACGCGTTTCACTGCCTTCAAACTGAGTAGGCACAAGACTTTCAATAAACGTCAGAGTCTTATTAATTCGAGCCTGTAAATCAGAAAAAGTCTGTTCGTTATCTTCATATACCGGTACTTCAACCCCTGCCAGCCGCGCTGATACGCTCTTGGCAAAGTCGGTAGCAACTTGCACCTGACGCAGCAAGGAAAACATATCGGGATATAGCCGAGCATTCAGTAACACTACCGGTTCAAACTTTTTCTCGGTTGCGTAAGTTTCAGCTTTGGTGAGAATAGCATTCAAACTGTTTAATAGCTGTTTGAAAATAGGTATGGATGTTTTGTACATATAAGGAATGGTCATAAGTTTTCCCGCTTAATTAATTGATACGTCAATTCTTGAAGATTGAAATGGAGTGCCTCATGAATAAATGCAGATCAGCGCAAGCCACTTTCGAGATATAGTTAACTAAATTCATTAGCACAGTTTAATCATCCATCGTAGATCACTGCCTATAAAGCTTATCATCTTCCTCTTTAGCTGCGTCAATCTTCTGAAACCAATTAATTTTGCCAAAGCAAATTAATGGACAAAACAATGACCATAAAACAAATAATCCAAAATACAATGGGAGCGGCGCCACCCTTGAATTTAAGCCCACCGATTTCGAATTCTATGGGCCCCGTGGATATGCGCAAAATAAGAGTAACGAAAAGTGATCCGAGACCGGCCATAGGCAGCCCAACTAAAACCGGGAACTGCTCTTTAACCATGATTTTCCAATAGTCACCTGGCGTATTATGAAAATTGGTCAATTTATACAGCATGAATGCTCCAAAGCAAATCAGGATAATTACGACAATCCAGCTTATAACAGCCCGTAATCGTATACTATGTGATTCATCCGTTGTAACTCCTGCGTCTTTTTGTTCTTCATTCATATCGTTATCTCGTCTTTATTCTTTTAACCCCAGCATTAATTTAAACTTCTGGTTAAGGCCCAAGTTAAATCTTCTACCGCCATATTTACCATCGAGCAATTCTCTCTCATGGCCCATCTTCATCTATGGTTTTCATTGTTAGAACAATTGATTCAATTAGCTTTCTCCAATAGCATGATTTCATTCAATTTCATATTTATTTTCAGGATGATGGTTGAGGAGGTACTTTTATCCACTCTCCAGAGCATTGCTTGACATACGGATAATATCCCTCCGGATTACGACAATAATACCAATAATTATTTCTTTGCACAGCAGCTGGCCGAGTTGCAGGATTTTGTTGAATATACGTTGGCCTTTGCATTATAGGTGCGGTAACAACGCCTACAGGATAACCTCCTAATGGATAATAGCTTTCAAATCGCCGATATGGCCCGAACGCATAGTTATTATAGAAACCACCGCCTCTCCAATTGCTGTAAAAACCAAAGCTATTAAAAGGTGCAAAACCAGCATAACCAAATCCCCAACCAGGCCCCCAACCCCAGCCAGGTCCCCACCCCCAACCCCAACTTGGGCCAAATCCCCAGCCCAGTCCCAGCCCCAGGCCAAATCCCAAACCAAATCCATCCAGATGATGGTGATGTCCATGATGATGGTCATGGTGGTGAGCAGAATTATCATTGTTTGCATTATTTTGATCCGTCTGCACATTGTTTTGAACATTCACGTTTTGAGTATCGGATCCATCTTGATTGGTTCCATCGGTTTGAGTCGACTGATCTGTTCCGGTTGAATCATTATTTTCAGTGATTTGATTATCTTGAGCCTCAGTATTTGGTGAAACACTGTCTTGAACCGATGAATTTGCTCCATTGGATGAAGTACCTGGTGTGGCTAAATCTTCCTGACCTGTTGAAACTTGTTTAGCCTCAGGATTAATTTCACTATTTACGTTCTGAACAGCTGAATCGGTGGGAGTAACACCGTCGTTTTGAACAGATGTTCCGGTTTCACTCGATTCATTAGCAGGCGCTGCCAGATTCTCTTGGAAGGAGTCAGGTGAAATTTCTTTACTTTGTGTGGTGCCGACATTTGAATCAGAGTCATTATTAACTCCAAAATCATCCGGTTGATTAAATTCGCCTGTTTGATCAAAATTACTCTCTGAGTTTATATCATCGGCAAAATCGATGCTTTCCTGTTGATCTGAGGCATTATCCGGATAAAATGCATCGCCTTCTCCAAAATCACCCTGGCCATAACCCTCTTCGAACCCGCTATTCTGGTCATAATAACCCCCAGAATCAAACCCTCCGTCATCATAATTATTGTCATAACCACCACTATCGTAGCTGTCGTAACCACCTCCGTCATAACCCCCTCCCTCGTAGTAGCCGCCATCAAAACCCCCTCCATCATAGCCGCCGTCAAATCCGCCCCCGTCATAACCACCACCATCAAATCCACCGCCATCAAACCCTCCCCCGTCAGAGCCTCCGCCGTCTTCGGCGCCTGCGGGATTGAATGAAAAGATGCTGCATAGCGCAATCGCCATACATGTCCTTTTAAATTTTTTCATATAACCCCCGTCCATTGATTTCACAGTTATTGATATATTAAGGGTGAGAGTCTGAATAGATACTGAATAAATAATTAGTTTTTCTACTAGGATAATTCACTATTCCGGATTAAGTTATACTTCGAATCTTGATATTCTAAATCATTCTGATAAGGACATCCCGATGAAGATCCATGAGTACCAAGCTAAAGAAATTTTACGCAAATATAATGTAACCACGCCAAGAGGTATTGCCTGCTTTAGTGTTAACGAAGCAGTGCAAGCTGCGCAGCAACTAGGGGGCGAAGTGTGGGCAGTGAAAGCTCAGATTTATGCTGGCGGACGTGGTAAAGGCGGTGGAGTAAAAGTGGCTAAGTCATTGGAAGAAGTACGACAATATGCTGGCGAAATTTTGAACATGCGCTTGATAACTCATCAGACCGGCCCGGAAGGACAGATAGTCCATAGACTTTTTATCGAGCAAGGCGTACAAATAGAAAAAGAATTCTATATAGGCATGGTGGTAGACCGCGGTCATCAACGCGTATGTTTGATGGCCAGTTCGGAAGGTGGCATGGAAATTGAGAAAGTCGCAGCTGAAACGCCCGAAAAAATTCATAAAGTGCTTATTGATCCCATCACGGGCTTAGGCCAACAACAGGCTGAAGAAGTCGCACAAAAAATTGGCATCCCCAAACATAGCCTGTCAGATGCTGTCACCTTGCTGCAAGGCTTATATCAAGCATTTGATGAAACCGATGCATCATTACTGGAAATCAATCCATTGGTATTGACTGCAGGACATCGGGTGATGGCACTCGACGCCAAAATGAATTTTGATGATAATGCATTGTTTCGCCATCCCGAAATCGTCGCGTTACGTGATTTGGATGAGGAAGATCCCATCGAGATCGAAGCATCAAAACATGAATTGTCATATATTCCTCTGGACGGAAATATAGGCTGTCTGGTAAATGGCGCAGGCCTAGCAATGGCAACGATGGATATCATCAAACTTTACGGCGGTAATCCTGCTAACTTTCTCGATGTTGGAGGTGGAGCGACAACAGAGAAAGTCACGGAAGCATTTAAATTAATGCTTCGCAACCCGAAACTGCAAGGAATCCTGGTTAATATCTTCGGCGGCATAATGAAATGTGATGTCATTGCACAAGGTGTTGTAGCAGCTGCTCGCGATGTTCAGCTTACGGTGCCATTGGTGGTGCGGCTGGAAGGTACCAATGTCAATCTCGGAAAGAAAATTCTGGCAGATTCCGGGTTAAAGATCATTTCTGCGGATAATATGGCTGATGCGGCGCAAAAAGCGGTTAGCGCAGCCGGATAAGCCAGCATGTTAATTTTAAAGCCAGTAATATAAGGAGCGCTTGCCATGTCTATCTTGATCAACCGCAACAGTCGTGTGATAACGCAAGGCATTACCGGAAAAACCGGTCAGTTTCATACGCGTATGTGCCGCGACTACGCGAACGGCAACGCGTGCTTTGTTGCGGGCGTGAACCCGCGCAAGCCCGGTGAGAATGTCGAAGGCATCCCAGTTTATGCATCGGTCAAAGAAGCCCAACAACAAACCGGTGCCAATGTTTCGGTAATTTATGTCCCCCCTCCTTTTGCCGCTGCAGCAATCGACGAAGCTGTTGAGGCCGAACTGGATTTGGTGATCTGCATCACTGAAGGTATTCCGGTACGCGATATGATCCGTACCCGCTATAAAATGCAAGGCAAGAAAACTCGATTGATTGGTCCAAATTGTCCAGGAATTATTACGCCGGATGAGATCAAAATCGGAATTATGCCGGGTTATATTCATAAAAAAGGCCGGATTGGGGTCGTTTCGCGCTCGGGCACATTGACGTATGAAGCAGTGGCGCAACTCATGGAGGTGGGCTTGGGACAGTCCACATGTATCGGTATTGGTGGTGATCCGGTAAATGGCTTAAAACACTTGGATGTAATACAGTTGTTCAATGAAGATGACGAAACCGATGCCGTGCTGATGGTCGGCGAGATCGGCGGTACGGATGAAGAGGATTGCGCGCGCTGGGTAAAAGATCATATGCGTAAACCCGTGGTCGGATTTATTGCTGGTGTGACAGCACCACCCGGAAAGCGCATGGGACACGCTGGTGCTATTATTTCCGGAGGTAAAGGAACAGCTCAAGAAAAACTTGAAGTGATGGAATCGTGTGGCATCAGAATCACGCGCAATCCGGCTGAGATGGGTAAGTTATTAAAATCGGTTTTGTAGTCGGTTTTTTCGGGGTAATTATTGAAGGTACCTACTATGCGTTATTATTTATTATTCTTTATTATTCTGACCATGCTCATTGTTTCTGCCTGTAGTGGAATCTCCACCAAGCAACCGCTTCCTGCCAGAAAACCCGAGAGACCGGCAGGTCCTCTACCCGAGAGTGTAAAACCCAAATACAACTTGACCGGTTATCCGGTAAGTACTCAGCAAGGTTATATCGATGGTTGTGAAACCGTCAAAAGAACAAGTTGGGCCTTTAAAGATCTGAATCGCTATGACAAGGATGAGCAATATCGAATGGGATGGGATGACGGATTTTCCCTATGCAAAGATAAACAGTAACTATTCCGAACCTCTGCCATTAAAATGACCCGGGTTTGTTTATGTCTTGGCTTTCTGATCGAACTGACTGCATTAGCAACTCCACTATTCGCTAATGAATTACCCTTCGTAGTTAAACAAAAGCTCCATCAGCTTGCCATTCCAGAAACGGCAATTGGCGTATATGTACATGAAATTGGCTCAAGCCAGCCAGTGCTTACGATCAACGCCGACTCCAGCATGAATCCGGCTTCAGTGATGAAATTACTGACCACATATGCCGGGCTGGAATTATTGGGCCCCGCGTATACTTGGCAGACCATTCTTTATGCCAATGGAAAAATTACTGATGATGTTTTATATGGAGATCTAGTTATCAAAGGCTATGGTGACCCCAAGCTGGATCTTGAGAATTTCTGGCTGTTGGTCCATCGTCTGCGCCTCACTGGATTGCGTGAAATTAAAGGCAATCTTATTTTGGATCATTCACATTATGAGATTTCTCGTGAAAATCCCGGTAAGTTTGACGAACAACCCTATCGTACCTATAACGTGCCTCCAGAAGCATTGTTAATCAATTATCGTGCATCTACGTTCCATTTATTTCCACAACCTGAGAAAAATTCTGTGCGTGTCGTGATTGACCCAGTTCCAGAATCCTTACGCATAAAAAATAATCTAAAACTTACACAAGACAAATGCGTTGCATGGCAGAATTCCCTCACAATTGAAGCAATTGCGGATAAAGAAAGTAAGAATAACTTTACAGTTATTCTGAATGGCCGCTTTTCCCAGCATTGCGGAAAGCAATCGTATATGCTGAGTCTGCAAGACAGCGCGAGATATACCGATGATTTGTTCAGGCAATTGTGGATCCAGCAAGGCGGCATCTTTAATGGTCATACCATCTTAGGACAAGCCCCCCAATACTTGCCCCCGCTCAAAATTCATCAATCACCACCGTTGGCGGAAATTGTCCGCGGTATTAATAAATTCAGCAATAATATAGCAGCACGTCAATTGTATCTTGCATTGGGGACTGGAAATTCTTCAATTGATAACTCACCAGCTACTTTGGCTAAATCGAATGCAGCTATCAGACGATGGTTAGCCAGCAAGCAAATGAACTTTACAGAATTAGTAATTGAGAATGGCTCTGGATTATCGCGCAAAGAACGAATTAGTGCCAGGCATATGGGAAAATTACTACTTGCTGCTTTCAATAGTCCGGTGATGCCGGAGTTCATTGCATCATTGCCGATTGCCGCAGTGGATGGAACGCTGAAAAATCGTTTCGCGGATACTCCGGCGAAGGGATTGGCACATATGAAAACCGGGGCACTGAATAACGTGCGCGCATTGGCAGGTTATTTGATTGACGGGATGGGACGGCGCGTTATCATTGTTTTTTTTATTAATCATGATCAAGCCGAACAATCCCATGCCATCATGGATAGATTGATACGATGGGTTTATCACCGGAAATAGATATTTCCCTTGATCAAATCAGCACTATTGATTGAAAATTATTTTGAGCGTAAAGTGCATACTCAAGATTGATGATCTATCTTGAAATCAGGTGATTCCCTTCAACCCAAGATTGAGGAGTGCACGAAATGATTAAAGAATATAAGTCTCTCGCTGTGCAGTATCTGACAGGCACGGTACACATCTCCAACCCTCTATTACCCAATCCAGTAACGTATGATTCCCCAGCTTCCGAAGTAATGACCGATTTGCGTACAGTGCAAGCAGCCGTCATATCACCTGACATTACAATGGAAATAGCCAATACATATATGATGCAGCGCGGTGTGCGCACATTGCTAGTTATGAATGATGACAATTCTTTAGCAGGGATTATCACTGCGACCGATATTCTGGGTGAGAAGCCTATGCGTTTTATCCAAGAAAGAGGTATAAAACACAGCGAAATCCTGGTAAAGGACATGATGACACCATTAAATATGCTGGAAGCCATTCCATTGGAGGAAGTGATGCACGCCAGAGTAGGCAATATCGTCACAAGTTTGCGCGAGAGTGGTCGCTTGCATGCGCTTGTAATCGACGATCTAACCATCGGTGTGCCCAGAATATGCGGCATTTTTTCTTGGACTCAGATTGAAAAACAACTCGGTACAATTATTCCACAGAACAATGTAGCCAGAAGTTTTGCGGAAATCGAATCAACATTGATTGCAAGCTAGAAAAAACAAACAAGCCAGTCGGTAGTTTCATTTGCACTGGTTTGTTTAGGCAGGGGGTTAAATATTCCAGGGTATATTTTTTGTTCCAGTAAACGTTTGCAGTGCCACAATGCTGGGTAAATAATATTGTTTTAAACGATCACGGCTTTCATCGGGAATTTCATCATACCCTTCTCTTGCTTGATTAATTTTCTTGTATAATTTCACCATTAATTGCTTCAATTCGGGTCGTTGCCGTAGAAACCGTTCGGACTTGGCGTTAAAGTAGACCGCGATTTTATGCAACCATTTCAACTTGCTTTCGTAGGTAACATTAATTCTTCTAAAATCATATTCATTGAAATAGTCTGGAGAAATTTCTAAAAACTGACACAGCTCGTACATGAATCCGTCAATATCCTGACTCATATTCTCAAAAAACATAATCTTTATTTGATTTTCTGGAAATAATTGATAATAGTATTTCAAATAGTCAGCATACCGACCAAAACTGATAATCTTTAAGTACCATTCTTTAATACCCAGTTCTGCTGGCGTTCTTTGACCAGAATCATACGCAATACACTTATCAATATATTTCTCAAAGCTTAAATCAGACGCCAGATTCAGCTTTCCAACATGAAAATTAAATGAAGAGTATATTCGGTCGATGGGATTTCTTAATATGAACAGTAGTTTGGTTCTCGGCACCAATGTATGAATGCGAGCTGCCACTTCTGCACCACTACCCAGATATCCCGGTGAGGCTTCCATAACAATCCGGATCTCAGGAGAACAGCGCACAAAATAATTTGAGTAATTAACAATATCTTTCTCGCGATTACCAGTAAATGAATTACGAAAAAAATCCGTTTCTTTAACAGATGAGCCACAAACCGACGGATGGGTACTTAGATACGTAAATATCGAGGTTGTGCCGGCTTTCTCCGTACCCGCGATAATGAAGTTAGCCAGATTCACACCAGATATTTCTTTCATAAATTTAAAATCAACATTATTTTTCAAGTATATTCTGAGTCAGGGCGAATTTTTTCGCTTTTACTTCACACCATCAAGCAAGGCCGCTTCTTGTAGATTCTTCTGACCTTTTAAACGCCGCCATAGCATTCGAATAATAAATACGGGATTACCTATGATATATCGCACAAACATTCGTTTTGGCTCCATCCCATACCGAAATAACCATTCCAAACCAAAGCGACGCATCCAATGGGGCGCTCGTGGCATAACCCCTGAATAAAAATCAAATAAGGCGCCCACACCCAGCAAAACAGGCGCACGAAGTTTATTTACATGACGCGCGATCCATAGTTCCTGCATGGGAACCCCCATCGCTACAAACAGGATTTCCGCTCCGCTACGATTAATAGCAGCGATAATATCTTCTTCAGTATCCCGCTTAAAGTAGCCATCATGAACCCATGCGATATCTAACTCAGGAAATTGAATTTTCATATTTTCAGCACAGCGTTCTGCAATTCCTGGACGAGCACCCAATAAAGCTAATTTGACACCAGCTACAGCGGCATCATGACAGATCAGCGGAAATAAATCGGTACCATTGACATTATCTTTTAGAGAAAAACCAGCTAATCCCGCAGCTAAGCGCATACCACTGCCATCGGCAAATAGCATTGCTTTATCTTGTAATACTGAAAGGTAATCAATATTTACCGCAGCAACATTTATGCAATGTGCATTGACGAAATATATTTTACGCTGCACCCCTGATTTAGCATCATTGACAATATTTGCGCTGGCATCAGTTAACGTCGTATCTTCTATTTTCAGGCCGAATAAGGGAATTTGATGCATGCTCTGTTTCATTCCTAATGATTGGTTGAGTCTTTAGTAGCTGATATTCTAACGATGCATAGAATTCAGAATCGCATCATAAACACGTGCCACACCTTTGGCCATACTGTAATCAGAAAAGCTTGCTACTTGCAATTGGTAAGCAGCTTCTCGCATGGCACGCCAGTCATATTTATTATCGATTAAATCAGCTATGGCAGCAGCCAGTTTCTTTACATCACCAGCTGGCACTATCAACCCGGTTTTACCATGCTCTAATACCTCAGGAATACCTTCTACATCAGATGCTACTACCGGAACTCCTGTTGCCATTGCTTCTAGAATTACCATCGGCATACCTTCTCCAAAGAGACTCGGCAAAACAAGAATATCCATTTGAGTGAATTCGGCATTGACATCTTGAGCGAATCCAATCCAGTCGATCATGTTCCCTACCCCGAGTCTATCCGCCATCTCTTTAATCGTTTTCTCATATTCCATAGTCTCAAATGGGCCTACTGCACGCAATCTTACCGAACGGCCCGCCTGACGTAGATTTGCCAATGCCTGTATCAAAATTTCCGTACCTTTACGCGGCCGAAACAATGCCACACTCCCAATCACCCACTCTGGCCCAGGCGCATCTCTTACTGGCAGTGTGGCCGGCGTGACTACTCCATTGGCAACCATTGTAATTCGTTTCTCTGACCAGCCTTGCTTCTTCAAATAAAACTCCAGACTTCTCGATACTGGAATTAATTGCGCTACGCCCACTAAACTTAATCGCTCTATAAGTGAATTCATTCGATTACGCCACACGCTTTCTGTATCTCGTATCGTCGGGCTATGTACATGATGCACTAATGGTACGCCGGATAACCACGCCGCTATGCGTCCCACTAATACCGCGCGAGGAGTATGTGCATGCAACAAGGAGTAGTTATTTTGCTTTACAATTCTTGCAATCTCCAAAGCCGGCGCCAGATCAAATTTAGATTTCATAAATGTCTCAAAGATCGGTACAGTAGAATTCCGGCAAGCAGAAAATTTTCCGGGCTTTATGCAACAAAAACCTATCTCATAACCATAATCCGGTAGTCGTACTGCCAATACATCCTGCACTCGCTCAGCACCAGAGAAAAATTCTCCGTTGATAACATGCATGATCTTTATATTTTCGTGGTTTTTAGACATATCCGATACAAGATTTAGGAAGATTAGGAAAAAGAATCAAAAGTGCCTTTATGGCTCATACAAATCGCTCAATTGACCTGCCATGATGCGAACATAAATAATGATACCAATTAATTGTTATAAACTTTTCGAAGTAAAATGCAGAAATATCCGGGCACGGTGACGCAATCCTCGGTTAAGTAGCGCCATATCTGATTGGTTTAATGGCTTCGCCAGCATTAAGCCAGGTACGTAAGCTACTAAAACAAATGTCAGCGTCCACCATACTCCTAATTTGTCTTCAATTGCCCAGCCGATAGCCGCCAGAAATATAGCAATGCTAAGGCCACGTATAGTTCCCAACCAATCTAATTGGATACGACCAGCCTGATAATTCAACCAAAGCAAAGTCAAACTATTCATTAACCATGCACCTAGCACGATTCCACATACTACGCCCATCAATCCCCAGTTTGAGCCAACTATTACCGCTATCGGTGTTATTGCCGATAATATGCTGAGGTACCTTAATTGGCGTGTATACGGAAAAATCTGCATAATCATAACAACTAACTGGCCTTGACTTGTTGCACCCAAGCCAAGCAGCATAATTACCATAACCGTGCCAGCATCGACGAAACGCCCACTACTTGCCAAAGAAATTAATTCATTGCCTGCAACACTCAATGCTGCCATACAAATAGCAATTATTAAAAAATTACTCTTCCACAACAAAGCCATTCCCTCTTTAACCGCATCAACCTCTCCCGCTACATAGCGAGATATCAGCATAGGCCGAATAATATTCGCCAACAACTTTGCCGGAAGGTAGCGTCCAGCAATTAACAATAATTGCTGCAAAAAAGCAAACATTCCCGCAGTCTCAAGCCCTAAGGTTCTGGCCACCAGCATACGCAGCGCACCAGGGTTAGCAACGGCCCGAAGAAGATTCACACCTGCCATGTGCCATGCAAAATTAAATATTTCATATGCACTTACATGAAAATCCCCCGTACTTTGTATGCTGCGTAATTTTCGCATTAAGAGAAATTCGGCCCATATTAAACAGACTAATGAAACAATTAAATCCATCCACAGTAATTGTTCGATCGACAAACTCTCAATTAATACTAATATTGCAACCCCAGCCAAACGTCCAATTGACATTAATGAATGAATCAACTGCGCCCATCTTTGCTCTAAAAGGGATTCCAACATTTCTGATGCATACCGAAAACCAATGACGGTAATAATCAATCCAACTGCTACTAACGTAGCGTCTTGCTGCGGAGCACTGAAACCCAGCCATGCAGAAATATCCAGCCAAAAAGCAGATATTAGTGCTGTCCAAATTATCATGATGGCAAAACGAATTAGAGTCATCCAGCGCACAAACCATGCAAGAGCGCTGGGTGCTCCTCGCAATGCTAATTCGGGTAGAAAACGCCGCACCGCCTCGAGCATACCTAAGGAACTCAATGGCGCCATCATTTCCACCATGCCCCACAAAACCATGTAAGCACCATAATCCACCGGGGATAATAAGCGAACCAGCCAGATTATAAAAATAAAAGAAGAAATTGCTTGTGCAGTCCGCCCCAATAAATAATGCACTATCGCTTGGCGAAAACGGTTACCGAAATAAAGACCGGAGCTGTTCATTTTGTCAATCCAAGTATTTTTTTGTATTGTGACTCTACTCGGTCGGCAATAACATCATAAGTACGGTACTTTCGTACCCAGTCTGGTCCTCTCGATGCCAGCATTCGCGCACGTTCAGGATCATCCAACAACTTGCAAACCTCATCAACAAAGGATTGTTCACCCCATGGTACACAACGTCCAATTCCACTCGATTCCATTACTTGACATTGTTCAGGATGTTCATTAGCAACTATGCATTTAGCCATAGCCATATATTCGACGAGTTTCGTGGGTGAAGTGGAAAGTAACACCGGAACAGGATAGAAAGGCGAAAAGCAAATATCTGCTTGTTCGACCAGCTCCCAGGCAGTTTCCATAGGCATGAAACCTGTTACTGTTACGGCCTTCGATAGCTCCAGTCGAGATGCTTCCTCCTCTACTGCTTGACGATCGCTTGGCAGTTGGCCATCGCCCACATATAGCAAACGCGCGTCAGGATAACGCAACCGCACTTGCTGAAGTACACGTACTAGCATCTCTGATTGACGCAATTGCATAATGATCCCGAGATGTAGTAAAAGAGGTGCATGTATGTTTAGAGCTTTGGCATCTTCAGCTTTACCTACCTGATCAGCACGAATACCCATTGGCACAGCGGTCATCTTGTCGGGAGAAATACCCTCTTGAGCAACATCTTCTTTCATTCGATCGCTTTGCACAAAAATATGATCTGCTGATGGCAAAATTATCTTATAAAGCAAATTTCGAATAAGCTGCCCTTTTAGCCAAACAAGTCGGTGATGCGGCACAAGCTTATTATGGGCTTGGTACAGTTTAGACTCGGCAAACGGATAAGACATCCAGTAAGTAAAGCGAGCACCGGTCAAACGGGCTGCCAACCAAGCGATTAAGCTAGCAAAAAACTTATCGCGTACTTGAATTACGTCATAGCGGTTCTTAAAAGCAAGAAACAAAATCATTAAATCCCCTCGCATGCCTAGCAAGTTGTTCAGTATCCGGCCAAATAATCCCTGCCACTTGCTCCGTGGAGTGAGATACACAACATTCCCCAACCAATCTGTAGGCGATAGCAAATTGAGCGCATCTGGCCCCCTTTGCATTAACCAATCAATCTGATGGCCTCGATCCGGCATCTGTTTTGCAAACAACTCCACAACATCTGCACGGAATGGTGGAAAACGATCCTCTACGATATAAAGCATTTTCATAGCATTTTATCGATTAACAGATTACAAGAATTCAGCATACTTACTTTCAGTTCTCTATTTTTAATTTCTATTTTGTAAGCAGAGGGTTACAATAATTTCACTATTAATCCGTATCTTGATCGCACAATTTGCAATCCAACCAAACTCCACATCTTCGATGAGTTAATATTCACAATTCTAACAACATAGAATTATCAATTATATCAAATAATTAATATATTAACCTCAGGCCATTATATTACCCTGATTTATTATTTTTCTAAATGAAAGTTTGAGGTAAAAAAGTTAGGTATTTGTTAATTTACTTCGATTTAATTTTACACATGCGGTCAAGCTACACTATTTTTAATAGTAAATCAGTTTCCTAGAGAGCCGCTGAGCAATTAGCGGTTTCCAGATTTTTCGGTACTACTACCAGTTTTTTGAACACGGATTCGCGGGGTAATCCCCCCATTATTAACCGAAGTTAAAAGTAGAGGTTAATGCGCTAACTGAGCGAGCTTTTGTTTTGGTGTTATTCCTCCAATGGCCGTATTAGGCTGTTCATGATTATAGGTCCACAACCATTTTGTTGCATAGTCCTGAACTTCGGCGATTGACTCAAAGCAGTGCTGGCTTAACCAGTCATAACGTACGGTTCTGTTGTAACGTTCAATGTAGGCGTTTTGCTGAGGTTTGCCGGGCTGTATGAATTCCAGCTGTATGCCGTTCTTTGCCGCCCAGGCAGAGAGTAAGCCGCTGATGTACTCAGGGCCGTTGTCACAGCGAATCCGCTTTGGCTTGCCGCGCCATTCGATCAGGCGATCCAGCGTGCGTATGACGCGCCCTGCAGGTAAGGAGAAATCCACCTCTATTCCCAATCCTTCACGATTGCAGTCGTCCAGTATATTGAGTAACCGAAAGCTGCGGCCATCTTCCAATTGGTCATACATGAAATCCATTGACCAGGTTTCATTGATGGTTAACGGTACCGCCAGCACTTCCGGCTTGTCACGTTTGAGCCGCTTTCTCGGCTTGATCCGCATGTTCAGTTCCAACTCCCGGTAAATACGATAAACACGCTTGTGGTTCCAGAAAAAACCTTTTACATTGCGTAAGTACAGAAAGCATAAACCAAACCCCCAGTTTCGCTGATTGTGCGTCAACCGCAGCAGCCAATCGGCAATGATACGGTTATCAGCATTGAGCCTGGCTTGATAACGGTAACATGTTTCGCTGATATCATAGATCTCACACGCCAGGCGGATACTGATCCTTTTTTGCTTAACAACCTGTTTAGCCATGTCGCGCCGCTGCCAGGGCGCTACCACTTTTTTTCGAGGGCTTCCTTACGTAGCTCGGATTTTAACCGTTCCTCAGCATACATCTTTTTCAACCAGCGATTCTCTTCTTCAAGTTCCTTGAGTCGGGCTATCATTGATGCATCCATACCGCCGTATTTGCTGCGCCATTTGTAAAATGTCGCATTACTCATACCGTGTTCACGGCACAATTCAGGCACCGGCACTCCTCCCTCGGCCTGTTTGAGTATCGCCATGATCTGGCTGTCACTGAATTTCGATTTCTTCATTGCAGAATCTCCTGTCTATATAAATTACAAGAAAATTCTACTTCTGACTCCTGTTATTTTCTGGGGGGATTACCGCGGCACTTTATTCTTCAGCGGCAATTTGCCGCCGAATTTCCCCCGTTTCCGCTCATCGTCTGCCGCCGGGGTATTTTGAGCGGCCTTATTCCTCAACTGGTCAGCAGTCGCCTGCAGGTTGGCCAAACAGTATATTCACCTGGACAGCATTCTTCATCTGTCCGCGGTGCGGGTCCGGGTGAATCCAAACTGTCGTGCCCCGCGTTTGTATTCATCACTGGTGTAGCCCGTATCGCCAAAAGTAACCTCGTCTTCCACCCACAGCTGCTTGGACAGGATGTTGATATCGGCTTCATTGGCAGCGGCAATTTCAACCGTATGCGCCGCTCTGGAATCCACGTCTGCCCCAGCATGCACTTTCATGCCAAAGTGCCCGTGCTTCCCCTTCTTCGTCTGATGCATTTCAGGATCACGCGCCCGTTCCCGTTTCTTGGTCGAACTTGGAGTATGAATGAGTGTGGCGTCCACTATGGTACCTTTGGAAACCAACGGTCTCTGAGCCTTGATCGCCTCAAACAATACCAATACCACCGTCAATAGGTGCCCCTCCAAAAGATGCGGGAAATTCAGTATCGTGGTCTCGTCCGGCAGAGCATCGGTAACTCCGCTGAATCCCGCAAAGCGCTGTGAGCTATCGATCTTGTACAAGGCATCTTCCATCTGCCGGTCAGGCAGATGGAACCCATTCTGCAGACAATAGATGCGAAGATTGGCATGACATGGTGTATTAAAAAATTATCAGAAAACACGATTATCCCAAACTTCTGGATTTGTTCAGCGATTCCTTGGCTCAATTTAAGAGAATCACTATTAATCTATATACAGGCACAGAAAACCCTTCAGGGAAATATGGAATATCTATTACATCCTTTGTCGTCAAACAGCTATATTGCTTGATTTTTGGGCTTTTTAACTTTTAACCAGTCTGATAGATCAAGATGCAAAATATCTTGTACACGTGAAATATCATCCCGATAAAATTTCAGCCATTGTTGCTGCACATCCATTGATAATACTTTTGCAGGCGCAAGATTCTTATCTCTAATTCGCGCAAGACGGTTTCTGATAAAAGGTGGGGTATATTGACGTAACCCAGGTATACGCTTCAATGCACTCAACCCATGATGTAACCATGGCAACTTGGGGGTACCGCCGGGGTTGAATCTATAATCAGTATTCACCTGAAAATTTGAATCGGCACCTATAAAGCTAAATAGTTCGGACATCAGTGTTTGTGGATCATTGATAAGATCATCAAACAATACAAATTTAAGTTGTTTGTTATCAAAAACTTGCTGATAACTTTGTATTGCATTGGCATACAAGCTAGCTCTAACCCAAAAAGCGTCTTCAGAAAACGCTTCCTCGGGTGATTTTGTTTCCTTCCCTGAGCGAAGTCGCATTAGATAATGCGAATAAGCTCTTCCCACCGGATTCCGTAAACATGCAATCATTTTAATCGTCGGCACTATTTCTTTCATTTTCTGCAAAGCAACAGAGCTATATAAATAATAAGGGGAAACTTCTCCCTTAATTTGATCAACCCTAGCAGCATCAAATAGCGATTCATATTCGGAAAGACTGGTTACCATAAACTGCTGACGATTCATTTCAGCATGTACTTTATTTTTTGAATCAAAAGCAAAGAAATTCGGCTCTTTTACTTTGGTCATAAAAACACTAGGATGCTGGCTAAAATAATGATGCAACGAAGTCGATCCCGCTTTAAATGCGCCAATTACTACGAAGTCAGGTAACATTAGTAGCTCTCATGTAGTTAGTTAATAATTTATATCAACAAATTTCTTTGAATTGGCATTCGACTAAAGCAAAAAACTTTTCTATTTTTAATCAACACAAGAAGTATAGGCCTTAGGGCAAACCGAGCTCAAGCCACCAAAAGGGTCTTTCACTATATCAGGTTCATTTAGTAGCTCAAGTACTTTGGAATAATATTTCGGATTACGCGTCCAGAAAATATAATTGGATTTCAGATTATCTCGTGCAAAAGCAAAAATCTCTGAAATAGTTGGTACATTACCGGCACCATCATTTCGAGTATTCATATAATTTTTATGCATCACTTGAGGAGCCAAAGGTATAATTCCTGAAAGTTCTGGATAAAAATGATATATACCTCTTGGTGCATTCCGCATATTGCGATTCAATCCTGGTTCATCTTTAAAAACATCCGGACCACTTAATGCTGTTCCCATTTCTTTTAGTTTTCCCACGAATGACTTCAAAATTGAGTGCGGATAATTCACCTCCTGGATCGTCATTGTGTTTGGAAAATATGACCGCATTTTCTGATGAACGCTAAGTAAATTATCATAAAACTTGGACATCTGATGAGCAGGCTGAGAAACAATCGGTTCTCCATACGCAGTTTCTATCATACCGATACCCTCAAAATATGGATGAGAGTTGTAACGCTCTCCCATTACCCTAAATAGCTCTACTAAACGATCATGTACTTGTGAATTCCACAGAGCAAGGTTATATCCTCTTGGCGCCATGCTGCCGTAACTTCTATAAGCAAATGCACCACCATCGTATTCACTTGCTTTTAAGTAATCTGGTACAAGTTCTCCTGTTGGAACAAATGATTTTGTTTGTACTTGAATGACAAGTCGCTTTCCTATTGCTGCAAGATCAGCAAGCCTTTGATCAATTGATGTAAAGTCATACACTCCTTTTGTTGTTTCTAATTCTGCCCAAAAATAACGAATTTGGATACCCCGCAATGCTGGTGTTGCGTTAAGCTCCTTATATACTTGTGCCATATATTTAGGGTCATTTTTGCCAAGACCTAAAATCGTACAGTAATGTCCTGGATGCCATTTTACTGGATTAGCCATCAGATCGTGACTAAACAAGAAAATATTTATAGTAAAAAACAATACAATCCAAACAGAATGCTGCTTTTGTTTAATCGAGCTTGGGAGATTAAATTCAATTAATTTGATTATGGCACTCGTGACGTTCATAGGTAATTTAAAGTGTTATATATAGTTTTATCTTGGTAGCGCTCGAATCGAGAGCTACACAAAATAAACTGATAGCCATGCTATGCTCTACTCTGGAAAATCGGTAACATCTTATAAGAAAATATATGCCACAAGTTATAATTACACACTTCTTAAACGACTTCATCCAGTATCACGACCATAGCAAGATTTAATTTAACTGAATTCTATTGAACTTAGCAAATTACTTTTAACATAAAAAGAAGCCGCTTATCAGTTAAACAAAACTTTCATTCAAGTCATTGTAATTGATTCATACTCGATTTGTTTTGCAGCGCCAACCAACTCTCCCAAGGTAACTTCTCTAAGTTAAGTTGACACAACAATTCGTTCATATCATCGGCTAATACATCTTGCAAATGCTTTCGTGTATCTTCACGCATCGGCGGAATAACTTCACGTAATTGGATTTGATTATGATTCTGACGTAAATTTCGGATTAAATCATTATTCTTAACCGCCTCGACGATTCTTTTTCCACCTGCATATCGACCAATCTTACCCAACCGCTTGAGAAATAAATCTAATTTTGCATTTTTAACAACCACGCTTTCATTCACTCTTTTTTCTAAAAACCAAGATTGATGATTCTCATTAATTCCTAAGAAACGGTATAAATTACGTGCTTGCATCTGAGGGTTATCGCGAATATCTTCTTGAAAAATTGCTAGCACTTGATTTTTTGGAAAAACTTCAAACCAGCGAGCGAGGTGCCGGGCGTAGCGTGACTGTTCTATATACATTGGATTATTGGCTAATCCATCTTCAAAACTTAATTTTTGACCTGTAAGATAACCTTGCCTAACTACGTGCAAATGATTCGAGTAGGCACGTTCGATAGGATCTCGCAGCAATAGCACGATCCGCATTGCCGAATTGTATAGAAAAACGCGACTAGGTGTATCGCTATCAGCAAAATACGAAGGTGAAATTTCTCCTTTGACACTTACTGTACTCGTATCTCCTACTTGTTTCTCATACCACTGATAACCACGACCGTAATAAGTTGAAAAAAAATCACTTTCCTTGCCTTGATATATCGCTACTTCCGGGTGATCTGATAGAACACGATGGACCCATGTTGATGCGCATTTCTGTGCACCAACACCTATAAAATTGATTTTCATATTTAATTATTCTAGAAAATATACGATATCTACATGTTAATTAATGGTCAAATGAATAACCAAACAACTCAATATCGCGTGAGTACAATTTAGCCACCACCTCAGCACTAGCATCATTGTAATAGCTACGATAATCCCCTTTCTGAGTGTGATTAATTTTTAATAAATTAGTCGATATTCCCAATCTGTCACCTAATATCTCAAAATCGCTCTCCAAGGTTTCGAACCTACCAATAAAATCTACATCGACCTTGCCGTTCTTATCGACCACATATTCCCACTGTGGAATAAAATGTAAAATGCGGTAAATGTCAGAAGATGTTAATCCATGGATAATAAAATCCTGGAAACTATCAAATTTATCCAGATATCCATGCGCCCATGCTTTATCCTGTTCAGTTAAGCCTCCTTTCTTTAAAAAAACATACGCAGATACTAATCGATCCCAAGGGTTACGTACAAAAGCAAACTTAAAATATTTTTTATAACACTCAACCCCAAATATCACTTGATAAGTTCGTGCTGTGAGATGTCCTCCACCTAAACAACCGAAGAGCGCTTGGCAAACTGATATCCCGGCAGTCTTAGGGATGTGTATAAAAATACAATGCAAGTCATCGTAAGGTTTTAGGGAATAACCATCGCTACTGACCTGCAATCTTAGTGTTTTGTATTGTCTTCGCCGAGTATATCCTTTAATATCTTGGCGTACCCCGAAAGGAATAATTTTTTCGTAAGCCTCTTTGAGCCATCCTTGCATCAAAATTTCCTTAAAAATTATTATAAAAATATATTTTATTTTTAAACATAACTTAATGAACACCCACACTCTTATCGAGTGTTCTTTCAATATTTAAAACCCTTCTTGTAATTTAAGATTAAGCTGAAAGAATCAGGCAATTGCATTTCCCATCGAATATTTTTAAACTTCTCATATAATTCAACGAATTACTTACTTACTTAAGAATCTTGACCAATAAGCAGCCTGACCTAACATCAACATCATAAGAAACTGGATCGGGTTGGAATACAAATGAAAATTCTTGTAAGGCATCGTTAAAACCAACAATAACAGTCCTACTGTGCCTATCCTTAGAAAAATACGATGAATTTCTGGAATAACATCATTATCAGCAGCGCGTTCCGAAGCTTTTGCTCCTAATAATAATATAAAGAGAAAAACCAAATGTCCCAAAATACCTATCTCCCATAATAATATAAGCGATGAAGATGTATTTATCTTATATGGAAAACGATCCACTAACTCGCCTACCCCGATTCTGCTTTCATAAGTTGCACCCATACCATAACCGAATAAACTGTGTTGTAGATCACCACTACCGATATTAATATTCCACCAACTTAGTAAAAGATTTACACGACCCAATTCACGACCATCATATGTCTGAGCCTCAGGATCTATTGCTCGCATCACTCGATCATACGTTGAAGTAACCTGATTCTGCTTGAAGGTATGAGTAGAGACATCTCCATAGTGCAGTTTCTCATAAAATGTAAATAAAACTCCGACTAATAAAACAGCTCCTATTATGACGATAATTGACTCTACAGGCCGTTTCAATAGTTCTCTACGATAATACAAGCCTATAACAATCGGCAGCAACATAACTGCTGCTTTAACTTCTGCTAAGCCTAGTGTAAAAAGCCCAAACAATACAACTAAAGCCATTCTTAAACCATTAAGTTTTCCTTCGCGCCACAATGCAATTGCAGTTAACATTGCAATCAACAACATAATAGCCATTGCGGCACTATCTCCCCCACCTTCTATAACCCCATGAAATGTGCCTATTACAGCATCCCATCGGGACGTTCGCGTACTACTTGGAACTACAAAAAAATATTGATAAATCGCCATCGGGAATTGTAAAACTGCTACAATCATAAGCGCTTTCCATAGTTGCATTATCATTTTATCGGTTATTAAGCCAAACATAATAACCAGCATTAATGGCCACATTAGAAGATAATACCGTGATGCATTTATAAATTCAGAAAAATGAGGTTGGTCAATGGCAGTAGAAAAAAATACCAGCAAAACCAAGACAATGGGACCCATAAGATCACCAGAGAATGAAACTGACTTTATACCCGTTTTAGCACGTAACAAATGAAGCAATAAAGGCAACAATAGTGCTGCACTCACCAATACCGTAAACCACTGAAGCTGTGAAAAACGGATAAAATAAGCACTGGGTCCGGTAATCAGAAATGCTCCCCAAAATAATATCCAGACCGTCCAAGCAACTGGTGCAGCAAGAATAAAAAAAACGCCATACAAAACCAGCAAAGGAACCAGAAAAATTATGTTACCAGATGCGGCAAGTATGCCACTAAGAATTGATAAAACCAGTACGCTAAATACCAGCAAGGTAAAAATTAATGTCTTAGAGTCTAGATTATTAAACAATCTGGATGATGATATTTCTGCTTTCATAATAAAAAGCTCTGCCTGATCTCACCTAATTAGTGTTATATACATGAGGGCTTGGCCAGTTTCGCAAGCACACTGCTTTAGTCTTATTTGCTTCAATTAAGAAATCGCACATTGTTGTCAAGCCTGTTGTGCAAAAAAACTCTTATATTCTGCACTTATATTCCCCAATAATGAACACGAATTTATAGAATCGGACCTGCTTGACTTTAGTATGTTTCTAGAGTACCCACACATCATTGACAAATTGCCATTATGTCTGGAAAGTACCTATTAATCTTACTCTCTGATTAACATTAACAGCTAACAATAAATCTTGAATAAAAATAGCTTGAAGCTGATAAGCCACGTCATTATTATTATCTATAGAAGAAATTCTCACCAAAATACCGTCTGGAATACTCCCTGTCAAACCGTAACGTAATTGCTGCAGCTTTTGATCAAACCCGGGTAGAACAGCTCTATTACCAACTGTAACCCAATATGTAATAGGCTCATTTCGATTACCTTTAGTGGCCAGCAAACGCTTAATTGGTAATTTTCCATATTGAGTGAGTAGTTCCCCAGGAAAAATATTTTTTATCTCGAAACCCTGAGCGTAGTAGCATACTTCGGGTTTATGTATCGACAAACTATCACTCTGATCCCCTCCATAAGCCACTGAAAGCATAATCCGTTCACCTTGAGAATTAACATAAGTTCTAGCTAATGTTTGGTTATAGATTTTGTCAAGTTTAGCCTGAGTTTCGGCATCTACCTGGAGTGGAACAATTGTTCTATCGATTTTCCAATCTCCAAATCTGTCAGGAATCATCATTTCGAGATTAATTTTTTCCTGCTGATCAGCAATCTTCTGGGTAGGAGTTAAAGCCATTGTCAAAGCACCAGACGAGATCATCAATACTCCAATTAATATGTTAACTACCAGAGATTTATGCATTAATATTCTCCTTACTTATTAGCGTCTTAAATTCCATAAAGACTACAAAACAGTATGCTCTATACCATTCTCAGTTTGGCATGAGTATGTGTCAAACATGCATTGAGGAGTCTAGAGAGTAATTCGGCTTCTCATGCTCTTCTGTCAAAACGATAACAAAATTCATTCAGATACTTCTTGTAAGTATTTTTACGATACCCCCATGGTGTTTCCAAGCAACAGTGCTTAAGATTACCAATCGCAGTATGTACCCAGCGTAACCATTCTCCAGCTTTATGGGATAGCGTCACTCAGCATCATATCCTGAGTTCTTCCGATCTCAGCCAGTGAGTGCAATGCATCACTAAGCACTCGTTGATCAGGCGAGAGATGTCGTTTTACAAATTGCGATACCGTTTCCTAGTTAAGGCCTGAAAATTACTAAATGACAATAAACCCAGCACATTTTCCCCAGTCTGTCGCCCTCCTATCAGTGCATCGTCAATTTCAGTCAATTCTTCTAACTGAGAGATGCTATCCTGGCATTCCATGACGATTCAAATTTTGCGCAACATCCGACTGACCGTAATCCACGATACATTAAACTACTTTAATAAACATAACGCAGAAATACCGCCTTTATCTGAAGCTAACAGATAAATTACCCAAAACCACTTAACCAACGATAGATTGGTCGAATGAAACAATGTTTCTGCAGTCAGCGACGTTTGCTTATGGCAACAACTCCATTCCCGAATGTAACAGGCTGTTATGGCATAACCATGATCATGCCCACAGCTCAGGCAGAGAAATCCTCTTATCCAGATTGCTGAAATAATGCTTGGACACTGATCTTCTCCGTTCCGTAATGCTTTTGCTACTCCAACACATTCAGTTCCTTACTTTTCTCACTTACTCTCTTATCCTGTTGAGCTTGCAGCTTAAGGCAAATTAAGCTGAAATTGATTCATAGGTACAAAAAAATAAGACAATATTAGAACTAAATATTTCTTACTGGTGAAATCACGTTGACATGCTGTGTTCGCGAAAAATACTGCAACAATCCATCTACCCCAAGAATCAATATTAATGCACTAATAAATAAGACCATACCAGCAAATCCATGAAGAAAGCCTTGTCCTGCCGCGTCACCATAATGATAAGTAATTAAAGTAAGAACAATAACGCGAATAACATTAGCTGTAAAAGAAATGGGTATGATAAGAATAGCCAGTGCTACATTCCGAAAAACCGAAGTATGATGCACTAGATTCAAATAAAATAAGCCTAATGCTTCCAAAGTTAGCAATGTTTGTAGTCCCGCACAAGCATCAGCCACAAGAAGTTGATACTGTCCAATTTGCAAAACTACACCATTTCTCGCGATGGGATAATTTGCCCAGAACAAAATATTCTCTGCCACATACGAAACAGCCATCTTCATTGGCATAGTAAAGAAACTAACTATTGCACCGGGCAACGGAATCATAAATAATAAAAAAAATAACGGAAACCACATGATTTTGAGTGCAACATAACCCAGCTTAATAAGCAGGATTGCTGCTAAAATTAGAATAAAAGAACCAATCTCTAGTATTAATATCTGTTGAGAGCCGCCAACGATGTAAAAAATAAGAGCGACCAGAAGAATTATCCATCCGAAAGCTGAGGCTGATTGACCATCACTCTTTTTCATCATTGTTTTCCACTTTCGAAGTATAAGCCACAATGAAAGTATCAAAATAATCGGTCCATGAGCTTGTTCCTCATTTGTCCATATCCCATTCATCAGACTATAAAAAGTGGGAATATATAAAGCCAATCCTCCTAGAATGATAGGCCACCAGTCTAGAATCTCCGATTTGAGGCTTTTAAATTGATATACAGGCATGGATAAATAAATTATCTACTAAAAATCAATTAGTACTGAACCTACAACCTCAGTGCCACTGTATTTGAGTTGTTCACTCATAGCGTTGATATCAGTCAAGCGAGTATTGTTCTTGTGTGCAACTATTAGTGCGCCATCTGTACGAGCGGCAATAGCAAGTGCATCAACTCCGTTAGAAAATGCTAAAGTATCATAGAGAATAACATCGTATTGACTCGCAAGTTGATTGTTCATTTCGTCGAATGACGAACGATTAAGAAGCTCCAAAGGATTTGGTGGTAGCGTGCCTGCAGGCAACACCGAAAGATCAACAAATGAATCTATTTTAGCAATAACCTCTGAAACATTAGCACGAGCAACGAGTATATCAGACAAACCTTGCTTATTTTTCAGATTAAAAATCTCATGCTGTTGCGGACAACGTAAATTAGCATCAATTAATAATGTCCGCTCACCAAGCTGAGAAAATACCACCGCAAGATTTGCGGCAAAAAGACTCGCCCCTTCGTTCGGGTTACAACTAATTATCGCTAGCGCTTTACGTTCAAAAGTGAACCAACGTAACATTAATTGACTTCTCACTGCACGAAAAACTTCAACTTGAGCACCAAACGGCTGATATGCAACCACTAACTCCGGCGGGTGACTCCCTTGTCCAGGTAACAAATAGGGATAATCAAATTGTTGTGCTAATACTAACTGGATATCCGCCTCGGTTATTAAACCTAACTTTATGGCTGCATCACCAAAGCGTAAGCCGCTTTCTTTCTGCAAGCGTAATACACGCTCAGCTTCAACAGGCGTAATTTTCCCCATATCTAGCAAAATGTGCCCAATGCTAAACTTACGTACAGAAGTTGCATTTGTAGTAATAAAACTGGAATCGTTCAGCTTCTTTGTTTCTAAAGAATCTGGAATGCTCATCTTGTTTCCTTTAAAGCTTTCTGAATCATTCATCGTAGCAAACGAGGCAATTCTAATTGTAAGCGTCTTTCTTTCGGAATGCCGCGCTTTATAATACCCAATACAGGAGCATGGAGAACTTCGACTAGATCTTCTGCCGAGCGAACTCGTCGATCAATCATTTCTGCAAGCAATCCTGCCCCTACTCCCAGTAAAGTTCCCAAAAATGCTGATAAAGTCAAATTGAGTAATATTTTAGGACTATCTGGCTTATCTGGAGTTTTTGCTGTGTCAAGTATAGAAACACTCGATAAATTGGATTGTCCTTCAAGATTAGTTTGATTTAAACGTTGCATCGCACTGTTATACGCCTGCTGCGCACCATCCACTTCTCTTTCAAGAATTTGAAGTTCATCTCTTGAACGGTTTAATGTCAGCACTTTTGTTTTCTGCTCTTCAAGAGCCTTACGAATCTCAGCTTCCTGATGGATTGCGCTTCTATCAGTAAAGCTTATGTGCCTACTTAGCTCAGATCTAAGTTTGTCAACTTCTGCTTTTGCTCCTATATAGCTAGGATGATTTTTACCTAGTTTTTGAGCAATATCAGAGAACCTTGATTCAGCTTGCGACAAATTGATTTTAAGATTGTTAATTACCGCATTTCTAGCAACACTATGTGCCTCGCCACTCCGATTACCGTCTTCTTGTTTTGATTCTGCACCAATCAGATCTGCTTGTGCCGCCACCAATTGACTAGCCAGATCATTCAATCGTTTTGTTTCAACATCAAGCCGAAAATCTGCATCAATAATTCCATGTGAGTGTTGATATTGAGTTAGTTTTTTTTGTGCAATCTCCAATCTATCACGTAATACATTAAGCTGATCAGTAAAATAAGTTGCTGCCTTTTGTGAAGGCTCAACTGTAAGGCGTATGCTAATTTCTTGATATGCATTTGCAAAAGCATTAGCAATAACAGAAGTAAAGGCAGGATCAGTACCTTTAAAACTTATACGAATCACACTACTATCACGTGATGTCTCAATTTCCAGATTCTTAAGGAGCAAAGCAGCCAACCATTCGCGCATTCCCAACGAAGAATTGCTTTGTTTGTGTTGACTCACAACAGCTTCATTCTGATCAAGTCGTAGTTGATCAACTACCATCAATGCAGTTCTTGAGCTTTTAATAATGTCTAATTGTGTCGCCATGTAACCTGTAATTTGCTGTGGTGACATTATCAATCCCGTTACAGGATCCGCCCCCTTATGGGTAAGTACCATCACCGCTGTTGACTTATAGCTCTTTGACATTAACAAGCTAACCAATAAAGTGGTTGACATTGTCACAACAAGTGTTAAGAGTATCAGTGTACGGCGGGCTAAAATAATAAGAAAAAATCGAGAAAAATCCATGCGTACAATCCTATTTCTAACCTCAATAAAGCACCCCGCCGCAAGCAGCGGGGTATTAACTGCGCTCTACAATCTGCTGGTTTTCAACCAGCTTTCGCCCCAAGGGGGCGGGGAATTAAACCCGCAGAGATTAAACTTACACTGTGTACTTCACAGCACAAATCGAAAAATCCTGAAGCAAATATCAAAACAGACTTTCTTTTATATAAATTACATCGTCAGGCTCTACCAAATCGCTCGATTTAACAGTTAGAATTTGCAGATTCCCCCCTACCCCGCGACGCTGAATCCGCAAACCACGTTCAGTTCCTCGTTGAGTTAATCCACCCCCCACAGACAACGCTTGCATAACTGTCATATTACGCTCAAGCTTGTATACTCCAGCACGTTGTACTTCACCATAAATATAAAAACGAGGGGCTCTTTCAACATAGACAAGATCATCACTTCGTATGTTCAAATCACGATTTAAATCGCCAGACCGAATCATCTCCAAAACATCGATTACATCTTTAACATATTTACTACCATTCGAACGAATTAAAGTAATCTGTTCTGCCCCATCAGGAATAATCCCTCCTGCCATAGCCAGAATTTCGGTCAACCTGCGTTTACCCTCAATTGGATATCGCCCTTGGTTACGCACATAGCCAAGTACAGATACCATTTGACTTTGTAACGAAGCAGTAATGATGTTTACTTGTGGCTTACGTAAAATATCTTTACTCTCAAGCAGCTTAACTATTTTTCTTTCAGTTTCAGAAGGTGTTAGTCCATCAACAAATATTTCACCTAATAGAGGAAAAGTTATATTTCCAGCCTCACTTACTTTCACTTCAGTAGTCATATCTGGCTGACCAAATACAAATATTTTTAATGTATCTCCGGGTCCCAATACGCTTTCTTTTTTTTCTCCATTAGCTGCAGTAGCGATGCCAGTTATCCAGAGTAGTACCATAAACACAATCAATAGCCACCCTTTCTTCATAATATTTTCCATGTACTTATCCTTAATTTGTCCTATATCCAACAGCTAAATGTTTATTTTAGCCCTGAAATACCCCGCTCAATTACTCCTTCAGAAATTGTTCCAGATGGATTGTCAATATTACCCAAAGTTTCTGGAAAAATTTTTAATGACTGATTCTCCGATTTCTCTATATTAGTGGGTTCTGGTGTTTTCGCATTTAGATATTCAATTTTTGCTGAAGTACGTAAACGTGTAATTTCAGCATCTGTTGCTTCTTTATATTTTTGATTGATCAAAAATCTTTCAATTTGTGGTGCCGCAGCAGTCTCTGAAACTGAATTATCTTTAATTGCATTAACTGAAATCAAGATACTTTTTTCTTGCTCATTGATGATATAAATAGTGTCTTTACTTTTTTCACGCAACATTAAAACTAATTGTAACGGTAGATCAGCACTACTTCGGGTTGCCAGGGTACGAAAATATTGGATTTTATTTTTATCAAGCCAAGTTACAACCTCTTCGATAGATTTTGCTGCATCTATTACTCTCTTTAACTCCTCACTGACATCACTAGTTGCAATTCGTACGGTAGTCAAATCAAATTGCTTGCGCTGTGCAAACAACTCTGGATTTTTCTGGAAATAATCTTCAATCTCAGCTTTAGATGGTTTTGCGATCTTACTGATAATTCCCTGTAAATATGCTTGTGCAATCACTTGGGCATTCGCACGCTCCCGTGCCTGCATCACTTCAGGTGTACGATCAAGCTTATTCCTTATAGCTTCGTCAACTATCAATTGACGAGCAATGAGCGATTCCAATAATTGTTCGCGCGCACTCTCATATTGATCAGCCCGGATATTACTCCGCCTTATTTCATCGTTAAGTTGAAGCATAGTAATCTCAGAACCATTAACACTTACTATTGATTGCCCAGATTTTTTTGTGTTAGATTCTTTATCGCAAGCAGTAAGAGTGAGAACGGTAATAAACACTAGTCCTATTATCGAAATCATTCTTATGTGTGCTAATACCATAGTGCTTTCCTCTTCATTATGATGACAATTTCAATCAAACTGCTCTCTATATATATCCCTAAATAATACAAGCTATACCGTAACAAGATTAAATTAAATTGAAGTTAAAACAATTAACTATAATATTAGAAAGATCAAAAACTATTTCAAGCTAAGCCTAGCTACGACAATTCAATTTAAAACTTTAACATTCAAGTCGCGACCTTACCAAAAATACAAATATTTATTATAAATCATATACATATTAATAAACTTAAAGAAAAAATTTAAATAATCATCTCCTCTTAAGTACATACACGATATTAATTTGTACTTCTTATCTTTTAATCCTTCACATCAAGAAAGGTAAATTTGAATACAAAGATTAATCTCAACTAACTAACAGCATCTTACATCAAATTTCATTATGAGTTAGTACATACCTCTATTCTGATACTCTTAAGAAATGTTAAATTAATAAACAATCTAACTATT
Organism: Nitrosomonas ureae; assembly: GCF_900206265.1. NCBI lineage: Bacteria > Pseudomonadati > Pseudomonadota > Betaproteobacteria > Nitrosomonadales > Nitrosomonadaceae > Nitrosomonas > Nitrosomonas ureae. Next base: position 77,822 of record NZ_LT907782.1, on the reverse strand, counting down.
ACACCTTATTTTGTTCTTTATATTTAGAATATGTGACAGATAAGCAGATGAACTGGTAATCCCCCCAGAAAATAACAGGAGTCAGAAGTAGAATTTTCTTGTAATTTATATAGACAGGAGATTCTGCAATGAAGAAATCGAAATTCAGTGACAGCCAGATCATGGCGATACTCAAACAGGCCGAGGGAGGAGTGCCGGTGCCTGAATTGTGCCGTGAACACGGTATGAGTAATGCGACATTTTACAAATGGCGCAGCAAATACGGCGGTATGGATGCATCAATGATAGCCCGACTCAAGGAACTTGAAGAAGAGAATCGCTGGTTGAAAAAGATGTATGCTGAGGAACGGTTAAAATCCGAGCTACGTAAGGAAGCCCTCGAAAAAAAGTGGTAGCGCCCTGGCAGCGGCGCGACATGGCTAAACAGGTTGTTAAGCAAAAAAGGATCAGTATCCGCCTGGCGTGTGAGATCTATGATATCAGCGAAACATGTTACCGTTATCAAGCCAGGCTCAATGCTGATAACCGTATCATTGCCGATTGGCTGCTGCGGTTGACGCACAATCAGCGAAACTGGGGGTTTGGTTTATGCTTTCTGTACTTACGCAATGTAAAAGGTTTTTTCTGGAACCACAAGCGTGTTTATCGTATTTACCGGGAGTTGGAACTGAACATGCGGATCAAGCCGAGAAAGCGGCTCAAACGTGACAAGCCGGAAGTGCTGGCGGTACCGTTAACCATCAATGAAACCTGGTCAATGGATTTCATGTATGACCAACTGGAAGATGGCCGCAGCTTTCGGTTACTCAATATACTGGACGACTGCAATCGTGAAGGATTGGGAATAGAGGTGGATTTCTCCTTACCTGCAGGGCGCGTCATACGCACGCTGGATCGCCTGATCGAATGGCGCGGCAAGCCAAAGCGGATTCGCTGTGACAACGGCCCTGAGTACATCAGCGGCTTACTCTCTGCCTGGGCGGCAAAGAACGGCATACAACTGGAATTCATACAGCCCGGCAAACCTCAGCAAAACGCCTACATTGAACGTTACAACAGAACCGTACGTTATGACTGGTTAAGCCAGCACTGCTTTGAGTCAATCGCCGAAGTTCAGGACTATGCAACAAAATGGTTGTGGACCTATAATCATGAACAGCCTAATACGGCCATTGGAGGAATAACACCAAAACAAAAGCTCGCTCAGTTAGCGCATTAACCTCTACTTTTAACTTCGGTTAATAATGGGGGGATTACCAGCTAAAGAAAACACGAGCAATATTTTTTCTAATACTTAGAATAAAGCACCCCGCCGCAAGCAGCGGGGTATTAACTGCGCTCTACAATCTGCTGGTTTTCAACCAGCTTTCGCCCCAAGGGGGCGGGGAATTAAACCCGCAGAGATTCAAATAAAACAAATACTAGAGAATGTTTAGATCGGCTCGCAATTTAAGCACCTATTACTGTGAGGTTACTGCACTACGAGCCATTACAATTTTTTGAACCACCTTGTTTTATTGATCAAACGAGAATGAAATCACAAAATATTTTCTCAAAAATTCCTAAAAATTTGAAGTGTGAAATTTTTGAGCCTTTAATCAACGATGATACGATAATAATTGAAAGAATTATTTCAAAAGGTCAACAATCATCGTCTTGGTGTGATCAGAAAAAGAATGAATGGGTGATAGTTCTCAAAGGAGAAGCCATAATTACTTTTGAGGATCAAACTTCTGTGCAACTTAAAGAAGGAGATTTTATCAATATCCCCGCCCATAAAAAGCACAGGGTCTCATGGACAAATCCAGAAAACGAAACTATCTGGCTCGCCGTTCATTATTGATGAAAATATATACCGAAACCAAGCGTTTAGTATCTTCAGCCAATATAGCTGAAGATACTGGCTTATTAACGTTAAGTATCAACAGTTATTTAGATCACTATTTATTGTATTTTTGGCGAAATTTCTCAACTCTACCAGCAGTATCAACAATTTTTTGTTTACCCGTATAAAATGGATGACAAAGTGAACATACTTCAATAGCTAAAGGTTTATTCATAGTCGAGCGCGTGTTAAAAACATTACCACAACTGCAAGTTACAGTTATTTCATGATAATCTGGATGAATCTCTGCTTTCATTACTAATATCCTTAAATTATTCAGCTCCCAAGGGAAACCAAAAAATCGTAATTATCCTTTAATGTGTGTATCGGTGCAACTATCAGTCTTTCCCCATATAGAAACAAATGCTTTAATATGAGACCTTTGCGCGGTTACAATCCTGGAGCAATGGATCGGATGATATAATTTATATTTTGAAACAATGAATTGAAGCGATGGTCATGAGTTTTTCGGAATATGATGTAACCCGCCGCACGCGGAAAGGGAATTTCCTGAAGCAGATTGATCAATTGATAGACTGGAATTCGATAGAGAAAGCGATCACAGTCCATTACGCACCGGTATTGGATGCAGCGGGCCGTCCGGCGTATCCGGGTTTGCTGCTGTTCAAGATGCTGCTGGTAGGAATCTGGAACGGCGGTTTAAGCGATGAGTCGGTGGAAGACATGGCGAACTCGAATCTGCACGTGATGCGCTTTCTGGGACTGTCACTGGAAGACGATGTGCCGGATCATTCCGTGCTGTCGCGCTTTCGAACCCGGCTGACGGGAGCGGGCGCTTGGGATGGATTGTTAACACGGATAAATGAGCAAATACAAATGTACGACATTATGGTCATGAAAGGCAATCATATTGATGCGAGCATTACGCAGAGTCCGCGTAAACTTAAAGCCAGGCCTGCTTATGAAGTGGTGAGTGATCGGGAAGAACGGGATGATGAAGCGGATGCCCGGACAGCGTGCAAGTCGTTGAAGCGACCCAGCTACGGTAGTCGATGACAATGGTTTGGTGCTGGTGGTTGAAACTACCGTGGCCAATTGCCATGATAGCAAGCCACTGCTGGATTTGCTCGACAAAGCCAATATCCAGCCGGGAGTCCGTGTTCACGCCGACAGGGCGTATAGCAGCCAGAAACATCGCGTTGCGCTGAAATCACGCGGCATTAAAAACGGCATTCAGGATAAAGCCGCGAAGCACAACCCGTTGACGCGCCGGCAGTTATGGCGCAATCACCTGATCGCGAAAGCGCGGTATGGGGTAGAGCGCACCTTCGGCAGCCAGGCAAGCTGGTTCAATGCCAAAATCCTGCGTTACCGTGGTCTGGCCAAAGCGCATGCCTGGCATCTGCTCCTGGCGATGGCGTATAACTTGAAAAGGCTGCCCAAAGGTAATCTCCCCAGAAAATAACAGGAGTCAGAAGTAGAATTTTCTTGTAATTTATATAGACAGGAGATTCTGCAATGAAGAAATCGAAATTCAGTGACAGCCAGATCATGGCGATACTCAAACAGGCCGAGGGAGGAGTGCCGGTGCCTGAATTGTGCCGTGAACACGGTATGAGTAATGCGACATTTTACAAATGGCGCAGCAAATACGGCGGTATGGATGCATCAATGATAGCCCGACTCAAGGAACTTGAAGAAGAGAATCGCTGGTTGAAAAAGATGTATGCTGAGGAACGGTTAAAATCCGAGCTACGTAAGGAAGCCCTCGAAAAAAAGTGGTAGCGCCCTGGCAGCGGCGCGACATGGCTAAACAGGTTGTTAAGCAAAAAAGGATCAGTATCCGCCTGGCGTGTGAGATCTATGATATCAGCGAAACATGTTACCGTTATCAAGCCAGGCTCAATGCTGATAACCGTATCATTGCCGATTGGCTGCTGCGGTTGACGCACAATCAGCGAAACTGGGGGTTTGGTTTATGCTTTCTGTACTTACACAATGTAAAAGGTTTTTTCTGGAACCACAAGCGTGTTTATCGTATTTACCGGGAGTTGGAACTGAACATGCGGATCAAGCCGAGAAAGCGGCTCAAACGTGACAAGCCGGAAGTGCTGGCGGTACCGTTAACCATCAATGAAACCTGGTCAATGGATTTCATGTATGACCAATTGGAAGATGGCCGCAGCTTTCGGTTACTCAATATACTGGACGACTGCAATCGTGAAGGATTGGGAATAGAGGTGGATTTCTCCTTACCTGCAGGGCGCGTCATACGCACGCTGGATCGCCTGATCGAATGGCGCGGCAAGCCAAAGCGGATTCGCTGTGACAACGGCCCTGAGTACATCAGCGGCTTACTCTCTGCCTGGGCGGCAAAGAACGGCATACAACTGGAATTCATACAGCCCGGCAAACCTCAGCAAAACGCCTACATTGAACGTTACAACAGAACCGTACGTTATGACTGGTTAAGCCAGCACTGCTTTGAGTCAATCGCCGAAGTTCAGGACTATGCAACAAAATGGTTGTGGACCTATAATCATGAACAGCCTAATACGGCCATTGGAGGAATAACACCAAAACAAAAGCTCGCTCAGTTAGCGCATTAACCTCTACTTTTAACTTCGGTTAATAATGGGGGGATTACCCAAACACTTCGCCGATCGCCGATTAATCACGCAAACATAGGGATTGGGATATTGCGTCTTCTTGATCGGGAATGCCCGGTTTAGAGTGATTATTCCCTGCTCATTTGTAGAAAAATGGCTAAAAATCACACTGCCATATAAAGATAAACCCAGAATTTCATCAAAATAAAAAATCGCGTATTTTTGTAAAGGTCTCAATATGATAGTCATCATGATTGCAAAATACAAAACTGATCCTGAGCAAATCACATTCTCGAAAACAATCTAATATATTAAGCAAGAAACACTTCCGCTACATCGAAAGGAGCAGGAAATCAGTCCGAAAGAGATTAAATACATATATATAATACTATTTCCTACTCAATTAGCCTGTGCTGAATTGCGTATCGAACCAGTTGTGCATTATTTTTCATACGCATCTTTTCCAGAAGACGTGAACGATAAGTACTAACGGTTTTGACACTGAGAGACAGTTTATTGGCTATAGAGGTTAAAGATTCTCCAGAGACGATAAGTTTAAAAACATGAAATTCCCGGTCTGAGAATGTGGTATGTATCAATTTCTCTGAATTTATGAGCGGAGTAAACAAAAGTTTTTCTGCCAGCTCTGGATTAACATATTTACCACCATTAGCAAGACGACGAACTACATTAATAAGTTGATCGGTCGGACTATCTTTTGTCATATATCCCGATGCTCCTGAACGAATCGCTCAGATCGCATATTCTTCCTCGGGATACATGCTAAGAACCAATACATATGAAGGTAAATTTGCAGATGAAATTCGTTTTAAAACCTCCAATCCATTCATATCAGGAAGGTTAATATCCAATAGAGCAATGTCCCAATTGTATTCCTTCGCCTTTTTTATAGTATCTTTGCCATTAATCGCTTCTGCAACAACTTTAATATCATCCGTTTCACTGAAAATCCGTTTAAGCCCATCACGAAATAATGCGTGATCATCTGCAATCAGCACCTTAACCATTGATTGATTCCTCAACACATGTTACTAAAGCGAGTGGTATTCTAAGTATTGCGACACTACCTTGTGACGCTATACCCGATATTTCAAACTCACCGCCAAATTGTTGCGTTCTTTCATACATGCTGATAATTCCAAATGATTGAGGATTTAGTATTTGCAATTTTGTAATGCCAACACCATTATCCTTAATCGTAATAATAATATTATCTTCGTCCTCAACAAGCTCTACATCAACTTTGGTTGCATTCGAGTGCCGGGTAATGTTGATAAATACTTCCTGAATAATTCTAAAAATAGCTGTTTCGTAACTTTTGTTATGACAAGATAAATTCGATATTGTTGATTCCAATATGCAATCAATTTTTGTTCGCTGCTCCAATTCACGCACGAGCCACTCAATTGCACCCAATAGCCCTAAGTTATCCAGTACATTGGGACGTAAATTTACTGAAACTCGACGTGCGGTTTCTATAGCTTCACCCGTTAATTGATATAATAATTTGATTCGTTCGTGCATTGGCTCCGCGGTTATTTTTTTTGAAAGCCAATCTAGATCCATCTTTAGAACAGTTAAAGTCCCCCCGAGAACATCATGTATTTCACGACCAATCCTGGTTCTTTCTTCTTCTCGTATGTCTTGTAAATGCGCAGCCAATTGATGTAAATTCTCAATCATCTGTTTACGTTCAGTAATGTCTTCGATCATACATAAATAACATATTTCATTACTCGCAATTGCCTCAAACGGCACAATAGAAATTTTAATCCAGATAACTGAAATATCCTGATGCAGAATTCTTTTTTCTATTTTGCAATCAACCAGCCCGCTATTTAAGAAGCTTTCAATATCATCATGATAAGACTGCAAATCATCTGGATGAATAATATCCGCATGACTGATATTGATAAGCTCATCCATATGCCTACCTACAATAGATGCATACTTTGGATTCACATCATAGTATCTTCCGGTATGCAAATTAACCAATGCAATGCCCAAAGGGGCTTTCTCAAAAATGGTTTGAAATCTTTTCTGCGCCTTCCTGTTACTTTCCTCGATACGCTGTCTCTCAATTGAATAGCGAATCACTCGTGCAAGCACACCTTCAGTAAGACTGCCCTTCACGAGATAGTCTTGGGCACCGGCTTTTATTGCTTTGATCGCAAGCTTTTCATCATCCCTAAAAGATAAGACAGCAATGGGTGTGCTTATCGCATGTTCCCTCAATTGCTTTATCGTTGTAATCCCGTCGCTATCGGGCAAAGTCAGATCTGACAAAATCAGATCAAAAGATTTTTTGTGAATTAACTCTATCGCAGAACTTAATCGCTCTACATGAGTCACCGCTATCTGATCACCCATTGCTTGTTGCAAATCACTCTCTACCAGTATTGCATCAGTTTCATTATCTTCAATTAGTAAGATATGAATCTTAGGTATGATCATTGCACATTAAGGCTCATTGAGTATTGAGGTAAAAAACCAATAATATTGGATCGTTTTGGCTATTTTTATACAACCATCAAAATCAGCTGATTTTTTGATATAACCATTCGCATAACTCCGGTATGCGGATCTGACATCCTCTTTAGTTGTAGAGGAAGTATAAATGATGACAGGTATGCTTCTCAAATCAAGATCATCTTTGAGTTCTTTTAGTACTTCTAATCCGCTTTTTCTCGGCATATTCAAATCCAGCAAAATAATATTTGGGCGAGGAACATGACTATATTGCCCTTGCTGTTTTAAAAACTCTAATGCATACACACCATCTTCTGCTACATACACCTCACAATTTTCACCACATAAAGCAAAAGCTTCTTTAATCAACAAAACATCAGTAGGATTGTCGTCAATCATCAGAATGGTATTGGATTCAATACTATTTTTATGGCGCATTGCATTTATTCTATTTTAGGTATGGTGAAATAAAACGATGAACCTACATTGAGTTCTGAACTAGCCCATATCTTTCCCCCATGATGTTCTACCACTTTTTTACATATTGCCAAACCAATCCCAGTACCTGCATAGTCATTGCGACTATGCAACCGCTGAAATACTCGAAAAATCCGCTTTAGGTATTGTTTCTCGATACCGATTCCATTATCCGATATCAAAAAAATCCATTCATCTTGCTTTTCTTCCACTCCAATATGTATTTGGGGTGGTTGAGCCCTTTGAAATTTAAGCGCATTATTGATTAGATTGGTAAACAGCTGAATAAACTGGAAATGAATTCCTTTAACAACGGGAAGATGATCATGCGTAATGATTGCACTACATTCGCTGATGGTAATAAATAAATCCGCTTCCACATTATTTAACAATTGTTCACAATCTATTTCTATGAAGTCTTGACTTGCATTCGCCTGAGCATAGGTCAACAAATCGTCGATAAGCTGCTGCATACGCTCAGTACCGGCAACTGCATGCGAAATCAAATTATTCGCACGCTGATCCAATTGTGTGTAGCAGTATTTTTTGAGCAATTGAACAAAGCTATTAATAGCCCTAAGTGGCTCTTGCAGATCATGAGTAACAACATATGCGAATTGTTCCAACTCATCGTTTGATCGCGCCAATTCTATAACTTGTTTCTCCATTTTTTGTTCCAGTTGCTTATATTCGGTTACTTCATTCAATATTGAAGCATATTGATACGGCAATCCAACATCATCAAGAAAAGGCACAATTGTTGTAGCAACCCAATAATAAGTTCCATCCTTAGCGCGATTCTTAATTTCTCCTTTCCATGTTTCGCCTTTCGTAATTGTGCTCCATAAGCTAAAGAAAAACTCTTTGGAGTGATGACCAGAATTAATAATTCGATGATCTTGACCGATTAATTCTTCGAATGAATATTTTGAGACAGTACAAAATCTTTCATTGACATAATTTATTATTCCCAAATTATCCGTAATTGCTATGATCACATGCCTATCAAATACTCTTTCAATCACTCTAGCTGCATCCAGAAGTACTTTTTTATCCAATTGCTGATTCCGTTCCAACCATGAACCAAGATCAACTGCTATGTTCGGTAGAAAAATTGGATCCTCATTTTCCATCAAAGATATAATGGATTGATCCATACAGTGGACTCCTATCTGTCCTCGAATTTTGCCATTCGTGATTATCGAAATAGAAAACCTATGCTCTAACCCTTGTGGAATTCTACCTTCCGTATAGCTTTTGTCATCAATGTCGATAAAAGGAAAAACTTGATCTGATACATGCCATATCGATTTTATATGCTTTATCAATTTCTGACACAATTCGTCAACACAATGAATTGCTAACATATCACGAGAAATTTCATATAAGCAGGTCAATTTAATCCATTTCGATTGAGATCCTATTTCAGTCATAAACTTACAAATTTAAATTCTTAAACAATATTCAAGTTAGTCTTCCACTGGTCATGTGAATCATGGTAATAATATTACACCATGTCACGCCAATCGAGCTTCACAGATCTTGACTACACAGTTACAAGAAACGGCGGGCAATGAGCAGAAACAAGGGGAATTTGACGACAAAATACCACTGAAAAATGAATTGACGAGCATTCCTGTTGAAAAAGACGGGCAGCAGTACTGAAAAATCTGGGAACCGCTAGTTGTTCAGCGTTTCCTTAACAGTTATCGAATTACAAAAGAAATAATTTGAATTTCTCTCCATTTCTCTATTATCATTAACGATGATCTACCATCGCAATTTGAAATAAAACTTCTCTTATGCAGCCTTATTTCATGCAACATCAATTGAATGACTGACAACCCAGATTGAAAGAGTCGCAAAGAAATATCAAATTTCGATCCGGCATTTTTACAATACGATATTACAGAGTGATTTAGTGAAGTGATTGATCTCATCAAATCCATCTACTATTTATTCGGAGCAATCACAATTTGGTGCTAGCGCTATTGCATTCGATTAAACCTGGATGACATTGCACAATACTCGCTCGTAATATCAACCAATTATCACAATCAGAGGGTTATAATGAGCAATTATGTACAACGTTTCCTACTGGAAAATTTGGATATACGCGGCGCTGTCGTACATCTCGATTCTGTCTGGCAGGAAATGGTATCCGGGCGCAACTATCCTCAGTCTGTCACACAATTGCTGGGTGAAATGAGCGCAGTTACCTTGCTGCTGGGCGAGAACCTCAAACAAACCGGGCGCTTGATCATACAACTAACAGGTAACGGCCCTATCTCCATGCTGGTAATGGATTGTACTGATAGCCTGCATCTCCGTGGCATGGCGAAATGCGAACAAAGCATCGAAGTGCAATCAGTTCCCGATTTACTTGGGTATGGCCACTTAGTCCTTACACTCGATATGCCATCAATGCGAGAATCATATCAAAGCATCGTACCGCTTGATGGCAAAACAATTGCTGAAATTTTTGAACATTACTTCAGGCAATCCGATCAACTGCCATCGCGTTTATTTCTGGTTACAACTCACAATGCCATTTTTGGTTTATTGCTACAAAAACTGCCAAATGCCGACTTACAGGATCCCGATGGCTGGGTTCGTACCGAGGCTCTAGCGGCCACAATCCAGGATCATAATTTATTCGATCTAACTGCAGAAGAAATCTTGACACGTTTATTTTATGAAGAAACCATTCGCATTTTCGATGCTCAATCCGTTCAATACGGTTGCCAGGAAGATCCTGCTAAGATTTATTCCATGCTTCGATCACTTGGGCGCAAAGAAGTTAATTCAATTCTGAAAGAATTTGGCGAAGTCATTGTTAGCGACGATATCTGTAATCGTAAATATCGCTTAGATGCACTGGCTATTGATGCAATTTTTCGAGAAGTCGAACCGACCATTCATTAAGACTCAACACATTGCGTTCTAGATTGTAAATACCATAACACGGTTACCGGCAATGAATGATCCCGCTCTCAAAGGAAGGAATCACATCTGTCAGATATTAAATCTCTCCGGGATTTATTCCCCGCCCCTTGGGGCGAAATATCGCCGCGCCGTATTTGATGAAGCTGTGGACGGGGTGTTGCGGGATGTCTGTTTAGATCTCGAACGGCGTTACCAGTTGAAATTCATGGAGATTGGTACAGATAAGGATCATGTGCATTTTCTGGTGCAGTCGGTTCCCGCATACAGTGTCACAAAACTGGTGACACTGATCAAGAGTATCACGGCGCGGGAGGTATTTCGCTTATGTCCTCATGTGAAGAAACAGTTGTGGGGCGGGGAATTCTGGACTGATGGTTATTTCGTCAGTACAGTTGGCCGTCATGGCGATGAGGACACAATAAGAGATTACGTTAAAAAGCACGGAGATGTCTATCAGCAGTTATACGAAGACAGACAACTCGCTCTCTTCTGATACCCCGCCGCTTGCGGCGGGGTTGTTCATTGTTTGATATTCACAGACCTAAAACTTAAATAAATGTAATTTATACTCATATTTCTTAAGCATAGAATATTCCCAGAAATTTCTTCAGATCAAATTACTGGAATTGCTCAGCTCAAGAAAATTTACTCATCTCTTCCGTAGATTTATTTCTCCCAAAGATTATATTTTTCCAATATATGACCGATATTCACATTTCACACATTATTCACATATGCTACGATATGATCTATTAAACAATAACCTCAATAATTGAACGGTTTATTTTAACTGCTTCTAAGCTGCAGTTTTTACAAGAGAATATAAGCAAGGAGAATTAATTATTATGGCACTCAGAATTGCTCACGTTGATGATGATTCGGATATCCGCGAATCAATTCAACGAATACTATTTAAAAATGGATATGAAGTTGATAGTTATTTATCAATGCAGGAATTTATCGATTCACTACAAGATGAAACTAAAAGACCGGATTTGGCCATCTTGGATGTCATGGTTGAATCCATGGATGCTGGTTTGATCACTTATGCAAAAATCCACAAGCAATTTCCGCAAATTCAAACTATTTTTCTGACGTCTCTAGGTGACATGATTCGGCCATATTTTGAAGATGGCTCGCATGAGTGGGTTTGCATCATGGAAAAACCGGTTGAGCCAGTCAGTCTCATGGCAACGATTAATGAGCGCTTGAAGAAAACGGGAGAAGCTGCATAATTTTTGCAATATACACTCGTATGGCAAGCACTGAATTCTCTTGGAACAAACCCAATAGCCAAAACGTACTACTTGAAATAAAGGGAGATAAACTAAAGCTTAGTGACGATGTTTTGATTAGTAATATCCGCTGGTTCATAACCTTCCGCTGGATATTGATTGCTGCCCTGGTTTTTTTCGAAATCCTGATGCTATCGGCATCGAATACTCTGGCACAATTAGGCATTAGTGAGCAGCAAAAATGGCCAATAGCTATCATTATCATACTGATTGTAGCCAATATTGCTTACATCTTCGCATTAGATCATTGCAAATCAAGCAAATATAACTCGCCTTCGATTAATCTATGGATTCAGATCATTGTTGACCTGATCTGCTTGTCAGTCGTCGTGCATTATATTGGCAGTACCTCCACCCCCGTTTCTTTTTTCTACGTACTGCATATTGCTCTTGCCTGCATCTTTTTTTCTACCCGTGAAAGCTTATATGTAACCATATTGGTCTGCTTCATGGACTCGATCGTAATCATTATTGATAACTTTCTAATCACCCAAGCACCACTCTCGGCATTAATAAACAGTCAATTCTTGTCTGAAAGTGCACGCAAAGATGGCGCTTTGACATGGATGTTTTTCCTTGACATTCTTTTTCTTGTTGTATGGTATGTAGTTTCAAGGCTTTCTCTAATTGTTCGCGCTCATGAACGCCACCTTGTTGACGCATACCGACAAATCAACCAGGCGCAAGTAGAAAAAGACCAATATGCATTATTGATCACGCATCAACTTAAATCCCCGCTCGATGCTATACGCAGCAAAATAAATTTAATCAAAGAAGGTTATTTGGGCGAAACAACACCTGAGGTAAGTACGGCATTAGAGCAAATGGATCTTCGGGCAAAAAATATGTCCAGCCTAATACTTGATCTTCTCAGATTGGAGCGATTGAAAGACACTTGCCTTGACACTGCAGTTTTCGAACCTATTGAAATTCAATCTACCCTGCAAAAATGTATCGAGAAATTAACCCCGGTTGCCAGTTCTAAAAATGTCACGCTCAATTTATCCATTGAAAATTTTATTTGCAAAGTAATTCCTGATCAATTAGAAATACTTATAGAAAATATTATTACTAACGCGATTACCTATTCGCATGAAAATACTAGCGTTGAAATTTCATCTCGAGTCGATCGAAATAATTTGCATGCTTGCATTACCATCACTGACCATGGCATTGGTATCGAAGATAAAGATTTGCCCAACATTTTTAACGAATATTTTTATTCTCCTAGAGCAGCACTCCATAACAAAGCAACGAGCGGCATTGGTTTGTCCATCGTCAAGATCGCGGCAGAAAATAATCAACTGAGAATAAAGGTTGTCAGTGAGCCAAGTGCAGGAACTACATTTACTGTGATTTTTAGCACCATCGAGTTACCTCTAGCAACTGGAAGTTTTACGCCAATAAACTCCATTAATACCCATTCATCTTGATTAAATTACCTCGAGATAAAATAGCAATGCTTCGAACTCATCATTGCATTTTAATTCAATTCAGAGTTATTGTGCCAATAGCGCTGATTTAGTTTTCTCCAACTGTTAACCACCCAATCATTATTTTCAAACTTAATTAAGATAGCACCATCTTTGTCGCTACGCATCAACTGACTACCTGAATTATGATAACGTGAAGTTACAATTTCGCGCGGATGATTATAGCGATTGAGATAGCCAACTGGAAAAATTGTCAAAGAAGGGCTTACTTTCTGCACAAAAGTATCGGTTGATGAAGTGTGGCTGCCATGATGCGGCGCAATCAATACTGTCGCACGCAGCTTGTCGCCGTCTCGAGCTAGCAATGCCTGCTCATCTCTCCTCTCAATATCAGCCGGTAATAATACGCTGCCATGAGCTGATGTGATCTTTAATACACAACTTTTTGCATTTGTAGTACTACGTTTTGAATTCAAGTAATCTTGCTTCAAGGGATGTAGCAATTCAAAATGCACATCGTCCCATTGCCAGAATTGTCCCTTATGGCACTGATTCTTTGAGATTACCATCTGCGTTATGGGATGCTTATCGTCCAGCGATGACCACAGCTGCCTAACCGGGATCTCATTTAATACTGATCGTGCACCACCACTATGATCCGAATCTGCATGCGATACGATCATGCCATCAAGCTTTACAATTCCTTCTCCGCGTAAAAAAGGCACGATAATACGATTACCACTGTCGATCTCACCGAACTCAGGGCCCGTATCAAATAGTAATGCATGATGCTCGGTACGAGCCACAACCGCAAGTCCTTGACCCACATCAAGCACAGTCAGCCACAGTTCCCCGGTTTTTGGTTGAGGCGGTTTAACCAGAAACACAGGTAATACTGCAATTACACCCAACCAACGCGCGGGAAAACCAGAAAAAAACCCTACTCCTAGGCTTCCCGGCAACAACATCCACACAACCCCTATAACCGCTACACTTATTGCCCACATTGGTGGAGAATGCTGCTGCCACACCGTATGCGATAAATTGCTCAATGACTGCAGAATTACCATAATGACGCTTAATACGTCATGGATGAACGGTAACATAAAATCGAATACAGGTATGGTAGCTAACAATGTTAACGGAACCACTATAAGGCTTATCAGAGGAATGGCAATTGCATTAGCGACCGGTGATATTAAGGATACCTGCTGAAATAATGCCAACAATAAAGGAATTAAGCCCAACGTAATAGCCCATTGAATCCGCAACCAACTACTAAGCCAATGTATTTTTCCGATCCGACCGGCAGTTAATAGCATTATGACGGCAATTGCACCAAAGGATAACCAGAATCCAGGAGCTAAAATTGCCCAAGGATCTAACAATATCACCCCAAAAAGCGCCCATGCCAACACCGTGGTTACACTTGTCTGACGTCCTATCCATAACACAATCGCCACTACCACCAGCATATAAAATGCCCGCTGCGCCGGAATTGCAAAACCAGAAAGTACAGCATAGCCTAAGGCTACAATCAATCCAGCCATCGCAGCAATACGCCGCGCCGGCAGACGTAATGTGAGATAAGTATTCCAACGCCATAACCAATATACTACTACGAATGCCAAACTAGAAATCATCGTGATATGCAAACCGGAAATCGCCATCAGGTGATTGGTTCCAGTACGTGTAAATACTCGCCATTGATCACGAGGAATTGCATTCTGATCACCCGTTGCCAATGTCTGCAATATTCCCACATAAGCTTGATTGGCTAGGCTCGCAGCAAAACGATGTTGAATCCCCTCACGAATATGCGCTATCCAATATGCAGGATGTTGCACCATAGGGTGCAGACGTTGATTATCCGATGATACACGAACATATCCAATGGCCCGGATATTACGTTCCAACGCCCATCTTTCAAAATCGGAACCATGCGGATTCTGATTGCCATGCGGTCGTTTCAAATGCACCGTCAACCGCCAACGTTCACCTACCCTGACTACAGGCAATACTACTTGAGTAGCTCCCGATTGTCGCACTTTATACCAAGATAATGCAATCCGCTTGGGCACAATCGCACCCTCAGTATTCACATGCTCAACATCAAACTGAAAACGCACTCTTCTATCACTTTTTTGCGGTACAGTGGCTATCACACCAACTATTTGGATAGCCTTACGCTCCCAGACATGAGGTAGGGAATCGTCCAAACGCCAATGCGCTAAAATTGCCGCCCAGCAAAATCCAAATATAAGAAAGAAAATACCCAACAAGATTCTGCTTATTACAAGATGATTTGCTAATTGAGAAAAACCCAATATTCCAGCTGTAACTGCGACTGACAACAACAGCCCAATCCATTCTATTTCCAGCAATGCCGGTTGATGCTGTAGCCAGCCAACACCCAAAACAAACACCAGGATATTTAATCTTACACACGTATTCTTCAAATTTATTTATATCTGCAATCGCACTATTCATTTACTTTAATGCACAATTTTGTAGATAGATCCTAATCGGATATTTTTAATATTTATCTCATTAAATCATGTCAAATAAAGCACCCCGCCGCAAGCAGCGGGGTATTAACTGCGCTCTACAATCTGCTGGTTTTCAACCAGCTTTCGCCCCAAGGGGGCGGGGAATTAAACCCGCAGAGATTAAATTAAAAATGGGTTATCATGATATGGTAGCAGTATCTCCTTTTACTGTAATACAAGACCCTCTAGTATTCGAAAATTAATTCTGGCGGTGGATAATCTATAAAACAAAATAACAATAAGCGTTAAAGAATCACATAAACGCCATATAAATCTTCATGCTTACAGATTCATAAGTTATCTGACTATCGACAAAATAAGCATATCCTTTTCCATTAATTTGGCTGATGTCACTTTATTTGGAAGAAATATGAATTTATTAGCGGAAATTTACCCACAAATTGCTTTACAGATTTTAAATATTTGAGGTGAATTCAGAGGAAAAAGATTGTAGAACTACTGCACCACCAATAACTGATATTGTTTAATAAACGGGATCAATGAATCGTATCTACAATGCGTTGGTCAACGCGGAACTGGTTACCGATGCAACTATCCGAAAATCCTAAATAGGTCAGTAAAAGGAAAACGCAGGATAAGTGGCAAAACAACACATCATAATCAGGGCACAATTATTCCCGTCGATTATCCAATCAATCCCAGAAAAGACGCAATATCGCTATTACGCTGATTCATACGGACATCGGGAAAAATTTGACTTCTCCGAATACCCCGCAAGGAATCCCGTTTACAGGTAACAAAAATCCAGTGAAGAGTTCTAGGTTGATTCTAATCTACATAACAATTCATACAAAATCATCTGCAACTATTACGACGCTATGATCAGTTTAGCCAAATACCTGCCGCAGCACCTTAATAACTAGATAGCTCCGTCCTATTCAGAGAAAAATTCTCGCGCTTTATCCATCCATGATTTAGCGCGAGGACTGTGACGAGGACCGTCTTTGAGACTGATAGACTCCAATTCTTCCAACAATTCTTTTTGCCGTGCGGTCAACTTAACCGGGGTTTCCACAACGACATGACAAAGTAAATCACCTTTATCATGACTACGCACTCCTTTAATCCCTTTACCACGCAAACGAAAAATCTTACCCGTTTGAGTTTCTTCTGGCACCTTAATCTTGGCGTGCCCATCAAGTGTAGGCACTTCTATTTCTCCTCCCAGTGCAGCTACGGTAAAACTAATAGGAATTTCACAATGCAGATTATCGCCATCACGCCGGAAAACCGAATGCGCCGACAAATGAACCACGACATAGAGATCACCCGGCGGACCACCGTTAATGCCAACCTCACCCTCTCCAGAAATGCGAATGCGATCACCATCGTCAACACCTTCCGGAATTTTTACATTGAGTGTTTTCTGTTGTTTTATGCGTCCATTTCCATGGCACGATGTGCAAGGATTCACTATTACCTTCCCACTTCCATGGCATTTGGGGCAAGTTTGTTGAATCGAGAAGAAACCCTGTTGCATTCTTACCTGTCCATGGCCGTTACAAGTAGGACAAGTTTTGGGCGAACTACCCGGCTTGGAGCCGCTGCCATGACAAGTCTCACAATTTTCCATGGTAGGGATACGAATTTTTGTTTCGGTTCCATGAGCAGCTTGCTCCAGAGTGATCTCCAGGTTATAGCGCAAATCGGAGCCACGATGCATATTTGATCGAGAGCTACGGCCACCAAAAATATCCCCGAAAATATCGCTGAATGCATCACTGAAACCTTGCGCACCACCTCCACCTGCTGCATTTGCATCGACGCCCGCATGGCCGAATTGATCATAAGCTGCGCGTTTATTAGAATCAGTCAATACTTCATAAGCTTCTTTAGCTTCTTTAAACATCTCTTCCGACTTAACATCGCCAGCATTCCGATCTGGATGGTATTTCATTGCCAGCTTACGATAAGCTTTCTTTATTGTATTCTCGTCAGCCTCACGACTGACACCGAGAACATGATAGTAATCGCGCTTACTCATATTGATTTTCCGCTACCGTGATTAATTTATGGAGTTTAGGTTTATACGATGTTTCTTATCCCGCATCAAATATTAAAGCGCAGAATGCGCAGAAGAGATTCAATATCCTCTTCATGCGCTTCTGCGCTCCTTATGCTTCGAAGAAAACTATTTTTTGTTCTTCACTTCCTCAAATTCTGCATCAACCACTTCGCCTTCGACTGGTTTCTCACTGTGGCCAGACGTCGAGTCGGATCCAGATTGCGCTTGCGGTTCCTGCGACTCTTTTTGTTGATACATCTTCTCAGCCAACTTATGCGCCGCCTCGGTCAAAGCCTGCGTTTTTGCATCAATCTCGTCTTTATTATCAGCTTTGAGCACATCTTCAGCATCTTTCAATGCAGCCTCAATTTTAGCTTTCTCCTCACTACTTAACTGGTCACCATGTTCCTTCAAGGATTTCTTAACGGAGTGGATCATCGCATCACACTGATTACGGCTTGAAATCAACTCTAAAGCTTTGTGATCTTCTTCAGCGTGCGCCTCCGCATCTTTCACCATCCGTTCAATCTCATCATCCGACAAACCTGAGCTAGCCTGAATCTTGATTTTATTCTCTTTACCGGTTGCCTTATCTTTAGCCGATACATGTAAAATACCATTAGCATCAATGTCAAACGTCACTTCGATCTGCGGCATACCCCGTGGTGAAGGTGGAATATCACTCAAATTAAATTGCCCCAGGCTTTTATTGCCGGAAGCCATCTCACGCTCACCCTGTAGCACATGAATCGTTACCGCGGTTTGATTGTCTTCCGCAGTAGAGAATACCTGTTGCGCTTTGGTTGGAATCGTAGTGTTTTTCTGAATCAGCTTGGTCATTACACCACCCAGCGTTTCGATACCCAGCGACAAAGGCGTCACATCGAGCAACAGCACATCCTTCACGTCGCCTTTCAACACTCCACCTTGAATAGCCGCACCAACAGCTACTGCTTCATCAGGATTTACATCCTTACGTGGTTCTTTACCGAATATCTCCTTAACTTTATCTTGAACTTTCGGCATGCGAGTCTGCCCACCGACCAAAATCACATCATCAATATCCGAAGCAGTCAGGCCGGCGTCTTTAATTGCCGTGCGGCAAGGCCCGACAGTGCGCTCTATCAAGTCTTCCACCAGACTTTCCAGCTTGGCACGCGTTATCTTGACAGCCAGATGTTTCGGTCCGGATGCATCCGCAGTGATGTAAGGCAAATTGACTTCAGTTTGCTGACTGGATGACAATTCGATTTTGGTTTTTTCTGCGGCATCTTTTAAACGTTGCAATGCCAGCATATCTTTTTTCAAATCAATACCACTTTCTTTCTTGAACTCATCCACCAGGTATTCAATCACACGTGAATCAAAATCTTCGCCCCCAAGAAATGTATCACCATTGGTTGCCAACACTTCAAACTGATGCTCGCCCTCGACTTCAGCAATCTCAATGATAGAAATATCAAAAGTACCCCCGCCTAAGTCGTACACTGCAATCTTCCGGTCGCCTTCTTTCTTATCCAACCCGAATGCCAACGCAGCAGCAGTTGGCTCATTAATAATTCTCTTCACCTCCAAGCCGGCAATTCTCCCCGCGTCTTTTGTGGCTTGACGTTGCGAATCATTAAAATAAGCGGGCACTGTGATCACCGCTTCGGTCACCGCCTCACCCAGATAATCCTCGGCGGTTTTTTTCATTTTCATTAGCACTTGCGCAGATACCTCGGGAGGTGCAATTTTCTTACCACGCACTTCCACCCATGCATCATTGTTATCCGCTTTGACAATGCTATACGGCACCATCTTGATATCCCGTTGAACCATTTCTTCATCAAAACGACGCCCAATAAGCCGTTTCACAGCAAACAAAGTATTTTTGGGATTGGTAATCGCCTGACGTTTGGCTGAAGCACCCACAAGCACTTCATTATCTTCAGTGTAAGCAACGATAGAAGGCGTTGTCCGTGTGCCCTCCGAGTTCTCAATAACTTTTGGCTTGCCATTCTCCATCACAGCAACACAGGAGTTGGTAGTACCTAAATCGATACCGATAATTTTTGCCATATTTAGATCCTTTTAAGAGATTATTCTGTTTATCTATTAGTTTTGAAATGGAGATACTTGATAAAAATTCAAGAACCTTGAGCTTTCGAAACCGACACAAGTGCAGGACGAATAATGCGTTCATGCAGCTTATAGCCTTTCTGCATGACCTGAACAATCGTATTGGGAGTCAACTCCGATTCGACTATACACATTGCCTGATGCTGATGAGGATCAAATTTCTCTCCGGCTGGATCAATCACCTTTATGTTGAATTTATCAAACACACTCATCAACTGCTTCTGGGTCAACTCAACTCCATTCTTAAAACTCTCTACACTGGCATTTTCAACTGCCAATGCAGCCTCCAAACTATCCATTACGGTTAGTAATTCAGTAGAAAAATTCTCGATGGCGTATTTATGTGCATTTGCAATATCATTTTGGGAGCGCTTGCGGATATTTTCAGTTTCAGCTTTTGCGCGCATCCAAGCATCCTGATGTTCGGCTGCTTTGTTCTCGGCTGCTTTCAACAAATCCTCGAGACTGGGTTGTGAGCTTTTAATTTCACCTGTTTGAATGGTTGCATCGCTGGTTATACCAGGAACATTAACTTCTTCTTTAATATCAGCCATATCAGGTTGATTGTTTTCCGGGTTGTTTGTATTTTCTGGGCTTTGCATCATACCTCCTATGAGTGTGCAGGCGATATTGGGATTGCTAGATAAAATTTCAAGCCATAAACGGAATTTTTTACGTTGTAAGAAAATTTATTCTAATTAATCAATTAGCTTGCTTCATATTTTTGGGATTTGGATTAATTATTTATTCTTAAGGCGAGTCTATTGGCCATACCGATATAGTCCTGTGGAGTCAATGCCAACAGGCGAACCTTCTCGGGCTCCGGAATATTCAAAGTGCCGATAAACTGATGCAGCGTCTCTGGTGTAATTCCGTTCTTGCCTCGGGTTAAAGCTTTCAACTGTTCATAAGGATTAGCTACGCCATAGCGCCGCATCACCGTTTGAATCGGCTCCGCCAAAACTTCCCAAGCATGGCTCAGATCAACTCTTATTGCAGAAGTATTAACTTCCAGTTTATTTAATCCTTTGATACATGAATCATAAGCTAACAAGGTGTGCCCTAACGCCACACCCATATTGCGAAGCACTGTGGAATCAGTTAAATCTCTTTGCCAGCGCGATATCGGCAACTTTTCGCTCAAATGACGCAATAACGCATTAGCAATACCTAAATTACCCTCCGAGTTTTCAAAATCAATCGGATTGACTTTATGCGGCATCGTTGAAGATCCGATTTCATCCGCATGGGTTTTTTGTTTGAAATAACCCAGTGAAATATATCCCCAGATATCGCGATTCAAATCCAGCAAAACCGTATTAATTCTTGCATACGCATCAAATAATTCCGCCATGGTGTCATGGGGTTCAATTTGAGTCGTATACGGATTAAATTCCAGCCCCAGCTTTTCAACAAACGACTGCGCAAATTTCTCCCAATCCAAATTCGGATAGGCACACAAGTGCGCATTATAATTACCTACCGCACCGTTAATCTTTCCCAGAATAGCTACAGATTCCAGTTGTTTTCTTCCGCGCTGCAGGCGATAAACGGTATTGGCAAGTTCTTTACCCAATGTTGTCGGCGTAGCGGGTTGTCCGTGAGTACGAGCCAACATTGGAATACCAGCAAACTGATGCGCCAGCTCGATTAATCGGTTAATAACCTTATCCAAAGCTGGCAACATCACTTGCTGTAAACTGGTACTAAGCATTAGTCCATGCGATAGGTTATTAATGTCCTCGGAAGTACAAGCAAAATGAATGAATTCACTCACTTTGGTCACTTCGGCATTGTTTTCCAACTTCTGTTTTAACCAATACTCGACAGCTTTTACATCATGATTGGTCGTCGCCTCAATGGCTTTAATCGCCTCGCCATCTTCAAGCGAGAAGTTTTCCACCAAATTGTCCAACTGCACATGAGTTTGAGCGGAAAAATTCGGCACTTCGATGATTCCGGGTTGTTCGCTTAACGCCTTAAGCCATGCAATCTCAACCTGCACACGAAAACGAATCAAAGCAAATTCGCTGAAATAAGATCGTAAAGCTTCAACTTTTGTATGGTAGCGCCCATCCAGTGGGGATAGCGCAGTAATAACAGGAAAATTCATAATGTTTTCAATTCTTTTGAAGTTTGGATTTTAGCATGTTCATTTTGAATTGAAGATGATATTCAAGCAACTCCCCAGGATTTCACTGGTAATTCCGTATGAATTCATGAGTGTAGCAATTTGTCACAGCAACAATTTGCCGCATTGCTATTTCTTCGATTCAAAATCAAATAAGAATTTGATGTTGCCATCCTTGTCGCAAGACAAGTTCGAAAAGCCCACGGGTCTCCGCAAATGAGACGGCTGAGTTGCCTCTCTTGAATGATGAGGAGTCACTGAATCGAAAAGTAAGAAATCACTCGACTTCAGATCATTGTTCATTAGCCAAAGCTGGGATCCACCGATCATTTCATTCATTGGTCGTATAGCCAACGGTGCAATGTAACCTGTTATTGGAAATCCCGGAATAAAACATTAGTTTCTTTTATTCGGCTACAGCGCTATATTTCCTTCCCCACTCATCCATCAACAGCAGAATGGGTTTAAGGGAATGCCCCAGCGGCGATAACGAATATTCGACGCGTGGAGGAATTTCATTAAAGTCACTTCTGACAATGAGTTGATGCACCTCCATTTCACGTAATTGCCGGCTTAAAGTACGGTGGGTAATCCCTGTTAAGCTCCTTTCTAGCTCGTTAAATCGCATCGTTCTATTTAACAAATGGTGAATAATCAGAACCTTCCAACGCCCCCCAATTATTTTTAATGTAATTTCAACAGGACAACACACTTCTTTGATTGGCATTTTGAATCTTCCTTTTTTGACAGTATCTTTTTTGTGCGTACTTGTAATTTAACCCAGCTAGATTAACCTAATGCACATATAAAAAATTTTAGGAGGTAACAATTATGCTCCAAGAACCTGAAGTATCTGTCAAAAGGCTATTCCACATTCAGAAAAATGTAAATCAGCATTGGGTCGGTGATGGCTTTCCGGTACGCACGCTGTTTTCTTATTCAGTGCTGGAATCCGCAACCAGTCCTTTTTTGCTGTTTGATTACGCAGGGCCGATGGAATTTTCACCGACCGAACAACGTCGTGGTGTCGGTGAACATCCGCACCGCGGTTTTGAAACCGTCACCATTGTGTATAGCGGTGAAGTGGAACATCGTGATAGCTCAGGCGGCGGCGGTAAAATTGGCCCTGGTGATGTACAGTGGATGACAGCGGCTTCCGGTCTGGTTCACGAAGAATTTCACGGCCGGGATTTTGCACGGCATGGTGGTATGCTTGAGATGGTGCAATTGTGGGTAAACCTGCCAGCCAAAGATAAGATGTCGCCGCCCCATTATCAAAGTATTTTGGACAGTCAGATTCCTGCTGTCAGTCTGCCAAATGGTCAAGGAAGCGTGCGCGTCATTGCCGGTGAATTCGATGGAACGGCAGGACCCGCGCACACATTTACGCCAATTAACGTCTGGGATCTGCGTTTGACCGGTGAACAACTCATCGACCTTGCCATACCTGATGGTTACAACACACTATTGGCGGTACTCAAGGGATCGGTACGCGTCAATGGATATGAAACCATTGGTACCGCGGAAGTCGGTCTGTTTGAACGGGTAGGCAATCATATCCGTATCGAAAGTGCACCCGACACAACAGCACTGCTGCTGTGCGGTGAACCGATCGATGAACCCATCTCAGGCAGTGGCCCATTTGTCATGAATACGGCGGAAGAAATACGCCAAGCCAAAATTGATTTTCAAAATGGCAAAATGGGAAAAATATCACACTGATAACATCAGCAGCTGATTACAAAGCAGTTTTGCTGTTAAATCGTGATCTATTTATCGCAACAAAATCACAGGAAAACACTATGAGCCATATTAATCCCGACGAGGCCCTGATGCTGCTTATCGATCATCAGAGCGGCCTATTTCAACTGGTGAAAGATATTCCGGTATCGGATTTGCGTCGCAACGCCATTGCGCTTGCCAAAGTCGCTACCATACTGAAGATGCCAGTAATCACCTCGGCATCTGTTCCAGATGGCCCGAATGGACCGCTGATTCCGGAAATACACCAAGCTGCTCCGCATGCGCAATATGTAGGACGCCGTGGGGAAATTAATGTTTGGGATAGCCCGGATTTTGTCGAAGCTGTCGAAGCCACTGGCCGCAAGACATTAATTCTTGCCGGAACGCTGACCAGCGTGTGCATGGCCTTTCCTTCCATCAGTGCCGTCGCAGCCGGTTATAAAGTATATGCCGTGGTAGATGCATCAGGCAATTGGAGTAAAATGGCCACGGAATTGACCGTTGCTCGTATTGTGCAAGCAGGTGTAATTCCTATCGACACACTTGCGGTGCTTTCGGAACTGCAAGTGACTTGGAACCGGCCGGAGGCGAAGGAATTTGCCGATCTCTACGCTGATTATCCGATGCTGCATTACCGATTGCTGATCGAAAGCTATGACAAGGCACAAGCAGTACAGAAAGCAAAGAATTAAGTTTGAATCTGCCATAGCAGTCCAGTGACTGATGGACTGTCAAAAAGTCGCATACTTTATTACCGATAACTTCAAGGAGCAAAGAAATGGATAAAACTTTTAAATACAACCGGCTTTCCAAGGATGATGCTGCTTTACTACTGGTAGACCACCAGGCCGGTCTGATCTCGCTGGTGCAGGATTTCTCCCCGAATGAATTCAAGAATAACGTGTTGGCCTTAACGGCTTGCGGTAAGTATTTCAAGCTGCCAACCATCCTGACCACCAGTTTCGAGGAAGGTCCGAATGGACCATTGGTTCCGGAAATCAAGGAAATATTCCCCGATGCGCCTTACATCGCACGCCCCGGCAACATCAATGCCTGGGACAATGAGGATTTCGTTAACGCGATCAAAAAAACTGGCCGCAAGCAGTTGATCATCGCCGGTGTGGTCACCGAAGTTTGCGTTGCCTTCCCGGCATTGTCCGCCATCGAGGAAGGCTATGAAGTATTCGTAGTTACTGATGCTTCCGGTACTTTCAACGAAGTAACCCGCCACTCTGCTTGGTTGCGTATGCAGGCAGCAGGCGTGCAGATGATGAGCTGGTTCGGTGTCGCCTGCGAATTACACCGTGACTGGCGTAACGACGTCGAAGGCTTGGGCGCTTTGTTCTCCAGCTACCTGCCGAACTACCGCAATCTGATGACGAGTTATTTCGCCATCACTAAGAAGTAAGCGCAGTGGTGGAGATAGTCGTCAACGGCGTACATTCTAAATTCGAGGAGCCAATCATGAACAACAAACAGGCGGATACATTGTTAACTCCCGACAATCACGCCTTGCTGTTGATCGACTATCAACACCTTCAACTGCTGGCCGTACGTTCCCGCCCGAACGAAGCAGTGGTCAACAACGCCACATTCTTCGAATAAAAAGCTGGAAGAAGGCAAGTAGAGTGAGCATTTTCACCGATTTACCTGCTCGGCAAACCGATGGATGGCTATCCGCAAAAGGCATATCTTTATGTACCAGCAGACGGCAAAAACTTGCAAGGTTAGCCTGGCTGCCGCTGTAATGCTTATCGCGTCATTGCCAACGGCCGCATCCGAGTATCTGCCGCTACGATTCGAAGAAAATTGGGGCGCAGATTGCAACAAAATTGCGCCCAAATGCTGGCGAATTGGTAAGGCTGTCACGCTAACATTCGGTGCTGACGCACGCGTGCGCAGCGACAATTACCGTCCTCTTAATTTTGGTATTGGCAGCGACACTGGCGGTGACAGCTTAACGTTATTTCGAAGCATGGCGCACGGTGATCTGCGCGTCGGCAAACACGCCCAGATGTTCGTACAGTTCGGGGCATATGACGAAGCCGGGCGCCGCGGCGGACCAATCAGCGTCGATCAAAGCAACCCTGACTTGCAACAAGGCTTCCTGGCCTGGAACGGCGATAAGTTTTCTCTTCGTGTCGGCCGGCAGGAAATGACGCTTGGCACCTCGCGTCTGATTGCAGTGCGAGAGGGCCCCAATATTCGCCTCGCTTTCGACGGCGCACGCGCCGGCTGGCGGCGGGGATCATATCGCATCGACGCCTTCGCCTTCCGTCCGGTTTTCAACCGACCGAGAACCTTCGATGACTCAGTCAATAAGTCGCAAGCCCTGTACGGCTTGTATGCCACACTTACCCCGGAAAGTATTGCTCCCCTCAAGATCGATCTCTACTGGCTTGGCTACGAACGAGATCAAGCACTGTTTGCAGCGGCGCAGGGGCAGGAACACAGGCATTCTTTCGGCACACGGCTTTTTGGTTCTGCTAAGGGCTGGGACTGGAACACGGAGGCTATATTCCAAGCCGGCCGTGTCGGCAATCAGACCATTCGTGCCTGGACAATTTCCTCCGATACCGGATTTACTTTCACCACACTGCCTTGGTCACCACGGCTCGGCCTGAAAGCGGATATTGCCAGCGGCGATAAAACTCCTGGCGACGGACGGCTCGGTACCTTTAACGCACTCTACCCCAACCCCACCTATTTCAGCGAAGCAGCACTATTGGCACCGGGCAATACTATGGATATGCAACCGACTGTGACAATCAAGCCTGTTCCTACATTAACATTCGTTCTGGGCTGGAATTTCCTATGGAAACATCACAAGGAAGATGCGGTTTACACACCACCCGCGCCATTGGTCGTGATACCTGAGACCATCGGAACCGACCGGTATATCGGCGATCAAATCAAGCTGGAAGGCAGTTATCGTCTCCATCCACAGTGGGAAATTCGTGCCGCCGCAATCCATTTCAACGCAGGGGAAGCTTTGACACAGGTTGGTGGCAGGAACGTAAATTTCCTCATGACAAGCTTGGCATTTCGCTGGTGAATGGTCAGCTTATCACCATGCTACCAAATGTATACCCGATTATGAATACAATCTATGCAGTCTATTATAGAAGCTCAGAGGCTATACACAAAAATGAATCGGCTGCACTCAGCACATTTTTACACTATGCAGCGCTACTGCAAATAGCCTATTTCTAGGTTTCTCTCAACACAACGGGAAGACATTATGATAAAAATCATCGGAATTACAGGAAGTTTGCGTAGCGCTTCGTTCAATACTGCGCTGTTACGTGCAGCCTCAGAATTGATGCCGAGCGGAGCTGCGCTGGAGATAGCGACACTTAAGGGTATCCCGCTTTATGATGCTGATGTCGAAGCCAGCGAAGGCATTCCTCAGGCAGTGATTGTTTTGCAAAAGCAGATTGCTGCTGCCGATGGATTATTGTTAGCTACCCCTGAATACAACAGTTCCATGCCAGGCGTATTCAAAAATGCGATCGATTGGTTATCGCGGCCACCGAGCGACATTGCGCGAATTTTCGGGAATCGTCCGGTTGCGGTGATAGGTGCCTCGCCCGGAGGGTTCGGCACAGTCCTATCCCAAAATGCCTGGCTACCCGTGTTGCGGACACTAGGCACACGTCCGTGGTACGGTGGACGGCTACTGGTATCACGGGCGCATCACGTCTTCAACGAATCCGGTGAAATGATAGATGAAGCAGCGCGTACGCAGCTTCAGAATTTTCTTGCCGGGTTTGTCGAATTTGTCCAAGCCGGCAGCAAGCTACGGAGCTAAAACGATTAGTTGCCTCCTAAAATATAATTTGCATAAATATCAGATTCGGAATATGCAATGGATGAGGAATTTTCTATAAATGAAAAAGTTAGTCTCTGATCTCGGGTGTTTCATAAAGCCGAAGCACCTTTATCCGGAGCGGTCGACACGGAACCTTACTCGCGTGACGCCAGTGAAGCGCTGGCACGACTAAAGGATGGAAATCGGCGTTTCATGGATGATAGGCCGCTCTTCCGGAAAGACAACGGATACTTGTAGAAAAACGCGCGATCTTGGTGGAAGGCGTTTATGAGCTGGCAACAGGAGGCGTTCGTTTCATAAATTAAATCAGTCTGCTATTTTTTTCGATCGGGCAATCAGGAAGCAAAATCTGTTAAGCCAATTCAATTCAATTCAATTCAAAGAGGGCGAAAAATGACTTTGGAAGAAAAACTCGACGATTTAAATCACATGATACTCAAAGGCGAAATATTGGAATCGATGGATAAGTATTATCATCCCGATTGTATCGTTATCGAAAAGAATGATGTGGTAGCACAAGGACTGAAACAAGCCAAAGATCGGGAATCCGAGCTATTCGAGGGCGTCGAAGCATGGCTCAAATCAGAGATTGTATCGACTGCTATTGGTGAAAACGTAACGATGACCGAGTGGCATTACGAGTATCAACACAAAGATCTTGGGCACAAGAAATTTGATCAGGTAGCAGTTCAGCACTGGAAGGATGGAAAAATCATCAGTGATCGATTCTACGCGCTGTATTAAGCAATAAAATTTCATCATCTATAATAGTCACTGATGCTTCCGGCACTTTTAATGAAGTAACCCGCGATGCAGCCTGGATGCGCATGCAGGCAGCGGGGTGCAGCTGATGAGCTGGTTTGGCGTAGCCTGCGAATTGCATCGCGACTGGCGCAACGATATCGAAGGCCTAGGCACCTTATTCTCTAATCATTTGCCTAATTATCGCAATTTGATGACAAGCTATTTTACTATTACCAAAAAGTAAATCAGCAAGTTCGCGATGAATGATGCATCATGAGTGAAAATAAGATAAATGTGCGCCGCCTTGTGCTGCAAGCGGTCGGAGCCACGTTACTGCTTTCTAAAACTGGTGTATTTGCAGATCTCTCAAAAGGATCCTCAATGAATAACATTTCAGCGCAACTGATACTGCGTAACGGTCAATTGACCACGCTTGATCGTCAAAATCCGCAAGCGACAGCCGTCGCCATTGCCGATGGTCATTTCATCGCCGTAGGAAGCGACTACGAGGTAATGCGTCATGCCAATAGCGCTACGCAAATAATTGATCTTAATCGCCGCCGCGTCATTCCGGGATTAATCGATTCGCACTTACATCTTATCCGCGGTGGACTCAACTACAATCTGGAGTTGCGTTGGGACGGCATCCCTTCGCTGGCAGACGCCATGCGCCGCTTGAAGGAGCAAGTGGCGCGCACACCTGCGCCGCAATGGGTACGCGTTGTGGGCGGTTTTACTGAAATGCAGTTCGCCGAGAGGCGCATGCCAACTTTGGATGAGATCAACGCCGTAGCGCCGGATACTCCGGTTTTCATTTTGCATCTCTACGACCGTGCTTTGCTAAACCGCGCGGCATTGCGCGCCTGCGGCTATGATCGTGATACGCCTAATCCGCCGGGTGGCCTGATTGCCAAGGATGCCAACGGGGAACCGACCGGTCTGCTGCTGGCGGAACCCAATGCATTGATCCTGTATTCAGCCCTCGCCAGAGGCCCTAAGCTGCCGTATGACTATCAAATCAACTCCACACGACATTTCATGCGGGAAATGAATCGCCTGGGAGTAACCAGCGTAATTGATGCCGGTGGCGGCTATCAGAATTATCCCGATGACTACAAAATTATCGAGGACCTGCACCAAGCTGGCGAACTGACGCTACGAATTGCATACAATTTATTTACACAGAAACCTGGAGAAGAAATTGCGGATTTCACCAAATGGACCAAAATGCTGAAACCTGGCGACGGCGATGGTTATTACCGCCACAACGGTGCGGGCGAGATGCTGGTATTTTCTGCTGCGGATTTCGAGGACTTCCGCATGCCACGCCCGGATATGGCAGCAAGCATGGAAAATGACTTGGAGGCTGTGGTGCGTATCCTCGCCAGTAATCGCTGGCCGTTCCGGCTGCATGCCACATACAATGAAACCATTTCACGTGCACTGGATGTATTCGAGAAGGTAAATCGGGATATTCCCTTCGATGGCATTCACTGGTTCTTTGATCATGCCGAAACCGTAACCGATATTAATCTCGAGCGCATCGCAAGACTTGGTGGCGGCATCGCCATTCAGCACCGCATGGCCTATCAAGGTGAGTTTTTTGTTCAACGCTATGGCAGCAAAGCTGCAGAGCGCACACCGCCTTATCAGCGCATGCTGGCGATGGGCGTGAAAGTTGGCGCAGGCACTGATGCCACCCGTGTAGCCAGCTACGACCCGTGGAATGCGCTGTACTGGCTTACGACGGGTAAAACGCTGGGCGGCCTTCCGCTGTATCCGGCGGCCAATCTGGTTGATCGCGAAACGGCATTGCGTCTCTATACGCACGCAAATACCTGGTTCTCCAACGAAGAAGGTATCAAAGGCCAGATCAAAGCCGGTCAATACGCCGATCTCGCCGTACTATCCGCGGATTATTTCAGCATTCCGGAAGACGAAATCAGGCAGCTTGTCTCAGTACTCACAATAGTTGGCGGACGAATTGTTTATGGAGACGAGGAATTCAACGCGCTTTCTCCGCCTATGCCGCCAGCCATGCCGGATTGGTCACCGGTAAATCATTTCGGCGGTTATTTTAAACCGGCAGCAAGCGCCGCAGCTTCACACCCATTTGCTCAAACAACCTGTGGCTGCGGAAGCGGTTGTGCCGTGCATGGCCATGCGCATGGTCGTGCATATCAGGCTGCTGTCAGCGCCGATGATCAGCGTGGATTCTGGGGTGCACTCGGCTGTTCATGCTGGGCGGTATGATGTTCACTTCGGCAGTATCAATGTTCGTAGCTGAATATCTATCGCAATCCTGAATCGACAATCTACAGACATCCTGTCTGAAAGAGTAATAAAAATCGATAAAAGAGAGGAAATTATCCCTCTCAAGCACATGCTTGAGCAACTATCATTGATGTTAAAATCCTAGCATCTCATAATACATTGGCTTAACAAAGGAAATTTGCGTGATCCGCTATCAACTCAAGATCTCTCTACTGACACTCCGGTATTTTTGCTATCTTTTCCTTCTATTCAATCCCATCCATTCAATCGCACTGCTCATAGATTCAAAGGAAATTGAACGGCAACTATCCAACTCCGCCATCGAGTTAAACAAGACCGGACATTCTGATTTACAGCGGTTCTACGCTGCCAGGAATTATCAACCGGTATGGCTCTCGGGAGAATCAGAATCACCGCAACTGAAAATAGCATTGGCATTCATTGCCAGTGCAGAAACTGAAGGATTGAATAGCCAGGATTATCAATTACAGCATTTGGTGCAATTACTACAAAATTCCGATCAATCTTCATCAGCAGCAACTGACCTGGAGATCCGCACGACACACGCCGTATTAAAGCTAGCCACGGATTTATCCCGTGGTCGTTTTTCCGCAACTGCGGCCGACCCCGATTGGCATATTCCACGGGCCGACTTTGATGCAGTCGCATTCTTGCAAGCAGCCATATACGCTGGTCATTTGGAAGATTCACTACAGAAATTGTCTCCGCAAACGCTCAATTATCAATTGCTCAAACGTACCCTGGCGCACTATCAGGAACTCCTCAGAAACACTTCGGAATGGGTTCGTATTCCGAGTTCACCATCCATCCGGCCGGGTGACACTTATCCAAGCATTCCTTTGATTCGCCAGCGCATAGCACAAGCTTATACCGCCGATGGTTTGCCTGAATTCAGTCTTATTCCCAACGCAAACCAACTCTATGATACTGAGCTGGTTGCTGCCATCAAAGCCTTTCAGGCGCAACATGGCTTGAATACCGACGGCATTATCGGTAAAAACACCATTAATGCATTGAATATTCCACTCGAATGGAAAATACGCCAGCTGCGCATCAATATGGAACGCCTGCGCTGGCTCCCCAGAAATCTGGGGCAACGCCATCTGCTGGTGAATACCGCAGGCTTCTATCTCACCGCTATTGAAAATGACGAGCCAGTTCTGAATATGCGTATCATTGTCGGGCGGGATTATCGCTCAACGCCCAGTTTTAATGGCGCGCTGTCGTATATGGTGTTGAATCCTTATTGGAATGTTCCGGCGAGCATCGCACGCAAGGATTTATTACCCAAGCAGCAGCAAGATCCGACTTATTTCACAACGGCCGGATTCAAGGTCTACCCCGCCCAGGAACGCGGTGCGCAGGCGCTCGATCCGGGTATGATCGATTGGCATGAACTCAAACAAAGATTTCCCTATTTTCTGCGCCAAGATCCGGGCAGTCACAATGCGCTGGGTAAAATCAAATTCATGTTTTCCAATCCATTCAGCATTTATTTGCACGATACGCCATCCAAATCACTGTTTAGAAAGGATATAAGAACCTTCAGCTCGGGCTGCATACGTCTGGAAAAACCCTTCGAGCTGGCGGCTTTTGCTCTGAACCAACCCAGCTTGCCGGAAAAATTTAGCGCGGATTTGGAAAGCGATAAGACCATTACTACGCATTTACCTAAACCATTACCGATTTACATGGTGTATATTACGGCCTGGGCGGATGAACACGAGAAAGTGTACTTCTACCCGGATATCTATGACCGTGATTTACGTGCGTTGCGTCATGCTCGCTGGTAAATTATTTTTCGCACACAATCGCAGCATTTTCAGGAGAAAATAATCGATGATACGAAAATTTCTGGATCAAGCGTATTTATCAGAAACAGAACCCAGTCGCCGCAATTTTTTAAAAACCAGCTTGAGTACATGTACTTTGTTAGCACTGCCCATGGCAGCCACATCCGTTCATGCGGCCATCAAAAAACCTTTAGAAAAAAAACTGAGCTTTCTTAATTTGCATACCGGTGAACGCACTCGAGCGACTTTCTGGGTCAATGGCCGTTACATTCCAGAAGGTATGCGCGTCATCAACCAAGTGTTGCGTGACCATCGCACCGGTGACCGATATAAGATCGATCCTACGCTGTTTGATTTTTTGCATCTGCTACAACACAAATTGAGAACCCATCAAGAATTCCATGTGATCTCAGCCTACCGTTCTCCTGCCACTAATGCCAAACTGGCAGCGCAAAGTGGCGGAGTCGCCAAAAATAGCCTGCATACACATGGAAAAGCCATCGATATCCGCCTGCCGGGACGTAAATTATCCGACTTGCGCAGTGCCGCGTTGTCATTGAAAATAGGCGGTGTCGGTTATTATCCCTCGTCTAATTTTGTTCATTTGGATACAGGAAATTATCGTTTTTGGGGGGGGTAGAAAATATAAACCTGCCAGCATGTAATTATTATCAATTTCCGAATTTAGTAGAAAGCATTACTGATTTATCTGATAATTACTAGGCCACTATCGACCAAAGTCGGCAGATTTAATTCTATTATATTCTCACATGAATGAGGAGGGTGTTTTCCCTCATATTGATCTATAGCCGATTTAAGGACAATAAAATCATCTATGGCGGTATGTGCTTTAAGTCATAGCGATACCTTCTTCGATCCAAGTTTAATACGCTCTTTGGCAAGTTTACTATCAAATCCTGGCGGCGTCGGTTTGTAGTCTCCTGATTCTTTTTGCAACCCATACCCTCTACATTGATGAGCCCGTAACTTTTGTAACGGCAACTCCATTGTAAGAAAGGTCTGATTGTCACCACCTTTGATTCGTAGCGGGTTGAGCTTTTCAGTTTTAGATGGACTGACGACACGAGAATCGCCAAATTGAGCGCTATTGACTTGAATTACATAGCAATGAAGATCACGTGCAGCCGACTCCACGATATTTGAAAAATAATTTACATCCTGATTGAACTCCGAACATAGGATAAAATCGACCTTTGCCTTAAAAAGAACTCTGTCTTCTAAGCACGCAAGCTCGAAGCAGTTATAGATTGCGAAGCTGGCGCCTCGCCACTGAAATAACTGGTATTTACTTTTTAAATCGACCTTGGGTACCTTCAAATCATGATTGAGTAATTCGAACTCTTCGGCAGGAGAATAGTGTTTTTTTAGTCGTCGTATAGGAACGCATGCCTTAGTACCATTCCGTGTACGGTAAGGCAAAGCTGCAAGCAATTCATTCCATGCTGCCCCACTTCGAACAAAATGTTCCAATCCGCAAATAATACCGATTTGATGTTCGCGTACCCAGCGGGTAAGGAATGTGGCAAATGAATGAGGCACCGAGACTTCAGGTAGAACCAACAAGTGAATCCGCTGTTCGGGGTGACGAACACCATGTCTGAGAACATCGTTCAATAACTGTGATAACTTTTTAAGACGCTTCAAGGAAGTATTGGGTGTCTCTAAATAACTCTTTTCAATATCCTCTGGATTAACTGCCATATGCCCGACTGCAACGCGTAGCATTTTATGAAGATCGGTCTCATGAAAACCTATACTTATTTTCTTATAGATCATCAATTCTTCTCTTACAATTCGCCATCTGCAGATTCGCTGATTACATCTTCAACGCTTGACCCATGAAATTTGGCGTAAATCTGATTGGCTGTCGTGATCGAATCACCGTCGGTGACCGCAAAATAACCTGAGTCGCTGAATCCCAAACACTCATCAAAATGAACAAAACGCGGACTCCATTTGATCTTGTGATCATCAAGAATGAAATCGGCCACATAACCCGGTATGGCGAGATCACCATTAAATTCTGTGTAATTTAATAGTGGTACCGCCACCAAGTGATGGCGAATTAAGTTCGAAGTACGCCAATGCTCAAGTACTGAGTCTTTTGAAGTCTCTGTATCTCTCACCGCGTGGATCATTTCCAGCGAAACATCAAGATGCGCCATCATTGCCCTCCTCAGTAGGTCTGAGATATTGCCATCATCTAATTTTGAAAACGACATCTTTTTTATTTCACTTCTAATCGCCTTACAAAATTCGTCAACGGTCTTTTTATTCCCAGCAATCACCAAGAACGCAATGACACGCTCCCACATATCCCAATAATCGATCGCATTTCGCCCCTTGAAGAATCGGAACAGCTCCTTTCTCGTTTGTGTATCGAGTCGTCCTTCTGCCACCAGAAATAGTCGTGTCTGTTTAGAAAGATGCTTAGCAAGCTCCCATCGATTTTCAGCAATCTCTTTGATGCTTCGAATCTTGTTCACTGAACCATCATAAAGCAAATCGTAAGCAACCTGCTCAACCGGGCTTTCGTCCCCTTCTACGGGAAGCATAGCAAAGTCACTTGCATTTTCTTCAATCTCCTTCTGGAATTTTTCCAACCCAGCAATGGAATGACCAGCATCAAAAAATTGAAGAATACACTTCTGCTCCTGTAAAAATAACCCCGGTGTTCCGGTCAACTCATATCGTAAATTGTTCACATCATGTTGCATGACCCCAGTATTTACTAGAATCTCTTCCATAAAACTTCTAATTGGATCGTTAGTTGGCTCGAATTGGCTTGTCACTACCAGAAGGATGTCGTCTACATATCGACCATAGTAAGCAGGACGAACTTTGGTCAAAATGGCTTCATCGAATTCTTTCAAATACCAATTCGCAATCAGTGGGGAAGCACATAGGCCAATAGGTAGACAAGTTGCATTATCTGGAATGTCGCCATGAGTAATTTTTAGTTGAGGCGCGATTCGCTGTCGATAAGCAGTGCAAATCGCTTCAATGCAATCAAATAACTGAGACCCGAGTATTTCTCGTGCGAATACGGTCTTATAGAATCCAGTTGTTTTATTTGGCCTTACAGTCTGGGTACGCAGCTTTATCCAGTCAATCTGCACCCGATAATAATATTCCTGAAGATCTAAGGCGATGATGCAGATACTTTGCTCTTCGTTGACAAGCAGGTCTCGGGCTTTTTTGATACCATCGTCGCGCCATTTGGCATACAACTCATGATACTTTTTGAAGAGTTGTGCGGAATGATCCTCATCCTGCCCGACAAGTGGGTGAAGACGGGAGCCCATACAATTCCGTGTCAGCTTACTATCAATTTCCGAACCATCAATCATCAACCAAAGAACCGCTATGAGATGTAGCTCAATCGGCCCGTCGAAGATGTAGTTCACCTTTTCAATTTTGTAATTCTCTTGGCTGGTCACGTTCGTTACATAGGTGCCTTTACCCTTTTCGCTCTGTGAATCAATTCCGCTCACTCCTTTGGGCAGCAACACAAAATTGATTTCATTTAGCCAATCTTGAAAGGCTTTTTCTTTCGTGGGAACTTTGGTTTTTATAACTGTATCGATTATGCGGAGACGTTCTTCAAAATCTTCTGTACATTCAAACTCGGCGAGACGCTTCCGCAGAAAAAGATGAGTCTTTTCGTAATAGATCATCTGTTTCAATTTCTTATAGGCAATCTTGATAATGTCGTCTTGAATCTTGCTCATTCTGCAATCTTTATTTCACAAGAGAAAACAAAAAAATTAAAACTAGATTCCAAAAGTTTACAGTCATGAAAATACTCTCAATTTAATTGTCCCACCTACTTTTTAAAAATAAGCCCGTAGAATATTATTTGATCCCATACTGTGCGCGATAGCGCTCGACTGCAGGAAGATACTGCAAGAATTCTCGATGATTCTGCAAAAATTCCACCAGATCGTCCAGATTGATAATTGAAGTCACCGGAAAACCATGCATCTGCTGCACTTCCTGAACCGCAGAAAGTTCTCCCATTCCTCGCTCCATACGATCGAGCGCAATCACGACACCGGAGGGTGTTGCGCCTGAGTTCTTAATCAGTTCGACCGATTCACGCACCGAAGTACCTGCGGAAATGACATCATCAACAATCAGCACTCGACCGCTCAGCGGTGCACCGACCAGCACCCCGCCTTCGCCATGATCTTTGGCCTCCTTGCGGTTAAAACAGAACGGATAGTTATGTCCCATCTCAGCCAGTGCAATGACAATCGCACTGGCCAGCGGAATGCCTTTATACGCCGGGCCGAACAGCATGTCGAACGGAAGCGCTGCAGCAACAATCGCTTTGGCGTAAAATTGCCCGAGTTTACGCAGCGCATCACCATCGTTAAATAGCCCTGCATTGAAAAAATACGGTGACATGCGCCCCGCTTTGGTTTTAAATTCACCAAAGCATAATACTTTGCGCGCAATAGCGAATTGAATGAAGGCTTGCCGGAAATCATCAGACATAACTGGATCAACCCATAAATTGATAGATGCAAATTATAACGCTTAACTTAAATGGTATTCGCGCAGCTGTTAAAAAAGGCTTTCTTCAATGGCTCGCAGCACAATCAGCAGATGTCGTTTGCGTCCAGGAATTAAAAGCGCAACTGCCCGATCTTTCCCCCGCGATCCAATCTCCGGATGGCTATCACGGCTACTTTCATTGCGCCGGACAAAGAGGCTATAGCGGTGTCGGGATATATACCCGCAAAAAACCGGATCAAGTCATCGAAGGCATCGGGATTGCCGACATCGATGCCGAAGGCCGCTTTCTGCAAGCGGACTTTGGCAACTTAAGCATCATTTCGATCTATCTGCCGTCCGGTTCCAGCGGCGAACATCGGCAAGCCGCAAAATTTTATTTTATGGAAAAATTTTTTCCGGTATTGCAGAACCTGAAGATTAGCAATCGGGAAATCATTTTATGCGGTGATTGGAACATTGCGCACAAGGAAATCGACCTCAAGAATTGGCGCTCCAATCAGAAAAACTCCGGTTTTTTGCCTGAAGAGCGTGAATGGTTATCCAATGTATTGGAAAATTCCGGTTTTATTGATGTGTTTCGCCGTCTGAACGCAGAACCGGATCAGTACACATGGTGGTCGAACCGTGGACAAGCCTGGGCTAAAAATGTAGGCTGGCGCATCGACTATCAAATCGCCACACCTGTTATCGCACAACTCGCACAAAGGGTTTCCATTTATAAAGATGAGCGTTTTTCCGATCATGCACCACTGATTATCGACTACGATCACGAATTATGACATCTGCAGGATTTTCCGGTTGGTTGCAGGCGATGCGGGTATACACCCACCCCCGCGTACTGGGCATGCTGTCGCTGGGATTTTCCGCCGGATTACCCTTGCTGTTGATCATGGGTACGTTGTCTTTCTGGTTGCGCGAGGCAGGTATCGATCGCACCACCATCGGCCATCTGAGCTGGATCGGCTTGGCCTACAGTTTTAAATGGCTATGGTCGCCGCTGGTTGATCGAATGCCGCTGCCGCTGTTGACACGATGGCTGGGGCGCCGCCGCGCCTGGTTATTACTGTCGCAGATTACCATTGCCATGGCGCTGACAGGCATGGCATTCACCGATCCTGTCATGAATCTGACTCATTTGGTATTTTTTGCGCTTGCCGTGGCGTTTGCTTCCGCCACACAGGACATCGCACTCGATGCTTATCGCATCGAAGCCGTTGCAGTGGAATTGCAAGGCGCAATGGCCGCGACCTATCAAGCCGGTTATCGCGTCGCGATGATCCTGGCTTCTGCTGGCGTATTGTGGATTGCTGCGGCGGCTGATGTCACTACAGATGCATACGACCATGCGCCGTGGCGTTTCGCATATCTGATTATGGCAGCAAGCATGGTCGTGGGTATTACCACTACACTGATCATTCGCGAGCCCAATGTTCCCTATAGCCGGTTAATCTCGGACAACGAAAAAATCGCACAACAAGCCATCGCAGCCTGGCATCTTCATCCCCGCATCGGCGGCATCCTGGTCTGGCTTTACGGCGCATTAATTGCGCCATTCCGCGACTTTATCATGCGTCATGGCCGGCAAGCATTACTGATCCTGGGTTTGATTGCCATCTATCGCATCTCCGATGTCGTGATGGGCGTAATGAGTAATCCTTTCTATGTCGACATGGGATATAGCAAAGAAGAGGTGGCCACGATCTCAAAAGTATACGGCGTGATCATGACTATCGTGGGCGCGGCAATCGGCGGCGTGCTGACGGTCAAAATCGGCATCATGCGTACCCTGTTTCTAGGTGCCGTGCTGTCTGCCGCAACCAATTTACTGTTTGTCTGGCTCGCGGGGCGCGGTCATGATGTCAGTGGATTAATTTTTACTATCTCGGCAGACAACCTTTCAGCAGGTATCGCCTCCTGCGCTTTTATCGCTTATTTATCGGGCCTGACCAATTCGGCTTATTCAGCCACGCAATATGCATTATTCAGTTCGGTCATGCTGCTGCTGCCAAAATTCATCGCCGGTTTCAGCGGGCAATTTGTTGATGCCTACGGTTATGAAAATTTCTTCATTGCTACCGCTATCATGGGCCTGCCCGTTCTGATCCTGGTCTGGCTCG
This sequence comes from Nitrosomonas ureae, assembly GCF_900206265.1. Lineage (NCBI taxonomy): Bacteria > Pseudomonadati > Pseudomonadota > Betaproteobacteria > Nitrosomonadales > Nitrosomonadaceae > Nitrosomonas > Nitrosomonas ureae. The sequence goes on along the minus strand of NZ_LT907782.1, from coordinate 38,833 downwards.
CCGGACAAGCCAAGTTTGCCTATTCCTCCCGATAATCAAACATGTTACATGCTCCCGCACAGAAAAGCCCTGAAACTGAATATCATGCCTTGATAAGCGCCGGCGAGTTGCAACCTGATGCCGATCAAGCCAAAGCGGTTGTCGCTCTGGAGCGATTACATCGTGAATTGATTAACTCACGCACAATCGGAAAAAAATGGCCTATTCGATTGCTTCGTTGGTTTGGCAGTAATAATCCGGCGCCTAAAGGCATTTATCTTCATGGAGGTGTGGGACGTGGCAAATCCATGCTGATGGATCTGTTTTACACCACGATTCCCATCACATCGAAGACACGCGTTCACTTCCATGAGTTCATGCTGGATATTCATGCCCAGCTTAAGAACTGGCATGAATTTTCAGTTCGGGAACGTGCGCAACAAGGCTTTCGCGCCAGCGACGCTGACCCTATTCCAGCGATCGCAAGAAAGATAGCCGATGCTTCGATGTTATTATGTTTTGACGAATTCCAGGTATCCGATATTGCTGATGCAATGGTACTAACCCGGCTTTTCACTGAATTGTTTGCGCAAGGTGTGGTTGTCGTCACAACCTCGAATAGACCTCCCGATGATCTCTACAAGAACGGTTTGAATCGCCAACGTTTTCTGCCATTCATTCAACAAATAAAGGATAGGCTTGAGATCATTTCCCTGGAAAGCCCGGTCGATTATCGCTATAACCGCCTGAAAGGTGCGCAAACTTACTACTTTCCGGTTAATAAAGCCACTACGGACGAGCTATCGGCCACATTTTTCCGTCTCACCGACCGCCGTATGGAAGACCGCGATAAGGTTCCCAGCGAAGAATTAACGGTGCAGGGCCGGACATTGTTCGTTCCCAAAGCGGCGCGGGGTGTTGCTGTTTTTTCGTTTAAACGCCTGTGTGCAAACCCTCTTGGCGCTGCAGATTATCTCGCTATTGCCAGAACCTATCATACCGTCATCTTGGTTGCGATTCCGCAATTCAATCAGGAGAACAGCAATGAAGCCAGGCGCTTCATCCATTTGATCGATGCGCTGTATGAATATGGCGTCAAATTCTTGTGCTCAGCCGCTGTACCCCTGCAATCGCTATATACCGGAGAGGAAATCAGCTTTGAATTTGAACGCACGATTTCACGCTTGATGGAGATGCAATCGGAAAGTTATCTGACAAGAGGTCATGGCAAGAACTTGCATTAGATAGAGATTTGATCGCTTGCAACCGAGTTTCTTATCAGAGATTCTGGAACTAAAAAGATAAACCTGTAAAAGCTCACAAATGTGAACTAGGTTCTAAATCTAAAGAACGTACTTAACGCTTCTGTTAAAAGCAGGGCATTGTGGAAGACTATTTCTTTACCGTAAGTTTCCAAGAAAACTATTCGAGTCATACCCTGCGCGCCAGTCGACGACGCCACGCTTGAGGTGTTGCAGATTAACTTATTAGATTATTTATTAATTTCTTTGAAATGAGCGATAGCGACACGTGCAGCATTCCTTGCTGAATCATCCTCATCGTCATTTCCATTTTCAATCGCTTGCTCCAGACTGACAATGGCCATGGTTAAATGAATACGCCCAGCTGAAGAGATATATTCTTGATCTTGCACCGAAAGTGCATGAATTATTGCAGTGGTTGAGTGTTTTGCGATTGTTGCTCCATCATTAGCGGTTATCGACGCCTCAGAAAATCTAATTGCCTGATGCAAATGGCTTTCTGCCAAACATGCGGATAAAGTTAAGGTTAAAATAATTAAAATACTGGAAAACAGCATATCTTGTTCATCCCTGAAATAAGTTTTGGATCTACTACTTATTACATTGTTCTCAAACATAATTATAAGTTCCGATATGATTTTACAACAAAATACAAATAAGTATAGAACTCTAAAATTACTTCAATGCTTTTAAGTAAATGGGTTTTATGGCCCATTTATGTTTAACCCCCTTCTTCAACGATTTTCAGGAGTGATCCAGCTACTTTTGCACACAGAAAATCAAATATCCCCTCATAGCCGGACTGAAAAAAATCAGTAATAGGTGTATCCTGGATATATCTTCGTATCTGTCCATGAGCATACCAAAATGATCATACTTATAACGGGCGCGACAGGTTTCATCGGCCATCATCTGGTACAACGGTTGCAGCGGGAACATCACACGGTCAGGATATTGAGCCGTGACGGCAAACGTGCAAGCCACACTCTCGATGCCCCTGCATTTGATTGGGACTACGCGACGCAAGACTTCCCTGTTGAGGCATTGCACGATTGTCAGATCATCATCAATTTGATGGGTGAGAATCTGGGAAATGGCCGTTGGACCGAAGCACGCAAGCACGAGATTTATGCTTCACGTATCCTCAGCACTCGCAAATTAGTCGCTGCTGCACCTGAAAGCCTGCACACCTTTGTCTGCGGCTCAGCAATTGGCATTTATCCAGGCACAGGCGATGATCTGTACGACGAATCCTATGTTATACCGGAGAGGCTCAGTTTTATGCAAGCTCTTTGCCACGACTGGGAACAGGAAGCCTCCAGAATTGAACACAGCAAAGTGCGTCGGGTCTGTATTCGAACCGGTGTCGTACTGGGCGATGGCGGCATGCTGAAAAAGCTCCTGCCGATATTCAAGCTAGGGTTGGGTGGACCTGTCGGCAATGGTCGGCAATGGTTACCGTGGATACATATCGATGACCTGGTTTCGGTCTTTTACGAAGCTGCGCTGGATACGCGCTATCATGGCCCGGTGAATGCCGTGTCACCCAATCCTGTACGCTATCGCGAATTTGCCACTGCGCTTGGCAAGGCACTGCATCGCTCCGCCTTCTTCCCCACCCCGGCATTTATCCTGAAACTGGCATTGGGCGAAGCCGCTGCGTTAGCTTTAAACAGCTATCACATTACACCCAAACGACTTCTGGAAGACTATGGCTTCAAATTCAAATTTGATCATTTACCGGCTGCGCTGGCTGATTTGTTTACCGAAAGCTGAATCTTCACGTTAAAACCTGTCATATCATATCGATGAGTACACCACTGGTTGTTTTTTGGTTCCGGCGCGATCTGCGTCTGGATGACAATGTCGGATTGTCACATGCGTTAGCATCCGGGCAACCGGTGTTGCCGATTTTTATTTTTGATCCATCAATCTTGACAGGATTACCTGAAAACGATGCACGTGTTACCTTCATCTACGACACCTTGCAAACCCTTCGTACGCAGCTGGAGAAAAAATATTCAAGTTCGATCGCGCTCTATTATGGCAGCCCCGTAGAAGTTTTCGATCAAATCCTGCGGTTACACTCTGTCACAACGGTATATGCCAATCACGACTATGAACCCTACGCGCGCGAACGCGACGAAGCCGTATGTCAATGGTTGAAAGCACGATCGGTGGCTTTTAATACCTATAAAGACCATGTGTTATTTGAGAAAAATGAGATCGCCAAGGATTCGGGTGGCCCCTATGTCGTGTATACCCCCTATATGCACAAATGGAGAAAGGTTCAGAGTGAGACCACACTGAGAGCTTATTCAACCTCGGAAAAATTGGGAAATATGATTAAGCATTTGCATTCACCTAATCTCTCTCTAACTGATATTGGTTTTGTGCGATCTGCCGTAACCATTCCAGCGCATCAATTGGACACGAAACTACTGCAACATTACGCACACGATAGGGATTTTCCTGCATTAACCGCTACATCGCTGTTGGGTCCACATTTACGATTCGGCACGATTAGTATTCGGCAAGTATTTCAGCAAGCATTGAACACCAGTAACGATATCTTCGGCAATGAGCTGATCTGGCGCGAATTCTTCAGTCAAATCCTATGGCATTTCCCGCATACACAAAATAGCAGTTTCAAACCGCGCTATGATCGCATTCAATGGCGCAATAGCGCAGCAGATTTCGAGCGCTGGTGCAAAGGAATGACCGGTTATCCCCTTGTTGATGCGGGCATGCGCCAGATCAATGCAACCGGCACCATGCACAACCGGGTGCGCATGATCACCGCCAGTTTTTTGTGCAAACACCTATTGATCGATTGGCGCTGGGGAGAAGCCTATTTTGCAGAAAAATTACTGGATTACGACATGGCAAGCAATGTTGGAAACTGGCAATGGGTGGCAGGTTGCGGTGTGGATGCCGCGCCTTATTTCAGAATCTTCAATCCTGAAACACAAATCAAAAAATTCGATAAAAACTTCAGCTATATTCAGACTTGGGTAAACGATTGGAGCACGCCAACTTATCCAGCACCGATGATTAAACACACAGACGCGCGGGCGCGCTGCTTAGAAACATATCAACAGGCTATCGGCTAACCGAATAAATGGTAAGAAACTGACAGATTAATCCCTTTCAACTCCCGCTCCAGGTTGGCTGGGTTGTTTGAGTAATATCACTGTTTGTTGATAGCAGGTACGAGAGAAGTAAATCAACCACGTGACGATGCCAAACAGCTTGAAACCATCTTCGATCAAAACTGCAATACCTGTTTGTCGCAATACCAAATCAGCCACGATGGATAATGCCAGGAAAGCACACGCTATTAATAGAATGATGTAATCCGTCTGCAAAATAATCTTGGCAAAGAGGATAAAAAAGAACAGCATTGCCAAAATATACGCCCCATAAAAAACCTTCTCGGACACATTTAAATATTGCGGAAAAATATGCTCGTGCAGCAAGCAGAAATCATCCACCAGTAACACAAAGGTCAGTATTCCTGAATATAACAAATATGCCCCGATCTTCCTGCTGCCATTTTTCATCAGTAGCACTGCCACAAATAAGCAAATCGCTGCCGCGAATGTCCAGAGCAACACGCCCAGATTGGACATGATTCCGAGAAACGGATTAAATTTAAGTATTGCAGCCGGTTCCCGGAAAAAATTATCGATCAATATATCGTAGTGCCGGCTGATTAACCAAACCGAAAAAAGAGCAACGGACACAATCATATAAGGAATGATCAGCAAGCGCAGCGAAGCTTTCAGCTGATCAAACGTTTTGTTAAAAAAATCCCTGTACATCAATTCAGCCAATCTCATAAAAATAAACTCATATTAATAATTAATACATACAGCTGTAACACGCATACGCTTGAGTTTGCTTGCGACATAAACAAGTGTCAAGCTTATTTCTGATAAGATTATGAATGTCATCACAATCGAGCTCGCTTAGCATTATCTACAACAAATTACCAGAAGTCCGGCGAAGTATTCATGCGCAAAGCATGATCAATCAACTATCTCATATTAAGTTATTACGTCACTAATAACATCATAAACCAACAGATATCCTGCTCTTCTATCGTCTGATTTATGAATAGAAATAATATATTTACCTTCTCAATATCCGTCTCCACTCCAATAACATAGTAAAGAAAGACCATGCTTTTATCCCCTTGCAACCGGTAAAACTTTCCGCACCCGCTTCTTTTCTCATTCAAAATCAAAAATTCCTGTAATACGTAAAAAATTCCGACAGCTGATATGAAAAACTTATTCTTATTTAATAGTGTCTGGCGATACTATAAATACCTAATAATTACAATAACAAAGATCAAATTCCTTGCTGCCAACGCTAAATAAAACACTCCACCATATCATCCACGACACAGTCATCTGATGCATTTCCATTCCATACTCGTTTTTTTAGTGTTATCCTAAATATGAGTAAGTGCTTTTCTTATTCGAATAAAACCATATTTTGGTATTTTAGAAGGGCTTAATTCCGGAAAAAGATTTTAGATATGGTTTGTAATTGATAAAGTTTCAACGTGACATTAAATTTGTTTATAAACATTTTTTAATTTTAATAACAAAGGAGATTCTCATGAAATATTTACTATTAGCAGCAGTTCTCTTAGCGTTCACACTCCCTTTAACCGCATGTGGGGGCGAAGGTAAGCCTGGCCAATACCCACCAAGCCTTTATAAAGATAATAAAGAGGGAGATTCTCAATAAAATTTTCTGGCAAAACCAAGAAAAACAAATAATTAAATTGCAATCACAGCAATAAATCAGAAAACAAGTAATTAGCTGTTTCTTTTTGATAAAAAGATTGCAATCAGAAATTTAAAAAACTGTTTTCAACTGGGCTCTGGAAAAATCCAGAGCCCTTATTCGGAGATCCCTCCGAAAATTGATCATATCTCCACATTCTGACCGGTAACTCTTAATCGATTCTTTATATCAAGAACTGATTTTTTACGCTCTTTCATTTCTCATTCAGTTCCCATTCATGGTGCCATATGTAAATTGACATCATCAGGAATACACCTAAAACGAATAACTGAAGGAGAAATATCATGGATGCTCAAAAAACAAAACTGACCAGCCTGCTACTTAGCATACTATTTGCAATTACTTTAGCTACTCCAACATTAGCACAAGCAGGCAGAGGACATCATAGACACCATCATGGACATAGTCATGGGCATCACCATCACCACAATCATGGTGGATATAGTTATATATATAGCCAGCCTCGCGGTTATTACCAACCTTACTATCCGCAGCCGCGATATAGTTATAATTACTATCCTGCACCGGTGTACATCCCCCTTCCTCAAGCGATAATGGGCATCGGTGCCGGGAATATGGATTTTATGATACGCTTCTGACAAGCACGGTCAGCAACAGGTATTAAAACAATATACCTGTTGCAGCTTGATTACTATCTCCAGAAAATGGAATGGTCGATATGAATAGAAAGTGGAAAGTTTTAGTAATGATGATGGCATTGATTGCCCCGAGCACACTAACCCTAGCAGACTGGCAAAACAACCTGGCAAACTATCATCGTATCAGTACCGGGAACGGCACAGCAGCCGGAATCACAGAACAAAAAGCGATTCTTATCGCACAACAACATTTCAAAGGTCGGGTGTTGGCGATTAATCAGGTCGGCCATACCTACCGCGTTAAAATACTCAGCGACCAAGGCGCAATCCAGACGGTACTGATCAATGTACAAGATGGTTCTGTGATAGTCGCTCACTAATTCAATTGGACATGAAACTCACGACCTTAAACAGGTTTAATCTTTTTTACCCGGTATCTCAGGAGTAAACGATGCGCATTCTGGTCATTGAAGATGAAATCAGGTTACAAAACCAGATTCGTCAGCGGCTGGAAACCGCGGGCTATATGATCGACACATGCAGCGATGGCGATGAAGGCCTATTTCTTGCTTCAGAATACCCTCTGGATGCCGCCATCATTGATATCGGCTTGCCCGGAAAATCCGGTCTGGAAATTATAAAAGCGCTGCGTGAACAGGGTAATCTGCTGCCCATTCTTATCCTGACCGCTCGCAGCAGTTGGCAAGATAAAGTACAAGGTCTGGAAATGGGTGCGGATGATTATCTGACCAAACCATTTCAAATGGAAGAATTGCTGGCCAGAGTAAAAGCATTGCTGCGTCGTGCGACCGGCATACCGCAGACACTCTTAAAATGTGGCCCCATTACAGTGGATGTCACGACTCAATCCGTTGCCATCAACGAGGTAGAAATCGAGCTCACCTCGTTTGAATATCGCCTGCTGGAAGAATTGGTACGCCATCACGGCGAGATTCTCTCCAAGCACACATTATCCGACTACCTTTATCCACACGACGAAGATCGCGACAGTAATGTGCTTGAGGTCATGATCGGCCGGTTGCGCCGCAAACTCGATCCCGATGGCACTTTGAATCCCATTGAAACCATGCGCGGCCGCGGTTATCGCTTTACCCTGGAATGCAATAAATCGTCATGATGTCATTAAACCGGCGCATCCTATTCAGCGCAACCCTGGTTCTGCTGGTTTTTATCATGGGAATTGCGCTGACTCTGGACCGTGCTTTTTATGATAGTGCGCGTTTGGGCGTAAAAGATCGGCTATTTGCCAAGCTGCTCATGCTCATGGGAGACACCGAAGTAGAAGGTTCCGGCGGGCTGGATGTACCAACCAATTTGCTCGATGCTGAGCTCGGTCATGTCAATTCAGACACCTACGCATATATTATCGATCCCACTAATACTATTTCCTGGCGCTCCAATTCATCGCTTAATAAACCCATGCCGCCTATCGCTTTATTGGAGAAAGGTAAAAAAGAATTTAGCCACATCACGCTCAATGATGAGTCGTATTTTATTTATCGTTATGGTGTTGCCTGGAAAACCCCTACCGGAGATTATCCGCTGACTTTTATTGTTATTACCGATAGCGTGCTGTTTGAAGCGCAAGTTGAACGCTATCGGGAAGATTTGTGGGGTTGGTTGAGTATCATGGCCATTTTCCTATTAGCAACACAAATGCTGGTATTGCATTGGGGCTTACAACCGCTACGCAAGGTATCGACTGAGCTTGCTGCAATAGAGTCTGGGCAACAGGAAAAACTGAAAGGTAATTATCCTCGTGAAATACAATTATTAACCGATAGCATCAACTCTTTGATCAACCACGAACATAAGCAGCAGAAACGTTATCGTAATGGTCTTGCAGACTTGGCGCACAGCCTCAAAACACCGCTCGCCGTTTTGCAGGGTACAATCCAAAGCGAAGAAGATGAAACCATCCGGCAAAAAACGATTCAGGAACAAATTGACCGCATGGATAACACCATCCAGTATCAATTGCGCCGTGCCGCAACGGCTGGCAGCTCCCCGGGTATGGGGTTGATCATGCTACGCCCGATAATCGACCGAATAATCAACACCGTGACGAAAGCCTATCGCGACAAGAATCCATGCATCACAATTGAAATCGATGAAACTATTGGCTTGCAGATCGACGAAGGAGATTTAATGGAATTACTAGGTAATTTGATCGACAATGCTTTTAAATGGTGCCGTCAGAACATCCATTTATCCGCGGGCTATCAGGAAAATCATGTAATCATCCAGGTCAAAGATGACGGCCCCGGAATTCGGTCTCCTGAGATCGCCAGAATTCTCGAACGCGGCGTGCGCGCCGATCAATCCACGCCCGGTCACGGCATCGGCTTAGCGATTGTGCGCGATATCATCCAGGTTTATGGCGGGGAGTTGTTAATTGAGAATAATTCAACCGGCGGTCTGTGTGTCGTTCTGCGTCTAAAGAAAAACAAGCAACACTAATTCTTCCCACGGCGAGCTCAGCGAAATCACTTTAATTATCATTTTGAATTTGAATTAGGTCCTTATCAACGTCCACACACCAATCAGGATAAACCCTACTCCTGCAGTATAGTGCAGATGTTTTGCGCTGATGTGATCTGAAATAAAACTACCCGCAAGCACACCAATCGCGGAAGTTGCAATCAGCGCAAGTGATGCGCCGATAAACACCGTCCATTTGCTCACCTCCTTGTCAGCAGCAAACAGCAGAGTCGCCAATTGCGTTTTGTCGCCCAACTCCGCGATAAATACCGTAGCAAAAACCATTAATAGTATTTTGTAATCCATGTTTAAGCCCGAAATTAGTTAGTTTGGGTTGTCTGCAGCACGATTCCAATCCAGTACCAGCGATAAAAATCGCACACCCTTTACCTAAAAAGCAGTAATAATAAACGATAGTCAGCGTGTTTTTTCAAATAACCGCTCAAGGTTTTTACAAAACATTTGGCTTCAAAGATTAATCACTATAAAAGGAATAATCATGATCAGAGCTTACGCCGCATCCGAGGCGGGTGGAAAACTTCAGCCTTTTGAATACGATCCTGGACCGCTGGGTGATCATGATGTTGAGATCGCGGTTGAATTTTGTGGTTTGTGTCAGAGCGACCTCAGCATGTTGCATAACAACTGGGGAATTACTCAGTATCCATTTGTGCCAGGACATGAAGTCATTGGAACAATCTCAGCCAAAGGTACACATGTAAAAAATTTCTCATTAAAGCAACGCGTTGGCCTAGGATGGCATGCGGGCTATTGCATGACCTGCCATAGTTGTCTGTCCGGTGACCATAACCTCTGCACTCAACCAGAGGCCACCATTGTCGGTCGTCACGGTGGCTTTGCCGATTACGTACGCGCCAGTGCAACCAGCATCGTGGCATTGCCGCAAGGTCTCAACGTACACAGCGCAGGACCACTTTTCTGCGGGGGGATCACTGTTTTTAACCCCCTCCTGCAATTCAATATCCCGCCCACTGCTGCCGTCGCCGTCATCGGTATCGGCGGATTAGGTCATATCGCATTGCAATTTCTGAAAGCATGGGGCTGCCGGGTAACAGCCTTTACATCCAGTGAAGACAAAAAGAAGGAGGCGCTAACACTGGGTGCACACGATGTGCTGGATACGAGAAATCCGGTCGAGCTTGCAACTGCAGCAAACCGTTTTGACTTAATTCTAGCAACGATCAATGTAAAACTCGACTGGAATGCCTATATCGCAACCCTGCGTCCCAAAGGCCGCTTACATCTTCTGGGCGTACCTCTTGAGCCACTGGAAATCAATGTGTTTCCAGTAATCTCCAACCAATGTACGATCTCAGGCTCCCCTGTCGGCAGCCCCGCCAGCATTGCCACCATGCTGCAATTTGCAGAACAACACAAAATCGAGCCTATTGTGGAAATTTTCCGCATGGATCAAGTTAATGAAGCTCTCGCCAGATTGGCTAGCGGTAATGCCAAATACCGCGTGGTTTTGAGTGGTGAGCAATGATCATCCTGTGAATATTGCACGAACTTTAAAAATTGAAGAATTTCTGTCTGTAAGTACAAGATGTCGTAACCCAATAAAATTGAACACCCTATTAGATCGTATAGTCATGAGACAACAGATATGAGATTTTTTAGAGTAGCATTCACCGTCATTTTATCCGCTGGCGTGGAGAGGGACGGCATGGGAATCCTCCCAGTTTAATAGAAACTTGCAGTATTGGGTTTTAGTTTAAAAGCATCTGCCAGTTTCATGGTTGGCGTGATACCTCCGAGTTGCCCTACTCGGATGCTCATTATTGTAAACCCAAAACCATTGTGTTACGGTGAGTTGCGCTTCCTCAAAGTTGCAAATTGATTCATCTGCAAGCTCCTGTTAAAAATGGGAGGATTACCTAGGCAAACTGATGGAGAAGCTTGAACATGCAAAAGTCGGCATTCGCGCCAGGGGGTGAGCATCCCTTTCATGTTGTAAAGAATCTGTTCATTCACCGCAAAACCCGCTACAGAGGAATGGCCAAAAATAACGCTCAGATGTTTTCACTGTTTGGGCTTGCCAACTCGCTTCTGGCTCGCCGGTGGTTATGTAACTCTGACAGCCAGATTGCGTCTTAAAGACAAAAATTAAGGGGAATAATGTGTAGTAGTTCAGACTTGATCTGACAGTAGGTCTTGTCAAAGGGTAGGATTACCCGGTTTGATAGAGGTGAGAAACTTTATCAACCAAGCGCGAAAGCGCAAAGGAGTAATCCCATGAGTAGTGTTCAACAGAAAGTCATCAAACACAAGATTGGCTAGCTTAATTTAGCAGCCGAGCTTGGCAATGTATCGCGCACCTGCAAGGTGATGGGTTTTCTCGCGATACTTTCTATCGCTATCAAGCTGCCGTTGAAGCAGATGGTGTTGAGGCACTGATTGATGCAAATCGCCGCAAGCCCAACATCAAGAACCGTGTTGAAGAAGCAACGGAAGCAGCGGTCACGGCTTTTGCTCTGGAACAACCGGCCTTTGGTCAGGTTCGTGTTTCCAACGAACTACGCAAACGCGGAATCTTTGTTTCTCCGTCCGGTGTTCGTTCAGTGTGGCTGCGACAAAGTCTGGAGTCGCGTCAAGAAGCGTCTATCGGCCTTGGAGAGGCATATCTCCGAGACCGGAGCGGTGCTGACCGAAGCACAGGTGCAGGCATTGGAGAAGAAACAAGACGATGATGTTGCTCATGGCGAGATTGATACCGCTCATCCTGGGTATCTCGGTAGTCAGGATACCTTCTACGTCGGCACTCTCAAGGGCGTGGGACGGATTTATCAGCAGACTTTCGTCGACACTTATTCCAAGTGGGCGGCCGCCAAGCTGTATACCACCAAGACACCGATCGCGGTACTGAATATTGCGGTAAACCGGAACATCACGATTATCAGCTCTATTTGGCACTCAATGACATTGAGCATACCAAAACGAAAGCCAATCATCCGCAGACCAACGGTATTTGCGAGCGTTTCCACAAAACCATCTTGCAGGAATTCTACCAGGTGGCATTCCGACGCAAGATTTACCAGTCCATCTTTATGGCTGATCAGCTCACCAATGGCAGGTCTTTTCGAACCTTTAATGTATTGGACGACTTTAACCGTGAGGGGTTAGGAATCGAAGTGGATGTATCGCTTCCATCAGAACGCGTTACGCGGGCTCTGGATCGGATTATCGAATGGCGTGGCAAACCCAGGAAGATTCGTTGTGATAACGGGCCGGAAAATATCAGTGCAACCCTTTGTTATTGGGCAGAAACTCGAGGAATACAGCTTGATTACATTCAGCTAGGAAAGCCACAGCAAAATGCTTATGTAGAACGCTATAACAGAACTGTTCGGCATGAATGGTTGGGGATGAATGACTTTGCAACCATTGAAGAGGCACAACTGGTAATCCCCCCAGAAAATAACAGGAGTCAGAAGTAGAATTTTCTTGTAATTTATATAGACAGGAGATTCTGCAATGAAGAAATCGAAATTCAGTGACAGCCAGATCATGGCGATACTCAAACAGGCCGAGGGAGGAGTGCCGGTGCCTGAATTGTGCCGTGAACACGGTATGAGTAATGCGACATTTTACAAATGGCGCAGCAAATACGGCGGTATGGATGCATCAATGATAGCCCGACTCAAGGAACTTGAAGAAGAGAATCGCTGGTTGAAAAAGATGTATGCTGAGGAACGGTTAAAATCCGAGCTACGTAAGGAAGCCCTCGAAAAAAAGTGGTAGCGCCCTGGCAGCGGCGCGACATGGCTAAACAGGTTGTTAAGCAAAAAAGGATCAGTATCCGCCTGGCGTGTGAGATCTATGATATCAGCGAAACATGTTACCGTTATCAAGCCAGGCTCAATGCTGATAACCGTATCATTGCCGATTGGCTGCTGCGGTTGACGCACAATCAGCGAAACTGGGGGTTTGGTTTATGCTTTCTGTACTTACGCAATGTAAAAGGTTTTTTCTGGAACCACAAGCGTGTTTATCGTATTTACCGGGAGTTGGAACTGAACATGCGGATCAAGCCGAGAAAGCGGCTCAAACGTGACAAGCCGGAAGTGCTGGCGGTACCGTTAACCATCAATGAAACCTGGTCAATGGATTTCATGTATGACCAATTGGAAGATGGCCGCAGCTTTCGGTTACTCAATATACTGGACGACTGCAATCGTGAAGGATTGGGAATGGAGGTGGATTTCTCCTTACCTGCAGGGCGCGTCATACGCACGCTGGATCGCCTGATCGAATGGCGCGGCAAGCCAAAGCGGATTCGCTGTGACAACGGCCCTGAGTACATCAGCGGCTTACTCTCTGCCTGGGCGGCAAAGAACGGCATACAGCTGGAATTCATACAGCCCGGCAAACCTCAGCAAAACGCCTACATTGAACGTTACAACAGAACCGTACGTTATGACTGGTTAAGCCAGCACTGCTTTGAGTCAATCGCCGAAGTTCAGGACTATGCAACAAAATGGTTGTGGACCTATAATCATGAACAGCCTAATACGGCCATTGGAGGAATAACACCAAAACAAAAGCTCGCTCAGTTAGCGCATTAACCTCTACTTTTAACTTCGGTTAATAATGGGGGGATTACCACATCATCGAAACTGGCAATGATTCTTATCGATTCAAGCATCGTAAAAAATGTATAAAAACCGATTAATCAACTATACCGTGTGGAAACTTTTCGACGCCGATACCTGGAAAGTTTTCAATGCCGATTGACAATCTGGATGACTGGATGGTGTATTACAACAGTGCGATAACTCATCAAGGCAAGATGTGCTGTGGTCGCACCCCAATGCAAACTTTAATTGACGGAAGGGAGGTATGGAACGATAAAATCAACGCTTTGAATAACTGAATTTGATCTAACAGGCACATCATCAAATCGGGTAACTGTCAGATCAGGTTGCGACTACTACAAATAATGCAAGAAATAGCGCAATTCAAGCCAGAATATGGCAAATTCTAACCTAATATCCTAAAACCGTTCGCTTAGCCCCTGGGGGGATGTATTAATCAGCGCTTCCCTAATACTCATTCAACGACCTACCTACGGTTGATTCTATATGTTGAAAATGTTGCTTAGCATAAGCAAATAAACTGAATCTATTTTTAATTCCCAATTTGCTAAAAATAGAAGTTAAGTGATTACGCAAAGTATGTTCACTCATGCATAATTTCGCAGCAATTTGCTTGTTTTGCTCTCCACCAGTCCCATCTGAGAATGCTCTAAGAATTGTACACTCCTTACGAGTCAGCATCGTAATCTTGTTAGTATTAGTATCAGGAGAAAATTTACTTCTTATGCGTGAATTATGAAGCAAAATTCGACCTGTTGTTATTCGGTCAAGCCATAATTCACCATCATGAATTTTTTCTATAGCTCTAAGCATCGTTTGCGTCGATTCTTTTCTATGAACAATACCACGAGCACCACTTAGTACCGCACGATCAATTACCTCTTTATCATGTGTATCGGTAAAAATCACCACTCGTGTATTCCCATTATTAGAAAAATCTGGAATGTAATTTACACAATCAATATCATTCAGATATGTATTTAATATAAGAATATCAGGTCTCTTCTCAATCACAAGTCGCTTAGCATCGGAAATATTTGATGCTGTGCCAATAACCACCATTCTTGGCTGTTTACTATTTATTAATTTCTCCAATCCCCAGAGTACTATTTGTTGGTCATCGACCAGCAGAACTTTAATCGACTGCACTGCAAACTGATTAACCGTACTATTAGTATCATTAATTCCAAAATGCTGACAAAAACAAGACTCAAAATCAGCAGATCTCTTCTCTGTATCATACTTATTGATACTACAGCCCATCGCAGTAGCAATCATTGTTACATGTTGCACAAGTGAGTCACTAGCATAGGCCGTAAAATATATGCAAAGATTCACATTATCCGATTGTAGATTTTGTGCCAAATCTATTCCATCACAATTCTTTAATTCCATATCCGTTAAAATAAGATCTGGCTTATCTTTATTTATTCTTACTAAAGCTTCTTGGCTCGAAGTACAAATACCAATGATATTATATTCCCATTCTTCAGCTATATTCCTCAAAGTCTTACCAGAAACATATTTGTCAACGATTACTAGCACATTGATAACATTTTTATGTTTATGCGAAATTCTTACTAGTGCTTGCTCTGCTTTGTTGGCCATTATCTTTACCTTTAAACAGGTTTGCTACGTATTTATTTTAACATTTATCTCTTCATTTTACTGCAAGAGAATATTATTTAACTCATTGAATAGATACATATTATATAAAAAATTTTAGATAAACCCTACAATCGTTAAAGTGTATTTGTTTAAAATGATGCAACCTTTAATAAGGTTTTCTCTGCTTAGAATTTTTATTTTATTGATGTGTAATTAATAATTAAAATACTATGGCTCAATATTAAAAGTAATCATTAAAAATTTCTTTCTCATTGCATACTAATTTAGTATTTTATTATCTAATTAAAGAATAAATACGGATTTTCCTGATATAACTTTAAATATTTTAATGTCATTTGTGAAAATTGTCACAGGTAAGAAATGCTCTCCTTTTATTGATGGATTCCTTAATATAAAAATTAATCGTCACGCTAATCTAGTTCACAAATTCCAAACTGTCAGCTAATTCTTAATTGATCTATTGAGTTGCATTACATTCTAACAAAATCTACATAATTGGAATGTGACAAAACCCACATGATAAAACTGACATAAATGCCTACTGAATGATTTGATAAGAAATAAGAAATCAAGATTTGTGGCTATAATCCAATCTCCCCTGTCCCTGATAAAATCTCTGAATACGTTCCATCAATCCAGCGAACTCTATGTCAGGTTTTGTCATTCACGGTCTAACTAGTGTCTCGTCATTGTGTGTCGAGACCACTAGTTTTTCCCTTAAACTTATTTGCGATAGGCAAAAATACTTTTTATTCGTCTGTTTCGATAAGGCTATAATAGCGACATCTTGCTACATATAATGTGTAATGCGATCAATTCTCTAGTTCGGCCTTTTCTTGGCAAAGCTAATGACTACACATATTCCGTAAACCAAACAAGACTCGTAAATACTTGTTATCTTACTTATCGAAGCCAAAAAAAAATCCACTTGCCACCACACTAGAACAATAAATTTGCTTCGCGCGCCCTGCACCTATTCCCGCGGCAAGACCGCGGGGTATTACGGCGCAGAAAATCAAAAACGGCGCGCTACGCTGACTTCAAAAACAAAAAAACTATAATGTTCCCCCTGGCAAGACCACGGAGAATCGCAAGTTCATATAGTTCCCTTCATCTCGCGATACAAACACTACACACTCCCACGTCAATTGCTGTTGTCTTTAATTCGAGTACTTTTTTTCAAGTAGTAAGACACTCTATCTATACTTTTTTGGCGCTTTGATACTATGGGAGTAGTGAGATTCACTTAATCAAAACTTCCCATAATCCAAAACGAGAACTAATCAATGCTCATTTCTCATAGTTTAATTGTCTTATCCTAATCTGTATTTTCACTGAATAATCACTTTGATTCCACCATGAACTATTGAACACACATCTTACATTTATCCATATTTTTTCCGATTCCGCCGTCTGCGGCTATGTGCACGTCTCGCTTCTGCTTCAGTTGGTGGAGCAGGTTTTTTATCAGCATATGGATTATGGCCAATTTTAAAATCAACCCGTAATGGAGTACTCCATAGCTTAAAAGTTTCACGAAATGTATTTTCCAAATATCGACGATAGGTTTCCGGCACATGATTCAGCATGCTACCGTGTACAATAATCAAAGGTGGATTGGATCCGCCTTGATGCGCATAACGCATTTTGGGACGTGACATACCACCACGTGGTGGGGGATGTTTTTCGACTGCAGCAATCAAAACCCGCGTCAACTTCGGAGTCGGCAAATCAGCCATAGCTGCCGCATATGCTATATCTATAGACGGCAACAATTTTTTCATCCCGGTACCATGCAGCGCAGAGATATAATGCAATTGTGCAAAACTCAGAAAAGCTAATTTGCGACTCAAGTCACTCTTGATAGTAGCGCGCTGGTATTCATCCAAGCCATCCCATTTATTGATGGCGATGACTAGCGCACGCCCCGTTTCCAGTATGAACCCAGCAATATGAGCATCTTGATCAGAGATCTCATTTCTAGCATCTAGTATCAATACAACTACATTGGCATCTTCAATAGCCTGCAGTGTTTTGATAGCTGAGAATTTTTCTATAGTTTCATGCACTTGACCACGACGTCGCAATCCTGCTGTATCGATCAACGTATACTGTTTGTCTTTATGCGTAAAATCAACGTAGATACTATCTCGCGTTGTGCCAGGTTGATCAAAGGCAATGACTCGCTCTTCTCCCAGCAGAGTATTAATAAGTGTGGATTTTCCAACATTGGGACGACCAACAATGGCAATTTTAGGATGCTTGCTTGCAGATTCTTCTACAACCTCTGGAAAATCCGCCAATGCTAAGTCTGCCAACTCATGGATGTTATCACCATGCATCGCTGATACCGCACAGGGATCACCCAGACCTAGCTCAAAAAATTCTGCTGTGACAACAGTAGTCGTCATGCCTTCTGTTTTATTTACAACCAGTAGAATTTTCTGTCCAGATTTGCGTAGTTGCTCAGCAATAATTTTGTCATGCGCAGTCAACCCCTGGCGACCATCGACAATAAACAATACTTTATCTGCTTCATCAATCGCTTGAATCGTCTGCTTTGCCATGGCATACAAAACACCCTCTTTAATTACAGGCTCAAAACCGCCGGTATCCACGACCAAATAAGGTTTATCTCCTACTCTACCGGCACCATAATGCCGATCTCGCGTCAAGCCTGGGATATCAGCAACGATAGCATCACGGGTACGAGTCAACCGGTTAAACAAAGTAGATTTGCCCACATTAGGGCGACCAACCAAAACAAGTGTAGGTTTCATGAATATTTACAGCTTTCTTCAGGGCAGTGACATTAATAAAGATACGCTGTATCTTGAAGATTCTAGACGAATTTAGAAGAGTTATTAAAATTGTGTACTATAAGCGTATACTCCACCCTTTGCCGTTTGAACTACAAAACCATCAGGCAATGAAGAAGCAGGATTCTGAATCATGCTACCATCGGTAGCTGAGCGGGCAATTAAAACTCCATCATAGTTTCGTAGCAAACTAACATTTCCTTGATCATCTCCAACAACTATATACTGCCCCTTGATAATAGGCTTCGTTAATTTCTTACTACCAAGTCTACTCTGCTTCCATACACTGGCTCCACTGAGCAAATCATACGCAGAAACAATACCTTTATCTTCAGTTACATAAACATAATCACTATCCATTACCAAGCCTGCACTACTGGAAGACTCACGAGTCCATATTTGAGTGCCATCATTGATGGCAAAGCATGCCACACGTCCTTGATACGCAACCGCGCAAACCAACCTATCGTTAACCACAGGTACACTGGTAATATCTGTCATGCGTTCGAGCTCCGTAACGCCCCGTGGGTGGGAAACGGCAACTTCCCATCCAATATTGCCATTAAACAAGCTCATTGCCACCATTTTCCCTCCAGGGAAACCCGCGAATACAGCACCATGCGCAAGTGTTATTCCTGCAGTGCTTCGCACCGTCAATGGAGGAGTTGCTCCTTGATGAATCCATTTTCGTTTTCCATCAATAGCATCTAATCCAAATATTCTGCCGTCAACGGTTCGCACAACCACTATATTATTTTGCACCTGAGGTGGACTTAAGATTTCACTGGTGACTGATGCTTGCCATAGCATATGACCAGATTCATTATAAGCAAGTACTTCACCTTTAAAAGTCCCGATCAGAATAAGTCCTTCTCCAACACCTACGCCAGCGGAAAACCTATGCTTAGTTTTGACTTGCCATAATTGCTTACCCGTTGCTGCTTCATATTTTGTAAGTTTTCCAGCTTCATCAGCTGAATATACTGCATCATTTTCATAGACAACATAGAATGAAGCAATTTCATTTTCACTGACTTTATTCTTCCATTTCAATGGAATTGGATCAACGGATTTTAAAGCATCGAGTTCTTCCTTTTCATAAACAATGACTTCATCTGTGACAAACATATCTGATAGTTGCGTACTCATTGCTTCAACAATACGCATATCAAATGGATTCATCGTATTACTACAACCTGACAGTAGTAAGAAAAATACTATCCAGAACGAAAAAAATCGCCTGCACCTAGTAAAATTCGATTCAACAATTGTTAAATTCTTATTCAGAATTGCCCAGTCCATCCAATTTCATTTGTACAATGTTATAGTAATTATTACTCTTATCAAGCGCATTTATAGCTTCCTGATAGCTTAAACGCGCTTCAGAAATTCTCTGTGTAGCTACCTGGATATCTCCCTTACGGTCCAAATATAACCCAGAAAAAGCTTCACTATATCCATCATCTAAAAACCTTAATGCTTCATCGTATTTTCCTTCATCGAGTAAAATCCCCGAGATTCTCAATCGAGCCAAATCACGCATCTCGGTTTCTTTTGCATGATCAAGAATCCATTGTAAGTTTTGTATCGCCCGCTTATTATTCCCTGCATGAGCATCGGCTTGTGCTGCAATCAATGCAGCGCGTGGCGCATAGCCACTGGAGGAATAACCTTGCATAAGCAACTGAGCCGTATCATTAATTTTTTCTGAATCATTGCCTGCTTGGACCTGCTTCAACAAAACGTATAAATCCCCCGCCTGCTGTGCCTGCTTTTTCTGGTAATACTCCCAAGCCTTTATAGCTCCGGCAGTTGCTAACATTACTGTCATGAAAATAACAATCGCAGTCCCATACTTGTCCCACCAACCTTTAAACCCATCAACCTTTTCCTGATCTTCATGATTATAAGTTACCATAGCATTTCCTTGGTTAATTCTGCGTTATTGTTAATACAAATCTTTTTTATTAATTATTTCAGCAACCTCGCTTAATTTCAGACTTACTTGTTCAATCAGATCACGCAATGGCTTAATAGTTACTTGTTGCGCCCTGAATTCATCATTCCCGATAATCAATGCATAAACAGCACCAGATGAATCAGCCTTTTTCATCTGAGATTTAAAGCTGCCGCCACCGCAATGCAAAATAACATCGAATCCCTCATCACGAAGAAATTCCGCACACTTCCAAGCATAATCCATGACCTGCTCATCACCTTGATAAGCAATATAAATATCAGGAACTGGCTGTTGAATCTTTTTCCCACATTCTTGCATCAACGACAACAATCGTTCTACTCCCATAGCAAAACCGCAAGCCGGAGTGGATTTTCCTCCCACCTGCTCTACTAAGCCATCATAGCGCCCACCAGCACAAACTGTTCCTTGTGCACCTAATTTATCGGTAACCCATTCAAATACAGTGCGATTGTAATAATCCAATCCCCTTACCAAACGCAAGTTAATATTATAATTAATGCCTCGCTCACGTAATATTCTTTGCAAGGATTCAAAATGGCTACATGATTCAGGATCCAAGTCATCAATCAACTTTGGTGCATTCTCAATAATTTGTTGCATTTCTGGATTTTTACTATCGAGTATGCGCAAGGGATTGACATATAGACGTCGTAATGAATCTTCATCCAAATTATCACGGTGTCTCTCAAAGTATTTGAGTAGTCGCGAACGATGTAATGCGCGTGATTCAGTGTTTCCCAGCGTACTTATTTCCAGACGCAGATCCGAGATTCCCAATAATTCCCATAATCGAACACACATCACTATTAATTCTGCATCGATATCTGGACCAGCATAACCCAATGCTTCCACGCCGACCTGATGAAATTGACGATAACGCCCTCTTTGTGGGCGTTCATGCCGGAACATCGGTCCCGCATAATACAATCTTTGCGGTCCAGCATACAAAAGATTATTCTCAATAGCTGCTCGCACGCATGACGCAGTGCCTTCAGGCCGCAGCGTCAAGCTATCATTATTGAGATGATCGATGAAAGTATACATCTCTTTCTCAACAATATCAGTTACTTCACCAATAGAGCGAATAAACAAATCGGTTTGCTCGACAATCGGGGTACGAATATTCCGATACCCATAAGCAGTAAGCCACTGCCGCACCATCTGTTCAAAATATTCCCAGAGATAAGATTCTTCCGGGAGAATATCATTCATTCCACGAATTGCTTTAACACTGCTAGCCATCAGACTACTTTTCTCGGGTACTTCTCACTTACATATTGATCAACAATTGCACGAAATTCATTGGCGATATTATCGCCTTTTAACGTTACGGTTTTTTGTCCGTCGACAAACACAGGTGCCACTGGGGTTTCACCAGAACCTGGCAGACTAATTCCAATATTAGCGTGCTTGCTTTCTCCCGGACCATTTACTACACACCCCATCACAGCTAGCGTCATATTTTCGACGCCATCGTATTGTTTGCGCCAAACCACCATCTCATCACGCACATAAGCCTGGATACTTTCGGCTAATTCCTGAAAATAGGTACTGGTTGTACGTCCGCACCCTGGACAAGCAGCAACTAGCGGAACAAATGCGCGTAGCCCCATGGTTTGCAGAATTTCCTGAGCTACAATCACCTCACGTGAGCGTGTCCCCCCTGGTTCCGGGGTCAATGAAATGCGAATAGTGTCACCAATTCCTTCCTGTAAAAGGACAGACAATGCCGCTGTAGACGCTACTATGCCTTTAGAACCCATCCCTGCCTCTGTTAATCCCAAATGTAACGCATAATCGCAACGTGCAGCCAAATCGCGGTATACTCTAATCAAATCTTGTACACCACTTACTTTGCAAGAGAGTACAATCTTATTGCGGTTAAGCCCGATTTCCTCTGCTTTTGCTGCGCTTTCCAATGCCGATATAATCAATGCTTCCCGCATTACATACTTTGCGTCTTGCGGATTACTTGAAGCGGCATTTTCATCCATAATGCGCGCCAGCATTTCGGGATCAAGACTTCCCCAATTCACGCCGATGCGCACAGGCTTATCGTACTTACAAGCTGTTTCAATCAAGGTAGTAAATTGCTCATCACGTTTCTTACCATAACCAACATTTCCCGGATTGATGCGAAATTTTGCTAAAGCTTTAGCGCATTCGGGATAACTGGTGAGCAATTTATGCCCATTGAAATGAAAATCTCCAACCAAGGGAACATGGCATCCCATTTCATCGAGACGCGCACGAATTGCCGCTACCGCCTTTGCGGCCTCCATTGAATTGACAGTGATTCGAACCAACTCAGACCCAGCACGCGCTAATTGCGCAACCTGTTCCGCAGTAGCAACTTCATCAACTGTATCAGTATTAGTCATTGATTGCACCACGACTGGCGCACCACCACCCAACATTACAGAACCAACCCGAACACCTACGCTAGATCGGCGATTTATCGAAAAACTGTTTTCAGACATAATTATTGTATAAGGTCTAAAGATTGCAAGTACGCCTACTCAAGTATAAAGCGCGCGGTCCCATCCTGCTTTTTATAAGAAGAAATATTAATTTCCTTATCATTATAGGTGAGATTAACACCCGATGCATTGCCTATAACAATCGATAGCGGTCTTTTACCTACGACAATTTGCTCGCTACCACCTTTCATAAGCTGCTCAAACAAAGCAACACCCTTAGCATCTACCACCTTCACCCATGAGTCCGCTATAAATTTAAAATATAAATTACCTGAATCGCTGGTTTTTTCGTTCTGCAACTCATTAGATTGAGCAATAATATTTTCTTCAGCTGGAATAAGCTCAGTTTTTGCATTTAGTTCTGCTACTGCCTTTCCCGGATCGTTAAGTGTGTTAGTAGGGGTCATTGATGACATTATCGGCAAGTTCACGGTATTATCTACAACTGTTGACATTGGCAATCGAATCTCCATGGAAGTTGTGCCAGATTCTAACTGCGCGGCGCTACCCACCGAACTGATATTAGAATCTTTATTCCATCCATTATTCTCAAAAATAAAATATGTGCCTAAAACCATAATAGCTAAAATAATGGCGATCACAAGTGAGTTATTACCAGAGTTCTCACGACTTGAAGAAAACGATATTTGTTTATTTCTAAATGGAGTCCGCTCATAGGTCGATATTATTCGAGTTGACTCTGGAAGTAATTGTAATAATTGCATGGGGTTTAGTTGCACAAGATTGGCATAATTACGAATAAACCCGCGTAAAAATGTTTTTCCAGGCAACTTCTCAAAATCCTCGTTTTCAATTGCTTCAATTTGTTGTATTGAAAGACGCAACTGCCTTGATACATCCTCAATACTCATATTCTTCCTAACTCTTGCCCTGCGCAGCAAATGCCCAACACTTTGCACAATGCCCATAGAATCAATATCATTTAATTCATTTTGGGGGTTTATATGATCAAGACTACTTACTATCTCATTATGGTTATTACTTACCTCGATATGTTCATGGTGATGAACGTTTAAATTTGAAGCAATTGAATCGAGATTGTTATATTGCTCTCCAATAACTGATTCGATACTCCTCGTTTCCGAATTTTGCATATTTTCGTGTACTCCCTGATGCGACTTTGAAGTATCGTATCCAGGTGAATGATTTTCGGTTGTTATACTAGAATCAGATGTAATGGAATCAATATCTTCAGCGTGTTGATTTACATTCTTGTTCATTTCATCATTAACATTCGTCATCTGATCTTTCCTTCTCGAATCGACACGGCTTCTTTGGATTCAGGAAAATGCTTTTGCAGTTGATAGATATAACTATCAACTGCCAGTTGATTATCCAAGGCTCGCTCAATCTTTATTCCCAGCAATAAACTTTCGGCTGTAGGTGCATAATTTTGCAGAAACTGAGAAAGTTTAGACCTTGCCTCTGTCAAATTTCCGCGTTCAAAATCAATATCGATCAGTCCAATAATTGCAGGTGAATAATTGGACTGGATTGATAATGCATTTTGAAAAAGTAACTGCGCTTCAATGTATTTTTGACGTTTAGTTTCACAGATCCCGGCATTAGTGTAAGACATTTCGGGTGTTGAATGAAGGGGATCTCTAGCAGCTACCATAAAATGATTAATGGCATCATCCATGCGTTGCGGAAAACGCTGACATAAAAACCACCCATAATTATTATTAATTTCTGGGTTTCTTGGTGCCATTCGAATAGCTCGCTCAAAATTTTCTAGCGCTTTACTGTTTTCATTTAAGGTCATATTTATAAGCCCTAACACACTGTATGTAGGCGCATAATTCGATTGTGCCTTCAATGCCTCATTAACTTCCTCAATTGCCACATCCAATTGCCCCCGGTAAAAATATTCAGCCGCCAACTCTGTATGAATTTTTGCGCTTTGTAATGCACGATCTCCCTTATCCTGAATGGGCATCCCGGTTTCTGCATTGTGCTGTACACAGCTACCCAACCCTATGAGAAATAGAAATAATAAGGGCGAATATAATTTCACTGGATCGTTTCGATTTTTAATCGAGTCAAACGATGCGTTTTATCTTTCACCTGACCAGCAAGCTGACCACAAGCAGCCGCGATATCATCGCCCCGTGTTTTTCTGACAGTTGTAATAAGCCCTGCGTGCACTAACACATCACGAAACACTCTTATTGCTTCAGTTGATGAACGCTTATATCCAGAATCTGAAAAAGAATTGAACGGAATTAAATTAAACTTACAGGGAATGTCTTGTACCAATTTCACAAGCTCGCACGCATGCGCTACACTATCATTAACACCATCGAGCATGACATACTCAAAAGTTATAAAATCTCTGGGCGCAGCCGACAAATAACGCTGACAAGCGGCCAATAACTCTTTAATCGGGTATTTCTTGTTGATTGGAACCAGTTGATCGCGCAACGTATCATTCGGAGCATGTAATGAAACAGCCAAAGCAACCGGACAACGCTCACGTAATCGATCGATAGCAGGCACTAGCCCGGAAGTACTAACCGTTACACGGCGCCGGGAAAGACCATAGGCATGATCATCCAACATTAAATCTAGGGCTGTTACAACATTCTCAAAGTTGGCCAGCGGCTCACCCATGCCCATCATGACAACATTAGTAACCGCTCTTTTGGTTTGTAATTTTGTATCATCACCACAAGTTTCAAGCATCTTATTTGCGATCCATAACTGTCCGATAATCTCGGCAACAGTTAAATTGCGATTAAATCCTTGCTTTCCTGTAGAACAGAAAGTGCAAGCCAATGCACATCCAACCTGACTTGAAATACATAGAGTGCCACGACTAATTTCTGGAATAAAGACAGTCTCTATACCATTTCCTGCACCAACTGATAACAACCATTTACGTGTGCCATCGGCTGCCACATAATCAGACATAATCGTTGGCAGCTCAATAACCGCCTGCGTGGCAAGCTTCTCGCGCAAACTTTTTGCCAGATCGCTCATTAAATCAAAATCAGCTATGCCAAACTGGTGAATCCACCGCAATAATTGCCTTGCACGAAAAGGCTTTTCACCAATTTCAGTACAAAAATCAACTAGACTTTTGTTATCATAATTTAACAAATTAACCGACACGATTTAGATACTCATTACTTTTAACGAGAATAAACATTTAATGTGGGGAAAAAACAGGCAATTTCGGCCATTGCCGTTTCTAATGCATCTGAGCCATGCACTGCATTGGCATCAATGCTATCAGCAAAATCAGCACGAATAGTTCCTTTTTCAGCTTTCTTGGGATCGGTTGCACCCATTAAATCGCGGTTTTTCTTAATTGCATCCTCTCCTTCCAGTACTTGTACCATCACAGGCCCGGATATCATAAAGCTAACCAGATCGTTAAAAAACGGCCGCTCACGATGCACTGCGTAAAATTGCTCTGCATCAGATTGTGACAAATGTACCATGCGCGCGGCAATAATTTTTAAGCCACCTGATTCAAAACGAGAATAAATCTGCCCAATCACATTTTTTGCAACAGCGTCCGGTTTAATAATTGATAAGGTTCTTTCAATTGCCATTAAATACTCCAATAAATTAGTAAATTTAACATTACATTTTAACAAAATACGTACCTGGTTCGCAAAAATACATAACCGCTACTCTAAATAAAAGCGTTTTCATCAAAATCTCTACAAGAAACTCATCCAAGGATAATAAAATATTTGTCCATCCCCACCCAATTGCTTTTTCTATCGTAATTGAGCTACCCAGGCACGAAGTACCGTTACAATACATAACAACAAGTTGATCTTTTTACTATCCCACTTAATTTTTGCTCATCAAAATCACTTTCTACAGAAAGATGATACGCACCAGGAACATGTCCCATTCTATAATCATTCAAGCTTCTAACATCAAAAAATAAATATTCCTTATCGAAAAAAGTAATTTAGGAAAACACTGATTAATACACCGCACCCCAGGGGCTAAGCGAACGGTTTTGGGATATTAGGTTAGAATTTGCCATATTCTGGCTTGAATTGCGCTATTTCTTGCATTATTTCCCTCAATTCTTGTCTTTAAGACGCAATCCGGCTGGCTGAGCTACATAACCACCGGCGAGCCAGCAGCAAGTTGGCAAGCCCAAACAGTGAAAACATCTGAGCGTTATTTTTGGCCATTCCTTTGTAGTGGGTTTTGCGGTGCATGAGCAGATTCTTTACAACATGAAAGGGATGCTCAACCTTGGCGCGAATGCTGGCTTTTGCATGTTCAAGCTTCCCATCAGTTCGCCTGCTGTTGTTTTGGGCAATGCCTTGCGCTTGGAAGGACGCATTGCAATATGCCAGGTTACGGGCAATTCAGGATTCTCTTGTCGTTTTTCAATGCCTGGGTAGCCCGCATCACCAAACACATCGGTTCCATCACCATGCAGCAGCGCCTGTGCCTGAGTAACATCGTGGACATTGGCTGCCCGATCAGGGTGTGAACAAGCCCTGATTGCGCATCGACACCGATGTGTACCTTCATGCCGAAGTGCCATTGCTGGCCTTTCTTGGTTTGATGCATTTCGCTATCGCGCGCCCGTTCCTTGTTCTTAGTCGAAAGAGGGGCTGAAATCAGCGTAGCATCAACAATCGTGCCTTCGCGATGAAATAATCCACGTTCAGCTGATTGCATCAAAGATCGATTCCGTCAGAGGATGCCCTTCCAGTAAATGACGAAATCTCAGCAGAGTCGTCGCATCCGCTGCCGCTTCCCGATTCAGATCACTACCACAAAGTGACGAATGGCTTGGCTATCATATACAGCATCTTCCGTGCCTTCATCCGAAAAACCAAAGCACTGTTGCACAACATACATCAGCATCCGTTCCAGACCAGTCGGTGGGTGATCCCGCCTACCGCTAACCGGATAGTACGGCGCAATAACATTCAACACAGATGCCCAAAGTGTTGCAGCTTCAATTTCATCCAAAAAACGATCTCGTCGGGTTTGTTTCTTCTTTGCCGCATATTCCAGGTCAGAAAAGCTTGATTGCATCGCTCTATTCCATTTATCTATAGCCATGTATTTATCAAACCTCTGCAACATCTATTCGATGTGATCGAATAGATCAGTGTTTCCTTAGCCGTTTCTGTACTTACAGCACGAGCACCTTCAGCGCTTTCCGGCGAAAAATTATCCGCCTTAGATATAGTGACAATGAAAAATAACGCAATTAATAGCGCTACTAAGAGTATTCTCATTTCAATTTTCTATTAATTATAAGTTATTCAAAATAGAATGTAATTTTTTTAAGTGCACTTAAATTGACGACGATCACGAAAATATTCCTTATTTTCATAATAGGATTCATGGCAATTATTCGCATCCCACTTCGGATAACCTAACAATGGGATTGGCGTCAGATCTGCACTAGATGACAGTCTGCAGAGCAAAAATTGTTCCAGCATTAAATCCACTGAGTGGAGTTGATTAAATAAATCTTGCAAGAAAAAATCTTCCTTTACCTTGAAAATAATTGCTTTACCAGTCATACCGATAAAAGGGTTTAATGCTTTTTCGTATATTCCGTGGCCAAAAACAAAAAATCGCATTGATGATAATACGGTGGTACGCTGCCGCCAAAACAATTCTTTCCACTCAAAGCCTTTTATTAGCCGAATCAATAATTCATGACTGCTGATGATAATGACGCCAGATTCATCGAATAGCGTTGCTGCGTCTCTTAATTTGCACCTATTTTCTGCTTTAATCGCTAACTCAGACAGTTGTGCTTGATAATGCAATTGATTAAGCGCTGATTTAGCACGCGGCAGTATTTTCCACACTAAAGCATTAAAAAAATCATGCCAATTATTAGCTCTAGTTTGCACTTGACCAGTCAAAAAAATTCTCGATTCATAAGGTTGTCCATGGTAATGTTTCACAATTACCTGGGGTATAAATAAAATAGATTTACCTGATCGAGTATATATTTGTTGATTTGACATGGGACATAATTTGTTAAGCTCATTAGGTTCAGGCCAGTACTGCATATTTGAGAAATCCTTTCTCAAATATGCAAATGGTTCAAATATAGGCGAAAGATCCATAAAATTTGGATCCCAACTATGCATGTTCACAGCTGATTAGAAACTTGATCAAAAAAAGAAATCTGTTTGAGTATCTGAAAGTTTATTTTTTATTGATTAATATTTTGTTTTGCCATTTCTTTCGCGCGCAAAAGTTTTAGATGCTCTAGTCCAAAATGAATAAACGCAAGTGCAGTAAAAATTGGAGCCAATAAATTAAGAAAAGGTATAAATTGCACCAAGCCCGTCAACAGCCCGAGCCCCCATAATGAATATCTGTTCTCTGAGCAAATTTTGTTAATTTCGTGCTTGGTGGCATGCTCCGATAACGCATCATAGCGAAATAATTGTTGATTCATAAAAGCTGCGGCCACGAAAGGGATAATAATTCCTGCTCCAACCGCCCACAATGGCAACGAAACTATCCAGATGAATATAAAAACAATACTGGCGATTACCGCATTGACAATGCTGCCACTAATAGACCCTCCATATTCACGCTTCAAATCGGGATAAAAACGGCGCGCCACCAAACCAATTAATGCCGGCAATACAAATATGGCCGTAATAATCAGTGTCGTAACGATTACAAGAGGAATAAGTACTAAAATATCAAATAAACCTAGAACTATCGATGCAATCCAATCTGATTCCAAATTTTGCAGCCACTCACCGACACCAATTTTGTCCAAAATCTGATAAATTATTTTAGAAAAATTATCCTGAAAAACAAATCCAACTATCAACCAAAACAGTAATGAAGCTATAATCGGCCAAACAGTAATCCATGCAATTCTTAAACGAAATAAATCACGAAATGCACTCACAATTGCTTTGAATATTATAGACATTTTACTACTGATATAAGGTAATACCATAGGTTTACAACAAGAGATAACATTAACATGGCTATCGGGAAGCTAGTCGAAAAATATATTTTCTTTAAAGCTCCTAAACTTCCTACCAACTAACACCGTAGGACTATTGTAAATCATTTTCTCTAATAATCCAGAGCTTCAGCAAGCACTTTAATTCTAAAGTTCTAAATAAAGATGTCGATAAAATATTTAATGAATTCGCCATGAGGTTATAAAAATGAAAATAGATAAATCTTTACAGCCCGTATCAATTGTATCTGTTAATGATGGAAAAAGACGTACTGATATCACACCGAATCCGAGTACGAACCAAGAAAATAATGTGCATTTAAGTCCTAATGCTACAAAACTACAAACAATCGACAGTACTACTGAAAATGGCTCAATTGTAAATACAGCACGTGTTCAGGAAATAAAACAAGCTATAAGTGAAGGAAATTTTCAAATTAATCCGGAAGTAGTTGCCGACAGATTGCTTGAAACAGTAAAAGAGTTGATTCAATCCAAAAAAGGTGCTGCGTGATGTCTTGCCACACAGACTTTACGCGCTTCATGAATGAATTGAAAACCGAAAGCGATACACTACGTATTTTTATAGAAATCCTTAAAAAAGAAGAAAGTGCCCTTATTGAAGGAAGACTAGAAGAAATAGATCGCCTCGCTTCCAATAAAATAAAACTGATCCAAGAACTAATACAACACGATAATGATCGTAACGTTTTTTTCCTGAAAATAGGACTGCCTTCAGAAAGAAAGAGTATAGACTCTTGGCTAAATGAATTAGCGGTACAAAACTCCAGTTTCTCCGAAATAAAAGCTTTATGGAAAGAATTATTAAATCTTGCCAAAACGGCCCAACAATTCACTCATTCTAATGGCTTGATTATTGCAAACCGACTGCAACACAATCTACGGTCTTTTGCTGCGCTTCATGGAGCAGCTGGTAATGTTGCACTTTATGGACCTAAAGGTCAGACCTATATCTAAGGTATACCCCTTGAACAATCTCTTCCGAGAATAGAAATACGTATTCTTAAATCAAATCCACTATATACTATATATTTATAAGTCGCCCGAAATCATAGCTATTCAGGAATCCCTTCACTTAATTTTCAGCGATGGGAATTTCCGTTATCTTATCAGGATCCGTCGACAAGATCATGACCGTCACGCGACGATTTCTTTTTCTTCCTTCAAATGTCTCATTGCTTTCTATTGGTCTATTTTCACCGTAACCTATTGCAGTAAGCCGATGAGCTTCAACGCCCTTTTCAATGAATAGCCTGATTACACTGCTTGCACGTGCGGAAGATAACTCCCAATTTGATGGAAAATTCTCTGTATTTATAGGTAAATTATCTGTATGGCCTTCTACATTAATTTCATGCTCGTGGCCTTTGATCACATTTGCAATCGCTTGAAGTGATAAGATAGAGTTTTCGGCAAGCTTAGCTTGCCCTGGTGAGAAAAGAACACTGGCATTAATTTCAACTGTGATTCCTAAAGAATTTTGGGTCACTCTCACTTGGCCATTCTTCACCAATGGTTCCAGCGCATGGAGAATATTCTTAGCCATACCTTTCATTTTCTCTTGCTTTCTTGCTTTCTGATTACTGAAATTATCTGCAAGCTTGATCAAGCTGTCCTGATTTGAATGCTCATTTTGAAGCGGTGAAAACTCAGTCGTTTGTGGAGATTCAGAAATAGATGAGCTGCTATTTTTAAACGCGGTAACCAATGAAGAACTTAACACACGATATTTTCCATCATTTACCGATGAAACTGCATACATTACTACGAAAAAAGCAAATAATAAGGTTATAAAATCCGAATAGGAAACAAGCCAGCGCTCCTGATTTTCGAGCGGACTCTCATTTATTTTCTTTCTTCTATTTATCATTCAATAGCTTATGATTAAATCAACACTTGAAGAGTATTAAATATAGTATCCTTTCAATCGGCTTTCTATCAGTCGAGGATTCTCACCGTTTGCGATCGCGACAAAGCCATCCATCAGCATTTCTTGCATAACGACATGCTCACCAATAATATTTTTCAGCTTATTTGAAATTGGCAAGAAAACGAGATTGGCCAATCCAACACCATAAATGGTTGCCACAAAAGCCACTGCAATGCCGCTACCCAGCAAACTGGGATCCGATAAATTTTCCATTACATGAATCAGACCCAGCACAGCGCCCAGAATGCCAATGGTGGGCGCATAACCACCAGCTGCTTCCCAGATTCGTGCGGATTGCCGTTGATGTGTCTCTAAGGCCGTGATATCAATTTCCAAGACTTCGCGTAATTTCTCCGGCGTACTGCCATCAGCAAGCAATTGCAAGCCTTTTTTTGAGAATGTGTCTTTGGCTGCAGGTATATACGATTCCAGCGCCAACATGCCTTCTTTGCGTGAAATATTAGACCAATTGACAACTTGCTTAATTAAAATCTGGGGAGAGTTTTCAGGCGGGTAAAACACCCAACTGACCATTTTCACTCCATTAACGAAAACTTTGACTGGGCTTTGCAATAACACAGCGCCAATAGTCCCTCCCATAACAATTAGAAAAGCTGCTACCTGCAGTAAAGATCCTACATGCCCTCCTTCAAGAAATTGCCCGCCGATGATCGCAACAAAAGCCAATACAATACCGGCGACACTATTCACATCCATCTTTGATTTTTTATTCATCCCAAAATCCAATCAGATCACCGGATAATCAGTATTTCTTGCTTCTCAAAGATTTCTCAAACGACTGCGAAGCCTTGCAACAGCTTGAGTATGCAGTTGACAAACTCTGGACTCGCTGACTCCAAGCACTTCGCCTATCTCTCTTAAATTCATTTCCTGCTCATAATGCATCCCCATCATTTGTTTTTCCCGGGGAGGCAAATTATCAATCGCGGCAATTAGCTGGTTGCGAAAATTCTCATCCAACAGCGCATTTAAGGGATCTCCCTCAGAGTTGATAAATAAACGATCCAAGAAAGGCTCTTCATCATCTTGTTGAAAATCTTCGTAATAAATTAATTGTGCACCTCGTGCGCTTTGCAAGGTCTCATGGTATTCGTCCAGTGACATATCTAATTCTTTGGCCAAATCCAGTTCATTAGGCGCGCAACCATTGCGCTGTTCTAATAAATTCACAGCTGCTTCAATACGGCGCATTTTTTTTCGTATACTGCGCGGCAACCAATCCGCCTCGCGCAACTCATCCAATATTGAACCCCGTATGCGCTGTGCCGCATAACTCTCAAATTGCCGCCCGTATGAACCCTCATAACGATTGATAGCATCTAGCAAACCAATCATACCGGCTTGAATCAGATCATCAACCTGAACACTAGCGGGTAATCGAGTCATCATGTGGTAGGCAATACGTTTCACCAGTGGCGTAAATTCAGCTATAAACTGATCTTTATCAATTGCTTTAGTTCCAGTCGCAGTATACATATCAATCACACCATAAAATTGGCCATACTCAGATGACTTGTTTGAATCAATCGTTGTATGAAATTATCAATCCCCCCGTGATACTTATCTGGGCAAGAGGAGCGTAAAATATTTTGCACTACCTGCCCAAAACAAATTGCAGCCTGTGAAGACGGGTATGTTTCCAGCACAGGCTTACATAATTGTGTTGAACTGCGCAATCTCTCGTCGTTTGGAATATAGCCAGCATATTCAAGCGTTACCGATAGATATTGACGAGCTACTTTGTAAAAATTTTGGTAAATTGCAAACGATTCAGCTTCCGACCCCGCCTTATTCACCAATATGAGAAAATGCCTTCTCGTATACTCCTGGCTCATGATCTTAATCAGTACATACGCACCCGTAAGGGATGCGGCTGATCCCGAGATCACCATCATCACCTGCTCCGAGGCCAAACTTAGTGGTAATACATGTGTTGTTCCTGCAATAGCCGTATCTATCAAAACAATGTCAACGGAATGAGTTAACTCTGAGAAACTTCTGACAAGCCAGTCTTGTTCGAGCGGATTCAACTTGTTTAGTGCATGGATACCGCGCATGGCGGATAATATGGCGATATTCTCAGGACCCTGCAAAAGTACCTGGTTTAACTTTTTATCCTTATAAATCACATGGAGTAAATCAAAGCGTGCCCGCAATCCCAGATTGGTACAAATGTTGTTATGACAAGGATTCTCATCAATCAGCAATACGCGCCGTCCCTTCCGAGCCAAAGCGACGGCCAGATTCACAACAATACTGGTTTTTCCAATTCTGGACTTTCCTCCTGCGATAGTAAAAACACGAGCTGAATCAGGTGCCTGGAATGATGGTAGTTTGCGTAACCCCATCGCCTGATCGTGTAGCATCAATTTAGTCATGGAAGAATCCCGCCGATGATTTCTTTCCAGTTTGCACTGTTTCAGTACTATTCTTTGTCGCCATTACCAAAGCAAATTCGGCATCTTGCAAAGTAAAAGCCGAATCACCAGGAGTGGATTTAAAAATACGATGCAATAAATAACGCGGATTAGCTGCGTGAATATCTTCCGGAACCTTCTGTCCGTTGGCGACATAATGCAGCACTAATTTTCTGCGAATAACGGCATCCAGTGCCACACCCAAGCTCGCAGCTTCATCGACTTTTGTGATGATACAGCCGTAAATACCATTTTTATGATAGGCAGAAATCACCTCATCCAGTGTTTTCCCATTGGATGCAGCACTTAATATCAGCATGCGTTTGATATCGGTACCACAATTACTCAACATGGTAATCTGCTCGGCAAGCATTTGATCACGCTGACTCATCCCAACAGTATCAATTAACACCATATGCTTGTTTCTCAGTTCCGATAGTGTCAATTGCAAATCTTCAGTATCTTTAATCGTACGCACCGGAATACCTAATAATCGCCCATAGATTCTCAACTGTTCATGACCACCAATGCGGTAGCTGTCAGTCGTGAGTAATGCCACCCTATCCGCGCCATGCCGGATTACACAACGAGCCGCCAATTTTGCAGTCGTAGTCGTTTTACCAACGCCTGTGGGGCCGATCAATGCATAAATGCCGCCCTTTTCTATTATTTCATCGCTGGCAACAGTATGTAGATTAAAAGCTAATGCCGACATTGCCTGCTTCAGACTCAACTCGTAATCAAGCTCAGGGGGTAATTTCTCCACTAACCGGCGTGATAATAACGGGCTAAAACCTGAATCCAGCAAAGTGCGAAGCAGTTTCAATTTCTCCGGCTTACGTTGGATAAAATTTCCCCATGCAACAGCATTCAACTGATCTTCCAGCGCATTTTTCATGGCTTGAATTTCAGCAATAATGTCGCGTGCAAATGAAGCTGTCATTACATCATTCGTGCTTTTTCTGATGCCTTCCTGATCACTCGTTAACGCAAGCAATTCCGAATATGATTCAGCAGAAGCGATTTCTTTACTCAGTTCTTTATTTTGTTCATAGTAAGCAGCATTCGCTGAAGGTGAAGCAGGTAAGGGCTGTGATGGCACTAGATTAGACATTTCAGAATCAGCCAATGCCATGATTTCCACACCATCTCTGGTTTTTCTATTGGACAATATGACGGCATTGTCGCCAAGCTCTTCTTTAACCTGGCGCATGGCTTCTCGGGATGTAGATGCAATATAACGCTTTACTTTCATTTGTTACCTCCAACGACGGAAGTGATCTTGATTCTTCTTGAATCGGGAATTTCGGAATGAGCCAATACTCTTAATTGAGGCAGTGCTCGGCGTAAAAATCTAGCCAGTAAAAAGCGAATAGCCCCCGGAACAAGCAATACAATCGGCAATCCGAGCTTCTCTTGCTGCTGTGCTGCACTGTGAGCTTCTTTCAACAACGTATCGGCAAGCCCGGGCTCAATCCCGGCGCCTTGCCCTGCGCCAGTTTGCATTACCTGGCTAAGAATATTTTCCAATTCGTGATGCAAACTCATCACCTGCACATCTGAGCCTGCAGGATAGTATTGATCGAGAATAGCGCGCCCCAAGGCTGTTCTGACAATTGCAGTCAGCTCGATAGCGTCCTGGGTTTGAACTGCATGCTCAGTCAAAACGTCGATAATGGTACGCATATCCCGGATATGAACACTCTCCTGCAGCAAGTTATGCAAAACTTTCTGCACCGTTGAGAGCGGTAATAATTTTGGAACCAGATCTTCAATAAGTTTGGGAAATTGTGTATTAAGATGATCCAGTAATTTCTGCAATTCCTGTCTGCCTAATAATTCAGCAGCGTGCGCATGGATCAAGTGATTGATATGCGTCGTTACTACCGTGCTGGCATCAACCACAGTGTAGCCATGCAATTGTGCCTGTTCACGGAAAGCAGCTTCGATCCACACTGCCGGCAACCCGAATGCCGGGTCATTGGTAGCTGTGCCGGGTAATTGCATCGTGACCTGTCCTGGATTTATCGCCAGATACATACCGGAGTAGGACTCCCCCTGACCAATGACGGAACCTTTTAACGTAATACGATAAGCGTTAGGTCGTAGCTCCAGGTTATCCCTGATATGTATCACAGGTGGGAGAAAGCCGATTTCCTGAGCAAATTTCCTGCGTATGCCATTAATTCTTTTGAGCAGATCCCCTTGCTGCGCTTTATCGACCAAAGGAATCAAACGATAGCCGACTTCTAGTCCTAATGTATCGATTGGAGTTACATCATTCCAACTGGCATCAGTCTTTTCAATCGTTGGTATTTCCGGAACAATAGGCTCAATCGGTTGCGTGATTGGGGTTTTTTTCTTCCAATACGCTATTGCACCCAGGGCGGAAGCAATAAAAAGAAACACAAAATTCGGCATTCCCGGAATAAGTCCCATCACAGCTAAAATTGTGGCGGTAATCACCAATACTTGCGGTTGATTAAATAGCTGACTTAAAACCTGCTCACCCAGATCTTGATCAGTCGTCACACGGCTCACCACCAAACCCGCAGCGGTAGAAATAATCAATGCCGGAATTTGACCCACCAGACCATCACCAATCGTTAACAAAGTATAGTTCTTCGCTGCTGAGCTTAATTCCATATCGTGCTGCATGACACCGACCGTCAATCCACCGACAATGGTAATCAGCATAATCAATATGCCGGCAATCGCATCACCGCGCACAAACTTACTGGCACCATCCATGGATCCATAAAAATCGGCCTCCTGAGAAATAACCTGCCTACGTTTACGCGCTTCTTCCTCGCCAATTAATCCAGCATTCAGATCGGCATCAATAGCCATTTGTTTGCCGGGCATGGCATCCAGTGTAAAACGCGCGCTGACTTCAGCGATACGCCCCGCACCTTTTGTAATCACGACGAAGTTGATGACTACCAGAATGATGAATACCACCAGACCGACTGCATAATTCCCACCCACCAGAAAGTGTCCGAATGCCTCGATCACTTTACCGGCAGCATCAGGCCCGGTATGTCCATCAAGCAAAACAACCCGGGTTGAAGCGATATTTAACGATAATCGTAATAAAGTTGTAATTAGCAGGATGGTCGGGAATACTGCAAAATCAAGCGGATTCTTAGTGTATAAACTCACCATGAGCACAATAATGGCGATAGCAATATTAAAGGTAAACAATAGATCCAGTATAAAAGGCGGCAATGGCAACACCATCATGGCCAGGATCATAATAATCAGAACCGGTCCAGCCAAGGTCCTGAAATTACTAATATTTGCTAAAGATGACAATGCAATCGCAGTATTCATAGTTTCCGCAATAAAAAACTTAAAGAAAAATTAATTTAAAGGCTACCCATTCAACTAAACCGCAAGGTTCGCCTGATCCAGCTCCTCCGGAACAGGCACATCAACCGGTGGCCTCGGTTCAGTACCGCCATATTCTTTATATCGCCGTAACTGAAAAACGTAAGCCAGAACCTCGGCCACTGCGGTATACAGTTTTTCCGGTATTTCGCTTTCCAGTTCCGTGTGGTGATACAAAGCCCGTGCAAGGGGCGGTGCCTCAAGAATGGGTATGCGATGCTCCGTAGCGATCTCCCGAATACGTGCAGCCAGTAAATGCACTCCTTTAGCAACAACTTTGGGGGCACGCATGTTACTCTGATAACGCAATGCCACGGCATAGTGTGTAGGATTGGTGACAATGACATCTGCTTTGGGAATTTCAGACATCATGCGACGGCGTGCCGCCTCCCTTTGCAGGTTACGGATGCGGGCCTTAACGTATGGATCGCCTTCGCTTTCCTTGTATTCTTTACGCACGTCTTCTTTCGTCATACGTAATTGCTTCGCGTGTTCCCAAATTTGAAAAGGCACGTCAACCGCAACTATTATGATCATTGCGCTGATAATCAGCAGAAAGCTCATTGCCAGGAAATCACCGGTGCGGCTAATTCCCAAGTCAATAGATACTGTTAGCAACGCCATCACGGAGTCTTTGTTATGCCAAATAACCAATGCCGCCACCCCTCCGATGAGTATGGTTTTAAGGATGGCCTTAACAAGTTCTATCAGGCTACGCATTGAGAAAATACGACCAAAACCTTTTATCGGATCAATGCGTTTGAAATCGGGAATAACCGCCTTAGCACTGACAAGCCAGCCACTCAGCAGCATGGGAGCAAAAAATGCTACGACCAAAAGCAAAAACAGCAATGGAGCCATCGAGATCAAACCTTCAATCGCAAATTCATAAAAACGATTGATCATCAATTCAGACTGAAACGCCAGTTCCCGATCCAGTTGCATACCGGATTGCATGATTTTCACCAGCTTTTCCATTAAAGCCGAGCCCAGCATCAATATCCCGACAGCTGCAGCCATCAACAAAGTAAATGAAGTAAGCTCTTGAGAACGCACCACCTGGCCTTCTTCCCGCGCCTTCTCCAGGCGCCTGGGCGTGGCCTCTTCCGTACGTTCTAAATCACTTTCTTCAGACATGGCAAGCTCCAAATTTCCATGAATGAATTATCATTGGTATTATCTGAATCCAATATTGGGAATAAGGAAGGAATCATCCCCTTTATTGCTGAAACATGAATAGTCGTCATATAGCGCTCTATTACCAATGCAGTAGATAGTTTCTCAGTCAACGGGTTATGGCAGATCTGAAGTGGATTGAGATATGATTCACCCGTTTATTTTTGTGATGATCCGATGCAGTTTACTTTACGTCTTGCTCTGTACATTTTTGCAACAGGGC